>JBKYML010000006.1:0-358809 GCA_046940335.1 Enterobacterales bacterium AN_CKDN230030167-1A_HGKHYDSX7
CGCAGGTAGGGGTTTTGTCTTTTCCGTGGTCAGACCTCTAGAATAGAGCCGATCCCACCACTAGACCTCCCCTCATGCCCAGACCCGCCACTTCCGAATCGCTGGCAGAACGTTCCCTGCATGGGCTGGTTGCTTGCCATGAGTGCGACCTGCTGATGGAGAAGCCGGTCCTCGCGCCCGGCGAAAAGGCCCATTGCCCGCGGTGTGGCTACGAGCTATACGCCCACCGGCCCAATGTGGTCAATCGCAGTCTGGCCTTGGTGCTCACGGCGCTCCTGCTTTACATACCGGCCAACTTTCTTCCGATCATGAAGCTTCACGTGCTGGGGCAAAGCTCGGCCGATACCGTCTGGAACGGTGTATTGGGCCTGTACGGTGCCGACATGGTCGGTATCTCGATCGTCGTCTTTCTGTGCAGCATGGCCATTCCCTTGGCCAAGCTGCTGTGCCAGCTGGCCGTCCTGCTGAGCATTCGGCTGAACGTCGCGCGTGGCCATGGCCTGCTGTTCTATCGCCTCTACCACCACCTGCGCGACTGGGGCATGCTGGAGGTCTACTTCATGGGCGTGTTGGTGGCCGTGGTGAAGCTGGTCGACATGGCCGAAGTGACGGTCGGCTTCGGCCTGTTCTGTTTCATTGGTCTGTTGCTGGTTCAAGTGTGGCTGGAGGTGGTGATGTCGCCCCACCAGATCTGGACAGCCCTGTCGGGAGAAGACGAACATGCGGGCGATTGATGCAGGCATCCTGGTCTGCAATGAATGCCACGAACTCAACCCTCGTGACGATGACGACGCGAAAGCCTTCTGTTCGCGCTGCGGTGCCTCGCTGCACGCTCGGCGACCCAACAGTATCGTGCGCACCTGGGCCTTGCTGATCACAGCGATGATTCTCTACATTCCGGCGAACGTGCTGCCGATCATGACGGTCAGCACGCTGGGGCAGGGCAGCCCGGACACCATCATGTCCGGTGTCATCACCTTGATGCAGCATGGGATGATTCCGATCGCGGCGGTGGTGTTCACCGCCAGTATCCTGGTGCCGACCTTCAAGCTCGTGGGTATTGCTCTGCTGCTGTACTCGATCCAGCGTCATCAGCCGTTGTCGGCACGGCAGCGCATCATCATGTACCGTTTCATCGAGTTCATCGGACGCTGGTCGATGTTGGACATCTTTGTCATTGCCATTCTGGTGGCGGTGGTGAATTTCGGTCGTATCGCCAATGTCGAACCCAACCTGGGCGCCGTCGCATTCGCTGCGGTAGTGATCCTGACCATGTTTGCAGCCTTGACCTTCGATCCTCGGCTGATCTGGGACAACACGGAGTCGGACGACGACAATGACTGATTTGCCTAAGGCCAAGACCCGGCCTGCTTCCAACTGGTCGGCCATCTGGATCCTGCCCCTGATCGCCCTGGCGATCGGCGGCTGGCTAGCCTGGCAGGCCTATAGCCAGGCCGGCGTGCGCATCCAGGTGCGCTTCCAGACCGGTGAGGGGATCGTCGCCAACAAGACCGAGGTGTTCTACAAGGGCATGTCGGTCGGCAAGGTCGATTCGCTCGAGCTGGACACCGAGGGACAGAATACCGGCGTCGTCGCGACCATTGAGATGAACAAGGAGGCCGAAGGGCACCTGACCACCGGGACGCGCTTCTGGCTGGTCAAGCCCAGTGTCAGCCTGGCAGGGATCACCGGCCTGGAGACGTTGGTTTCCGGCAACTACATCGCGATCAGCCCAGGCGAGGGTGAGCCGACCAAGCGCTTCACCGCGCTGGCCAAGGCCCCGCCCTTGTCGGATGACGAGCCGGGGCTGCACCTGACCCTGAAAGCCGATCGCCTGGGTTCGCTGAACCGCGACAGCCCGGTGTTCTACAAGCAGATCCAAGTGGGCCGGGTGAAGAGCTACAAGCTTTCCGAGGATCAGGACA
Organism: Enterobacterales bacterium AN_CKDN230030167-1A_HGKHYDSX7; assembly: GCA_046940335.1. Taxonomy (GTDB): domain Bacteria; phylum Pseudomonadota; class Gammaproteobacteria; order Pseudomonadales; family Pseudomonadaceae; genus Aquipseudomonas. Next base: position 1,926 of record JBKYML010000006.1, read on the forward strand.
CCGTCGAGGTGAAGGTCTTCATTGCCCCCGCCTACGCCAACCTGGTGCGCAAACACACGCGGTTCTGGAATGCCAGTGGCATCAGCATCGATGCCAACCTGTCCGGGGTCAAGGTGCGCAGCGAATCGCTGGCCAGCATCGTCGCCGGGGGTATTGCCTTCGCCACGCCCGAGCACCGCAAGGACAGCCCGCCTACCGACCCTAGCTTGCCGTTCCGGCTGTACGACGACTACGACGCTGCCCAGGCCGGGATTCGCATCAAGCTCAAGCTGAACGACTACGAGGGCCTGCAGGCCGGCCGTACGCCGGTGATGTACAAGGGCATTCAGATCGGTTCGCTGAAAGCCCTGCGCATGGAAGACAACCTCACCAGCGCAACCGCCGACCTGACGCTAGATCCGCTGGCCGAGGACTACCTGGTGGACGGCACCCAGTTCTGGGTGGTCAAGCCGTCGATCTCACTGGCGGGCATCACCGGCATCGAGGCACTGGTCAAGGGCAACTACATTTCCTTCCGGCCAGGTGAGAAGGGCGCCAAGCCCATGCGTGAGTTCGAGGCACGTGCCAAGGCGCCGCCGCTGGACCTGCGCGCGCCGGGGCTGCACCTGGTGCTGTTCGCCGATGCCTTGGGCTCGCTGGATGTCGGCAGCCCCGTCACCTACCGCCAGGTCAAGGTCGGCAGTGTGCAGAGCTACCAGTTCGCCAAGAACAGCAACCGCATCCTGATCGGCGTGCACATCGAGAAGGAGTACGCCAACCTGGTCAACGGTTCGACCCGCTTCTGGAACGCCAGCGGTATCACGCTCACCGGCGGCCTGTCGGGCATCAAGATCAAGAGCGAATCGCTGCAGAGCCTGATGGCCGGTGGCATCGCCTTCGACACGCCAAGGCCCAACGTGCCGCTCAAGCGACATATTCCGCGCTTCCGCCTGCTCGAGAGCGAAGAGGCGGCCAATCGCAGTGGGTCATTGATCACCATCCGGGTGGATCGGGCCGATGGCCTCAAGCCGGGGGCGGCGATTCGCTACAAGGGGCTGGACGTCGGCAGCGTGGAAAGCGTGGACTTCACCAAGGACATGCAAGCGGTGCTGCTCAAGGCGCGCATCACCCAGGGCGCTGACCGTATCGCGCGTGCCGGTACGCAGTTCTGGGTGGTCAAGCCGGCACTGGGGCTGGTCCGCACCGAGAACCTCGAGACCCTGGTCACGGGGCAGTACCTGGAGGTCTTGCCGGCCACCAAGGACCGTGGCGCGCAACAGGACTTCATTGCCCTGGCTCAGGCACCTGAATCACGCGAGCCCGAACCCGGTCTGCCGATCACCTTGAGTGCGGCACGCAAGGGCTCGATCAAACCGGGCGTGCCGGTCACCTACCGTGAAGTGCCGGTGGGCAAGGTGACCGGGTTCGAGCTGGGTCCGACCGCCGATCGCGTCCTGATCCATGTGCTGATCGAACCGCGCTACGCCTCGCTGGTGCACACCGGCAGTCGGTTCTGGAACAGCAGCGGCTTCGGCTTCGACTTCGGCCTGATCAAGGGCGCGACCATCCGCACCGAGTCCTTGCAGACCCTGATCGATGGCGGCGTCGCGTTCGCCACGCCTGAAGGCGAGCAGATGGGCAGTCAGGCGCGTCCTCGACAGACCTTCGCGCTGTTCGAAGAGCCTCAGGACGAATGGCTCAACTGGGCGCCGAAGATTCGGGTCGGCCAGTGATCGATGCCTGCACCGTGATGAACGCGTCACGGTGCAGGCCAAGGCAATGACTGTTGCAGGCGGAATCGGCTCGAGTCGGATACAACCCCCGATCGCAGGGCCAAGGTGTATTCCAGGCAATAAAAAACCGACCCTAGGGTCGGTTTTTGAACACGCGTGTCGCTTAGGCTGCGGTCTTCAGCGCCTTGATGTGCGCGTTCAGACGGCCTTTGTGGCGAGCAGCCTTGTTCTTGTGGATGATGCCCTTGTCGGCCATACGGTCGATTACAGGCACAGCCAGGGTGTAGGCGGCTTGCGCTTTGTCAGCGTCTTTGGCGTCGATGGCCTTGACTACATTCTTGATGTAGGTACGGACCATGGAACGCAGGCTGGCGTTGTGGCTGCGACGCTTCTCAGCCTGTTTTGCACGTTTCTTGGCGGAAGGTGAGTTGGCCACCGTCGAGCTCCTCGAAAGACTTTAGGTAAATAGCAAACAAATAAGGCCGCGAATCATGCCGATCGGTAGAACGGATGTCAAGGCCGACTGCAGGGTTCCGCCGAATGGCACGGGCGTGTAGGAGGAAGATTCCTTTCTACGCCGCGATCTGTAAACTCGGTGGCTTTGATTCCCCTGCAAAAGCGCGCGGGAGTATCGCACATCCAGGCGTTGACTGGCAGCGCCCCTTGCCCCTGGCGTGAAATATTTTCGATGAACCTGCTCAAATCCCTGGCGGCCGTCAGCTCCATCACCATGATTTCACGGGTGCTGGGCTTCGTCCGCGACACCATCCTGGCCCGCATCTTCGGCGCTGGCGTGGCCACCGATGCGTTCTTCATCGCCTTCAAGCTGCCCAACCTGCTGCGCCGGATCTTCGCCGAAGGCGCCTTCTCCCAGGCCTTCGTGCCGATCCTCGCCGAGTACAAGACCCAGCAGGGCGAGGAGGCCACGCGCACCTTCGTGGCCTACGTCAGTGGCTTGCTCACGCTGGTGCTGGCCCTGGTCACGGCCGTGGGTATCCTCGCCGCGCCGTTCGTGGTCTGGATCACCGCGCCCGGCTTCGTCGACAGTGCCGAGAAGTATCAGCTGACCACCGACCTGCTGCGTGTGACCTTTCCTTATATATTGCTGATCTCGCTGTCCTCCCTGGTCGGCGCCATCCTCAATACCTGGAACCGCTTCTCTGTGCCGGCCTTCACGCCGACGCTGCTCAACGTCGCCATGATCGGCTTCGCGCTGTTCCTCACCCCTTACTTCGATCCGCCCATCATGGCTCTGGCCTGGGGGGTGCTGGCCGGCGGTCTGGCCCAACTGCTGTACCAGCTTCCAGCCCTCAGGAAGATTGGCATGCTGGTGCTGCCGCGCCTGAATGTGCATGACGCCGGTGTCTGGCGGGTGCTCAAGCAGATGCTGCCGGCGATACTCGGGGTGTCCGTCAGCCAGGTGTCGCTGATCATCAATACCATCTTCGCCTCGTTCCTGGTGGCCGGTTCGGTGTCGTGGATGTACTACGCCGACCGGCTGATGGAGCTGCCCTCGGGTGTGCTCGGCGTGGCGCTGGGCACCATCCTGCTGCCCACCCTGGCCCGCACCTATGCCAACCGAGACCGTCACGAGTATTCGCGCATCCTCGACTGGGGCCTGCGACTGTGCTTTCTGTTGGTGCTGCCCTGCACGCTGGGCCTGGCGCTGCTGGCCGAGCCCTTGACCGTGGCGCTGTTCCAGTACGGCAAGTTCGGCGCCCATGACGCCGCCATGACTCAGCAGGCGCTGATCGCCTACTCGGTCGGTCTGCTGGCGATCATCCTGATCAAGGTGCTGGCGCCCGGCTTCTATGCCCAGCAGAACATTCGCACGCCGGTGAAGATCGCCATCTTCACGCTGGTCGCCACGCAAGTGTTCAACCTGATCCTGATTGGCCCGTTGCAACATGCGGGCCTGGCGCTGGCCATCAGCCTGGGCGCCTGCCTCAATGCCGGTCTGCTGTACTGGAAGCTGCGCAGCCAACAGCTGTTCCAGCCGCAGCCCGGCTGGACGGCCTTCCTGCTCAAGCTGGCACTGGCCGTGGGCCTGATGGCTGTGGTGCTGATGGCGGGTCTGCACTGGATGCCCGCGTGGGAAGAGGGCAACATGGCCATGCGGCTGCTGCGGCTGGGGGCATTGATCTTCGCAGGCATGGTGACCTATTTTGGCTGCCTCTACCTGTGCGGCCTGCGCCCGCGGCAGTTCATCCGCAAGGCCCTGCACTGAGGCTCCCGGCGGTCAGGCGTCGGTTTTTCCCGATCCCCGCCCTGGCGTTGCGCTGTTGCCTGTCACCGACGCCCGGGTGTGGTTATAATCGACCACTTTATGAGCAAGAAGCGCGCTATGCAGCTGGTTCGAGGTCTTTACAACCTACGCCCCGAGCATCGGGGCTGCGTCGCCACCATTGGCAACTTCGATGGCGTTCACCGCGGCCACCAGGCGATCCTGGCGCGTCTGCGCGAGCGCGGCCAGGCCATGGGCCTGCCGACATGCGTGGTGGTCTTCGAGCCGCAGCCACGTGAGTACTTCGCGCCAGACAGCGCGCCGCCCCGGCTGTCGCGGTTGCGCGACAAGCTCGCACTGCTGACCGAGGCGGGCATCGACCGGGTGTTGTGCCTGCCCTTCAATCGCCGGCTCAGCCAGCTCGATGCCCGCCAGTTCGTCGAAGCCATCCTGGTCGACGGGCTCGGCGCACGGCACGTGGAGGTCGGAGACGATTTCCGCTTCGGCTGCGACCGCGCCGGTGACTTCGATTTCCTGGCCGAAGCCGGACGGCATCACGGATTCAGCGTCGAGGCCGCCGAGACCATCGAGCAAGATGGTGTGCGGGTCAGCAGCACGCAGGTGCGCAAGGCGCTGGCCGCCGGAGACTTCGCGCTGGCCGCGCGCCTGCTCGGGCGTCCCTACCAGATCAGCGGCCGCGTGCTGCATGGGCAGAAGCTGGCACGCCAGCTGGGCTGGCCCACCGCCAACGTCCAGCTCAAACGCCGTCGTGTCCCGCTCGTCGGGGTCTACCTGACCAGCGCGGTGATCGATGGCAAGGCCTGGCCCGGGGTCGCCAACATCGGGGTGCGTCCCTCCGTCGCCGGTGACGGTCGCCCCCACCTGGAGATTCACTTGCTCGACTATGCCGGCGACCTCTATGGCCGGCGCCTGACGGTGGAATTCCACCACAAGCTGCGTGAAGAGCAGCGTTTCGCCTCCCTGGAGGCGCTCAAGTCGGCGATCGATGCGGATGTCGCCGCCGCACGTGCCCACTGGCACGCTCAACCGCTAACCAAGAGCCTGAAATGACCGACTACAAAGCCACGCTAAACCTTCCGGACTCCGCCTTCCCCATGAAGGCCGGCCTGCCCCAGCGCGAACCGCAGATCCTGCAGCGCTGGGACAGCATTGGCCTGTACCGGAAGCTGCGCGAGATTGGCAAGGACCGTCCCACGTTCGTCCTGCACGACGGTCCGCCCTATGCCAACGGCAAGATCCACATCGGTCATGCGCTGAACAAGATCCTCAAGGACATGATCGTGCGCTCCAAGACCTTGTCGGGCTTCGACGCACCCTACGTGCCCGGTTGGGATTGCCACGGCCTGCCGATCGAGCACAAGGTCGAGGTCACCCACGGCAAGCACCTGAGCCCGGACCAGACCCGCGAACTGTGCCGCGCCTACGCCGCCGAGCAGATCGAAGGGCAGAAGACCGAGTTCATCCGCCTGGGCGTACTGGGTGATTGGGACAACCCCTACAAGACCATGGACTTCGCCAACGAAGCCGGCGAGATCCGCGCGCTGGCCGAAATGGTCAGGCATGGCTTCGTGTTCAAAGGCCTCAAGCCCGTGAACTGGTGCTTCGACTGCGGTTCGGCGCTGGCCGAGGCCGAGGTCGAGTACGCCGACAAGAAGTCCCAGACCATCGACGTGGCGTTCCCGATCGCCGACGCCGACAAGCTGGCCGCCGCGTTCGGGCAGGCCAGCCTGGCCAAGCCGGCCGCCATCGTGATCTGGACCACCACCCCCTGGACCATCCCGGCCAACCAGGCGCTGAACGTGCATCCGGAATTCAGCTACGCGCTGGTCGATACCGGTGAGCGCCTGCTGGTGCTGGCCGAAGAGCTGGTCGAGACCTGCCTCAAGCGCTGGAACCTAGAGGGCACCGTGCTGGCGACCGCGCCTGGCTCGGCGCTGGAGCAGGTCAACTTCCGTCATCCGTTCTACGAGCGTCTGTCGCCGGTGTACCTGGCCGACTACGTCGAGCTGGGCGCCGGTACCGGCGTGGTCCACTCCGCACCGGCTTATGGTGAAGACGACTTTGTGACCTGCAAGCGTTATGGCATGGTCAACGACGACATTCTCACGCCGGTACAGAGCAATGGTGTCTACGCGCCGTCACTGGAGTTCTTCGGCGGCCAGTTCATCTGGAAGGCCAACCCGGCGATCGTCGAGAAGCTGGCCGAGGTGGGCGCGCTGCTGCACACCCAAACCATCACACACAGCTATATGCACTGCTGGCGTCACAAGACACCGCTGATCTATCGCGCTACCGCGCAGTGGTTCGTCGGCATGGACAAGCAGCCGGACAATGGCGCACCGCTGCGTGAACGCGCCCTGGCGGCCATCGAACAGACCACGTTCGTACCGGCCTGGGGCCAGGCCCGTCTGCACGCCATGATCGCCAACCGTCCGGACTGGTGCATCTCGCGTCAGCGTAACTGGGGTGTACCGATCCCGTTCTTCCTCGACAAGCAGACCGGTGAGCTGCACCCGCGCACCGTCGAACTGATGGAAGAAGTGGCCAAGCGCGTCGAACAGCAGGGCATCGAGGCCTGGTTCAAGCTGGACGCCGCCGAGCTGCTGGGCGACGAGGCTGCGCAGTACGACAAGATCACCGACACCCTCGACGTCTGGTTCGATTCCGGTACCACCCACTGGCACGTGCTGCGTGGCTCCCACGACATCGGTCATGCCAGCGGCCCGCGTGCCGACCTGTACCTGGAAGGGTCCGACCAGCACCGTGGCTGGTTCCATTCCTCGCTGCTGACCGGCTGCGCGATCGACGGCCATGCGCCGTACCGCGAATTGCTCACCCACGGGTTCACCGTGGACGAGAACGGCCGCAAGATGTCCAAGTCGCTGGGCAACACCATCGAGCCGCAGAAGGTCAACGACACCCTGGGCGCCGATATCCTGCGCCTGTGGGTTTCGGCCACCGACTACTCGGGCGAGATGGCGGTGTCCGAGCAGATCCTGCAGCGCAGCGCCGACGCCTACCGGCGGATCCGCAACACCGCGCGCTTCCTGCTTTCCAACCTGACCGGCTTCGACCCGGCCAAGGACCTGCTGGCGCCCGAAGACATGCTGGCCCTGGACCGCTGGGCGGTGGACCGCACCTTGTTGCTGCAGCGCGAGCTGGAGGAGCACTACGGCGAGTACCGGTTCTGGAACGTCTACTCGAAGATCCACAACTTCTGCGTGCAGGAGCTGGGCGGCTTCTACCTGGACATCATCAAGGACCGTCAGTACACCACTGGCGCTAACAGCGTCGCGCGCCGTTCGTGCCAGACCGCGCTGTACCACATCAGCGAAGCCCTGGTGCGTTGGATCGCCCCGATCCTGGCGTTCACCGCCGACGAGATCTGGCAGTACCTGCCGGGCGAGCGCAACGAATCGGTCATGCTCAACACCTGGTACGAAGGCCTGAGCGAGCTGCCCCAGGACAGCGCGTTCGATCGCGCCTACTGGGACCGCATCATGGCGGTCAAGGCGGCCGTCAACAAGGAACTGGAGAACCAGCGTGCGGCCAAGGCCATCGGTGGTAACCTGCAGGCCGAAGTCACCCTGTTCGCCGACGAGCGCCTGAGCGGCGACCTCGACAAACTGGGCAACGAACTGCGCTTCGTGCTGATCACCTCGGCTGCCAGCGTGGTGCCGTTCGTCCAGGCGCCGGCCGAAGCAGTCGTGACCGACGTCGAAGGGCTCAAGCTCAAGGTGGTCAAGTCCGGCCATGCCAAGTGCGCGCGTTGCTGGCACTTCCGTGCCGACGTCGGCAGCCACCCGGAGCATCCGGAAATCTGCACCCGTTGCGTCGACAACATCAGCGGCGCTGGCGAGGTACGTCACTATGCCTAACCCAGGTGCGGGGCGCTTCGGGCGCCTTGGCTGGCTCTGGCTGAGCGTGGTGGTCGTGGCCCTCGACCAAGTCACCAAGCTCTACTTCAACAGTGCCTTGGCCGATGGCCGTGAGATCACGGTCATCCCCGACCTGTTGAGCTGGCTGCTGGCCTACAACTACGGGGCGGCGTTCAGCTTCCTGGCCGATGGTGCGGGGTGGCAGCGCTGGCTGTTCGCCCTGATCGCCGTGGTGGTGAGCGCAGTGCTGGTGGTCTGGCTCAAGCGGCTGGGACGTGGCGACACGTGGCTGGCCATCGCCCTGGCGCTGGTGCTCGGCGGTGCGCTGGGCAACCTGTACGACCGCATGGCCCACGGCCACGTCATCGACTTCATCTTCGTGCACTGGAAAGACATCTGGCGCTTCCCGGTCTTCAACATCGCGGACTGCGCCATCACCGTCGGTGCGATCATGCTGGCGCTCGACATGTTCAAGAGCCGCAAGGCGCAGGAGCCTGCCCATGACTGAGACACGCATCGCCCAGAACACCGAAGTGACACTTCACTTCGCACTGCACCTGGAAAACGGCGACACCGTCGACAGCACCTTCGACAAGGCTCCGGCCACGTTCAAGGTCGGTGACGGCAACCTGCTGCCAGGTTTCGAAGCGGCCCTGTTCGGCTTCAAGGCCGGCGACCGTCGTAGCCTGAGCATCGCTCCGGAGAACGCCTTCGGTCAGCCCAACCCCCAGAACGTGCAAGTCATGCCACGCTCGCAGTTCACCGACATGGAACTGTCGGAAGGGCTGCTGGTGATCTTCAACGACGCGGCCAACACGGAGCTGCCGGGCGTGGTCAAGCAGTTCGACGACGATCAGGTCACCATCGACTTCAACCATCCACTGGCTGGCAAGACCCTCAACTTCGAGGTGGAAATCCTCGAGGTGAAGGCCCTGTAAGCACGGAGCCGACCATGCAAATCAAACTCGCCAACCCGCGCGGCTTCTGTGCCGGGGTGGACCGGGCGATCGAAATCGTCAACCGTGCCCTGGAAGTCTTCGGGCCACCGATCTACGTGCGCCATGAAGTGGTGCACAACAAGTTCGTGGTCGAAGACCTGCGCGCGCGCGGTGCCATCTTCGTCGAGGAACTCGACCAGGTGCCAGACGACGTCATCGTCATCTTCAGCGCCCACGGCGTCTCCCAGGCCGTGCGCCAGGAAGCCGCCGGGCGTGGACTCAAGGTCTTCGACGCGACCTGCCCCCTGGTCACCAAGGTGCACATCGAGGTCGCCAAGTACAGCCGTGACGGACGTGAATGCATCCTCATCGGCCATGCCGGGCACCCGGAAGTCGAAGGCACCATGGGCCAGTACGACGACAGCAACGGCGGTTCGATCTACCTGGTCGAGGACGAAGACGACGTCGCGCGCCTGCAGGTGCGTGATCCCGACAACCTGGCGTTCGTCACCCAGACCACGCTGTCGATGGACGACACCAGCCGGGTGATCGATGCCCTGCGTGCGCGCTTCCCGAACATTGGTGGCCCGCGCAAGGACGATATCTGCTACGCCACCCAGAACCGCCAGGATGCGGTCAAGCAGCTGGCCGACGAGTCGGACGTGGTGCTGGTGGTGGGCAGCCCGAACAGTTCCAACTCCAATCGCCTGCGCGAGCTGGCCGAGCGGATGGGTACGCCTGCCTATCTGATCGACGGGGCCGAAGACCTCCAGCACGGCTGGTTCGACGGTATCACCCGGGTCGGCATCACCGCCGGTGCCTCGGCGCCGGAAGTGCTGGTGCGTGGGGTGATCGAGCAGCTGCGCGCCTGGGGCGCGACCGGCGCCGACGAACTCGATGGGCGCCCGGAGAACGTCACCTTCTCCATGCCCAAGGAGTTGCGCGTCCGTTCGTTGATCTGATCAGCGTCCTGCGCACCGGGGTTGCGCGAAGTCCTCGGTGCGCAGGCTGATGCGGCCGCTGCTGGCCCAGACCACCTGGTGCCGGCTTCGGCCCGTCTCGGCATCGCACACATGGAAGGTGCCATTGCGCAGCGTTCCATGGCCTGCCAGAGGGACGCCCTGCGCACTGAAGCGAATCTCGCGTCCTGTGCTCCCGACGACGGCTACCTGCGCCCGTTGGCCAAAGCGCTGCTCCCGCACGATCTGTCGGTCCTTCACGCGAACGACCTGCCAGCCGGCATCCCACCCCGAGTCCAACGGCTGTAGCGCCACGGCCTCGCCATGCAACAGTGCCTGTCCACGGGTCAACCTCAAGGCCTGAGCCAACTCCCGGGCCAGCAGCGCGCGATGCAGCTCATCGCCCACGGCGCTGTAGGCACTCAGGCTCACCTGTGTCAGCACACCGGCCAATGCCAAGGCCAACATGATTTGTATCAGTGTTGCTCCACGTTGCATCACCGTGCATTCCTCCCTGGACGTGCTTGGCTATAGCTTCCAGCGGGATGCGTTTCACGGCCAGTCGGTCAGGGCATCGACGGGCGAGGGAAAAGGCCACGGGGGCGCGCAGGGATGCGATCGACACAGCGGGGGATGACGTTCTGGGAAGTGCTGGTGGCCGGTGGCGTCATCAGCCTGGGCCTGTTCGCGGCGGCAGGCTTCCAGTGGCGGGCGTTGCAGGCGGCCGACCTGGCCCGTCGCGACAGTCAGGCCGTACAGTTGGCGCAAGGGCTGCTGGAGCGCAGTCGTCTGACCGGCTCGCTCGAGCCCCATGAGCGCACCGCCTGGCTGACTCAGCTCGAAGACCTGCTGGGGCCGGATACGAGCGGCGAAGCCCGTGCAGTCGATGGGGGCGTGACCGTACAGATCCGTCGGCCCGACCCTGCCAGCCTGACGCCGCAGGTTATCGAGCTGCGCGGGCGGTTGGCGCGGTGAGCCGGGCACAGAGCGGCTTCGGCTTGCTGGAGAGCGTGCTGGCCCTGGCCCTGGGTGCGTTGTTGCTGACGGCGGCCAGCCAGGTGTTCGTCTCGGCCTACCGAGCCTGGCAACTCCAGGAGGCCAGTGTGCGTTTGTCGGACGATGCGCGTGTGGTGCTGCAACGCATGGCGCGCGACATTCGTGCGGTGGGCGCCTATGGATGCCTGCAGCCGCGGGCCATGGTCTTCGAGGCGCCTGCGAGTCCCCCGGCGTTTGCCAGGCCTCTGCAGATCATGCGTGCGCCGGATGGCACGTTGGCCAGCCTGAGTCTGCTCACGGGCGACAGGCCGGGGTTGTCCGGCAGCGTCGACTGGACCGTGCTCACGGACTGCCGGCAGTGGGCGAGGGTGGTCACCGGCGCACCGCCAAGCCCCCCTGGGGTCATGGCCTTCGGTGTCCGTCGGCAGGTCTATCAGGTCCACGGCACCACGCTGCGCCTGAGCAGTGGCGGAAGCACGCAGCCGCTGCTCGACCATGTCCAGGCGTTGCATGCCGACGCCGTGCACCAGGGCGGCCAGACTCGGCTCGACCTGCGCCTGACGTTGTTCGAGCCTACCTTGCAGGTCACGCAGCAGCACGCCTTGAGCGTCACGCTGCGCAATGCGGTTCCCGCGCCATGAACCGGCAACGGGGTGTCGTCCTGCTCGCCGGCCTGGCGCTGACCCTGCTGCTGGGCATGGTGTCCGCCGCAGCCCTGCGTGAAGCGCTGCTGGAAACACGCCAGGCCGGTGATCTGCTGGCACAGGTGCATGCCTTCGAGCAAGCCGAGGCTGCCTTGCTGGCCGGCGTCGAGGCATTGCGCCTGGCGCCGCCAGCGCCGTGCCTGGACTGCCTGCCACCGGCATGGCCCGAGCGCTCGGGTGACGATCTGGAGGGCTGGATCCGTACGGCCGAAGGCTTTCACCAGGTGCAGAACCTCGGCCCCACCACGCTCGCCGCGCAGTTGCCGGAAGGAACGCCCGCGACGCTGTTCCGGATCACCGCCCTGAGCCGGCATGCAGCCATCGAGCAGGTCATCGAGGCCCTTTATGTCGTGCCAGCGCAGGCGCCGCAGACGGCGAGGCGCGTGCTGTGGCGACAACGATTCAAGGAGTGATGACATGCAGCAAGGGAACAGCCTGATCGAGCTGTTGATTGTGCTGGCCGTGATCGGCATGCTGGCGGCCGTTGCCTTGCCTGCCTACGATGAGCCGCTCAGGCATGCGGCGCGTGCAGAGGCGGCCGGTCTGTTGCACGACGTGGCCTTGCGCCTCGAGCAGCAGCGCGTCCGGCATGGCCGGTACGACGAGCCGCCGCCCGACAGGTCATGGCCGACCGGCACCCGCCATTACCGCCTGACGGTAGGCCTCGACACGAGCACTTACCGGCTGACGGCCGAGCGGGTCCCTGGCGGTCGGTTCGCGCACGACCCATGCGGCGATTTTCAGCTCGATCAGGCGGGGCGCCGTGACAACCTGGGCGGGCAGTTGCCCATCGAGGTCTGCTGGGGCAATTGAAGACGAGGACGTCAATGGGCGTCATGGCTTACTTGGACGGTTGGAACGTGAGATGAGCAAGCGTGTAGTGGTGGTCGGCGGGGGCGTCATCGGTCTGTTGACGGCGTTCAACCTGGCCGCTCAGGTCGATCAGGTCATCCTCTGTGACCAGGGTGAGGCGGGGCGCGAGTCGTCATGGGCCGGTGGCGGTATCGTCTCGCCGCTCTACCCGTGGCGCTACAATGCGGCAGTCACGGCGCTGGCGCACTGGTCTCAGGACTTCTACCCCCACCTGGGCGAGACGCTGTACGCCCGGACCGGCGTGGACCCGCAGGTGTACACCACGGGGCTTTACTGGCTCGACCTGGAAGACGAGTCGCAGGCCCTGGACTGGGCAGTCCGTCATCAGCGGCCCCTGGCGGGCGTGGACATCCGCGACGTCTACGACGCCGTGCCTATGCTCGGGCCCGGCTTCGAGCGTGCGATCTACATGGCGGGTGTGGCCAACGTACGCAACCCGCGTCTGGTGAAGTCGCTCAAGGCTGCATTGCAGGGGTTGGCCAACGTGACCCTGCACGAGCACTGCAAGGTCGACGGCTTCGAACAGCAGGCCGGGCGCATCAAGGGGGTCAGGACGCCTGAGGGCGTGATCGAGGGTGATGACGTGGTGCTCAGCGCCGGTGCCTGGAGCGGCGAGCTGTTGGCGTCGTTGGGGCTGGGCCTGCCGGTCGAGCCGGTGAAGGGGCAGATGATCCTGTTCAAGTGTGCCGAGGATTTCCTGTCCACCATGGTCCTGGCCAAAGGGCGCTACGCCATTCCGCGACGCGACGGGCATGTCCTGGTCGGCAGCACGCTGGAGTACCAGGGGTTCGACAAGACGCCCACGGACTCGGCGCTGGCCAGCCTGCAGGCGTCTGCAATCGACCTGTTGCCGGCATTGGCGGGCGCCAGGCCCGTTGCCCACTGGGCAGGCCTGCGGCCAGGCTCGCCGGAGGGCATTCCCTACATTGGCCGCGTGCCTGGACATGAAGGGTTGTGGTTGAACTGCGGGCACTTCCGCAATGGCCTGGTCCTGGCACCGGCGTCCTGCCAGCTACTGAGCGACCTTGTGCTCGACCAGGCCCCGATCATCGACCCGGCACCCTATGCCCCGGAGCACCGCTTGTCGGCGCGTTGAGGGCGGGCCCAATCGCGGCCGGTCCGGCGATCCGACAGGAGCCTCTCACCCGTAGCAGCATCATGCTGTTTCGGGCTATCACGGCCCCCTTATGGGAGTAACTGCCTTTTTACTCGGTACAGGCTCGACCGCGTGCGGCGCCTGGCTGGGCCCTATCGCGGGCAAGCCAGCTCCCACCCAGACCTCTGCAGCCATCAATGTAGTCATGGCTGCGCAAGCAGCTTGTGGGAGCGAGCTTGCCCGCGATTGCGCCAGTACAAGCAACAGTGTTGTCCGACCTGATGCAATCGCGGGCAAGCCCCTCAGGCCCCCTCCAGGCTCTTGATCGCCTGTACCATTGCTACGGGTGGATGGCCGCTGCCGGGCGCCGGACCGGCTGCGATGGGGCTTGCAGGGCCCACAAAGCCAAGTTCAACCCTGCCACAGGTTCAGCCCTTGGGCCCTTGCTCCAGGTGCGCTGGGCTGCAATACCAGTGCTCGCCGCGGCGCAGGGCCCGGTCATTGGGCAGATGCACGCCGCAGTGCGCGCAACGCACCATGGTCAACGGGTCGTCCAGTCGCTGCGCCGGTCGGGCGTGCTGGCTGAGCTTGAACCTGCGCCACAGCCAGACGACGGCAGCGATCAGGGCGATCCAGAAAAGTAGGCGAAGCATGGCGTCCAGCTTGTCGAGTCGATGAAGTCGACAGTCTAGAACGAGGCAGGGCAAAAGGGGAGAGGAGGGGTTGCGGTCGGGCGTGGGCAGGTGACAGGGGCTAGGCCCACCCACACCTCGAGGCGCGGGCGGGCCTGCAGGGATCAGTCGAACAGGCCGAAGGTCGCGTAGCTGAACCAGGAGCGGCCCTTGCTCGCCTCTTTCGGACCTTCCGGATAGATCGGGTTGCCGTCTTCATCCTTCGGCAGCAGCTCGGCCGGCATTTCCGAACGTGCGTCTTCGAACTGGCGAACCACGTCCTGGTTGGCGCGGGTTTCACCCGGCGGCAGCGGCGTATCGGATTCGATCAGGCCCAGGGTGGCCTTCGACAGCCAGGAGCGGTGGTCGTTGACGCCCGTCTTGGGCTCGAACTCGCCATCCACCAGGCTCGGGTGGTCAGGGTAGTTGAGCTTCAGGGTCTCGAGGCTGGTCGCCGCCAGGTCGTCCAGGTGCAGGCGCTGGTAGGCCTCGACCATCACGGCCAGGCCGTCGCCGACCGACGGCGTTTCCTGGAAGTTCTCCACCACGTAGCGGCCACGGTTGGCGGCGGCGACGTAGGCTTCGCGGGTCAGGTAGTAGTCGGCCACGTGGATTTCGTAGGAGGCCAGCAGGTTGCGCAGGTAGATCATGCGCTGCTTGGCGTCCGGCGCATAGCGGCTGTTGGGATAGCGGCTGGTCAGCTGGGCGAACTCGTTGTATGAGTCGCGCGCGGCGCCCGGATCACGTCGGGTCATGTCCAGCGGCAGGAAGCGCGCCAGCAGGCCACGGTCCTGGTCGAACGAGGTCAGGCCCTTGAGGTAGTAGGCGTAGTCGACGTTCGGGTGCTGCGGATGCAGACGGATGAAGCGCTCGGCGGCCGACTTGGCAGCCTCGGGCTCGGCGTTCTTGTAGTTGGCGTAGATCAGCTCGAGCTGCGCCTGGTCGGCGTAGCGACCGAACGGGTAGCGCGACTCCAGGGCCTTGAGCTTGCCCACGGCGCTGTTGTAGCTGTGGTTGTCCAGGTCAGCCTGCGCCTGCTGGTACAGCTCGGTTTCGCTGAGGTTTTCGTCGATGACTTCCTTGTTCGAGGAACAGGCAGCGGTGAGTCCGAGGATGGCGATCAGCAGCAGGTGTTTCACTTGCATGGCGGCTTGCGTCCCTTTGACGGCCGCTGTCTTGGGCGGTGCCGTCCTGTTATGATGAGCGCCCCCGGCAGACCCGGGGCACAAAAGAAGCCGTATTTAACCACAAGCGCGCAGGCGAAACCAAAGGCTGTGCGCCCGTCGATTCGAGCATGTCCGAGATCATTCAACTAAGCGCAGAAGTACCGTCCGAACTGGGCGGTCAACGGCTCGACCAGGTCGCCGCCCAATTGTTCGCCGAGTACTCGCGTTCGCGCCTGTCCGGGTGGATCAAGGAGGGTCGCCTGACGGTCGACGGCGCGGTGCTGCGGCCGCGTGACACCGTCCATGGCGGCGCCGTGCTGGCCCTGGAGGCCGAGCACGAAGCCCAGGGCGAGTGGCAGGCCCAGGACATCGAGCTGGACATCGTCTACGAGGACGACCACATCCTGGTCATCAACAAACCCGCCGGTCTGGTCGTGCACCCGGCCGCCGGGCATGCCGATGGCACCTTGCTCAATGCCTTGCTGCACCATGTGCCGGACATCGTCAACGTGCCGCGTGCCGGGATCGTCCACCGCCTGGACAAGGACACCACCGGCCTGATGGTGGTGGCCAAGACCCTGCAGGCGCAGACCCGACTGGTCGAGCAGATGCAGGCGCGCCAGGTCAGCCGCATCTACGAGTGCATCGTGGTCGGCGTGGTCACCTCCGGTGGCAAGATCGACGCGCCGATCGGCCGCCACGGCGGCATGCGCCAGCGCATGGCGGTGACCGAGGGCGGCAAGCCTGCGGTCAGCCACTACCGCGTGCTCAAGCGCTTCCGTACCCACACCCACGTGCGGGTCAAGCTGGAGACCGGCCGTACCCACCAGATTCGCGTGCACATGGCCCACGTCGGTTTCCCGCTGGTCGGTGACCAGACGTACGGCGGGCGCTTCCGCATTCCACCGGCTGCCAGCCCGACCATGGTCGAGGCGGTGAAGACCTTCCCGCGCCAGGCACTGCATGCGCGCTTCCTGGCGCTGGCCCATCCGATCACCGGTGAGGTCATGAAGTGGGAGTCGCCTCTGCCGGACGACTTCGTCTGGCTGCTGTCGCTGCTCAACCAGGACCGCGAGAGCTTCATCGGATGAGCGGGCTGACGCAGGCGCTGCTGTTTCCCGACTGGCCGGCCCCGGCCTCGGTGCGCGCCTGTGTCACGACCCGTGCGGGTGGCATCAGTCGCCCGCCCTACGACACCTTCAACCTGGGGGACCATGTCGGGGATGACCCTGCAGCGGTCGCCGAGAACCGTCGCCGCCTGAGCGAGTCGTTCGCCATCCAGCCCGCCTGGCTCAAGCAGGTGCACGGCGTGGTGGTGGCCGACGCCGATCCTGACCACGTGGCCGAAGCCGATGCCAGCTGGACCGAGCGTCCTGGCATCGCCTGCGCCGTGATGACCGCCGACTGCCTGCCCGTGCTGTTCTGCGACCGTGCCGGCACCCGTGTGGCCGCCGCTCATGCCGGCTGGCGCGGATTGGCTGGCGGCGTGCTGGAGGCGACCGTGGCGCGCCTGGGCGTGCCGGCCGAGGACCTGCTGGTCTGGCTGGGGCCGGCCATTGGCCCGAGCGCGTTCGAGGTCGGGCCCGAGGTGCGCGATGCGTTCGTGGCGACCCATCCCGAAGCCGTCGACGCCTTCGTGGCCGGCGAGCGCCCTGGCAAGCTGATGGCCGACCTCTACCGCCTGGCGCGCATCCGCCTGGCTGCACGTGGCATCAATGCCGTCCACGGCGGTGGTTTCTGTACCGTCACCGACCCGCGTTTCTTCTCCTACCGTCGCGATCCGCAGGGGGGCCGCTTCGCTTCGCTGATCTGGCTCGACCCCCGCTGATTCTCCCTCACAGGATCGCGTCCAGGCGGTCCGACGCTGCGTCAGATCAACGTCCACGCGCTTGAATCTTCCACAATCAGCCTTATCTACAGGTTATCTCTGGCAGGTTTGTCCAACAGGTGTGTCCATCGCTCCGACCTGCCGTCACAGGAAGGTACAACCATGCGTATAGACCGTTTGACCAGCAAATTGCAGTTGGCGTTGTCCGACGCCCAATCCGTTGCCGTCGGCCTGGACCACCCGGCCATCGAGCCCGTGCACCTGATGCAGGCCCTGCTCGAACAGCAGGGTGGCTCGATCAAACCGCTGCTCATGCAGGTCGGCTTCGACATCGCCGCCTTGCGTCAGGCGCTGACCAAAGAACTCGACCAACTGCCGAAGATCCAGAATCCCACCGGCGACGTGAACATGTCCCAGGACCTGGCGCGTCTGCTCAACCAGGCCGATCGCCTGGCCCAGCAGAAGGGCGACCAGTTCATCTCCAGCGAGCTGGTGCTGCTCGCCGCCATGGACGAGAACAGCAAGCTCGGCAAGCTGCTGCTGGCCCAGGGCGTGAGCAAGAAGGCCCTGGAAAACGCCATCAGCAACCTGCGCGGTGGCGCCGCCGTCAACGACCCGAATGCCGAAGAATCCCGCCAGGCATTGGACAAGTACACCGTCGACCTGACCAAGCGGGCCGAAGAAGGCAAGCTCGATCCGGTGATCGGCCGTGACGACGAAATCCGCCGTACCGTGCAGGTGCTGCAGCGCCGCACCAAGAACAACCCGGTGCTGATCGGCGAGCCTGGCGTGGGCAAGACCGCCATCGCCGAGGGCCTGGCCCAGCGCATCATCAACGGCGAGGTGCCCGACGGGCTCAAGGGCAAGCGCCTGCTGGCCCTGGACATGGGCGCCCTGATCGCCGGTGCCAAGTACCGTGGCGAGTTCGAGGAGCGCCTCAAGTCACTGCTCAACGAACTGTCCAAGCAGGAAGGGCAGATCATCCTGTTCATCGACGAACTGCATACCATGGTCGGCGCCGGCAAGGGCGAAGGCGCCATGGACGCGGGCAACATGCTCAAGCCGGCCCTGGCCCGTGGCGAGCTGCACTGCGTCGGCGCCACCACGCTCAACGAGTACCGCCAGTACATCGAGAAGGATGCCGCGCTCGAGCGTCGCTTCCAGAAGGTGCTGGTCGAGGAGCCGAGCGAAGAAGACACCATCGCCATCCTGCGTGGCCTCAAGGAGCGCTACGAGGTCCACCACAAGGTCGCGATCACCGATGGCGCGATCATTGCCGCGGCCAAGCTGAGCCACCGCTACATCACCGACCGGCAGCTGCCCGACAAGGCCATCGATCTGATCGACGAAGCGGCCAGCCGCATCCGCATGGAGATCGACTCCAAGCCGGAGGTGCTCGATCGCCTGGAGCGTCGTCTGATCCAGCTCAAGGTCGAATCCCAGGCCCTGAAGAAGGAAGACGACGAGGCCGCCAAGAAGCGTCTGGAGAAGCTGACCGAGGAGATCACCCGCCTGGAGCGCGAGTATTCCGACCTGGAAGAGATCTGGGCGTCGGAAAAGGCCGAGGTACAGGGTTCTGCGCAGATCCAGCAGAAGATCGAGCAGTCTCGCCAGGAACTGGAAACGGCACGCCGTCGCGGTGACCTCAACCGCATGGCCGAGCTGCAGTACGGCGTCATCCCTGACCTGGAGCGCAGCCTGCAGATGGTCGACCAGCACGGCAAGACCGACAACCAGTTGCTGCGCAACAAGGTGACCGAGGAAGAGATCGCCGAGGTGGTGTCCAAGTGGACCGGGATTCCGGTGTCGAAGATGCTCGAGGGCGAGCGTGAAAAGCTGCTGCACATGGAAGACCTGCTGCACGAACGGGTGATCGGCCAGGACGAGGCCGTCACGGCCGTGGCCAACGCGGTGCGTCGCTCGCGCGCCGGGCTGTCGGACCCGAATCGCCCGAGCGGGTCATTCCTCTTCCTGGGCCCGACCGGGGTCGGCAAGACCGAGCTGTGCAAGGCCCTGGCGGAGTTCCTGTTCGACACCGAGGAGGCGATGATCCGCATCGACATGTCCGAGTTCATGGAGAAGCACTCCGTGGCCCGCCTGATCGGTGCACCGCCCGGCTACGTGGGCTACGAGGAGGGCGGTTACCTGACCGAGGCCGTGCGCCGCAAGCCCTACTCGGTGGTGCTGCTCGACGAGGTGGAGAAGGCGCACCCCGACGTGTTCAACGTGCTGCTGCAGGTGCTCGAGGATGGGCGTCTGACCGACAGCCACGGGCGTACGGTCGATCTGCGCAACACGGTCATCGTCATGACCTCGAACCTGGGTTCGGCCCAGATCCAGGACCTGGTCGGCGATCGCGAGGCGCAGCGTGCAGCGGTGATGGATGCGGTCGGTGCGCATTTCCGTCCGGAGTTCATCAACCGGATCGACGAGGTGGTGGTGTTCGAGCCCCTGGGTCGTGAGCAGATCGCCGGTATCACGCAGATCCAGCTCGGCCGCCTGCGCAGCCGACTGGCCGAACGCGACCTGCGCCTGACGCTCAGCCCCGAGGCCCTGGACAAGCTCATCGCCGTCGGCTACGACCCGGTGTACGGCGCACGTCCGCTCAAGCGTGCCATCCAGCGCTGGATCGAAAACCCGCTGGCGCAGCTGATCCTGTCCGGGCAGTTCCTGCCGGGCGCCGAGATTACCGCCCAGGTCGACGGCGACGACATCGCCTTCGTCTGACCGCTCACCCTGGCCGCACACCGCGTATTTACGGGGGTTGCGGCCAGGGCTGCGATAACGTGTTGTTCGTAATGAAAAAAAAGTTTGCATTTGCCTTCGAGTGGTCTTAACATGCGCCCCGCTGTCAGGCACTAAGCAGATCACCAGCAGCAACGGGATCTGAAAACAATTTGCAAATCAATCAGTTGAAAGCAAATTAAGTGTTGACAAGCGGTTTGAAGGATGTAGAATACGTCGCCTCAGAGACATGAACGCAGCGATGCGGCAGTCGAAGAGCACGAAGTGATACAGGCTTCGAAATCGGAAATACGAAGTGCAGTTCCGCGATAGCTCAGTCGGTAGAGCAAATGACTGTTAATCATTGGGTCCCTGGTTCGAGTCCAGGTCGCGGAGCCAATTTCGGGGTGTAGCGCAGTCCGGTAGCGCGCCTGCTTTGGGAGCAGGATGTCAGGAGTTCGAATCCCCTCACCCCGACCATTTTCCGGGTCGTTAGCTCAGTTGGTAGAGCAGTTGGCTTTTAACCAATTGGTCGTAGGTTCGAATCCTACACGACCCACCATGTAAAAAGGGCATCTCGACCGAGATGCCCTTTTTCTTTGCTTTCAGAAAAATTGCTGCAGGCGAACGCACCCGCCTCCCTGGAGCGGCCCCGTGCCGCGACGGGCCGCACAGTGGCCCCGCCTGCACCCTGCATGCCCTCCCTCAGCCCCCACCCCCCGTCGCCTGCCGATACTGCCTCGGCGTAAACCCCGTCAGCTGCTTGAACTGCCGGCTGAACGCGCTGTGGTCCGTATACCCACACTGCATCGCCACCTCGATGATCGGCACCTCGGTGTGCAGCAGCCGATGCGCATGCTCCAGGCGCGCCTTGTGAATCATCTGCCGCGGGGTGAGGTGGAAAATCCGTTTGCAGTAGCGCTCCAGCTGCGCCACCGACAGGCCCGCGATACGCGTCAGTTCACGCAGGCTGATCGGCTGGTGAAAGTGCTGGCGGATATGCTCGTCCACCGCTGCCAGGCGTTGATAGGCAGGGTGCGTATCGGCGGCCGACTCGAGATCGACCGAAGTGCCGACCAAGCCGATGATGGCGCCGCTCGCATCGTGCAGTGGATGTTTGTGGGTCAGGCACCAGCCAGCTTCACGGGTGCCGTACAGGTGCAACTCCAGTTGATCCTCCAGCACCCAACCGTGTTCGAGCACGCGGCGATCCTGCTCGGTGTAGCCCGGCCCCAGTTGCGCCGGGAAGACCTCGGCACTGGTCTTGCCCAGCAGGGGCGCCAGGTCCTTGAGGCCACAGCGCCGCACCAGGGTGTGGTTGGCCAGCACGTAGCGGGCCTGCAGATCCTTGATAAAGATCGTCGCATTGGGCAGCGCGTCGAGGATAGGCAGTACCAGAGCGACACTGCCGAGCAAGGCGTCGAGCGAGGCCGGTCGATGCTGCTCCAAGCCGCGGTAGAGCTGATTCAGTGCACGGGCGGGCATGCAAGAGATCTCGATGAGGGGAGGGGCCTGTTCACACGCGTCGGGTCCGCGAGGACCGAGCGCCAAGGGCTGGGCGTGCCTGCACCCAGGCTCCGCAGCCCTTGCGCGATGCGGGTTACAGCCTAGTCGCACTGCCCATGCGGCCGCCAGCCTTTCACGTCACTGTGCCGATTTCGTCATCCCCTGCGCGCAAAAGCATCAAGAACCGGATCCCGCTTCGGTTCACGCTATGTCCCACGCAAGCCGCCCCTTCCCATCACAACGCGGCACGCCACACCGTTTTTCGTGACAGACCTGCCTATCCAATAACCAACAAAAAGGCGAACCCATGTCAGGCAAATTCAAGAAACAGCTGTCCCTGCTGGACCTCACCTTCATCGGCCTGGGCGCCATCTTCGGCTCCGGCTGGCTGTTCGCCGCCAGCCACGTCTCGGCCATCGCCGGGCCGGCCGGCATCCTCTCCTGGTTTCTCGGCGGCTTTGCCGTGCTGTTGCTGGGCATCGTCTATTGCGAACTGGGCGCTGCCTTGCCACGCGCCGGTGGCGTGGTGCGCTACCCGGTGTACTCCCACGGCCCCTTGCTCGGCTACCTGATGGGCTTCATCACCCTGATCGCGTTCTCCAGCCTGATCGCCATCGAGGTGGTCGCCTCGCGACAGTACGCCGCCGCCTGGTTCCCCACGCTGACCAAGACCGGCTCCAGTGACCCGACCGTCCTGGGATGGCTGGTGCAGTTCGCCTTGCTGGGGCTGTTCTTCTTCCTCAACTACCGCAGCGTGAAGACCTTCGCCAAGGCCAACAACCTGATCAGCGTGTTCAAGTTCATCGTGCCACTGCTGGTGATCGGTGTGCTGTTCACCTTCTTCAAGCCGGAAAACTTCGAGGTCCAGGGCTTTGCCCCGTTCGGCCTGTCTGGCGTGGAAATGGCCGTGTCGGCCGGCGGCATCATCTTCGCCTACCTCGGCCTGACACCGATCATTTCGGTCGCCAGCGAGGTGAAGAACCCGCAGCGCACCATTCCCATCGCGCTGATCCTTTCGGTGCTGTTGTCCACGGCGATCTACGCCTTGCTGCAGCTGGCCTTCCTCGGCAGCGTGCCGACCGAGATGCTGGTCGACGGCTGGGCGGGGGTGACCCAGGCGCTGGCGCTGCCGTACCGCGACATTGCCCTGGCGTTGGGCGTCGGTTGGCTGGCCTACCTGGTGGTGGCCGATGCGGTGATCTCGCCGAGCGGCTGCGGCAACATCTACATGAACGCCACCCCGCGCGTGATCTACGGTTGGGCGCAGACCGGGACCTTCTTCCGCTACTTCACCCGCATCGACGCCGAATCCGGCATTCCCCGGCCGGCCCTGTGGCTGACCTTCGCGCTGGCGGTGTTCTGGACGCTGCCGTTCCCGTCCTGGGAAGCGCTGATCAACGTGGTTTCGGCCGCCCTGGTGCTGAGCTACGCCGTGGCCCCGGTCACCGTGGCCGCCTTGCGCCGCAACGCCCCTGACCTGCCGCGCCCGTTCCGGGTCATGGGCATGGGCGTGCTCGGCCCACTGTCGTTCATCATCGCCGCGCTGATCGTGTACTGGTCCGGCTGGAAGACCGTGTCCTGGCTGCTGGCCCTGCAGATCGTGATGTTCGCACTGTACCTGCTGTGCGCCCGTTTCGTGCCCACCGAGCACCTGTCGCTGGTCCAGCAGGTGCGCAGCTCGGCCTGGCTGATCGGCTTCTACGCCGTGACCATCCTGCTGTCCTGGCTGGGCAGCTTCGGCGGCCTGGGCGTCATCGGCCATCCGGCGGACACCCTGATCGTGGCCGCCTGCGCCTTGGGCATCTACTACTGGGGTGCGGCCACTGGCGTACCGGCGCACCTGGTACGGCTGGACAGCGACGACGAAAGCGAAACCGACGCCGGACGGGTCGCGGCGCCGCGCGCTGCGGCCACGGCTTCTTGAAACGCTCGAGCCTCTTGCACAGGACACGCCCATGAAACGCATCCATGTCATCGATTCCCATACCGGCGGCGAGCCCACGCGGCTGGTCATGAACGGCTTTCCCACCCTGTACGGGCGCGACATGGCCGAGCGCCGCGACGAGCTGCGCGAGCAGCACGACCACTGGCGGCGTGCCTGCCTGCTCGAACCACGGGGCAACGATGTGCTGGTGGGCGCGCTGTACAGCCCGCCGGTGTCGCCCGACGCCACGTGCGGGGTGATCTTCTTCAACAACGCCGGCTACCTGAACATGTGCGGTCACGGCACCATCGGTCTGATCGCCTCGCTGCAGCACCTGGGGCTGATCGTGCCCGGCGTGCACCTGATCGACACCCCGGTCGGCCAGGTGAGCGCCACCCTGCACGAGGACGGCGCCGTCACCGTCGGCAACGTGCCGTCCTATCGCTACCGGCAGCAGGTGGCCGTCGCGCTGCCGGGCCATGGCGTGGTGCACGGCGACATCGCCTGGGGCGGCAACTGGTTCTTTCTGGTCGCCGAGCACGGGCAGACCCTCACGCTGGACAACCGCGAGGCGCTCACCGCCTACACCTGGGCCCTGCTCGAGGCGCTGGCCGACCAGGGCATCACCGGCGAACACGGCGCGCCCATCGACCATGTCGAGCTGTTCGCTGACGATGCCGAAGCCGACAGCCGCAATTTCGTGATGTGCCCAGGCAAGGCCTATGACCGCTCGCCCTGCGGCACCGGCACCAGCGCCAAGCTGGCCTGCCTGGCCGCCGACGGCACGCTTGCCCCTGGCCAGACCTGGGTCCAGGCCAGCATCACCGGCAGCCGGTTCCAGGGCCACTATGAACGCGACGGCGAGCGCATTCGCCCGTTCATCACCGGGCGGGCGCACCTTACGGCCGACAGCACGCTGCTGATCGACGAACAGGATCCGTTCGGCTGGGGCATCTGACCCCGGCCTTTCCCTACGACCACAAGGAGCGACAACCATGAACACCAGCATCTTCACCGGCACCATGCCTGCCCTGATGACCCCGTGCACGCCGGACCGCACGCCGGACTTCGACGCCCTGGTGCGCAAGGGCCGCGAGCTGATCGAGGCCGGCATGAGTGCAGTGGTGTACTGCGGCTCGATGGGCGACTGGCCCCTACTGACCGAGGCCGAGCGTCAGGAAGGCGTGGCGCGCCTGGTGGCCGCGGGTGTACCGACCATCGTCGGCACCGGAGCGGTCAACACCCGTGAGGCGGTGTCCCATGCGACGCATGCGGCCCAGGTCGGCGCGGCCGGCCTGATGGTCATCCCGCGTGTGCTCAGCCGCGGTGCTTCGCCCATCGCCCAGCAGCATCACTTTTCCGCCATCCTGGCGGCCGCACCCGCGTTGCCCGCCGTGATCTACAACAGCCCCTACTATGGCTTCGCCACCCGCGCCGAGCTGTTCTTCGCATTGCGTCGCGAGTTCCCCAATTTGATCGGCTTCAAGGAGTTCGGCGGTGGCGCCGACCTGCGCTACGCCGCTGAGCACATCACCTCCCAGGACGACGACGTGACCCTGATGGTCGGGGTCGACACCCAGGTCGTGCATGGCTTCGTCAACTGCAACGCCACCGGTGCCATCACCGGCATCGGCAACGCGCTGCCACGCGAAGTGCTGCACCTGGTGAGCCTGAGCAAGCAGGCGGCCAAGGGCGATGCCCGCGCACGACGCCTGGCCCGTGAGCTGGAGGCCGCCCTGGCGGTGCTCTCGTCGTTCGATGAAGGCTGCGACCTGGTGCTGTACTACAAGCACCTGATGGTGCTCAACGGCGACACCGAGTATGGCCTGCACTTCAACGCCAGCGATGTGCTCAGCGAGGCCCAGCGCCGCTACGCCGAGCAGCAGTACAGCCTGTTCCGCACCTGGTACGCCGACTGGTCGGCGCAGCAGAACGTCGCTTGACCACGCGGGGGCTGCCAGGCGGCCCCCGGATGCCCTTGAACTCGACTGGAGGCTCCATGACCCTGACAGGCAAGATGCTGATCGGCCAGACACCCGTAG
Source organism: Enterobacterales bacterium AN_CKDN230030167-1A_HGKHYDSX7 (assembly GCA_046940335.1). Taxonomy (GTDB): domain Bacteria; phylum Pseudomonadota; class Gammaproteobacteria; order Pseudomonadales; family Pseudomonadaceae; genus Aquipseudomonas. Next base: position 27,188 of record JBKYML010000006.1, read on the forward strand.
CCGGCACCCGCGAGGCCATCCAGGCCATCGACCCGAGCACCGGCCAGGCGCTGGCACCGACCTACCCAGGTGGCGACGCCCACCATGTGGACCGTGCCTGCGCCCTGGCCGAATCGGCGTTCGACCGCTACCGCGAGACGTCGCTGGAGGCGCGCGCCCGGTTTCTCGAGACCATCGCCCAGGAAATCGAGGCGCTGGGCGAGGTGTTGATCGAACGCGCCGCCGCCGAAACCGGCTTGCCGATCGCGCGGCTTCAGGGCGAGCGAGCGCGGACGTGCGGGCAACTGCGCACGTTCGCCCGGGTCGTACGAGCCGGTGAATGGCTCGACGTCCGCGTCGACACCGCGCAGCCCGAGCGCCAGCCACTGGCCAGGCCCGACCTGCGCCAGCGGCACATCGCGCTAGGGCCGGTCGCCGTGTTCGGCGCCAGCAATTTCCCCCTGGCTTTCTCGGTGGCGGGAGGCGACACCGCCTCGGCCCTGGCGGCCGGCTGCCCGGTGGTGGTCAAGGCCCATGGCGCCCACCCCGGCACCAGCGAGCTGGTCGGCCAGGCCGTGGCCCGTGCCGTGCAGGCCTGCGGTTTGCCGGACGGGGTGTTTTCCCTGCTTCATGGGGCGGGGCACGCGATCGGCATCGCCCTGGTCAGCGACCCGCGCATCAAGGCCGTCGGCTTCACCGGCTCGCGCAGCGGCGGGCTTGCCTTGTGTCAGGCGGCGCAGGCACGTCCCGAACCCATTCCCGTCTACGCGGAAATGAGTTCGATCAACCCGGTGTTCCTGTTCGAAGCCGCCCTGAGCGCACGGGCCGAGGCGCTGGCCCAAGGGTTCGTTGCCTCGCTGATCCAGGGCGCCGGCCAGTTCTGCACCAACCCTGGGCTGCTGATCGCCCGGCAAAGCCCGGCCCTGCAACGGTTCATCGCCTGCGCCAGCGAGCCGCTGCACCAGAGCCCCGCGCAGACCATGCTCACGCCCGGGATCTTCAGCGCGTATCAGGCGGGCGTGGAGGCCTTGAGCGCCCAGGCCCAGGCCGAGGTGGTCGCCCGGGGGCAGCCCGGCACCGGTCCGAACCAGGGTCAGGCGCACCTGTTCGTCACCCAGGCCCAGGCGTTTCTCGACGAGCCTGGGTTGCAGGCCGAGGTCTTCGGCGCCACGGCCCTGCTGGTGATCTGCGACAGCGATGAGCAGATGCACCAGGTCGCCGAGCACCTGGAAGGGCAGCTGACGGCCACCCTGCACCTGGACGACGGCGACCTGGCCCAGGCACAGGCCCTGCTGCCGACGTTGGAGCGCAAGGCCGGGCGCCTTCTGGTCAACGCCTGGCCCACGGGCGTCGAGGTGTGCGATGCCATGGTGCATGGCGGTCCGTTCCCGGCCACCTCCGATGTACGCAGCACCTCGGTGGGCACGGCAGCCATCCAGCGCTTCCTGCGCCCGGTGTGCTACCAGGGCTTTCCCGAAGCGCTGCTGCCCGAAGCGCTCAAGCCTGCCAACCCGCTGCACCTGCGGCGTCTGCTCGATGGCGAACGGGAAGGCTGACCCATGCATGATCCTCATCCTGCCCATGACCTGCTCGTGGTCGGCGCCGGCATCGTCGGCGTCGCCTGTGCCCTGCAGCTGGCGCGCCAGGGCCGCCGGGTCACCCTGATCGACCGGCAGGCGCCCGGTCAGGGCGCATCCTTCGGCAATGCCGGGCACCTGGCCACCGAGCAGGTGTTCCCGATCGCCGACCTGTCGATCCTCAAGCGCCTGCCCGGCATGCTGTGCGACCCGATGGGCCCGCTGCGCCTGGACTGGAAATACCTGCCCACGGCCACGCCCTGGTTCGCCCGGCTATTGCTCAACCTGCGCCCGGCGCCCTTCCAGCGCAGCGTGGCGGGGCTGCGCACGCTGAACGAAGCCAGCCTGGGCGCCTGGCAACGGTTGCTGACGTCCATCGGCCGCAGCGATCTGTTTCGCGAGGACGGCTCGCTGCTGGTGGTCGAGCGCGCCGAGTCGCAGGCCGTGCTCGAGGCGCTGCGCACACGCCTGCAGCAGCACGACGTACCGGTCGAGGCCTGGTCGGCCGACGCGGTCCAGACGACCGCGCCCCAGCTCAGCGAGGGGGTACGCGGCGGCCTGTACTTCCCGCGCACGGGGCACTTTCTCGACCCCTACCGCGTGGTGCGCGAGCTGTTCGCCGCCGCCCAGGCCAGCGGCGTGCGCTTTCTCCAGGCGCAGGTCGACGATGGCGGGCTGAATGGCGACGGAGTCAGCCTGCGCAGCGACCATGGGGTGCTGACCGCTCGCCAGGTGCTGATCAGCTGTGGCGCGCATTCCGCGCGACTGACCCAGGCGCTCACCGGCACGCGGGTGCCCTTGGACACCGAGCGCGGCTATCACCTGATGCTGCCTCACGAACACCAGCGGCTACCGTTCGCGGTCACCTCACTGGAGCGCAGGTTCATCATGACGCCCATGGCCGAGGGGCTACGCCTGGCCGGCACGGTGGAATTCGCAGGGTTGCAGGCACCGGCGAACATGCAGCGTGCCTGGCAACTGCACCGCCTGAGCGGGGGGCTGTTCAGGCAGCCGCTCGACGCACGCGACGCCACGCCCTGGATGGGGTTTCGCCCGTCGTTGCCCGATTCGCTGCCGGTGATCGACCGGGTCTGCGACGGCCGCGTGCTGCTGGCCTTCGGTCACCAGCACCTGGGGCTGACCCAGGCCGCCGTGACCGCCGAGTGGATCGGGCGTCTGGCTGACCAGGCGGGTGGGGAGGGCATGGCGGCTTATAGGTTGGGGAGGTTTTGAGCGGCAAGTCACGCGCTACATGCTGAGCGTGTCCTCTCATCCAGCAGGGTCCGCTTTTACTGGCAGCGTGAAGCTTATGGCGTGCAGCTCCTCACCCCCGCATCGACTCCACCGAAAAGAGCCTCTCCAGGGCGGGCGTGAAGTGGGTGCAGTTGATGCGGGCCAGGTGGCGGTAGTCGCGGGTCACCGAGAACGACGAGCCGGGCATCAGCAGCACGCGCTGGCGCTCCAGGGCCTGCATGAACGGGTGCAGGTCAGGCAGCTCGGGGTGCGAGGCCCACAGGAACATGCCACCGGCGGGCACGATGTCGAAGGTCCAGCCGTGCGTGCGCAGGGCGCGCTGGGTCAGGGCCTGCCGGGCGATCAGTTTCTGCTGCAGGCCCTTCATGTGGCCGGCGTAGGTGCCATCGGCGAGGATGGTGTTGACGAAGCGCTCGCAGAACGCCGGGACGGCCACGCAGGTCAGCAGCTTCAGTCGGGTCAGGGGCTCGATGAAGTCGCGGGCGCAGGCGATGTAGCCCACGCGCAGGGACGCCGACAGGCACTTGGAGAAACTGCCGATGTAGATCACCCGGTTCAGGGCGTCGAGTTCGGCCAGGGTCTGGCGCGGGGTGGTGCTGAAGTCGCCGTAGACGTCGTCTTCGACCACCATCATGTCATGGGCCACGGCCAGGCCCAGTACCTTGAACGCGTTGTGCGGCGCGATGTTGCCGCCGGTGGGGTTGTGGAAGGTGCTGTTGCAGAAGAACGCCTTCACGGGGTGCCGGGCCAGGTGCTGCGCCATGGCCACGACGTCGGGGCCGTCCTGCAGGCGCGGAATGCCGATCACCTGGGCGCCAGCCAGTTGCAGGAGCTTGATCAGGTTGCCATTGCACGGCTCGTCGACGAACACCCGGTCGCCCGGCGTGATCAGCAGCCGGGCGACCAGGTCCAGCGCCTGGGTGGCGCCCAGGGTGGTGAGGATCTGGCTCGGGCAGGCCTCGACCCGGGTCATGCGCTTGAGGTGCACGCTGAGCTGCTGGCGCAAGGGCAGGTGGCCGGAGATGTCGCCGTATTCCACCAGCGAGTGCTGTTCCAGACGCGCCGTCCGGCGGATCGCCTTGGTCAGCAGGTCGGTGTCGCGCCAGACCGCCGGTAGCCAGCCGCAGCCCAGCTTGGTGTACTGCGGGCCCCCTTGCAGCAGCTTGAACAGCGGGTCGTTCATGGTGAACTCAGGTGCCAGCGGCGCTGCGACCGCTGCCTGACCGGCCACGAAGTAACCGCGCCCCGGCTGAGCAACCAGCAGCCCTTCGCTGACCAGACGCGCGCAGGCGCGGACCACGGTGTGGTAGCTGGCGCCGTGTCGGGCGACGAGCGTGCGGATCGAGGGCAGCCGTTGACCGGCCACCCATTCGCCCGCCTGCAGGCGTTGTTTCAAGGACGGGTAGAAGGCGTCGGCGCTCATGGGCATCACGCGGTCCGGCAGCTGTTAGAAAAAACACGCTAACAGTTCGCCAGAAGACTTGTCGACCGTGCGCCGCCCCGCGCGTGCACGGTGGGATCATGGGGACAGCACAGCGACACCCCGTCGCCCGTCCCGAACGAGCCTTTGCCATGACCGATGCGTTGCCCCGCCGCACCTACCTGTACTTTGCCGCGCAGTCGATCAACCTGACCGCTGCGGTCATGTCGGTCACCATGGCAGCCATCGTCGGCTCGGCCCTCGCACCCAGTGCTGCCTGGGCCACCGTGCCCTATGGCTGCCAGTTCCTGTTCGTGCTGCTGGCGACCTACCCGGCGGCCCGGCTGATGGCCTCGATCGGCCGCAAGAAGGCCTTCCTGCTGGGCGCCATCCCTTTGCTGGCAGCCGGCATGACGGGTTACCTGGCGATCGCGCACCAACAGTTCTGGCTCCTGGTGCTCAGCCATGCGGCCCTGGGCGTCTACATCGCTTTCGCCAACTTCAACCGGTTCGCCGCGACCGACCATCTGCCCCCGTCGCTCAAGCCCCGGGCCTTGTCGCTGGTGGTGGCCGGTGGTGTGCTGGCGGCCGTGTTCGGGCCGTTGCTGACCGAGGTCTTGAGGGGCGTAGCAGGCTTCCCGGTGTTTTCGCTGTGCTACGCCGCCTTCATCGGGCTGGCGGCGGTGTCCGCGCTGCTGGCGATCGGTCTGCCCAGAGACGTCCCGCCCCCCGCCCAGCGTCAGCAGCCTGTCGACTCGACCCACGCGCGCCGAGTGACGCCGGACATCGCCGTGGCCATGGCCGTGGCGGGTATCGGGTATGGCGTGATGAACCTGCTGATGATCCAGGCCTCCATGCACATGCGCCACCTGCACGCGGACTTCGCCGACATTCGCCTGGCGATCCAGTGGCACGTGATCGCCATGTTCGCACCGTCCTTCTTCACCGGGCAGATCATTCGGCGGCTCGGCATCAAGACCACCTTGCACACCGGTTTCGCTCTGCTGCTGGGCTGCATGGTGCTCAACCTGGCCGAGGGTGGGCATGGGCTGATGACCCTGTCGCTGGTGGTGCTCGGCCTGGGCTGGAACCTGACCTACGTAGGCGGGGGAGCGCTGTTGGCCCAGGCGCTGCATGACAGCCCGGTGGCCTTTCAGATGCAGGGCAAGAACGACCTAGTGATCGCCCTGAGCGCGACCATGGGTGCCTTCGCGCCGTCGTTGCTGTTCAGCAGCGTGGGCTGGAACGGCACCAACGTGCTGTGCCTGGTGCTGTGCGTCGCGGCGTGGATCGCCATGGGGGTAGGGCTTGGCAAGGGTCGGCAGCCACGACCGGCGACGTCGTGAACCCTGGCCAGGTCGGGCGGGCAGCTTCGACGCCGCCCGCCGTGCCGGTCAGTGCAGTTTCAGGCGCGGCTCGGTGCCACGGCCGATGCGGCTGCCCAGCATCAGCATGAGGGTGCGGAAGGTCCCGTACAGCGCCATCTGGTGCATGCGGTACAGCGAGACGTAGAACATCCGCGCCAGCCAACCTTCGAGCATCACGCTGCCGGTCAGGTTGCCCATCAGGTTGCCGACCGCCGAGAAGCGCGACAGTGACACGAGCGAGCCGTAGTCACGGTAGGCGTAGGTCGGCAGCGGCTTGCCCTCCAGGCGTGCCTTCAGGCTCTTGACCAGCAGCGAGGCCTGCTGGTGCGCCGCCTGGGCGCGTGGCGGCACGTTGCGGTCGCTGTCCGGCTGCGGGCAGGCTGCGCAGTCGCCGAAGGCGAAGATGTCGTCGTCCAGGGTGGTCTGCAAGGTCGGGCGCACCACCAGCTGGTTGATGCGGTTGGTTTCCAGGCCGTCGATGTCCTTGAGAAAGGCCGGCGCACGGATGCCCGCCGCCCAGACCTTGAAGCGTGCCTGGATCACCTCGCCGCTGGCGGTCTTGAGGCCCTCTTCGGTGACTTCGCTGACCGAGGCATTGGTCATCACGGTGATGCCCAGTTTCTCCAGGGTCTTGTGCACCGGCTTGCTGATGCGCTCGGGCAGCGCCGGCAATACGCGGGGGCCGGCTTCGATCACAGTGATGTGCATGTCCTGGGGCCGAATGCTGTCCAGGCCATAGGCGGCCAGCTCGTGGGCCGCGTGGTGCAGCTCGGCGGCCAGCTCGACCCCGGTGGCACCGGCGCCGACGATGGCCACGCTGATCGTCTCGCTGGCGACGTCGCCAGCGTGGGCGCGCAGGTAGTGGTTGAGCAGTTGCTGGTGGAAGCGCTCGGCCTGCTTGCGGGTGTCCAGGAACAGGCAGTGCTGCGCCGCGCCCAGGGTGCCGAAGTCGTTGGTGTTGCTGCCCACGGCGATGACCAGCGTATCGTAGCCCAGCACGCGGGCAGGCAGCAGCTCGCGCCCGTCCTCGTCCAGGGTGGCGGCCAACTGGATCTGCTTGGCCTGGCGGTCCAGCCCGCTCATGCGCCCCAGCTGGAAGTTGAAGTGGTTCCACTTGGCTTGCGCCACGTAGTTCAGCTCGTCTTCCGAGGAGTTCAGCGAGCCGGCGGCCACCTCATGCAGCAGCGGTTTCCAGATGTGCGTCAGGTTGGCGTCGACCAGGGTGATGTCGGCCTGCTTGCGCTTGCCCAGGCGCTTGCCCAGGTGGGTCGCCAGTTCCAGGCCGCCGGCGCCGCCGCCGACGATCACGATGCGATGTGTCATGGGAGAGTCTCGTAAGGTTAAAGGAATGCGTGGCCTGGCAGGCCGGCCGTGACGTCCGGCAGCGGAGGGCGAGCGCAAGGCAGCTCGGAGCACCTGTCCACTGGGGCGACGGCGTAGGGAGGTCCGACCCGACCGCGCACGGCGCTGGTACGCGCTCGGCACGAGGCCGAGGGGAAGGGCGGTGGTCAACGACAGGACGCGGGTCTCGTGGAGACAGGCGACTGGTCATGCGGAGCCTCGTCGAATGGGCACTGGGACGTGCGGGCAAGGCCTCGGGCGTGGGCGCGGGTCTCGACCGGGAAGCATGGACGTCCTTTCAATGAGGCAGAGTGTACGCTATCGCGCGTCGTGGCGGCAGAGGTTCACAGACTGATACCGACGTCGAAGACGACGCTGCGGCCCAGGTTGGCGCGCAGAAAATCCGGCGCGCCCGGGTGGGCGAACAGCACGCGGGCGAACGTCGGGCCGACCAGCGACAGCGAGCGCCAGCCCTGGCGCAGGTACTCGGTCGGCGGCGGGAAATGGCTATTGAGGTCGAGCACTTCGCGCTTGAGGCTGGCGAAGGCGATGATGTCCAGTGTGCCCAGGTCCAGACCGCGTTCCCGGTAGTTGTGTGCCTTCTTGCGCAGGGTCGGTGCCAGCCGCAGCAGCAGTTCCGAGGCGCTGATCCGCCGGGGTCGGGCCTGACGCCGGACCAGCTGGCTGAGCGAGAACGCACTGCGCCGTCGCTGCAGTTCCTCGCGCCATTCATCGTTCAGGCGCCGTCCTTCGTCCAGCACGAAGAACACCTCGAACGCCGCGTCACGAAACAGCACGTCCGGCGGCTCCTGCTCGGCGGGGGTGAAGTCCTCGCTGCGGTAGGCGATGTTCAGGCCTTGCAGCAGGCGTTGGCAGACCCAACGCTCACGCTCCCATTTGCGGGCATTGGACAGGAAAGCATTGGCCTGCTCGGCCTGGATGGTGAGCAGGCGCAGGTAGTCTGAGTCATCCATGCACACAGCTTAGTCGCAAACTGTGACGGTATGAGGGCTAGCGGTGAGTGAGACGGTGGGGTAGGCGTGTAGCGGGCGATGGACTTCATGGGCCTTCGAGTCCGATCGCGAGGTCGAGGTGAAAATGGGCCTGCCACGGTGATGCAGGCCATCGCGGTCCGTGTGGGCCCCCGCGCCGCGATTGGTTCCGCAGGGCCCACATCAGCCAACCCGTTACCTGACCAAAGCCAAGCTATCGGCAACCCTCACCTTCTCAGTGCCGAGGCTCCAGGTCCCCCGAATACAGCTCATCCTCGGACTCCGCCGCGCCGGCGATCTTGTGCTCCTCGGCGGCCCAGGCCCCCAGATCGATCAGCTTGCAGCGGTCCGAGCAGAACGGCCGAAACGCGTTGTCCTTCTTCCATTCCACGGGCGCGCCGCACGTGGGGCATTCAACGGTGATGGGCTGGCTCATGGCTGGCCTCCTCGTAAAGTCAGGTAAAAGTCATGCAGGCGATCGATCTGCGCGTGCAGCCATGCCAGGTCGCGGTCGTTGACCACCACGTCGTCGGCATGCTGCAGACGCGCCTCGCGCGACAGCTGCGCCGCCAGGATCGCCTGCACCTGTTCCGGTGTGGTGCCATCGCGCTGCAAGGTGCGCTGCACCTGCAGTTCGCGAGGCGTGTCGATCACCAGCACGCGCTGGGTCTTGCGGTACTGGCCGGATTCGATCAGCAGCGGCGAGACGTACACCGCATAGGGCGATTGCGCCTTGGCCAGGTAGGTGAAGATCTCCTGCCCGATCAGCGGGTGCAACAGCGCTTCGAGCCACTGCCGCTGCACCGGGTCGGCGAAGATCAACTGCCGCAGGGCAGCCCGGTCGAGCTGCCCGTCCGCGTGCAGGACGCCCGTGCCGAACCGCTCGACGATGCTCGCCAGGGCAGGGCGTCCCGGTTCGACCACCCAGCGTGCCGCCTGGTCGGCGTCCACCAAGTGCACGCCCAGCTCGACCAGCCGTTGCGCGGCGGCGCTCTTGCCGCTGCCGATGCCGCCCGTCAGGCCAAGGATCCACGGGGTAGTGCCTAGGGTCGTCATCGAAATCCGATCAGTTGCAGGTAGGAAGCGTCTATTTCATCACCCCAGAGCATGGCAATCCACCCCGCGATGGCCAGATAGGGACCAAAGGCGATCACCGTGCTCGCCGCCTTGTCGCTCCGACACATCAACCACAGCCCTGCCAGCGTGCCCAGCACCGACGACAGCACCACCGTCAATGGCAGGATCTGCCAGCCGCCCCAGGCGCCGATCATCGCCAACAGCTTGAAGTCGCCATAGCCCATGCCGTCCTTGCCCGTGATCAGCTTGAACAGCCAGAACACCGTCCACAGCGACAGATAACCGGCCACGGCGCCCCACACCGCAGCCTGCAACGGTACGAACAGCCCCAGCGTGTTGACGATCAATCCCAACCAGAGCATCGGCAGCACCAGAATGTCGGGCAACAGTTGATGGTGCGCATCGATGACGCTCAGGGCCAGCAGGCACCAGGTCAGCAAGACCATGGCCAGCATCTGCCCGCCAGGGCCCAGGCACCAGGCCACCACCAGGGTCAGCGCGGCGCACCCCAGTTCTACCGCGGCACGACGTCTCGCAGTCCCGTGTCCGCATTGACCACAGCGATCACGCCGCAGCAGACCACTGAGCAGGGCACTGTGCTGCCAGGCCAGCAGGCGATGATCGCAGACAGGGCAGCGCGCGGCCGGTAGCCAAGGGCCAGAGCGTGCGTCCAGGCTGGGCGCAAGCCCCAGCAGTGTTCGGCTCTCGGAGGTCCAGTCGCGCTTGAGCTTCACCGGGAGCCGACAGGTCAGCACGTTCAGGGCGCTACCGGCCAGCAACCCCAGCAGACCCGCCAGGGCCAGGAAACAGGCGGGTCGCTCCACGAAAAAGGTCCAGACCTCGGTCATCACATCAGGGCGCTCAACTGGAAAATGGGCAGGTACATGGCGATCACCAGACCGCCCACCAGGACGCCAAGGATCAGCACAATCGTGGGCTCCAGCAAGCCGGTCAACTGTTCCATCGTTTGTCGGGCCTGGTCCTCGTAGTGCTGCGCGGCCCGTTCCAGCATGTCGTCGAGCCGGCCACTGCTCTCGCCGATCGCGACCATCTGGACCAGCAGAGGGGAGAACAACGGGTCGCTTGCCATCGCCCCTTGCAGGCTCTGGCCATTGCCCATGGCCTGGCGCAATCCAAGAATCGCCTGCTCGTGCAACGGATCGCCGCAGACCCTGGCCACCGTGCCGAGCGCATCGAGCAACGGCACGCCCGCCGCATAGGTCGTCGCCAGACCGCGGGCAAAACGCGCCAACGCCGCCTGGCTCAGCAAGGCGCCGAACACCGGCACGCGCAGCACCACGCGTACCGTCCACAGACGGACACCGGGCCGTCGTCGCCACACCATCCGGGCACCGACCACAGCGCTTGCCAGCGCCGCCAGCAGCCACCCCAGCGCGCCTGCCAGCCCCTCCGACACCGCGATCACCCACCGCGTGAAAGGCGGCAGCTCGCCCCCTAGCCCAGCGAACAGCCCCTGGAACCGTGGCACCACCTCCAGCAACAGCAGCGCCGCCACCCCCAGCCCTACCAGCAACAGCAGCGATGGATAGAGCATCGCCTTGCGCAGCCGCTTGATCATCGCCTGGCGCTGTTCGAGCAGGTCGGCCACTTGCTCCAGTTGCCGGTCCAGTGTCCCGGACTGCTCCCCCACCCGCACCAGGTTGCAATACAGCGCATCGAACCACGCCGGGTGCCGCTGCATCGCTTCCGCCAGGCCCAGACCGCCCGCCACCTCGCGCTTCAGGCTTTCCAGCAGCGCCGCACGGGCCTCATCGGTGTTCGTCCGGCTCATCACGTCGAAGGCCTGCAGCAGCGGTATCCCCGCCTTGAGCATCGTCGCCAGCTGCCGGCTGAACCCCGCCGGGTCCACCCGACCCTGCCGTGCCGGCCACCGCAGCCAGGCCGGTGGCGCTGCGCTGACACGCGTCACCTGAACCCCATCGCGTGTCAGCAAGGCGCGCACCACCGCCGCACTACGGCCAGACCGCTGCCCCTTGATCACGGCACCCGCCGCATTCACCCCTTGCCACATGAAGACACGATTGCGTTCATCCATGAACGATCCCCCCTATGTCCGCTCCACACAGGGCAGGCGCCTCTGCCACCCGCTGCGCGGGATACCGCGAGCTGCGGGGGGGCAGTCCACCTGCCAGCGATTCGCCCTCGACGACCCAGCCGACCCTGGGCCTGCCCCTCGAAATCACCTTGCGACAACCGCCGTAACAGCTTCAAATGCCCCTGTCGCTCAGCGCCCACTAGAGTAGTCCAGCCACCGCGACGGCCCACCGTCCAGGCGTGACAAAAGGTATCGGCCCCGCCGTACCTCACCCGCCGGGTTGGCCATCGTCGTCCGCTTCACTACATCAGCAAGGAGCTTCCCGCATGCAAGGACAACGCGGCATCACCCTGATCGAATTGATGATCGTCGTGGCGATCATCGGCATCCTCGCCACCATTGCCGTGCCCCTGTACACCGACCACCAGTCCCGCACCAAGGCAGCCGCCGGCCTGATGGAGATCGCCGCCCTCAAGACCCCGATGGAGCTGCGCCTGGCCCAGGGGCAGGACGTGTCCGACGCGGCCAGCCTGGGCGGGCAGGGCACCACTGCCCACTGCACCATCACCGCGACAGGCAACGCCGCCACCGGGACCGCGACGCTCAGCTGCACACTGATCGAGGGGCCTGGCAACGTGACGGGCAAGGCGTTGACCTTGAGCCGCAGTGCTGCTGGCTGGCGCTGCACGACCACGCTGGAGACGGACCATGCGCCTAAGGGGTGTGCCGGGGCGTGAAGGGGGTAGGGGAGGGGAAATAATCGAGGGGGAACAAGGATTTGCGTAAAGGAGCCGGGAGTGGTAGGTTTGCCTCCACGCCGGTGTAGCTCAGTCGGTAGAGCAGCGCACTCGTAACGCGAAGGTCGCAGGTTCGATTCCTGTCTCCGGCACCAGTTCAGGTTCCAGCGAAGGCTACCAACATCTCTGGAACCCCCGTAAAACCCGCCCTCTGGCGGGTTTTTTCGTTATGGCGTTCCGGCGGACTCCGGCAGCAGCCAGCCGATCCAGGTCTCGTTAGAGCCTCCGTAACGCTCTGCCATCACACAGAATCCATTGCTGCAGATGGCCGAAACTTCTACAAAACCTCAGGCCATCAGCAGTCCGAACCAGGTTTCCTGACATTTTCGTATGGAGCCGCGAAGGCGTTCAGGTCCGGCAAGCCTCGCAGGACGCAACGTGCATCCCTATGCCAAACTCCCCGAACCCTAACCGGACATACAAGGAAGACCCATGTCGGAAGAAGCCTTCGAACACCTGCTGGACACGTCCATGGACGCCTTGATGGACAAGCAGCAAGCGCTGCACGATCAATACGCACTGGGCGACATGGCGCGCTGGTCGCTCGATCAGGAGACGGCCACCGTGCAGTTCTTCGACGAGCACGACCGCCTGGCCGTCGAGGGGCAGATCCTCAACATCGGCTCGTTCTCACCTGCACATTCGAGCTGGAAGTGGGCCTGGAGCAACCCTTCGATACCTGAGCCGCTGCGTGAGCGCGCGCTGGTGTTGAAGGAGCTGGAGGCGAGTACGGGAATGGATTTCTTCGGCGAAGAAGGGACACTCAGCCTGGAAGACGAATCCATGGCCTGGCAGCTGGCGGCCATCGCCGTGCAGCACTTGGGCGCGCTGGGCTGCTATCGGGCAGCATCGTCAGGTGATACGCCTACCGTGTTCCTCGCCCTCACCGAGCTCAAGCACGTCAGTCACTGACTGCAGCACAGCGCATGACCCGGCTGTGCCCATGCGCGCGGGTGAATCCGCTCCTGTCCGGAGCGGTAGCCTGACGACGACCGCACGCGCCGGCGTCTTGCGACAGGTCCACAAGCGCAGCACACCACATGACGATTCCTTCACACACCCAAACGAACACCCCCCGCCGCGCCCCTGTCTCTACTCCATCGATCACGTCCTTCCCTTCGCATCAGGAGTTTTCATGGCAAAGATCAACATGGCCCAGCAACTGGCCTCGACCCTCGAGCAGGCCGGTATCAAACGGATTTGGGGCCTCACCGGCGACAGCCTCAACGGCCTGACCGACGCCCTGCGAAGCATGGACAGCATCGAGTGGATGCACGTGCGTCACGAGGAAGTCGCGGCCTTCGCCGCCGGTGCCGAGGCGGCGGTGACCGGGGAGTTGACGGTGTGCGCAGGCAGCTGCGGGCCGGGTAACCTGCACCTGATCAACGGCCTGTTCGACTGCCACCGCAACCGGGTGCCGGTGCTGGCCATCGCTGCGCAGATCCCCTCGTCGGAGATCGGCCTGAACTACTTCCAGGAAACCCACCCGCAGGAGCTGTTCAAGGAGTGCAGCCACTTCATCGAGCTGGTCAGCAACCCGGCGCAGATGCCGCAGGTGCTGCACCGTGCCATGCGCTCGGCCATTCTCAATCGCGGTGTGGCGGTGGTGGTGATTCCCGGTGACGTGTCGCTGCTGGAGGTCGAGGAAACGCCGGCGGCCTGGCCGGCGTTGCAGCAGCCACGCATCCTGCCCACGGAGGTCGACCTGCAGCGCCTGACCGATGTGCTGGAAGACAGCCACAAGGTGACCCTGCTGTGCGGCAGTGGCTGTGCGGGGGCCCATGACCAGGTGGTGGCCCTGGCCGATGCGCTCGGCGCGCCGGTGGTCCATGCGCTGCGCGGCAAGGAGCACGTGGAGTGGAACAACCCCTTCGATGTCGGCATGACGGGGCTGATCGGCTTCAGCTCCGGGTACCACGCGATGCTGGGCTGCGACACGCTGGTGATGCTGGGCACCGACTTCCCTTACCGGCAGTTCTTCCCGAGCGATGCCAAGATCGTGCAGGTCGACCGTGACCCTCAGGCGCTGGGGCGACGCGCCACCCTGTCGCTGGGCATCGCCGCCGATGTCGGCGAAACCCTCACCGCCTTGCTGCCACGCCTGACGCGCAAGACCGATCGCCGCTTCCTGGATAGCGCGCTGAAGGCCTACGGCAAGGCCCGCGAGGGGCTGGACGATCTGGCAGTGCCGTCCAAGGGCGACCGGCCGATCCATCCGCAATACGTCACGCGCCTGCTCAGCGAACTGGCCAGCGAAGACGCGATCTTCACCGCCGACGTCGGTTCGCCCACCGTCTGGGCCGCGCGTTACCTGAAGATGAACGGGCAGCGCCGCCTGGTCGGCTCGTTCAACCACGGCTCGATGGCCAATGCCATGCCACAGGCCATGGGCGCGCAGGCCGCCTTCCCGGGTCGCCAGGTCATCTCGATGAGTGGCGACGGGGGCTTCAGCATGCTGATGGGGGATTTCATCTCGCTCGCGCAGCTGCAATTGCCCGTGAAGGTGATCGTGTTCAACAACGCTTCATTGGGGTTCGTCGCCATGGAAATGAAGGCGGCGGGCTACCTCGACACCGGCACCGAGCTGCGCAACCCTGATTTTGCCGCCATGTCCAACGCGATGGGTATCCTGGGAATTCGCGTCGAGCGCTCGGAAGATTTGGAAGACGCCCTGCGCCGTGCCCTCGCGCACGATGGCCCCGTGCTGGTCGATGTGGTCACTGCCTCTCAGGAGTTGGTCATGCCACCGGCGATCAAGCTGGAGCAGGCCAAGGGCTTCAGCCTGTACATGCTCAAGGCAGTGATGAGCGGGCGTGGTGACGAGGTGTTGGACTTGGCGAAGACCAATCTTTTGCGCTAGGGTCTTTCTTGCTGCCAAGTCCTCCTGAAAGTGCGTCAGCGGACACTGCTGTAGTGCAAGCGTCACTCCCCATAAGACTGGATAGCCCTCTCTGAAACGCTAGAGCGGGCTCCCGGCAGGATGCCTATGCGAACGCTGACCCTGACTGTATAAATGAATAGTGATAGTCATTTTTTGACATAACCAAGCGTGCCAAAAAAGTCAACCCGAATTTGACTGTGCACCTTTCGATTTGGCAAGATCGCATCCTCATTTCAATGATCACGACGCAGGAGGCCGCCAGGGTGTATCGCACTGCAGCAGATGTCCTCCAGGCCCATTGGGATGGGCGGTTGCCCGTGAATCCTCTCGCCATAGCGCAGGCCATGGGCATCGAGGTCAAGCCTCAATCGCCCTTCGATGCAGACACACCTTCGCCCCATGAGAGCGGTCACTACACCTACCGGGAAGGGCGTCCCCTGATCACGTACAACGTGGCGGACGCTCCGGTCCGGCAACGGTTCACGATCGCCCATGAGATTGGCCATCACGTTCATGGTGATCTTGATGCGCCACGGGATACGACAGAGCAGTTCAGTGCCAGGACTCGTGATCCTAAAGAGGTTGCGGCCAACCGCTTCGCGGCCGCACTGCTCATGCCGGCGGCGCTGATCAAGCACATGGTGTTCGAGCAACGCATCACCGATCTTTCCCGTTTGGCGAAGGCGTTTGGTGTGTCGACGGCTGCCATGGCGTTCCGCTTAAAGGCGATTGGGCTGCTATGACCGACTCGAGCGATGATCTGTCCTTTGGCGAAGCTGAAAACCCTGGGTTGGTCAGTGATTACCTGCGCAAGGAAGCGTGGCGGTTTCGTTGGGAAAAGCGCCTGACGACCGTCACCGTCGCTCTCATCATCATTTTTTATGTAGCGCTGCTGGGGTTCGTTTTCTTTGGCAACATCCGTCTGACGGCTGGCGTCTGGTATTTCTTTGCCTCTGTCAGGCCCCATGCCACTGGAGACATTCCGATCATCGTGGCGCTTTCTACCGTGCCAACGCTTCTGTTGATTGCACTGCTCAGGTATTTCCACCATAGGTCCAAACCTGAGCAGGACGAATCGCAGACGGGTTTGCCCATTAGCGTCGAGGCGGCCAAAGAGCTTATCAAAGCCACCACGGATGCGATGAAGGGGCCGCCTACCTAGGCGTTGTATCGCGTTTCGAGAATGCGGATGTCTGTCACCGTCTGTCGCCCCGGCCTTCTTGGCCCTGTCCGATAACGATCTACGACGCGTGCAGGCTGTGGGCAGGAAGACAGCTTGCGCTACCCGGCAGACAAAGACGTCAACGCTCCAACCCTTGCCTCACGCATCCCCCTTTCCCACCCCCCCGATATACTGTGCCTACTTGCCTGACGAGCTCGTCTCAGCTCTGTAAGCCCAACACGACCCGCCCTTCAATCCAGGGTCAACGGCGTGGTTCGGCAAGCCCCACATGGATGCGAAGCCCACTCTCATGACAGCACCTACCCCCCACGCGGCCCTGCTGCCGCTGAGCATCATCGCGACCGGCGCCGCCTTGCCGCCTGGCCGGGTGGACTCCTCCGCGCTCGACGTGGCGTTGAACAAGCCTGTCGGCCATGTCGAAAAACGCTCCGGTGTGCGTCACCGCTACCACGCCGCGCTCGATGCCAGCCAGGCAGCGCTGGCGGCGCAAGCGCTCGAGGACGCGATGACCCGCCAGCGCATCGAGCCAGGCTCGATCGACCTGCTGATCTCGACCTCGGCCGTGCCCATGCAGGCCTTGCCCTGCACGGCCGCGCTGATCCTCAAGGCCACCTCCCTGCCGCCCGGCACGCCCGGCTTCGACATCAACTGCAGCTGCGTCGGCTTCATCACGGCGCTGCAAGTGGCAGCCGGGCTGCTCAACGCCGGGACCTACACGCGCATCGCCATCGTCGCGTCGGACCTGGTCTCCCGTGGCATCGACTGGAACGACGATGAAAGCGCGCTGATCCTCGGCGATGGTGCGGCCTGTGCCATCGTCGAGCGGGGCGATGGCCGCAGCGGCATCCTCGGCAGCCTGGTCGAGACGTACCCGCAGGGCAGCGACCTGTGCGAGATCCGGGCCGGTGGCACGCGCCGCAACCCGCGTGCGGGCATGACCGACCAGGACTTTCTGTTCCACATGAAAGGCAAGCCGCTGTTCCGCCAGGCAGCCGCGCTGATCGAGGGCTTCCTCGCGCGGTTGCTGGCGCGCAGCGGCCTGTCGCTGGGCAAGATCGCCACCGTGGTGCCTCACCAGGCCAGTCACCTGTCGCTCGAGCACATGCGCAAGCGGCTGGGCGTCTCTTCCGAGGTGCTGGTCGACATCTACCGTGAGCACGGCAACCAGGTGTCGGCCTCGATCCCGACCGCACTGCATACCGCGTTCACCACCGGGCGCTACCGGCCAGGCGAGCCGGTGATGCTGATCGGCACCGCGGCCGGGTTGACGCTGGCGGGCCTGGTGCTGGTGCCATGAAGGTGCTGCTGACCGGGGCCACCAGTGGCCTGGGACGCAACGCCGCCGAATGGCTGCTGGGTGCAGGGCACCAGGTGCATGCCACCGGGCGCGATGCCGAGGTGGGGCAGTGGTTGCAACGCCAGGGGGCGACGTTCACGGCCCTGGACCTGACCCAGGCCAGTGTCCAGGCCTACGAGGCATTGATGCGTGACTGCGACGTGGTCTGGCACTGCGCGGCCAAGTCATCGCCCTGGGGCAGCCAGGCCGAGTTCCACGCGACCAATGTCCTGGCCACCGAACGGCTCGCCGAGGCCGCTGGCCGCCGTGGCGTTTCGCGGTTCGTGCACATCTCCACGCCGGCGATCTATTTCGACTTCCAGAGCCACGCGCAGGTCGACGAGCAGTACCGGGCGCGGCGCTTCGCCAACCAGTACGCCCACAGCAAATACCTGGCCGAGCAAGCCGTGCAGACAGCGGTGACGCGCCATCGGCAGACCACCTTCGTCATTCTCAGGCCGCGCGGTCTGTTCGGCCCCCACGACCGGGTGATCCTGCCGCGGCTGCTGGCACAGCTCGAACGCGACCGGGGCGTGCTGCGCCTTCCGGGCGGCGGTCAGGCGCTGCTGGACCTGACCTTCGTGCTGAACGTGGTGCATGCGATGGACCTGGCCAGCCGCACCCCCGGCCTGGCCTCGGGCGCCGCGTACAACGTCACCAACCACCAGCCCATGCGCCTGGTGGACATGCTTCACCTGCTGCTGCACGACCAGCTCGGGCTCCGCTACCGCGTCCAGTCCGTGCCCTATCGGTTGCTGCACACCCTGGCGCTGGCGCTCGAAGGGCTGGCCTGCGTGACGCGCAAGGAACCTGCGCTGACGCGCTACAGCGTGGCGGCGGTCAACTTCGACATGACGCTGAGCCAGACCCGTGCCCTCCATGAGCTGGGCTATCGCCCGCTGCACTCACTGGAAGCCGGCATTCAACTCACGGGCCATTGGCTCACGTCGCAAGCGGTGAATCTCCATGGCTAGCATCACCACCTTCGAGGTGGGCTATTGCACGCACCTCGGTTGCATGGCACTGAAGGGGGCAGGGCTGCGTGTCTGCAAGTTCCCCTCCAGGGCCTACCTGCTGGAAGTCGGCGAGCGCCGCTGGTTGTGGGACACCGGCTACGCCAACCATTTCCAGCAGCATACCCGGTCGGGCATCTTCCGCGTCTACAGCCAGGTCACGCCGGTGTACCTGAATGCGGGCGAGACGCTGGTCGAGCAACTGCGCGAGGCCGGATACGGCGCCCGTGACATCCAGGCGCTGATCATTTCGCACTTCCACGCCGACCATATTGCCGGGCTGCGCGACTTCAGCCACCTCGACTTCATCTGTTCGGGCGAAGGCTGGCAGAAGACGCGTACCCTGCGGGGCGTCGCGGCGCTCAAGCGCGCCTTCGTCCCGGGCCTGGTGCCCGACACCTTCGAATCGGCCGTGCAGTTCATCGAAGGCTTCGAACAGGTGGCATTGTCCGAGCAGCTGTTGCCCTTCACCCAGGGTCATGCGCTGCCTGGCAGCGAGGGGCAGATCGTGCTGGTGCCCTTGCCCGGGCACGCGGCCGGCCACATCGGCGCGTTCGTGCTGACCGACGAAGGCTGGGTCCTGCTGGCCAGCGATTCGGCCTGGTCTCCGACCAGTTACCAAGAACTGCGCGGGCCGTCGGTGCTGGCCAACGTGCTGATGGACGACAGCACGGCGTACTACCAGACGCTGAACCGTCTGAACCAACTGTGGGCCGGCGGCCATGTGGACATCCGCCTGTGCCACGAGGGCGACCTGTGATCGCGCTCATGACGCTCTGGCACTACTGGCGAGCGCGGCGGCTGCGGTTTTCCAGCCGCCAGGCCCTGGAGCGTCATCAGCGTCGGCAGTTGCGACGCTTCGCCAGGCGCGTGCTGGCGCACAGTCCTTACTTTCGAGCGCTGCGCGACCTGCCCTTCGATCAGTGGCCGTTGATGGACAAGGCGTCGATGATGGCGCAGTTCGACCAGATGAACACCGCAGGCCTGCACGTCGAGGAACTGCTCGCCTGCGCGCGGCGGGCCGAGGCCGACAGGGATTTCACGCCGCGGGTAGGGCGCTTCAGCGTGGGGCTGTCGTCGGGCACCTCGGGGCGCCGTGGCGTGTTCGTCGTCAGCCCCGAAGAGCAGCAGATCTGGGCAGGCAGCATGCTCGCCAAGGCGCTGCCCGACGGTCTCTTCGCTGGCGAGCGGGTAGCGCTGTTCTTGCGGGCGGACAACAACCTGTACCACAGCGTCGACAACCGCTGGCTGAGCCTGACCTTCTATGACCTGTTCTCGCCCTTCGATGCGCAGCTGAGCCGCCTGCAGGCGCAGGCACCCACCCTGATCGTGGCGCCGGCGCAGGTCTTGCGGGCCTTGGCCTTGGCCGTGCTGGACGGGCGGCTTCGCCTCGACGTGAAGAAGGTGATCTCCGTCGCGGAAGTGCTGGAGGCGCAAGACCGTCAGTTGCTGAAATCGGTGTTCCGGGACGTCGGCGAGGTCTATCAGGCCACCGAAGGTTTCCTGGCCGCCACCTGTGCCCATGGCACGCTGCACCTGAACGAAGCGTTCGTGCACATCGAACCGCACTGGCTGGACGAAGAGCGCTTCATCCCGGTGATCACCGACTTCACCCGCCGCACGCAACCCATCGTCCGCTACCGGCTGGATGACGTGCTGGTCCGGCAGTCGACGCCTTGCCCCTGCGGCCAGCACACCCTGGCCATCGCCCGCATAGAAGGGCGCCACGACGATCAGCTCGTGCTGCCCGATCACCAGGGCCGGCCGCAGGTCGTCTTCGCCGACCTGTGCAGCCGGGCCCTGGCCAATGCACTGCCGTTGACCTGCGACTACCGTCTGATCCAGCGCTCGATGACCCACCTGCAACTGATCGTGGACGGCACTCAGGCCGACCTCGAGCAGGCCCGTACCGCGCTCGTCGCGGTCTTCGCGCAGCAGGGCATCGCCACCGACAGGCTCGACTGGCAACTGACGGTGCAGTCCGTGATGCCGCAGTTCGACCGCAAGCGACGACGCATCGTCCGGCAGGCAGACGCATGAGCACACCCGTGATGTTCAGGCTGTGGCAGATGCTGCTGGGGTGGGGGTCGGTCGGCCTGGTCTATACGCTGACGGATCATCTGCAAGGGGCAGGGCGCATCATGCAGCCGTCCTCGCTCGACCGGATGGTCGCGTTCACGCCGCATGCGATCTGGCTGTACCTGTCGTTCTTCGTGGTGGTGCCGCTTGGCTACTGCCTGACGCCGCTGCACCGGGTGCGCTGGTTGTCGCGTGCCATGCGCTTTACTGCCCTGGGCGCCGGGCTGGTCTACCTGACCTGGCCCACGACGATGGTGTACCCGGTCGATGAGGGCGCGACGCTCAGCTCGACGCTGCTGGCGGCCCTGATCGCCGTGGACTCGACCAACAACTGTCTGCCTTCGCTGCACATGGCGCTGATGGTGCTGGCGGTCTGGGGCATCGGCGCGGCGCGGCGTCCCCTCCGCACGGCGTTCTTCCTGGTCTGGGTCGCCGCCATCGCCTATTCGATCCTGCAGCTGCGTCGCCACCTGCTGGTCGATGTGCTCAGCGGCGCAGTGCTGGCCCTGGCCGCAGGCGCGCTCAGCCAGGTACTGGAGGGCACCCGAGGCACCCTCTTCAAGGAGCATCCGCAATGAGCGAGCTGGCCGTTCCGATCGTGATCATGCTGCTGATGGTGACCGGTGAAGCCGTGATCCTGCGCTGGGTACGGCGCCAGGCGGTGGACTGGCACGACGTGGTGTTCAACCTGAATTCCGGGCACATCGTGCTCTGGCTGTTCCGGGGCCTGGAAGTACTGTGCTACGGCCTCGTGAGCACCTACCTCGGCCTGGACCTGCTGGCGGCGTGGCCGTCGTGGGCGGTCTGGGCGTTCGCCTTCCTGGCGTGGGACTTCTGTTTCTACTGGCTTCACCGCCTGCATCACCACATCGGTGTGCTGTGGGCCGTGCACGTGGTGCACCACCAGGGCGAGCACTTCAACCTGTCCCTGGGCGTGCGCAACTCGTGGTATTCGTCGCTGACGTCGATTCCGTTCTTCGTGGTGCTGGCAGTGCTGGGCGTGCCGTTGCACGTCTTCGTCGCCGTGTCGATCCTGCACTATTCGATGCAGTTCTTTAACCACAATGCACTGACGCCCTCCCTGGGGGTGCTGGAGCGCGTGTTCGTCACGCCCGCCCACCACCGCGTGCACCACATCAAGGACCGGGCCTATTCGGACAAGAACTTCGGCGGCACTTTCATTCTCTGGGACAAGCTGTTCGGCACCTTCTCCCTGCCGCCCTCGACGCCCTACACGTACGGCATCGGCGGGCCTCGCTCGTCGGCCAACCCATTCTGGGCCAGCAACGTGCCGTTCCTGCGTCACCGGCGGCTGTCCGGCGTGCCAGGTGAGGTGCGCGGCGGCCCGCGAGTCGCCGGCGTCAGTGTCTTCAGCGGCGCGCTGTTGCTGTTCGCGCTGGTGGTCGGCTACATCTACCAGTACGGCTATGGGTACGAGGCTGTCCACTGGCCGCAAGTGGCGCTGTTCGTCGCGCTCGTGCTGGGTTCGGTGGCGCTGGGCGGCATGAGCGAGGCGAGGGCGTGGAGCATCCCGCTCTGGTTGCTGGTCGGTCTTGGCCTGCCGTCCTTGTTCCTGGGCTATTGCGGTTGGTCGCAGCGCTACTGGCAACTGCCGATGGTCGCGCTTGCGCTGCACAGCCTCGGCGTCGCCCTGTCGTGTCGCCACCCACGTCTGCCCGTCACCCCGCCAGGAGATCATCCCCATGGCTGAATCCAGAGCGCCCCTTTCATTCCCGGCCGACGACGAACAGGCATTTCACCGTGCACTCAAGCGCGCGGCGCGCACCTACCTGGGGGATGACCATCGCTACGCCAACACCCGCCAGCGGGTGACGGCCTTGCTGCTGACCACGCTGTGCGCAGGCTTCTATGCCTTGAGCCTGCTGCAGCACACGGCCGTGCCCTTCGTGACCTGCTACGTCCTGTTCATCCTCGGCAGCATGCTGTTGAGCGTCATGGTCTTTCACGATGCCGCCCACAATGCCTTCTTCCAGGCCGCCTGGGCCAACCGGCTGCTGGGGCGGCTGATGACCGTGCCGCTCGGCATCGACCCGGACTACTGGCGTACCCGGCACGTGCAGTTTCACCATGTCTATGCCAACGTCGAACGCTACGACCTGGACACCGAAGAGAACGGCGTCCTGCGGCAATCCCCCTTCCAGCGCTGGCGCCCGCACATGCGCTACCAGCACCTCTACTGGCCGCTGGTCGCCGCGTTGTCCCTGCCTTACATCGCCTGGGTGTTCGACTGGTCGGACCGGCTGGACAAGACGCCGCTCAACGCTAAGCGTCTGCTGCCAGGGAGGCGCGGGTGGGCCGTGTTTCTGGCCAGCAAGGCGTGCCATTTCCTGCTGGTGCTGATCGTGCCGCTGCTGGTGTACGACGGCAGTGGGACGACCGTGCTGCTGGCCTACCTGTCGAGCCAGATGCTGGCGTCGCTGTGGGTCGTCTTCCTGTTGCTCGGGACGCACTGGGCCGACGCGGCGTTCCATGAGCCCCCTGAAAGCACCGTGATGCCCCATGGCTGGTACCGCCACAACTTCGCCACGACCTGCGACTGGCAGACCTCGCCGCGCTGGCTGCATCACGTGTTCGGCGGGCTCAACTTTCACCTGACCCATCACCTGTTCCCCGGCTGGAGCCACCGGCACTACCCGGCGCTGGCCGCGATCATCGCCGAGCTGGCCCCGCAGTACGGCCTGCAGTACCGTTGCATCGATTACCGCGAGTTGCTGAGGCAGCAGCGGCTTTTCCTGCGGGAGATGGGGCGAGCGCCTGCCGCTGATGAACAGCGGGCGACGAAGCGTTAGGGGAGGGCGGCCATGGTCGATTTTCACCCCCCTGTGTCGCTCGAAAGGGCGTTCTGTCGGGTGGTTCAGGCGCAAGCCTGGCGCTTCTAGCGGCGCATCGATGACAGGAGGCGATCGTCGGCTCGGCCGTGAAGGGGGCGGGGCAGCACGTGACTGCTGATCTGGCAGCGTGATTCACCTCCTGTGTGGGAGCGGGCTTGCCCGCGATGCAGGCGATGATGGACCGGACACTGTCGCGGGCAAGCCCGCACAGGAGAGCTGCGCGTGCCTGTACCCTGCCGGTGAATCGATGGGTGCAACAAAGGCCCTGTACTGGGTCTTTTTCCAGAGACGTCGAAAGGCATGGCCTGATGGCCTCAAGCCGCAGAGGCGCTACCCTTGCCGTCAACGATCGCCCTGCAATCAGGCGCATACCCGATCAACGAGCCGAGTCATGACCAGCACCCGCACACCCGCAAAACCAGGCCTCTATCAACTGCACATCGCCTTGGAGGGCAGCGATCCGCTGATCTGGCGCCGGGTGATCGTGCCGCAGACCATCACCCTGGCCCGCCTGCACCTCGTCATCCAGGTCGCCATGGGCTGGGAAAACGCTCACCTGCACCAGTACCTGATCGATGGCGTCTGGTACGGCGTTCCTGACCCGGATGGCGAGAGCACGATCAAATCCCAGGCGCGGCGCTCGCTGGTCAAGACGCTAGGCACGGAAACCACCTTCCGCTACCTCTACGACCTCGGTGACAGCTGGGACCATGTGGTGACGGTGGAACAGGTGGTCCCACGCAGCAAGTACCGCAACCTGCCTACCTGCATCGCGGGAGAAAACGCCTGCCCGCCAGAGGACATCGGTGGCCTGGGTGGGTACGGGATGATGCTCGAAGCGCTTGCTGACCCTCAGCACCCGGAGCATGGCCTGTTCAGGGAGTACTTCCCGTACGGGTTCGATCCACAGGACTTCTCACGACGCGACACGAACTTCTGGCTGAAGGGGGCTCGAGGTGTGATGACTGCCTAGAAGGCCAGGCGCATGCGCTGCACTTGGTCCTGTACGCCGCCTGGCAGCACACAGGTGTTCAGGTCCTGCACCCAGATGAATCCGACCTTATGGTAAAGCGCCAAGGCGGCCTGGTTGGACTTGAGCACCGTCAGTTCGATACCGGTGAAGCCGATGCGGCGCGCATGGTTCATGACGGCTTCGAGCAGCGCCGCACCATGGCCGTGTCGGCGAAACTCGCGCTTGACCTGCATGCCCAGCAAACCCATCTGCGGGTCGCCCTGGGGGCGACAGAAGCTGTCCGGGAAGGCCTCGGCCGAACCGACGATCTGCCCGTTCTGAACGGCCACGTAGACAGGCCAGTCGTGCTGCTCCACGGCGACCAGGGCGCGCTCGATGGCCTGGATCGGCGGCGCCTGGGTCGAGACCGAAAACAGGCCCTCGCCACTTACCTCGGCGAACAAGGCGTGAAAACCTTCGAGGTCACTGGTTTGAATCTTCCTGATGTTCATGTGCTTCCATACCGTACACGTGTTCAGTGACACAATCATGCTTGGTCAGAGTAAGGTGCAGAAAATCGCAGGTATTGATCTGTGACACTGTTAACACTTTGATTGATTCGAGCGTGATGGAGACGTGACGCCAGGCTGGACGCAGTCTCACGAAGCAGACGCGCTTTGCGGGGGAGCGCCTTGCCTGGCGCTTCCACGGGCAGGCCTGTTCGAGGCCGCGTCAATCCTCTGAACCGTCATCGAGCGTCAGCTCGGCCAACTGCGACAGCAGGGTCAGATGCTCGATGGCTTTGGTCTTTTCAAGGTGCTTGAGTGTGCCAGACCCGCCGAGCCGGATGGCAGGGCAGAAACCGTACACCTCATCACTGCACAGCCTGCCGAATTGCGCCTTCGCGCTGTCGAACAGGCCGTTGAAATCGTTCTCCTCGGGCGTCACGGCGTGCAGGAAGCGTTGCAGTTCGCTGCTCCATTCGTCCCGGGGGACGTCCATGTTGTGCACCATGAACGTGGACGAGCAGCTGTCGAGGGTCAGGTACAGGCCGGTCTCTTCGCCCCACAGGTAAAGGTCCCCGAACGCGCTGCGTGCAAACGTGTGATACGTGTCGAGGTGGGACAGGGGGTGGCCTTCTAACCAAGCCTCCACGACGCACGCGTACGCCTGCGGATCGACCAGCCAGAACAGGCCGTCGCCATAGCCGCACCAGCCGTAGTCGCGCCAGTGGTCCAGCAATAGACCGGGCAGCTTGTCCTTGTAGTCTTCCAACCGCGAGGCGGGAACGGCTTGTTGGTCGAAGGGCTCACCGAAGTGTGCAAGGCAATGGTTGAGTGTGGTGTTCATGGTGTCAGTCCGTGAGGGTTGAGGGGGCGTGGAAAAGGTAAGTCCGAGTGAAGTGATCTACGAGGCGCCTTGCGGCGATCAGCGCTTGGTTGGTCTTGCGCTCAGTAAGCCAAATGATCTTTCCGCAACGAGAACGTGCTCGGCGATGGATGTGTTTCGTCATTACACATGACTATTCATGGATAAAGGTCCGATGATGTAAAGGGCTCTAACGGGGCGAGCTGAGCCAAGAACGTCAAGTGTTCGATGGCCTTGAGCTTTTCTAGGTTTTTCAAATCTTCGCTTCCACCAATCATCAGCGCTGGTACAAAACCATACATTACGTCACTTTGCAGGATGCCGAGTTTTCTTTTGGCAGGGGCGAAGAGGTCTAGGAAGTCGCTGAATTCGAAACTGGCAGAAAGGAAGAAACTCAAGCATTGCCTGTCAAGGTCTTCTGCAGTCGTCCCTCGCTTTTTATAGGCACAAAGCGAATAACAACTCTCACTAGTCAGGGACTGCCCCGTCTTTTCGCCCCATAAATAGAGCTTTCCGAATGCAGTGCGTGCGATGACATGGTAAGTGTCCCGCGTCTCGAACACTGTGTCTTTGAGCCATGTGCTGACGATACCTTCGTACTCCTGGGGATCTACGATCCAAAAAATTCCGTCTGCATGGCCGCTCCAGCCATAATCATGCCAATAATTGAGCAGGCGCTCTGGCAGTATTTTGCTGTAACGTAATATGCTTGATGTGGGTACAGCTTTTTGAAAGATCGGGGTGCCCATCTCGTCAAAGAAAAGTTCAATGGCTTCATCCACTATATTTTCCTCTTGCTCAGGCCTTGTACGAAAAGTTTCACTCTGCACGACGAGTCTAGAAATTGGCGGGTACAGAACTATACATTTCATCATGAGTCAGAATGCCAAGTTTTTTCAAATCTCACGGTAGTTAGTGTTTAGCTTTTATAGCATTCTCGGCATGGCAAAAGTGCTGTCCGATTTATGTAGGCTACGAGGCAGGGTATCTGCTGCTTCATGCCTTAATTCACTTAGCGCATTTTGACGCCCGACAAAATATCAGTCGGAAAATGTCATAAATAAATATCGGAAAGCGTGTAGGGCTTTAACGGGGAAAGTTGCGATAGAAAAATAAGGTGCTCAATGATTTTTACCTTTGTTAGGTTTTCTAAAGCTTCGCTGCCTCCTAGCATGAGTGCAGGGGTGAAGCCATACATTTCGTCACTATTTAGAGGGCCAAGCTTTTTCCTAGTACGGCTGAAAAAGCCTAGGAAGTCGCTACTTTCGATACTAGGGTTCATGAAAAAAAGCTGGCTTTGCCTGTTCAGCGAGTCTTCGGTGGTACCCAGTGCATAGGCGCAATAGCGAGATAAGACGCTTTCAATTTTCAGGGAATAACCTGTTGTTTCGCCCCATAGGTACAAGCATCCGAATGCAGTGCGTGCGATCACGTGATAGGTGTCCCTTGTTTCGAATGCTGTTCCCTCAAGCCACGAGCGTACAACGCTTTCATATTCAGCTGGATTGACTATCCAAAATAGACCGCCTGCATGAGCACTCCACCCATAGTGCTCCCAATAGCTCAGTAGGCGCTCAGGTAATTTATTTCTGTAATGCTCAATAGCCGCTGGCGGTGCTGGGATGTATGAAGTCGGGTTGCCCATTTCTTCTATAAAAAGGCTGATTGCCTCATCCATAGAAATTCCTTAGCTTGACGTTTGTAAATTTTTACATTTAAAGATATACGCTTCCGTGCAGCCGGAGGGATCCTCTCGGCGGTCGTCTGGATGCCGTCGATTTTTCCATTCCACTGTGGGCCAATGCTCGAGTTGACTTGCCTATCGCTAAAGCCTGCAATGATATCCTTGCCTTTTGCGCTTAGGTCAGATTATGCAGCGCCGCCAGCATTTACAGGGTTTATTGAGCGCGTTTCTTTGCCAGCGCTCTAGCGTTTGTAGGACTTCTCGTGGCTGAACACATTTATTCTAATCTGAGTCAAATAATCCCTCCGCAACGAGAACGTGCTCGGCGGCGTTTTTTATTTTGTTATTAAAGCTGAGTGCTCATGGGTAAAGGTCTGCAAATGTAAAGGGCTCTAATGGGGCGAGCTGAGCCAGAAACGTCAAGTGTTCTATGGTTTTGAGCTTTTCCAAGTTGTTTAAATCTACGCTTCCGCCAATCATCAGCGCTGGAACGAAACCATAAATCTCGTCACTTTGCAGGATGCCAAGTTTTCTTTTGGCAGGGGCGAAAAGGTCTAAAAAATCGCTAAATTCGAAGCTTGCAGAAATGAAGAAACTCAAGCATTGCCTGTCCAAGTCTTCTGCAGTCGTCCCTAGTTCTTGATAGGCATAACGAGAAAAACAACTGTCAATGGACAGGGACTGTCCCGTCTTTTCGCCCCACAGGTAGAGCTTTCCAAATGCAGTGCGTGCGATGACATGGTAAGTGTCACGCGTCTCGAACACTGTGTCTTTGAGCCATGTGCTGAGGATACCTTCGTACTCCTGGGGATCTACAATCCAAAAAATTCCGTCTGCATGGCCGCTCCAGCCATAATCATGCCAATAATTGAGCAGGCGCTCTGGCAGTATCTTGCTATAGCGTACGATGCTTGATGTGGGCACAGCTTTTTGAGCGATCGGGGTGCCCATTTCGTCAAAGAAAAGTCTAACGGCTTCATCCATTATATTTTCCTCTTGCTTAGTTTTTGTACGAAAAGCTTCACCCTGCACGACGGATCTGTAGGTCAGGATGTCTCTGATCGTGAGCGTTTGGTTGGCCCCGCAGCTCGGGCCAGTTTTATGATTGTCTTCCGGCTCGCTAGTCAAACATCCTCTCGGTAATGCTCGGATAGGTTCAGCTAGCGTGCTTAGTTCTCTCGGTGTTTATCGAGTGTGGGCGTTAGTCTTCACAAGGGTAAGGGGTTTGAAAAGCCATAGGGTCGCAAAGTTTCCAGTTGAGCAAGTAATGTAAGGTGTTCGATCGCCTTGACCTTTTGAAGAAGGTCAGGGTCGTCCGATCCGCCTAAAAGAACAGCGGGTACAAAACCGTACATTTCATCATGAGCCAAAGTACCAAGTCTTTTCATGGTTTTTCGAAGCAGTCGCAGAAATCACTGCCTTCTTTATCTTGGATCAACAAGAAATGTTGAAAATCGTTTTCTCTATCTTGACTCGTGAGTGCCAGGTCGTCGAAATTTTACTGAGAGTAAATGCTGGCGATGGTCAATGAAGGACCCGTACGCTCTCCCCAAAGGTGTAAAGTGCCGAAGGCATCTCTCGCAAAAAGGTGATACGTATCAAACTGTTCTAGCGGTGTGCCGCTGAGCCAAGCAGCGACGACGCACTCGTATTCTTGAGGATTGACGAGCCAAAAGCGTCCATCGCCATATCCGCTCCAGCCGTGTTTTTTCCAGTGGTTGAGTAACTGATCAGGTAATTTTTTTTGTAATAGTCCAAAGCGAGAGCGGAGGCAGGGCGGTGTTCAATAATATTTCCGAATTCTTCTCTAAATATAGAGCATATTTCATTCATATAGGCATCCGGGTTAGTGTTTGTTAAATTTAACATTGGCGTCTGCTGGGTGCCTTGGGCTATTCAGGACCTGTTCTGCAGCTTTCTCAATTGAGGGAGTGATTTTCCATTGAGATCTAGGCTATAGACGACGTACTCGTCGCCAAAGTCGGCATAGATGTTCTTCCTTCCGGCGGCTAGGATGGCTGGGTAGCCACCCTGTCGAGAAAAGTCTAGATAGAATAGAGCTTTAGATGTCGGAAAGCGTAAAGGGCTTCAAGGTTGAAAGTTGCGAAAGGAATATAAGATGTTCAATAATTTTTACTTTTTCTAGGTTTTCCAACTCTTCACTGCCGCCCAGCATCAGGGCAGGAACGAAACCATACATTTCGTCACTTTTTAAGAGGCCGAGTTTTTTTCGGGCACGGCGGAAAAGACTAAAGAAGTCGCTACCCTCGACGCTAGGCGCTAAGAAAAAAATCTGGCTTTCCCTGTCTAGATTGACCTCAGTTGTGCCTAGATCTTGAGCGCAATAGCGAGATAGCAGACTTTCAATTTTCAGCGCATGTCCTGTTTTTTCTCCCCACAAATAGAGGCCGCCAAAAGCAGTGCGCGCAATAACATGATAAGTATCCTTTGTTTCAAATTCTGTACCCTCAAGCCATGAGCGTACGACATCTTCATATTCCGCAGGGTTAACTATCCAGAAAATACCGTCTGCATGCCCCGTCCAGCCATGGTCATGCCAATAACCAAGCAAGCGCTCCGGGAGTCTCTGGCTGTAGTGTGCGAGACGTGCGAGTGGTACGACCTCTTGGATGAACGGAGTGCCCATCTTGTCGTTAAAAATTTTAACGGCTTCATCCATTCTACTCCTCCTTTCGACCAAGCTTCATATGAAGATATCCCCGCATACAAGTTTAGGCTGCAACCGTGTAATATCCAGTAGCGGATGCATGTGGGCATAGTGCGTATGGGCCTCCTCTTGTCGTAAGCGTATGCACATCAGAGGTCTGAAAGGCCATAAGGCTCAAGCTCGGCAAGTTGGGACAGCAAGGTGAGATGTTCGAGGGTGCTGACCCTTTCCAGATTGTCAATATGCTCGGAACCTCCAAGCATCAATGCCGGAACGAACCCGTACATTTCGTCGCGTGTGAGCGTGCCCAACTTTCGATGCGCACGCTCAAACAGGCCGGCAAAATTGTTGTATTTGACCTCTACCGACAAGAAGAAGTTTTTAACCATTTTATTCATTTCACCAGGGCGCAGCCCTAGGTTCTGGATCGCACAACGTGAAAATACGCTATTGATTACGACTGAAGGGCCTGTCGTTTCCCCCCACAAGTAAAGATCTCCGAATGCGCTACGCGCAATGAGATGATAGGTATCGCGCGTATCCAAACATGTGCCTTCGATCCAATGGGTCAAGACGCCTTCGTATTCTTGTGGGTTGACGGTCCAGAACAAGCCTTTTCCATAGCCACCCCACCCATGCTCTTGCCAATAGTCAATAAGCTGATCGGGGAGCTTGCCTGTGTAGAGCGCAATACTGGATTCTGGCACTGTCTGGCAGTCCATTTGAGCGCCCATTTTTTCAATGAACCGGGGAAATGCGGTATCCACAAAAGCCTCACGGTGGTTAGTATTTAGCCTTTACAGCACCTTTGGCATGGGAAAAGAGCTGTCTGAATCATGTAAGCTACGAGGCAGACGACATCTGCACACTTTGTGCCCTGATGCAGTCGGAAAATGTCATGAGAAAATATCGGAAAGTGTAAAGGGCTCCAAAGGTGATAGTTGCGACAGGAAGGTGAGGTGCTCGATGATTTTAACTTTTTCTAGATTCTCCAATTCTTCACTGCCGCCCAGCATGAGCGCAGGAACGAAACCATACATTTCGTCACTCTTCAAGGGGCCGAGTTTTTTTCGCGCGCGGCTGAAAAAACCTAAAAAATCGCTACTTTCGATGCTGGGGTTCATGAAAAGAACCTGGCTTTGCCTGTCCAAGGAATCCTTGGTCGTGCCCAATTCTTGAGCGCAGTAGCGAGACAAAAGGGTTTCAATGGTCAGTGAATAACCGGTTTTTTCCCCCCACAGATACAAACATCCGAATGCAGTACGTGCGATCACATGATAGGTATCCCTTGATTCGAAGGCTGTTCCCTCAAGCCACGAGCGTACAACACCCTCATATTCCGCTGGGTTGACCATCCAAAAAATACCGCCTGCATGAGCGCTCCAACCATAGTCCTCCCAGTAGCTCAATAGGCGCTCGGGTAATCTATTTCTGTAATGTTCTATAGCCGTTGACGGCACTGGGATGTGTGAAGTTGGGTCGCCCATTTCTTCTATAAAAAGGCTGATTGCCTCGTCCATAGGAGTTCCTTAATTTAACATTTGTAAAGCTTTACATTTAAGAGAGTATGCTTTCGCGCGGGTAAGGGTATTCTCTCGGCCGCCGCTTTGATGCCGTTGATCTTACTTTTCCACTGTGGGCCAATGCTCGAATTGACTTGCCTATCGCCAAAGTCCGCAATGATATCCTTGCCTCCTGCGCTTAGATCAGGGTTATGCAACGCCGCCAGCGTTGACATGGTTTCTTTGGCGTGTTTCTTTGCCAGTGCTTTAGCTTTTGTAGGGCTCATTGTGGCCGAATACGCTTCTTCTAATCTGCGTCTTATCTGATTGCTAAGTTTTGCACGTGCAAGGGCCGCGATCGTTTTGTTACGTTTCTGAGGGTTGGCGATATTTTCTAGATACTCCTCAACCGTCAGCCGGTTCAACCCCCCTTCCTGCCCCTTCAACTGCCGCACAAACTCATCACCCTTCGACGCCGGCAATCGATCCGCCCTGAAACACTCCACCTCATGCACAGGCATGGTAGTCGATTTGCCCTTGCCTGGCCCTTCGTGGCGATCATCCGGTTTGGGGGACAAGGGCGACGCGTTTCCCTGGCCGGCTTCGACCCGCCGCGGCTCGGGAGTCTTCAGGTCAGGATGCCGCTTGAGCTTGTCTTCATGCTTGAGCATCCACTGCGCGATCCTGCTGCCCCGTGCGCTGCGCTGCATGTCCTGGGCGAGCACCCTCGCCGAGCCGCCACCTCGTGTCAGGTAGGCGACGATCGCGCCGAGCAGCAGAACCACCACGGCTTCGTGGGACCGCGCAATGTCCCATGCGCCTTGCTGTGCCGCCGTGGGGTCGTCGTAAAAGGTGTTCAGTGGGTCGTTGGGCAGTTCTCGAGGGCCGCGCCACGCCGTGGCGATGCCGCGCACATACCCTTCGATGATGGCCGGGAGCCCGTCCATGAAAAACTCGGCGACCGATGCCAGGCCAAGGATGTTGAGCAGCCAGCCACCGGCTTGAGCGCCGATCAGGGCACCGCTCGCCGCGCCCGGCACGGCGCCGATGCCCGCCGCGAAAAACCCTATGCCCCCACCGATCACGGCGCCGGTCACGGTGCTGCCGACGACGATCATGGCCATCTCGGCCACGACCTCGATCAGGTCGTCGAGGATGTCGTGGATATCGAGATCGGCGAAGCGCTTGAGCAACTGGTGGGCCGCTTCACGTTCGGCCAGGTCGCAGGCATGACGGACGCTCCTGATTCTGCGCCGGAGCAGATGAAGACTCGCACGGTGGGGGAAGCCGTGCGCGCTGAACGCGGGTGAATACGGATCGGGATTGGCCGGGGCATGAACGTCGAACAGGTGTTCGATCTTGGCTTCCAGCGCCAGCCAGTCGAGAATCCATATCCCTGGGATCATGCGTCGCTCCTGCGCAATGTCAGTCGTTCAGGTAATAAGCGGCCACGTCGCGCGCTCGATAGCGATCGATACTCGATAAGCCGATGCCAGTTTTAGTTGCGTGCAGGCGTACACGCTCCGAACTTGGAATAAGGGGCGTTATTAACGAAAACGAGTTATAAGTTCGTCGAATAAAATAGAGACGCCGCTTTTATGCCTAAGTGGCTAAACGTTGGTCAGAAAAGGGCGGCGACAGGCCAAGCGTAAGTAAGGCTGGACGCACGTTGCAACCGCTTAAATGTAAAAAGCCGATATTTGGGAAGGGGACTACAAGATCGTAGGAAAAGTAGAAGAATTCCTACAACAAAATTCCATAAGTTAAACGCGTTGTTGTCCGGGGACGTCAGCGCTTCCCGTCTCAACACGAAGCGCACACCCGCAGCGGCGCCTCTTTACACCTGCGCCTTCGCCTGAACGTTGCGCTCGTGTGCCTCGAGCCACTGCACCACCCGATCCGCGTGCATGGGCCGGGCGAACAGGAAGCCCTGTCCTTCGTCACAGCCCCATTCGGCCAGCAGCACGCGTTCGATATCGGTCTCGATGCCTTCGGCCACCACCTTGTACCCGGTCTTGCGCGCCAGGTTGATGATCGTCTTGACCAGGCGCTGGTCCTTTTCCTCGGTGGCGAGGGTGTGCACCAGCGTGCGGTCGATCTTGATGACTTCGGCAGGCAGGTCCCGCAGGTAGATCCAGTTGCTGTAACCCGAACCGAAGTCGTCGATGGCGATGCGTACGCCGGCCTGGCGCAGCCGTTGCAGCTGCGAGCACACCACCTCGGGCGAGCGCATCAGCGAGCTTTCGGTCAGCTCGATCGAAAGGCAACCCCGGGGCAGGGCGTGTGTGGCCAGCAGGCCGATGATCAGATCGGCCAGGCGGGTGTTTTCCAGGTCTGGTGCCGCCAGGTTGATGGCGATCGGCATGCTCAGGCCTTGCTGGTGCCAGGCGTTGGCCTGTTCGATGGCGGCCCGGGCCACGAGGCAACTGAGGGTTTCGATGAGCGCGGTCTTTTCCGCCAGGGGGATGAACTCGGCAGGGGAAATCACGCCCAGCACTGGGTGCGTCCAGCGCAGCAGGGCTTCGACGCCAGTGCAGTGGCCATCGCGCAACGACACCTTGGGCTGGTAGTCGAGGCGGAACTGGTCACCCGAATGGACGGCGACCGACAGGGCGCTCACCAGGTTCAGGGCCCGTTGTTGCGCGGCGTCGATCTCGGACTGGTAGAGCGTCCAGCCCAGACGCTTGGCACGTGCGTTGTCGGAGGCGCCGACCACCAGGCGTACGTGGTCCTGGTCCAAGGGCGTGTCCCGGCCAATGGGCAGGACGCCGATGCCGATGTTCATGTGCAAGGGAATGCCGTCGTTCACCAGCGGCTGGCTGAAGCGGTCCAGGATCAACTGATAGAGCGCCGGTCCGTCGCAGGGCTCTTCCAGCAACAGGCCGAAGCGGGTAGGGCTGACCTTGTACAGCGCGTGTCGCGGGGGCAGCAAGGTCAGGAAGCGGTCGCGGATGGCCAGCATCATGTTGCTGGCGAAGGTATAGCCGAACGCCTTGACCACATCGTTCAGGGCCCTCGGCGAAATCACATCGATGGCCACCAGCTGCGTGGCGCGTTGCGCGCGCATCGACAGCACGATGTCCTGTTCGAGCTTGGAGCGGTTGTACAGCCCGGTAGGCGGGTCGATGTACGAGGCCGCGCGCAGGTTGCTCAAGCGGATCATCACCAGCTCAGCCATGTGCTGGAGAAACGCCGCCTGCTTTTCGTTCATGGCCCCGCGCGGCTGCGTGTCGGCCACGCACAGGCTGCCCAGCCCTAGCCCTTCGCTGGACAGGATCGGGAAGCCGGCGTAGTAGCGCAGCGCTGGGTCGTTGATCATCAAGGGATGGGTGGCAAAGCGCACGTCCTGCCAGGTGTCGAGCACTTCGAGCAGGCGCGGTTCGAGAATGGTGTAGGCGCAGATCGCCTCGTCACGGGGCGCCGACTCGACCGCCAGGCCGATCTGGGCGCGGAAGATCTGGCGCTCGCTCTCGACGATGGAAATGAAGGCGATCGGCACCTCGAGCACGGAAGCGGTCATTGCCACGAGCTTGGCCAGGACCGGGTCTTCCTTGCTGCGTGCTTCGGCCTCCAGGTCCCTGAGCATGTTCAGCCGTGCGTCTTCATGCTCCGGCAGCGGGCAATACGTCACTTCCATGGTTCATCCAGATGGCAATGCTTCTTCGCTATGGGTATCGGCAGGCGGGCACCGATTATGAAGGCGCACTGACGGGCGGTCGCGCGCGGATCGAACTCGGCGGCTCAGGTCCGCCTCGAACCAGCATAGGCGTTGCCACCCACGAGGAGAATTGCCATGCCCTCGCCAGATGACCAAGGTCTGCCGCCCGTGGACCCCTTGCCCGGTTCGAACGACCCGTTGAGCCCAGGCCGCGTCGACGTTCATCCCTCCCGCGATGCAGGCGTGGAGCAGTTGCCCGACGATGACGACCGCCGGCCCATCGACGGCGACGATGCGCCGCTCGACCCACGGCCGACGGACGAAGAAACCGACAACGCCGAGTTCGACGGCCAGCCCGATCCGCGTTGACGCCCGTATTGCGTGTGCTCTTTGGCCCGCTCTGCGGGCTTTTTTATGCCTGGTATTCGACGGGCGCAGGCCGCCGGCTCCAGTGATCGACCGGTTTGAACCCGGCAGGCGTCGTTCGACTCAACCTTGGGCGACACCGTGAACCGAACCCTGGCCCTGATGAGGTTTCCATGAACGCCATCGAATTGCTGACCAACGATCACAAGACCGTGAAAAAGCTGCTGGACGACCTGACCTCGACCACCGAGCGTGCCGTGAAGAAACGCGCCGAGTTGTTGGGCAAGCTGGACTATGAGCTGCGGCTGCATACGCAACTGGAAGAAGAGATCCTCTACCCCGCGTTCAAGAAGGCGGGCAAGAAAGAGGAGGCGACGATGTATTACGAGGCCAAGGAAGAGCACCGTACCGTCGACGCCCTGGTGCTGCCGGACTTGATGAAGACCGACACCGGCACCGTGGAGTTTTCCGGACGCGCCAAGGTGATGAAAGAGCTGCTCGAGCATCACATCGAGGAAGAGGAAAGCGAGATGTTTCCCAAGGCGCGCGAGCTGTTCTCCGATGCCGAGCTGGAGACCCTGGGTCAGCAGATGGAACAGTACAAGAAAGACTTCAAAGGCACCCAGCACGCCGCGTGAGCCTGGCGCTGCGCACGACGAGCCCCGGCGTCGTGTGCAGGGCCCCGGTTGTCAGCTCGCTTTCGCCAGGTCAGGTGCTGCGGCGGCGAGCGTCCCAGGGTCGTTGACGGCCCTGGCCAACGACACCACGTCCTGGCACTTGCGCACCGCCCAGGCCAGCCATGCCTTCGGTTCGTCATTCCGTCCCGGCTCGGACACAAGATCCACGGGGCCGTGCAGCAAGGCGCACGATGGCGCTACCCACAGTCGATCACCCAACCGTTGTGCTGCATGGCGCAGCACCTCGGCGGCCTTGCCCAGGTCGCCCTCCTGCGTGTCACGGCCGTCGACCACGCCCAGCGACAGGGTCTTGTAGGTCGGCAGGCGGTCGAGCAAGGTCGGGTACTGCTCCGGCGCACAGACCAGGTCGATGTGCAGGCCTTCGACCGGCAGGTTGGCGGCCAGCCCGAGGTTGTCCTGCAGCCCCCCGAAGTAAGTGGTGATCAGCTTCTTCAGCGGCGCGCGCTGGAGCAGGTTGTAGACACGCTCGTAGGCGTTCTTCCAGGCCTGCGGCAATTCCAGGGCCAGGATCGGCTCGTCGATCTGCACCCACTCCACGCCCTGGT
The DNA here is from genome assembly GCA_046940335.1 of Enterobacterales bacterium AN_CKDN230030167-1A_HGKHYDSX7. GTDB lineage: Bacteria > Pseudomonadota > Gammaproteobacteria > Pseudomonadales > Pseudomonadaceae > Aquipseudomonas. Next base: position 63,833 of record JBKYML010000006.1, read on the forward strand.
CGGCCAGGCGGTTGAAGATCTGGTCGTACAGCGGCAACAGGCGCTCGGCCAGTTCCAGCCTGTCGAACGCCTCGTCCTGGGCCTTGCCCAGCCAGAGGTAGGTCAGCGGGCCCAGGATCACCGGCTTGACGGCATGCCCCAAGGCCTGGGCTTCGTCGACTTCCTCGAACAGTTGCGTCCAGCTCAGTTCGAAGGTCTGGTCGGCGCTGAAGATCGGTGCCCGGTAGGTGTCACTGGTGTCGAACCACGAGGCCGTTTCCTGAGCGGCGGCGCCCTTGCCATCGACGTCGTGTGCCATGGCGAACAGCGTCTGCAGCGTCGGTGCGGCATCGCCCTGCGGGCGGGCATGCTCGGGGATGACGCCGAAGGTCAGCGAATGGGTCAGGACCTGATCGTGCCAGGCGAAGTCGCCCACCGGCAGCAGGTCGATACCGGCCTCTTTCTGTGCCTGCCAATGCGCGGCGCGCAAGGCCCGGCCCACGGCACGCAGGCCGGCTTCGTCGAGCGTGCCTTGGCAAAAGGCCTCCTGGGCGCGTTTCAATTCACGGTCGCGCCCGATGCGCGGGGATCCCAAGGTGTGTGCAACGGCCATGTGTCGAGTCTCCAGTCAGATGCGTGCAGTCTGCCGAGCATTCGCGTGTGAGAAAATCTAATTAAATTCGTTTTGATCCTGAGCATTTCTAATGCAGTGCGCAGGCCGCTGCCGGGTCACGGTTCGAGCACCCGACCGACGTCGGCCTTGAAACCCGTCGATCTCCCTTTAATATGTGTCGGCTATGGAGCAGGGGTAGTCTCACCCTCTGATCACGCGAGCGCGCCCAGCGAGGGGCCGTTCACAGACTAAACACCCGAAGAGGTACAGACGTTGGCCATCATCCACCCCAAAGTCCGCGGTTTCATCTGCACCACGACCCACCCGAAAGGCTGCGAACTCAACGTTCGTGACCAGATCGAGGCCACCCGCGCACTGGGCGTTCGTGAAGACGGGCCGAAGAAGGTCCTGGTGATCGGCGCCTCCAGCGGCTACGGCCTGGCCGCCCGCATCACCGCGGCCTTCGGCTTCAAGGCCGACACCCTGGGCGTGTTCTTCGAAAAGCCGGGCACCGAGACCAAGCCTGGCACGGCCGGTTGGTACAACGCCGCAGCCTTCGACAAATTCGCCAAGGAAGAAGGCCTGTACAGCAAGTCGATCAATGGCGATGCCTTCTCCGACGAAGCCCGGGCCAAGGTCATCGAACTGATCAAGAACGACATGGGCGGCAAGGTCGACCTGGTGGTCTACTCCCTGGCCTCGCCCGTGCGCAAGCTGCCGCAGACCGGCGAGCTGGTGCGTTCGGCCCTCAAGCCGATCGGTGAGCCGTACACGTCCACCGCCATCGACACCAACAAGGACACCATCATCGAGGCCGCGATCGAGCCGGCCTCCGAGCAGGAAATCCAGGACACCGTCACCGTCATGGGTGGCCAGGACTGGCAGCTGTGGATCGATGCCCTGGCCGAGGCCGGTGTACTGGCCGAAAAGGCCCGCACCGTGGCGTTCAGCTACATCGGCACCGAGATCACCTGGCCGATCTACTGGGACGGCGCCCTGGGCAAGGCCAAGCAGGACCTGGACGACACCGCGCTGCGCCTGGATGCCAAGCTGTCCCAGGCCATCGGCGGCGGCGCCAACGTGGCGGTGCTCAAGTCGGTGGTGACCCAGGCCAGCTCGGCCATCCCGGTCATGCCGCTGTACCTGTCCATGGTCTTCAAGGTGATGAAAGAGCAGGGCATTCACGAAGGCACTGGCGACCAGCTCAACCGCATGTTCCGCGATCGCCTGTACCGCACTGACGGAAAGCCAGGCGAGGTCGACGAGAAGGGCCGCCTGCGCCTGGACGATTGGGAACTGCGCGATGACGTGCAGAATGCCTGCAAGGCCCTGTGGCCGCAGGTGACCACCGAGAACCTGTTCGAGCTGACCGACTACGCGGGTTACAAGCGCGAATTCCTGAACCTGTTCGGTTTCGAGCGTACCGACGTCGACTACGACCAGGACGTGGCGACCGACGTGCAGTTCGACTGCATCTCGTTGTAAGCTTCACTCCGAACCCGCACGGCTTTCGAGACGTGCGGGTTTTCTTTCGTTCTGAAACTATTTGATACAAATTATTTCACGCTTTGCGCGCGCAGTCCGTCCACTTCTGGCCTATACCGCTTCCTGGGGAAGTCGATTCAATCAGCTAGGGGATACACATGGGAGCGAATGCGCTGCTGCAAAAGATCAGGCAGAAAGGCCTGAAGCGTTCACTGAAGACGGCCTTCGAACGGTACGTGTTCTTTCATTGGGAACTGATCTGGACCGAGCGTGACCTGAGCATGCCGATCGAGCGGTTCAAGCTACGCGAGCACCCACCGCTCACCCGCCTCGACATCACACCAGAGAATGTTCATCGGTTCGAGCGACACTTCGGTGACCGTGTGGGCGTCATGCGCGAGTTCGCCGAGCAAGGTCACGTCGGTCACATGTGGATAGACGAGGCCGGCGATGTCGTGGGCGTGATGTGGTCGACCATGCACGATTACCACGACAAGCACTACTACGGCTGCACGTTCAAGGTCGCGCCAGGACAGTATTTCGCCCACAGCGGGGAGCTGATCCGCCGTTACTACGGCACACGCCTGTCACAGACGGCGCAGTTGACCATGTGGGCGTGCATGCGCGAGAAGGGCTGCACCACGACGATCGATGTGGTGGAGAGCCACAACGTGCCAGCCATGCGTCTGCACATGCGCATGGGCTATGTCGAAATGGGACGGATCACCCACGTGTACGGGCTGTTCGGACGCTGGCGTTTCTTCCGCGAAACGACCTACCAGGGCTCGCGCCTGGAACAGCTGTGCCGGCCACTCGTGCGCGGCGCGGCCACAGCGTGAAGCGACCCTGGTCTGGACGTGGGCCAGGCCAGGGCTGCGCGCTTCGTGTCAGGCCAGGCGTTGCAACGGTTGTTCGGTGAAGGTGACGCCCGCCAGACCGTAGGCGATCAGCGCCCGGATGTTGGCATGGTCACTGCCGTCCGGCGTGGCCTGCACACTGCGATAGTGTTCGCCGAACGCCAGCAAGGCTTCCTGGTCGCTCAGGCCCTCGAGCACGGCCAGGCCCAAGGTCTTGCAGGAGCCTTCGTTCTGCCCGGCGGCATTGTGCACGCCCCCGTTGTCAAACGCTTGCGGCGTGTAGCGATAGTGTTCGGCGATGAACGCCAGCGTATCGGCAAAAGCATGCTCGCCGGTGGTCAGGCGGGCACGCAGGGTGGATAGGTCAGTCACGGGGTTTTCCTTGTTCGAAGGCCGCCTGTTGGGCAGGGCTGGCGTCGGTCTGGTAACGGTTTTTCCACTCGGCATAGGGCATGCCGTACACCGCTTCGCGGGCATCGTCCAGGCTCAGGTCGAGCTGCCGTTCATCGGCGGCGGCCTTGTACCATTTCGACAGGCAATTACGGCAGAAGCCCGACAGATTCATCAGGTCGATGTTCTGCACGTCGGTGCGACCGCGCAGGTGTTCGACCAGGCGACGGAACGCGGCGGCTTCGAGTTCGAGCTGTTGTTGGGGTGTCATGGGCGACCTCCTAGGCGATTCGGTTCTTCAGATGGCGGCCACCGTTGATGACCACCTGGCTTCCGGTGCTGTAGCGGCTTTCGAGCAGGTACAGCACGGCATCCACCAAGGGGCCGGCGCCTGGCTCGAATTCCAGCAGGGCTTTCTTCAAGGCCTGTTCGCGGTAGGCCTGGTCGCCGTCTTCCTTGAAGATCAGCAACCCCGGCAGGATACCGTTGACCCGCACGCCGGGGGCGTACTTCTCGGCGAACGACAGCACCATGTTCTGCAGCGCGGCCTTGGTGGCGGCATAGCCGATGTGGCTCTTGCTGCCACGTGACGAAGTCTCGTCGCACACATGGATGATGTCGGCCTTCTCGACCTTCGCCAGCTGCTCGCCCAACGCCAGGTTGAGGTGATAGGGCGCCTCGACGTGCAGCTGGAACATGGTCTGCAGGTTGTCCAGGCCGTCGTCCAGCCACAGCGAGGCGTTGTGCACGATCGCGCGCAGGCCCGGATAGTCGTTGCGCAGATGGTCGATCAGCGCCTGGCGCTCGGCCGCTATGCACAGGTCGGCCTTGAACGGGATGATGTTCGGGTGCGCGGCCTCGGTGCCGATGCTGCGGCTGGTGCTGACCACGGTATGGCCGGCCTTGGCCAGCGCGAGTGCCAGGGCCAGCCCGACCCGCTGACTGGCGCCGGTGACGAGAATGGGGCTGTTCATGTGCTGGGTGGTCAACGCTGTCTGCTCAGTGGAAAGGTCGTCGAGCATAACCGAAGTAGAGGGCCTCGCGCAGGCATGCGCAGCGGTCGCCGCCGGCAGGGTCGGTTGCACTGGGAGCGCCGCGGCACGGCGGGCAGGCCTCACTCCAGCAATGGGTCATGCACGTCCGGGTGCACGCGTCGGTGCGCCTGGAGGATGTAGTCACGCAGACGCTCGATCTCGTCTTCGGCGCTTTCGCTCAGGTCATAGGCCGCCAGGCGGCTGTCGATCTGGCGCCGCCTGAGGCCACGCAGGCGAATCGGTAGCTCGCCCGGCGGTGCGAAGCGCATGTTGAAGCGCGTGGGTGTCTTGGCGGTGCCTTGCGCTTCCAGCAACACGCCTTTGAAGGAGATGTCGCGCACCCATAGCCGACTGGCACGGTCATGGTCGTCGAGCAGGGCGATGGGGGTCTCCAGCGTCAGGCGCCACGGTCGCAGCATGGGCCCGTCTTCGTAGATGTCGGGCATGCCCAGCTGCAGGTGCAGCGTGTGGAATTCGTCTTCCACCAGGTGCAAGGGGAAGCTGATCTGCTGGTTGTTGATGTGCGCCTGCAACGTGACCTGGTCATGGCCGACAAGGCGCGTGAGCAGTGCCTGGACCCGACGATCGCCATCCACGCGCAAGCCAGGCCCTGCGTCGGCCGAACCGGCCTGGGGAAGGCGCTGCATGTCCAGAATGAAGTCCAGCTCATCCTGGGTGAGAAGGTTGTCTGACATGGTCGAACCCGAAGACACTCATCATGTGCGGCGATCGCACGGACGAGTCGTGCAGTCGCGGTAGCATTGGAAACACTGCCCAGCCCTCGTCGGTTGGGCGCCGGCTGCCGGCAGGCGAATGCTCGCTCGGCGCATCCTGGGGCAGCATGGCGGACATCATAGCCCATGACATGTGAAGACCGTGTTCATGCATTGGCCTTTTGCTATCGACGAATACGGGTATCCTACGGCTTCACTCTGTTCGGAATCTTCACTTGATGAAAGTCGCCATCATTTCAGGAACGGTCTACGGCACCGCCGAGGACGTCGCTCGTCATGCCGCCACACGGCTGAACACGGCAGGCTTCGAGACCTGGCACTCGCCGCGCGGCACGCTCGCGGACATCCAGGCATTCGCCCCCGACGCGTTGCTGGCGGTCACCTCGACCACCGGCATGGGCGAGCTGCCCGACGACCTGATGCCGCTGTACGACAGCCTGCGCGACACCTTGCCAAGCCAGTGGCGGGGCCTGCCGGGCGGCGTCATCGCGCTGGGCGATTCGAGCTATGGCGATACCTATTGTGGCGGCGGCGAGCTGCTGTGCGAGCTGTACGCCGAGCTTGGCGTGCAGGAAGTCGTGCCCATGCTGCGTCTGGATGCCAGTGAAACGGTCGACCAGGAAACCGATGCTGAACCTTGGCTGGATGACTTCGTCCAGGCATTGAAAGGCTGACCTGGGTACCGATCTGCCATAAAAAAAGCCGCTGTCCACAGGCAGCGGCCAATCGAGACGACAGATCAAGGAGCTTCAAAATCCGCGTCGAGGTACCTATCGGCAGGGGGAAGAGGGGGGATAGTCACCCCTGTCAATCAGCCGGGCCATCATAAGCGCTTGAGCGGACAGGAAATACCGCTCCTTTTGACATTCACTGTTGCATGGCAGGCAACAGTCCGCCTCACTGCAAGCGTTGCTCGCTCACGCCTCTACACCGTCTTCGGCCTGGTAGCCCATCCGCCAACTGGTCGCCTGCGCGGCAGCCAGCAAGCGCCGGGCGGCCGGGCCGCGCTCGTCGGCATCGAAGGTCGAGGCCGGGCCGACCACGGTCATGACCGCGGCGATCTGCCCGCGCGCATCGAGAATAGGCGCCGACAGCGCATCGACCCCTGGCAGCAACGAGCCATGTACATGGTGCAGGCCACGCTCACGGATCGTCTGCAAGGTGCGCAACGGTTGCGAGGCGTCCTCGAACGATCTCAAGGCGTCCTCGAGCAGGCTGGCCGTCTGGTGCTCAGGCAGGTAGGCCGCGAACACCAGGCCGGTCGAAGACGACAGCAGCGGCAGCACCGAGCCGATCTGGGTCACCAGCGTCACCGCGCGTGCGGCCGGTTCGATGCTGACCACCGTGGCGCCCTGATTGCCCCAGACGGCGAGAAAGCAGGTCTCGTTGAGATCATCACGCAACTGCGCCAGCGGCAGCGCCGCCACTTTCAGCACATTGATACTGCCCAGGGCTGCCAGGCCGACACGCAAGGCTTCACGGCCGAGCGCGTAGTGGTTGGTGGCGACCTCCTGCTCGGCGAAACCGCTGGCGATGAGCGCCTGAAGGTACCGATGGACCTTGCTCGCGGGCATGCCGACGTGTTCGGCCAGGCGCGACAGCGAGGTCGACGGCGCCAGTTGGGCCAGGGCCTTGAGGATGTCGGTGCCGATTTCGGCGGAACGTACCTTTTGCTTGCCCGTGTCGGGAACGGAATTGACGTTGGCCATGGGCAGGGCGTCCAGTGAGTCAGGGGCCGCCTTTATAGCTTGACGATCAGCGTCGAGCAAATTACGTTTATCGTAATCTGTTTACGATAAAAACAACGCGCCCGTACGACGCCTCGGCGTGTCAGTGCGAGCACCCACCCGCAGCTGGGCTTTCCGGCGCACGGAGGTACAGATGACAGCCAGCGCGTCTTCGGACATTCGCTACCAGAGCGGCTGGGGCAACGAGTTCGCCAGCGAGGCGCTTCCCGGTGCCTTGCCCGTCGGGCAGAACTCGCCCCAGCGAGCGCCCTATGGGCTCTACGCCGAGCAACTCTCGGGCACCGCCTTCACCCTGCCACGCACCGAACAGCGGCGTAGCTGGCTGTACCGCATCCGGCCCTCCGCCTTGCACCCGCGCTTCGAGCGTCTGGCCCACCAACCCCTGGCCGATGCCTTTGGGCAGGGCACGCCGAACCGCTTGCGCTGGGGGCCCCATCCGGTGCCCGACGTGCCGACCGACTTCCTCGACGGATGGCTGCCGATGGCAGCCACGGCGGTGGCCGAACACGCTGCGGGCGTCAGCGTGTCGCTCTACCGTGCCAACCGCTCCATGGCGCGTGTGTGCTACAACGCCGACGGCGAGTTGCTGCTGGTGCCGGAGCTGGGGCGCCTGCGGGTCGTGACCGAACTGGGGGTGCTGCAGGTCGAGCCCTTGCAGATCCTGGTCCTGCCCAGGGGGCTGAAGTTTCGTGTCGAGCTGCTCGATGCCCAGGCGCGTGGCTATATCGCCGAGAACCACGGAGTGCCCTTGCGGCTACCGGACCTGGGGCCGATCGGCAGCAATGGTCTGGCCAACCCACGCGACTTCCTGGCGCCCATGGCCGCCTACGAAGACCTCGAGCGGCCTACCCAACTGGTGCAGAAGTACCTGGGCACGTTCTGGGCCTGCGAGCTGGCGCATTCGCCCCTGGATGTGGTGGCCTGGCACGGCAACAACGTGCCATACCTCTATGATCTGCGCCGCTTCAATACCCTGGGCACGGTCAGCTACGACCATCCCGATCCGTCGATCTTCACCGTACTGACCTCGCCGAGCAGTGTGCCCGGCATGGCCAACCTGGACTTCGTGATCTTCCCGCCCCGCTGGATGGTGGCGCAGAACACCTTCCGGCCGCCCTGGTTCCACCGCAACCTGATGAATGAATTCATGGGCCTGATCCAGGGCGCCTACGATGCCAAGGCCGAGGGTTTCCTGCCTGGCGGCGCCTCGCTGCACCCGTGCATGAGCGCCCACGGGCCGGATGCCGAGACCTGCGCCCGGGCGATCGCCGCCGAGCTGCAGCCGCAGTACCTGGAGCACACCATGGCCTTCATGTTCGAAACCGCCCAGGTCTTGCGCCCCAGCCACCAGGCCTTGGGCAGCCCACAGTTGCAACCTGACTACGACCAGTGCTGGGCGACCTTGCCCCGCACCTTCACCCCGGACCGGAGATGATCGATGAGCCAGACCGCCGTTGCCCGCAGCTGGGTCGAGCATGCCAACGGCCATGCCGACTTCCCCCTGCAGAACCTGCCGCTGGGCATCTTCAGCCGACCGGGTGAAGCGCCGCGCTGTGGCGTGGCCATCGGTGACGCCATCCTCGACCTGCAGGCCGTCTCGGCGGCCGGTCTGCTCGACGGCGCGGCCCAGGCGGCCGTCGCCGCGACCGAGGCAGACACGCTGAACGGGCTGTTCGCCCTGGGCGCCGGGCCCCGCGTGGCCCTGCGCGAGCGTGTGCAGGCGCTGTTGGCCGAACACAGCGAGCACCGCCGTGCCCTGGAAGCTGCCCTGTACCCCATGGCCGACTGCCAGATGCATCTGCCGGCACGGGTCGGCGACTACACCGACTTCTATGTCGGTCTGCAACACGCCACCAACGTCGGCAAGCTGTTCCGCCCGGACAACCCCTTGCTGCCCAACTACAAGCATGTGCCCATCGCCTACCACGGACGTGCCTCGACCCTGCGGCCTTCGGGCACCGCGGTGCAACGGCCTCGCGGGCAGACGCTGCCGGCCGGGCAGGCCACGCCATTGTTCGGCCCGAGCGCCAAGCTGGACTACGAACTCGAACTGGGTGTCTGGATCGGGCCAGGCAATGCCTTGGGTGAGGCGATCCCGATCGCCGAGGCCGGACAGCATCTGGCCGGGCTGTGCCTGCTCAACGACTGGTCGGCGCGGGACATCCAGGCTTGGGAATACCAGCCGCTGGGGCCGTTCCTGTCCAAGAGTTTCCTGACCAGTGTGTCGCCCTGGGTGGTCACCGCCGAAGCACTGACACCGTTCCGTCGCGCGCAGCCCGCGCGCCCCGCCGACGATCCGCAACCGCTGCCGTACCTGTTCGACACCCAGGACCAGGCTCAGGGTGCGTTCGACATCGAGCTGGAGGTGCTGTTGCTGACCGAGCGCATGCGCGCCTCGGGACTGTCGGCCCACCGCCTGGCATGCAGCCATGCGTCGAGCATGTACTGGACCGTGGCGCAGATGATCGCCCACCACAGCGTCAACGGTTGCCAGTTGCACCCCGGGGATCTGTTCGGCTCGGGCACCTTGTCGGGTACCGAGCCGGGATCGTTCGGTAGCCTGCTGGAAATGACCGAAGGCGGCAAACAGCCAGTCGAGCTGGCCAACGGCGAACGGCGGCAGTTTCTCGAGGACGGCGACGAGATCATCCTGCGTGCGCGCTGCGTGCGCGAGGGCCAGGTCAGCATCGGGTTCGGTGAGTGCCGGGGCAGGGTCGTGCCAGCGCGCTGAGGGCTTGAGGGATGGAGCTGTTCACCTACTACCGCTCGACCGCCTCGTACCGGGTGCGCATCGCCCTGGCGCTCAAGGGCCTGGAGGCCCGGGCGCTACCAGTGAACCTGCTGACGGGCGAGCAGCAGGACGCCGACTACCTGGACGTCAACCCACAAGGCCGGGTCCCGGCCCTGCGCCTGGAGACAGGCCAGGTGCTGACGCAGTCCATGGCCATTCTCGACTACCTGGAAGAACGCTGGCCCACGCCGCCGCTTCTGCCGGACGACCTGCTGGCCCGTGCCCAGGCGCGCAGCATTGCCGGGGTGGTTGGATGCGATGTCCACCCCTTGCATAACGTGGCTGTCCTGCAACGGTTGCGGGGGCTTGGGGTGGAGGAGGTCGACGTGCAGGCCTGGATCGCGCACTGGATCGGTCGTGGACTGACGGCCGTGGAGCCGATGCTGGGGCAGCAGGGGTACTGTCTCGGTGATACACCGGGGTGGGCGGATGTGTTCGTGGTACCGCAGGTGTACGCGGCCCGACGCTTTGGGGTGGAGTTGGATGACTGTCCGCGAATCAGCCGGGTGGTGGCGCTGGCGGACCGGCATCCGGCCTTCCTCGCAGCACATCCCCAGGCGCAAGCAGACACGCCGGGTTGATCTGCCGGACCACGGACTCTTTTCGTGGGAGCAACTGTGCTTTTCTACTACAACGCATGGGCCATTTTGTGGGCCTTTCCGGCCCAATCGCGGCACAGGGGGCCGCTCCTGCACCCGTAACGCTGTCCCGATCTTGAATGAAAACGCGGTTCTCCTGGGCGGCCCCTGTGCCGCGATTGGGCCCAGCGGGCCCACAAAGCCACCCCTGCAATGAGCCTGGATCAACGTGAGGCAGTCGCTCTCTCTCAATGGCCCTGACTCGGTCAACGCCACGGCCTCGCCTCAATGAAGCGAACGCCCTGGCACCGACAAGCGTCCCAGCCGCTCGCTCAGCCGCAACCGCTGCACCGGGTCCTCGCTCAACAACAGGGCATGCTCGAGGTCGAACCGCTCCGCTTCGGGGCACCCTAGCCGCTGATAGAGGACCGCTCGCGCCACATAGTCCGCGGCCGTCGGCGCCTCCAGCTGCATGACCCGCTCGGCGTCCACCAGCGCGGCCAGGGGCTGATCGTTGTCGGCATGCAACTGACGCAGGTTGCGCGACAGACGCTGCAGCATCTGCCGAGGCGTCGCGGCCTGCAGGTGGTCGGCGGTGAGTGTCACCTGCACACCGTACTGACGCGCCAGCAGGTCGCGGCAGTCGGCCGGGTACAGGCGTCGTCCGCCGCAGGGGTCGAGCAGGTAGTCGGCGCCGGGCACCCGCAGCAGGAAATGCCCTGGAAAATTCACGCCCTCGAGCGCGATATCCAGACGCTGCGCCAGTTCCAGTGCAAGGATCGCCAGGGGCAACGGTTGGCCTCGGCGCCTGAGCAGCACCTGGTCCAGCAGGGCGGCATGGGGCCGCAGGGGGAATTGCTCATCCTGTTGAAAGCCAAGCGCGTTGAGTTGGCGCAACAGCAGTTGGGGGAGTTCGGCCGCCGGCAACGAGGGCAGGTGGACCTGCACCTCGTGCTGCACGTGTTGAACGTGCCGTAGCCAGACCTCGGGGACGACCTCTCGGTCATGCTCGGCCGCGACCCACAAGGCGGCCTCGATCAGGTGCGGCGGATCGTGCTGCAGGCAGGCCAGGCAGGCGTGACGTGGATTCATGAGCGATCTCCTGACGTCTTAACTATTAGCCGCCATGCGCCGGTCCGTCCAGTGAAGGGCGCTGAGGCACCGTGGCGCCACGCCCTTGGCCATTGGTCGATCAGTCGGCCTTACCTTCGAGCAACTCGCCCAGGGCATCCGGCTGGCTCTTGAATGCCCGGGCGAACACATCCCGGTGCTTGGCCATGTAGATGCCTGCCTCTTCGACCTGCTTCTCGTTCAACGACGGTACGGCTTTTTGCAGCACGTCGGCCAGGCGCTCGGCCAGTTCGAGCATCTTGTCATGACGATCTGCTTCGGCTTTATCCATGAACAAACGCTCCGGGTCGCGACTGCTGCGGTACACCACTTCGACGGCCATTCATCACCTCTATGCCTTTATCGCTGTCTGTAGATTGCTGTATCGATATACAGTATTCCGCATTCGCTTGCTCAACGCAAGCCGCACGATGACCGTCGATCCTCATGCCGACGTGCCCTGCGGCGCACGCTGGGCTTCTCAGCCAAGGGCTTGGCCCCGTGCCTGCATGGCTACAACCGTCACACGCGTGACGTACCTTTCCATCCGTCACCTCGGGAGCCGGACATCGTGAACATCAAATGGGCTGAAAAGCTACGCAGGGGCCTGCATGGCTCCGCCGACTCGCTGGGCAATCTGTGCGTCGAGTCGTTCCACTACCTGGCGCTGTTCGGCATCGGCGGCGTGACCGCCTGGGCCGCGGTGATGACCTTTCTCGAGATGGTGGGGCAGGGCAGCGCCAGCGTCGACGACATCCTGCTGCTGTTCATCTACCTGGAGCTGGGCGCCATGGTCGGCATCTATTTCAAGACCAACCACATGCCGATCCGCTTCCTGCTCTACGTGGCCATTACTGCCTTGACGCGCCTGCTGATCGGCGACGTCTCGCATCACAAGGCACCCGACGTCGGGTTGCTCTACCTGTGCGGAGGCATCCTGCTGCTGGCGTTTTCCATCCTGGTGGTGCGCTACGCCTCGTATCGCTACCCCTCGGCGCGCGTGCTCGATGCAGATGGTAAGGATCTGGACGACGGCAAATGATCAGCCGCGGGTGAGAGGCGTGCCGATCAGATGGCGACGCCAGTCACAGGCGTGGACGAGACGGGCGAGCGTGGATCGCGGGTCATGCCTGTCAGCAGAGGCAGGGCATCTCCCTGCTCGCAGGCAAGGTCCAGACGGATGCTGTCGATCACGTGCCGAAGGCGTTGAGGATCGTTGCGTTGCTCGGGCGTGATCAGGCGCTTGGCGGCCACGCCGTGCTCGGTGGACAAGGTCAGCATGATGCTGCCGTCGAGCCGTTCGATGCTCAGGTTGACCCGGTAACGCGGGGCGAAGGCATCGCTGATGAGGTTGAACGGGTTGTTCATGGTGCCGGTTCTATGGCGAGGGACGTGCAAGGATTGACCGGCGATGAGGGGTATTGGTTCATGCCAGGCCGGACGCAGGGCACGAAACCCGGCGTCCAGCGCATCGGTCAGGCTCTCGAGGCCTTGGCCTCTTCCTGGGCTTGCAGGTCCTGCAGGCCTTCCAGCTCTTCTGAGCCGTCCGGGCCCTTCATGTCCGGGTCTTCGATCAGTTCAGGCACGGCGCGCTTGTCACGCAGCTTGCCATACAGGTGCTCCAAGGCATGCTCGAGCTTCTCGGCCGCGCCATCGATGGCCAGCTCGAGCGAGGGGGCGTTGTGGGTCACGGAAATCGGCTGGTGCCCCTTGGGCCGTGCCTCGAGCTGGCAACGCTTGTCATCGGCCCCGGATTTGCCGCCGTTTTCGTCGCTCAGGTGCACCTCGATGCGGGTCAGGTCTTCCTCGTAGCGCTCGAGCGCGCTTTGCAGGGTGCTGGTCACCCAGTCGTTGAGACGGATGCCGCCTTCGATCTGATTGCTGCTGTTGACCTGGATCTGCATGGTTCAATCCTTATTCAGCTGGCTCGCAAGAGGCCCTTGCCCTGGCCGAAAAGGCCAAGGGATCTATTGCCTCTTGACTCCAAGGTCGGGCAAAAGTGCATAGAATTCAACCCCCTCCGACAGATAAATGTCCTGTTGCAAACGCGGCCTGCCAGCCGTCGAATGACGGTGGACTGTGTCAGAACTTCGCAGGTCGGGACCGGTATGCCACTGCTGGCAGGCAAGAGAACCCCTTCCTTGCGCCTCACGTCCATGCACGTGCCCTCTGGCATATGAGAATCCAACTCATTATTATTGTGCGCCTGTGTTCTCCCTCTGGATCTTCACGATGAAAAGCCATGCCGCCAGGCCCATGCTCGGTTATCGACTGGCCGTCGCCTCGCGCTGCCTGGCCGCCTTGCTGGGAGGCTACCTACTGGCATCGATGGTCAGTGTGTGTCTGGCGTTGCTGATCCCCGGGCCGCAGGTCGATGCCGTGCTGATCGGCTCGATGCTGTCCTTTGTCTTCTACGTGCTGGCCTTCCTCTGGTGCTTCGCCTGCCGCAGCGCGTGGCGTGCCTGGGTCGGTGTGCTGATGCCGAGCCTGGTACTGGGCGCGATCAATGGCCTGGTCTATGGGATGGCGCACCCATGAAAGAGGGTTTCCGCCAGGCGATGGCCTGGTTGCACACCTGGCTCGGCCTGATCTTCGGCTGGCTGCTGTTCGCGATCTTCCTGACCGGGACGCTCTCGTACTTCAAGGAGGAGATCAGCCACTGGAGCAAGCCGGAAATCCAGCGCCATGCGCTCGACCCGGCTGCCAGCCTGGCCGTGGCCCAGCGCTACCTGCAGGCCAACGCCGGCGACGCCAGCAGTTGGTTCATCCGCCTGCCCAGCGAGCGCGAGCCGGCCATCAGCGTGAATTGGCGCGACAGGGACGCAGTCGGTCGTCGGGGCTTCACGGGCAAGGAACTCGACGCGCGCAGTGGGCAGGTCGTCGACGCCCGCGAGAGTCGAGGGGGGGAGTTCTTCTACCGCTTCCACTTCCAGCTGGAAATGCCGCATCCCTGGGGGCGCTGGCTGTCGACCTTCTGTGCCTTCATCATGCTGCTGGGCCTGGTGACCGGGATCATCACCCACAAGAAGTTCTTCAAGGAATTCTTCACCTTTCGTCCAGGCAAGGGGCAGCGTTCCTGGCTGGATGGCCATAACGCCATTGGCGTGCTGGTGCTGCCGTTCCACCTGATGATCAGCTACAGCAGCCTGGTGATCTTCATGTACATGGTCATGCCGGCCGGTATCCTCGCCAGCTATGGCAGCGCCGACGGCTACTTCGCCGACCTGTTCGGGCGTGACCAGACCGTGCCCGCTGCCGGTGCCGCGGCCCCCCTGACCTCGTTGCCCGGGCTGTACGCCAAGGTGCAGGCGCAGGCACCGGGGGCGCGCATGGGCTTCATTCAGGTGCAGAACCCCAATGACCAGAATGCCCGTGTGAGCTTTACCCGTTCGGCCGCCGACCATGTGGCGTACAAGCGCAGCGAAACCTGGACGTTCGATGGCGTCAGTGGCGCCACGCTGTCGCAGGGCGCGCCGGAGAGCGTGGCCATGCTGACCTCCTTCACCTTCGTCGGCCTGCACATGGGCAACTACGCCGGGCCTTGGCTACGCTGGCTGTACGCGGTCTTCGGGGTGGCCGGTACCGCCGTGATCGGCACGGGGCTGGTGATGTGGCTGGGCAAACGGCAGCTCAAGCACGCCAAGCAGCCAAACCTGCCCGGCGAGCTGCGCCTGGTGGAGGTGCTCAACATCGCCAGCATGAGCGGCCTGCTGCTCGGGGTGGCCGCGTTCTTCTGGGCCAACCGACTGCTGCCGGTGACCCTCGAAGGGCGCGCCGACGGGGAGGTGAACGCCTTCTTCGTCGTCTGGGCGCTGGCGCTGGTGCATGCCGCGCTGCGCCCCGGACGTCGCGCCTGGGGCGAGCAGCTGACGCTGGGCGCGCTGGCCTTCGCCGGCCTGCCGCTGCTCAACGGCCTGACCACCGGCCAAGGCTTGAACCACTCCCTGGCCGTCGGCGACTGGGCCATGGCCGGCTTCGACCTGACGGCACTGGTCACCGGCCTGCTGCTGGCCTGGACCGCGCGGCGCATGCTCGCCGCGCCCCATGTGGTCAAGCGCGCGCCCAGGACCGTCCAGGCTGCCCGTGAGGCCATGGCCGACGTGGAGGCCCGCTGATGCTCAGCGTGGCCATGCTGGCGTTCGCCGGGTTCGCCGCCTTGTGTCTGGCGATGGACAAGCACGCCAATGACGTGCTCAAGCGCAAGCCCACTTCCGCGCAGTCGCGCCTGGTACGCGGGATAGGGTGGGCGCTGCTGCTCGTCTCGCTGCTGCTGGCCGTACAGGAGCAGGGCTGGGCCTATGGCCTGGTGCAGTGGACGGCCGTGTCGATGGCCGGGCTGCTCGTCTGGGTCTTCGGCCTGCCGTACCAGCCACGGCTGTTGCTGGGGCTGGCGGCCATCAGCCTGGTGCTGGGCCCGGTCCTGGCGTTATGGCCGGCGTGAGGCCCGGAACGCGACGCGGTACTCACTGGGAGTCGCGCCCAGGGCGGTGCGGAACCGGTTGCTGAAGTGGCTGGCGCTGGCGAACCCGCACAGCAGCGCCACTTGGCCCAGCGGCAGGTCACTGTCACGCAACCATTGGCAGCCGCGGGCCAGGCGGCGGGCCAGCACATAGCGATGGGGCGGCAGGGCGAAGCTGGTCCGGAACATGCGGGCGAAGTGATAGCTGGACAGGTGACAGCGCAGTGCCAGTTCGTCCAGCGTCAGCGGTTGGTCCAGGTGCGCCTCGATGTAGTCCACCAGGTGTCGACGCTGATGCGGTGCCAGCCCTCCCGTCAAGCGCACGCCCTGGCGCAGACCCACCTGCCCCAGTAGCGCATGGTCGATGATCGCCTGCCCCAGGCTGCTGGCCAGCAGGCGTTCGCCAGGCTCCTGCCAGTCCAGGGCGATCAATCCATGAAAACGCGCCGCCTGGAGCGGATCGTCGAGGAACGTCGCCTCATGCAGTTGCAGCTCGCGCGGCTCACGGTCGAGCAGGCGCACGCAGCCCAAGGCGAACTGTTCCTCGCTGACATACAGGTGCGCCAGGCGAATCGCGCCATTGACCACCCAGTTGGACTCGTGCCCCGCCGGCATCACGCACAGCTTGTTCGGCGCACCCTTGGCAGCAGGCCGTTGGCGCCGGAACGTGCCGGTGCCATCGGCGATGTAGCACGACAGGGTGTGGTGGGTCGGGGCCTGGTAATCGCGAGCATCGTCGCGGTTGCGCCACACGGCGGCCGCCATGCCGGTGTCCAGGGTCGCGCTCAGCTCCAGGCGGGCGTTGGGCGAGGCCTGCATGCTGTTGAAGACGTCGAGTTGGTTCAAGGGGGTCATGGGCGCTTCCTCCGAGCCCATCGTACTGCGAGATGCCGGGCAGGGCAGCGGGGCGCTGCGCAAAACCGCAAGTTTGTGCAAGCGCGCGCTCGGTCACCGACCGACACTGCCGACCTGGCCAAAGGAGTCCTCCATGAACCTGTCCCTGTACGTGCTGACCGTCCTGATCTGGGGCACCACCTGGATCGCCCTGAAATGGCAGCTCGGCGTGGTGCCCATCCCGGTCTCGATCGTCTATCGCTTCGCCCTGGCCGCGCTGATCCTGTTCGCCTTGCTGGTGCTCAGCGGCCGCCTCCAGCGCATGGACCGGCGCGGGCATCTGATTTGCCTGGCGCAAGGGCTGTGCCTGTTCTGCGTCAACTTCCTGTGCTTTCTCACGGCCAGTCAGTGGATTGCCAGTGGGCTGATCGCGGTGGTGTTCTCCACCGCGACCGTGTGGAATGCCCTGAACGCACGTGTGTTCTTCAAGCAGAAGATTGCCAGCAACGTGCTCGGCGGTGCAGCCCTTGGCCTGCTTGGGCTGGGGTTGCTGTTCTGGCCGGAGTTGAGTCACCACAGTGTCAGCGAGCGCACGCTGATCGGCGTCGGCCTGGCACTGGCCGGTACGCTGTGCTTCTCGGCCGGCAACCTGTTGTCGAGCGTGCAGCAGCGCGCCGGGCTCAAGCCGATGACGACCAATGCCTGGGGCATGCTGTATGGCGCATTGGCGCTGGGACTCTACTGCCTGATCGATGGCATCCCCTTCACCCTCGAGTGGAATGGTCGCTACCTGGGCGCCTTGCTGTACCTCGCCATTCCAGGCTCCGTGATCGGTTTCACCGCCTACCTGACATTGGTCGGGCGCCTGGGGCCGGAGCGCGCCGCCTACTGCACGGTGCTGTTCCCGTTGGTGGCGCTCAACGTGTCGGCGGCGGTGGAGGGCTATCAGTGGACCACGCCTGCGCTGGCAGGACTGGCCCTGGTGATGGCGGGCAACGTCTGGGTGTTTCGCAAGCCCAGGGCGCGGCTACCCGAGCCACTGGCCATGCCGCGACCGTAAGGGCTCTACGGCACACCGGGCCTGTGCACATACCTCCGGGGCAGGCGTCAGCCCCTCCAGACCTGCGGATTGACCAAGTCCCGCGGGCGCTCGCCCAGCAATGCCGCGCGCAGGTTGTCCAGGGCGCGATTGGCCATGGCCTCGCGGGTCTCGGCGGTGGCCGAGCCGACATGGGGCAGGGTCAGCGCGTTGGGCAGCCTGAATAGCGGCGAGTCGGCCAAAGGCTCTTTCTCGTAGACGTCCAGGCCGGCGCCGCGAATGGTGCCCGATTGCAAGGCTTCGATCAGCGCCGCTTCGTCCACCACCGGACCACGGGCGATGTTGATCAGGAAGGCGCTGGGTTTCATGAGCGTGAGTTCGCGTGCACCGATCAGGTGACGCGTGGCGTCGCTCAGCGGTACCACCAGGCAGACGAAGTCGGACTCGCCCAGCAATTGCTCGAGGCTCCGGTACTCGGCGCCCAGTTGCTGCTCCAGCGCGGTCTTGCGGCTGTTGCCGGTGTACAGCACACGCATGCCGAAGCCCAGACGTCCACGCCGCGCGATGGCCGCGCCAATGTTGCCCAGACCGACGATGCCCAGGGTCTTGCCGTGCACGTCGCTGCCGAACAGGTTCGGGGTGACGCTGGCCTGCCAGTGGCCGGCCTTGGTCCAGGCGTCCAGTTCGGCAACGCGCCGGGCGCTGCCGATGATCAGCGCAAAGCCCAGGTCGGCGGTACTTTCGGTCAACACGTCAGGGGTATTGGTAAGCGCGATACCGCGTTCGTTGAAGTAGTCCAGGTCATAGTTGTCGTAGCCGACCGAGACGCTCGACACCACCTCCAGCTTGCCCGCGCCTTCGAGCTGCGTCCGACCGAGCTTGCGGCCCACGCCGATCAGGCCATGGGCCTGGGGCAGCGCTTCGTTGAACTGGGCGTTGAGGTCGCCTTGCTTGGGATCGGGCAGGATCACGTCGAAATCGTGCCGCAGGCGCTCGGCCATGGCAGGCGTGATGCGGCTGAAGGCCAGGACGGTTTTTTTCATCGGGCAACCTTTCTGCAAGAGGGGTGGAGGGGGAAGGCAAGGTTCATAGCAACCTACCATTCCCATCCACGAGCAGACACCCCTGTCTTCAATTCGCGATCAGTAGCTCATGGGTCTTGAGGTCTGCCTCGTGCGCCGCGAGGATCTCCGGCAGGGAGTTTCGCAGGTACTCCACCCACGTCTTGATCTTGGCATCCAGGTACTGCCGCGACGGGTAGATCGCGTACAGGTTCAGCTCCTGCAGCCGATAGTCCGGCATCACCCGCACCAGGCTGCCATCGCGCAGGCCGTCGATGGCCGAATAGATCGGCAGCACGCCCACGCCCATGCCGCTGCGGATCGCCACCTTCATCGCATCGGCGGAATTGACCTGGAACGGGGACTGGGCGATGGTCACCACCTCCTGCCCCTGGGGCCCGTCGAAACTCCATTTCTCCAGCGGGATCACCGGGCTGACCATGCGCAGGCAGGCATGCCGGGTCAGGTCCGCGGGGCGTTGCGCCACGCCGTGCCGCGCCACGTAGTCCGGCGAGGCGCAGACGATGCTGTAGGTGATGCCCAGGCGCTGCGACACGAAGCCCGAATCGGGCAGTTCGCTGGCCAGCACGATGGACACGTCGTAGCCCTCGTCGAGCAGGTCCGGGACGCGATTGGCCATGGTCAGGTCGAAGGTGACGTCCGGGTGGGTTTCGCGGTAGCGCGCGATGGCGTCGACCACGAAATGCTGGCCGACGCCGGTCATCGAATGCACCTTGAGCACACCGGCCGGGCGGGCATGGGCGTCGCTGGCCTCGGCTTCGGCTTCCTCGACGTAGGTGAGGATCTGTTCGCACCGCATCAGGTAGCGCTTGCCGGCTTCGGTCAGTGCGATGCGTCGAGTGGTGCGGTTGAGCAGGCGCGTCTGCAGGTGCGCTTCCAGGTTGGAAACCGCACGGGAGACGTTGGCGGTGGTGGTGTCCAGTTGCGCGGCAGCGGCGGTGAAGCTGCCCACTTGGGCCACACAGCTGAAGGCACGCATGTTTTGCAGGGTGTCCATGGGTCGCTCTCGAAGTAGACGACCGATTGTGGCACGAAGATGCCAGCGGCGACCGTCAGACGAAAGCCTGATTATCGCGTTTTCGGTAACAAATATTCGCAGGAATCTCTGCTTATCGCCAGCGCGTCCGCCTCCTAGAATGACGCCGCCCTCTCTTCCTGCCTCTGGAAACCGCCGTCGTGCCGCGTCGCCTCATCGGAGCGTTCCCTGCGCTCAGCGTCTGTGTTCTCGCCTTGACCTTGACTGGCTGTCTTTCCACCGCGGGCATCGTGCCCCAGCGCAAGGCCCCTTCGGCCGATGTCCTGGCCACCGACCACGCCATTCGCGAGGCCGTGCGCGAGGCAGACTGGCCTACCCAGCACTGGTGGCACGCCTTCGGGGACGCGCAGCTCGATCACTGGGTCGACCTGGCATTGGCCGGCAGCCCGAGCCTGGCGCTGGCGGCCGCTCGCGTGCGCCAGGCCAAGGCGCTGGCCGGCGTGGTCGAGGCCGACGAACATCTGCAAGGCACCGCCCAGGCGACGCTCAAGCGGCATGCCTGGCCGGAAGATCAGTTCTACGGCCCTGGCGCGCTGTCAGGGGCCGAGACCTGGGACAATCAGGCCAATCTCGGCTTGAGCTATGCCCTGGACCTGTGGGGACGCGAGCGCAATGCCAGCGAGCAGGCCCTGGACCAGGCCCACATGCGCGTGGCCGAGGCCCGCCAAGCCGAACTCGAGTTGCAGAACACCGTGGTCAAGACCTACATCGGCCTGTCACTGCAGTTCGCCCGCCGTGACATCGTCAGCGATGAACTGCACCAGCAGGAGCAGATCGTCGCCCTGGCCGAGCGCCGCCTGGCGGCCGGTATCGGCACCGAGTTCGAACTGAGCCAGGCCCAGGCGCCGCTGCCGGAAACCCATCGCCAGCTCGACGCCTTAGACGAATCCATTGCCCTGGCGCGCAACCAGCTGGCCGCGCTGGCAGGCCAGGGGCCGGGCGCTGGCGCCAGCTTGAGCCGCCCGCACCTGAACCTGGGCGCACCGGTCGGCCTGCCTTCGGCGCTGCCCGCGCAGCTGCTGGGCCAGCGCCCGGACGTGGTCGCCCGTCGTTGGCAGGTGGCCGCCCAGGCACGGGGTCTGGATATCGCCCACGCCGACTTTCTGCCCAACGTCGATCTGGTCGCCGGCCTGGGCTTCGTCGCCACGGGCGGCGGCGCGCTGTCCTTCCTCCAGGGACGCAAGTTCAACTACAGCGCCGGCCCCGCCCTCAGCCTGCCGGTGTTCGACGGCGGACGTCTGCGCGCGCGCCTGGGCGTGGCCGCAGCAGGGTACGACGAGGCCATCGCGCAGTACGACCAGACCTTGGTGAACGCGCTGCGCCAGGTGTCGGACCAGTTGCTGCGCCGTCACTCGCTGGACGTGCAGGCGCGCCTGGCCGCCGAATCCGTGGCCACCGCCCGCAAGACCTTCGACATCGCCACGTTGGCTTTCGAGCGCGGCCTGACCGGCTACCTGGAAGTGCTCAATGCCCAGACGCTGCTGTTCCGCCAGCAGCAGATCGAACGGCAGGTGCAGGCGGCACGTCTGGTGGCGCAGGCCGAACTGGTGACGGCCTTGGGCGGTGGCGTGCAGGCTGGGCGCGACGTACCTGAGGTTCGGCAGGAAACTGCACCGGCTGCGCCTGCCGCACTGGCCGTCTTCGCGCGCCAGGCGAGCGGGCGATGAACCTCGTCCAGTCGCCGATCCGCTGGCTGGGCAACCTGGCGTGGCGCCGCGGGTTCTTCGCCTGGGTGCGCACCGATGGCGTGACCTGGGTCTACATCGTCAAGGTGCTGGTCGCTGCCTTCCTGACACTGTGGCTGGCCATGCGCCTGGAGCTGCCACAACCGCGCACGGCGATGATCACCGTGTTCATCGTCATGCAGCCCCAGAGCGGCCACGTGCTGGCCAAGAGTTTCTACCGCATCCTCGGCACCTTGGCCGGCTCGGCGATGATGGTCACACTGATCGCCTGGTTCCCGCAGAACACCGAACTGTTCCTGCCCAGCCTGGCGCTGTGGGTCGGGCTGTGCTCGGCCGGGGCGATGCGCTACCGCACCTTCCGCGCCTATGGCTTCGTGCTGGCCGGCTACACCGCGGCGATGATCGGCCTGCCGGTGCTGGAACACCCGCAGGCCGCGTTCATGGCCGCTGTCTGGCGAGTGCTGGAGATCTGCCTGGGGATCCTGGTCTCGACCCTGGTCAGCGCCGCGATCCTGCCGCAGTCGGCCAGCGCGGCCATGCGCAACGCCTTGTACCAGCGCTTTGGCGCGTTCGCCGGTTTCGTGGTCGAGGCCTTGCGGGGCGCCGGCTCGCGCGAGCGCTTCGAGCAGGACAGCGTGCGCTTCATCGCCGAGGCCGTGGGCCTGGAGAGCCTGCGCAACGTCACCGCCTTCGAAGACCCGCACATGCGTCGACGCAGCGGTCGCCTGATGCGCATGAACAGCGAGTTCATGGCCATCGGCACGCGCTTCAATGCCCTGCACCAGCTGCTCGAACGTCTGCGCCTGCGCGGGCCGTCGCAGCTCGTCGATGCACTCGCTCCCGGCCTGGACACCTTGAGCGAGCTGCTCGCGCCTTATGCCGGACGAGCCTTGACCGACGCCGATGCCGTGCGCCTGACCCTGGAGCTGGCCGCCTACAAGGAGGGTTTGCAAGGGCAGGTCCGCGCCCTGCGTGCTGCCTTTCTGGAGCGTGCACCGAGCGAGGCGGAACTGCTCGACTTCCACACCGCCTTCGAGCTGTTGTACCGCTTCATCGACGACCTCTACAGCTATGCCCAGACCCATGCGTCGCTGGCGGCCCACACCCACGAACGCGAGCGCTGGGACGAACCCTACGTGGCCCAGACCAGCTGGCTGGTCTCGCTGGCCGCCGGGGTGCGCGGGGCGGCGGTGCTGTTGCTGCTGGGCAGCTACTGGCTGCTCAGCGACTGGCCGAGCGGGGCGATGATGACCTTGATCGCCACGGTCACCGCCGGTCTTTCGGCCGCCTCGCCCAACCCGCGCCGGCTGTCGTTCCAGATGGCATGCGGCACCTTGCTCGGGGCACTGGTGGGGTTTTTCGAGACCTTCTTCGTGTTCCCCTGGATCGATGGTTTTCCCTTGCTCTGCCTGGTGCTGGCGCCGGTGTTCGCGCTCGGCGCCTTTCTGGCCTCGCGCCCGGCCTACGCTGGCTATGGCATCGGCCTGCTGGTGTTCTTCGCCATCGGCAGCGTGCCCAACAACCTGACGGTGTACGACCCGTACAGCTTCATCAACGATTACCTGGGCATGCTCCTGGGGATGCTGGTCTGCGCAGCGGCTGGCGCGATCATCCTGCCGCCCAACAGCCGCTGGCTCTGGACGCGGCTGCAACGCGAACTGCGTGAACAGGTGTTGTGGGCGATCAGCGGGCGTCTGCGCGGTCTGGGCTCGGCCTTCGACAGCCGTAGCCGGGACCTGCTGCACCAGGCCTATGGGCTGGCGGCGGGGCAGCCCCAGGTCCAGGGCGAGCTGCTGCGCTGGATGTTCGCGGTGCTGGAGATCGGCCATGCGGTCATCGAACTGCGCAAGGAGCAGGCGAACATGCCCGTGCACCCGGCCTATGCCGAATGGCAACCCTGGCGCCAGGCGATCCGGGTGATGGGGCGTGCATTGGCGCGGCTGTTCCTGCAACCGAACGCCGGCAACCACGAACGTGCGCTGTGGGCGGTCGACCAGGCGATCGCCAGTGTCCAAGCCGCCGACGAACCCTTCGCCCGGCATTTCGACACCTCGGTGCTGCGCCGGGTGCAAAGCTACCTGCACTTCATCCGCAGCTCGCTGCTCGACCCCCGCTCGCCGCTGATGCCGGCCCAAGGACTGCACCATGCCCCGTGAGATCGCCTTCCACGGCGTCTACCTGCCCACCATGACCTTGATGTTCCTGTTCGCTGCGGGCCTGGCCTGGGGATTGGACCGCTACATCGCCAGCCATGATGGCTACCGTTTCTTCTGGCACCCGGCGCTGTTGCGCCTGAGCCTGTTCGTCTGTCTGTTCGGCGCCATGGCGCTGTGGGTCTACTGGTGAGACATCCGCGATGAAAAAGTTCTTCAGCCTGTTCGCTACCCTGCTGGTGCTGGCCGCTGCCGTGGTCATCGGCCGCCAGCTGTGGCTGCACTACATGACCACGCCCTGGACCCGCGACGGCCGCGTGCGCGCCGACATCATCAACGTCGCCGCCGACGTGCCCGGCTACGTGGTGGACGTGGCGGTGCGTGACAACCAGCGGGTCAGGAAAGGCGACCTGCTGCTGCAGATCGATCCGGCGCACTACCGCCTGGCCGTGCAGCAGGCCCAGGCGCTGGTCGCCTCGCGCAAGGCGACCTGGGCGATGCGCAAGGACAACGCCCGCCGCCGCGCCGACCTGGACAACCTGGTGATCTCCCGCGAGAACCGAGACGACGCCGACAGCGTCGCCCTGGCCGCCCAGGCCGACTACCAGCGGGCCCAGGCCGCCCTGGCCGCCGCCGAGCTGAACCTGGAACGCACGCGCATCGTCGCCACCGTCGACGGCTACGTCACCAACCTCAACGTACACCGAGGCGACTATGCCCGCACTGGCGAGGCGGTCATGGCGGTGGTGGACGAGCACTCGTTCTGGGTGTACGGCTTCTTCGAGGAAACCAAGCTGCCCCACGTCCGGGTCGGCGACCCGGCCGACCTGCAGATGATGAGCGGCGAGCAGTTGCAAGGTCATGTCGAGAGCATCGCCCGGGGCATCTACGACCGCGACAACCCCCAAAGCCGTGAGCTGATCGCCGACGTCAACCCGACCTTCAACTGGGTGCGCCTGGCCCAGCGGGTGCCGGTACGGATTCACCTCGACCAGGTGCCGGACGGATTCCTGCTGGCGGCGGGGATGACCTGTACGGTGGTGGTGAAACCAGACGCTCAAACGCACTGACAGATCTGTCAGTACCAAAGCGTGTGCCATTGGACCATAGTGGCTGAGTGGGCCTCATTAGGCATCGTCGAGGATGGGCGCCGGGATGAACAAGGTCACGTTCAGATCACAGGGTCAGCGCGCGTACGAACCTTATGGCTATTGCAAGGCCTTGGGCAGCACAGCGGGTCTGCTGGGATTCAGCGGTGTTCACGTTGATGCAGGGACGGGCAATTATGCGCTGGGAAATGGGCACAGAATGTACAATCCAAGGCTCATGCGCTTTCAGAGCCCGGATTGGCTGAGTCCGTTTGATCGAGGCGGCGCTAACGCCTATGTCTATTGCCTGGGCGATCCTGTCAACCGAGCAGATCCTTCTGGTCAGTTTTCACTGCGGCGTACGTGGCAGGCGTGGAGGGGTGGACCGAAGCCTGTTACCTCGTTGTCTGAACTTAAGAACACCAATGCCGATCGACTTTGGGAAGAGATCAAAAGCACCAGGAACAACCTGAGCAGCAGATCTGCGTCTCTGAAGGTGGTGACTGATAAAGCACCCCTCGCCGAGCGCTTGAGTGCATCGAGTTCACACACGCATAAGTGGCTGGTCACTGAACGCGGTGAGTTAGTGATTGGAACATTCGATCACACTCAGGTGTATTCGACACATGCGAGTTTTGCAGCCCTTGCAACGGAGCGACATGGCACTAGCCCAGTCATCGTCGCTGCCGGCGAATTCCACGTCAAAGAAAGAAAAATTGTGATGACCAACTACAGCGGACATTACAAGACGCCCTACAACAGGCTTTGGCCGGTCAAGATGCACCTTGAACAGCTCGATAGGCAGGTCAGGATCGTACGTCAATCGTATCTGGCCGATCCGCCTGCGGCTAAAGGCGGGATTTGGGACGATCTAAGCAACGCCAATTGGACACATCGGAAAGGACCAGCGTCTGGTTGAGGCACTTTAATTTGACCGGTTGTTCACCGTGCGTGCATCAACAGGCCGGTACAAGGCATACGCTGGCGTCAGGCAGCTCATGAATGACCGCCGCTTTAGGCCACTCCCACCAGCACCGGCACGCCCACCCGGTCGATCACCTTGGCGCTGATCGACGGATCGAGCAGTCGCCCCAGGCGCGACAGGTGGCGATGCCCCATGATGATCAGCTCGCAGTTCAGCGCCGTGGCCTGGGCCACGATGGCATCCTCCGGCGCCTGGGTGAGCATGGCGCCCTTGCAGGCGAATCCGGCTTCGCGCAGCCGACGCAGCGCGCCGGCCATGGCCTGGTCGGCCTGGCGCTGCTCGTCGCAAGCGGCGGGAAACTCGTCCAGTTCCTGTTCCGTGAAGGCGGTCGGACGCTCGTGCATGGCAAAGCTCGCGTCGATGGCCAGAAGCACGTGCAGTGCGTGAACCTGTGGCTGGCAATAGCGTTCGGCCAGCGCCAGCAGGGCATGGGAGGCGACGGAAGCGTCGATAGCGATCAGGACGGTGCGGGGCATGCGGGCTCCTTGGCGGCAGCGGTGGCGGTGGGTGTCGGGTCGCGAACGGCCGCGATCAGGTGCCGACCGGAGTCGGCGCCGACAGGTGTACCACCTCGGCCCCGCGCGAAACATGCCGCGTGCCGCATTCACCGATTGCGCCCGGCGCAATCCGTCCAGCTGTTAAGCTGCGTCGTCTCACCTAGCCATGGAAAACGGTCATGCAACTCCCGGACATGAATCTGCTGGTCGCCCTCGATGCCTTGCTCGACGAAGGCAGCGTGGTGGGGGCCGCGCAGCGCATGAACCTGAGCCCGGCAGCCATGAGCCGGACCTTGGGACGGATCCGCGAGGCGCTGGGCGACCCGATCCTGGTGCGTGCTGGCCGTGGACTGGTGCCGACCCCCAGGGCGCTGGCGCTGCGCGAGCAGGTCAGTGCGCTGGTCGAGCAGGCCGGGCAGGTGTTTCGCAACGGGGACGAGGTCGACCTGGCGAACCTGGAGCGTGCCTTCAACATCCGTACCAACGACCTGTTCATCGCCTTGTACGGTGCGCAGCTGCTGCGCATGATGCACCAGCAGGCGCCCCGCACGGTGCTGCGCTTCGTGCCCGAGACCGGCGGCGACGACGATGCCGTGCTGCGCGATGGACGCACCGACCTGCTGATCAGCTCGAGCATCGACCTGGGCCCGGAGATCAAGGTGCAGAGCCTGTTCCACACGCGCTACATCGGCCTGGCCCGGCGTGACCATCCGATCTTCGAGGCGCCGATCACCCCGGAACGCTTCGCCGTCTACCCGCAGATCAGCGTGTCCCGGCGCGGGCGTGCCAATGGGCCGATCGACGTGGAGCTGGCCAACTTCAAGGTCCAGCGTCGGGTCGCGCTGATCACGCCCAGCTTCCATTCGGCGATGTTCTCGTTGCCCGACTCGGACCTGATCCTGCCGATGCCGGCCAACATCCTCAACAGCGTCGCCAAGCTCGGTCTGCCGCTGCGCTCGTTCGAGATCCCGCTGTCGATGGAGCGGGTCACGGTGATGCAGGCCTGGCACCCTCGATTCCACCACGATCCGGCGCACCGCTGGTTGCGCCAGCTGTTGAAACGTTGCTGCAGCGCTGATCCCGAGCGCTAGCGCTCGACACGTCACGGTACGGCCGAGCGTGCAGAAAAAGCACGCCTCAACGCGCTGACCATTGCGTCAGACGCAATCTAAACCTGCCGACAAGTCAGTTTTCGTCCGTTCGACCCTCTCCTAGAATGCCCAGCTTCCCCAATTTGTTGCTGGAGATGTCTGCTCCATGGCGTCGCTGTCCCTGTCCCCCACTGCGCCCGTCGCACCGCCGGCTGCCGCGCCCGCGCACTCTACCTTTGGCCCACGGGTGGTCACCGGGTTGTTCGGCGTGCTGCTGGCCGTGTTGTGCGCAGGCCTCAACGAGAGCGTGATCAAGCTGTCCCTGGCTGACATCCGCGGCGCCATGGGCATCGGGGCCGATGAAGGCGCCTGGCTGCTGGCGGTGTATTCGGCCGCCTCGGTCTCGGCCATGGCGTTCTCGCCCTGGCTGGCGACGACCTTTTCGCTGCGCCGCTTCACCTTGACCGCCATCGCTCTGTTCGCGGTGCTGGGCCTGGCCCAACCCTATGCGCCGAACCTGCACAGCCTGATGCTGCTCCGGGTCGTGCAGGGGCTGGCCTCCGGTGCCTTGCCGCCGATGCTGATGAGCGTGGCGCTGCGCTTCCTGCCGCCAGGCATCAAGATCTACGGGCTGGCCTGCTATGCCCTGACCGCGACCTTCGGGCCGAACCTGGGCACGCCGCTGGCCGGGTTGTGGACCGAGTACGTCGGCTGGCAGTGGTCGTTCTGGCAGATCATCGTCCCCTCCCTGGTGGCGATGGCCTGCGTGGGCTGGGGCTTGCCCCAGGACCCGCTGCGCCTGGAGCGCTTCGCCCAGTTCGACTGGCGTGGCGTGATCCTGGGGCTGCCGGCGATCAGTGGCCTGGTGCTGGGCCTGAGTCTCGGGGATCGCTGGGGCTGGTTCGACTCGCCGCTGATCACCTGGCTGCTGGGCGGCGGTGCGGTGTTGCTGGTGCTGTTCCTCTATAACGAATGGTCCGAGCCGTTGCCGTTCTTCCAGCTGCGCCTGCTGGGTCGGCGTAACCTGAGCTTCGCCCTGGTGACCCTGGCCGGTGTGTTGATCGTGCTGTCGGGCAGCGGCAGCTTGCCGTCCGCGTACCTGGCGCAGTTGCAGGGCTACCGACCTGCACAGGTCAGCCCCTTGATGCTGCTGGTGGCGCTGCCACAATTGATCGCGCTGCCCCTGACGGCCGCCCTGTGCAATATCCGGGCGGTGGACTGCCGCTGGGTACTGGCCACGGGCCTGAGCCTGATGGCGCTGTCCTGCGTCGGCAGCCATTTGCTGACTTCGCAATGGATCCGCGACGATTTCTACGGGTTCTACCTGCTTCAGGTGTTCGGCCAGCCGATGTCGGTGCTGCCGTTGCTGATGATGTCGACCAATGGCATGACCCCGCAGGAGGGGCCGTTCGCCTCGGCCTGGTTCAACACGGTCAAGGGCCTGTCGGCCGTGATTGCCGGTGGCCTGCTCGAAGCGTTGGGGACGCTGCGCCGGCATTTTCATTCCAACCACCTGGTCGACAGCCTGGGCAATGCGCCGCTGATCGACGATCGCGCCGCCGACCTGGCCCGACGCATTCACGAACAGGCCGCGGTGCTGACCTCGGCCGACCTCTACCTGGTCCTGGCGGGGGTTGCCATGGCCTTGATCTGCCTCATTCCTCTGGTCCCTACCCGGGTCTATCCACCACGCGCGGTGGCCTGACCTGGGGCTGCATTCGGAACTCTGCACATGAACAATCCTCGCAAGACCCTCATCATCGGCTCGGTGCTCGCCGTGGCCGTGCTGGCGGCGCTCGTCGGGCCCTGGCTGCTCGGCAGCGACGAGCACCAGAGCACCAACGACGCCTACGTGGTCGCCGACTACACCGTGGTCGCGCCGAAAGTCGCTGGCTTCATCGAGCAGGTGCTGGTGGAGGACAACCAGCAGGTCAAGGCCGGTCAATTGCTGGCGACGCTCGATGCGCGGGACTACCAGGCTGCGCTGGATGCTGCCGAGGCCCAGCGGCTGGTCGCCCGGGCGCAGAGCGTCGATGCGCGGGCCACGCTGGAGCGGCAGCAGGCGCTGATCGCCCAGGCCGACGCCGCGTTGAAGGCGGCCCAGGCCGAAACGGCGTTCGCCACCCAGGAGGTCGGACGCTACGGGCGTCTGGCCGAGCAGGGCGCAGGGACCGTACAGAACGCCCAGCAGGCACGCAGCCGCGTCGATCAGGCCCGCGCCCGGCAGGCCAACGCCCAGGCGGCCTTGCTGGCCACGCGCAAGCAGGTGGACGTGCTGCAGGCCCAGGTGGCCAGTGCGGACGGTCAGCTCAAGCGTGCCGAGGCGGGTGTGGAGCAGGCTCGCCTGGCGCTGTCCTACACGCGCATCGTTGCGCCGGTCGATGGCATGGTCGGCGAGCGTGCGTTGCGTGTGGGGGCCTACGTCAACCCCGGCGCCCGGCTGCTGTCGGTAGTGCCGCTGCACCAGGCCTATGTGGTGGGTAACTTCCAGGAAACGCAGCTGACCCACGTGCAGCCCGGCCAGGCCGTCACCCTGCGCGTCGATACCTTTGGCGACGAGGTGCTGCAGGGCCACGTGCAGAGCATCGCCCCCGCCACCGGCGTGACCTTCGCGGCGGTCAAGCCGGACAACGCCACCGGCAACTTCACCAAGGTGGTCCAGCGGATCCCGGTGAAGATCGTCTTCGACGACGGCCAGCCCCTACTGGCGCGACTGCGGGTCGGCATGTCGGTCGAGGCGACCGTCGATACCCAGGCCGATCACCTGGCTGGCGCACAGGTCAGCACACGATGAGCGCCCTGACACGCCTGAGCCCGCTGTTGGCCGCTCTCCTGCTGGCCGGCTGTACCCTGGGTCCGGACTTCCAGCGTCCGGACGCCCAGGCGCCTGCCACCTGGCAACCCGTGCAAGGGCAGGCCGCGGCCAGCCTGCCCGAGGCGCAGCCCGTGGAGACGCGCTGGTGGGATACGTTCCACGACGATCGTCTCAGCGCCTTGATCGAGCAGGTCGTGCGGCAGAATCTCGACCTGAAGATGGCCAGTGCGCGGTTGCTGCAAAGCCGGGCGCTGCGCAGCAGCGTGGCCAGCGACGAAGTACCGGCGGTCGGTGTCCAGGCCGGCTACGACCGGGCTCGCAATAGTGCCGAAGGCCTCAACGACCCGTCGGGACGCAGCGGCAAGTCGGCCTACAACCTCTGGCAAGGTGACCTGGTCGCCGGCTGGGAGCTGGACCTATGGGGGCGGGTGCGCCGCCAGGTGGAAGCGGCCGATGCCTCCGTCGCGGTGGCCGAGAACGACCGTCGCGGCGTACTGCTGGCCCTGCTGGCTGAAACGGCAGGTGACTACATCCAGCTGCGCGCGACCCAGCACACCCTGCAGGTGACCCAGGAAAACCTCGACGTCGCCCGGCACAGCCTGAAGCTGTCGCGCAGCCGCCAGGCCGAAGGCGTCGCCACGCGCCTGGACGTGGCCCAGGCCAGCGCGCAAGTGGCCTCCATCGAGGCGCGTCTGCCCAGCCTCGAAGCGCGCCGGGACGACCTGGTCAACGCGCTGAGCCTGCTGGCCGCAGAACCTCCACGCAGCCTGCAGGCGACACTGCTGGCCGAGGCCGACCTGCCCGCCCCCCGGCAGACCTTCGCCATCGGCCTGCCCTCGGAACTGGCCGCACGTCGCCCGGACATCCGTCAGGCCGAAGCCCGCCTGCACGCCGCCACCGCCAACATCGGCGTGGCCCAGGCGGACTTCTACCCCAGCATCCGGTTGTCCGGCAGCGTCGGCCTGCAGGCCATGCAGCTGTCGGACCTGGGCGTCTGGGATGCGCGTCGCTTCGCCTTCGGGCCGCAACTGTCGCTGCCGATCTTCGAAGGCGGGCGGCTCAAGGGCAACCTGCAATTGCGCGAGGCTCAGCAGCAGGAGGCGGCACTCAACTACCGCAAGGTGGTGCTCGGCGCCTGGCACGAGATTGACGATGTCCTGCGGCTGTACAACGCCAGCCAGTTGCGTCGGGATCACCTGGCCGAGGCGGTGAAGGAAAACCGGATCGCCCTGGAAACGGCCCAGCGGCAGTACGTGGAAGGGGCCGTGGATTTTGTCAACGTGCTGACCGTGCAAGGGGCGCTGCTGGCCAGCGAGGAGCAGTGGATCGACAGTTCGGCGGCCGTGTCCCAGGCGTTGGTGGGGCTGTACAAGGCATTGGGTGGGGGGTGGCAGGCGTTCGAGTAGGTGACAGCGTCTGGCTCGGAGAGAGGAGGCTGACCGGTAGCGTCGTTCGGTGGGCATGAGGGTGCATGGATCCATGGGCCCGCAGGGCCCATACCATCCGCCCATGTGATGGAACAGGAATCGAGCCGAAGACAGCGTTCCCTCAGGCGCACACGACCTGTTCTCTGGCAGGCAGAGTCTTGTCAGGCACTGCCTTGGCCGCACCAATGCCTGATTGGTCACCGTTCGTATCAGGACACGTGCGCGACCCTGACCTAAAGCGAACGCAGCAACCCAAAACGCTTCTTCAGCACCCAGTCCAACCAGCGTTGCGGCACCCAGCGCTTCAGCCAGGGCAATGCCCGGCTGCCGTTGCCCACCCGCACCCGGATCGGAACGGATTGGCGTGAACACGCCTGCAGCACCTCCCGAGCCAGCACCGTCGCCGGCGTAGGTCGATCCTGGGAGGCCCGGGCCCTGGCCCGCACGCCATCGCGCAGTGGCCACCAAGGGGAGTGGGGGGTCAGCACCTGCTCGGCCTGCCGCTCGGCGTGGGCGGCGAAGCGTGAGGCAATCGCGCCTGGCTGCACCTCCATCACCCGGATGCCGAACGGTGCCAGCTCCAGCCGCAATGCATCGTTGATCGCCTTGACCGCCGCCTTGGACGCGCAGTAGGCACCGGCGAACGGTGTCACCAGCACGCCCGAGACACTGCCGATGTTCACCACCAGGCCACGACGGCGACGCAACAGCGGGAACAGCGCGCGCGTCACTTCGACCAGGGCGAAGACGTTGGTCTCGAACTGCCGACGCAGCGCCTCGCCACCGCCGTCCAGCAGCGGCCCCATGGCGCCGTAGCCGGCATTGTTGATCAGAATGTCCAACCCGCCTTCCTCGGCTTCCAGCCGCTCGGCCAGGCGCGCCACGCCCTCGGCGTCGGTCACCTCCAGGCCGTACCCACGCAAGCCGGCAGCGGTCAGCCGCTCGACGTCCTCGGGGCGTCGCGCCGTGGCCCAGACCCGGTGACCCGCATCGCGGAACGCTTCGGCCAGGGCGTGGCCGATGCCACTGGAACAGCCGGTGATCAGAACGACGGACATGCAGGGTTACCTATCAGCGTGGGTGAGGACGACTCAATCGGCGAAGCGACCTTGCAACTGCTCGGCGCGAAACGTCAACGTCTGTACCCGATAACCCGCGCGTATCGACGGCAGGGGCAGACAGTCGCTCCACGTGGCACCCGGCTGCAGCTGGCCCGGGCCCTGGTAGCGCGGCGCGTCGTAGCGGGTCTCGGCCAGGTTGATCGTGTCGCCTGGCGCATAGGCGGCGACCTGCCAGCGCAGCGCGACCAAGGGCACGTCGTTGCCGTTTTTCATCTCCGCCCGCAAGGCACGATCGGCCGGGCACTGGTCGGGGGCGTAGTGCAGGCGAAGCTCGAGGCGCGCCAGTTGCGTGGCTTCGCGGTGGTCCTGCCAGGCGACCCAGGCGGCCACCAGGCCCAGCCCGCAGACCGCGGCCAGCGAAATCGTCAGCGCCTTGGCCGGATAGCGCAGCAGCAGCACCAGCCAGGTCAGGAGGAGCAGTGCACCGATGATCATGAGCGGCCATGTCCTTGGAGTGAAAGTGACATCCTATCCCGTCAGGATCTTGCCTTCAAAAGGCCTGTGCCGCAGCGGGAGCTAGCACTTCTACCAGTGGTCCAGCCTCGAGCGAAACCTTTAAGGTCTTCGCAACGCTGCATCACGCAGTCAATCAGAGGACACGATCATGAACATCGATCAACGGATCACTGACGCTTCGCAGACCGACAATGCCACGGGCGGGTTATCCGCCAAGGTTTCGCCTGCTGGATGGGTACCTGGTAATCAATTCGTCGCGACGTCGGTTCATTTCTCTCAGACCGACAGCACGGTAGGTGTGCTGGGCATGATCCGCAAGGAGAACGCCGATCCGATCTTCATGTTTCTGGGCTTCCCTGCCAGCGTCGAGGATGGCGATCATGAGATTGGCGATGGCGAGCACGGCGCGTGGGCCTATTTTGCTGGCTCGGCGGGCGGCTATGCCACAGGTGGCAAGGTGACGGGCCTCAAGTGGAACAAAGACGCAGGAACCCTGCAGGCTGCCCAGTTTGAATTTCATGGCGAAGCCGAGAATGGCCAGCCGTTTTCCATCACCGATGGGGCATTCTGTGTCGACTATCAGAACGCGTTTTCGTCTGTTGACAGTAGCAAGTTGACAGCGACTGGCTCCGGGTCGGCGTCGATCGCCCCGGCGTTCATGGATATCGCTCAATTCACGGCCAACCGCTTCGAGCTTCATTACGACGTCAGTGCGTCCAAAGGCTTCGTGACCCTGCTGGAACATGACGCACAGAACGTCGTGCGTGCAGGCGCGCGCCTTGGTTTCAACGTGGTGGACGGCGTCGTGACGCCACACAAGGCTGCCCTTCTGGTAGGGCACGGCGCGTACCCGGCAAACCCAGAGACCTTCACGATCACCCAGGTCTCATGCAACGATGACATGACCCATGTGGCCTTCGACTATACGTTCGACCTCAGCCGTTCGAACGAGCCACGCACCACGATCGAAGGCGA
This sequence comes from Enterobacterales bacterium AN_CKDN230030167-1A_HGKHYDSX7, assembly GCA_046940335.1. Classification (GTDB taxonomy): domain Bacteria; phylum Pseudomonadota; class Gammaproteobacteria; order Pseudomonadales; family Pseudomonadaceae; genus Aquipseudomonas. The sequence continues at coordinate 97,895 of JBKYML010000006.1, forward strand.
GCTTGATGTAAGACGTGGCTGAGTGCTGACAGCATCGCCTGATCCTGGCACCTGACGCCCTGCACAGGCGTCAGGTTGTCCGTACCGTGTCGCCTCAAGGCGCCTCGTCACGCAGAAAGACCAGCTTGTCTGCGCTCGAGGCGTCTTGCGCATACCGATACCCCTGCGCGTCGAACGCCTTCAGCCGCGCAGGGTCCTCAATGCGCGCCTGAATCATGAAGCGCGCCATCAGCCCACGGGCCTTCTTGGCGTGGAAACTGATGATCTTGTACTGCCCGTTCTTGAAGTCGCGAAACTCGATGTCGATCACCCGCGCCTTGAGCGCCTCGCGCTTGACCGCGCCGAAGTACTCGTTGCTCGCCAGGTTCACCAGCACATCGTCGCCCTGGTCGGCCAGGGCCTGATTCAGCCCTTCGCTCAGCCGCGTACCCCAGAAGGCGTACAGGTCCTTGCCCCGGGCGTTGGCCAGGCGCGTGCCCATCTCCAGGCGATACGGCTGCATCAGGTCCAGCGGTCGCAGCAGCCCGTACAACCCCGACAGCATCCGCAGGTGCTGTTGGGCGTAGTCGAAGTCGTCCTCACCCAGGCTGTCGGCGTCCAGCCCGGTGTAGACATCGCCCTTGAACGCCAGCAGCGCTTGCTTGGCGTTGCCGGGCGTGACGTCCGTCGTCCAGCTGCCGAAGCGCGCGGCATTGAGCCCGGCCAGCTTGTCCGACAGGTGCATGAGCTCGGCGATCTGCTGGGGCGAGAACTCACGCAACTGGTCGATCAGCAGTTGGGCGTGATCCAGGTACTGCGGCAGGGTATGCCGCTGGGTGACGGGCGGGGTCTCGTAGTCGAGGGTCTTGGCGGGTGAAAGTACGGCCAGCATGGTTCGGCTCCTGAAGTCAGCGCACGATTCTAAGACGGCTGACCGATCACGCCAAACCCTCGTGCGTCCCGACCTGCCACGACCGGCCAGCGGCGGCTATAGTACGCGGCTCGTCTACAGGGAGTTGCCGCATGCGTGTCGCCTGGATCGTCCTGGCCGTTTTCCTCGCCAACCTGGCTCAGGCCGCACCGACGCCGTTCGTCAGCCTCGACCGCAGCGTCTGGCCGGAGCGGCTGGACAGCCCGGTGCTGTTCGATGTCGCCTCGCGTGCGCAGATTCTCTCCTTCGCCCAGGTCCTGCATGACAGCGAAGGGCTCGATGAGCAAGCCTTGGCCGATCGTCTGCAACTGCGCCAGATCAACCTGCAGTCGGTGCGTGCCGTGCGCGCCAGGATGTGGGGGCGCCTGTGGGACAACTACCAGCAGGCGCTGCAAAGCTGCGATCAGGACGCCTCGTTCTGTTTCCCGGCCGAGTCCCTGGCCGAATTGCGCACCTTGGCCGCGACCTTCGACACGCAGGTCGGCGCGTTCTACGCCGGGTGGGTCGAGCCCAGCCGACAGTTCCATGAGCGCTACCTGGATGACCTGCTGCGCAAGGCCGCGCTGTTGCCGCGCCTGGAGAGCGAGGTCCAGCGATTCCTGGAGCCGGAAGCCACCGGCGGTACCTTCGGTGATCGCCTGTTCCTGCTCAGCGTCGTCGGTGGCCCAGGCCTGGCGGACGGTCCGACCGAAACGCTGGCCCAGTACCTGCGTCAGCAGCAGGTCTCGGGCCTGTTCTTCGTACTGGGCAGCCGCTGGCAGCAGCGCCGTGACGCCACCTCCGCCGCCGCGCTGCGCGAGCGCTATGCCGACCACTGCGTCGGCCTGCAGGGGTGGGAGTATCGCTCGCACGCGCAGTGGCAGGACTGGCAGGCCTCGCTCCAGCGCAGCCAGGCCAGGATCCAGGGTGATGCGCCGCAGCAGTACGTCGGCTGGTTTCGCCCGCCTTACGGGCAGCGGCGCCAGGACGGTCAGGCGTTCATGGCCGCTCGGCAGCTGCGGGTCTCGCTGTGGGACATTGATGCGCAGGACAACGGGCCGCTCAGTGCCGAGCAGTCGGCGCAGCGTGTGCTCAGCCTGATGCTGCTCTGGCGCCAGGGCATCGTGCAGTTCACCGAGACCTCGGCCAAGGCGCAGCCCGCCGTGCAGCAACTGCTGGCGCTCACCGCGCAGAGCGGGATCGGCTGGGCCGATTGCCATGCGGACGTTCAAGCGTCGCCCCCGCACGAAGTGGGGCAGGACGCCGAGGCGCCACCGCCGATGGAGGACGAACACGAGGAGGTTGACCACTGACTGTAGTCGTACCTGGACGACAATCCAAGGTGCGCGGTCAGTCGGAAAAAATAAACTGCCCGTCCGTTGGAAAAGGCTGTTGCCTGCCATGGGTTTGCGGTATTTAGGAGGTGGACAGCCGAATCCTGCAGCACAGGTGGCGTCATCCAGGCCCTCCTGGCTGCAGGTGCGCTCCCCGCCCGTAACGACGCGGATACGGGGAGAACGGTGTCACTTCGCGGCGCGGTGATAGCGCGCCGTCTGGCTCCCACATAAGGTGACAGAGTATGGATGACCAAGGACGCACCCCTTCTTCCGACCAGCCAATCCTGTATGTGCTCGATACCAACGTCCTGATCCACGACCCCAATGCGTTGCTCAACTTCGAGGAGCATTACGTCGCCATCCCGATGACCGTGCTCGAGGAGCTCGACAAGCTCAAGACCGGCAAGCACACCGTTGCAGCCGAGTGCCGCCAGGCCATCCGCCTGATCGACCAGACCCTGGGCGATGCCTCGCCCCAGGACGTCGAGCGCGGTGTGCCGATCCAGCGCGGCAAGAGCGGGCCGAAAGGTTACCTCTCGATTCTGATGACCCCGCGCAACGATCCGGCCCAGTTGCTGCCGGAAACCCTCAACGACAACATCATCATCAACCAGGTCCTGGAAGTGCGCGCCCGGCGTAAGGACCTGAGCGTGGTGCTGGTCACCAAAGACATCAACATGCGCCTGAAGGCCCGGGCCTGTGGCATCGCCGCCGAGGACTACAGCACCGACCAGCTGGTCGACGACGTGTCGCTGCTGTCCAAGGGGTATCACTCGGTGACCGGTTCGTTCTGGGACCGGGTCGACAAGGTCGATACGCGTCAGGAGCGCGGCCGTACCTGGCACCGTGTCCACCTCAACGACGTCATCTCTCCGGTACACGTCAACGAATTCATCATCGATGAGCAGGGCTTCGTGGGCTGGGTCAAGGGAGTGCGTGGCGACGAGCTGCTGTTGCTCGACCTGCACCAGGAACCGCTGTTGCACCAGGAAGCCTGGGGCCTCAAGCCGCGCGACATCCACCAGGCGCTGGCGCTGTTCGCGCTGCTGGACCCGGACATCCACCTAGTCAACCTGACGGGCGCTGCCGGTTCGGGCAAGACCATCCTGGCCCTGGCCGCCGCCATCGAACAGACCATGGTCAGCAAGCGTTACCGACGCATCATCGCCACCCGCAGCGTCCAGGGGCTGGACCAGGAGATCGGCTTTTTGCCCGGCACCGAAGCCGAGAAAATGGAGCCTTGGCTCGGCGCGATCACCGACAACCTCGAAGCGCTGCACATGGACGACGAGAACACCCATGGCAGCGTCGAGTACATCCTCGAGCGCGTGCCCCTGCAGTTCAAGTCGCTCAACTACATCCGCGGACGCAGCTTCCAGCAGAGCCTGATCCTGATCGACGAGTGCCAGAACCTCACGCCGCACCAGATGAAAACCATCATCACCCGGGCCGGCGCGGGCTCCAAGGTGGTCTGCCTGGGCAACCTGGCGCAGATCGACACCCCCTACCTGTCGGCCCCCAGCTCCGGGTTGACCTACCTAACCGAGCGCTTCAAGGACTTCCCCCACGGCGTGCACATCACCCTGCAAGGCGTGCCGCGGTCGGTGCTGGCCGAATACGCCGAATCGCACCTGTAACCCTCCCCACCTGCCGGGCGCCTCGCCGCCCGGCGTTTTCCGTTCCGGGAACCTCGACCTCGGGTTTACACTCTTTGCCTCTTACCGGAGGAAAACCGTGCTGACCCATCTCGATTCCCAAGGGCGCGCCGCCATGGTCGACGTCACCGACAAGGCCGTCACCGCCCGTGAAGCCATCGCCGAGGCGCGGGTGCGCATGCGCCCGGAGACGCTGCGCATGATCGTCGACGGCGAGCATCCCAAGGGCGACGTGTTCGCCGTGGCCCGCATCGCCGGCATCCAGGCCGCCAAGAAGACCAGCGATCTGATCCCGTTGTGCCACCCACTGATGCTGACCAGCGTCAAGCTCGAGCTGCGCGCCGAAGGCGTCGACGCAGTACACGTCAGCGCGCGCTGCAAGCTGGCCGGCCAGACGGGCGTGGAGATGGAGGCCCTCACTGCCGCCAGTGTCGCGGCGTTGACGATCTACGACATGTGCAAGGCCGTCGACAAAGGCATGGTCATCGAGCAGGTGCGCCTGCTGGAAAAGACCGGTGGCAAGAGCGGCCCCTACCAGGCGGAGGCGTGATGCAGGTTCGAGTGGTGTACTTCGCACGTTACCGCGAGCGGATCGGGCACGAGGGCGAGACGCTGGAGGGCACGTTCGCCGTGCTCGACGACGTGCGCCGCGCGTTGCTGGCCAAGGGCGAGGGTCATGCAGTGCTGGGCGAGCAGAACCTGATGTGCGCGCGCAACCAGGACCTGTGCCGGCTCGACGAGCCGGTCGCGGACGGCGATGAAGTCGCCTTCTTCCCCCCCGTGACCGGAGGCTGAGCATGAGCGTTCAGGTGCAACAGGCCGCGTTCCAGCCCGGCCAGCAACTGGAAGCCCTGCACGCGGCCAATGTCGGGGTGGGCGCGGTGGTCGGCTTCGTCGGCTACGTGCGCGATTTCAACGACGGGCGCGACGTCGCGGGCATGTTCCTCGAACATTATCCTGGCATGACCGAAAAGGCCCTGGCCAAGATCGTGGAACTGGCGCGGACACGATGGCCGTTGTTGAACGTGCACGTGCTGCACCGTATCGGCGCCCTGGAGCCGGGCGAGCCGATCGTCTTCGTCGGCGTGGCCAGCGCCCACCGCCAGGCCGCCTTCCAGGCATGCGACTTCATCATGGACTACCTCAAGACCCAGGCGCCGTTCTGGAAGAAAGAGACCACGCCCGATGGCCCACGGTGGGTGGAAGGACGCCAGAGCGATCAGGACGCGGCGCAGCGGTGGTGAGCTGCACGTCATGAGCTGCAAGCGGCAAGCTGGAGCAGGCCGGCGGTGCTTTCAAAGGCGCCTGCGTCCTGCTTTTACTTGCAGCTTGCAGCCGCCCATCCCTCAAGCCCCGCGCTTGGGCACCGGCACCAGCAACTCCTGAGGCGGCATCTCGCACTTGATCTTGCGGCCGAGCAGGGCTTCGATCCCGGGCAGTTGGTAGGAGTCGTCCTCGCCGGCAAAGCTGATCGATACGCCGCTGGTGCCGGCGCGGCCCGTGCGACCGATGCGGTGCACGTAGTCGTCCGGATCTTCCGGCAGGGTGAAATTGATCACATGGCTGATGCCGTCGATGTGGATGCCGCGGCCGGCCACGTCGGTGGCCACCAGCACGCTGACGCGGCCCTCGCGGAAGTTCTCCAGGGTGCGAATGCGCTTGTGCTGCGGCACGTCGCCCGACAGCTGGGCGGCGTTGATGCCGTCACGTACCAGGCGTTCCTCGATGCGTCGTACCTCGTCCTTGCGGTTGGCGAAGACGATCACCCGCTGCCACTGGTTGAGGGTCACCAGGTTGTACAGCAGTGTGTACTTGTCGCTACCGGCCACCGCGTACACATGCTGCTCGACCGTGTCGCTGGCGACGTTCTCCGGCTCGATCTCGACGATCGCCGGGTGGGTGGTCCACTGCTTGGCCAGGTTCATCACGTCCTCGGTGAAGGTCGCGGAGAACAGCAGCGTCTGGCGCTCGCTCTTGGGTGGCGTCTGCCGGATGATCTGACGGACCTGCGGAATGAAGCCCATGTCGAGCATGCGGTCGGCTTCGTCCAGTACCAGCACCTCGACCATGTCCAGGTGCACTTCGCCACGCTGCTGGAAGTCCAGCAGGCGGCCCGGCGTGGCCACCAGGATGTCGCAGTAGCGTGCCTCGAGGCTCTTGAGCTGCTTGTCGAAGTCCATGCCGCCGACGAAGGTCATCACGTTCAGGCCGCTGTAGCGGGTCAGGGCCTTGGCGTCGTTGGCGATCTGCACCACCAGCTCGCGGGTCGGCGCGATGATCAGCGCCCGCGGCTCGCCCATGTAGCGCTCCTTGGGCGGTGGCGTCTGCTGCAACTGCGAGATGATCGAGATCAGGAACGCAGCCGTCTTGCCGGTCCCGGTCTGGGCACGGCCGATGGCGTCCTGACCGCGCAGGGTATGGCCGAGTACCTGGGCCTGGATGGGCGTGCAGTAGGGGAAACCCAGGTCGTGGATGGCGTGCATCACCGAGTCGGAGAGCGCGAAATCGTGGAAGCGGGTCTTGCCCTCCTGGGGCTCGACCACGAAGTCCTCGCGTTTCCACAACGAAGCCTGGGGCTTTGGGCGTGGGGTTCGTGTGCGTCGCGGCGTGCTCGCCACGGGGGCGACTGCCGGGGCGGTGGCCTGTGGGTCGGGCTGCTCGGGGGCCGGCTGCGACACGGCAGGCGCAGGTGTCGTCGGGGCCGCCACGGCAGCCTGGACGGGCGCCGCGCTGGGCGCCAGGGCAGCGGGGACGACGGCTGGCTGAATGCCGGCCTCACCCATGCCAAAGAGTTTCTTGAGTGCCTTGAGCACGGTCATCTCGTCGATTGGTTAAGGAATGTACGGCGGGCAGTGTAATGCAAGAACCCGGCTCGGCGCAGGTTATTGCCGCGACGAGCCGGGCGGACGGGACGCTCAGCGCAGTTTTTCGCTCAGCCAGTCGTGGATGTCGTTCAGCTCGGCGACCACCACTTCGTGTTCCATGGGGTATTCCTGCCAACGCGCCGGGACGCCCCAGGTATTGAGGTACTCGAACGCCGTGCGGCCCATGGACGGCACCACCACCGGGTCGTGCACACCGTGCAGGCACAGCGCTGGCGTGCGTTGCTGGCAGGCGCTGAGCTGATGCTCGTCGCTGAAGGTGGGGGCGTAGGTCGAGAGCGCCAGCACGCCGCCCAGCGCTTCCTGCCACTGGACATAGGCGGTGTGCAGCACCACGGCGCCGCCCTGGGAGAAGCCGGCCAGCACGATGCGGGTCAGGTCGATGCCCTTGGCCCGCTCGGCCTCGATCAGCGCGATGACCTGTGCAGCGGACGCTTCGAGCTGTGCCTCGTCGATGGCACGGGCAGGCGTCATGGCCTTGATGTCGTACCAGCTGGGCATGGCGTAACCGCCGTTGATGGTGACCGGCTGGATCGGCGCCTGGGGCATGATGAAGCGCGTACTGAGCAGACGTTCCTGGAGAAACTCGGCCACGGGCATGAAGTCGTAGCGATCGGCGCCCAGGCCGTGCAGCCAGATCACACAGGCGTCGGCCGTCTGTTGCGGTTCGAGGATCAGCGGGTCGGTCATGGAGGCTCCTGGATGAGACGCACGCTCTGCACGGAGCAGGGATCGTGACGAAGGCGGAAAAGACTTCGAAGCATGTCACGGCCTTGCGAATTTGCCTATGCGCGTGCGTCGATCGACGTCGGGCCGCCCTGGCGGCCCACGCCGGCCTCAGCCTTCCGACGGGGTCGCGACCGGGGCCGGTGGGGGGCGCATGCCGACCTCGGCGACCAGTTTGAGCGGTTGTCCGTTGCGCATCACTTCGATGACCACCTTGTCGCCCGGCTTGATCCGCGCCACCTGGTTCATCGACTTGCGCCCGTCGCCGGCTGGCTCGCCATTGATGCTGAGGATCACGTCACCGACCTGCAGGCCGGCGCGCTGTGCCGGGCCTTCGCGGAAGATGCCGGCCACGACGATGCCGGGGCGGCCTTTCAGGCCGAACGATTCGGCCAGCTCCTGGCTCAGGGGCTGGACCTCGATGCCAAGCCAGCCGCGAATCACCTGGCCGTGCTCGATGATCGACTTCATCACTTCCAGGGCCAGCTTGACCGGGATGGCGAAGCCGATGCCCTGGGAACCGCCGGACTTGGAGAAGATCGCCGTGTTGATGCCGGTCAGGTTGCCATTGGCATCGACCAGCGCGCCCCCGGAGTTGCCCGGGTTGATGGCCGCGTCGGTCTGGATGAAGTCCTCGTAGTTGTTCAGCCCCAGCTGGTTGCGTCCGGTGGCGCTGATGATGCCCATGGTCACGGTTTGGCCGACCCCGAACGGGTTGCCGATGGCCAGCGAGACGTCGCCGATGCGCAGGGTGTCGGAGCGGCCGATGGTGATCGCCGGCAGGTCGGTCAGGTCGATCTTCAGCACCGCCAGGTCGGTCTCCGGATCGCTGCCGATGACCCGCGCCAGGGTCTCGCGGCCATCCTTGAGCGCCACCACGATCTGATCGGCACCGGCGGTCACGTGGTTGTTGGTCAGCAGGTAGCCTTCGCGGCTCATGATCACCCCTGACCCCAGGCTGGACTCCCAGCGTCGCTGCTTGGGCAGGTTGTCGCCGAAGAAGCGCTTGAATTGGGGGTCCTCGAACAGCGGGTGGGCGTTCTTGCCGGTGGCTTTGCTGGCCTTGGTGGTGTACAGGTTGACCACGGCCGGCGCCGCCACGGTCACCGCGTCGGCATAGGACACCGGGCCCTGTACGGTCTGCGTGGTCTGCGGCGCCTGCTGCAGGTTGACGTCCTGGCTGGGCAGGCCCACCCACTGGGGAAAGCGCTGGATCACCAGCAGGGCGATGAGCACGCCGGTCAGCAAGGGCCAGGCAAAGTAACGCATGGACTTGAACATCGATCACATCCTGGAAAGGGCAGGGTGGGTGACGGCACACCCGGGAACGCGCGCGATCATACACATCCCGTGTCGCGACGACGATGCTGACGTGCGATTGCACCGACCAGGCGATGGGTCTGCCCGCGTATGGCCGCCCTTCGTATAATGGACGCCTTTTCGGGCGCAGGTCCGACCATTCGCTGCATGGAGGAGACATCCAATGGCCGTTGCCCTGAGTACCTTGGTCGAGGAAGCCGAACGCTACCTGGCCAGCGCGAAGATCCAGGATTACTGCCCTAATGGCCTGCAAGTCCAGGGCCGCCCCCAGGTGCGCCGTATCGTCAGCGGCGTGACCGCCAGCCAGGCCCTGCTCGATGCGGCGGTGGCGGCCGATGCCGACCTGGTGCTGGTGCACCACGGTTATTTCTGGAAGGGCGAGAACCCCTGCATCACCGGCATGAAGCAGCGCCGTCTGGCCACCCTGCTGCGCAACGATCTCAGCCTGCTGGCCTTTCATCTGCCCTTGGACGTGCACGCCGAGGTCGGCAACAACGTCCAGCTGGCACGGCAACTGGACATCACGGTCGAAGGACCGCTCGACCCCGGCAACCCGAAGCTCATCGGCTTGATCGGCTCGCTGGCCGAGCCGACCTCGGCGCGTGACTTCGCCCGCCGCGTCCACGAGGCGCTCGGCCGTGAGCCTTTGCTGATCGACAGCGAGCGGCTGGTCAGCCGCGTAGGCTGGTGCACCGGGGGCGGGCAGGGGTACATCGACGATGCCATCGCCGCGGGCGTGGACCTGTTCCTCAGTGGCGAAGCGTCCGAGCAGACCGTCCACAGCGCGCGCGAAAACGGCATCAGCTTCATCGCCGCCGGTCACCACGCCACCGAGCGTTATGGCGTCCAGGCCCTGGGCGACTACCTGGCGCGCCGCTTCGCCGTCGAGCACTTGTTCATCGATTGTCCCAACCCGGTCTGAAGCCAGCTACAAGCGAGAAACAACCTGTGGGCGCTGGCTTGCCAGCGATGGCGACCGTACCGACACCGCTGCCATCGTCGGCGAGCCAGCGCCCACAGCTTCAAACGCGTTGCGTGCAGCCTGAAACCCTCAAACCTCACGGCATATCGTTAGACTGTTTCGGTCTATTCCCCCTCCTAAATAGAACAGTGGCGCTGTGATAGAGTGCCCTGCTCGAACACGGCCCGACGGCCGTCCATAAGATCGTTTTTCGTGAGTAGCCATGGTCGACAAACTGACGCACTTGAAACAGCTGGAGGCGGAGAGCATCCACATCATCCGCGAGGTGGCCGCCGAGTTCGATAACCCGGTGATGCTCTACTCGATCGGCAAGGACTCTGCCGTGATGCTGCACCTGGCGCGCAAGGCTTTCTTCCCAGGCAAGCTGCCGTTCCCGGTGATGCACGTCGACACCCAGTGGAAATTCCAGGAGATGTACCGCTTCCGTGACCGCATGGTCGAGGAAATGGGGTTGGAGCTGATCACTCACGTGAACCCGGAAGGCGTGGCGCAGGGCATCAACCCCTTCACCCACGGCAGTGCCAAGCACACCGACATCATGAAGACCCAGGGCCTGAAGCAGGCGCTGGACAAGCATGGCTTCGATGCCGCCTTCGGTGGCGCGCGTCGCGACGAAGAGAAGTCCCGCGCCAAGGAGCGCGTCTATTCGTTCCGCGACAGCAAGCACCGCTGGGACCCGAAGAACCAGCGCCCCGAGCTGTGGAACGTCTACAACGGCAAGGTCAACAAGGGCGAGTCGATCCGCGTCTTCCCGCTGTCGAACTGGACCGAACTGGACATCTGGCAGTACATCTACCTCGAAGGCATCCCGATCGTGCCGCTGTACTTCGCTGCCGAGCGCGAGGTCATCGAGAAGAACGGCACCCTGATCATGATCGACGACGACCGCATCCTGGAGCACCTCTCCGACGAGGAGAAGGCCCGCATCGTCAAGAAGAAGGTGCGCTTCCGTACCCTGGGCTGCTACCCGTTGACGGGCGCCGTCGAGTCGGAGGCCGAAAGCCTGACCGACATCATTCAGGAAATGCTGCTGACGCGCACGTCCGAGCGCCAGGGCCGGGTCATCGACCATGACGGTGCTGGCTCCATGGAAGACAAGAAACGTCAGGGCTACTTCTAACTTCAGGGTTACTCCATGTCGCACCAATCCGATTTGATCAGCGAAGACATCCTCGCTTATCTGGCTCAGCACGAGCGCAAAGAACTGCTGCGTTTCCTCACCTGCGGCAACGTGGATGACGGCAAGAGCACCCTGATCGGGCGCCTGCTGCACGACTCCAAGATGATCTACGAGGATCACCTCGAGGCCATCACCCGAGACTCGAAGAAGTCCGGCACCACCGGCGAAGAAGTCGACCTGGCGCTGCTGGTCGATGGCCTGCAGGCCGAGCGCGAGCAGGGCATCACCATCGATGTCGCCTACCGCTACTTCTCCACCGCCAAGCGCAAGTTCATCATCGCCGACACGCCGGGCCACGAGCAGTACACCCGCAACATGGCTACCGGCGCCTCGACCTGCGACCTGGCGATCATCCTCGTGGACGCGCGCTACGGCGTGCAGACCCAGACCCGTCGCCACAGCTACATCGCCTCCTTGCTGGGCATCAAGCACATCGTGGTCGCCGTCAACAAGATGGACCTCAAGGGCTTCGATGAAGGCGTCTTCGAGTCGATCAAGGCGGACTACCTGAAGTTCGCCGACGCCATCAACCTGCAGCCCAGCAGCCTGCACTTCGTGCCGATGTCGGCCCTCAAGGGCGACAACGTGGTCAACCGCAGCGAGCGTTCGCCGTGGTACACCGGCCCGGCGCTGATGGAAATCCTGGAAACCGTGGAAGTCGCGGCCGACCGCAACTTCACCGACCTGCGTTTCCCGGTGCAGTACGTCAACCGTCCCAACCTGAACTTCCGCGGCTTCGCCGGTACCCTGGCCAGCGGCATCGTGCACAAGGGCGACGAGGTCGTGGTCCTGCCGTCGGGCAAGAGCAGCCGGGTCAAGTCCATCGTCACCTACGAGGGCGAACTGGAACACGCAGGCCCTGGCCAGGCCGTGACCCTGACCATGGAAGACGAGATCGACATCTCCCGTGGCGACCTGCTGGTGCATGCCGACAACGTGCCGCCGGTGACCGACCAGTTCGACGCCATGCTGGTGTGGATGGCCGAAGAGCCGATGCTGCCGGGCAAGAAGTACGACATCAAGCGCGCCACCAGCTACGTGCCGGGCTCGATCGCCAGCATCGCCCATAAGGTCGATGTGAACACCCTGGAGCGGGGCGCGGCCAGTGCCTTGCAGCTCAACGAGATCGGCAAGGTCAAGGTCAGCCTGGATTGGTCGATCGCGCTGGACGGGTATGAAAGCAACCGCACCACGGGCGCCTTCATCGTCATCGATCGCCTGACCAACGGCACCGTCGGTGCTGGCATGATCATCGCACCCCCGGTGCTGCCGCACGGTGGCGTGGGCCAGCACGGGACTTCGTCGCACGTGAGCACCGAAGAGCGCGCGCGCCGCTTCGGCCAGCAGCCGGCGACGGTGCTGTTCAGCGGCCTGTCCGGCGCCGGCAAGAGCACCTTGGCCTATGCCGTGGAGCGCAAGCTGTTCGACATGGGCCGTGCGGTCTATGTCCTCGACGGCCAGAACCTGCGTCACGACCTGAACAAAGGCTTGCCACAGGACCGCGCCGGCCGCACCGAGAACTGGCGCCGGGCCGCGCATGTGGCGCGTCAGTTCAACGAAGCCGGTCTGCTGACGCTGGCCGCCTTCGTCGCGCCGGATGCCGAGGGCCGTGAGCAGGCCAAGGCCTTGATCGGCAGCGAACGTCTGGTCACCGTCTACGTGCAGGCCTCACCGCAAGTGTGCCGCGAGCGCGATCCGCAGGGCCTGTATGCCGCCGGTGGCGACAACATTCCGGGCGAGGGCTTCCCGTACGACGTGCCGCTGGAGGCCGATCTGGTGATCGACACGCAGAGCACGAGCGTGGAGGAAGGCGTCAAGCAGGTGCTGGACGTGCTGCGTGCACGGGGCGCGATCTGACCCAGGGCGCTCGAATGAACAACCCGCCATGGCGATGAGCCTGGCGGGTTTTTTTATGGCCAGAAAAGGTGTAGGGCCATGCCCCGGAAAATCTCCCGCAGACGTAAGGATTTTCTTCCCAGGGCCTTCATCACCGCCGATAGTCAGCCAAAATTCAGAATGTACACTGCGCGGTAACTCACAAAAACAAGGAGTAAGGCAATGACATTCCACACAAACAAGCGTTTGATCGCGCTCACGCTGGCGATTGCAGCAGCCCCGGCCCTTGCAGGCGATGAGCGCGATGCAGGCTCGCTATGCTGCCCCTTCGGCTACAAGGGCTCGGAGGACGCCAAGCAATCGACCAGGCACGTGACTCAGCTCAAGGACGCTCGATTTACTCGGAAAACCGCTGCACCGGACGCCAGTGGCCTGAATGCCCAGCATGTACAGAGCGTCCACTCGCCAGCGGTCCATAAGAAATAAGGACCCTTGAGGATGGCTCCCTGAAGGTGGTGCACGACGCTAGCCTGGTCGGTGCACGGGCCGAGCACGCGGCTCGAGGTCTGGAAAGCGCACACGCCCGGCAGGCTGACCCGGCAGTCCTCTCAGCCTGCCAGGTGTGCGTCGTCGTGCCGGGCAGCAGGCCGCTTGCAATACCTCCAGTCGCGCCTGAACGCACGAACCGCGTCAGTGGCATAAGCTTATGCCAAACCACTGGAGGTCTTGGGTCATGGACGCAGCTGACGAGCGCTACGGCTTTTCCACACGGGCTATTCACCATGGCTACGATCCCCAGGCCCATCAAGGCGCTCTGATCCCTCCGGTCTACCAGACCTCGACGTACGCTTTTCCCACCGTCGAACACGGCGCAGCCTGCTTTGCGGGCGAGGCCGACGGGCACTTCTACAGCCGAATCTCCAACCCGACCCTGGCCGTGCTGGAACAGCGCATGGCGTCGCTGGAAGGCGGCGAGGCGGCCCTGGCGCTCGCCTCGGGGATGGGCGCCATCACCTCGACCCTGTGGACGCTGTTGCGGCCAGGCGATGAGCTGATCGTCGGCCTGACCGTCTATGGCTGCACGTTCGCGTTCGTGCACCATGGCATCGGCCAGTTCGGCGTCAAGGTCCTGCATGTCGACCTTGACGATCCTGCGGCGTTGGAGGCCGCCATCACACCTCGTACGCGAATGATCTTCTTCGAGACGCCGGCCAACCCGACCATGCGCCTGGTGGACATCGCCCGCGTGGTCGAGGTGGCGCGTCGTCATGACGTGCTGGTGGTGGTGGACAACACCTACTGCACGCCTTACCTGCAACGCCCACTGGCGTTGGGGGCCGACCTGGTGGTGCATTCGGCGACCAAGTACCTGAGTGGGCATGGCGACATTACCGCTGGCCTGGTGATCGGCAGCGCGGCGCTGGTGAGACGGATCCGTCTGGAGGGGCTCAAGGACATGACCGGTGCCGTGATGTCGCCACACGATGCCTCGCTGCTGATGCGCGGCATCAAGACCTTGGCACTGCGTATGGATCGTCACTGCAGCAATGCCCTGGCCGTGGCGCGACGGCTCGAACAGGCGCCGCAGGTCGAGCAGGTACGCTATCCCGGGCTGGACAGCTTCGCGCAGCATGCCCTGGCGCAACGGCAGATGCGTCTGCCGGGTGGCATGATCGCATTCGAACTCAAGGGTGGGGTAGAGGCTGGCCGGCGCTTCATGAACCGCCTGGAATTGTTCAGCCGCGCCGTTAGCCTGGGGGATGCAGAATCCCTGGCGCAGCACCCGGCGAGCATGACGCATTGCGCGTATACACCGCAGGAGCGGTTGCAGCATGGCATTTCTGAAGGGTTGGTGCGGCTGTCGGTGGGGTTGGAGGATGTGGAGGACTTGCTGGCGGATGTGGCGCAGGCGTTGGAGGCGTGTCGGTAGGGGCTGGCCTGATGGCATCGAATGCAACGATGATATGGCGATCGATGAGCAGAGCTTGAGCTGCTCAAAGGCCCACGCTTGACGCCTGCTGTCTAGGAAGCGTCAAGCTGATGGCGGGACTGAAAATCAATGCGATTTAAAGAGTGGCTTGTTGTTGGCTAAGCGCCACTCTTTGATAATACGAATGATCTCGTCGGGTTCATCCAGGCCTTTTGCTTCGGGCCAGTAAATAAGGTCTGTGCCGGCAGGGTGTTCAATGATTGCTGTAAAGTGCTCTAGAAGAGGGTCGAGAATTTCGTCGGGTTCGCTTGCATTTGTTTCAAATATAAGATTCAGAAAAGCTCTGAATTCCGATTCGGTGTAGTCTTGCAATGTTTTTTTATTGTCCATGTCTGTTTCCGTAGTGGATGTTTTGATGGGCTATTGGTGTGACAATTCTAATGTTGTCCAAGTTGTAGACATCTCCGCCTTCTGAAATGGGTACGTGATGATGAAGTACAAAGGTAGAGTGCATTTTGTAAGCATCAGGCATAGGGGTTTTAGGTGCTAGCCCCTTTAGCATTCGGGTTACATTTTGAGAAGCAAATTGATCCGCAAGTGAGCTATGTGCTACGGCTTTCCAAAAGAGCTCTCTAAATTCTTTCATATTCTTTACAGGCTTACCGATTAGCTGTGAAGCAATCTCATCCGGAATGAGCGCGCCGGCGTGTCTGGACTGTTCCCCCAACCATCGCCCACTTTGTGGAGACCCTGCCCCGGAGACCACGCCTGGATCCATTCTAGGATCTCTGAATACGACCAGTAAAGGCGGTAGGCCAGAATCCGAAGGAAATGTAACAATTATTCGCTCTTGGTCGAGCAGGTCCAAGGGTGGACGAATCGCTGAGCCATTTGTGATGGGGTCAACACTACTACCGCTGTAGACTAATATGCCTTCATCTATCGCGGGTAAACTGGTAGCGTTCTTTGGCTCGTGCCCAGGGGGTTGAGCAGGTGTCCATGTCAAAATCCGTGCGGACGAGTCAAGCACTAGGCGGTATACCTTTCGCTTTGTATCGAACAGAGCCGTGTGAACTGCTATTGGTTTGCCACCCGGTATGATGTACACATCAAGATTATCCTGGTTTTCACTACCCGCGAGCAGATGAGGCACATCGAGGCTCGACGCTGAAAGCGCAAGCCTGTTGAGGTCTGGGCCGTCCACTGGCGACAGATCCGTCAATGGGATACTCACTATATAGTGGCGATCACTGTTGCCAAGGCGTGAAGGCCATGTCATCGCTAAGGTCGCGACTAAGGCATGAGCGCCGCTGGCAACCGCCGTACGGATAGCCTGTTTGAGAATTGGGTAAATTCGCGATGAGGTTTCGAAATTGGAAACGTAGGTGATTGCGAGTGATAGAAGTGATGTAGCGCTAATGTTTATAGTGGCATAGGTTGAGCGTACGCGCTCTTTTTCTTTTTGCATCCGGCTTTCCGCAGCCTTCTGCGTTAGTTCTTTGTGTTTGCGCTCTCTTTCAGCAAGGCGTGCCAATTGTTTAGCCGCTTTTTCTTCTTTTTCACGTTCAGCAGCTTCTCGCGCCTTCCTTTGAGCGTCAGCCTTCTGTGCTGCTCTCAACGCCTGGGCGTCGGCTTTGGCTTTTTGAGCAGCCTTGAGGGCTGCTCGGCGCGCCTCTGCTTTTTCAAAGGCCTCTCTTTCCCGGCGTTCAGCCGCGGCCTGCTTTGCGGCTTTCTTGGCTTTGCGTATGTGGATAGGCTGTTCTGCAGCCTGTTTTCTTCTAGGTTTCTCGGGTAATCGCTTGGCGGCCTGCTGAGTTATTCTCTCGGCTTCGGCTTGGTGCGCAGCCTCCCGTGTGATGCGCTCAGCTTCGGCTTTTTGCGCGGTCAGTCTAGCTTCATTGTCGAGTTTGGCCTTTTGCAATCTGTTTTCTTCTGCTCGCTGCGCCTCCAATAATTTCAGTGCTTCTGCTGCGCGTTGTCGACGACTTGACTCCTCTATGCTCACAGCTGATAGGACATTTTTAATGTGCTCGGCCTGGCGTAGCAGCGCACCAAGAGCACGCTGTGTGTCAGTCAGTACCCTAACGGATTCGCTATGCAAGATTGAATGATGGTAATCGAGCCAGCGAGGGCCGATTCGCTTCTGCTCTTGATCCAAGATGAGGCTGTTCAAAGCTTCAATTTCTGAGCGTGTCAACGGTGGGGCAATGTTGGGGTTCGCTACTGAATAGGGTGCTACTAGCTGCGCCCTAGACTGGATCTGACTGCCAATTACGTTGAGCTGCGTATGGAGGGTGGCAATTAGGTCATCATGGTGTGCCGTGTTGAAGAATGATGGGATTTCGCCTCGTAGAAAGTCGGGCAGCAACTGAAGGTGGGTGGCCCGCCGCAGGGCAAGCATGCCAGTGTCAGCCGTGAGTAATGATATTTTTTGTTCGTAAGTCAGGGGGCTAAGTTCATCATGGCTATGGATCGAAGACGGCAGTGCGTCGAGGATTTCTTGAATTTTCCTTAACGAAAGATCAGTGATTTTACAAATGTGTGATGCTTGATAAGCACTCTCATATGTACTAAAAGCTTTTGCGAGTTCTGTGCGTGGATCCTGTGATCTGAGTGCGCGCACGGCAACGCTATGAAAGTACAGGGGTGGCTTGTAAAATAGTGGCGAGCCCCATAGGGATAGTTCATGGTCGCGGTGTGTTGCATAGTGAGCCTGCTTGGCGTTGACCAAGTTCACTAAAGCGTGTTGCTCTGCACGCCTGCGCGCAGCGTCACTGTGTAGGGTGCTAGGTAGGGTTGCATAGAGGGATCGAATTTCTGATTCAGTATTTTTTTCGACATCGTTATAGAGTGGCGCGAGCTCCCGATCCACACCCCTGCGAATTGAATTGTATTCCTCTTGAATGATCTGGCCAAAGGAGGGTTCTCTACTGAGCTCGCCTGAATGCGAAGAGTTTGTTCTAGGGCCATTAGTTAGACCCCAACCGCCCGAGCCAGGGCCGCCGCCGCCGTTACCTAGACGGAAATCTGGCGGGGCAGGTGCTGTAATGTAAAGACCTTCATCCAGCCAAAGAGTACCGTTGTTGGTTTTGTTTTCCATCGCGTCGTCTCCGCTAAGGTGTAGCGGAAAGCTTGAGATTTCGACGCTGGAATTATCTACGGATCAAAGACTTTCGTGGTGTACGATTTTTCAGTAACGTTGCTAGGGGGAGTTGGTCTTGTAGGCGTGATGTGTTCTTAGGGTATTACATAGTGATACGTATTTCTTTGTGGCAAGGTGGTCGTTGGGTCGCGAAGAGCTATACAAAGATTTTCGATTGCACCAAAAGATAAGGCCTCTCACGAGGCCTCAATCTTAAAAACGTAAAGAGCCCTTTCTAGCGCTTCAGTCCGTAGCTTTCATCCAGCATCCCCGGCGCATCCGGCGCCTTGGTCGCATAGTCGCGAGGCGCCTCGGTGTCCTTCGGCGGGGTCAGGCGGTCGCGGTGCGGCTGCGTGGCTTCGGCGTGCAACGACGCCAGCAGGCGCTGACGGGTCAGCTCGTCCAGGGCCAGGCGGTTGGCGCCGTCGGCCAGGTGATTCTGGACGTCCTGGTAGCTCTGGGTCAGGCGCGACACCAGGGTCGCGGTGCTGTTGAAGTGGGTGACCACTTCGTTCTGGTACGTGTCGAAGCGCTGCTGGATGTCGTCCAGCTGACGCTGGGTGCTGCTCGGCACCGCTTTGGGCAGCAGGCGGGCGAGGGCGAAACCGACCACGACGCCGACCACGAGGGCCAGGGTGGGCAGCAACCAAACTAGAAGCGAGTGTTCCACGAGTCCTTCCTCTCTAAACGGCTTTGCTTTACGTTACCGGCTCAGACCTGCGCTGTATACCGCGAGCGATCGCCAATATGCCAGAACAGAATTCCCAAGCTAGACGAGTCGACCTTTCCTGAGGTCACGGAGTAGTGCCTTGCTCATCCGCGAAACCCCGCTGTTCATCGACGGCCCCTGCGGCCCGCTGGAAGCGCTGCACCTGGACGTCGCCGACGCACGTGGCGTTGCACTGATCTGCCACCCCAACCCGGTCCAGGGCGGCACCATGCTCAACAAGGTGGTCTCGACCCTGCAACGCACCGCGCGCGACGCCGGCTACGCGACGTTGCGCTTCAATTACCGTGGCGTCGGCCAGAGCGCCGGCAGCCATGACATGGGCGCTGGTGAGGTGGCCGATGCCGAGGCCGTCGCCGCCTGGATCGGCGAACGCCACCCCGGTCTGCCAATGGTCGTGCTGGGCTTCTCGTTCGGCGGCTTCGTCGCGGCCAGCCTGGTCGGCCGGCTCGAAGCGCGCGAAACGCCGGTGCAACATCTGTTCATGATCGCGCCGGCCGTGATGCGGCTCGGCCCGGACTTCCCGCTCCCGGAGCACGGCGCGCTGACCGTGGTGCAACCGGACGCCGACGAAGTGGTGGCGCCGTCTCTCGTGTACGAATGGTCCGACGCACTGGCGCGCCCCCACGAACTGCTGAAAGTGGCAGAATGCGGACATTTCTTTCATGGCAAGCTGACCGATCTGAAGGATCTGCTGCTGCCGCGTCTTTCGAACTGAGCCAAGCCTGATCAAGCGATAACCCATGACGACACGGATTCTCACCGGTATCACCACCACTGGCACGCCGCACCTGGGCAACTATGCCGGCGCCATTCGCCCGGCGATCCTGGCCAGCCAGCAGCCTGGCGCCGACTCGTTCTACTTCCTCGCCGACTACCATGCGCTGATCAAGTGCGACGACCCGCTGCGCATCCAGCGGTCGCGCCTGGAAATCGCCGCGACCTGGCTGGCCGGTGGCCTGGACCCGGACAAGGTGACCTTCTACCGGCAATCCGACATCCCGGAAATCCCCGAGCTGACCTGGCTGCTGACCTGCGTCAGCGCCAAGGGCCTGCTCAACCGCGCCCATGCCTACAAGGCCTCGGTGGACAAGAACCTGGAAAACGGCGAAGACCCGGATGCCGGCGTGAGCATGGGGCTGTACAGCTACCCGGTGCTGATGGCCGCCGACATCCTGATGTTCAACGCGCACAAGGTGCCGGTCGGGCGCGACCAGATCCAGCATGTGGAAATGGCCCGCGACATCGGTCAGCGCTTCAACCACCTGTTCGGCCAGGGCAAGGAATTCTTCGTCATGCCCGAGGCCCTGATCGAGGAAAGCGTGGCCACGCTGCCGGGGCTCGACGGGCGCAAGATGTCCAAGAGCTACGACAACACCATCCCGCTGTTCAGCAGCGCCAAGGACATGAAGGACGCCATCTCGCGCATCGTCACGGACTCGCGCGCGCCAGGCGAGCCGAAGGACCCTGACCAGTCGCACCTGTTCACCCTGTACCAGGCGTTCGCCACCCCCGCCCAGGCGGGCGAATTCCGCCAGGCGCTTCTGGAAGGGCTGGGCTGGGGCGAGGCCAAGCAGCGCCTGTTCCAGCTGCTCGACGGTCAGCTGGGCGAGGCCCGCGAGCGTTACCACCAGCTGATCGAGCGCCCGGCGGACCTGGAAGACATCCTCCTGGCCGGCGCACAGAAGGCGCGCCGCACCGCGTCGCCGTTTCTCGAGCAGCTGCGCGAAGCCGTCGGTCTGCGCTCGTTCCGTGCCAGCGCTCACGTGGCCGGCGAGACCAAGAAGAAGGCCGCCAAGGCCGCGCGTTTCGTCAGCTTCCGTGACGAGGACGGCAGCTTCCGCTTCCGCCTGTTGGCCGCCGATGGCGAGCAGTTGCTGTTGTCGCGCCCCTTCGCCGACGGCAAGGCCGCTGGCACCGTGAGCAAGCGCCTGCAACAAGGCGATGCGCTCGACCTGCGTACCGGGACGACGGGCTTCAGCGTCTGGCTCGACGACGAGCCGGTCGCCGACAGCCCGACGTTCGCCGACGCCGACGCGCGTGACCGTGCCGTGGACGGCCTGCGGGCCGCGCTGCAGCCCGCTCGAGACTGAGACAATCTGACGCAAGTCCGATTGCCATTACCCAGGGCCGTCGCTACAGTGACGGCCCGCTTTTGTTGCCTTGCTGACCACTTATGACGCCTCTAGAACGCTATCAAGCCGATCTGAAACGCCCTGACTTCTTCCACGACGCGGCGCAGGAAACAGCAGTGCGCCACCTGCAGCGGCTGTACGACGATCTGCTGGCCGCCGAGCACGACAAACCCGGCCTGTTCGGCAAGCTGTTCGGCCGCAAGGAGCAGGCCCCCGTCAAGGGGTTGTACTTCTGGGGTGGCGTGGGGCGGGGCAAGACCTACCTGGTCGACACCTTCTTCGAGGCGCTGCCGTTCAAGCAGAAGATGCGCACGCACTTTCACCGTTTCATGAAGCGCGTGCACGAAGAAATGAAAACGCTCAAGGGCGAGAAGAACCCGCTGACGATCATCGCCAAGCGCTTCTCCCAGGAGGCCCGGGTCATCTGCTTCGACGAATTCTTCGTCTCCGACATCACCGACGCCATGATCCTCGGCACGCTGATGGAAGAGCTGTTCAAGAACGGCGTGACCCTGGTGGCGACGTCCAACATCGTGCCTGACGGCCTGTACAAGGATGGCCTGCAGCGCGCACGCTTCTTGCCCGCCATCGCGATGATCAAGCAGAACACCGAGGTGGTGAACGTCGACAGCGGCGTGGACTATCGCCTGCGGCACCTGGAGCAGGCCGAGCTGTTCCATTACCCGCTCAACGAGGCTGCCCACGAAAGCCTGCGCCAGAGCTTCAAGGCGCTGACGCCCGAGTGCACCGAGGCGGTCGAGAACGACGTGCTGGTGATCGAGAACCGCGAGATCCATGCGCTGCGCACCTGCGACGACGTGGCCTGGTTCGACTTCCGCGCCCTGTGCGACGGCCCACGCAGCCAGAACGACTACATCGAGCTGGGCAAGATCTTTCATGCCGTGCTGCTCAGCAACGTGGAGCAGATGGGCGTCACCACCGACGACATCGCCCGCCGTTTCATCAACATGGTCGACGAGTTCTACGACCGCAACGTCAAGCTGATCATCTCGGCCGAAGTGGAGCTCAAGGACCTGTACACCGGCGGACGCCTGAGCTTCGAGTTCCAGCGGACCCTGAGCCGGTTGCTGGAGATGCAGTCCCACGAGTTCCTGTCGCGGGCGCACAAGCCTTGAGTGCAGGGGACTAGGCCGATCGCCCTCGAGCAGCAAGACGCTCGAGGGCGTTGGTTTTCCGAACGGTGGGCCATACCGTCTGACCGCAGTGCGAATCTGGCTGTGTGGGAGCGGGCTTGCCCGCGATGCAGGCGGTGACGGACCGGGCGCTGTCGCGGGCAAGTCCTGCTTCCACAGGGTGCTGTGATAGATGACCTCAGCGTGGTGTCGCTACGGATGAAGACCTCTCATCCACTGTCGCTTGCCGCTACTGCGCCTCGACCACCGCCTGCGGCCTGCTGCTTTCCGTGCCCGACGCCCGCAACTGACGATACTGGTTGGGCGACAGCTGGGTGTGCTGGCGGAACAGGCGGGCGAAGAAGCTCGCATCGTCGTACCCCACCTCGTAACTGATGGTCTTGATGCTCTTGCGTGTGCTTGACAGCAGCCCTTTGGCCGTCTCGATACGCAACCGCTGAAGGTAGTGCAGAGGCTTGTCGCCCGTCGCGCTCTGGAAGCGGCGCATGAAGTTGCGGATGCTCATGCCGTGGTTGCGGGCTACGTCCTCGAAGCGGAACTTGTCGGCGAAGTGCTCCTCCAGCCAGTGCTGGATCTGCAGGATCAGCAGGTCCTGGTGCAGCTTCTGACCGCCGAAGCCGATGCGCCCCGGAGTGTAGCTGCGCTGTACCTCGTAGAGGATGTCGCGGGCCACGGTGCGGGCCACGGCTGCGCCGCAGAAGCGCTCGATCAGGTAGATGTACAGGTCGCACGCCGACGTGGCGCCGCCAGCGCAGTACAGGTTGTCGGCATCGGTCAGGTGCTTGTCGCGGTTGAGGTTCACCTTCGGGAAGCGTGCGGCGAAGCTATCGAAGAAGCGCCAGTAGGTGGTGGCCTCCTTGTGGTCGAGCAGACCGGCTTCGGCCAGCCAGAAGACCCCGCTGGACTCACCGCAGAGCACCGCACCCCGTGCATGCTGTTCGCGCAACCAGACAGGCACCTGGGGGTAGCGCACGCACAGTGTGTCGAAGCTTTCCGCGAAAGGCGGCAGCAGGATGAGGTCGGCATCTTCCAATCCGCCGTTCACCGGGATCTGGACGGCGCTGAAGCTGTCCACGGGTCGCCCGTCCGGGCTCACCAGGTGGATGTCGAACATGGGCTGCGGGCCGACCCCCATTTGCCGGCCGAAGCGCAGGCAGGCGAGGTGAAAGAAGTCCTTGGCCTGCATCAGGGCCGAAGCGAAGGCCGTGTCGATGGCCAGAATGCTGACGCGCCGCAACGACGCCGAAGGTGGGTCGAACATCATGGTGATTATTCTTATAGAGACAATAGGGCTTTCGTTGGCTGGATCGTCTTACCTTTCGGCACCCCTGTCCAGCATCCCTGCCGACCCTAAGGCCATGTCTGCTACGCGCATCACGAAACGCGCGTTTACTCGATAAAGCAGGTTGAAATATTCTCCATAATCTGGATAATCCTCACCCTCTCAGTGCGGTGGGAGTGATGCACCACCCACGAAAGAACCCTGCCGAATATTGGACGCGCTGACCCGAGCCCCCGATAGCGTCCCTATGCGGCTGCGCGCTTGTCTTGTCAAGCGAAGCACTATCCAGTAAGATCCGCCGTCTTATTTTCGCTGGGCGGCCCTTGAGGCTATAAAGAAT
This sequence comes from Enterobacterales bacterium AN_CKDN230030167-1A_HGKHYDSX7, assembly GCA_046940335.1. Classification (GTDB taxonomy): domain Bacteria; phylum Pseudomonadota; class Gammaproteobacteria; order Pseudomonadales; family Pseudomonadaceae; genus Aquipseudomonas. The sequence goes on from JBKYML010000006.1 coordinate 121,412, forward strand.
GAAAACTTTTACTGCTAAACCAGAAACAGTAAAGCGCGACTGGTTCGTGGTCGACGCCGCTGGTCAGACCCTGGGTCGTCTGGCTACCGAAATCGCACTGCGCCTGCGCGGCAAGCACAAGGCAGAGTACACCCCTCACGTTGACACCGGCGACTACATCGTCGTCATCAACGCCGAGCAGGTACGTGTCACTGGTGCCAAGTCTTCGGACAAGATGTACTACTCCCACTCCGGTTTCCCGGGCGGCATCAAGGAAATCAGCTTCGAGAAGCTGATCGCCAAGGCCCCTGAGCGCGTGATCGAGACCGCGGTCAAAGGCATGCTGCCTAAGAACCCGCTGGGTCGCGACATGTACCGTAAGCTGAAGGTCTATGCGGGCGCCAACCACCCTCATACTGCTCAGCAGCCCCAAGAACTGAAGATTTAACGGAATAGTTCATTATGTCGGCGACTCAAAATTACGGCACTGGCCGTCGCAAGACCGCAACCGCTCGCGTTTTCCTGCGTCCGGGCACCGGTAACATCTCCATCAACAACCGTCCTCTGGACACCTTCTTCGGCCGCGAAACCGCTCGCATGGTTGTTCGCCAGCCGCTGGAGCTGACCGAGACCGTTGAGAAGTTCGACATCTACGTCACCGTCATCGGTGGTGGTGTCAGCGGTCAAGCCGGTGCAATCCGCCACGGTATCACCCGTGCGCTGATGGACTACGACGAATCCCTGCGTGGCGCTCTGCGTCGTGCTGGCTTCGTGACCCGCGACGCCCGTGAAGTCGAGCGTAAGAAAGTGGGCCTGCGTAAAGCACGTAAGCGTCCTCAGTACTCCAAGCGTTAATCACGCTTCGGCAGTCCAAGAAACCCGACTCCACTGGAGTCGGGTTTTTTGTTTCTGGTCTGTGCAAACCGTGGCGTTGCCGCGTGTGCTGCGCCTCCTCGACGCTATTTACCTTGTCATCCCTCGCCTGGGTTCTTACCATTCGGCCAGTTTTTGTCTGCCGTCCCGTTCGGTGGCGAACGGCGATTCCTGGCGGTGGAGAGATGAAATGAGCAACGACGGCGTCAACACAGGCCGGCGCCGCTTCCTGGTGACGGCCACGTCCGTGGTCGGTGTGGCAGGGGCGGTCGGTGCCGCGGTGCCTCTGGTGAAGGCCTGGTTCCCGAGTGCCAAGGCCAAGGCCGCCGGTGCGCCGGTCAGGATCAATGTCGCGAAGATCGAGCCAGGCCAGCAGGTGGTGGTGGAGTGGCGCGGGCAGCCGGTGTTCGTCTTGCGACGCGGCACGCCGATGCTGGCCGCCCTCGACACGTTCGTGCCCGAGCTGGCCGACCCGCGCTCCCTCGCCTCGAGCCAGCCTGACTACGTGGATGCCCGCACGCGTGCGATCCGGCCTGACATCTTCGTGGTCATCGGCTTGTGCACGCACCTGGGGTGTTCGCCGTCCTTCCGCCCTGAAGTGGCGCCCGACGACCTGGGACCTGACTGGGTGGGCGGGTATTTCTGCCCGTGCCATGGTTCGCGCTACGACCTGGCCGGCCGTGTCTACAAGGCGCAACCGGCGCCGCTCAATCTGCCTATACCACCCCATGCCTATGAATCCGAAGAAGTGATCGTGATTGGTGTCGACCAGGAGGGCGCATGATGAACAGGCTCGTGCAGTGGATCGATGCACGCTTCCCGCTGACCCGGTTGTGGCGTGGGCATCTCAGCCGTTACTACGTGCCCAAGAACCTCAACGTGTTCTACCTGTTCGGTTCGCTGGCGCTGGTGGTGCTGGTCAACCAGCTGGTCACCGGGCTCTGGCTGACGATGAGCTACACGCCGACCGCCGACGGTGCGTTCGCCTCGATCGAGTCGATCATGCGCGATGTGGAGTACGGCGCCTTGCTGCGTTACCTGCACTCGACGGGCGCCTCGGCGTTTTTCATCGTCATCTACCTGCACATGTTCCGCGGCCTGCTCTATGGCTCCTACCAGAAGCCCCGCGAGCTGGTGTGGGTATTCGGCATGCTGCTCTACCTGGCGCTGATGGCCGAGGCGTTCATGGGGTATCTGCTGCCCTGGGGGCAGATGTCCTACTGGGGCGCGCAGGTGATCATCTCGCTGTTCGGCGCCATTCCGGTGATCGGCGAAGACCTGGCGCAATGGGTACGCGGTGACTATCTGATCTCCGGCATCACCTTGAACCGCTTCTTCGCCTTGCACGTGATCGCACTGCCCCTCGTTCTGCTCGGGCTGGTGGTGCTGCACATCATGGCACTGCACGAGGTGGGCTCGAACAACCCGGATGGGATCGACATCAAGCAGCACTTGGGGCCGAACGGCGTACCGCTCGATGGCGTGGCCTTTCACCCGTACTACACCGTCAAGGACCTGTTCGGCATCGGCGTCTTCCTGTTCGTGTTCTGCGCGGTGGTGTTCTTCCTCCCGGACATGAACGGGTATTTCCTGGAGCGCGCCAACTTCGAGCCGGCCAACACCTTGAAGACGCCTGAACACATCGCGCCGGTCTGGTACTTCACGCCGTTCTACGCGATCTTGCGTGCGGTGCCGGACAAGCTGCTCGGAGTCATGGCAATGGCGGGTGCGATCGCGCTGCTGTTCGCGCTGCCGTGGCTCGACCGCAGCCCGGTGCGCTCGATGCGCTACAAGGGCTGGGCCAGCCGGGCGTGCCTGGCGTTGTTCTGCGTGGCCTTCGTGACCCTGGGCGTACTGGGCCTGCAGGCGCCAAGCCTGTGGGGCACTTGGCTGGCGCGAGTCTGCGCGGTGGTCTATTTCGCCTATTTCCTGCTGATGCCGTTCTACACCCGTCGCGAGCGTACTTTGCCCGTGCCCACGCGGGTGACGCGCCGATGAAGGGCCTGCTGCTGGCATTGACGCTGATGTGCGGGTCGGCCGCGGCGTGGGCTGCACCCATGGTACTGGACGAGGCGCGCATCGACCTGAGCGACAAAGCCGCGCTGCAGGACGGCGCGCGGACTTTCGTCAATCACTGCATGGGCTGCCACGGCATGCAGTTCCAGCGCTACGAGCAGGTGGCCGACGACCTGGGCATTCCCCACGCCATGATGCTGGAGAACCTGGTGTTCACCGGCGCCAAGCTCGGCGACCACATGCTCAGCAGCCTGCGCCCCGAGGACGGCAAGGCCTGGTTCGGTGCGCCACCGCCGGACCTGACCCTGGCCGCGCGCGTGCGCGGTGAAGATTGGTTGTACACCTACCTGCGCAGTTTCTACGAAGACCCGTCGCGGCCGTTGGGGTCGAACAACCGCGTGCTGCCGGGCGTGGCCATGCCCAACGTACTGGTAGGGCTGCAGGGGCGGCAAGTGCCGGGTTGCGCCTCAGACGACCCTGCGGCATCGTCCGGCAAGGCCTGCGACCAGCTGACCCTGGTGCCGAATTCGGGTACCCTGACGCCCCGGCAATTCGACGAGAAGATCAGGAACCTGGTGGGTTTCATGGCCTATTCGGCCGATCCCACCCGGCTCGAGCATCGACGTCTCGGTGTCTATGTGCTGTTGTACCTCGCAGTGTTCATGGCGCTGGCCTACCTGCTCAAGCGAGAATACTGGAAGGACGTGCCCTGAGCGCGTCGAGTCCTTGCACCGTAGGCGCGCCTTCGAGCACTTTCGTGCCGACACGAAAGTCCCTCGGGGCGCGTTTGTCTTTGTCACCCTATCCCTTTGTTTGCGAGGAGGAGCACCATGGGTGCGCCCAACGGGTTGGCCTGTTATTCCGACCCCGCTGACCACTATTCCCACCGCGTGCGCCTGGTGCTTGCGGAAAAGGCCGTCACCGTCGAGATCGTCGAGGTCGAGGCCGGTCGTCTGCCGGCCCATCTGGCCGACATCAATCCCTACGGCAGCGTGCCGATGCTGGTCGACCGTGACCTGGCGCTCTACGAGTCCAGCGTGCTGATGGAGTATCTTGAGGAGCGTTATCCTCATCCCTTGCTGCTGCCGGTCTACCCCCTGGCGCGTGGCAACACGCGCCTGCTGATGCACCGTGTGCAGCGCGACTGGTGCGCGCAGGCCGACGTCATCCTCGACGAGCGTCTGCCCGATGCCCAGCGCGCCATGGCCCGTCAGGCGCTTCGCGAGAGCCTGCTGGGCGTGGCGCCGGTATTCGCCAGGTTCGCCTGTTTCATGAGCGAGGAGCAAAGTCTGGCCGACTGCTGTCTACTGCCGATACTGTGGCGTCTGCCACTGATGAACATCGAGTTGCCACGGCAGGCCAAGCCGCTGGCCGATTACATGGAGCGACAGTTCGCTCGCGAGCCTTTCCAGGCGAGCCTGTCCGCTGCCGAACGCGCAATGCGCAATGCTTAAGGAGCCGTTGATGAACTCCAGTCGCCCTTACCTGGTGCGCTCGCTCTACGAGTGGATCGTCGACAACGATTGCACACCCCACATGCTGGTCAACGCCGACTACCCGGCTGTCCAGGTCCCGCAAGGTTTCGCCAGTGACGGCCAGATCGTCCTGAACATCTCGCCCAGTGCCGTGCGCAACCTGCACATGGACAACGAGGCCGTGAGCTTCGAGGGGCGTTTCAGTGGGGTCGCGCACACGCTGTACGTGCCTGTGCCCGCCATTCTGGGTATCTACGCCCGCGAGAACGGCCAGGGCATGGTCTTCGAGCTGGAACCCGCGCTGATGGATGAGGAGGATGCCGAGGCAGGCTTCGATGAGCTGCCGGGCGACGACTCGCCGGACGACGGCGGTCAACCGCCTCGTCCCAGTGGGCCGCCGAGCCTGAAGGTGGTCAAGTAGGCATGAAAAAGGCGACCCTCCAGGGGTCGCCTTTTTTCGATGCCGCGTGACGATCAGCGCTTCATGTGCGCCGGCAGGTGCGGCTGGATCGCCGTCAGCACGGCCTTGAAGCACTTGACGTTGCCAGCGACGATGTGGCCCTTGTCGAGGAAGTCGTGACCGCCATTGAAGTCGCTGACCAGGCCGCCCGCTTCCTGGATCAGCAGCACGCCTGCGGCCATGTCCCATTCCGACAGGCCCGACTCCCAGAACGCATCGAAACGACCGGCCGCGACGTAGGCCAGGTCCAGGCTCGCGGCGCCTGCGCGACGGATGCCGGCGGTCTGGCCGGTGAGGGCGCGGAACATGCCCAGGTAATTGTCCAGGTCACCGAGCTGGTCGTCACGGAAGGGGAAGCCGGTGCCGAGCAGGGCGCCTTCGAGGCTGCTGCGCGAGCTGACGCGCAGGCGACGGCCATTGAGCTGGGCGCCACGGCCACGGCTGGCGGTGAATTCTTCCTGGCGAACCGGATCGACGATCACGGCGTGCTCGAGGCGACCACGGTATTTGCAGGCGATGCTGACGGCGAAGTGCGGGATACCACGCAGGAAGTTGGTCGTGCCGTCCAGTGGATCGATGATCCACAGGTAGTCCTTGCCTTCCTCGCCGGTGCCGGCATGCAGACCTGTCTCCTCGCCCTGGATGGAGTGGTTCGGATACGCTTTGCGCAGGCTGTTGACGATGCTCTGCTCGGCGGCGCGATCGACTTCCGAAACGTAGTCCTTGGCGTTCTTCTCGTCGACCTTGATGGTATCCAGGCGTTCGATGGAGCGGAAGATCAGTTCACTGGCGCTGCGAGCGGCGCGCAGCGCGATATTCAGCATAGGCTGCATGGGTGGGTCACCTGGAGTGTTAAAGAAAGCCGCACATTCTAGCAGAAAAGTTCGCGTGCTGAAGCGTGACGTTCGCTTTCGTGGCGCTGGCGAGGTGCCTTCTGTAAGATTCTGCCTCCGTCCATTGCCTCCGCGAGCGCATTACCGTGCTGCAAAACATTCGTGTCGTCCTGGTCAATACCAGTCACCCCGGCAACATCGGCGGCGCTGCGCGTGCCATGAAGAACATGGGCCTGTCGCGCCTGGTGCTGGTCCAGCCGCAGCACTTTCCCTCGCCTGACGCATCGGCCCGGGCCTCGGGTGCCGACGACGTGCTGGCCGGCGCGGTCGTGGTCGACAGTCTCGAAGAGGCGCTGGTCGGTACTCGCCTGGTGCTGGGCACCAGTGCCCGTGACCGGCGCCTGCCCTGGCCGCTGATCGACCCGCGCGAATGCGGGCGAGCAGTGATCGAGCATGCCGCCCTCGGCGAGGAGATTGCCCTGGTGTTCGGGCGCGAGCATGCCGGGCTGACCAACGAGGAGCTGCAGCGCTGTCATTTCCACGTGCACATCCCGTCCAACCCCGACTTCAGCTCGCTGAACCTGGCGGCCTCGGTGCAGGTGCTGGCCTACGAGGTGCGCACTGCGTGGCTGGCCAATGGCGGGCAGGGCGCTTCGTCGGCCAGGCCCGCAGCCGCGCCGTCGGAGTTGGCGACCATGGACGAAATGGAGCTGTTCTACCAGCACCTCGAGCAGGCGCTGGTGGACATCGGCTTTCTCGACCCGGAAAAGCCTCGCCAGCTGATGCCGCGCCTGCGGCGTCTGTACGGGCGTAGTGCGGTCGAGCGAACCGAAGTGAGCATCCTGCGCGGTATTCTCACCGAGACCCAGAAAGTGGCCCGGGGCGAGCCGCACAAACGAAAGGATCGATAGATGTTCGAGCGTCTGCGTGAAGATATCCAGAGCGTGTTCCACCGCGACCCGGCGGCGCGCAATGCCTTCGAGGTGATGACCTGCTATCCGGGCATGCATGCCATCTGGCTGCACCGGTTGGGACACGCCCTGTGGGTTCGTGATTTCAAATGGCTGGCGCGCCTGGTCTCCAACTTCGGTCGTTGGCTGACGGGGATCGAGATTCACCCGGGGGCCAAGGTCGGGCGGCGTTTCTTCATCGACCACGGCATGGGTATCGTGATCGGCGAGACGGCCGAGATCGGTGACGACGTGACGCTCTACCAAGGCGTGACCCTGGGCGGTACCAGCTGGAACAAGGGCAAGCGTCACCCGACCCTGGAAGATGGCGTGGTGGTCGGCGCAGGGGCCAAGGTGCTCGGCCCGTTCACCGTCGGCGCGGGCGCCAAGATCGGCTCCAACGCCGTGGTCACCAAGGAAGTGCCTGCCGGCGCCACCGCCGTCGGCATCCCTGGGCGGATCATCGTCAAGGCCGAGGACGGCGAGGTCGAGGCCAAGCGCAAGGCCATGGCGGCGAAGATCGGATTCGATGCCTATGGGGTGAGTGGCGACATGCCCGATCCGGTGGCCCGGGCGATCGGTCTTCTGCTCGACCACCTGCAGGCGGTCGATGGCCGCCTGGAAGAGGTCTGTGGCGAGCTGAGCAAGCTCGACAGCAGCTACCGTGCCAAGGACATGCCTGCCCTGCGGGACGAGGACTTCGCCGAGGTCAAGCAGGACGTGCAGGGCGACACCGCGCCGCAGTGACGGCGGGCGGGTGCGGCACGTGTGCTCATGCGCCGTACCTGCTATGATGCGGCCCGTCTTTCGGGGTTAATTCCGACTAAAGCAGTAGGTTTTATAGTTGACTTGAATGCTCGGGAATTGCATAATCCCGTCCACTATCCTGTAACTCCCGTGGTACCCGATAGCCATGCGATTGACTACCAAAGGCCGATACGCGGTGACTGCCATGCTCGATCTGGCATTGCATGCCACGCATGGACCGGTATCGTTGGCCGACATCTCCGAACGCCAGGGCATTTCCCTTTCCTACCTGGAACAGCTGTTCGCCAAGTTGCGTCGCAACAGCCTAGTTTCCAGCGTACGAGGCCCCGGCGGTGGCTACCAGCTGTCCCGAGGCATGGACACCATCCAGGTCTCGCAAGTCATCGACGCGGTCAACGAGTCGGTCGACGCTACCCGTTGCCAGGGGCTGGGCGACTGCCATGGCGGCGATACCTGCCTGACGCACCATCTGTGGTGTGACCTCAGCGAGCAGATCCACACGTTCCTCAGTGGCATCAGCCTGGCCGATCTGGTCATCCGCCGAGAAGTCCAGGAAGTTGCCCACCGCCAGGACCTGCGCCGTGTCGCGGGCCGTTCCGCCCACCTGGACAAGATTGAGACGTCCGCCGTCGAATGACCGTTTCGACGAGCGGCGCGACCGCCTGATAGGAGATACGAAATGAAGTTGCCGATCTACCTCGATTACTCCGCGACCACGCCAGTCGATCCACGCGTCGCCCAGAAAATGGTCGAATGCCTGACGCTTGACGGAAACTTCGGTAACCCGGCGTCGCGCTCGCACCTGTTCGGCTGGAAGGCCGAAGAGGCCGTCGAACACGCTCGCCGCCAAGTGGCCGAACTGATCAACGCCGACCCGCGCGAGATCGTCTGGACCAGTGGCGCCACCGAGTCGGACAACCTGGCCCTCAAGGGCGTGGCGCACTTCTACGCCACCAAGGGCAAGCACATCATCACCTCGAAGGTCGAGCACAAGGCGATCCTCGACACCGCTCGCCAGCTGGAACGTGAAGGCTTCGAAGTCACCTACCTCGAGCCCGGCGAAGACGGCATCGTCACCCCGGCCATGGTCGAGGCGGCCCTGCGCGATGACACCATCCTGGTGTCGATCATGCACGTGAACAACGAAGTCGGTTCCATCACCGACATCGCCGCGATCGGCGAGCTGACCCGTTCGCGTGGCGTGCTGTTCCACGTCGATGCCGCGCAGTCGGCCGGCAAGGTCGAGATCGACCTGCAGAAGCTCAAGGTCGACCTGATGTCGTTCTCCGCGCACAAGGTCTACGGGCCCAAGGGCATCGGCGCGCTGTACGTCAGCCGCAAGCCGCGCGTGCGTCTGGAAGCGGCGATCCACGGTGGCGGCCACGAGCGCGGCATGCGTTCCGGCACCTTGCCGACCCACCAGATCGTCGGCATGGGCGAAGCCTTCGCCATCGCCAAGCAGGAAATGGCCGCCGAGAACGTGCGCATCAAGGCCCTGAGCGACCGTTTCTTCAGTCAGGTTTCCGACCTCGAAGAGCTGTACATCAACGGCAGCAGCACTGCACGCGTACCGCACAACCTGAACCTGAGCTTCAACTACGTCGAAGGCGAGTCGCTGCTGATGTCGCTCAAGGACATCGCCGTATCGTCCGGTTCGGCCTGCACCTCCGCGTCGCTCGAGCCGTCCTACGTGCTGCGTGCACTGGGTCGCAACGACGAGCTGGCGCACAGCTCCATCCGTTTCTCCTTCGGCCGTTTCACCACCGAAGAAGACGTCGATCATGCCGCCCGCAAGGTCTGCGAAGCGGTCAGCAAGCTGCGTGAACTGTCGCCGCTGTGGGACATGTACAAGGACGGCGTCGACATCTCCAAGATCGAATGGGCCGCCCACTAAGCAGCCGCCAAGCAGTCGCCGGCAAGAGCGGCTCCCAGATGAGGAAGGAATTGCACCATGGCATATAGCGAAAAGGTCATCGACCACTACGAAAATCCGCGCAACGTCGGCAAGATGAATGCCGAAGACCCCGATGTCGGCACCGGCATGGTCGGCGCGCCGGCGTGCGGCGACGTGATGCGCCTGCAGATCAAGGTCAACGAGCAGGGCGTCATCGAAGACGCCAAGTTCAAGACCTACGGCTGCGGTTCGGCCATCGCCTCCAGCTCGCTGGCCACCGAGTGGATGAAGGGCAAGACCCTCGACGAAGCCGAAACCATCAAGAACACCCAGCTGGCTGAAGAACTGGCCCTGCCGCCGGTGAAGATCCACTGCTCGGTGCTCGCCGAGGACGCCATCAAGGCGGCCGTACGCGACTACAAGCAGAAGAAAGGTTTGCTCTGACACGCGTTTCGCAAGGTAAGGAGTCTCGATGGCTATCAGCATGACAGAAGCCGCCGCCAACCATGTGCGGCGTTCCCTCCAGGGTCGCGGCAAGGGCGAAGGCATTCGTCTGGGCGTGCGCACCACCGGCTGCTCGGGCCTGGCCTACGTGCTGGAGTTCGTCGACGAACTGGCCGATGAAGACCAGGTCTTTGAGAACCACGGCGTGAAGGTCATCATCGACCCGAAGAGCCTGGTCTACCTCGACGGCACCGAACTGGACTTCGTCAAGGAAGGGTTGAACGAAGGCTTCAGGTTCAACAACCCCAACGTGCGCGGTGAGTGTGGCTGCGGCGAAAGCTTCAACGTCTGAGGCTGCCGTGGGTACTCCTTGCCATTTCGCCCTGTTCGACCTCCAGCCGGCATTCCGCCTGGACCTCGATGCGCTGGCCGTTCGCTACCGTGAACTGGCCCGCGAGGTCCACCCGGATCGCTTCGCCGACGCGTCCGAACGTGAACAGCGCCTCGCGCTCGAGCGCTCCGCTGCGCTCAACGAAGCCTACCAGACCCTGCGCAGCGCCCCGCGGCGCGCCCGCTATTTGCTGGCCCTCGGCGGGCAGGAAGTGCCTCAGGAAGTGACGGTCCACGACCCGGACTTCCTGATGCAACAGATGCAGTGGCGCGAAGAGCTCGAGGAACTGCACGACGAGGCCGATCTCGACGGCGTCGCGGTCTTCAAGCGCCGCGTCAAGGCTGCGCAAGGTTCGCTCGACGACGCCTTTGCCGCCTGCTGGGACGATGCAGCGCAGCGTGAACAGGCTGAACGCCTGATGCGCCGCATGCAGTTCCTCGACAAGCTCGCCCAAGAAGTGCGCCAACTCGAAGAGCGCCTCGACGATTAACCCGGTGTCGACCGTGATGACGCCTAAGGTATTCAGATAAGCATGGCCCTACTGCAGATCGCCGAACCCGGTCAGACCCCCCAGCCGCACCAGCGGCGCCTGGCGGTGGGTATCGACCTGGGCACCACCAATTCCTTGGTCGCCGCCGTGCGCAGCGGCCGCAGCGAGCCGCTGCCCGATGCCGACGGCCAGGTCATCCTGCCTTCGGCCGTGCGCTATTCGGCCGAAGGGACTCAGGTCGGCCAGGGTGCTCGCGCCGCCGCCTCCCTCGATCCGCTCAACACGATCCTGTCGGTCAAGCGCCTGATGGGGCGTGGCCGCGCCGACGTGCGACAGCTGGGTGAGCAATTGCCCTACCGCTTCGTCGACGGCGAGTCGCACATGCCGTTCATCGACACCGTGCAGGGCCCGAAAAGCCCGGTCGAGGTGTCCGCCGACATTCTCAAGTCGCTGCGTCAGCGTGCCGAAGAGACCCTGGGCGGCGAGCTGGTGGGCGCGGTCATCACCGTGCCGGCCTACTTCGACGATGCCCAGCGCCAGGCCACCAAGGACGCCGCGCGTCTGGCCGGTCTGGAGGTGCTGCGGCTGCTCAACGAGCCGACGGCAGCCGCCGTGGCCTATGGCCTGGACCAGAATGCCGAAGGCGTGGTCGCCATCTACGACCTGGGCGGCGGGACCTTCGACATCTCGATCCTGCGTCTGACCGCCGGGGTCTTCGAGGTGCTGGCCACCGGCGGTGACACCGCGCTGGGGGGCGACGACTTCGACCATGCCATCGCCACCTGGATCATCGACCAGGCCGGGCTGCACAGCGATCTCGATCCGTCGACCCAGCGCCAACTGATGCAGACGGCCTGTGCCGCCAAGGAAGCCCTGACCGACGCCACGTCGGTCGAGGTGCGCCATGGCGCCTGGAGCGCTCAGCTGACCCGGACCGCGTTCGACGCGATGATCGAGCCGCTGATCGCCCGCAGCCTCAAGGCCTGCCGCCGCGCCGTGCGCGACAGCGGCGTGGAGCTGGAGGAAGTCGCCGGGGTGGTGATGGTCGGTGGTTCGACCCGCGTGCCTCGGGTGCGCGAGGCGGTCGGTGCCCTGTTCGGACGTACGCCGCTCACCTCCATCGACCCCGATCAGGTCGTGGCCGTCGGTGCCGCTGTCCAGGCTGACACGTTGGCGGGCAACCGCCGCGAAGGCGGTGATCTGCTGCTGCTCGACGTGATCCCGTTGTCGCTCGGTCTGGAGACCATGGGCGGCCTGATGGAGAAGATCATCCCGCGCAACACCACGATTCCGGTGGCGCGCGCGCAGGAGTTCACCACCTACAAGGATGGCCAGTCGGCCATGATGATCCATGTGCTGCAGGGCGAGCGCGAGCTGGTCAGCGACTGCCGCTCCCTGGCGCGCTTCGAGCTGCGCGGCATTCCGGCGATGGTGGCCGGCGCGGCGAAGATCCGCGTGACCTTCCAGGTCGATGCCGACGGCCTGCTCGGCGTCGCGGCGCGTGAGGTCGGCTCCGGCGTGGAGGCCAGCATCCAGGTCAAGCCGTCCTACGGCCTGACCGACGGCGAAATCGCCCGCATGCTCAAGGACTCCTTCGAGCATGCCGGCAGCGACAAGCAGGCGCGTCAGTTGCGTGAGCACCAGGTCGATGCCGAGCGACTGCTCGAAGCGGTCGAAGGTGCTCTGCAGGCCGATGGCGAGCGTCTGCTCGATGAAGAAGAGCGTCTGGCGATCCAGATGCAGATGCAGGACCTACGTGATTTGCTGACCGGCACCGATGGCCCCGCCATCGAGCAACAGACCAAACGTCTGTCGCAGGTGACCGACGCGTTTGCCGCCCGTCGCCTGGATTCGACGGTCAAAGCCGCATTGGCCGGGCGCAACCTGAATGAGATCGAGGAGTAACCGATGCCGCTGGTGACATTCCTGCCGCATGAAAAATTCTGCCCCGAGGGGCTGACCGTGGACGTGCCGGCCGGGACCAACATCCTGGAGCTGGCCCACGACCATCACATCGAGATGGAAAGCGCCTGCGGTGGCGTCAAGGCCTGCACCACCTGCCACTGCATCGTGCGCAAGGGCTTCGACTCGCTCGACGAGGCCGATGAACTCGAAGAGGACATGCTGGACAAGGCCTGGGGCCTGGAAGCGCAGTCGCGCCTGGGATGCCAGGTGGTGGTGGCCGACGAGGACCTGACCATCGAGATCCCCAAATACTCGCTCAACCACGCCGCTGAAGCGCCGCACTGAGGGTCGTCCGCATGAGCCTGAAATGGGTTGACGTACTCGAGATCGCCATCCAGCTTGCGGAAAGCAAGCCGGACGTCGATCCTCGCTATGTGAATTTCGTCCAGCTGCACAAATGGGTGCAGGAGCTGCCGGAGTTTTCCGACGATCCGAAGCGCGCCGGTGAAAAGGTGCTCGAAGCCATCCAGGCGGCGTGGATCGAAGAAGCCGACTGAGTCGCTTCGGCAGGTTAGGCAATCCCCTGGAACCCGCGTATAATCCGCGGGTTCAATTTTTCGCAACACTCAAATTCCGGAGTTTTCCATGGCTGTTCAACGTACTTTCTCCATCATCAAGCCTGACGCCGTTGCCAAGAACGTCATCGGCAAGATCACCTCGCGCTTCGAAGAAGCCGGCCTGCGCATCGTCGCTTCGAAGATCAAGCAGCTGTCCAAGGCCGAGGCCGAAGGCTTCTACGCCGAGCACAAAGAGCGTGGCTTCTTCGGTGACCTGGTGGCCTTCATGACCTCCGGCCCGGTCGTGGTTCAGGTACTGGAAGGCGAGAACGCCATTGCACGCAACCGTGAGCTGATGGGCGCTACCAACCCTAAAGAAGCCGCTGCCGGCACCATCCGTGCTGACTTCGCCGAGTCGATCGACGCCAACGCCGTCCACGGTTCGGACTCCGAAGCTGCCGCTGCTCGCGAAATCGCTTACTTCTTCGCTGCTACCGAGGTAACCACTCGCTAAGCGAAGGCTGACGAGTGAGGGTGAATCCATGACGACATCTGCTGAAAAAATCAACCTGCTGGGCCTGACCCAGCCGGAAATGGAACAGTTCTTCGACTCGATCGGGGAGAAGCGCTTCCGTGCCGGGCAGGTGATGAAATGGATTCACCACTTTGGCGTCGATGATTTCGACGCCATGACCAACGTCGGCAAGGCCTTGCGCGAAAAGCTCAAGGGCGTTGCCGAGATTCGCGCGCCGGAAGTGGTCAGTGAAGACATCTCCGCCGACGGGACGCGCAAGTGGGTGGTCCGCGTTGCCTCTGGCAGCTGCGTCGAGACCGTCTACATCCCGACCGACGACCGTGGCACCCTGTGCGTGTCGTCCCAGGCCGGCTGTGCCCTGGACTGCAGTTTCTGCTCCACCGGCAAGCAAGGCTTCAACAGCAACCTCACCGCCGCCGAAGTCATCGGCCAGGTGTGGGTCGCGAACAAATCCTTCGGGACCGTCCCGGCCAAGATCGACCGCGCCATCACCAACGTGGTCATGATGGGCATGGGCGAGCCCCTGCTGAACTTCGACAATGTCATCGCCGCCATGAAGATCATGATGGACGATCTGGGCTATGGCATTTCCAAGCGTCGCGTCACCTTGTCCACCTCCGGCGTGGTGCCGATGATCGACGAGCTGGCCAAGCACATCGACGTCTCCCTGGCGTTGTCGCTGCATGCGCCGAACGATGAGCTGCGCAACCAGCTGGTGCCGATCAACCGCAAGTACCCGCTCAAGATGCTGCTGGACTCGTGCCTGGGCTACATGGCCACCCTGGGTGGCAAGCGCGTGCTGACCATCGAGTACACGTTGCTCAAGGACGTCAACGACCAGCCGCAGCACGCTGCCGAGATGATCGAGCTGCTGCGCGACGTGCCCTGCAAGATCAACCTGATCCCGTTCAACCCGTTCCCGCATTCGGGTTACGAGCGCCCCAGCAACAATGCGATCCGGCGCTTCCAGGACCTGCTGCACCACGGTGGCTTCAACGTGACCACCCGCACCACCCGTGGCGAGGACATCGATGCCGCCTGCGGGCAGCTCGTCGGCCAGGTCATGGACCGCACCCGACGCAGCGAGCGTTACATCGCCGTGCGTCAGCTCAACGCTGACGCCGAGATGAACGACGGCGCCGCAGGCAACTGACGGAGTCACGCCAATGACCCTGCGCGCCGCGCTGTCGATGCTGTCGCTCTCGCTGCTGGCCGGTTGCGTCACCAGCGGCGCGAGCGATCCGCTCGCCAGTCGCGAGGGCAGGGCGCAGGCAGGGCGGGCCTCCGTACAGCTGGGCCTGGGCTATCTGCACCAGGGGCGGGTGCAGCAGGCCAAGGCACCCTTGATGCATGCGCTGGCGCTCGACCCCCAGGATGCCGACGCGCACGCGGCCCTGGCGCTGGTGGCGCAGGCCGAGGGCGACGACGAAGCCGCCAGGACGCACTTTCGCACCGCCCTCGCCAAGCGTCCCCACGATGCACGAATCTGCAACAACTTCGGCAGTTTCCTTTATGCTCGTGGAGAATTTGCCCGCGCCGAGCAGATGTTTCGCCAAGCGGCCAGCGATACGCTGTATCCTGAGCGTCCGCAGGTGTACGGCAACCTGGGCCTGACGGCCCTGAAGCTCGGGCGTCGCGACGAAGCGCACGCCTACCTGCGCAAGGCTGTCACGCTCGATCCGCAGCAGCCACGTGCCCTGCTGGCGTTGGCCGAACTGGCGCTCGACGCCGGTGATCGGGTGCAGGCGCGTGACTACCATGAGCGTTTCAGGCAGATCGCCGAACCCGGCCCACGCAGCCAGGCGCTTGAACGAAGGCTGGCGCGCGAGGCCGCTGCCCCTGAGCCGGCGCCCGCCGCAGGCCGCGCCCTGAATGGACTTTATCCCGGCACGCCGGACTATCAGCAATACCTGTCGGAGCAATGATGAAAGCCGCGCATCCCGAACTAGCAGCAGCGACTGGCCAGCATCCCGGTGAGCGCCTGCGTCAGGCCCGCGAAAGCCGTGGCTGGACCCAGGCTGAAGTGGCCAGCAAGCTCAATCTGACCGTCAGCTCGCTGAACCATCTCGAGACGGGCGCCTTCGATCGGCTGCCCGGACACACCTTCGCCCGCGGTTACATCCGCGCCTACGCGAAATTGCTCGACCTGGACCAGGCCCCGCTGGTCGATGCCTTCGATCAGCACACGGGCACCCATGCCAAAGGCAGCGACGTGCACTCGCTGGGCCGTATCGAAGAACCCATGCGCCTGTCCCACAACATCCTGCGGGGCGTCAGCCTGGTGCTGTTGCTGGCCGTCGTGGGCGGCGGGTTCGCCTGGTGGCAGGATCAGGGTGGCGCGCGCAAGGACGTGGGCAACCTGGCCATGGAGCACGTCGAAGTCGAAAGCGCCGACGGCACCACCCAGATCCATCCGCTGGACGAGCCGGAAGACCAGGCCGTCGCTGCTGGCGAACAGCCCGAATCGGCGCCCCTGGCGCTGCCACAGGCCGCGAGCGAAACCGCGACGGATGCATCGGCGGCGCCCCAGGGCACCGCGCCGGTCGCGGCGTCGAGCACGCCTGCTGTGGCCAGCCCTGCACCTGCGGCAGCGACGCCGCCCGTGGCGCCCCAATCAGCCTCAGCGACGGCTGCAGCCCCCGCTGCCGCGCCAGTGGCCGGCCAGGGCCAGCTGGCCATCGATTTTTCCGCCGACTGCTGGACCCAGGTCACCGACGCCACCGGCAAGGTGTTGTCCAGCGGCGTCAAGCGCAAGGGCGATCGCCTCGAACTGTCCGGCAAACCACCGCTCGCGGTGCGCCTGGGCTTCGCGCGCGGCGCCCAGGTTTCCTATAACGGCCAGGCGGTCGATACCGCACCGTTCACCAGCGGCCAGACCGCTCGCCTCAAGTTGGGACAGTAATTCATGCACGGTGAATCTCCGATCAAGCGCCGCGAATCCCGAAAGATCTGGGTAGGCAAGGTGCCCGTGGGCGGCGATGCGCCCATCGCGGTGCAGAGCATGACCAACACCGACACCAACGACGTCGACGCCACCGTCGCGCAGATCACGCGCCTGGTCGATGCCGGCGTCGACATCGTGCGGGTCTCGGTGCCGGACATGGACGCCGCCGAGGCGTTCGGCCGCATCAAGCAGCGGGTCTCGGTGCCCCTGGTCGCCGACATCCATTTCGACTACCGCATCGCCTTGCGTGTGGCCGAGCTGGGTGTCGACTGCCTGCGCATCAACCCCGGCAACATCGGCCGTGAAGACCGCGTTCGCGCGGTGGTCGACGCCGCGCGTGACCGGGGTATCCCGATCCGCATCGGCGTCAACGCCGGTTCCCTGGAAAAAGACCTGCAGAAGAAGTACGGCGAGCCCACGCCCGCGGCCTTGGTCGAATCGGCCTTGCGCCACGTGGAGCACCTGGACCGGCTGGATTTCCAGGACTTCAAGGTCAGCGTCAAGGCCTCCGACGTATTCATGGCCG
The DNA here is from genome assembly GCA_046940335.1 of Enterobacterales bacterium AN_CKDN230030167-1A_HGKHYDSX7. Lineage (GTDB taxonomy): Bacteria > Pseudomonadota > Gammaproteobacteria > Pseudomonadales > Pseudomonadaceae > Aquipseudomonas. The sequence goes on from JBKYML010000006.1 coordinate 138,452, forward strand.
TCGACGCCTACCGTCAACTGGCCCGGCAGATCGTCCAGCCCCTGCACCTGGGCATCACCGAGGCCGGTGGACTGCGCTCGGGGACGGTGAAATCGGCGGTCGGTCTCGGTATGCTGCTGGCCGAAGGGATCGGCGATACCATCCGGATCTCGCTGGCGGCCGACCCGGTGGAAGAGGTCAAGGTCGGTTACGACATTCTCAAGTCGTTGCGGCTGCGCTCGCGTGGCATCAACTTCATCGCCTGCCCGAGCTGCTCGCGGCAGAACTTCGACGTGGTCAAGACCATGAACGACCTGGAAGGTCGGCTCGAAGACCTGCTGGTGCCGTTGGACGTGGCCGTGATCGGCTGTGTGGTCAATGGCCCGGGCGAAGCGAAGGAAGCCCACGTGGGGCTGACCGGCGGCACGCCGAACCTGATCTACATCGACGGCAAGCCGTCGCAGAAACTCACCAACGACAACCTGGTGGACGAGCTGGAAAAGCTCATCCGCCAGAAAGCGGCCGAAAAGGCCGAGGCCGACGCGGCATTGATCGCCCGAGGCTGACCGACAGATGCGTAAGGATCTTCCGTGAGCAAATCGCTGCAAGCCATTCGTGGCATGAACGACATCCTGCCCGAGCAGTCGCCGCTATGGCGCTATTTCGAAGGCACCGTGGCCGGCCTGCTGGACACCTATGGCTACAGCCAGATCCGCACGCCGATCGTCGAGTTCACCGAGCTGTTCAAGCGTTCGATCGGTGAAGTGACCGACATCGTCGAGAAAGAGATGTACACCTTCGAGGACCGCAACGGCGATTCGCTGACGCTGCGTCCCGAAGGCACCGCGGCCTGCGTGCGTGCCGTGCTCGAGCATGGCATCACGGGCAACGGCCAGGTGCAGAAGCTCTGGTACATCGGCCAGATGTTCCGCCACGAGCGCCCCCAGAAAGGCCGCTACCGTCAGTTCCACCAGATCGGTGTCGAGGTGTTCAACCTCGATGGACCGGACATCGACGCCGAGCTGATCATGCTCACCTGGCGCCTGTGGGGCCTGCTCGGCATCCGTGACGCGGTCACCCTGGAGCTCAACAGCCTGGGCACCAGCGAGGCACGTGCCCGCTATCGTGACGCGCTGGTCGAGTTCCTGTCCGCACGCCTGGATCAGCTCGACGAAGACAGTCAGCGCCGCCTCAAGAGCAACCCGCTGCGCATCCTCGACAGCAAGGATGCCGGTACACAGGCCGTGCTGGCCGATGCCCCCAAGCTCGAGGATCATCTCGACGAGGAATCGCGCCTGCACTTCGAGGGCCTGAAGGCACGTCTGGACGCGGCGGGCATTCCGTTCCGTCTCAACACCAAGCTGGTGCGTGGCCTGGATTACTACAGCAAGACGGTGTTCGAGTGGGTGACCGACAAGCTCGGTGCCCAGGGCACGGTCTGCGCTGGCGGCCGCTACGATGGGCTGGTCGAGCAGATGGGCGGCAAGCCGACCACGGGCGTCGGCTTCGCCATGGGCATCGAACGTCTCATCCTGCTGCTCGAGACCCTGGGCCAGGTGCCCGAGTCGATCAGCCGGCAGGTCGACGTCTACCTGTGCGCCTTCGGCGAGGAGGCGGAACTGGCCGCCCTGCGCCTGAGCGAAGGGTTGCGTGACCGCCTGCCGGGGCTGCGCCTGCAGGTCAACGCCGGGGGCGGCAGCTTCAAGAGCCAATTCAAGAAGGCCGACAAGAGCGGCGCGCTGTATGCGCTGATCATGGGCGACGACGAGCTGGCTGCCCAGCAGGTGGGCTTCAAGCCGCTGCGTGGCCAGGGTGAACAACAGAACATTGCCTGGGATGCCCTGGCCGGGCATCTGGATGCCGCTCTCGCCCAGGCGTGAAGCGGTCGAACAGCCGAATTGCTTAGAAGGAGTATTGGGGTGTCGAGTACCGATGATGACCAGATGGCCGAGGCCAAGGACTGGTGGAACCGTAACGGCAAGCCGCTGCTGACCGGCGCGCTGCTGGCCGCCGCCGTGGTGGTGGGCTGGCAGGCCTGGCACAAGTACCAGGCCAACCAGTCCCAGGGTGCGTCGGTCCTGTACCAGGCCCTGTTGGAAACGTCGCTGACGCCCAACGGCCAGCCGGACACGACCAAGGTCGCCGAGCTCTCCAGCAAGCTCAAGAGCGAGTATGGTGGTACCGCCTACGCCCAGTACGGCAGCCTGTTCGTGGCCCGCGTGGCGGTCGACGACGGCAAGCTGGACGATGCCGCGGCCGAGCTCAAGGGCGTGATGGACAAGCCGGCCAACGACACGCTCGGCGAGATCTCGCGCCAGCGCCTGGCCCGCGTGCTGGCCGCCCAGAACAAGGCCGAAGAAGGCCTGAAGCTGCTGGACGGCGATGCCGACAAGGCCTTCCTGGCGAGTCGCGAAGAACTCAAGGGCGACCTGCTGGTACAGCTCGGTCGTGCCGACGATGCCCATGGGGCCTACGAAAAAGCCAAGGCTGCGCTGTCGGATGACGCCGCGGTCGGTGGCCTGCAACTGAAGCTGGATGACCTGGCCAAAGGGGACGCCTGACGTGATCGGTTGGAAACAAGCAGCAGTGCTGGCCCTTGCCGTTCTGGCAGCGGGTTGCAGCAGCAACAGCAAGAAGGAACTGCCACCGGCCGAGCTGACTCAGTTCACCGAAGAGGTTCACCTCACCAAGCTGTGGAGCCGTTCCATCGGCGATGGCCAGGGCGAGACCTACAACACGCTGGTGCCGGCCGTCGAAAACGACCGTATCTACGCGTCGGACGTCCATGGCGTGGTCATGGCCATGAACCGTGGCAACGGCGACGTGATCTGGAAACAGGACCTGGACCTGCCGGTCTCGGGCGCCGTCGGCGTCGGCTATGGCCTGGTCATGCTCGGCACCCTCAAGGGCGAAGTGATCGCCCTGGATGCCGATACCGGTGAAGAGCGCTGGCGCTCGCGGGTGACCAGCGAAGTGCTGGCACCGCCGGCGAACAACGGTGACGTGGTGGTGGTGCAGACCCAGGACGATCGTGTGATCGGCCTGGACGCGGCCACCGGCGACCGTCGCTGGATCTACGAAAGCACACCGGCCGTGCTGACCCTGCGCGGCACTGGCGCGCCGATCGTCACCAACCGCCTGGCGGTGGCTGGCCTGTCGACCGGCAAGGTGATCGCGCTGGACACCCAGAACGGCGTGCCGGTCTGGGAGGCGCGGGTCGCCGTGCCGCAGGGGCGTTCGGAGCTGGAGCGTGTGGTCGACATCGACGGCGGCCTGCTGCTGTCCGGTGGCGTGATCTACGTCAGCACCTACCAGGGCCGCGTGGCGGGCCTGGACCTGGAAACCGGCCGTTCGCTGTGGCAGCGCGATGCGTCGAGCTACGTCGGTGTGGCGCAAGGCTTCGGCAATGTCTACGTCAGCCAGGCCTCGGGCACCGTCGAAGGTATCGACGAGCGCTCGGCCAGCGCCCTGTGGAGCAACGAATCGCTGGCCCGTCGTCAGCTGTCGGCACCGGAAGTGTTCTCCAGCTACGTCGCCGTCGGTGATTTCGAAGGCTACCTGCACCTGCTCAGCCAGGTCGACGGTCGCTTCGTCGGCCGCGAGCGCGTCGACCGGGATGGCCTGCGTGCCCGCCCGCTGGTCGTCGGCGACACGCTCTATGTGTTCGGCAATGGTGGCAAGCTCGAAGCGCTGACCCTCCGCTGACGCTATGCTTGAGGCCTTGCCGGCCTCGAGCGGGTACCTCGTGTACCGCACGAACTTCGGCCGCTGCCTTGCAGCGGCCTTTGCATTTTCAAGAATTCACGTATTTGGAGAGCCTCATGGTTCCCGTTATCGCCCTGGTGGGTCGGCCGAACGTCGGCAAATCCACGATGTTCAACCGCCTGACCAAGACCCGCGACGCCATCGTCGGCGACTTGTCGGGCCTGACCCGCGACCGCCAGTACGGCGAGGCGCAGTGGCAAGGCCGCTCGTTCATCCTGATCGACACCGGGGGCATCACCGGCGACGAGGTCGGCATGGACGAGAAGATGGCCGAGCAGTCCTTGATGGCCATCGAAGAGGCCGACTACGTCCTGTTCCTGGTCGATGCCCGTGCCGGCATGACCGCCGCCGACCAGATGATCGCCGAACACCTGCGCAAGCGGAACAAACAGGCGATTCTGGTCGCCAACAAGATCGACAACATCGACCCGGACACGGCCCGCGCCGAGTTCGCGCCGATGGGCATGGGCAACGCCATTCCGGTGGCCGGCTCCCAGGGCCGTGGCATCAATGCGCTGATGGAGTCGGTGCTGGGCCACCTGCCGCGTGACCAGGAAGACGAAGCGCTGGCGCAGGACGTCGCCGAAGGCGAAGAAGCCGCACGCATTCCGGGGCCGAGCGAGAAGGATGGCATCAAGATCGCCATCATCGGTCGCCCCAACGTCGGCAAGTCGACCTTGGTCAACCGCATGCTTGGCGAAGAGCGCGTGGTGGTCTATGACCAGCCCGGCACCACCCGTGACAGCATCTACATCCCGTTCGAGCGTGACGAGGAGAAGTACACCCTGATCGACACCGCCGGGGTGCGTAAGCGCGGCAAGATCCACGAGGAAGTCGAGAAGTTCTCGGTGGTCAAGACGCTGCAGGCGATCAAGGACGCCAACGTGGTGATCTTCGTCATGGACGCCCGCGAAGGCGTGGTCGACCACGACCTGAACCTGCTGGGCTTCGCCCTGGAGGCCGGTCGTGCCATCGTCATCGCCCTGAACAAGTGGGATGGCATGGCGCCAGGCGAGCGCGACTACGTGAAGACCGAGCTGGAGCGTCGGCTGTTCTTCGTCGACTTCGCCGACATCCATTTCATCTCGGCACTGCACGGCACCGGCGTCGGCCACCTGTACAAGTCGGTCCAGGCTTCGTTCAAGTCGGCGGTGACCCGCTGGCCGACCAGCCGCCTGACCCAGATCCTCGAAGACGCCGTGAGCGAGCACCAGCCACCGCTGGTCAATGGTCGCCGCATCAAGCTGCGCTATGCCCACCTGGGCGGCGCCAACCCGCCGATCATCGTGATCCACGGCAATCAGGTCGAGAAGGTGCCACGCTCCTACTCGCGCTACCTGGAAAACACCTACCGCCGCGTGCTGCGCCTGGTCGGTACGCCGATCCGCATCGAGTACAAGGGCGGTGAGAACCCCTACGAGGGCAATAAGAACACCTTGACCGATCGCCAGGTCAACAAGAAGCGCCGCCTGATGTCTCACCACAAGAAGGCGGAGAAGAAGCGCAAGGATAAGCGGTAAGCGCAGCGGCAAGCCATAGGCCACAAGCTGCAAGCGGACGGTAGTGCGATACGTCAGGTGTTGACAGGACGTTGATGCGGCGCTGGCGCTCCAGCTTGCAGCCGCCGCCCCATCGGACCCCACGGAGCGCCCCATGATCGACAGCAAGTTGCCGGACGTCGGCATGACCATCTTCACCACCATGTCGCAACTGGCGGCCGAGACGGGCGCGTTGAACCTCTCCCAGGGGTTCCCGGATTTCGACGGGCCCCAGGGCCTGCTCGAGGCCGTGGGGCGGCATGTGCTTGCCGGGCACAATCAATATGCGCCCATGGCCGGATTGCCGGCGTTGCGCGAGCAGGTGGCGCTCAAGATCGCGTCGCTGTATGGCGCCCTCGTGGACCCCGAGCAGGACGTGACCGTCACGCCCGGGGCGACTGAGGCGATCTTCTGTGCCATTCATGCCGTGGTGCGCCCGGGCGATGAGGTGATCGTCTTCGACCCGTGCTACGACAGCTACGACCCGGCGGTACGTCTGGCCGGCGGGCAGTGCGTCCATGTGCCCTTGGACGGTCGTGACTTTCGCATCGACTGGCAGCGCCTGAGCGATGCCCTCAGCCCGCGCACGCGCATGATCGTGATCAACTCGCCGCACAACCCCAGCGGCGCACTGCTCACGGCGCAAGACCTCGACCAGTTGGCAGCCCTCATCGAGGGGCGTGACATCCTGCTGCTCAGCGATGAAGTCTACGAGCATCTGGTCTACGACGGGGTACGGCATGCCAGCGTGCTGGCGCATGCGGCCCTGAGATCGCGTGCCTTCGTGGTCAGCTCGTTCGGCAAGACCTATCACGTGACCGGGTGGAAGACCGGCTACGTGGTGGCGCCTGCGCGGCTGTCGGCCGAACTGCGCAAGGTGCACCAGTACGTCAACTTCTGTGGTGTCACCCCGTTGCAGCATGCCCTGGCCGACTTCATGGCGCAGGACCCAGGGCACGTGGAGCGCCTGCCGGCGTTCTATCAGACCAAGCGCGACCTGCTCTGCGGTCTGCTGGCGTCGTCACGGTTCACGTTCACACCCGCCCAGGGCACCTACTTCCAACTGGTCGACTACAGCGCCATCCGCCCGGACCTCGACGACGCCGACATGGCCGTGTGGCTGACGCGGGAGCACGGCGTGGCGACCATTCCCATTTCGGTGTTCTACCAGCGACCGATCCCCGGGCAGCGCCTGGTGCGATTGTGCTTCGCCAAACGTGAGGAGACGCTGCGCCAGGCAGCGGAACGACTATGCGCGATCTGAATGCATTGCCCGACCTGCACCTGGCCCTGGTCCAGACGCACCTGGCCTGGCACGATCCCCAGGCCAACAAGGCCCACCTCGAGACGTTGCTGGCCCAGGTCGGCACGGTCGATCTGGTCATCCTGCCGGAGATGTTCACCACCGGCTTCACCATGCAGTCCGAGGCCCTGGCCGAACCCGAGCTGGGCCCGACCCATGCCTGGCTCAAGGCGCAGGCGGCGGCCGTGGGCGCAGTGGTCACAGGCAGCGTGATCGTCCGGGCCGAAGATGGCAGCCATCGCAACCGACTGTTGTGGGCACGCCCTGACGGCGACGTGTTGCACTACGACAAACGCCACCTGTTCCGCATGGCAGGCGAGCACGAGCACTACACGCCGGGCGAGCGTCAGGTGCAGTTCGAGCTCAAGGGCTGGCGCATCCGCCCGTTGATCTGCTACGACCTGCGCTTCCCCGTATGGAGCCGGGATGCCCGCGACACCGACCTGCTGCTGTACACCGCCAACTGGCCGGCTGCACGGCGCCAGCACTGGAACCGCCTGCTGCCCGCCCGAGGCATCGAGAACCTCTGTTATGTCGCTGCGGTGAACCGGGTCGGCAGCGACGGCAAGGGGCTGGACTACGCGGGCGACAGTCAGGTGCTGGACTTCCATGGCGATCCCTTGCTCAACGCAGGCGACGCCAATGGCGTGTTCAAGGCCACCCTGAGCGCGGCCGATCTGGCCACCTACCGTGCGCGTTTCCCGGCCGATCTGGACGCTGACGCCTTCGTGTTGCGCTGACAACGAGACCTCGACCTCTGCGCAGAAACGGGCCACCGGGCTCGACCCTGCGCGGCGGAGGTCAGTAGACGTCGCGCCGGTAACGGCCTTCCTCGATCAGCGCCTGCACCTGGGCCTGCCCCAGCACCTCGTTCAACACGGCGTCCACGCCCGAGGCCATGCCCCGTTGGCTGCCGCACAGGTACAGGTAAGCCCCTTCGGCCACCCAGGCGCGCAACCGATCGGCCTGCGCCCGCAGCGCATCCTGCACGTAGTACTTTTCAGCCTGGTCGCGGGAGAAGGCCAGGTCCAGGTGCGCCAGCTCGCCCTGCTGCAACCACTGGTCGAGTTCGTGCGCGCAGTGCAAGTCATGCTCGCGCTGACGCTCGCCGAACAGCAGCCAGTTGCGCGACTCCCCGGCGACGATGCGCGCCTTGAGCAGGCTGCGCAGACCTGCCAGGCCCGTACCGTTGCCGATCAGCACCATTGGGGCCGGCGTGTCGGGCAGATGGAAGCCGCTGTTGCGCCGCACCCGCAGGGCGGTCACGCCACCTTCGGCCAGGTGTTCGGTCAGCCAGCCGGAGCCCAGCCCAAGCACACCGTGCTCATCCCGTGTCTGGCGCACGATCAGCTCCAGCAGACCGTCGCTGGCAATCGAGGCGATCGAGTAGTCGCGCGGCCCGATCGGTGCCAGCGCGTCCAGCACCGCCTGGGCCTGCAGGCCGATCAAGTGCTCGCGCCCGGTCGGTAACTGAACGCCGGCCAGGGCCACGTCCAGACGCATGAACACGCCGTGACGCTGCACGGGGGTATCGGCGTGCAACCCCAGTTTCGCGATGAAGACCCGGATGGCCTCGCTGCCATTGCGCGGCATGACCTCCACCAGATCACCCGCCTCCCAGGTGGTGGGCGCATCGGCACTCAACGCCAGGCGAAACACCGGGGCGCCCTGGCTGCCAGGGTTGAGCCGCTGACGTTCGCGGAGCACCCAATGGCCGTAGGAAGGCGGCTTCCAGGCGTTGATCGTCTGCACGCCAGTCAGGTTGGCCAGCGCCTGCTGCCACTGGCCAAGCGTGATGGGATCAGCGTTGTCCACCTCCACGGCGGCGAACGTCTGGTGGGCGCCACAGGCGTCGAGCCAGGCCTGAACCCGCCTGGCGAAACCACAGAACGCGGGATATTGCCGATCGCCCAAAGCGAGCACGGCGTAGTTCAGGTGCGCGAGCGAACAGGCCTGGCCCAGTACCTTGCGCTCGAACAGGCGCGCGCTGTCGGGTGGCTCGCCATCGCCGAAGGTGCTGAGCACGAACAGGGCGCGGCGCGTCTCCCGCAGCGTCTGCTCGTCCACCAAGCGCAACGGCCGTACCTGCACCGACAGGCCGGCGGCCTGCAAGTGCCCGGCGCTCTGCCAGGCGAGCTGCTCGGCGAAGCCACTCTGGCTGGCATAGCCGATCAACCAGCTGTCTTCGCTCGGCGCCCCAGGCTGCACCTGCCCACGTGCCGCCCGTGCCTGGCGCTGCTTGCGCCGACGGTCGAGGTACAACAGCCAGCCGGTAACGAAGAACAGCGGCATGGTCAGGCTGGCGAGGGTGACAAGGATCCGCCCTGGCAGGCCGAAGTAGCTGCCGACGTGCAGGGCATAGACGCTGGCCAGCAGCTGCGCCTTGGTGGACTTGGCGTCGAAGCGGTCATGCTGGCGGATGGCGCCGGTCGCCGGGTCGAGCGTCAGGGTGTTGAACGCGCGCTCGTGGGGTGCCTGGTCGAGCAGGTAGAAGACCATGGCCGGCTGACCGGCGGCCGTCGGCAGGCGCAGGTTGTAGGCGGCAAGCCCCGGCCCGGCCGCGTCGCGCAGGGTTTGCCAGAGCGCGTCAGGGTTGATCGATGCACGGGGCGCCTGGGTGGCGTCGTTGGACGATGGAGGCTGGCCCCGCGCCCCTCGTGCCTGGCCGGACGCACTCGCCACAGGCGCATCGGCGAAGAGCCGGTTCAGGCCTTGCCGATACCACTCGTATGACCAGAACAGCCCGGTGAGCGCGAACAGCAGGTAGAACAGCAGGCACCAAGTACCGGCCACGGCGTGCAAGTCCCAGTGGAAGGCACGGCCACGCTTGGCGCCGTCGACCAGCAGCCAGGTGCGCCAGTTCAAGGCGTGCCGGGGCCAGCGCAGGTACAGCCCCGACAGGCAGAAGAACACCAGCATCAGCGTGCAGGCGCCTGTGATCTGTCGACCGGTCGCGCCCATGGCCAGGAAGCGGTGCAGGCGCAGCATCAGGTCGAAGAAGCCCTGGCCGGCCACGGCCCCCTTCAGCTCGCCGGTGTAAGGGTCGGCATAGCGCAGCTCACCGCGCCGCTCGCCCGGCGCTGGCGTGAAGAAGACACGTGCGGCGTCTGGCCGGCGCAGGTCGACCCAGAGCATCGAGACCGTGTCCTGCTGCGCGGCCTCTACCCGACGGATCAACTCGGCAGGCGGCAACACGCCACCCGGACGCGCCTTGACGGTCCGGACCTCGGGATTGAACAGGCGCAGCAACTCATCCTGAAAGGACCAGATCGCGCCGGTGATCCCCATCACCGCCAGCACCAGGCCTGCCGTGATGCCGAACAGCCAGTGCATCTGGAACATCGTCTTCTTGAACACACCTGTCACCTTGTATTGCCTTGCGAATGCCGTCGGCGCGCATTATGCGACGAATGCGAACGGTTCGCGCCTTCGAATGTGATGGGGATTCGTCCTAGGAACGGGCTCGACGGGCAGGCGAGCGGAGGAAAGGCTGCAGTCTGTGTCGAGTGGGCAGGGCGTGACAGCCTCATCGCTTCACTGTCACAGGACTAGCAAGCCATGCGATATATCCAAGAACGTTCTTTCATCGCCAGCGTGACTTCCCGGACCCCAGGATACGAGGGCGTGCTCGATTCCTTCGAAATCACCGCCAACTCCGTCTACCAGCGTACGCACCGCTGGCTGAGCGTCTGCCCCTTCAGTGCCGTCGAGCAGCCTCAGCGTTTCTGGTTCGGCTATTACGAAGGGGAGCGCCCTGGCTACCGGGTACGCGCGGTCGAATTCGCCGACGGTGATGCCCACTACGAGGCGTGGGAACTGAGCAAGCAATGGGTCGGCTACGACCTGACGGCGCGTCACCCCGTGCTCTGGCGACTCTGGGCTCATGGCAATCCGTTCGGCACGCCGGCAGCCGGTGTTCAGGATGGCATCACCATCGCGGCGGTCGGCAGTGTGCCGCTGGGCGTGCGGGACCGGAAAGCCTGGGAAAACCATTATGTCGAGGCTGGGGCGGCGAACAAGCTGTTCCTGTCCTTGGGCATCGAGTACGTCGGGGTTCGGGCGTTCGACAGCTTCGCTCAGTTCAGGGAGTTTCGACGTTGAGCGTCCGCAGGATAGAGGGCGTCTGACGACGGGCCACGGGGTTGCCCCGTGGCTCGCTGCCAGCGTCTTACAGGTAGAAGGCTTTCAGGGGCGGGAAGCCATTGAATTCGACGGCGCTGTAGCTGGTGGTGTAGGCACCGGTGGACAGCCAGTACAGGCGGTCGCCGATCGCCAGGTTCAGCGGCAGGCCATACTTGTAGTGCTCGTACATGATGTCGGCGCTGTCGCAGGTCGGGCCGGCGATCACCACTTCTTCCATTTCGCCCTTCTTCTCGGTCCAGATCGGGAATTTGATCGATTCGTCCATGGTTTCGATCAGGCCCGAGAACTTGCCCACATCGGTATAGACCCAGCGTTCGACCGCGGTACGCGACTTGCGCGCCACCAGCACCACTTCGCTGACCAGGATGCCGGCGTTGGCGATCAGCGAGCGGCCCGGCTCGAGGATGATTTCCGGCAGGTCGTCGCCGAAGTCTTCCTTGAGGAAGCGGATGATCTCTTCGGCATAGGTTTCCAGGCTGTTGGTGCGGGTGATGTAGTTGGCCGGGAAGCCGCCGCCCATGTTGATCAGCTTCAGCTCGATCCCGTCTTCTTCCTTCAGGCGTTCGAAGATCACCTTGACCTTGGCGATGGCCGCGTCCCACACACTGATGTCGCGCTGCTGGGAACCGACGTGGAACGAGATGCCATAAGGCACCAGACCCAGGTCGCGGGCAAGGATCAGCAGGTCCATGGCCATGTCGGTCTGGCAGCCGAACTTGCGTGACAGCGGCCAGTCGGCGGTGGTCGAGCCTTCGGTCAGGATGCGCACGTAGACCTTCGAGCCCGGCGCGGCCTTGGCGATGTTGCGCAGGTCGGCCTCGGAATCGGTCGCGTACAGGCGAACACCTTTCTCGTAGAAGTAACGAATGTCCTTGGACTTCTTGATGGTGTTGCCGTAGCTGATGCGATCGGCGCTCACGCCCTGGTTCATCACCTTGTCCAGTTCGTAGATCGAGGCGATGTCGAAGTTCGAACCCTTGTCCTTGAGCAGGTCGATGATCTCGACGGCCGGGTTGGCCTTGACCGCGTAGTAGACCTTGGCGAATTCGAAACCGGCGCGCAGATCGTCGTAGGCCTGGCTGATCATCTGCGTATCGATGAGGACGAACGGGGTTTCCTGCGTGTCGGCGAACGCCTTCATCTTCTGGAAGGTGTCACGCGCGAAATAGTCTTCGACTTGGATCGACATGCTCAGGGACTCCATGGGCAAACGGAATGAATGAGTGGGTGCAGGCGAACGCCCTCCGTATCCCCATGTTGGTTGGCGCGACCTGTCGATCGGGCCGGATGGATCGTTTCCAGCATGGACGTTCGGCGCGCACTGTAGGGCGTGAAGACCGTCGAATCAACAGGCGGATCGGGCCTGTACGCCGGGTGCCTGGCGGATTCGAACGACGATGAATTGGCTAGGCTCGGCGGCCGTCAACTATTGTGGAAGGGCGGACGAGACGGGTGTCGGGAGGCACTGCCGCGCAAGCACTGCGAGGGGGCCGGTTTTGCCCGCCGTGCGGATAGGTCCGCACTGACGAGGCCCATCTTGGCCGCCCAGGCTAAACCGCGATCGCCTCCCAGGTGTCCATATTTATGGCCACGATGGCCTGCGCCAACGCGCAGACGATCGGCCATAAATTTTTTGTTACCGACTCAGGAAACGGCGTCGGCCGGTGACACGATGCTGGTCTTCGCGCCCCGTGAGCGACCTGAACTCAGGTAGGCCGCGATGGACTCCTGCGTGACCTCGCCCAGGAATACCTGCTCCGCATCGAGCACCGGCAGCCAGGCACGGTTGAACTCGTACATGCGCGACAACAGGATGCGCAGGTGCTCTTCGTGGGAGGCCGTGGCGTTGAACGGACGCAGGAAGTCGGCGCAGCTGCCTTGCTGGCGATGCATGTCGCGGCGACGCACGTAGCCCAAGGCCTTGTTGGCGGCATCGGTCACCACCACGTAGCGGCGGTCATGTTCGTCGAGCAGCTCCAGCACCTCGGCCACCGGCGTCTCGGGGCTGACCGACGGGGCATTGTCGGCTGCGTCCTCGGCCTTGACCAGCAGCAGGCGCTTGAGGGTACTGTCCTGACCGACGAAGCTGCTGACGAACTCGTCGGCCGGATGCGCGAGCAGTGTGTCGGGATGGTCGAGCTGCAACAGCTTGCCCGCCCGGAAGATGGCGATCTTGTCGCCCAGCTTGATGGCCTCGTCGATGTCGTGGCTGACCATGATCACGGTCTTGTTCAGGGCACGTTGCATCTCGAAGAACTCGTTCTGGATCATTTCCCGGTTGATCGGGTCGACCGCGCCGAACGGCTCGTCCATCAGCAGTACCGGGGCGTCGGCCGCCAGCGCGCGGATCACGCCGATGCGCTGCTGCTGGCCGCCGGACAGTTCACGCGGGTAGCGCTGCAGGTACTGCTTGGGTTCGAGCTTGATCATGCTCATCAGCTCGCGGGCACGGTCATGGCAGCGCTGCTTGTCCCAGCCCAGCAGGCGCGGCACCACGGTGATGTTCTCTTCGATGGTCATGTTGGGGAACAGGCCGATCTGCTGGATCACGTAGCCGATGTGCCGACGCAGGGTCACCTCGTCCAGGCCCGTGGTGTCTTCGCCGTTGATGAATACCTGGCCCGAGGTGGGGGTGATCAGGCGGTTGATCATTTTCAGCGTCGTGCTCTTGCCGCAGCCCGAAGGCCCCAGGAACACGCAGATCTCGCCCTCGTTGACGGTCAGGTTGACCGAATCGACGGCCTTGATCTGCTTGCCGTTGGCGGTGAAGGTCTTGCTGAGGTTCTTCAGTTCGATCATGAGCGCAGTCCTTCTGGAGTCAGGGCACGTTGCAAGGTTTGCAGGAGCAGGTCGGCGACGATGGCCAGCAGGCTGACCAGCACGGCGCCCACGAGCAGCATCGACATGTCGCTGCGGCTGATGGAGGTGAGGATGAGCACGCCCAGGCCGCCGGCACCGATGGTCGCGGCGATGGTCATCACGCCGATGTTCATCACCACGGCGGTACGCACACCAGCCAGGATCACCGGTACGGCGATGGGCAGCTCGACCATGCGCAGGCGCTGGCCGAAGGTCATGCCGATGCCCCGCGCCGCTTCACGGATGCCTGGCTCGACGCTGGTCAGGGCCAGGTAGGTGTTGCGCAGGATCGGCAGCAGCGAGTAGAGGAACACCGCGGTGATCGCTGGCAGCGGGCCCAGGCCCTGGCCGAACGTGGAATAGAACGGCAGCAGCAGGCCGAACAGGGCGATGGAAGGGATGGTCAGCAGCACGGTGGCACAGGCCTGTACGGGGCCGGCCACGGCCGGGAAGCGTGTCATCAGGATGCCCAGCGGCACGCCGAAGAGAATCGCCAGGCCCACCGCGACACCGACCAGGGTCAGGTGCTGCAAGGTCAGCTGCAGCACCAGGGCCCAATCGAGGTGGCTGAAGGTATCGAACAGGCTCATGGCTTCACCTCGCCAAAGGCATGTTCACGCAGGAAGGCTGCGGCCACGCGGCTCGGGCTCTGGTGCTCGACGTCGATGCTCGCGTTGAGCGTGCGCATGGTCTGGTCGTCGAGCGCGGCGGCCAGGGGCTCGAGCAGCGTCGCCAGTTGTGGATGGGCGTCGAGCACTTCGGTGCGCAGCACCGGGGCGGCGGTGTAGTCGGGGAAGTAGTGCCGGTCGTCTTCGAGCAGCTTGAGGTGGAAGGCATTCAGGCGCCCGTCGGTGGTGTAGACCAGACCCGCGAAGACCTGGTTGTTGCGCATCGCGGTGTAGACCAGCCCCGTGTCCATCTGACGGATGTTGCGCCGGTCCAGCGGCATGTCGTAGAGCTCGCGCAGGCCGACCAGGCCGTCGGGACGATTGGCGAACTCGGTATCCAGGGCGACCAGGTGGTGGCGCTCGGACTCCTCGCGCAGCACGCGGGTCAGGTCGCTGATCGTCTCGATCTGCGGATACGCCTGGGCCACCTTCTGCGGCAGGCCCAGGGCGTAGGTGTTGCTGAATTTCGACGGTGCCAGCCAGGTAAGGCCCTTCTGCGCATCGAGCTGCTTGACCTTGGCATAGGTAGCCTCGGGGTTGGGCATGCGTTCTTCGATGTGGTTGTAGGAGACCAGCGACACGCCGGTGTATTCCCACAGCATGTCGAGCTGCCCGGTTTCCTGGGCCTGGCGCGCGATGTTGCTGCCCAGGCCCGAGGTGATGCGCACGTCGAAGCCGTTGGCGCGCAGGTACTGCGCGGTGATTTCAGCCAGGATGGTCTGCTCGGTGAACACGCGGGCGCCGATGCGGATCAGCGGTTTCTGCGCAGCCTGGGCAACGTTCGCCCACAGCAAGGCCGCGCCCAGGGTAATGGCGATCAATCGTTTCATGACAATCCTCGTTCAGTGGGCCAGGCCGCGTTCCAGCCAGCGTTTGCTGGAGGCGCTCACCAGCACATCGAGCAACAGCGCCAGCAGCGCGGTGCAGGCGGCGCCGAGCAGCAGTTGAGGCTGATTGTTCAGGGCGATGCCGGGGAAGATCAGGCTGCCCAGGCTGTTGGCTCCGATCAGGAACGACAGCGGCGCGGTGCCGACATTCAGCGCCAGGGCCACCCGTACGCCACCGACGAGGATGGGCATGGCATTGGGCATCTCGACTTGCCAGAGTTGCTGGCGTGGGGTCATGCCGATGCCGGTGGCGGCTTCCTTGAGCGAGGCGGGGACGTTCTTCAGGCCTTCGAAGGTGTTGCGCACGATCGGCAGCAGCGAGGCGAGGAACAAGGCGAAGATCGCAGGGCCGGCGCCGATGCCCAGCACGCTGAGGGCAATGGCCAGAACGGCCAGGGGAGGGATGGTGTTGCCTACGTTGAAGAACTGCATGAAGCGCTCGGCCTTGTCGACCCTATGCGGTCGACTCAAGGCAATGCCGGCGGGGATCCCCACCACCAATGCCGCGGCCATCGAGGCCAGCACCAGCACAAGATGCGCTTGCAGGTAGAAACCCAG
Organism: Enterobacterales bacterium AN_CKDN230030167-1A_HGKHYDSX7; assembly: GCA_046940335.1. GTDB lineage: Bacteria > Pseudomonadota > Gammaproteobacteria > Pseudomonadales > Pseudomonadaceae > Aquipseudomonas. The sequence continues at coordinate 154,152 of JBKYML010000006.1, forward strand.
ATCGTCCCGGTAGCGGGTGATCGTATCGATGCCGATCCAGTGGATCAGCAGGGCCAGGATGACGAGCACGGCGGCCCATCCCATCAGCCCCTTTCCGTAGCATCTAGCCACAGGTGGACTCCTTTGTCAGATCGGCGAACGCACTGCCCTGCAGGCCGACCAAGGTGGGCGGCGGGTCGTGGGTTCGCGAGTAGCAGCGTGGCGCCAGCGAGCGGCGGCGGATCACGCCATGAGCCAAGCCTCGTCAGGCTTGTGAAGCAGGTACTACCAGCCCTGGCACGCCGTGAGCGGCAGGGGAGTGGACGTCTCCGAAGAGGGCAAAGGTTTACACGTCAACGGGCATTTGGCTAGCGTTAATCCACTACCCGCTTCGAAGATCGGCAGGAAAAACAAGTCTCTTTATCGCTTAGAGCCAGTGAAAACACTGCCTTTGCAGGGTGTTCTGGCAGGTGCTGGGGGGAGAGGTGTACGGCGAGGGGGTATCGACGAGCATGGCTTTGGTCTGGCCGCGAGATCAGGTATCATACCGCCCCTTTTCGAAGACCCAGTCAGGCGATTTCCCATGACCCAACAGGCCGCCGAAGTCGCGAAGCGCCGCACTTTCGCCATCATTTCCCACCCCGACGCCGGTAAGACCACCATCACCGAGAAGCTCTTGCTGATGGGCAAGGCCATTGCCGTCGCCGGTACCGTGAAGTCGCGCAAGTCCGACCGCCACGCCACCTCCGACTGGATGGAAATGGAAAAGCAGCGGGGCATCTCCATCACCACCTCGGTGATGCAGTTCCCCTACCGCGAGCAGATGATCAACCTGCTCGACACCCCCGGCCACGAAGACTTCTCGGAAGACACCTACCGCACGCTGACCGCGGTCGACTCGGCCCTGATGGTGCTGGACGGTGGTAAGGGCGTCGAGCCACGGACCATTGCCCTGATGGACGTCTGCCGCCTGCGTGACACGCCGATCGTCAGCTTCATCAACAAGCTCGACCGCGACATCCGCGATCCGATCGAACTGCTCGACGAGATCGAGGCGGTGCTGAAGATCAAGGCCGCGCCGATCACCTGGCCGATCGGTTGCTACCGTGATTTCAAGGGCGTCTACCACCTGACCGGCGACTACATCATCGTCTACACCCCCGGTCACGGTCATGAACGCACCGAAACCAAGATCATCGAGAAGCTCGACTCCGACGAAGCGCGCGCGCACCTGGGCGACCAGTACGACAGCTTCGTCGAGCAGTTGGAGCTGGTGCAGGGCGCCTGCCATGAGTTCGATCAGGACGAGTTCATCAATGGCCAGCTGACGCCGGTGTTCTTCGGCACGGCGCTGGGCAACTTCGGCGTGGACCATGTGCTCGACGCGGTGGTGGACTGGGCGCCTCGCCCCTTGGGCCGTGTGGCCAACGAGCGGACCGTCGAGCCGACCGAGGAGAAGTTCACCGGCTTCGTGTTCAAGATCCAGGCGAACATGGACCCCAAGCACCGCGACCGCATCGCCTTCATGCGCATCTGCTCGGGCAAGTACGAGAAGGGCATGAAGATGCGCCACGTGCGGCTGAACAAGGACCTGCGCATCGGCGATGCGCTGACCTTCTTCTCGTCCGAGCGCGAACAGCTCGAGGAAGCCTACGCCGGCGACATCATCGGCCTGCACAACCATGGCACCATCCAGATCGGTGACACCTTCAGCGAAGGCGAAGTCCTGGGCTTCACCGGTATCCCGCACTTCGCGCCGGAGCTGTTCCGTCGTGTGCGCCTGAAGGACCCGCTCAAGTCCAAGCAGTTGCGCCAGGGCTTGCAGCAGCTGGCCGAGGAAGGCGCGACCCAGGTGTTCTTCCCCGAGCGCAGCAACGACATCATCCTGGGCGCCGTTGGCGTGCTGCAGTTCGATGTGGTCGCCAGCCGCCTGAAGGAGGAGTACAAGGTCGAGTGCGCCTACGAGCCGATCACCGTGTGGTCCGCCCGCTGGATCACCTGCAATGACAAGAAGATCCTCGAGGACTTCAAGGTCAAGGCCATGGAGAACCTGGCCATCGATGGCGGCGGTCACCTGACCTACCTGGCGCCGACCCGGGTGAACCTGTCGCTGATGGAAGAGCGCTGGCCGGACGTCAACTTCCGCGCGACCCGCGAACACCATTGAGCCGGTGGGCCCCTAGGGCCCATAGACTCAGCCACCCCTGCGGTGTCATCGCCACCAGGAAGACGCACTTTGTGATAGAGCCTGCGCAGGCTCTACCACGGTACTTCCAGATGGCCTGCCATCGACATTGCATCGATCAACCAGCCCCTCCTGATCCAGACGCCGCGCCCATCCCGATCTTGCAGAACACCGTGTCCCCACCTCGCCCATCCGGCATTTTGCATGATGCCGTTTCAACGACCTTTTCATAACCCGTTGAAAAGTTTGAATTTAATGTTTTGACATAGTTGGCACGCCTGCTGCACAGACCCCTTTGCGAACGGATTTGTTGCTCACTAAAAAAGGCGCCACTCACTATGATCACCTCTGCCGATTACCCATCTGCCGTCTCCGACGGCAACCGCTCGGGCGTGTCCTGGGCAGCCATCTTCGCTGGCGCGGCCGCTGCGGCTTCGCTGTCGTTGATCCTTGTCATCCTGGGCACGGGCCTTGGCTTTGCCGCCATGTCGCCGTGGGCCAACGAGGGCGCCAGTGCGAAAGCCCTGGGTATCTCCACGATCGTCTGGTTGTTGATCACACAGATCCTGTCGTCGGGCCTGGGTGGCTACGTCGCCGGTCGTCTGCGCGTGAAGTGGGCCAATCTGCACGGTGACGAAGTGTACTTCCGCGACACCGCACACGGTTTCCTGTCGTGGGCTGTGGCGACGCTGGTCGCCGCCACGCTGATCATCAGCGCCGCCGGTAACGTCATCGGCGCAGGTGCCCAGGCGGGTGCATCGGTCGTCGGCGGTGTCGCTTCCGGTGCCAGCGCTGCCGTCGGCGCTGCTGCCGACAACGATGGCCGTGGCAGCAATCCGATGGGCTACTTCGTCGACAGCCTGTTCCGCAGCGAAGGTCCCAGCGGCGTGAGCGAAGATGCTGCCAACGGCGTCGCCAGCCGCATCTTCACCAAGGCCCTGGCCGGTGACGGCACCCTGAACGTCGACGACCGCGCCTACCTGGCCCAGATGGTCGCCCAGCGCACCCGCCTGACCCAGGCCGAAGCCGAAGCCCGCGTCGACCAGGTCTACGCCCAGGCTCGCCAGGCTGCCGAAGACGCCAAGCGTACCGCCCAGGAAGCTGCTGATGCCGCTGCCAAGGCCGCTGCCTGGACCGCCCTGTGGACCTTCATCGCCATGCTGTGCGGCGCCTTCTTCGCCAGCATCGCCGCACTGTTCGGTGGTCGTCAGCGTGACGCGGCTCGCTGGATCGAGACCGATGACCGTCGCACCGTGACCAATGCAACGATTCGCTAACTGACCTATCCGTTCATCGAACAAGGAGAAACGATCATGCGCTCACTTCTGTTGTGGTTCCTGGGTATCCCGATTCCGATCATCATCCTGATCGCGATCTTCGTGCACTGATCTGATTCAGGGCTCGAACAGAAACGCCGTCATCCAGGATGACGGCGTTTTCGTTTGCGCGCGTTGAAGTGTGCCTACAGGAACTGCTCGGCATAGTGGCACGCTACCTGCCGCTGATCCACCGTGCGCAACGCCGGCACTTCGGCAACGCAGCGTTGCGTGGCGTAGGGGCAGCGTTTATGGAAGGCGCACCCCGACGGTGGGTTCAGCGGGTTGGGCAGCTCGCCGGCGATGCGGATCTTCGGCTTGCTCGGGTCCGGGTGGATCGACGGGGTGGCCGACAGCAGCGCCTGGGTGTACGGGTGCAGGGGCTTGTCGTAGATCCGCTGCTTCTCGCCCATCTCGACCGGCGCGCCCAGGTACATCACCAGCACGTCATCGGCCACGTGACGGACCACCGCCAGGTTGTGCGAGATGAACACGTAGGCCGTGCGGTACTCGCGCTGCAAATCCATGAACAGGTTCAGCACCTGCGCCTGGATGGATACGTCCAGCGCCGAGGTCGGCTCGTCGGCCACCAGGACCTTGGGCTGCAGCATCATCGCCCGGGCCAGGGCGATCCGCTGGCGCTGGCCACCGGAGAACATGTGCGGATAGCGCTGGTAGTGCTCGGGGCGCAGGCCGACCTGCTCCATCATGCGCTGCACGCGCTCACGGCGCTCGGCCTTGCTCAACGAGGTGTTGATCAGCAGGGGCTCGGCCAGCTGATCGCCGATCTTCTGCCGTGGGTTCAACGAGGCGTAAGGGCTCTGGAACACCATCTGCACGTCGCGGCGCAGCTGCTTGCGTTCGGCCTTGTCGGCGCCCTTGACCTCCAGGCCGTCGATCTGCAGCGAGCCTGAGGTGGGTGCTTCGATCAGCGTCAGGGCGCGGGCCAGGGTCGACTTGCCGCAGCCGGATTCGCCGACCACGGCCAGGGTCTTGCCGGCTTCCAGCTCGAACGATACCCCGTTGAGCGCGCGCACGTGCGCCGACCCCTTGAACAGGCCGCGGGACACTTCGTAATGGCGCGTCAGGTCACGCGCGGTCAGGACCACGGTCATCACGCCACCTCCTGGTTGAGCGGGTAGAAGCAGCGCGCCAGGCTCTGCGCCTTGGGGTCGAGGGCCGGCCGCTGCTGGCGGCAGTTGTCGCGTACGTAGGGGCAGCGCGGTGACAGCAGGCAGCCGCTGGGGCGGTCATAGCGGCCAGGCACGATGCCCGGCAGGGTGGCCAGGCGTTCGGCGCCCAGGCTGTGCTCGGGAATCGCCGCCAGCAGCGCTTCGGTATACGGGTGGGCCGGCACGTCGAACAGCGCCGGCACCTGGCCGACCTCGACCGCTTGACCGGCGTACATCACGCACACCCGCCTGGCCGTCTCGGCGACCACGGCCAGGTCGTGGGTGATGAGGATCAGCGCCATGTCCTGGGCCTGCTGCAGGTTCACCAGCAGCTCCATGATCTGCGCCTGGATGGTCACGTCCAGCGCCGTGGTCGGTTCGTCGGCGATCAGCAGGCGAGGTTCGCCGGCGATGGCCATGGCGATGGCCACCCGTTGGCTCATGCCGCCGGACAGCTGGTGGGGGTAGGCATCGAGGCGGCTTTCGGCGGCGGGGATCTCGACCTTCTGCAACAACTCCAGGGCCCGCTGACGGGCGGCTCGGCCCTTGAGGCCCAGGTGCTGGCGCAACACTTCCTCGATCTGGAAGCCCACGGTGTAGCTGGGGTTGAGCGCGGTCATCGGGTCCTGGAAGATCATGGCGATGTCCTTGCCGATGATCTTGCGCCGCTGTCGGGCGCTCAGGCCGAGCATGTCCATCCCATCGAAGCGCAGGGTGTCGGCGGTGACGCGCCCGGGCGCGTCGATCAGCCCCATCAGCGCCATCATGGTCACCGACTTGCCAGAGCCGGACTCCCCGACGATGGCCAGGATTTCACCGGCCGAGACGCTCAGGTCGAGGCCGTCGACCACGGGGGTGGCGTTGGCGTCGCCGAATCGCACCGCCAGGTTGTTGATCTGTAGAAGTGACATGGCGGGTTCCTCAGGCGGCATTCTTGAGTTTGGGGTCGAGCGCGTCACGCAGCCCGTCGCCCATCAGGTTGATCGCCAGCACGCTGAGCAGGATCGTCAGGCCCGGCAGGCTCACCACCCACCAGGCGCGTTCGATGTAGTCGCGCGCCGAGGCCAGCATGGTGCCCCACTCCGGAGTCGGCGGTTGCACGCCGAGCCCGAGAAAGCCCAGGGCCGCGGCGTCGAGGATCGCCGAGGAAAAGCTCAGCGTGGCCTGGACGATCAGCGGCGCCATGCAGTTGGGCAGCACGGTCACGAACATCAGCCGGGGCAGGCTGGCACCGGCCAGGCGCGCGGCGGTGACGTAGTCGCGGTTGAGCTCGCCCATCACGGCGGCGCGGGTCAGCCGCACGTAGGACGGCAGCGAGACGATGGCGATGGCGATCACCGTGTTGATCAGGCCAGGGCCGAGGATGGCGACCACGGCGACCGCCAGCAGCAGCGACGGCAGGGCCAGCATCACGTCCATCATGCGCATGATCGAGGGGCCGAGCAGGCGTGGGAAAAAGCCGGCCAGCAAGCCCATGAAGATGCCAGGGATCAGCGACAGCACCACCGAGGACAGGCCGATCAGCAGCGACAGGCGCGCGCCATGGATCAGCCGCGAGAGCAGGTCGCGACCCAGTTCATCGGTGCCCAGCAGGTACTGCAGGCTGCCCCCTTCGAGCCAGGCCGGTGGGGTGAGCAGTGCTTCACGGTACTGCTCGCTCGGGTCATGGGGGGCGACCCAAGGGGCGAACAGCGCACAGAAGACGATCAGGCAGACGAAGGCCAGGCCCATCACCGCGCCCTTGTTGCGCGAGAAGGCGTGCCAGAACTCCTTGAGCGGAGAAGGGTAGAGCAGGCTCTGGTCGAGGCTGCCGTTCGGGGAAGTCGATGTTGCGTCGTTCACGACAGGATTCACCATGATCGGGCCTCAGCGCTGATGACGGATGCGGGGGTTGGCCAGCCCGTAGAGGATGTCCACCACGAAGTTGACCAGGATCACCAGGCAGGCGATGAGCAGAATGCCGTTCTGTACCACGGGGTAGTCACGTGCGCCGATGGCCTCGATCAGCCACTTGCCGATGCCCGGCCAAGAGAAGATCGTCTCGGTCAGCACGGCCCCGGCGAGCAGGGCGCCGACCTGCAGGCCGAGCACCGTCAGCACCGGAATCAGCGCGTTGCGCAGGCCGTGGATGAACACCACGCGCGCGGGCGACAGGCCCTTGGCGCGTGCGGTACGGATATAGTCCTCGCGCAGCACCTCGAGCATCGACGAGCGGGTCATGCGGGCGATGACCGCCAAGGGGATGGTGCCCAGTACGATTGCCGGCAGGATCAGGTGCATCACGGCGTCCTTGAACGCGCCTTCCTCGTCGCTGAGCAGGGTGTCGATCAGCATCAGCCCCGTCTTGGGCTCGATGTCGTAGAGCAGGTCGATGCGTCCGGAGACCGGGGTCCAGCCCAGGCTGACCGAGAAGAACATGATCAGGATCAGGCCCCACCAGAAGATCGGCATGGAATACCCGGCCAGCGAGATGCCCATCACCCCGTGGTCGAGCAGCGAACCGCGCTTGAGCGCGGCGATCACCCCGGCCAGGATTCCCACCACGGCCGCGAAGAGCAGCGCGGCCAGGGCCAGCTCCAGGGTGGCCGGGAACAGCGTGGTGAACTCGCTCCAGACGCTCTCGCGGGTACGCAGCGACTCACCCAGATCGCCCTGGGCCAGCTTGCCGATGTAGTCCAGGTACTGAACGGGCAGGGGTTTGTCCAGGCCCAGACGCTGCATGGCTTCGGCATGCATCTGCGGGTCGACGCGGCGCTCGCCCATCATCACTTCCACCGGGTCGCCCGGGATCAGCCGTATGAGGGCGAAGGTCAGCAGCGTGATGCCGAAGAAGGTCGGAATCAGCAGCCCGATGCGTCGGGCAATAAAACTCAACATGGTCGCACGTTACCTCGTCAGCCGATCAGGCAGTGCCGTCGGCTTCGTGAGCCGACGGTCGTGATTGTTCTACTCCACCAGGGTAGTGGCGAAGTTGTTGCTGGTCAGCGGGTTGACCTGATAGCCCTGCACGTTGGCGCGCATGGCGACGAATACCCGGGGGTGCGCCACCGCCAGCCACGGCTGTTGCGCATCGTACACCGCCAGGGCCTGGCTATAGAGTGTCGCCCGCTCCTGTTCGTTGCTTACCTGACGCGCGCGGCTGATCAGCGCCTGGAATCGGCTGTCGCACCAGCGTGCATAGTTCTCCCCGGACACGGCCGCATCGCAGCTGAGCAGCGGGCTGAGAAAGTTGTCCGGATCCCCGTTGTCGCTGGCCCAGCCCGTGGCCACCAGGTCAGCCTCGCCGCGCTTGGCGCGACGCAGCATCTCGGCCCACTCCATCACCCGGATGTCGAGCTTCAGCCCGACCTTGGCCAGATCGGCCTGGAGCATTTCGGCGGACAACCGGGGGTTGGGGTTGGTCGGGCCACCACCGTTGCGGGTGAACAGCGTGAAGGTCGTACCCTCCGGCACCCCTGCCTGCGCAAGCAGGGCCCGGGCGGCGGCCGGATCATAGGCCGGGCTGCGGTTGTCGGTGTTGTAGCCCAGCATGCTGGCGGGGTAGGGGTTGACCGCCACCTGGGCGTTGCCCTGGCCGAACAGTTGCGCGACGTGGCGTTGGCGGTCGAAGGCCAGGTTCAACGCGCGGCGTACGCGCACGTCGTTCAGGTAGCGATGCTGGGTGTTGAGCGCGATGTAGCCGGTGACCAGCGCGTCGTTCTCGGCGACCTTGAGCACAGGGTCGGCCTTGATCGCCGGGACGTCGTCCGGCTTGGGGTGCAGCGCGATCTGGCATTCGTTGGCACGCAGCTTTTGCAGGCGCACGTTGTTGTCCGGGGTGATGGCGAAGATCAGCGCATCGGTCGGTGGCTTGCCCCGGAAATACGCGGGGTTGGGCTTGTAGCGGACCTGGGCGTCCTTGTTATAGCGCTGGAAGATGAACGGCCCGGTACCGATCGGCTTGCTGTTGAGTGCCTGGGTCTGACCCGCCGCCAGCAGCTGGTCGGCGTACTCGGCCGAGTAGATCGAAGCGAAGGCCATGGCCAGGTTGCGCAGGAAGGGCGCGTCGGGCCGGTTCAGGGTGAACACCACTGTATGGGCATCGGTCTTGTCCACCGAACGGATCAGCTCACGCAGCGCCATGCTTTCGAAATAGGGATAGCCGACGCTGGTCTTGTCATGCCAGGGATGAGCGGGGTCGAGCTGGCGCCTGAAGCTCCACAGCACATCGTCGGCCTCGAGCGCGCGGGTCGGGCTGAAGTAGTCGGTCCGGTGGAAGGCCACGCCACGGCGCAGATAGAACGTATAGGTGAGCCCGTCGGGGCTGATGTCCCAGCGCTCGGCGAGTGCGGGCTCGACCTCGGTGGTGCCGGGCGCGAACCTGACCAGGCGATCGAAGAGTGTCTCCGCCACGGCATCGGCGGTGACTGCCGTCGTGTACTGGACCATGTCGAACCCTTCCGGGCTGGCCTCGGTGCAGACCACCAGGGGCTTGGCGGCCAGGCTGCCGGCCATGCCCAGGGCTACGGTCGCCAGAACGATCCGGCGCATGCATGCATTCATGGAAACCCCCTGCGGTGAAGGATGGGGCACGGCCGTCACGCGGCAAACGTCGCGCGACGGCCCGCGCTCACAGGATGTCGAACGGCACCGTCGTGACCAGGCGGAACTCGTCGAGGCTGCCATCGGCCTGACCTCGGCTGGCGCGGTGGGCGGTATAGGTGGCGCGCACCGTGGTGTTCTTCAGTGCGCCCGATTGCACGGCATAGGTGGCGCCCACGCTCCATTCGGCGTGGTGCTCGCCGTCCATGCCCCTGACATCGTAGCCGTTGCCCTTGTAATGCGTGCCGTCGATGCCCCAGCCGCGTGCGGTATAGGCATTGAGCTTGAGGCCGGGCACGCCGTAAGGCGCCAGGTCCAGGACATAGGAAAACTGCAGCGACTTCTCGTTCGGCCCGTTGTAGTCGGAGAACAGCGAGTTGGCCAGGTAGATGCTGTTGGTCTCGTTCAGGTAGTCGAAGTATTCGTCGCCCAGCACCTGCTGCCAGGCCAGGCCGAAGGTGTGCGCCTGGTAGGCCAGCGAGAAGTCCAGGCTGTAGGTGTCGTTGTCGATCGGCCCCAGGACGCGGCGCCCTTCGTCGACCGTCTTGTAGTACTTCAAGGTGGTGACCAGGCTCCAGTCGTCGCCATCGGTGAGCGCATGGCTGGCGTCGACGTAGTATTGATTCCAGAAGTCCTCGACCTTGGCGGCGAACAGGCGGGTGCTCAGCGCGGCAGTAGGGCGGTAGTTGACGCCGAACAGGCTGACCCGATCGGTTTCGACGCCGATCGCGGCGTATTCGCTGCGGAAACCGCGCAGGCCTTGCTCGGTGCGCGGCGAGACCCGGTCGAAGGTGCCCAGCTCGAAGGACAACTGCTCGAACTCGCTGCTGTTGAGGCTGACCCCCTGGAAGCTCGAGGGCAGGGCGCGGTTGCCGATCGTGGCCAGCACCGGCGTGTCGATCGCCTGTCGGCCGGCGGTCAGGGTGGTGTTGGAAATCCGTGCCTTGACGTTGGCAAGGCCCGCCTTGCTCCATTGATCCACCACCTCGCCGTCACGGTGCGTCAGCGTGCGGTTGTTGGGGCCGGTGACCTTGGCGCGCCCGCGCTCCAGCGCCACGGCGTTGTACAGTGCTGCCTCGACCGCGATCCCGACGGTGCCCTGCGTGAAGCCCGAGCCGTAGTCCAGTACGGTGCCCTGGACCCAGTTGGTGCGCGAGTGGGTCTCCCGGCGGCTGCCGTCGCTTGCCGTGTAGCGCCACAGCGCACCGCGCGTCGAATGCTCGCGGGCGTACCAGTTGCGTGTGCTGCCGGACAGGCGCTGGCCTTCGAGAAAGCCTTCGGCGCCCGCTTGCGCGCTGTCGGCCTTGCGGTCGAGGGGGAAGACGGCGCTGTCGTTCGCCTGGGCCTGGCTGAGGCAGGCGCCCAGGCAAAGCGTCGCCAGGACGGGTGGGGCATGTCTCATGTTCGAAGCTCCTTGGTGGTTCTCGTTATGTCCGGCCCGTGCGAGCCGGGTGTGCTGCGGTGAAACCCTGCCGGCGACAGCGCCCTCCCCAGGACGCACCTTCCCCGTGGGGACGCTGTGGCCCCCTTGGCGGAAAAGGCTTACTCGAGGTCGACGGCAAAGAAATCGTTGCGCCCGAACGGGCTGACCTTGAACCCCTGGACCCGGGTACTGAGGGGTTGATGGACCGTGGAGTGCGCAATGGGTGTGATCGGCACGTGCTGCTTGAGCAGCCGTTGGGCCTGCTGGTAGAGCGGCGTACGCTGCCGACGCGCGGTGATGCTGCGCGCCTGAGTGATCAGCGCGTCGTATTCGGCATTGCACCAGCGTGCATAGTTGTTGCTGCCTATGGCCGCGCAGCCGAAGAGGGTGCCGAGCCAGTTGTCCGGGTCGCCGTTGTCACCCGTCCAGCCGACCAGTGCGATGTCGTGCTCGCCGTTCTTCAGGCGTTTGAGGTACTCGCCCCATTCGTAGCTGACGATGCGCACCCTGAACCCGACCTTGGCCCAGTCGGCCTGGAGCATTTCGGCCATCAACCGGGCGTTGGGGTTGTAGGGGCGTTGCACGGGCATGGCCCACAGGGTGAACTCGCGATCCGGCGTGACGCCGGCCTGCTCCAGCAAGGCCTTGGCCATGGCCGGGTCGTGGGGCGCATCCTGAACCCGCTCGTCGTAGGACCATTGGGTCGGTGGCATGGCATTGACCGCGACCTGGCCGGCGTCCTGGAACACCGCGTCGATGATCGCCGGCTTGTTCACCGCCATGTCCAGGGCGCGGCGCACCTGCACCTGGTCGAAGGGCGCACGCTGGGTGTTGTAGGCCAGGAAACCGAGGTTGAAGCCTGGGGCCGTCATCACCTTGATCCACGGCGCCTGCGCGAGCGACGGCAGGTCGGCCGGGCGTGGGTTGAGGGTGACCTGGCACTCGTTGCGCTTGAGCTTTTGCAAACGCACTGCCGGGTCGACGTTGATCGAGAACACCAGCCTGTCGACGTTGCCTTGCCCGGCCTTCCAGTAGTGGGGGTTGGCCTGATAGCGAATCTGCGCGTCTTTCTGATAACGCTGGAACACGAACGGCCCGGTGCCGATCGGCTTGTGGTTGAGGTCGCTGGGGCGACCCATGCGCAGCAGCTGGTCGGCGTATTCGGCCGACAGGATGGAGGCGAAGCTCATGGCCAGGTTCTGCAGGAAGGCGGCGTCGACCTGGGCCAGGGTGAAGACCACCGTGTGCGGGTCGGTTTTCTCGACACTGACGATGTTGCGGTCCAGTCCCATGCTGACGAAGTAGGGAAACTCCGTGGGGTAGGCCTGGCGGAAGGGGTGCTGTCTGTTGCGCATGCGCTCGAAGGTGAACAGCACATCGTCGGCATCGAACGGCCGGCTGGGCGTGAAGTACGGGGTCGTGTGCCAGCGCACGTCGTCGCGCAGGTGGAAGGTGTAGCGCAGGCCGTCGGACGACACCTCCCAGCGTCGGGCCAGCGCAGGCTCGACTGCGGTACCGCCGCGCTCGAACTCCACCAGGCGATTGTAGATGGGTTGAGCGGCGTCATTGTCGGTGGCCGCCGTGTGCTGCGCGGTGTCGAAGCCGGCCGGGCTGCCTTCGGAGCAGAACACCAGGGTGCGGGCCTGGCCGGCCGATGCCTGGATCAGCAGGGCCAGGCCAAGCAGGCAGCCGGCGAGAGGGCGAACGTGCATGATACGGGTCATCCTTGTCGAGTGAGGTCAACGGGCTGGCCGATTCACGGCAGCAGGGGGCCGTTCCTGACGTTAGGGACGTCAGGAGGGGGGAGGTAGAGTCCGTTGCCTTTTCTGTCAGGGAAATTTCCCAAGCCGTGTTGGGAAGTCGCCTTGCCGGGGCCTGCCAGGTGCGGTCAGGCCCCGCCAGGCGTCACTTGCGGATGCCGACCCCGTAGAAGGAGTTGAGGCTGAAGGGGCTGATCTTGAAGCCCTCCACCTTGGCGCTCATTGGCTGATACACCGTGGAATGGGCGATCGGCGTGATCGGTACCTGTTCTTTGAGGATGTGCTGGGCCTTCTGGTACAGCTCGATACGCTTGGCCTGGTCGGAGGTAGCCTTGGCTTGCTTGATCAGGTCGTCGTAGGGCTTGTAGCACCACTTCGAGAAGTTGTTGCCGTTGATCGCATCGCAGCCGTACAGGGTACCCAACCAGTTGTCCGGGTCACCGTTGTCGCCGCTCCAGCCGATCAGCATGGCGCCTTGTTCTCCGCCCTTGGAGCGCTTGATGTACTCACCCCATTCGTAGCTGACGATCTTGGCCTTGATCCCGATCTTGGCCCAATCGGACTGAAGCATTTCGGCCATCAGTCTGGCATTGGGGTTGTACGGGCGCTGCACCGGCATGGCCCACAGGGTGATTTCGGTCCCTTCCTTGATGCCGGCCTCCTTGAGCAGGGCCTTGGCTTTCTCGGGGTCGTACGGCGTCCCCTTGATACTGTCGTCATAGGACCACTGGGTCGGTGGCATGGCATTGACCGCCGACTGGCCGGCACCTTGGTAGACCGACTCGATGATCTTCTGCTTGTCCACGGCCATGTCCAGCGCCTGGCGGACTTCCAGCTTGGCCAGGGGATTGGATTCGTTGCTGCCCTTGACCTTGTCCATCACGTTGTAGGCGATGTAGCCCAGGTTGAAGCCTGCCTGGTGCGGCATCTGCAGGTTCTTGTCGGCCTTGAGCGGCTCGATGTCGGCAGGCCGCGGGAACAGGGTGACCTGGCACTCGCCCTTCTTCAGCTTCTGCATGCGCACCGAGGCATCGGTGGTGATGGCGAAGATCAGGTTGTCGAGCTTCACGTCCTCGGGCTTCCAGTACTGCGTGTTGCCCTTGTAGCGGATGGTCGAATCCTTCTGGTAACGACTGAACACGAACGGGCCGGTGCCGATCGGCTTCTGGTTGATGTCGGCCGGTCGGCCTTCGTCGAGCAGGCGTTGCGCGTATTCGGCGGACTGGATCGAGGCGAAGCTCATGGCCAGGTTCTGGATGAACGCGGCATCGACCTGGGCCAGGGTGAAGCGGACCGTATGGGCGTCGAGCTTCTCGAGCTTGGCGATGTTCTTGTCCATCCCCATGTCGGTGAAGTAGGGGAACTCGGTAGGGTAGGCCTTGCGAAACGGATGCTGCTTGTCGAGCATGCGGTTGAAGGTGAACAGCACGTCGTCGGCGTCGAAGTCCCGGGTTGGCGTGAAGTAGTCGGTGGTGTGGAACTTCACGCCTTCGCGCAGGTGGAAGGTGTACACCAGGCCATCGTCCGAAACCTCCCAGCGGGTCGCCAGGCCCGGTATCACGGCGGTGCCGCCGCGCTCGAACTGGGTCAGGCGGTTGAACAGGGGCTCGGCCGAGGCGTCGAAGTCGGTTCCGGTGGTGTATTGCCCTGGGTCGAACCCGGCAGGACTGCCTTCGGAGCAGAATACCAGGTTGGTAGCGGCCTGCACCGAGGAAGCACCAGCGAGCAGGCTGGCGCCGACCAGAAGCGGGATGACGGCGTGTTTGAGCATGAAGGCCTCGTTCTTGTCATAGTCGGGAGGACCGGTTCAAGCACCGGGTTTTCCATACTTGGGCAAGGGTCATCGAGAACGCAACCAGCGTCGTGCGCCGAAAGGGACAGTTGGGAGCTTGAATGCAAGTGAATGTCGCATTCATGAAACTTGTCGTTGTTTGATCGCTTTTTTGCCGCAAAATACAGCGTTTTAAGGTTATTTCGAAATAAATAGGGCAATAGGAAATTTCCCATATAGAAAGAGAAATTTCCTATTTTTCAGCAGAAATGACGCCCCTCAGGGTGGGGTACACGCTCGCCGCGTTTGAAGGTCAAGGTACCTGCACTTCGATGGTCCCTTCAGCCGTCATGTTCACTTCGCTGGTACCAGCCTCCACATCGGGCGTAGCGGTCGAATCGGCCGCCATGGCCTTCATGGCCATCGGTGCGCTGCGCAGATAGGGCTGCGGGTACCCGCTGCTGTTCAGGTTCATGTTGACGATCTTGTAGCCGGTGCCGCCCAGAGCCTCGGTGGCCATCTGTGCACGGGCCTTGAAGGCCGCGACCGCGTCCTTGAGCAACTGGTCCTCGTTGCCCTTGCGCGTGGCCGGCGCGATGGAGAAGTCCATGCCGCCCATCTTCAGGTCCTGCAGCAGCTCGCCGGTCAGCTTGGACAGGGCCGGGAAGTCGGCGCTTTCCAGGCGCAGCTCGCCACGTTCGCGCCAGCCGGTGATCTTCTGGCCCTTGTCGTCGTAGACCGGGTAGCTGTTGCGGCTGCCCTGGCTGACCTTCACGTCCTTGACCTGGCGCGCCTGCTGCAGGGCCTTGTTCAAGGTCTCGGTGATGCCCTTGGCCAGCTTGCCAGGGTCGGTGTCCTGGGCTTCGCTGTACAGGGTGACGACCATCAGGTCGCGTGGCACGTCCTTGCTGACCTCGGCGCGCAGCGAGATCTGGTTGTAGCGAGGCGCGTCCTCGGCCAGGGCGGGCAGGCTGGCCAGCAGGCCACACGACAGGATCAAGGCGGTGCCGCGACGGGACAGGTGCATGTGAAACTCCTCGAATGGGGCGTGAACAGGGTATCGTTGCACGCATGGCCGATAAGACCGGCCTGCGTGTCCTCGGTTCAGCGAGACCCTGGCCGACACTGTGACAAAGTGTGGCGCTTTGCCGCATCGCCGCCGTGGTCTGCGCCGCTTCGGTATACTCCAGCCGATTTTCTGGAGCACTCATCAGGAGAGCTCATGCTCGCCGCTGTACACCCGTTGTCCGCCAATCGTCAGAACCTTTGGCGTCTGACCCTCATTCGTATTCTGGTGCTGGCTGCCCAGGCCGGTTCCGTGGCCGTGGCCTACTGGACCGAGCTGATGCCGCTGCCGTGGTTGTCGCTGAGCATCACCTTGGCGCTGTCGTCGATGCTGTGCGCCTTCACGGCCCTGCGTCTGCGCCTGTCGTTGCCGGTCACCGAGCTGGAGTACGCCCTGCAGCTGGCCTGTGACCTGCTGATCCACAGCGTGCTGCTGTACTACTCGGGCGGCTCGACCAACCCGTTCGTGTCCTACTACCTGGTGCCGCTGGCCATCGCTGCGGTGACCTTGCCGTGGATCTACTCGCTGGTGCTCTCGGGCATCGCGCTGGTGGCCTACAGCCTGCTGTTGGTGCAGTTCTATCCGCTCGAGCACCTGCCGCTGGCCCGTGACACCATGCAGGTCTACGGGATGTGGCTGAGCATCGCCCTGGCCGCCGCCGTGATCACGCTGTTCGCCGCACGCATGGCCGAGGAGCTGCGCCGCCAGGAACAGCTGCGCAGTGAGCGTCGCGAGGATAGCCTGCGTGACGAGCAACTGCTGGCCGTGGCCACCCAGGCCGCCGGTGCGGCCCACGAACTGGGCACGCCCCTGGCGACCATGAGCGTGCTGCTCAACGAGATGCGCCAGGACCATTCCGACCCGCAGCTGCTCGAGGACCTCGGCGTGCTGCAGGACCAGGTCAAGCTGTGCAAGGAAACCCTGCAGCACTTGGTGCGTGCCGCCGAAGCCAACCGCCGCATGGCTGTCGACGAACAGCCGGTGACCGACTGGATGCGCGAGTCGCTCGACCGCTGGCACCTGATGCGCCCGGAAACCAGCTACCGTTTCCACCGCCTGCGCGAGGGCGAGGCGCCACGCCTGACGCCGCCGCCGGACCTGACCCAGGCGTTGCTGAACCTGCTCAACAATGCCGCCGACGCCTGCCCGGACAACCTGGACGTCAGCCTGGACTGGGATGCGCACGACATCGTCATCACCATCCGTGACCACGGCCCTGGCGTGCCGCCGGCGATCGCCGAAGCCATCGGCAAGCCCTTCATCACCACCAAGGGCAAGGGCTTCGGCCTGGGCCTGTTCCTGAGCAAGGCCAGCGTGACGCGTGCGGGCGGCTCGGTGAAACTCTATAGTCATGAGCAGGGTGGCACCCTGACCGAATTGCGTCTGCCGTACGGCACCCGAGGAGAACGTTGATGAGCGAAGAAAACCAGGTGGAAGTCGAAGAGCTGCCGCACCTGCTGCTGGTGGATGACGATGCCACCTTCACCCGCGTCATGGCCCGCGCCATGGGCCGCCGAGGCTTTCGCGTCAGTACCGCCGGCTCGGCCGAGGAAGGCCTGGCGCTGGCCATGAAGGACCTGCCCGAGTACGCCACGCTGGACCTGAAGATGGACGGCGACTCGGGCCTGGTGCTGCTGCCCAAGTTGCTGGAGCTGGATCCGGAGATGCGCGTACTGATCCTCACCGGCTATTCGAGCATCGCCACGGCGGTCGAGGCGATCAAGCGCGGCGCCTGCAACTACCTGTGCAAACCGGCCGATGCCGACGATGTGCTGGCGGCGCTGCTGTCCACCCACGCCGATCTGGACTCGCTGGTGCCGGAAAACCCGATGTCGGTCGATCGCTTGCAATGGGAGCACATCCAGCGTGTGCTGAACGAACACGAAGGCAATATCTCGGCCACGGCGCGCGCCCTGGGCATGCACCGCCGTACTCTGCAGCGCAAATTGCAGAAGCGGCCGGTACGACGCTGAACCTGCGTCGCTGCGTTGTGTGCAGGGTGGGTTCGGCGTGGGGAGGGTCAGGTCGTGAGAGGGTGGTCAGCGCCGTTCGATCGGCCGAAAGGCTGATTTGCCGCAGGAATCTTCCCTTTATTCCGGTCATGACGGGCGCAACGCCGTACGGCTGACGTATGATTGGCGGCTTGTCGCTCACCCTCGGAACCGTCCCATGCTTGCCCTGCTCATCCAGATCCTGAACATCACGGCGCCCGTGTTCGCCATGCTGTTCATGGGCGTGCTGCTCAAGCGCCTGCGTGTGATCGACGACGGCTTCAACCAGGTCGCGTCCGGTCTGGTGTTCAACGTCTGCATGCCGGCGCTGCTGTTTCTCGGCATCTACCATGCCGACCTGTCGGCAGCGGTCAAGCCCAGTGTCCTGGTCTATTTCACCGGGATCACCCTGGCCGGCTTCCTGATCTGCTGGCTGGTCGCGATCTGGCGCTGCCCGATGATCGATCGCGGCATCTACGTCCAAGGCGCCTTCCGCGGCAACAACGGCGTCATCGGCCTGGCCCTGGCCGCCAGCCTCTACGGCGACTACGGGATCTCGCTCGGCGCGGTGCTGGCCGGGCTGGTCATCGTGCTCTACAACACGCTGTCGGTGATCGTGCTGGCGGTCTACAGCCCGTTGCTGAAGTCCGACCCCTGGAGCATCTGCAAGGGGATCTTCAAGAACCCGCTGATTCTCTCGGTACTGATCGCGGTACCCATGGCCTACGGCCAGGTCGGCCTGCCCAACTGGCTGCTGACCAGCGGCGACTACCTGGCCCAGATGACCTTGCCTCTGGCGCTGATCTGCATTGGCGGCACCCTGTCGCTGCCCGCGTTGCGTGCCAGCGGCCGCCTGGCCATCGACGTCAGCCTGCTGAAGATGGTCGGCCTGCCGCTGATCGGCACGCTCGGGGCCTGGCTGTGCGGCTTCCGCGGGGCCGAGCTGGGCATCCTGTTTCTCTACATCGGCAGCCCGACGGCAGCGGCCAGCTACGTCATGGCGCGCGCGTCCGGGGGCAACCATGAGCTGGCGGCCTCGATCATCGTGATCACCACGTTGCTGGCTGCCGTGACCACCAATATCGGCCTGTTCATCCTCCAGTGGGGCGGATGGATCTAGTCTGGCCGCACCGACAATACCGACAACACTGCCCCCTGACCTGAGGACACTGCATGCAAGACCAGCGCACGCCCGAGCCGTTGCAACGCGGGCTGAAAAACCGTCACATCCAGCTGATCGCACTGGGTGGCGCCATCGGGACCGGGCTGTTCCTGGGGATCGCCCAGACCATCCAACTGGCCGGGCCGTCGGTGCTGCTCGGCTACGCGATCGCCGGCCTCATGGCGTTCTTCATCATGCGCCAACTGGGCGAGATGGTCGTCGAGGAACCGGTGGCCGGCAGCTTCAGCCACTTCGCCCACCGTTACTGGAGCGAGTTCGCAGGCTTCGTCTCAGGGTGGAACTACTGGGTCGTGTACGTGCTGGTGGGCATGGCCGAGCTGACGGCGGTGGGCATCTACGTGCAGTACTGGTGGCCCGAGTTTCCGACCTGGGCCACGGCGGCGATCTTCTTCGTGGCGATCAACCTGCTCAACCTGAGCCAGGTGAAGGTCTACGGCGAGCTGGAGTTCTGGTTCGCCCTGGTCAAGGTCGTGGCCATCGTCGGCATGATCGGCTTCGGCGCCTGGCTGCTCGCCAGCGGCAATGGTGGCCCGGATGCGGCGGTTGCCAACCTGTGGCAGTACGGCGGCTTCTTCCCCAACGGCGTGACCGGATTGGTCATGGCCCTGGCGGTGATCATGTTCTCGTTCGGTGGGCTGGAATTGGTGGGCATCACCGCCGCCGAGGCGGACGACCCACGCCACAGTATCCCCAAGGCCACCAACCAGGTGGTCTACCGCATCCTGATCTTCTACATCGGCGCGCTGGCCGTACTGTTGGCGCTGTACCCGTGGCAGAAGGTGGTGCAGGGCGGCAGCCCGTTCGTGATGATCTTCCATGCGCTGGACAGCAACCTGGTGGCCACGGTGCTGAATGTCGTGGTGCTGACGGCGGCACTGTCGGTGTACAACAGCTGCGTCTACTGCAACAGCCGCATGCTGTTCGGCCTGGCCAGCCAAGGCGATGCGCCGCGGGTGCTGACCACCGTGAACCGCCGTGGCGTACCGCTGGTGGCCCTGGGCGTGTCGGCGCTGGCGACCGGGCTGTGTGTGGTGATCAACTACCTCATGCCCGGCGAGGCATTCGGCCTGCTGATGGCCTTGGCGGTGTCGGCGCTGGTGATCAACTGGGCCAGCATCAGCATCACCCACCTGAAGTTCCGCAAGGCCAGCGTGGCCTCTGGCAAGGTGCCGTTCTACCGCAGCTGGGGCGCGCCGTTGACCAACTACCTGTGCCTGGCCTTCATCGTGCTGATCCTGGTGGTGATGTACCTGACGCCGCCGATCCGGATCTCGGTGCTGCTGATTCCAGCCTGGATCGCGGTGTTGTGGGTGGCGTTCCGCCTGAAGAAGCGTCGGCAGGGCTGACAGTTGCGTTCTGCTCTGATCCATGCGCTGCGCGGTGACGGGTTTTGTGGGCCCGTAGGGCCCATGAACCAGCCACGCCCTGCATCAGGCCAACCCGCACCCACAGCGCCAGGCGCATAGACGGCTTTGCTTGCGATCGGCCCCGAGGGCTGGCCTGTCAGCCCTCACGCCTCCCCCTCAATGCTGCCGACGCCACGCCCGCACCGTCGTCACCGTCAGCCCCACTGCCAGCACCGGCAGCACGTAGTGCAGCATCAACTGCTCCACACGCCCCGCCAGCGGCATCCCGGTGGTGAAACTGACGACGTGCAGCCCATACGCCAGGTACAGGCACAGTAACACCAGCCCTTCCACCCGCGTGATGCGATACCCCGAGTAGAACACCGGCAGGCTCAGGAGCGCGACGCCGCACATCACCGGCAGGTCGAAATCCAGGGCATTGGGCGAGATCGACAGCGCCTGCGGGGCCGTGACGGCCGTCAGGCCCAGCACGGCCAGCAGGTTGAACAGGTTGCTGCCGATCACCGTGCCGACCGCGATGTCGCGCTCGCCGCGCAACGCGGCGATCGACGCCGCTGCCAGCTCGGGCAATGACGTGCACACCGCGACCACGGTCAGGCCGATGACCCGTTCGGACAGGCCCAGGTCGGTGGCCACTTCCACGGCCGCTTCCAGCAGGAAGTGGCCCGCCACGCTGAGCAGCACCAGGCCCAGCAGAACCTGCGCGCAGGTCAGCGCCCAGAAGCGCGCCCGGTGAGGGCTGGCGGCGGACGGGGCCGGGTAGATGCGGGCGTAGTGACGCGACTGGTGCCAGAGCATGCCCAGGTAGGCCAGCAGGCCCAGCAACAGCAATGCGCCGTCCAGCCTTCCCAGTTCGCGGTCCAAGGCCAGCAGGGCCACCAGCACGCTGGCCGCGATCATCAGAGGCAGGTCCAGGCGGACCAGTTGCCGCGAGACCCGCAGCGGAATGATCAGCGCCGCCAGGCCGAGTACCACCAGCACGTTGAAGATGTTGCTACCGATCACGCTGCCCACCGCCACGTCTGGCGCGCCCTGGTAGGAGGCCTGCAGGCTGACGGTCAGTTGCGGGGCTGTGCTGCCGAAGGCCACCAGGCTCAAGCCGATCACCAAGGGACGCACATGCAGGCGCAAGGCCAGGCGCACGGCGGCGCGCACCAGCAGTTCGGCACCGAGCACCAGGAACAGCAGACCGAAGCCCAGTTGCAGAAGGCTGAAGGTGGGAAGGTTGGCCAGATTGTGAATGGTCTGCTGCTCCTCTGCTCAGTCGCGCAAGCCTTGCACTCTAACCCGAGCCGTGCCGCTGCGCAGCATGCCGATCTGGGCTGCCGCTGCACGTGACAGGTCGATCAGTCGGCCCCGCTGGTGCGGCCCCCGGTCGTTGATGCGTACCACCACGCTGCGCTGGTTGCTCAGGTTGGTGACGCGCACCCGGCTGCCGAACGCCAGGCTGCGGTGCGCGGCGCTGAGGCCACGTGCGTTGAAGGGTTCGCCACTGGCGGTACGCTTGCCCTGATGGCGGGCACCGTACCACGAGGCCTTGCCGGTCTGGTCGTAACCACGGGGGTCGACGTCATGGCTGGCGCACCCGGCCAACAGGACCGTCAGCGCCAGCGCGTAAAGTGGACGTTGCATTGCAGAATTCCTTGCACCTGCTCCAGGCTGCACGACGAAGCCTTGCTGCGCTACCTGGGGGAGCCGGCTTGCCGGCGATGGGATGCGCCTGTTCAGCGCCTACCTTCGCCGGCAAGCCGGCTCCCACACACTGGACTGCACGCTCAGGCGGGAGCAGGGATCGATGCGCAGTTCAAACAGTCGGCCCTTACCGGCACCGACCTGCCTGGCGTGGCCTCACCCCTCGAGCTTGGCCTTGAGCAGTTCGTTGACCTGCTGGGGGTTGGCCTTGCCCTTGGACGCCTTCATCGCCTGGCCGACGAAGAAGCCGAACATCTTGCCGCGCTTGGCCTCGTCGGCGGCGCGGTACTGTTCGACCTGATCGGCGTTGGCCGCCAGCACCGCGTCGAGCATCTGCTCGATGGCGCCGCTGTCGGTGACCTGCTTCAGGCCGCGGGCCTCGATGATGGCATCGGCGTCGCCTTCGCCAGCGGCCATCGCTTCGAACACGGTCTTGGCGATCTTGCCGCTGATGGTGTTGTCACGCAGGCGCAGCAACATGCCACCGAGCTGAGCGGCGCTGACCGGCGCCTGGTCGATCTCCACGCCGAGCTTGTTGAGCAGGCTGCCCAGCTCGACCATGACCCAGTTGGCCGCCAGCTTGGCGTCGCCGCCGATCTGCACGACCTGTTCGAAGTAATCGGCCTGTTCGCGGCTCGAGGCCAGCACGTTGGCGTCGTAGGCCGACAGACCGTACTGGGCCTGGAAGCGCTGGACCTTCTGCTGGGGCAGCTCGGGCAAGCTGGCACGCGTGGCCTCGAGGAAGGCATCCTCGATCACCACCGGCAGCAGGTCCGGGTCGGGGAAGTAACGGTAGTCGTTGGCTTCCTCCTTGCTGCGCATCGAGCGGGTCTCGTCCTTGTTCGGGTCGTACAGGCGGGTCTCCTGAACCACCTTGCCGCCGTCCTCGATCAGGTCGATCTGACGCTGGATCTCGCTGTTGATGGCGCGCTCGATGAAGCGGAACGAGTTGACGTTCTTGATCTCGCAGCGGGTGCCGAACGCCGCCTGGCCCTTGGGCCGGATCGACACGTTGCAGTCGCAGCGCAGCGAGCCTTCGGCCATGTTGCCGTCGCAGATGCCCAGGTAGCGCACCAGGGCGTGGATGGCCTTGACGTAGGCCACTGCTTCCTTGGCACTGCGCATGTCGGGCTCGGAGACGATCTCCAGCAGCGGCGTGCCGGCGCGGTTCAGGTCGATGCCGGTGGCGCCGTTGAAGTCCTCGTGCAGGCTCTTGCCCGCATCTTCCTCCAGGTGCGCACGGGTGATGCCGACGCGCTTGACGGTGCCGTCCTCCAGGGCGATGTCCAGGTGGCCCTTGCCGACGATCGGCAGGTCCATCTGGCTGATCTGGTAGCCCTTGGGCAGGTCGGGGTAGAAGTAGTTCTTGCGCGCGAACACGTTGCGCTGGCCGATCTCGGCGTCGATCGCCAGGCCGAACATGCACGCCATGCGTACCGCTTCCTCGTTCAGCACCGGCAGGACCCCCGGCATGCCCAGGTCAACCAGGCTGGCCTGGGTGTTGGGCTCGGAGCCGAAGGTGGTGGCGCTGCCGGAGAAGATCTTCGACTGGGTGGCGAGCTGGGTATGAATCTCCAGCCCGATCACAACTTCCCATTGCATGTGTGAATTCCTCAGAAGCCGGTAGGGGCGCGGGTGTGCCAGTCGGTGACCTGCTGGTAGCGGTGCGCGACGTTGAGCAGGCGGCCTTCCTGGAAGTACGGCGCCAGCAGCTGCACGCCGACCGGCAGGCCGTCGACGAAACCGGCCGGCATCGACAGGCCGGGCAGGCCCGCCAGGTTGGCGGTGATGGTGTAGACGTCCTCGAGGTATGCCGCGACCGGGTCGTCGCCCTTGGCGCCGAGCTTCCAGGCTAGGTTCGGCGTGGTCGGGCCGAGGATCAGGTCGACGTCTTCGAAGGCGCTCATGAAGTCGTTCTTGATCAGGCGGCGGATCTTCTGCGCCTTGAGGTAGTAGGCGTCGTAGTAGCCGGCCGACAGCGCGTAGGCGCCGACCATGATGCGTCGCTGGACCTCGGCACCGAAACCTTCACCGCGCGAGCGCTTGTACAGGTCGGTGAGGTCCTTGGGGTTCTCGCAGCGGTGGCCGAAGCGCACGCCGTCGAACCGCGACAGGTTGGACGAGGCCTCGGCCGGGGCGATCACGTAATAGGCCGGGATGGCGTGCTGCATGTTCGGCAGGCTGATCTCGCGGACCACGGCGCCGAGCGCTTCCAGTTCCTTGACGCTGGCCTGGACGAGGTCGGCGATGCGCGGATCGAGGCCGGCGCCGAAGTATTCCTTCGGCAGGCCGATGCGCAGCCCCTGCAGCGGGGCATTCAGGCTGGCGCTGTAGTCCGGCACCGGTTCGTCGATGCTGGTGGAGTCCTTCGGGTCGAAGCCGGCCATGCCCTGCAGCAGCAGCGCGCAGTCTTCGGCGGTGCGGGCCATCGGCCCGCCCTGGTCGAGGCTCGAGGCGTAGGCGATCATGCCCCAGCGCGAGACGCGGCCATAGGTCGGCTTGAGGCCGGTGAGGTTGGTCAGCGCCGCCGGCTGGCGGATCGAGCCGCCGGTGTCGGTGCCGGTGGTGGCCGGCAGCAGGCGCGCGGCCACGGCGGCGGCGGACCCCCCGGACGACCCACCAGGGACGTGCTCCAGGTTCCATGGGTTCTTCACCGGGCCGTAGTGGCTCGACTCGTTGGCCGAGCCCATGGCGAACTCGTCCATGTTGGTCTTGCCCAGGGTCACCATGCCCGCCTGGGCGAGACGCTCGACCACGGTGGCGTCGTAGGGCGCCTTGAACGAATCGAGCATGCGCGAGCCGCAGCTGGTGCGCACGCCGGTGGTGCAGAACAGGTCCTTGTGGCCGATCGGTGCGCCGAGCAGTGCCCCGGACTCGCCCGCCGCACGCCGCGCGTCGGCGGCCCGTGCCTGCTCGAGCGCCAGGTCTTCGGTGACACTGATGAAGCTGTTGATCGACGGGTCCAGCGAGCGGATGCGCGCCAGCAGGGCGCCGGTCAGCTCTTCGGAGGAAAACGACTTGTCGGCGAGTCCGCGGGCGATCTCGGCCAGGGTCAATTGATGCATGGCAGGTACTATCCCTTACTCGATGACTTTCGGAACCAGGTACAGACCGTTTTCGGTCGCGGGCGCAATGGCCTGGTAGGCGTCGCGCTGGTTGCGTTCGGTGACCTGGTCGGCGCGCAGGCGCTGGCTGGCCTCGAGCGGATGGGCCAGCGGTTCGATGCCGTCGGTGTCGACGGCCTGCATCTGGTCGACCAGCCCGAGAATACTGTTCAAGGCGTCGGTGGTGCGTGGCAGCTCGCGCTCATCCAGGCCCAGTCGGGCCAGGTGGGCGATCTTCTCCACGTCGGAGCGTTGAAGCGCCATGGGGATCTCCAGGGTAAACGGAAGCGGCGGCGGTGAGGAACATGTTGGCAATATCACGGTCCAATGGCCGCGATCATCTGCTGGCATGCTCGGAAAAACTGCCAATTTAACATATTGGCGCCTTGCCCAAAATCCCCGCCATTGTTAGAGTTTGCCGCACTTTTTACCCACGCTTTGCCTAGGGTCACTTTCCCATGTTCAAGAAACTGCGTGGCATGTTTTCCAGCGATCTGTCCATCGATCTGGGGACTGCCAACACCCTTATCTACGTGCGTGAGCGCGGTATCGTTCTGAATGAGCCCTCGGTCGTTGCCATCCGGACCCATGGCAACCAGAAAAGCGTCGTCGCCGTCGGTACCGAAGCCAAGCGCATGCTCGGCCGGACCCCCGGCAACATCGCGGCCATTCGTCCGATGAAGGACGGCGTGATCGCCGACTTCAGCGTTTGCGAGAAAATGCTGCAGTACTTCATCAACAAAGTGCACGAGAACAGCTTCCTGCAGCCCAGCCCGCGCGTGCTCATCTGCGTGCCGTGCAAGTCCACCCAGGTCGAGCGTCGCGCCATTCGCGAATCGGCCCTGGGCGCCGGTGCCCGTGAAGTGTTCCTGATCGAAGAGCCGATGGCCGCGGCCATCGGTGCCGGCCTGCCGGTCGAGGAAGCGCGCGGCTCCATGGTCGTCGACATCGGCGGCGGTACCACCGAGATCGCCTTGATCTCCCTGAACGGCGTGGTCTACGCCGAATCCGTCCGAGTCGGCGGCGACCGCTTCGACGAAGCCATCGTCACCTACGTGCGCCGCAATTATGGCAGCCTGATCGGCGAGTCCACCGCCGAGCGCATCAAGCAGGAGATCGGTACCGCCTACCCTGGTGGCGAGACCCGCGAGGTCGACGTGCGCGGGCGCAAC
Source organism: Enterobacterales bacterium AN_CKDN230030167-1A_HGKHYDSX7 (assembly GCA_046940335.1). GTDB lineage: Bacteria > Pseudomonadota > Gammaproteobacteria > Pseudomonadales > Pseudomonadaceae > Aquipseudomonas. Next base: position 179,914 of record JBKYML010000006.1, read on the forward strand.
CTGGCCGAAGGTGTGCCACGTGCCTTCACCCTCAACTCCAACGAAGTGCTCGAAGCGCTGCAGGAATCCCTGGCGACCATCGTCCAGGCGGTCAAGAGCGCGCTGGAGCAGTCGCCGCCGGAGCTGGCGTCCGACATCGCCGAGCGTGGTCTGGTGCTGACCGGTGGTGGCGCACTGCTGCGCGACCTGGACAAGCTGCTGGCCCAGGAAACCGGGCTGCCGGTCATCGTCGCCGAAGACCCGCTGACGTGCGTCGCCCGTGGCGGCGGTCGTGCACTGGAAATGATGGACAAGCACGCCATGGACCTGCTCTCCAGCGAATGATGCTGACGCCGTGGGCGGCTCGCCCCGGTTTACAGTTGTCCTCAGCGATGCTACCTGTAGGCGCTGCACGGCCCGTCCGAACGGCGCCAATGCAGTGACCCGCAGGCTGGGCCGCGTACCGTGGCCTTTCCACCCCTGAACCGTCGTCCACGAGGAACGGCCCATTAAACCGCTTTTCTCCAAGGGCCCCTCGCTGGGCGTTCGTCTGCTCGTGCTGGTCGTGCTCTCGATCGCCCTGATGGTGGTCGACGCGCGCTTCGCCGTGCTCAAACCCGTGCGCAGCCAGATGGGCCTGGTGCTGATGGAATCGTACTGGCTGACCGACCTGCCGCAGCGTGTGTGGCAAGGTGTGGCTGGTCAGTTCGGCAGCCGCACCGAACTGATCGCCGAGAATGAGAAACTCAAGACCGAAGCCTTGCTGTTGCAGGGACGTCTGCAGAAGCTGGCGGCCCTGACCGAGCAGAACGTGCGCCTGCGCGAGCTGCTCAACTCCTCGGCGCTGGTCAACGAGAAGGTCGAGGTCGCCGAGCTGATCGGCGTGGACCCGAACCCGTTCACCCACCGCATCCTGATCAACAAGGGCGAGCGTGACGGGGTGTTCCTCGGTCAGCCGGTGCTCGACGCCCGGGGCCTGATGGGCCAGGTGGTCGAGCTGATGCCCTACACCTCGCGCGTGTTGCTGCTGACCGACTCCACCCACAGCATCCCGGTGCAGATCAACCGCAACGGCCTGCGCGCCATCGCCAGCGGCACCGGCAACCCGGAACGCCTCGAGCTGCGCCACGTCGCCGACACCGCCGACGTCAAGGAGGGCGACCTGCTGGTGAGTTCCGGCATGGGCCAGCGCTTCCCGGCCGGCTACCCGGTGGCCACCGTCAATGAAGTGATACACGACTCGGGGCAACCGTTCGCCATCGTGCGCGCCATTCCGACTGCGGCGCTCAACCGCAGCCGCTACATGCTGCTCGTGTTCACCGACAGCCGTACGCCCGAGCAACGCGCCACCGACGCCGCCATGGCCCAGGAAGAAGCCGACCGCAAGCAGGCGCCTGCCGCCTCGGGCACTTCGGCGCCGGCCAGCACCGCACCCGCGTCCGGCACGGGGCAGGCGCCAGGCACTGCGCCGGGCGCCAGCGCCCCGGCGGCACCGACCGGCGGCGCGGCACCCGCGTCGTCCCCATCCGTGGCCCCGGCCACGTCCGCACCGCCACGGGGGCACTGATGGCAAGCGTTCGCAGCAAGAATGGCTGGGTGATCTGGCTGACCTTCGCGGTCGGCCTGCTGCTCAGCGTCTCTCCCATGCCCCAGTTCATGGAAGTCTTCCGGCCCATGTGGCTGGCCATGCTGGTGGCGTTCTGGGCCCTGGCGGTGCCGCACCGGGTGGGCATGACCACGGCGTTCGTACTGGGCCTGGCCGAGGATGTGCTGTACGGCACCCTGTTGGGACAGAACGCGCTGATCCTGACACTGATCACGTTCCTGGTGCTGTCCTTGCAGCAGCGTTTGCGCATGTTCCCCTTGTGGCAGCAGAGCCTGGTGATCCTGGTGATCTTCGGCATCGCGCAGCTGATCCAGCTCTGGCTCAGCGCCCTGACCGGCAACCGTCTGCCGACGCTCGCCCTGGTCTGGTCCGCCGTCATCAGCGCCTTGCTCTGGCCCTGGCTGAGCTTCGCCCTGCGCGATGTGCGCAAGCGTCTGGGCGTCAACTGAACGCCACGCCGAATCACCCGGAGACGTCCGCATGAACACGCTGTACCTGGCTTCTGCTTCCCCCCGCCGTCGCGAGCTGCTGGCGCAGATCGGCGTACCGCTCACGGTGGTCAGCGCGCCGATCGACGAATCGGTGCACCCTGGCGAAGCCGCGGCAGCCTACGTCGAGCGCCTGGCCCGGGCCAAGGCCGAGGCCGGGCAGGCCTGTCTCACCCTGCCGGGCGTGGTCCTGGGGTCGGACACGGCCGTGGTGCTCGATGGCCAGATCCTCGGCAAACCGCAGAGCCGCGAGCACGGCCTGGCCATGCTCGCCGCCCTGTCCGGCCGTCGTCACCACGTCATGACCGCCGTCGCGGTGACGAACGGCGCGCGGTGTGAGAGCCTGTGCGTGGCGACCGAGGTGACGTTCCGCGTCATCGACGAGGCCGAGGCGCAGCGCTACTGGTCCACTGGCGAGCCGTTGGACAAGGCGGGTGGATACGCCGTGCAGGGCTTGGGGGCGGTGTTCGTCACCGCCTTGCACGGCAGCTATTCGGCGGTGGTCGGCTTGCCACTGGCCGAAACCGCCGCGCTGCTGGAGCGTTTTGGCGTGGCCTGCTGGCAGGCCCAGCCGGGCGCTGCCCAGGAGAAGGTCCGCCTCTGATAGCCTGGCCCCGTGGCGCGAGACATCCTTACAAGAATTCTGACGAGAAGCGGCCATGAGCGAAGAGATCCTCATCAACATCACCCCGATGGAATCACGCGTGGCGGTCGTGGAGAACGGTGTCCTGCAGGAGGTGCATGTCGAGCGCACCCAGCGGCGTGGCATCGTCGGCAACATCTACAAGGGCAAGGTGGTGCGGGTCCTGCCCGGCATGCAGGCTGCGTTCGTCGACATCGGGCTGGAGCGGGCGGCCTTCATCCATGCCTCGGAGATTTCCCTGCGCGAAGGCTCGGCCGTCGAGACCATCAGCGCCCTGGTACACGAAGGGCAGGCCCTGGTGGTACAAGTCACCAAGGACCCGATCGGCAGCAAGGGCGCACGGTTGACCACGCAACTGTCCATCCCGTCGCGCTACCTGGTGTACATGCCGCGCAGCAGCCACGTCGGCATTTCCCTGAAGATCGAGGACGAAGCCGAGCGCGACCGGCTCAAGCAGGTGGTCACCGACTGCATGGCCCGCGAAGACATGAAGAACGCGGGCGGCTTCATCCTGCGCACGGCCGCCGAGGGCGCGCGTGCAGAGGACATTCTCCAGGACATCCGCTACCTGCGCCGTCTGTGGGAGCAGATTGGCCAGCAGATCAAGACCTGCGGCGCGCCGACCGAGATCTACGAGGACCTGGGCCTGGCCCTGCGCACCCTGCGCGACCTGGTCAACGCCAAGATCGAGAAGATCCGCATCGATTCGCGCGAAACGTTCCAGAAGACCACCCAGTTCGTCGAGGAGCTGATGCCGGAAATCGCCAACCGCCTGGAGCACTACCCCGGCGAGCGGCCGATCTTCGACCTCTACGGCGTCGAGGACGAGATCCAGCGGGCGTTGGAGCGCAAGGTGCCGCTCAAGTCCGGTGGCTACCTGGTGGTGGACCCGGCCGAGGCGATGACCACCATCGACGTCAACACCGGTGCCTTCGTCGGACATCGCAACCTCGAGGAGACCATCTTCAAGACCAACCTGGAGGCCGCCACCGCCATCGCCCGGCAACTGCGACTGCGCAACATCGGCGGGATCATCATCATCGACTTCATCGACATGGAAACCGAGGATCACCAGCGCCAGGTGTTGCGCACGCTGGAGAAACAGCTCGAACGCGATCATGCCAAGACCAACATCATCGGCATCACCGAGCTAGGCCTGGTGCAGATGACCCGCAAGCGCACCCGCGAGAGCCTCGAACAGGTGCTGTGCGAACCCTGCCTGGCCTGCGCCGGACGTGGCAAGCTGAAGACGCCGGAAACCGTGTGTTACGAAATCTTCCGCGAGATCCTGCGCGAAGCCCGCGCCTACCAGGCCGAGGGCTACCGGGTGCTGGCCAACCAGAAGGTGGTCGACCGCCTGCTGGACGAGGAATCGGGCAATGTCGCCGAGCTGGAAGCGTTCATCGGCCGAACCATTCGCTTTCAGGTCGAGTCCATGTACTCGCAGGAACAATACGACGTGGTGCTGCTCTGAGACGTCCTGGCGTCGCCTTCCCCCCCTGTGAACCGAGCATGAGCGTTCGACACGTGGAAGGCCACTGGACGATTCGGGTGGCATCGACTTCGTGGGCCTGCCTCGCTATGTCCTGGCCATGGAGCGTCTGATGCGTCCTTTCGCTGCGCTGACTCGCTGGGGCCTGTCCCTGTGTGCACTGCTCGTCGTGCTGATCGCCGTCTACGCGAGCCTGGGCCGCGCCTTGGTGCCCCTGGTCGCTGAATACCGCAACCTGGTCGAGGTCAAGGCGCGCCAAGCCTTGGGCGTGCCGGTACGCATCGGCGCGCTGGAAGGGCAGTGGCAAGGCCTGGCGCCCGTGCTGACGCTGCGCGACGTGCAGGTGGGCGAGGGCGAGCACGTCTTGCACCTGGACCAGGCCCGTGTGGTGCCAGGGCTCTGGGCCAGCCTGCTGGCCCGCGAGCCGCGCCTGTCACGGCTTCAGTTGCAGGGTGTGCAGCTGGGGCTGCGCGAAGATGCCAAGGGGCACTGGTCGGCCGACGGCCTGCCGTCCCAGGACGAAGCGCCCAGCGACCCTGGGCAGATGCTGCAGCGCCTGCGCCAGCTGGGCCGTGTCGACGTGCTCGACAGTCAGCTGATACTGCGCCCTTGGCAGCACGACCCGATGACGCTGTCCTACGTCAACCTGGGTTTCCAGGCCGCCGCGCCGAACCAGCGCCTGGACGTGCAGGCCAACCTGCCCGATGGCCGTCCGCTGAGTGTGAGCCTGCGTGCCCAGGTCGACCCGGACGCCTGGCGTGATGGATCCTTCACGGCCTATATGCAAGTGCCGCAAGCCGATTGGGCACGCTGGCTGCCGAGCCATCTGCTGGGCGACTGGCAGGCCAGCACGCTGCAGGCCGGGGGTGAGGCATGGGTCGACTGGCGGCAAGGACGCCTGCACGGCGCCACGGTGAAGCTGGCGGCACCGCGCCTGACAGGCGCCCATGCCCGGCAGGCGCCGGTGACGGTGCGGGACATGGCGGTGGCTGCCTGGGTCGACCGGCACGACGAAGGGTGGCGGCTGACGGTCGATGCCTTGAGCGCGACCGTGGGCAAGACACCCCTGTCGTCGCGCCTGCTGGTGCGCCAGCAGACCGGTCGGCAGCCGGCCGACGAGACGTGGCTGATCGATGTCGACACGCTGCCACTGACCCCGCTCACGCCCTTGATCGATGCCCTGGCACCGCTGCCGGACGCGGCCAGGACCGCAGTCGATGCCTTGCAGGTCACCGGTACCTTGCACAACGTGAAGGTGCAGGTCCGGCCCAAGGCCGAGGGCAACCAGCGGCTGAGCTTCGCCGCCAACCTCGAGCGGGTCGGCTTCGATGCCTACCATGGCGCGCCGGCGGCAGGCAATGTCAGCGGCAGCGTGCAGGGCGACCTGGGGCAGGGTGAACTGCGGCTCGACAGTGACGACTTCATGCTGCACCTGGACCCGATCTTCGCCAAACCGTGGCATTACCCGAAGGCCAATGCACGTCTGACCTGGCAGCTCGACGCGCAACGTTTCACCCTGGCGGCACCCTACATCAAGGTGCTGGGCGATGAAGGCCATATCGCCGCGGACTTCCTGATCCGCCTGCACCTGGACGATCACCGCGAAGACTACATGGACCTGCGCGTCGGCCTCACCGACGGCGATGGCCGCTACACCGCCAAGTACCTGCCTCAGGTGCTCAGCCCGGCGTTGGACAAATGGCTGCGCAGCGCCATCGTCAAGGGCACCGTCGACGAGGGGTATTTCCAGTACCAAGGTTCGCTCAGCCATGCTGCGCCGGCCCATTCGCGCAACATCAGCCTGTTCTTCAAGGTGCACGATGCGACCCTGGACTTCCAGCCAGGCTGGCCCCAGGTGCAGCAGGTGGACGGCCAGGTGTTCATCGAGAACTCCAGCGTGCGGGTCAAGGCACGTCGCGGCAAGCTGCTCGACACGCGCGTCAGCGATGTCAGCGTCGACATTCCACCGGTCCAAGGCGAGCAGCACAGCTACCTGAACCTGGACGGGACCTTCGACGGCAGCCTGGGCGATGGGCTGAAGATTCTCCAGGAAGCGCCCATCGGCACCGGCAAGATCTTCGCTGGCTGGGAGGGGCAAGGGCCGTTGAAGGGCCGGGTACGGCTCGGCATTCCCCTCGGGGGTGAGCAGTTGCCGAAGGTCAAGGTCGACTTCCAGACCGCCGAGGCGCGTCTGACAGTGGCGTCCCCGCGCCTGGAGCTAAGCCGCCTGGGCGGGGATTTCACCTTCGACCTGAGCAAGGGCTTGAGCGGCACCGATATCCGTCTGCGCGCCTTCGACCGCCCCGTCACCGCCACCCTCACGGCCGAGGGCGCGCCTGGCCGCCTGCAGACCCGCATCGATGCGCAAGGGCAGGTGGCGCTGACTGCATTGACCGACTGGCTGGCGTTCAAGCAAGCGCTACCGGTGTCGGGCGAAATTCCCTATCGCCTGCGTCTCGACCTGGGCGTGCGCAATCAGCTGACGGTGAACTCGAACCTCAAGGGCGTGACCATCGACCTGCCGGCGCCGTTCGGCAAGGCTGCCAGCACGGCGCGCGAGGGGACCTTCGGCATGAGCCTGGACGGTGCCGAGCGACGAATCGATGCGCGCTATGCCGCGCTGGCTGCGCTGGCCTACGCGGCTCCGGCCGAGCGTTTGCTGGACGGTCGTGGCGAGCTGCGCCTGGGGGGCGCCGAGGCCTTGTTGCCGGTCGAGCAGGGCCTGCGCGTCGCCGGGCGCCTGGACACGCTGGACGTGCAAGCCTGGCAGAAAGCCCTGGAGCGATCGGGCACCCTGGCTTCGTCCGGCACCGGCACGCCGACCGGCGCCTCGAGCACCAGCGGCCTGCAACAGTGGCTGAACTCGGTGCACCTGAGCATCGGGCGGTTGACGGCCTTCGGCTTCGACCTGAACCAGGCGGTCGTGCGACTGGTCCGGCTGCCACGCCGCTGGGACCTGCGCGTGGACAGCCGTGAGGTGATCGGCGATGCCCAGTTGCCGGATGCCAGCCAGGCACCGATGGTGGTGCGCCTGCGCACCCTGCGCCTGCCAGCGGGCGACGAGGCCCAGGACCGCGCCGAGGATGTGCCCGACCCATTGGCCAGCTTCGACCCACGCCAGGCACCGAGGCTCGACCTGAGCATCGACAAGCTCTACCGCGGTGATGACTTCTACGGACGCTGGGCCCTGCAGCTGCGACCGACGGCCAAGGGCGTGAACGTGAACGCCATCGACCTGGACCTCAAGGGTTTACGTGTCGAAGGGGACGCCACGTGGGAAGGCATCCCGGGCGCCTCGACCAGTACGTTCAAGGGTCGCCTGCACGGCCAAGACCTGGGGCAGGTGCTCAAGACCTGGGGCTTCGCGCCGACCGTGACCAGCCGCTCGTTCCGCGTGGATGCCGACGGTCGCTGGCCGGGTTCGCCGGCCTGGATCGCCCTGAAGCGCTTCTCCGGCAGCCTCGACGCCTCGCTGCGCGACGGCCAGTTCGTGGAGATCGAAGGGGGCGCGCAGGCCCTGCGGGTCTTCGGCCTGCTCAACTTCAATGCCATCGGTCGGCGTCTGCGCCTGGACTTCTCCGACCTGCTGGGCAAGGGCCTGGCCTATGACCGGGTCAAGGGCCTGCTGATGGCCAGCGAGGGTGTCTACGTGACCCGTGAGCCCATCACCGTCACCAGCCCCTCGAGCCATCTCGAGCTCGATGGCACGCTGGACCTGGCCCGTGAGCGCGTCGTCGCCAACCTGCGCGTGAGTCTGCCGGTCACCGACAATCTGCCCCTGGCAGCGATCCTGGTGGGCGCGCCCGTGGTCGGGGGTGCCCTGTTCCTGGTCGACCAGCTGATCGGCGACAAGGTCTCGCGGTTCGCCAGCGTGAATTATCACGTCGTCGGTCCCTTGAAAGCGCCTAGAATCACCTTTGTGAAGCCGTTTCAGAGAGCACGCAAGGAGCGCTGATGAAGGCAGCGGTGATTCAGATGGTCAGCCAGGCGGACGTACGCGCCAACCTGGCGCGGGCGCGAGTCCTGCTCGAACAGGCCGCCGCGGACGGGGCGCGATTGGCGGTACTACCGGAAAACTTCGCCGCCATGGGCTGCCGCGACGCCACTGGCCTGGGGCGCGCGGAGGCCTTGGGAGAAGGGCCGATCCTGCCCTGGTTGAAACGCGCCGCCCGCGACCTCACGTTATGGATCGTGGCCGGCACCGTGCCGTTGCCCCCGCTCGATCGTCCCGATGCCAAGCCGCGCGCCTGTTCGTTGCTGGTCGACGCACAGGGGGAAGTCGTGGCACGGTACGACAAGCTGCACCTGTTCGACGTCGACGTGGCCGATCAGCGAGGCCGCTACCGGGAGTCGGATGACTATGCCCATGGCCTGGACGTGGTAGTGGCCGAGACACCGGTCGGGTGCCTGGGCCTGAGCGTGTGCTACGACCTGCGCTTCCCGGAGCTGTACAGCGCCCTGCGCGCTGCCGGGGCCGAGCTGATCAGCGCGCCGTCGGCCTTCACCGCGGTGACCGGCGCCGCGCACTGGGAGGTGCTGATCCGGGCACGGGCCATCGAGACCCAGTGCTACCTGCTGGCGGCGGCCCAGGGCGGTACGCATCCAGGGCCGAGGGAGACCTTCGGCCATGCGGCGATCGTCGATGCCTGGGGGCGCGTGATCGCGCAACAGGCCCAAGGCGAAGCCGTGCTGATCGCCACGCGCGACAGCCAAGAACAGGCGTCCATCCGGGCGCGCATGCCGGTGCTGGCGCACCGACGCTTTTTCTCGCGGGACGCCTGGCGGCCCGCGCCTATTTCGGAGTGATTATGAGCCAGATGTTAACCACCGTCAGCGAGCAGCTGCTGACCCCGGGCGGTCTGACCCTGGACAGCCTTCAGGCCGTGCTGGGCGAGTTGGCCAGCCCTGGCATCGATGCGGCGGATCTGTATTTCCAGGGGCAGGTATCGGAAACCTGGGCCCTGGAAGACGGCATCGTCAAGGAAGGCAGTTTCAACCTCGACCAAGGGGTCGGCGTGCGTGCCCAGTCTGGCGAGAAGACCGGGTTCGCCTACAGCAATGCCATCAACCTCGAAGCCCTGACGTCCGCGGCCCGCGCCGCGCGCTCGATCTCCCGCGCTGGCCAGAACGGCCGGGTCCAGGCCTTTCGCAGTCAGGAAGTGGCCGCGCTGTATGCGCCGGACAACCCGCTGGACGTGCTCAGCCGCGCCGAAAAGGTCGAGCTGCTCAAACGGGTCGATGCGGCGACCCGTGCGCTGGACCCTCGGATCCAGCAGGTCAGCGTCAGCATGGCCGGGGTCTGGGAGCGCATTCTGGTGGCGGCGGCCGACGGCAGCCTGGCAGCGGACGTGCGCCCGCTGGTGCGTTTCAACGTCAGCGTGATCGTCGAGCAGAATGGTCGTCGTGAACGGGGCGGGCAGGGCGGAGGTGGTCGTACCGACTACCGCTACTTCACCGAAGAGCGCGTGATGGGCTACGCCCGCGAGGCGCTTCGCCAGGCCCTGGTCAACCTCGAGGCGGTACCGGCCCCGGCCGGCACGTTGCCCGTGGTGCTCGGCTCGGGCTGGTCCGGCGTGCTGCTGCATGAAGCGGTCGGGCATGGTCTGGAAGGTGACTTCAACCGCAAGGGCAGCTCGGCCTACAGCGGCAAGATCGGTCAGAAGGTAGCGTCCAGCCTGTGCACCATCGTCGACGACGGCACGTTGCCGGACCGACGCGGTTCGCTCAGCGTGGACGACGAGGGCACGCCGACCGAGTGCACGACGCTGATCGAGAACGGCATTCTCAAAGGCTACATGCAGGACAAGCTCAACGCCCGGTTGATGGGCATGGCGGTCACCGGCAACGGTCGCCGCGAATCCTATGCACACCTGCCGATGCCGCGCATGACCAACACCTACATGCGTGCTGGCGACAGCGACCCGCAAGAGATCATCGCCTCGGTGAAGCGCGGGCTGTACTGCGCCAACCTGGGTGGGGGGCAGGTGGACATCACCAGCGGCAAGTTCGTCTTTTCCACCAGCGAGGCCTACCTGATCGAGGACGGCAAGATCACCGCGCCGGTCAAGGGCGCGACACTGATCGGCAACGGGCCCGAGGCGATGAGCCGGGTCTCGATGGTCGGCAACGATCTGGCGCTCGACAGTGGCGTGGGCACTTGCGGCAAGGATGGGCAATCGGTGCCGGTGGGTGTCGGCCAGCCGACGCTCAAGCTCGATGCGATCACCGTGGGGGGCACCGGCGCGTGAAGTGCCGTTCCACGTCCGGGCCTGCCCGTGCCGAGGCACGGGTAGCCAGGCGTGCCGCGTCGATCAGCGCAGGCCGCGCTGGGTCTCGTCGAGGTCGCGAATGTACTTGAACACCTTGCGCGCCGCTGCCGGGGGCTTGTTACGAGCCTTCTCGTGCTGCGCGTGGCGGATCAGCGAGCGCAGATGCTGGCGATCGGTGTCCGGGTACTCATTGACGAAGCGTTCCAGGTCCTCGTCGTTGCCGTCGACCAATCGGTCACGCCAGCGCTCCAGGCCGTGGAAACGTTCGTTGTACTCGCGCGTCGAGCTGTCGAGCTGGTCGATCACCGAAGTGATGGCCTCGATGTCCTGGTCGCGCATCAGCTTGCCGACGAACGACATGTGTCGTTTACGCGCGATGTGCGCGGTGTGCTTGCTGGCTTCGGCCAGTGCCTTGCGCAGCGCATCGGTCAAGGGCAAGCGTGCCAGGGTGTCGGCCTTGAGCGTGGTGAGGCGCTCGCCGAGTTCGACCAGCGCCTGCAGCTCGCGCTTGATCTGGGTCTTGCTTTTTTCGCCGTCGAAGGCGTCGTCGTATGAATCAACCATGGGGGCCGTCCGCTGAAAAACGCCGCCATGATAACCAGTCGGAGGCAGCTTGTCCGATCCGCTCGGACGAAGGCCTGCGCCGAACACAGAATCAGTTGGAGACAACCATGAGCGCAGTCCAGAGCATAGGCCCGCAGAACCTGCCGGCCTTGCAGGAACAAGTCGAGCAGATCATCGACGAAGCCCGACGCCAAGGGGCCAGCGCCTGCGAGGTGGCCGTCTCGCTGGAGCAGGGCTTGTCCACCACGGTCCGCCAGCGCGAAGTCGAGACGGTGGAGTTCAACCGCGACCAGGGGTTCGGCATCACGCTCTACGTCGGCCAGCGCAAGGGCTCGGCCAGCACCTCGGCCAGTGGGGCCGAGGCCATCCGTGAAACGGTCGCGGCGGCCCTGGCGATCGCCCAGCACACCTCCGAGGACGAGTGCTCGGGCCTGGCCGACGCGGCGCTGATGGCACATGACTTGCCAGACCTCGACCTCTATCACGCCTGGAACGTGTCGCCAGAGCGCGCCATCGAACTGGCCCTGGCGTGCGAGGACGCCGCGTTCGAGGCCGATGCGCGCATTAGCAACGCCGACGGCACCAGCCTCAACACGCACCAGGGCTGCCGTGTCTATGGCAACAGCCATGGCTTCGTCGGTGGCTACGCCTCGACGCGCCACAGCCTGAGCTGCGTGATGATCGCCGAGGGCGATGGCCAGATGCAGCGTGACTACTGGTATGACGTGAATCGCCGGGGCGACCTGTTGGCCGACCCTCGCAGCATCGGCCGCCGCGCCGCGCAACGTGCCGCCAGTCGATTGGGCGCGCGTCCGGTGCCCACGTGCGAAGTGCCGGTGCTGTTCTCGGCCGAGCTGGCCGGTGGCCTGTTCGGCAGTTTCCTGTCGGCCATTTCCGGCGGCAATCTCTACCGCAAGTCGTCCTTCCTCGAAGGCGCCCTGGGGCAGCGTCTGTTCCCCCGCTGGTTGACCCTGGACGAACGGCCTCACCTGCCACGCGCCCTGGCCAGTGCGGCCTTCGATGGCGACGGCCTGGCCACCTATGCCAAGCCGTTCGTCGAGAATGGCGAGCTGGTCTCCTACGTGCTGGGGACCTACTCGGGGCGCAAGCTGGGGCTGCCGAGCACTGCCAACTCAGGCGGTGTGCACAATCTCTTCGTGACCCATGGCGATCAGGACCAGGCCGCGCTGATCCGGCAGATGGGCAGGGGCTTGTTGGTCACCGAGCTGATGGGGCATGGCCTGAACATGGTGACGGGCGACTATTCCCGTGGCGCGGCAGGCTATTGGGTGGAGAATGGCGAAATCCAGTTCGCGGTGCAGGAAGTGACCATTGCCGGCAACATGAAGGACATGTTCGACAAGATCGTCGCCATTGGCAACGATGTCGAAACCCGCAGCAACATCCATACCGGTTCAGTGCTGATCGAACGCATGACCGTGGCGGGCAGTTAAGCCAGGTCAGATCACCCTGGCTTCGTGACTCGATTTCAATCGTGCTCCAGGGCGGCTTCTGCCGCCCATCGCGAGCAAGCCCGCTCCCCACAGGAGGGCGACCCTCACGCCGATGCCTATCTGGAACCAGAATCTGTGGGAGCTGGCTCGCCAGCGATGGCATTCGACGCCGACTGTGAGGACAGGGCGGCATGCACGCCTTTTACTTGAAGTGATTCCACTTATCACTTAATAATGAATATCATTACCCAAATGACTGGCGATGATGTTCATGAAGACCGCCCTCCACGAATTGCCCTATCTGGAAAACTGGCGTTGGCTCAGCCGCCGCATCCGGTGCGCGCTCGAGCCTGACGAGCCTCGCGTGATCGATCATTACCTGGCCGAGGGACGCTATCTGGTGTGCTGCACCGAGACCTCGCCCTGGACGGTGGCCCTGACCTCGTTCCGCCTGCTGCTCGACACGGCCTGCGATCGCATGTTGCCGTGGCACTGGCGCTGCATCTGCCTCGACCAGGCCTGGCGTCCGCTTCTGCAGCTGCGCACCCTCGATCGACGCGAGCACAACGACCGCTGGCAGCCCTACGCCATGCAACTGGCCACCTGTGTGCTGCTGCCTTCGATTTCCTCCGATGAACTGATGCAAGGACATGACGATGAGTGATACCCGTATCGAACGCGATAGCATGGGCGAACTGCAGGTGCCTGCGCAGGCCCTGTACGGTGCCCAGACCCAGCGTGCGGTCGATAACTTCCCGATCAGTGGCCAGCGCATGCCGGCTCAGTTCATCCGTGCCCTGCTGCTGGCCAAGTCGGCAGCCGCCAGGACCAATGTCGAGCTGGAACAGATCAGCGCAGGGCAGGGCCAGGCCATCGTCGAGGCCGTGAAGCAACTGCTGGCAGGCGACTTCCTCCAGCATTTCCCAGTGGATGTCTTCCAGACCGGTTCGGGCACCAGCTCGAACATGAACGCCAACGAAGTCATCGCCACCCTGGCGACGCGGCTCCTGGGCGAGCCGGTCAACGCCAACGACCATGTCAACTGCGGCCAGAGCAGCAACGACATCATCCCCACGACCCTGCACGTCAGTGCAGCGCTCGGCCTGCATGAGCAACTGCTGCCAGCACTGCGCCACCTGATCGATACCCTCGACCGCAAGGCCACTGAGGTGCATGCCTACGTCAAGACGGGGCGCACGCACCTCATGGACGCCATGCCGGTGCGCATGAGTCAGGTGCTCGGGGGCTGGTCGGCACAGATCCGGGGCGCGGTGGCGCATCTGGAAGCCGCCTTGCCCAGCCTCCAGGCGCTGGCCCAGGGCGGTACTGCCGTCGGCACGGGGATCAACGCACACCCACGATTCAGCGAAGGCTTCGCCCGCCAGCTCAGCGACCTGACCCAGGTGACCTTCACTCCCGGTGACAACCTGTTCGCCTTGATCGGCTCGCAAGACACCGCCGTGGCCGTCTCCGGGCAGCTCAAGACCACCGCCGTCGCGCTGATGAAGATCGCCAATGACCTGCGCTGGATGAACTCCGGGCCCCTGGCCGGCCTGGGCGAGATTGAACTGGAAGCCCTGCAACCTGGTTCATCGATCATGCCCGGCAAGGTCAACCCGGTGATCCCGGAAGCGACCGCCATGGTCGCCGCTCAGGTGATCGGCAACGACGCGACCATCGCCGTGGCCGGGCAGTCGGGCAACTTCGAGCTGAACGTGATGCTGCCGGTGATCGCGCGCAACCTGCTCGAGAGCATCGCCTTGCTGGCCAATGCCAGCCGCCTGTTGGCCGACAAAGCCATCGCCAGCTTCAAGGTCAACGAAGGCAAGCTGAAAGAAGCGCTGTCGCGTAACCCGATCCTGGTAACGGCGCTGAACCCGATCATCGGTTACCTGAAGGCCGCCGAGATTGCCAAGACCGCCTACAAGCAGGGGCGGCCGATCATCGATGTGGCCCTCGAACACACCGATCTGTCCCGTGAACAGCTCGAGGCCTTGCTCGACCCTGAAAAGCTCACGGCAGGTGGTCTCTGACCGGCGAGCGAGCCACGCATCGTGGATGCCTGCACGTGCGCGGACTGTCAGGGGTGAGCAACGCCAGTACTGCTGCGTACCGACCGTCTGCTCATCCGACTCAGGCGATGAATGAGCGCACTCACCTGAACACCCGTTGTCGGACTCTATAACCCCATTACATGGAATCCATTGTCATGTCCCATAGCTTGCCTAAACTGGCCTACGCCTACGATGCCCTGGAACCGCACATCGACGCGAAGACCATGGAAATCCACCACACCAAGCACCACCAGACCTACATCAACAACCTCAATGCTGCCATTGAGGGGACCGAATACGCCCAATGGCCGATCGAAAAGCTGGTCGCTTCGGTCAAGCAGCTGCCTGAGAAGCTGCAAGGCCCGGTGATCAATCAGGGGGGCGGTCATGCCAACCACACCCTGTTCTGGACTGTGATGTCACCGCAAGGGGGTGGTCAGCCGCAGGGCGAAGTGGCCAAGGCCATCGATGCGCAGCTGGGCGGTTTCGAGGCGTTCAAGGAGGCGTTCACCAAGGCAGCCCTGAGCCGCTTCGGCAGCGGCTGGGCCTGGCTGAGCGTCACGCCCGACAAGAAACTGGTGGTCGAAAGCAGCGGCAACCAGGACAGCCCGCTGATGCACGGCAACACACCGATCCTGGGGCTGGACGTCTGGGAGCATGCCTACTACCTCAAGTACCAGAACCGTCGTCCTGAGTACATTGGCGCCTTCTACAACGTGGTCAATTGGGACGAAGTGGAACGCCGTTACGCTGAAGCCGTGAAGTGAGCCGCTGAGCATGCGCCTCGGAGCGATGTCGACCAGCAGTCTGCGGCAGTTCAGGTTCGTGCTGGGTACCGCGTTATTGCTGGCCGGCACCGCGCTCCTGATGGCGCGTGGCATCGCCTGGCTGGGCTTCTGACGACCAGCGTGTCACCTGTTCGAGGGTAGTGTTGCACTGCCCTCGACATACCCCATTGAAGGTCATCCGGGCCGGGTATCGCAGGGCGGGCGTCACTCGCCTTCGTCGAACCGGTTCTCGATCAACGCCACCACGGCATCCATGGCTTCCTGCGCCTGATCGCCCTCGGTCGACAGGTACACCTGGGTACCTTTGCCAGCGGCCAGCATCATCACGGCCATGATGCTTTTACCATCCACCAAGGCGTCCGCCGCACGCCCGATCCTGACCTGGCAGGGGAAGCGACCGGCCACGCCGACGAACTTGGCGGCCGCGCGAGCGTGCAGGCCCAACTTGTTGATGATGGTGATTTCGCGGGCGGGCATCGTAGTGCGGATCCTGTGGCTAGAGGTCGCGGTGGCGAACCTGGACGTTTTTCAAGGTTTGCTGGAGCAGTCGCCCAAGCCGTTCGGTCAGGTAGACCGAGCGATGGTGACCGCCCGTGCAGCCGATGGCAATGGTCACGTAGGCACGATTGCTGGCCGCGAAGCGGGGCAGCCATTTGACCAGGTAGCCTGAGATATCCTGGAACATGTCTTCGACATCCGGTTGGGCGGCCAAGTAGTCGATCACAGGCTGCTCCAGCCCCGAGTGGTCGCGCAATTCCGGCTTCCAGTAGGGATTGGGCAAGCAACGCACATCGAATACCACGTCGGCGTCCACCGGCATGCCGCGCTTGAAGCCAAACGACTCCACCAGAAACGCCGTGCCAGGCTCGGGCTTGTCGAGCAGGCGCAGGGTGATGGAATCGCGCAACTGGTACAGGTTGAGGCGGGTGGTGTCGATCTTGAGATCGGCCAGGTCCGCAATCGGCCCCAGCAGTTCGGTCTCGACGCGAATCGCCTCGGCCAGCGAGCGGTTGGCATTGGTCAGCGGATGGCGACGGCGTGTTTCGGAAAAGCGCTTGAGCAGCACGTCCTCATCGGCATCGAGGTACAGCACGTCGCACTGGATGTGCCTGGCGCGCGTGCTCTCGAGCAACTCGGGAAACTGGAGCAGGTGCGTGGGCAGGTTGCGGGCATCGATGGACACGGCCACCTTGGGTTGCAGCATGTCCGTGTTGAGCAGGGCGTTTTCCGCCAGTTGCGGCAGCAGGGCCGCTGGCAGGTTGTCGATGCAGTAGAAGCCGTTGTCTTCCAGGACGTTCAGGGCCGTACTCTTGCCCGAGCCAGACCGGCCACTGACGACGATCAGGCGCATGCTCAGGCCTCTTTCTGCGTGTCCAGAACCACATGGTAAAGGGCTTCGCTGTTCTGCGCGTTGCGCAGACGCTCACGGATCTCCTGGCGGTCCAGCATGCTGGCGATCTGGCGCAACAGCTCCAGGTGTGCCTCGGTCGCCGCTTCCGGCACCAGCAGCACGAACAGCAGGTCCACCGGCGCGCCGTCGATGGCATCGTAGTCGATGGGATGTTCCAGCTTGACCAGCGCACTGACCGGCGTGTTGCAACCGGCCAGACGACAATGGGGGATGGCAATGCCGTTGCCAAAGCCGGTGGAGCCCAGCTTCTCGCGGGCGATCAGCTTGGCGAAAACGTCATCCTCGCGCAGCTCCGGCACCTCGTGGGCGATCAGCTTGGCGATGTTCTGGAGAGCGCTTTTCTTGCTGCCGCCCGGCGCGTTCATTTGGGAACGGCCGGGGGTCAGGATGGTTTCGAGTCGGATCATGAAGTGGGGATCAGCGAGCTGCGGCGCCTTGCAGCAGGCTCTGCTGTTTTTCCTTGTGTTTTTTCAGTTGGCGGTCGAGCTTGTCGGCCAGGGCGTCGATGGCTGCATACATGTCTTCGTGCTCGGCATTGGCGACCACTTCACCGCCAGGAATCTGCAAGGTCGCTTCGACTTTCTGCTGAAGCTTTTCGACCTTCATGATGACCTGCACGTTGGTGATCTTGTCGAAATGCCCCTCCAGACGCTTGAGCTTCTGGTCGAGGTAGTCGCGCAGCGGCTGAGTGACTTCGACATGGTGTCCACTGATGTTGACTTGCATACAGCTTCTCCTTGTATTGCCCGTGCATAAAGCGGCAGGTATTGCACCTGCCACCGGAACGCTGTGGCACATCCAGGCTACATCAATCGCTTGCGTTCGCTCGACGGTGCGATGCCGAGGGACTCACGGTACTTGGCGACCGTTCGACGTGCGACCTGGATGCCTTGTGCCTCCAGTAAACCAGCGATCTTGCTATCGCTCAATGGCTTTTTCTGATTTTCCGCCGCCACCAGTTTCTTGATGATTGCGCGGATGGCTGTGGACGAGCATTCCCCGCCTTCGGCGGTGCTGACGTGGCTGGAGAAAAAGTATTTCAATTCGTAGATGCCACGGGGGGTGTGCATGTATTTCTGGGTCGTCACGCGGGAGATGGTCGACTCGTGCATGCCGACAGCCTCGGCGATGTCGTGCAGCACCAGCGGCTTCATCGCCTCGTCGCCATGGTCGAGAAAGCCTCGCTGGTGCTCGACGATCTGCGTGGCCACCTTCATCAGCGTCTCGTTACGACTCTGCAGGCTCTTGATGAACCAACGCGCTTCCTGCAGCTGATTACGCATGAAGGTGTTGTCGGCACTCGTGTCGGCACGGCGTACGAAACCGGCGTACTGGGCGTTGACGCGCAGCCGGGGCACCGCTTCCTGATTGAGTTCGACCAGCCAGCGGTCATGGTGCTTGCGCACGATCACGTCCGGGACCACGTACTCGGGCTCGCTCGACTCGATCTGCAGGCCGGGGCGCGGGTTGAGGCTCTGCACCAGCTCGATGACCTGGCGGAGTTCGTCTTCCTTGAGCTTCATCCGGCGCATCAACTGGCTATAGTCACGCGCGCCGAGCAGGTCGATGTAGTCGGTGACCAGGCGCTGCGCTTCGCTCATCCAGGGCGTGCTGGCCGGGAGCTGACGCAGTTGCAGGAGCAGGCACTCCCCCAGGGTGCGCGCGCCGATGCCGGCCGGTTCGAACTGCTGGATGCGGTGCAGCACGGCCTCGACTTCGTCGAGCTCGATGTCCAGCTCGGAGTCGAACGAGCCGCAGATCTCCTCGAGGGTTTCCTCCAGGTAACCACGGTCGTTGATCGAGTCGATCAGGGTGACGGCGATCAGGCGGTCGGTATCGGACATCGGTGCCAGGTTCAGTTGCCAGAGCAGGTGGCTCTGCAGGCTCTCGCCGACCGACGTACGGGTGGTGAAGTCCCACTCGTCGTCATCGCCTGCCGGCAGGTTGCTGGCGCTGGTCTGGTAGATGTCCTCCCACGCCGTGTCGACGGGCAGCTCGCTGGGGATGCGCTCGTTCCATTCGCCGTCTTCCAGGCTGTCGGCGCTCAAGGCGCTGTCCTGGTGGCTGGTCTCCTGGTTTTCGGCGACCGGCTTGCTCTCGGCGTTGTCGGCCATCGGGTCGCTGTTGTCGAAATCCTCGCCGTCTTCCTGACGTTCGAGCATCGGGTTCGATTCCAGCGCTTCCTGGATCTCTTGCTGGAGGTCCAGGGTAGAAAGCTGGAGCAGACGAATGGCCTGTTGCAACTGCGGGGTCATCGTCAGTTGCTGGCCCATTTTTAGGACGAGCGATGCTTTCATGGCTGGGGCTTAATACCTTGTTCGCCGGCGCGCCTGCGCCATCCACTACACATATGCCAGCGCGCCAGAGCGCTGCTCACGAAGAGGTCATATGCCTGAATTTGCCGCGTTTGCCTAGGCTTGACGTGTAAAGGCGTGGCGTGCCATGGCACGTTGGCGCGCCACCGCGCGTGCCTGCATCACCCCGGAGGGCATGGGCCCTTCGGGTCAGGATCACAGGCGGAACTCGTGCCCCAGGTAGACTTCCTTGACCAGGTCGTTCGACAAAATGGTCTGAGCATCCCCCTCGGCGATCAGCTGGCCATCGTTGACGATGTAGGCCGTCTCGCAGATGTCCAGCGTTTCACGGACGTTGTGGTCGGTGATCAGCACACCGATACCCTTGGCCTTGAGGTGGTGGATGATCTGCTTGATGTCGCCCACCGAAATCGGATCGACACCGGCGAACGGCTCGTCCAGCAGGATGAACTTGGGCGCGGTGGCCAGGGCGCGGGCGATCTCGACGCGGCGGCGCTCACCCCCAGACAGACTCATGCCGAGGTTGTCGCGGATGTGGGTGATGTGGAATTCCTGAAGCAGCCCCTCGAGTTCCTTGCGGCGGCCTTCCGTGTCGAGTTCCTTGCGGGTCTCGAGGATCGCCATGATGTTGTCGGCCACCGACAACTTGCGGAAGATCGAGGCTTCCTGGGGCAGGTAGCCGATGCCGGCGCGCGCGCGACCGTGCATGGGCTGGTGGCTGACGTCCAGGGCATCGATCAGGACGCGGCCCTGGTCGGCCTGTACCAGGCCGACGATCATGTAGAAGCAGGTGGTCTTGCCGGCGCCGTTGGGGCCAAGCAGGCCGACGATCTGCCCGCTCTCGATCGACAGGCTGACGTCGCGCACCACTTGGCGGCCCTTGTAGCTCTTGGCCAGATGCTGGGCTTTGAGGGTTGCCATTACTCGGCCTTCTTCTTCGGCTGGATCACCATGTCGATGCGCTGACGGGGCGACGTCACGTTGCCACCACGGCCGGCGGTCGCGACCTGGGTCTTGGTGTTGTAGACGATCTTCTCGCCTTCGGTGCTGTTGCCTTCGTTGGTGACCTTGGCGCGATCGGTCAGGATGATCGTGTCCTTGAGGGCCTGGTACTGGATGGTGACCGCCCAGCCCTGCATCTTGTCGGGCTTGGCCGCACTCTGGCGCTGCTCGAAGTAGGCCAGGTTGCCCACCGAGGTGACCACGTCGATGTCACCGGAACTGGCCCGCGTGATGGTGACCTTGTTGCCCTTGATGACCATGGAACCCTGGGTGATCACCACGTCGCCGGTATAGGTCGCCACACCTTGCTTGTCGTCGAGGTGGGCGTCGTCGGCCTGGATGCGGATGGGCTGGTCACGGTCGGTCGGCAGGGCCCAGGCGCTCGCGCTTCCCAGTGCCGCGCTCAGGCTGAGCAAAAAGGGGAGGGTTTTAACGAGCCTCATACTGTCCTCTTACGTTGGACAGCAGGTCCATCCTGCCGTCTTTCAAATAGGCTTTCATGCCTGTACCCGTGGTCGTGCCACCGGCGCCGTCGATTCTAACGGCTTGCTCGGTCTGCGCATATTGCTTCTGCGGGAACACGGTCATGCGCGTGGTGGTGATAATGGTGTCGCGCTTGCGTTCGTCGGTACGGGCGACGCGCACCTTGTCGATCAGCTCGACCTCGGTGCCGTCCGGATTGACCTCGGCGCGCTCGCTGGTGACGTGCCAGGGGTACGTGGTGCCGCGGTACATCTGGAGGTTCGGTCGGGTCAGCAGGGTCACCTCGCTGGCCTTCATGTGCTCGACCTTGTCGGCGGTCATGTCGTACTGCATCTTGCCATCCGGCAGGTACTGGACGCTGTGCGCATTGGTCGCGTAGTAGTCGATGGCGCTCTCGTCGACCTGGGCCACCGGCTTCTCCAGGAAGCTTTCGGGGCTCACGTTCCAGTAGCCGATCGCGCCCAGCACGGCGGCGATCGCGACCAGCATGGCGATGTTGCGGGCTTTCTTGCTGAACATACGAAGCTCTACAGAAGGTTGGCGATGACACGATCCAGGTCATCCCGGACGTGCAGCATAGACGTGTGACAGGCGCGCCCGCCACATTGCTCGGCGACCGTGTGCATCAGAGCACCCCGGCGCGCAGCAGATCATGCATGTTGAGGGCGCCGATCGGACGGTCATCGGCGTCCACCACGGCCAGTGCGTTGATCTTGAAATCCTCCATGATCTTCAACGCTTCGGCGGCGAGCATGTCGGCACGCACGGTCTTGCCATGGACCGTCATGACGTCGTCGATGCGCGCATGGCGCATGTCGAGGTCGCGGTCCAGGCTGCGCCGCAGGTCGCCGTCGGTGAAGATACCGGCCAGGCGCTCGTCGTCGTCCACGACCACGGTCATGCCCAGGCCCTTGCGCGACATCTCCAGCAGGGCATCTTTCAACGAGGTCGCGCGCCGTACGCACGGCAGGGCATCGCCTGCATGCATGATGTCCTCGACCTTGAGCAGCAGGCGGCGGCCCAGGGCACCGCCGGGGTGCGAGAAGGCGAAATCCTCGGCCGTGAAGCCGCGGGCCTCGAGCAGGGCGATGGCCAGGGCATCGCCCAGGGCCAGCGCGCTGGTGGTGGACGAGGTCGGTGCCAGGTTCAGCGGGCAGGCCTCCTGGGCCACGCTCACGTCGAGGTTGACGTTGGCCGCGCGCGCCAGGGTCGAGTCTGGATTGCCGGTGAGGGCGATCATGCGGATGCCCAGGCGCTTGATCAGTGGCAGCAGCGTGACGATTTCCGAGGTGGTCCCCGAATTCGACAGCGCCAGGATCACGTCGTCCCGGGTGATCATGCCCATGTCGCCATGACTGGCCTCGGCCGGGTGGACGAAGAACGCCGGCGTGCCGGTGCTGGCCAGGGTGGCGGCAATCTTGTTGCCGACATGGCCGGACTTGCCCATGCCCAGCACCACGACCCGGCCACGGCTGCCCAGGATGAGCTGGCAGGCCTGCACGAACGTGTCGTCGATACGGGCCAGCAGATCGTCGATGGCGTCGCGTTCCAACTGCAGGGTGCGTTGGGCGGAGAGGATCAGCTCGCGGGTTGGGCTCATGTCGATTGAGGCATATCTGATTTGGAGCTGTCGATTATACCGGGTATGGGCGAAAGCCTCACCCTGTGATTGCGTTGCCCTGCGCGCTGCGGTGCGTAAACCCCCGCCCAGGCGCCTGCGTCTTTGGCCGGTTCCATGCCCGATGGTATAGTCCGCCGCTGTCTGGGCGGCCCGAGGGGTGTGCCTTCACCGTGAAGGTGGGCGTCCAACTGACGAAAGTCGCATCGCAAGGAGTCTAGATGAGTGTGCACAGCGACTACGCGGTCGAGTTGAAGGGCGTCTCCTTCAAGCGCGGTTCGCGCAGCATTTTCAAGGATGTGGATATCCGCATCCCGCGTGGCAAGGTCACGGGCATCATGGGGCCCTCCGGCTGCGGCAAGACCACGCTCCTGCGCCTGATGGGCGCACAACTGCGCCCGGCCGGTGGCGAGGTGTGGGTCAATGGCCAGAACCTGCCGGCGCTGTCACGCGCCGACCTGTTCGATGCGCGCAAGCAGATGGGCGTGCTGTTCCAGAGCGGCGCCTTGTTCACCGACCTGGATGTGTTCGAGAACGTCGCCTTCCCGCTGCGGGTGCACACCGAACTTCCCGAAGAGATGATCCGCGACATCGTGCTGATGAAGCTGCAGGCCGTCGGCCTGCGCGGCGCCATCGAGCTGATGCCCGACGAGCTGTCCGGGGGCATGAAGCGCCGCGTGGCCCTGGCCCGGGCGATCGCCCTGGATCCGCAGATCCTGATGTACGACGAACCGTTCGTGGGCCAGGACCCGATCGCCATGGGCGTACTGGTGCGGCTGATCCGTCTGCTCAACGATGCCCTGGGGATCACCAGCATCGTGGTGTCCCACGACCTGGCCGAGACCGCCAGCATCGCCGACTACCTCTATGTGGTCGGCGACGGCCAGGTGCTGGGCCAAGGCACGCCGGAGGAGCTGATGGGGTCGGACAATCCGCGCATTCGTCAGTTCATGAAGGGCGACCCCGACGGCCCCGTGCCATTCCATTTCCCTGCGCCCGATTACCGCGCCGATTTGTTGGGAGCGCGTTGATGCGCAGAAGATCCTTGCTTGAGCGCGTGCGCCTGTTCGGCCGCGCGGCCATCGACATCGTCGCCGTGCTGGGCCGGTCCTGCCTGTTCCTGATGCATGCCCTGGTCGGCCGTGGCGGCATCGGCGGCGGCTTCCAGCTGCTGGTCAGGCAGCTGTATTCGGTCGGCGTGCTATCGCTGGCGATCATCGCCGTGTCCGGTGTGTTCATCGGCATGGTGCTGTCGCTGCAGGGCTACAGCATCCTGACCAAGTACGGCTCCGAGCAGGCCGTGGGGCAGATGATCGCCCTGACTCTGCTGCGCGAGTTGGGCCCGGTGGTCACGGCCCTGCTGTTCGCCGGGCGCGCCGGTTCGGCCCTGACCGCCGAGATCGGCAACATGAAATCCACCGAGCAGCTCTCGAGCCTGGAGATGATCGGCGTCGACCCGCTCAAGTACATCGTCGCGCCACGCCTGTGGGCCGGCTTCATTTCTCTGCCGCTGCTGGCGCTGATCTTCAGCGTGGTCGGGATCTGGGGTGGCTCCTGGGTCGCGGTGGATTGGCTGGGAGTCTATGAGGGCTCTTTCTGGTCCAACATGCAGAACAGCGTTTCCTTCACCGACGATGTCCTCAACGGCCTGGTCAAGAGCGTGGTGTTCGCGTTCGTCGTCACCTGGATCGCCGTGTTCCAGGGCTACGACTGCGAGCCGACCTCGGAAGGGATCAGTCGCGCCACCACCAGAACCGTGGTCTATGCCTCCTTGGCAGTCCTGGGCCTGGACTTCATTCTGACCGCCTTGATGTTTGGAGATTTCTGATGCAAAACCGCACCCTGGAAATCGGTGTCGGCCTGTTCCTTCTGGCTGGGATCCTGGCCCTGCTGCTGCTGGCGCTGCGTGTCAGCGGCTTGTCGGCAAGCCCGACTACCGAGACCTACAAGGTCTATGCCTACTTCGACAACATCGCCGGGCTCACCGTGCGCGCCAAGGTCACCATGGCCGGGGTGACCATCGGCAAGGTCACGGCAATCGACCTGGACCGCGACAGCTACATGGGGCGGGTCACGCTGCAACTGGACAGCGACGTCGACAACCTGCCGACCGACTCCACCGCCTCGATCCTCACCGCCGGGCTGCTCGGCGAGAAGTACATCGGCATCAGTGTCGGTGGCGAAGAGGACGTGCTCAAGGAAGGCGGAACCATTCACGACACGCAGTCGTCACTGGTGCTGGAAGACCTGATCGGCAAGTTCCTGCTCAATTCCGTTGGCAAAGAAGCTAAATAAGGAGTTTTCATGATTTCGATCCTGCGACGAGGCCTGCTGGTGTTGCTGGCGGCCCTCCCGATGCTGGCCAACGCTGCGCCTGGGCAATCGGCCCACGACGTGATCCAGGGCACCACCGATGCGCTGCTGACCGACCTGAAGAACAACCGCGACAGCTACCGCAACGATCGCGAAGCGTTCTATCAGTCGCTCAACCGCATCCTGGGTCCGGTGGTCGACGCCGACGGCATTTCCAAGAGCATCATGACCGTCAAGTATTCGCGCAAGGCGACCCCGGCGCAGATGCAGCGCTTCCAGGAAAACTTCAAGCGCAGCCTGCTGCAGTTCTATGGCAATGCACTGCTCGACTACGACAACCAGGGCATCACGCTCGATCCGGCCAAGGCCGAGGATGGCAAGCGCACCAGCGTCGGCATGAAGGTCCGTGGCAACAACGGCGCGGTGTACCCGGTGTCCTACACCCTGGAAAAACTCGGCAACGAGTGGAAGGTGCGTAACGTCATCGTCAATGGCATCAACATCGGCAAGCTGTTCCGTGACCAGTTCGCCGACGCCATGCAGCGCAACGGCAATGACCTGGACAAGACCATCGACGGCTGGGCGGGCGAAGTGGCCAAGGCCAAGCAGACTGCCGACAGCTCTCCCGAGAAGGCGGTGCAATGAGTGATGCCAGCATCGGCATGCCACAGCCGGGCACCCTGTGCCTGGCGGGCATCCTGGACTACCGCAGCGGCCCGTCGCTGCGCAAGCAGGGCAAGGCACTGATCGCGGCCTGCCGTGAGCCTCGCCTGGTGCTGGACTGCTCTGCCGTCCAGCGCTCCAGCAGTGTCGGCCTGTCGTTGCTGCTGGCGTTCATGCGTGACGCGCAGGCGGCCGGCAAGACCTGCGAGCTGCGCGACATGCCTGCGGACATGCGGGAAATCGCCGATGTCTACGATCTGGACGATGTGCTGACGCGCTGAAACGCGTGCGTCATCGATGCCCCTCGGTCAGCGTGCTCGTTCATGGGCTTCGCAGGCGAGGGGCTTTTTTGTATGATGACCGACCCCGCGCGCACAGAGCGCCGATTGAGGTTGAGCATGCACGCCGTAGACGTTAAGAAGTTCCTTGAAGAAAAACTGCCGGGCGCCCGGGTCGAAGTCGAGGGCGAGGGCTGCAACTTCCAGCTGAACGTGATCAGCGACGAATTGGCCGGCCAAAGCCCGGTCAAGCGTCAGCAGGCGATCTACGCCCACCTGAATCCCTGGATCGCCGACGGCAGCATCCATGCGGTAACCATGAAATTCTTCAGCAGCGCAGCCTGGGCTGAGCGCACCTGAGCCAACTTGGCGGCGAGACTCCAATGGACAAACTGATTATCACTGGCGGCGCGCGTCTCGACGGCGAGATCCGCATTTCCGGGGCGAAGAACGCCGCCCTGCCGATCCTGGCCGCGACCCTGCTGGCTGATGGCCCGGTCACGGTCGGCAACCTGCCGCACCTGCACGACATCACCACCATGATCGAGCTGTTCGGGCGCATGGGCATCGAGCCTGTGATCGACGAGAAGCTCGCGGTCGAGATCGACCCGCGTACCATCAAGACCCTGGTGGCCCCGTACGAGCTGGTCAAGACCATGCGCGCCTCGATCCTGGTGCTCGGCCCGATGGTCGCCCGTTTCGGCAAGGCCGAAGTGGCCCTGCCTGGTGGCTGCGCGATCGGTTCGCGTCCGGTCGACCTGCACATCCGTGGCCTCGAGGCGATGGGCGCGAAGATCGAAGTGGAGGGTGGCTACATCAAGGCCGAGGCCCCTGAAGGCGGCCTGCGCGGTGCGCACTTCTTCTTCGACACCGTCAGCGTGACCGGTACCGAGAACATCATGATGGCCGCAGCCTTGGCCAAGGGGCGCAGCGTGCTGCAAAACGCCGCTCGCGAGCCGGAAGTGGTCGACCTGGCCAACTTCATCAACGCCATGGGCGGCAACGTCCAGGGCGCCGGCACCGACACCATCACCATCGACGGTGTCGAGCGCCTGCACTCGGCCAATTACCGCGTCATGCCCGACCGCATCGAGACCGGCACCTACCTGGTCGCTGCCGCCATCACCGGTGGGCGCGTCAAGCTCAAGGACACCGATCCGACCATCCTCGAGGCCGTGCTGGAGAAGCTCAGGGAGGCCGGTGCCGACGTGACCACGGGCGCAGACTGGATCGCGCTGGACATGCATGGGCGCAAGGCCAAGGCCGTCAACCTGCGCACCGCACCGTACCCGGCGTTCCCCACCGACATGCAGGCGCAGTTCATCTCGCTCAACGCCGTGGCCGAAGGCACCGGTGCGGTGATCGAGACGATCTTCGAGAACCGTTTCATGCACGTGTACGAGATGCACCGCATGGGCGCGCAGATCCAGGTCGAGGGCAACACCGCCATCGTGACCGGCGTCGACACGCTCAAGGGTGCACCCGTCATGGCCACCGACCTGCGTGCGTCGGCCAGCCTGGTGCTGTCGGCCCTGGTCGCCGAGGGCGACACGCTGATCGACCGCATCTACCACATCGACCGTGGCTACGAGTGCATCGAGGAAAAACTGCAGATGCTGGGCGCCAAGATCCGTCGCGTTCCG
Source organism: Enterobacterales bacterium AN_CKDN230030167-1A_HGKHYDSX7 (assembly GCA_046940335.1). Lineage (GTDB taxonomy): Bacteria > Pseudomonadota > Gammaproteobacteria > Pseudomonadales > Pseudomonadaceae > Aquipseudomonas. The sequence continues at coordinate 206,977 of JBKYML010000006.1, forward strand.
GGCTGAGCCCGGGCGGCGCACGCCAGCCGTCACCCCTCCGGTCGGGCCAGGCCCGACCGGTCAGAACTGCTGAAGGATTCACGTTCCATGTTGACCATTGCGCTATCCAAGGGCCGTATTCTCGATGACACCCTGCCGCTGCTGGCCGATGCCGGCATCGTCCCTACCGAGAACCCGGACAAGAGCCGCAAGCTGATCATCCCGACCACCCAGGATGACGTCCGCTTGCTCATCGTGCGGGCCACCGACGTGCCCACCTATGTCGAGCATGGCGCGGCCGACCTCGGCGTGGCCGGCAAGGACGTGCTGATGGAGTATGGCGGCCAGGGCCTGTACGAGCCGCTCGATCTGCAGATCGCCCAGTGCAAGCTGATGACCGCTGGCGCCGTCGGCGCGAGCGAGCCCAGCGGTCGCCTGCGCGTGGCCACCAAGTTCGTCAACGTCGCCAAGCGCTACTACGCCGAGCAGGGCCGTCAGGTCGACATCATCAAGCTGTACGGCTCGATGGAGCTGGCCCCACTGATCGGCCTGGCCGACAAGATCATCGATGTGGTCGACACCGGCAACACCTTGCGGGCCAACGGCCTGGAACCCCAGGAGCTGATCGCCCACGTCAGTTCGCGCCTGGTGGTGAACAAGGCGTCGATGAAGATGCAGCATGCACGCATCCAAAGCCTGATCGACACCCTGCGCCACGCCGTGCAGGCGCGACACCGCGGCTGACTCCCGCGCGCGACGTCCACCGTCGCGCCCGTCCTTCCGCGTCCACAGCCTTTTTCTCGGGTGCCCGCGCGGATCGATCGGTAGCCCTGGGCGCCTGAGCATTCGCCAATCATCGAGGCCCTCGTCATGACTCTGCCCACTGCAATTGCTCGTCTCAATGCCGCTGATCCGGAGTTCGCCCGACATCTGGATCATCTGTTGAGCTGGGAGAGCGTGTCCGACGATGCGGTCAATCAGCGCGTGCTGGACATCATCAAGGCCGTGCGCGAGCGTGGCGATGCGGCGCTGGTGGAGTTCACCCAGCGCTTCGATGGCGTGCAGGCCACGACCATCGACGACCTGATCCTCGACCGTGCGCGGTTGGAGCTGGCCTTGACGCGGATCACACCCGCCCAGCGCCAGGCCCTGGAGACCGCCGCCGAGCGCGTGCGCGTCTACCACGAGCGGCAGAAGCAGGATTCCTGGCAGTACACCGAGGCCGACGGCACCGTGCTGGGGCAGAAGGTCACTCCACTGGACCGCGCCGGGCTGTACGTGCCGGGTGGCAAGGCGTCCTACCCGTCCTCGGTGCTGATGAACGCACTGCCGGCCAAGGTCGCTGGCGTGGCCGAAGTGGTCATGGTGGTGCCGACGCCGCGTGGCGAGATCAACGAGCTGGTGCTGGCGGCGGCGTGCATCGCCGGGGTCGATCGGGTCTTCACCCTCGGAGGCGCCCAGGCCATCGCGGCGCTGGCATACGGCACCGAGAGCGTGCCGCCGGTGGACAAGATCGTCGGCCCCGGCAACATCTACGTCGCCACTGCCAAGCGCCACGTGTTCGGCCAGGTGGGCATCGACATGATCGCCGGGCCCTCGGAGATTTTGGTGGTCTGCGACGGGCAGACCGACCCGGACTGGATCGCCATGGACCTGTTCTCCCAGGCCGAGCATGACGAGGATGCGCAAGCCATTCTGGTCAGCCCGGACGCCGCCTTCCTCGACCGGGTCGCCGCCAGCATCGACAGGTTGCTGCCGACCTTGGAGCGCGCCGAGATCGCCGAGAAATCGATCAATGGCCGCGGTGCCCTGATCCAGGTGCGCGACATGCAGCAGGCCATCGAGGTGGCCAATCGGATCGCGCCGGAACACCTCGAGCTGTCGGTCGCCGACCCGCAGGCCTGGCTGCCGCAGATTCGCCATGCCGGGGCGATCTTCATGGGGCGTCACACCAGCGAGGCGCTGGGCGACTACTGCGCCGGGCCGAACCATGTGCTGCCCACCTCGGGCACCGCGCGCTTCTCGTCGCCGCTCGGCGTGTACGACTTCCAGAAGCGTTCGTCGATCATCTTCTGCTCCGAGGCCGGTGCCTCCGAGCTGGGCAAGACCGCTTCGGTACTGGCCCGTGGTGAATCGCTGACGGCCCATGCCCGCAGCGCCGAATACCGTATCCGCGACGCGCGGCAGGGGGAATGAACATGAGTCGATTCTGGAGCCCGTTCGTCAAGGACCTGGTGCCGTATGTACCGGGCGAACAACCCAAGCTGGCACGGCTGGTCAAGCTCAACACCAACGAGAACCCCTATGGCCCTTCGCCGAAGGCCCTGGAAGCGATGCGGGGCGAGTTGGGCGATGGCTTGCGCCTTTACCCTGATCCGAACAGCGATGTGCTCAAGCACGCCGTGGCCGAGCACTACGGTATCGCCTCGAACCAGGTGTTTCTCGGCAACGGCTCGGACGAGGTGCTGGCGCACATCTTCCATGGGCTGTTCCAGCATGGGGGCCCATTGCTGTTCCCGGACATCAGCTACAGCTTCTACCCGGTCTACTGCGGGCTGTACGGCATTCCCTTCGAGCCGGTGGCGCTGGACGAGCAGTTCCGCATCCGCATCGAGGACTATCGCACGGCCAATGCCGGCATCATCTTCCCCAACCCCAATGCGCCGACGGGGGTGTTGTTGCCGCTGGAGGCGATCGAGCAGTTGCTGCAGGACAACCGCGACTCGGTGGTGGTGGTGGACGAGGCCTACATCGACTTCGGCGGCCAGACCGCGATCAGCCTGATCGATCGCTACGACAACCTCCTGGTGACCCAGACCTTGTCCAAGTCGCGCTCGCTGGCCGGCTTGCGGGTCGGCTTGGCCGTCGGCCACCCGGACCTGATCGAGGCGCTGGAACGGATCAAGAACAGCTTCAACTCCTACCCGCTCGATCGCTTGGCGATCGTCGGAGCGGCGGCAGCGTTCGAGGACCGTGCCTATTTCGAGCAGACCTGCCGCCAGGTGATCGAGAGCCGCGAAGCGCTGGTGGATGCCTTGGCCGAGCGGGGTTTCGAGGTGCTGCCGTCGGCGGCGAACTTCATCTTCGTCCGCCACCCGCAGCGGGACGCCGCTGAACTCGCGGCTCACCTGCGTGGCCAGGGTGTGATCGTGCGCCACTTCAAGCAGGCACGCATCGCCCAGTACCTGCGCATCACCATCGGCACGCCCGAGCAGAACCAGGCGTTGCTGAACGCGCTGGACTGATCACGGGTCGAACCGTGATCCCTGACGCCGGGGCCGCTATGCGGCCCCGGCGCTTTTCAGGCCGCCAACCCGGTGTGCCTCGACAGAATCGTGAGCCTCGATGACCATGAGAGACCTTAATCCCACCACGCCGCCCCCGGTCGACACCGTGCTGATCGACGCCGAAGACGATCCACTCCAGGCTGCGCCCATGCCTGCCGTCAGGCCCTGGCTCCTGCTGCTGGGCCTGGTGCTGGTGGCGCTGAACCTGCGCCCGGCGCTGTCGAGCCTGGCCCCCATGCTCGGTCAGGTGTCCGACAGCCTGGGGCTCAATGCGTCCCAAGCCGGGCTGCTGACGACCTTGCCGGTCCTCTGCCTGGGGCTGTTCGCGCCCTTGGCGCCAGTGCTGGCTCGTCGATTCGGGGCTGAGCGCGTGGTCGTGGGAATCCTGTTGGTACTGGCAGGTGGCATTCTGCTGCGCAGCAGCCTGGGGGTGGTCGGCGTCTTCGTCGGCAGCCTGCTGGCCGGTGCCAGCATCGGCGTCATTGGCGTGCTGTTGCCGGGCATCGTCAAGCGTGATTTTCCCCGGCAGGCAGGCACCATGACCGGCGTCTACACCATGGCCTTGTGCCTGGGCGCGGCGCTGGCAGCCGGGGCCACGGTGCCCATCAGCGAGCATTTTGGCGATAGCTGGGAAATCGGCCTGGGTTGCTGGGCTGTTCCGGCGTTGCTGGCGATGCTGGTATGGGCGCCCCAGGCGCGCCAGGGCCACGGTGCACACCGCCCGGTGTATCGCGTGCGCGGCCTGTGGCGCGATCCTCTGGCCTGGCAGGTGACGCTGTACATGGGCATGCAGTCTTCGTTGGCTTATATCGTCTTCGGTTGGTTGCCGTCGATCCTGATCGGGCGTGGCCTGACGCCGACCGAGGCCGGGCTGGTGCTGTCCGGCTCAGTGGTGACGCAGCTGGTCAGTTCCTTGGGTCTGCCGTGGATCGCCTCGCGCAGCAAGGACCAGCGCCTGATCATCGTCGCGGCCATGTCGACCACGCTGCTGGGTTTGTTCGGCTGCCTCTACGCGCCGCTGCAGGGCCTGTGGGGCTGGGCCATCTTGCTGGGGTTGGGGCAGGGCGGCACCTTCGCACTGGCCCTGACCCTGATCGTGCTGCGCTCGAAGGATGCGCACGTGGCGGCCAACCTGTCGAGCATGGCGCAGGGGGTCGGTTACACGCTGGCTTCGATGGGGCCTTTCGCGGTGGGGGTGCTGCATGACCTGACGGGCGGCTGGACGGCGTTGGGCTGGGTGTTCGGTACCCTGGGGATCGGTGCGGTGCTGTTCGGCTTGAAGGCCGGACGCGCAGTGCACGTACAGGTCACCAGCGAGCGGGTATGAAGCGGTGGCGTCGATGAAACCGAAGGCCGGTCACGTGCCTGCGCAGACGATCAATGACGGATGGGTCGATCAGGCCGCACAGGCGTCGGCGATCGGCAAGCCGTGGTACGTCTACCTGGTGCGGGCCGCCAATGGCTCGTTGTACTGCGGGATCAGCGACGATCCGCAACGGCGTTTCCTGGCCCACTGCAAGGGGCAGGGTGCGCGCTACTTCAAGACCAGCCCGGCACAGGCGCTGGTGTACGTCGAACGCTGGCCGGACAAGTCCGAAGCCTTGCGCCAGGAGCGGCTGGTGAAGAAGCTGCGCAAGTCGGCCAAGGAGGCGTTGGTGCGTTCGTACGACGGTAAGGTCGAGCGGGTAGGGTGAAGGGCTAGTGTATTGCGCGTGAGGGGGCGTCCGAGAGACGGCGTCGCGGGTTTCGTGGGCCCGCAGGGCCCATACGATCAGCCACCCTCCGTGTCGGGCCAACGTGTACTGACAGCGGGCCCGTGGGGCCCCGGCCTGTCTCCCAAGCAGCCCCCGCCGGGTATCTAGTCCTTGCGCCGCTTCAGTTGATCCACCAGCTGCGTTGGCAATCCCTTGATCACCAGCGTCCCGGCCTCTTCGTCGTATTCGATCTTCGAGCCCAGCAGGTGCGACTCGAAACTGATCGACAGCCCCTCGGCACGCCCGGTGAAACGCTTGAACTGGTTCAGGGTGCGCTTGTCAGCCGGGATCTCTGGCGAGAGCCCGTAATCCTGGTGGCGGATGTGGTCGAAGAACGCCTTGGGCCGGTCCTCGTCGATCAGGCTGGACAGCTCTTCCAGCGTCACCGGCTCACCGCGCTTGGTCTGGCTGGTGGCATAGTCGACCAGCGTCTGGGTCTTCTCGCGCGCCGCTTCTTCAGGCAGGTCCTCCTGCTCGACGAAATCGCTGAAGGCCTTGAGCAGGGTGCGGGTTTCACCAGGGCCGTCGACCCCTTCCTGGCAGCCGATGAAGTCGCGGAAGTACTCCGAGACCTTCTTGCCGTTACGGCCTTTGATGAAGGAGATGTACTGCTTGGATTGGGCGTTGTTCTGCCACTCCGACAGGTTGATACGCGCTGCCAGGTGCAGCTGCCCCAAGTCCAGGTGACGTGACGGCGTCACGTCGAGCGTGTCGCTGACGGCCACCCCGTCGCTGTGGTGCAGCAGCGCAATGGCCAGGTACTCGGTCATGCCCTGCTGGTAGTGGGCAAACAGTACGTGGCCACCGGTGGAGAGGTTGGATTCTTCCATGAGCGCCTGCAGGTGCTCGACCGCCTGTTTGCTGAAGGCGGTGAAGTCCTGCTGCCCCTCCAGGTACTGTTTCAGCCAGCCACTGAAGGGGTAGGCGCCGGACTCGCCGTGGAACAGCCCCCACGCCTTGCCTTGCTTGGCGTTGTAGCTGTCGTTCAGGTCGGCCAGCAGGTGTTCGATGGCGTCGGACCCGGTCAGCTCCGAATCGCGTGCATGCAGCACGGCCGGACTGCCGTCGGGCTTCTTGTCGATCAGGTGGACGATGCAGTGACGAATGGGCATGGAAATCTCGACTGGGTTGAGCGCGGCAAAGGGCCCAGTTTACCGCACCCGGCGCCGGTCTCGGCAGGGCGATGGTCGGGCGCTGGGGAGTTGCTCGTTTTTTGTACGAATTGCTGGTTTTTTGTCCGCAAACCCCCGAAAAACCTGCACAAACGCGTGGCGTCTGCGGATATTTGCGCGCTGCTGTGGTAGCTTTGCCCGGTCGTGCGTCCTTCGGGTAGCGCATTGCTGGCAGCGTGCTCGCATGAGGTCGAACCAAACGCGGGTTTGCGTATCTACATACGCGAACGACGCGGTACGCCGGGGCCTGAGGGGCCTGGCTCGATGACCCATGTAGAACGTTGCATAACCTCTGAATTGATAGGGAAGGAACACCACCATGGCATTGACCAAAGACCAACTGATTGCCGACATCGCCGAAGCGATCGATGCGCCGAAGAGCACCGCGCGCAACGCTCTGGAGCAACTGGGCCAGATCGTCGCTGATCAGCTGGAAAACGGCGCCGAGATCACCCTGCCTGGCATCGGCAAGCTGAAAGTTTCCGAGCGTCCTGCCCGTACCGGCCGCAACCCTTCGACTGGCGCTGCCATCGAAATCGCTGCCAAGAAAGTCGTCAAGTTCGTGCCGGCCAAAGGCCTGACCGACGCCGTCAACAAGTAATTGTCGACGCGTGACTGAAAGCCGCGCCGGGCGAACCCTGGCGCGGCTTTTTCATGCCTGGGATTTGCCGGTGCGTCGTGCCTGCCAGGTACGGCGTCCAGCCTCGTCGTGGAAGCTCCAGGCCACCACGCGACTCTGCTTCTGCCCCTGACCCATCTCGATCACCCGCCGTGCCGTCACGCCGGCCCTGTTCAACGCCGCCTCGATGCCGGGCAGGTTGCTGGCCTTGGACACCAGGCTGGAGAACCACAGCACCTGCTGGCCCACCGACACGCTTTCGCCGATCAGTTGGGTGACGAAGCGTATCTCGCCCCCCTCGCACCACAGCTCGTTGTTCTGCCCGCCGAAATTCAGGACCGGCAGGGCGCGCTTGGGGTCCTGCTTGCCGAGGTTCTTCCATTTGCGCTGGCTGCCGCGCGTCGCTTCTTCCCGTGATGCATGGAAGGGCGGGTTGCACAGGGTCAGGTCCAGGCGCTCCTCGGGCTTGAGCAGCCCCTGCAGGATGTGGCGGCGTTCGGTCTGCTGGCGCAGCTCGATGAACCTGGCCAGCCCGTTGGCCTGGACGATGGTTCCGGCGGCGGCCAGCGCGACCGGGTCGATGTCCGAGCCGATGAAGCGCCAGCGGTAGTCGGCGTTGCCGAGCAGTGGGTAGATACAGTTGGCGCCGACCCCGACGTCCAGCACGCGAACCTGCGCGCCGCGCGGGATATCGCCGCCGTTGTCCTCGGCGAGCAGGTCGGCCAGCACGTGCACGTAGTCGGCGCGACCGGGAATCGGCGGGCAGAGGTAATCGGCCGGAATGTCCCAGTGCTCGATGCCGTACTGGGCCTTGAGCAGCGCGCGGTTGAAGACCCGCACCGCCTCGGGGTTGGCAAAGTCGATGCTCGGGTTGCCGTACGGGTTGACCAAGGTGAAGCGGGCCAGGTCCGGGTGCGCCGCGATGAGGCTGGGGAAGTCGTATCGACCGGTGTGGCGATTGCGCGGGTGAAGGGTCGGTTTCTGAGTCAAGGGAGGATCCTGAAGAAGCATGGCCTGCCGGAGGCGGAGCGGATACGACGAAGGGGCTGCCAGGCAGCCCCTCCAGTCAGACCAGGTCGCGTGTCGTCACCTTACAAGGCCGCGATCCGGGCATGCTGCTCGGTGAAGTTCGCCAGCGCCTGCTCGGCTTCCGCCAGCTTGGCGCGTTCCTTGTCGATCACCGCCGGTGGTGCCTTGTCGACGAAGGCGGCGTTGGACAGCTTGCCGCCGACACGCTGCACTTCGCCTTGCAGACGCTGGATTTCCTTGCTCAGACGAGCCAGTTCGGCGTCCTTGTCGATCAGCCCGGCCATCGGCACCAGCACCTGCAGGTCGCCGACCAGGGCCGTGGCCGACAGCGGCGCTTCGTCCTGTTCGCCCAGCACCGTGAAGGATTCGACCTTGGCCAGCTTCTTGAGCAGGGCTTCATTCTCCTGCAGGCGACGCTGGTCCTCGGCACTGGCGTTCTTCAGGAACAGCGGCAGCGGCTTGCCCGGGCCGATGTTCATTTCGGCGCGGATGTTGCGCAGACCGACCATCAGCTCCTTGAGCCACTCGATGTCGCCCTCGGCGGCGCTGTCGATGCGGCGCTCGTCGGCCACCGGCCACGGTTGCAGCATCAGGGTCTTGCCCTGCACCCCGGCCAGCGGCGCGATGCGCTGCCAGATCTCTTCGGTGATGAACGGCATGAACGGGTGCGCCAGGCGCAGTGCCACTTCCAGGACCCGTACCAGGGTACGACGGGTGCCCCGGGCGCGCTCGACCGGTGCCTGCTCGTCCCACAGCACGGGCTTGGACAGCTCCAGGTACCAGTCGCAGTACTGGTTCCAGATGAACTCGTAGAGCGCCTGGCTGGCCAGGTCGAAGCGGAACTGCTCGAGCTGGCGCGTGACTTCGGCCTCGGTGCGCTGCAGCTGCGAGATGATCCAGCGATCGGCCAGCGACAGCTCGACCGGTTCGCCGTTCTGGCCGCAGTCCTCGCCCTTGTCCAGCACGTAGCGGGCGGCGTTCCAGATCTTGTTGCAGAAGTTGCGGTAACCCTCGACGCGGCCCATGTCGAACTTGATGTCACGACCGGTCGAAGCCAGCGAGCAGAAGGTGAAGCGCAGGGCGTCGGTGCCGTAGCTGGCGATGCCTTCGGGGAACTCGGCCTTGGTCTGCTTGGCGATCTTGTCGGCCAGCTTGGGTTGCATCAGGCCGCTGGTGCGTTTCTCGAGCAGCGCGTCGAGGGTGATGCCGTCGACGATGTCCAGCGGGTCCAGGACGTTGCCCTTGGACTTGGACATCTTCTGGCCCTGGCCATCGCGCACCAGGCCGTGGACGTACACGGTCTTGAATGGGACCTGCGGCGTGCCATCCTCGTTCTTCACCAGGTGTAGGGTCAGCATGATCATGCGCGCGACCCAGAAGAAGATGATGTCGAAGCCGGTCACCAGCACGTCGGTGGAGTGGAATTTCTTCAGGAACTCGGTCTGCTCGGGCCAGCCGAGCGTCGAGAAGGTCCACAGCCCGGAGCTGAACCAGGTATCGAGCACGTCGTCATCCTGGCGCAGCGCGACATCGTCGCCCAGGCCATGGCGCGCGCGGACTTCCTCTTCGCTGCGACCGACGTAGACCTGGCCGGCCTCGTCGTACCAGGCCGGGATGCGATGGCCCCACCACAGCTGGCGACTGATGCACCAGTCCTGGATGTCGCGCATCCAGGAGAAGTACATGTTTTCGTACTGCTTGGGCACGAACTGAATGCGGCCGTCCTCGACGGCAGCGATGGCCGGCTCGGCCAGCGGCTTGGTCGACACGTACCACTGGTCAGTCAGCCACGGCTCGATGACGGTACCGGAACGGTCGCCCTTGGGCACCTTCAGCGCGTGGTCGTCGATGCTGACCAACAAACCGGCCGCATCGAGGTCGGCGACGATCTGCTTGCGCGCGGCGAAGCGGTCCAGACCGGCATACTGGGTCGGCAGGGTGGTGTCGAAGGCCTCGTTCACCGAGCCGTCGAGATTGAACGCCTGGGCATTGGCCAGCACCGTGGCATTCTTGTCGAAGATGTTCAGCAGCGGCAGGGCGTGGCGCTTGCCGACTTCGTAGTCGTTGAAGTCGTGGGCCGGGGTGATCTTGACGCAGCCGGTCCCGAACTCAGGGTCGCAGTAGTCGTCGGCGATGATCGGAATGCGGCGACCGACCAGCGGCAGCTCGACGAATTGGCCGATCAGGGCCTGGTAGCGCTCGTCATTGGGGTTGACCGCAACGGCGGCATCGCCCAGCAGGGTTTCCGGACGCGTGGTGGCGACCACCAGATGGTCCTTGCCCTCGGCCGTGGTGGCGCCGTCGGCCAGCGGGTAGCGCAGGTTCCACAGGTGACCCTTCTCGTCGTGGTTTTCCACTTCGAGGTCGGAGATGGCGGTGTGCAACTTGGTGTCCCAGTTGACCAGACGCTTGCCGCGGTAGATCAGACCGTCCTCGTGCAGGCGCACGAAGGCTTCCTTGACCGCTTCGGACAGGCCGTCGTCCATGGTGAAGCGCTCACGGCTCCAGTCCACCGAGGAGCCCAGGCGGCGGATCTGCCGGCTGATGTTGCCACCGGATTCGGCCTTCCACTCCCAGATCTTGTCCAGGAACTGCTCGCGCCCCAGGTCGTGACGGTTCTGACCCTTGGCCTCGAGCTGACGCTCGACCAGCATCTGGGTCGCGATCCCGGCATGGTCGGTGCCCGGCTGCCACAGCGTGTCGCGGCCCTGCATGCGGCGGAAACGGATCAGGGCGTCCATGATCGCGTTGTTGAAGCCGTGACCCATGTGCAGGCTGCCAGTGACGTTCGGCGGCGGGATCATGATGGTGTACGGCTCACCTGCACCTTGCGGGGCGAAGTAGTTTTCCGACTCCCAGGTGTTGTACCAGGAAGTTTCGATGGCGTGCGGTTGGTAGGTCTTATCCATGCGCGGCGGGACCCTATGGCATTTGTTCGGGAAAAGCCGGGCAGTATAGCGGAGGGGGGTGGGGCAGGCCACAGGCGGTGGGCAGCGAGCTACCAGCTACACGCTGACGGTAGTGCGGTATGTCAGGTGTTGACCGGACGTGGAGGCGGCGCTGATGCTCCGGCTTGCGGCTTGCGGCTTGCGGCTTGCGGCTTGCGGCTTGCGGGTCACTCGGCCCGTTTGAGCAGGCGCTCCAGGCGCGCGTCGAGGCGACGCTTGATTTCGGTTTCGATGTGCGGCGTGAAGTCGTTGATCACGTCCTGCATGATCTGCTGGGCGGCGGCGCGCAGGTCGGTGTCCAGGTGCAGCAGCGTCTCCTGGCGACGGGCCTGGGCCGTGTCGGCAGGCGCCGTGGCATTGACCGGAACGAGGTCGGTGACGGCAGGTTCGGCGGCCACGGCAAGAGGGGCGGGCACAGCGTGCTCGACGGTCTCGGTCAACAGCGGCGGCTGGAGGTCGTGGTCGCCAAGCAACTGGCGGATCGATTCCAGGTCGTCCAGCAGGTGCGTGGAGCGGGGCAGGTGCGCAGGCTTGTCCATCGGCGTCAGAGTCGTTGTAGGCGGTGGTTGTGCAGAGCATAGCCCTGTTCACGGTAGAAACGGAACCGTTCTCGTGCCGCCTGGCGACTGCCCGGTTCTTCGACGACGATCTCGGCGATGCGCTCGAACTGGCCGACGAAGGTCGGCACCTCGGCGCCCAGGTTGATCAGCAGGCCACCGCGCGCTCCGACGTCGGCGCCCATGCCCAGCACCACCGGTCCCTCGGCGTTCTCCTCGGCCCGGTCATGGGGCACGAAGGCCTCGCCCTTGAACTGCCAGAGCTGCTGGTCCAGGGCGTCACGCTGCTCGGCATCCTGGCAGTGCAGGTACACCGGGTGGCCGAGCCGCCAGGCTTTCTCGCAGAGCTTGCAGGCGAAGTCCAGCCGCGCTGGCAGGGCGTGGGTGGGCAGGATGTAGAAGTCGACTTGGCTCATGGGTACACGGCGCGCCGACACCGGGTGAGGGCGTCGGCGTTCGGCCTCAGGCCTCGATGCGGTCGAGCAGGTACTGGGTCAGCAGGGGCACGGGACGGCCGCTGGCCCCCTTGTCCTTGCCGCCGCTGATCCAGGCGGTGCCGGCGATGTCCAGGTGCGCCCAGGCGTAGGTCTTGGCGAAGCGCGACAGGAAACAACCCGCCGTGATGGACCCGGCCTTGGGGCCGCCGATGTTGGCGATGTCGGCGAACGGGCTGTCCAGCTGCTCCTGATACTCGTCGAACAGCGGCAACTGCCAGGCACGGTCGTCGGCGCGCTTGCCGGCGGACAGCAACTGCTCGACCAGCGCATCGTCGTTGCCCATCAGGCCCGAGACGTGGCTGCCCAAGGCCACGATGCAGGCGCCCGTCAGGGTGGCGATGTCGATCACCGCACGAGGCTTGAAGCGCTCGGCGTAGGTCAGGGTGTCGCACAGCACCAGGCGGCCTTCGGCGTCGGTATTGAGGATCTCGACGGTCTGGCCGCTCATGGTGGTGACGATGTCACCCGGGCGGGTGGCGCCGCCGCTGGGCATGTTCTCGGCGCAGGCCAGCAGGCACACCAGGTTGATCGGCAGTTCCAGCTCCAGGACCGCGCGCAGGGTGCCGAAGACACTGGCGGCGCCGCCCATGTCGTATTTCATCTCGTCCATGCCGGCGCCTGGCTTGAGGCTGATGCCACCGGTGTCGAAGGTGATGCCCTTGCCCACCAGCACGAAGGGCTGCTCGGACTTCTTCGCGCCCTGGTAGTTGAGCACGATCAGCCGGGGTGGCTGGTCGCTGCCCTGGCCGACGGCGTAGAAGGCGCCCATGCCCAGGTCCTTGATCTTCTTCTCGTCGAGGACGTCGACCTTGAGCTTCTTGTGAGCCTTGGCCAGGTCCTTGGCCTGTTCGGCGAGGAAGCTGGGGTGGCAGATGTTCGGCGGCAGGTTGCCCAGGTCACGGGTGTAGGCCATGCCACCGGCGATGGCGCGGGCGTGGCGCACGGCGCGCTCGGCCTCGTCCACGGCCACCTCGTCGACCAGCAGGGCGAGCTTCTTCAGGGCGCGCGGCTCGGCCTTGGTGAGCTTGAAGCGGTCGAACACGTACTCGCTGTCGAGCAGGGTCTCGGCCAGCAGACGGTATTTGCCATAGTGGCCTTCGCGACCCTCGACACGCAGGTCGTCGAAGACCAGGGTCGCATCGCTGCCGGCCAGGTTCTTCAGAGCACCGGCCACGGCCGTGACCAGCTTGCGCCAGGCGCGATCGCCGAGTGCGTCTTCCTTGCCATGTCCGACCAGCAGCACGCGTTCGGCCTTGACCCCGGACAGGCCTTGCAGCAGCAGGGTCTGGCCCGGCTTGCCAGCCAGGTCGCCCCGGGCCAGCACACGGCCGAGCTCGCCACCACTGGCCACGTCGATGGCCTGGGCGCTACGGCCCAGGACCTGGCCTTCGCCGATCGCCAGGACCAGGGTGGCGGTTTTCACCGATGCAGCCGCTGCGCTCTTTACAACCAGTTCCATGTCAGGATCCCCGAATGTTCGATCTGTGGGCGGCGTGTTCGCGCCTGCCCGGCGGAGCTGGCCGCGCGAACGCAGGCCAGTCGAAAAGCTGCCAGTTTGAGCCTGCGGCGGGCGCGCTGACAACCCCGGCATGACAGGTCGCGCGTCGTGCAGTGACAGGCGCGGTCAATCACAGGATAATGCGCGCACTTCACGAGGCGGCCCGCCGCTGGCGAACCGGCCTTGGTAGCCGCTGTCTGTACCCATTGTCCGGCTGTTCGTCCCTGACAACCCAGGAGTGTCTGGTTTGATCGTCTTCCGTTATCTTTCCCGCGAGGTCCTGGTGACCTTGAGCGCCGTCAGCGCCGTGCTGCTGGTGATCATCATGAGCGGGCGCTTCATCAAGTACCTGGCCCAGGCGGCCCAAGGCGCGCTCGACCCTGGCGTGCTGTTCATGATCATGGGCTTTCGTCTGCCCGGCTTCCTGCAGCTGATCCTGCCACTGGGGCTGTTTCTCGGCATCCTGCTGGCCTATGGACGGTTGTACCTGGAAAGCGAGATGACCGTGCTCTCGGCCACCGGCATGAGCCAGCAGCGCCTGCTGGCACTGACCCTGGCACCGGCCGCGCTGATCGCCGTGCTGGTGGCCTGGCTGAGCCTGAGCCTGGCGCCGGTCGGCGTGGCGCAGGTGCAGAAGATCATCAGCCAGCAGGATGCGCTGACCGAGTTCGACACCCTGGTGCCGGGCCGCTTCCAGACCTTGCGCGACGGCACGCGGGTGACCTACACCGAAGAGCTGTCCGATGACCGCGCCAACCTCGGTGGCGTGTTCATTTCCGAAAAGCGCCTGAACCAGGACAAGACCAAGGAGCGCGGGCCGTCGGTACTGGTCGCCGAACGGGGGCATCAGGAAGTGCGTTCCGATGGCAATCGCTACCTGATCCTGGAGAACGGTTACCGCTACGACGGTAATCCGGGCGAGGCCGATTACCGTGCCATCCAGTACGACACCTATGGTGTGCTGCTGCCCAAGCCGGAAGTCAGCGAGGAAGTGACCGAGCGCGAGGCCATTCCGACGATGCAACTGCTTGGCCAGGAAGGGCTGCGCGAGCGGGCCGAGTTGCAATGGCGCCTGTCGTTGCCGATTCTGGTGTTCATCGTGACCCTGATGGCCGTGCCGCTGTCGCGGGTCAACCCACGTCAAGGCCGCTTCCTCAAGCTGCTGCCGGCGATTCTTCTGTACATGGCGTACCTGACGATGTTGATTTCCGTGCGTGGCGCCCTGGAGAAGGGCAAGCTGCCCATCGGCCTGGGCATGTGGTGGGTCCACGGGGTGTTCCTGCTGATCGGCCTGGCATTGCTGTACTGGGAGCCGCTCAAGCTCAAGCGTGCCGCCCGCCGTGCGGGGGTGACCCAATGACCAAGCTGGATCGCTACATCGGCACCAGCGTGCTGCTGGCCATCCTGGCCGTGCTGGGCATCATCCTCGGCCTGGCCTCGCTGTTCGCCTTCATCGACGAGATGGGCGACCTGAGCGATACCTACACCTTGTGGGAGGCCGGTTGGTACGTGCTGCTGACCGCGCCGCGGCGGCTCTACGACATGCTGCCGATGGCCGCGCTGATCGGCTGCCTGATTGGCCTGGGCACGCTGGCCAGCAGCAGCGAGCTGACCATCATGCGCGCCGCGGGCGTATCGATCGGGCGGATCGTCTGGGCGGTCATGAAACCGATGCTGGTGCTGATGCTGGCCGGTCTGCTGATCGGCGAGTACGTGGCGCCGGCCACCGAGAACGCCGCGCAAGCCCGTCGATCGCTGGCCCAGGGCGCGGGCGAGTCGCAAAGCTCCAAGCACGGCATGTGGCACCGCCAGGGCGAAGAGTTCGTGCACATCAACTCGGTCCAGCCCAACGGGTTGTTGCTGGGGGTGACGCGCTACCGCTTCGACGACCAGCGCAAGATCCTCAGCGCCAGCTTCGCCCGCCGTGCCACCTATGCGACCGATCACTGGACGCTCAACGAGGTCAGCACGACCTGGTTCCGCGGCGATCACACCGAAGTGGTCAAGGCCGACGAAGAGCGCTGGGACGTGTCGGTCACGCCCGAGCTGCTCAACACCGTGATCCTGGCGCCTGAGTCGCTGTCCATCACGGGGCTGTGGGACTATATCCACTACCTCAGCGACCAGGGGCTGAACAACGCGCGTTACTGGCTGGCGTTCTGGACCAAGATCCTGCAGCCGGCGGTGACGGCAGCGCTGGTGCTGATGGCCATCTCGTTCATCTTCGGGCCACTGCGCTCGGTGACGTTGGGGCAGCGGGTGTTCACCGGTGTGCTGGTGGGCTTCGTGTTCCGCATCGCCCAGGACCTGCTCGGCCCGTCGAGCCAGGTGTTCGGCTTCCCACCCTTGCTGGCCGTGCTGTTGCCAGCGGGCATCTGCGCTCTGGCCGGGGTGTGGCTGTTGCGTCGGGCGGGCTGATAGCAGGGACGAGCGGTCCTCAGGGCTGCTCATGTGGGCCCGCAGGGCCCACAGAATCAGCCATGCCATGCATCAGGCTGGCTTGCACTCATGTCCCTCCACGAGAGCAGGCCTGCCCACGAAAACCAAAGGCGACTGTCCAGACCCTCGACATCGATCGACAGACCGTCCCGATGAGCTTCACGCCTGGCGCTTGGGCAACCGCACCAGTCGGCTGCCAGAACACAGGTCGTGCCAGCCGCGTCGCTGCCCATCGCACAACGCCCAGGCGAACCCAAGCCCAAAACACCCCCACGAGACGATCGCGACCATAAAGCGTATCGCGGCCTGGCCCAGGCTGAGCGCACCGCCTCCTTGGTCTTCAACCCGCACTCGCCACACCTGCATGCCCAAGGTCTGTCCCCCTCGCATCCAGAACAGCGTGAAAAACCCGAACAGCACGCCCAGCAGCACCAGCCTCAGCCACGGATCGCCATCCAGGGCTCCGCTCTCGCTCAGCACCTGTAGACGTGCTTCACCCACGATCGCCAGGCGCGCCAGTGTGTAGAGGCCTGCGGTCACCATCAGCAGGGCGAGGCACAGCAGGCTGTCGTAAAGCAGGGCCGCCAGGCGTACACCAAGCCCCGCAGGCGGGAAGTCGCCGGAAGGTCGCAGGGGCGGGCGGGCCATGGCGAATACTCTCGTGGGGTTAGGATTCGTGAAGACGAAAAAAACCCCCGCCCAGGGCGAGGGTTCTTTCGACGCGTCGCGATTACTCGGCGACTTGTACCTTGTCAGCCTGCATGCCTTTCTGGCCCTGCACGGCTTCGAACGTAACCTTCTGGCCTTCTTTCAGGCTCTTGAAGCCGTTACCTTCGATGGCACGGAAGTGCACGAACAGGTCCGCACCGGATTCTGGGGTGATGAAGCCATAACCTTTCTCGTCGTTGAACCACTTGACGGTGCCGTTCTGACGGTTAGCCATTGTCTTATTTCCTATGAAACCTAAATGAGATGACAGTTGCTTTCATACGGGGATGAAAGTGCACTGGGCCGGGCTGCGGAAAGTAGGACGACGAACGGGTTGTAGCAGGTTATGGCTACTGGCCCAGGTCACGAACTGTTGCGACCCACGCAAACACAGTGATCCGACTCTACGCCAACTTCGGCGACAAATACAAGCCCTTCCCAACGCCCTTTGACTGACCACTCGACTAAAGCCTCAAAGCCGCATAGCGTCTGGGCTGAAGACCTAATCGGACGGACACTGCGGCAGGTTCGAAAACGAACGTGCCGCAGTGTCCTGTGGGGTTTATCGACCTCGATGGTAACGCGTCTCGACGAAGGGCATCCTGCTCGGTAGCACCGCTACCTGCCTGCCACGAACCACGGCGAACAAGGGCTGCATTTCGAGCGATGTGCGTGTCTCGAGGTAGGCCATGGCCACCGGTGCACCGCACGTGGGGCCATATCCACCGCTGCACACCGTGCCGACCACGCGGCCCTGGCCATCGACGATCTCGGCCCCCTCACGCACCGGCGTCCGTTCCTGGACCAGCAGTCCGGTCCGCTTGCGCTCGACGCCTTGCATGAACTGCGCGAGCACACGTTCGGCGCCTGGGAAACCGCCAGCACGCGCGCCTCCGGTGCGACGGACCTTGGAAATGGCCCAGCCCAGCCCCGCTTCCAGCGGTGTGGTATCGACGCTCATGTCGTGCCCGTACAGGCACAAGCCGGCCTCCAAGCGCAGCGAATCGCGGGCACCCAGGCCGATGGCCTCGACCTGGGGGTGGGCCAGCAGGCGGCGGGCCAGGGCTTCGGCGGCCGGGGCGGGCACCGAGATCTCGAAGCCGTCTTCACCGGTGTAGCCCGAACGGCTGACAATGCAGTTCTCCCCCAGCAGGCGCACTTCACGCACCTGCATGAAGGTCATCGAGGCTACCTCCGGTGCCAGCTCTTGCAGGACGTGTACGGCGGCCGGCCCTTGCAGGGCCAGCAGCGCGCGCTCCTCGAACAGCGCATGGATATCGCACTGTCCTTCCAGGTGACGGCGCAGGTGCGCCAGGTCCTGGTCCTTGCAGGCGGCGTTGACCACCAGCAGCAACCGGTCCGGCCCCAGCCTGGCCACCATCAGGTCATCGAGGATGCCGCCATTGGCGTCGGTGAACAGCGCGTAGCGCTGCAGGCCCTCTGGCAGGTCGATGATGTCCACCGGCACCAGGGTCTCCAGCGCCGCCGCTGCCTGCTCGCCCACCAGCAGGATCTGGCCCATGTGCGAGACGTCGAACAGCCCGGCGTGTGCGCGGGTGTGCAGGTGCTCCTTGAGCACGCCCAGTGGATACTGCACCGGCATTTCGTAGCCGGCGAAGGGCACCAGGCGCGCGCCCAGCTCGACGTGCAGTGCGTGCAGCGGGGTCTTGTGCAATGTGTCGCTCATGCTGATTCCTCAAGCGTCCTGATAGCTTTCGACCGACGGGCAGGCGCACACCAGGTTGCGGTCGCCGAAGACGTTGTCGACCCGGCCCACGGGTGGCCAGTACTTGTCCTGCATCAGGCTCGGCACCGGGTACACGGCCTGTTCGCGCCCGTAGCCGTGCGGCCAGTCGCCCACCAGTTCGGCGGCCGTGTGCGGAGCGTTCTTCAGCGGATTGTCCTCACGGTCCGAGTGGCCGGTCTCGACGGCACGGATTTCCTCGCGGATACGGATCATCGCTTCACAGAAGCGCTCCAGCTCGTGCAGCGATTCGCTCTCGGTGGGCTCGATCATCAAGGTGCCCGCCACCGGGAACGACATGGTCGGGGCGTGGAAGCCGAAGTCGATCAGGCGCTTGGCCACGTCGTCCACCGTGATGCCGCTGGTCTCTTTCAAGGGGCGCAGGTCGAGGATGCACTCGTGTGCCACCAGCCCGTTGCTGCCGGCATACAGCACCGGGTAGTGCGCTTCCAGGCGGCGAGCGATGTAATTGGCGTTGAGGATGGCGACCTGCGACGCACGTTTCAGGCCGCTGCCGCCCATCATGCGGATGTACATCCAGGTGATCGGCAGGATGCTGGCGCTGCCGAACGGGGCGGCGCAGACCACGCCGTCGGCCTTGCCCAGCCGCGCATGGCCCGGCAGGAACGGCGCCAGATGCGCCTTGACGCCGATCGGCCCGACGCCCGGTCCGCCGCCGCCGTGCGGGATGCAGAAGGTCTTGTGCAGGTTGAGGTGAGAGACGTCACCGCCGAACCGGCCCGGCGCGCACAGCCCGACCATTGCGTTCATGTTGGCGCCATCGATGTACACCTGGCCGCCCTGGGCATGGACGATGGCGCAGATGTCCTTGATCGCTTCCTCGAACACGCCGTGGGTGGACGGGTAGGTGATCATCAGCGCGGCCAGGTTCGCGCCATGCTGCTCGGCCTTGGCGCGCAAGTCGTCCAGGTCGACGTTGCCACGGGCGTCGCAGGCGGTCACCACCACGCGCATGCCGGCCATGTGGGCCGTGGCCGGGTTGGTGCCATGGGCCGAAGACGGGATCAGGCACACGTCGCGGTGCGCCTCGCCCCGGCTGCGGTGGTAGGCGCGAATTGCCAGCAGGCCGGCGTATTCGCCCTGCGAACCGGCGTTGGGCTGCAACGAGACGGCATCGTAGCCGGTCGCGGCGCAGAGCATCGCCTCGAGCTCGTCGGTGAGCTGACGGTACCCCTGACTCTGCTCGGCGGGCACGAAAGGGTGCACGTTGGCGAAGGCCGGCCAGGTGACCGGGATCATCTCACTGGCGGCATTGAGCTTCATGGTGCAGGAGCCCAGCGGAATCATGCTGCGGTCCAAGGCCAGATCCTTGTCGGCCAGGCGCCGCAGGTAACGCATCAGTTCGGTTTCGCTATGGTGACGGTTGAACACCGGGTGCTGCAGGAAGGCCGATTGGCGCAGCAGGTGCGTCGGCAGCGGGGAGGTCGTCCCCTCGGCCAGGGCCTCGAAATCCGGACACGGTTGCTGCTCGGCGAACAAGGCCCAGAGCGCCTCGACGTCGGCGGGCGTGGTGGTTTCGTCCAGCGACAGACCCAGGTGCTGCGCATCGATCGCGCGCAGGTTGATCCGCTGCGACCGGGCACGCTCGTGCGCCTGCGTCGTGGCGCTGCCGGTGGCCAGGGTCAAGGTGTCGAACCACGCTTGAGTCACGACCTGCACACCCAGCTGGCGCAGCCCGGCAGCGAGGATGCTGGTCAGGGTATGGGTGCGTTGGGCGATGCGCGTCAGTCCGGCCGGGCCGTGATATACCGCATACATGCTGGCGATGTTGGCCAGCAGGACCTGCGCCGTGCAGATGTTGCTGGTGGCCTTCTCGCGCCGGATATGTTGCTCGCGGGTCTGCATGGCCAGGCGCAGCGCCGGTGCGCCGAAGCGGTCGACCGACACGCCGACCAGCCGCCCGGGCATGTCGCGCTTGAATGCATCGCGGGTGGCGAAGTAGGCCGCATGCGGACCGCCGAACCCCAGGGGCACGCCGAAGCGCTGGGCCGTGCCGATGGCCACGTCGGCGCCGAATTCGCCGGGTGGTGTCAGCAGGGTCAGGGCCAGCAGGTCGGCGGCGATCACCACCAAGGTGTTGGCCTGGTGCAGACGCTCTACCAAGGCGCGATGATCGACCACATCGCCCTGGCTGGCCGGGTATTGCAGCAAGGCGCCGAAGAACGTGGTGTCGGCCGGCCAGGCCTGCTCGTCACCCACCACGATCTCGATGCCCAGCGGCGCGGCGCGGGTGCGCAGCACGTCCACGGTCTGCGGGTGGCAATGGCAGGAGACGAAGAACGCGTCGCTGGCCTTGTTCTTCGACAGGCGCTTGCAGAAGGTCATGGCCTCGGCCGCCGCAGTGGCTTCGTCGAGCAGCGAGGCGTTGGCGATGGGCAGGCCGGTGAGGTCGCTGATCAGTGTCTGGAAGTTGAGCAGCGCCTCCAGGCGACCCTGGGAAATCTCGGGCTGGTAGGGCGTGTAGGCGGTGTACCACGCCGGGTTTTCCAACAGGTTGCGCAGGATCGGCGCAGGGGTATGACAGTTGTGGTAACCCTGGCCGATGAAACTCCTGAACAGTTGGTTGCGCTCGGCGATGGCCTTGAGTGCGGCCAGGGCATGGGCCTCGCTTTGCCCATCGCCTGCGGGCAGCACACTGCTGCCCTTGATGCCTGCAGGAATGACAGCGTCGGTCAGTGCGTCGAGCGAATCGAAGCCCAGCGTCTGGAGCATGACCTGCTCCTCATCGCGGTCAGGGCCGATGTGGCGGCTGACGAATTCGTTGGCGGTGCCAAGTGTATGGGACATGGTGCAGTTAGCCTCGACCTGTGTGATCGTTTGGTAAAGCGCACGGCGTCTGAAGAGACCCACGGGTCAGGCGGGGGCGCGACGTGCTGCTTGAAGTGCTCGGCTATCTGCTTAGCAATAACGCGGCCAACCTGGAGGCATTCTGCGGCGCATCGAGCCAATGCCAGGCTCGGCCTGAGAGAAACGTGTGGGTCTTTCCCTTTCACGCGATGAAAACGCCACACATGGCCTGGCCAACCGACGAAATACGAAGCTGCCTGCCCGGTCTGTAGCGAAAGCGTTACAGGCGCGTGAAGGCCTGTCCGGATCGAGCCGTGCAAGGTTGGGCGCCAAGGCTGGAATGCTTGCTGTCCTACCCTTGGAGCGATACCGATACACTGTAACGATATCGTTCCAGTCAGCCGAGGCTGCGGATACCGTACTTGCGCAGGCGGTGAGCGATTGCTGTGTGCGACGTCTCCAGCCGAGCCGCCAGCAAGCGTGTGGAAGGGAAGCTGACGTAGAGCTTTTGCAGCAGCTCACGCTCGAAGGCCTCCACGGCCTGTTCAAGACTGGCTACCTCGGTGTCTTGCCTGCCGGCGACCGAGGTGCCGGCGATGTCGAGGCCGTCGATCTCCACCCAGGGGCCTTCGCAGATGGCGGCGGCGCGGAAGATCACGTTCTGCAACTGGCGTACGTTGCCTGGCCATGGGTTGGCCGCCAGTGCGGCGTGGGTCGCCGTGGCCAGACGGCAGGGCGGACGCTGGATCTGGGCGCAGGCCTGCTGCATGAACATGTGCGCCAGCAGCAGGATGTCCTGACCGCGCTCGCGCAGGGGCGGTACTTGCAGGTTCAGCACGTTCAAGCGATAGAACAGGTCTTCGCGAAAGCTGCCTTGGGCGACCATGGCTTCCAGGTCACGGTGGGTCGCGCTGACGATGCGCACATCGACCTTGATCTCGCGGTCACCCCCCACCCGGCGAAACGTGCCGTCACTGAGAAAACGCAGCAGTTTGGCCTGCAGGTAGGGCGACATCTCGCCGATCTCATCGAGAAACACCGTGCCGTGGTTGGCCAGCTCCATCAACCCTGGCTTGCCGCCACGCTGGGCGCCGGTGAAGGCGCCGGGTGCATAGCCGAACAGCTCGCTTTCGGCGAGGCTTTCCGGCAGCGCCGCGCAGTTGAGCGCCAGGAAAGGCCCGTTGCGTCGGCCGCTGGCCGCATGACAGCCACGCGCGACCAGCTCCTTGCCAGTCCCCGTCTCGCCTTGCACCAGCAAGGGCGCCTCCAGCCCGGCCACGCGCAGTGCCCGTGCCTTGAGGGTGCGGATGGCGGGCGATTCGCCCAGCAGCGCGTCGAACCCCTCGGCATGGCCGTGGTGCAGGGCCGACAGTCGCTCACCCATGCGCTGCGGTGGGTACAGCGTCAGCAGTCCGCCTGCGTCGGTGATCGGCGTGGCGTCGAGCAGCAAGCTCTGGCCATCGAGCTGCACCTCGCGCATCGGCAGGCGGAAGTTGTTGTCCAGCAGCGCCTGGTGCAGGGCCGGATCGCCGAACAGCTCGCCGATCGAGCGCCCGGCCGATTCGCGTCCGCACAGCGCGATGAACGCCGGATTGGCGAGCAGCACCTGGCCGGCGCGATCGACTGCCAACACCGGGTCGCTCATGGCCGCCAGCAGGGCATCGAGCTGCAGATGACGGCGCTGGCCCGGCAGGATGTCGACCACTTCCACGGCCTGCACGCCCTTCACCTCGAACAAGGCGTCATGCAGCTCCTCGAGCACCGCCGGGCTCAGGGTCGGTGCGTCGATGTAGACGTTGGGCGGAACCATCTCCACGGCATCGAGGTTGAGGTGGCGTGCGCCGAGCAAGGCCAGAACTTCCTGGGTAATGCCGACGCGGTCGATGAAGCTGACGTGGATGCGCATGGGGGAGGGGCCGGAGGGTAGAAGCGCGCAGTATGCCTGGGGTCTGGCAACGTGTGGAAAAATCGACGGGTTTGGCCGGCAAGGCGGCGTATCCGCTGGCGATTCACGCTGCCTGAAGGCTGGTCGCTGGTGACAGGGGGCTGGCAAGCTTCGTCGGGACCGGTCCGGTGGCGACGGTCGCGCAAGGACCGTGCCACCTCGCCGGTCTTCGCGCTACACCAGATGCTCTGGCTTGACCGAATCGCCCGAATGCACGTCCAGTTGGGCACGCACGTCCTCGAACATCGCATCGTAGCAAGCGTGCGCCGAGACGATGCCGGCATCGCTGGGCAATCCGTAACGGTGCGCGATGCGGGTGGCATGACGGGCGAAGTCAAATGCCTGGTCCTTGGGTAGGAAGAACGTCTCGTCCAGCGCCGTGCCCTGGACCGTTCCGTGCAGCCGGAACTGCATGCCCTGACCCTCCTGCGGGTCCTGGGCGATCTCGTAGTCCAGGCTCAGGTCATAGCTGTGATCATCCTTGTTCAACGCATGACGTTCGATGTGCAGGTGACCAGGTACGAAGCGGGCCATGTCGATCTCCTTCTCAGGGCTTGGGTAGGAACAAGACGTATCCTTGACGGGCAGTGCATGCCAGCTTGCCGTACAGGTCAACCCCCTTGCGACTTGCGGTCCGGTGAAGGGTTCGCCGGGGGCGGCGACAGCACGACCCGCTCAGGCCGCGACCAGATCCACAGGTTGCCCAGTGTCATGCCGCCGATGGCCAGGAACACCGGCCAACGATGCTCGAGCCACACCAGCATCACGACCGCGCAGACGAGCATGCTCACGGTCGCGCTGACCTTGGCCCGGCGCTGGATGACCTTGCCGTTGCGCCAGTTGTGCAGGATCGGCCCGAACACCCGGTGCGCCTCCAGCCAGGCACTGAGCCTGGGCGAACTGCGCGTCGCCGCCCAGGCTGCGAGCAGGATGAACTCGGTGGTCGGCAACCCGGGAATGACGATCGCGATCAGGCCGATCCCCAGGCTGGTGTAGGCCAGGAGCGCATAGAGCAGACGGGACAGCTTGGATCGGACGGGCTGGGTCATGGTCTCGCACAACGGTGGTTCGACCGCCAGCAGCGACGGTCGAGTACGGATCAAGCGCATGCCGTGTCGTTCGCGTAGACATGCTGGAGCAAAACGGTAAAGCGTTCGAAGGCCGCGACCGCGCCGTGCTCGGCAGCGACGTCCTGTGCGGTGCTCAAGGTTACCGCATCGAGCGCCCGAACGAAGCGTTTCCAGCCGTCGGCGCGGCCACCTTCGGGCTCGCCCAAGTGACGTGCACCGAAGCGTGCCGACAGGCCGAGGGCTTCGGCGCGCTTGATCAGGAACGCCGCACCCAGTTTGGAGCCTTCCGAGACGAAGATCCAGCCCAGCGCGCGCCCAAGGTCGAGCGCGGTCGGCGCACCGGCCACGGCTGCCGGAGGCGGCAGGCCCAGATCGATCAGGTCCAGGCGTGCCTCCTCGGCACGGCAGCGTTGTGGCAAGTCGGGAAACAGCGCCACCAGGCGTGGATCGTTATACAGCGGTTGCAGCTCCGACTGGAACAGGTACTGGGCGGCGACGAAGCGGGCGAAGCGCGCTCGGTCGTCGAACGGCGCGTGGCTCTTGACCAGAGCGTCCAGCACGCGGTGCGGGGCGTGGGTAACGTGATTCAGGCGTTGCGAGCGCAGATGAGGACGTTCTGCGGGGGAGGTCTGGGTCATGGCAGTCTCTCGAAGCGAAGTGCAGGGGTACTCAATAAAGGCGAACCAGGGCAGTCGCCTGTATGACGATCGCCCCGGCCTACGGTCATGTCGTGTGGTCAGATGTCCCATACCAGGTTGAGGGCGACGTTACGCCCTGGCGCCGTCAGGCGATCCAGGTTCGCGGGCTGGGTCACGGCCGCTTCGCTTTGGCCATTGCTGCCCACCGTGGCGTACTTGCGCACGTCCTCCCATTGGCGATACTGCTTGTTCGCCAGGTTGTACACGCCCGCATTGAGCGTGAGGTCGTTGGTGAGCTTGTAGAAGCCCGTGAGGTCGAGGACGCCATAACCTGCCGTTCTGAAACCCTTGCGACTGCCATCGGGCGCGTAGAACTGCGTGTCGTCCACACGCTGCTTGCGTTGCACCAGGGTCCAGCTCAACTGCGCGCCATGCCTGGCCTGCTCGTAGCCCAGACCCAGGACACCGCTCAGCGGGGCGACGCTGTTCAGCGGCTGACCGGTGTCGTCATTGCGGCCATGCTGATAGGCCACCGACGCCAGCGAGTAGAGCCCGTCGACGCCACCGAAGCGGTCGAGATTCAGGCGGCCTTTGAGTTCGGCACCTTGGATCGTGGCGCGTTTGATGTTGTTGGCCTGGAAGGTGGTTTCCAGGTTGGCCGATTGCACGCCGTTCTCGTCGATGAAGTCGCGGTACCGGTTGTAGAAGGCGGCCACGGAGAACTCCCCGGCATCGTAGTGGCCACGTACACCTGTCTCCAGGCCCTTGCTGGTTTCCGGTCTCAGGCCAGGGTTGGGCTCGACCACGTAGCCATCGCCGATGTTTTCGAAGCGCCCGTACAGCGACTTGGCCGTAGGCGTGCGGAAGCCCTCGGCGTACTGCGCATACCAGGTGTTCTGCTCATCGAACGCATAGGTCACGCCTAGCCTGGGCGACAGGCGGTGCCAGGTCTTGGACGCGTCGTCGACGCGGCTCGGCATCTCATTGTCGCCTTGCAGTGCGCGCAGGTAGGCCTCGGTCATTTTTGGCTCGAGGTGCGTGTAGTCGTAGCGCAGCCCAGGCAGGAAAACCCAGTCGTTCCAGCGAATCTCGTCCTGCACGAACAGGCTGTAGGTGTCGTAGGTCGGGTCCGGGAAATCACTGACGTGTGGCTGCGCACTGTCCGGCCGGTCGGCGCCCACACCGGGGCACTTCGAACCGCGGGCCAGACAGGTCGCCGTGCCGCTGCGCGAACCGGTGATCCGCTCGTGCCGCCAGGTCGCGCCATAGGTCACCTGATGCTGCGTCGCGGCCAGGTCGAAGGCCTTGTCCAACTGCAGGTCATACACCCACTGACGGTTCTTGTACGTGGTGTTCCGGGTACGCAGCACCCGATAGCTGAACGGAAAGTAATCTTCCTCGGTGGACTGGTCGGTCTTGGCCAGCTGGTAGTTCAGGCTCCATTTGATCCGGTCGGCCATGGGCGTATCGAGACCGAACTGGTTGTCGATGCCGAAGCGTTCACGGGTGATGGTGTCGTTGCCGAGCCGGCTGCGGTAGATGCCCGACGGACGACCATTGTCGAACGGGCCGCCCACGGCGCTGAGTTGGTTCTGGTCTCGGTCGTCCTTGTAGCGCTCGTAAGTCAGTCCCAGGCGCACATCCTCGGCCGGGAGCCAGCCCAGCTTGGCCAGCACGTTGGTGGTACGCACGTCCTGAGGGTTGGCCTGTGTGCGTGCCAGGCCGGTCCCACCGTGACGTCCGTAAGACTCGGTCTCGTGGCCGTTGCGCTGGCTCAGGTGCAGCAGACCGTCCACACTGCCCTGACGGCCGGCGACGGTAGCCGACGTCAGCCAGCTGTCATCGGCCGAGCTGTAGCCGGTCTTGAGGCGCGCGCCGACGTCCTGGCCGGGCTTGATGATGTCGTCGGGATCGAGGGTGAAATAGCTGACCGCGCCGCCGATCGCGTTGCTGCCGTACAGCACCGAGGCCGGCCCGCGCAGGATCTCGACACGCTTGACGATTTCCGGGTCGACGTAGTTGCGTTGGGTGTGCGCGTAGGGCCCGTAGAAGAAACCGTCGGGCACGGTGACGCCATCGACCTGGGTGAGGACGCGCTCACCGTCGATGCCACGGATGTTATAGCCGTTCAGGCCGCTGCGCTGGCCGACGCCACCGACGACGACCCCTGGCTCATGACGCACCAGCTGCTTGATGTCATTGACGTTCTGCCGGTCCAGCTGTTCGCGGGTCCACACGCTGACCGTGCTCGGCACCGAGGCGACGTCCTGCGGGGTGCGCGTGGCGCTGACGGTCAACTGTTGCAGGGCGATGGCAGAGCCGGCCTGCTCGCGCTCGAGCACCACATGACCGTGGCCGAGTTGGCGAGGGCGCAGCCCGGTGCCTTGCAGCAGGCGCTGCAACGCCTGCTCGGCCGGCAAGGTGCCGTGCACGCCTGGCGACGACACGTCGGCCACCAGCGCCGTCGGATAATCGACCTGCCAGCCTGTGACCTGCATGAAGGCCTCGAGTGCCGAGGCCAGAGGGCGTTGGTCGAGGGTGAACGCAGTCGGGTTGGCGGATGACGGGCTTGCCTGGGCGCGCGGCTCGGCCATGACGGCGGGGCCGTAGAGACCACTGGTCAGCATCGCCAGTGTCAACAAGGACAGCTGGCCCAGGCGGCGTGGAGTCGTGGAGGGGTGAAGTGGACCTGTGAACATCGAGGCGCTCCCTGTCGCGCGAATCGTTATAGTCAGTGACCGATCCATGAATGGGAATCAGTTGCATTGGCTATAACAAGACGCATGAGCCTGTGGAATCGCGTAAAAAAATCACCGACGCGTCAGCCCATGCGTATCGCGGTCGGCAGGGGGTGGCAGCAGGGTGAGGCGATCACCCGCAGGGCGCCTGCCCGGACCGGTAGGGGCGGCCCCGCCATGGCCACTGTCTCCAACGCCTACCGCCAGCGTGCCGCGACTTCCTGGCAGAGGCCTTTGATCAGCTTCAGCTCCTTCTGCACGGTGCTGGGCGAGACCTGCAAGCGCGCAGCGATCTCCAGGTAGCTGGTGCCCTGCAGGCGGCTGAGGGTGAAGATGCGCCGCTGACGCGGGGTCAGCTTCAGGCGTGTACCGAGGCGTCTCAGCAGCCGCTCGGCATCGGCGGCGTCCTCACAGGTGCTGGTCGGTGCGGGCACGTTGTGCAACACCTGCTCGGGCACATCGTCGAGCAGTGTGCGCATCTGCAGCCTGCGCGCCCGCAGATGATCCCGCGCCAGGTTGCGCGCCACCTGGAACACGAACGGCTCCAGGTGCTCGACGGGGCGTTCGCGCAGGGCGCGGGTCACGCGCAGGTAGGTTTCCTGAAGCAGGTCTTCAGCGGTGCTGGGGTTGTCGACCAGACGCTGCAGGGTACGCAGCAGGGGTGTGCGGTGGGTGAGGAAGAAGGTGTTGAAGCGGGACTGAATCACGCGGGATGACCTGGACCGATGATCAGTTAATGATAATGGTTGTCATTAGTGGATCGGGTCAAGCGGTGTGCCGACGCATCGTGTGTCCATATGTATATACGCTCGGTGTCATGGCTCATAGGCCATGTCGTTCAACGTCTGTACCTAACAGGATGTGGACCACATTGCTGATCTGGCGGAGCGGCTCACCCTCTGTGTGGGAGCGGGCTTGCCCGCGATTCAGGCGGTGGTGGACCGGACGCTACCGCAGGCAAGCTCGCACACACATGGGGACTGCGACTGTCTGTATGACTGCGGGACGGTCCCGCAAACGAGGAAGCCGCGCTGTTCTGGAGAGGAAGTGATCAAGGGCCTGAAACGTCTTGGCTTGGCTTTCGGCGAGCGTCGTAGAATCGAATCAGGAGGAACCGTTCATCTTCGACGAACTGGGAAGCTCGACGGACGTTTCGGTGTGTTCGGGAGAGGAAGATGGAGCGGGTAGAGGGAATCGAACCCTCAACTAAAGCTTGGGAAGCTTTCGTTTTGCCACTAAACTATACCCGCGTGTCGAGCGATCCGCCGCGTCTTGCCTTATGCCGCCTGGTTATGACCGACACTCGCTTCGGAGCTGAACGTTTTACCAGAACCTGTGCTCGATGAGAAGCCTGGGACTCAAAAAAACTGAAGGCATCGCGCTTCAGACCAGCGCGATCTCTGCCGCAGTCAAGGCCCGGTATGCCCCTGGCGCCAGCCCTTCATCCAACACGATGCCCCCCATTCGCTCCCGGTGCAACCCCACCACCTTGTTGTCGAAGTACCCGAACATCCGCTTCACCTGGTGGTACCGTCCTTCGACGATGCTCAGCCGGGCCAGGCGCGGGCCCAGCACGGTCAGCTCGGCGGGGAGGGTGGTGAGGTCTTCGAAGGCAAAATAGATGCCTTGGCGAAACTGCTCTGCATAGTGGGCGGTGATCTCATCCTGCGTCTCGACCCGGTACACCTTCGGCAGCTTGGTGATCGGTTGGGTCAGGCGGCGCGACCATTGCCCGTCATTGGTCAGGATCATCAGCCCGGTGGTGTTGTAGTCGAGCCGGCCGGCGATGTGCAGGCCATGACCCACGTCGGCTGGCAGCAGGTCGATCACGGTGCGGTGTTGCGGGTCGCTGGTGGCGCTGACGCAGCCGACCGGTTTGTGCAGCATCCAGTACCGTGCCGGCTCCCCGACCTGTACCACGCGCGTCTCGACTTCGATGCGATCGAAGACACTGACCTCATGGCAGGGGTCGTCGACGACATCGCCGTTGACGCGCACGCGACGCTGGGCCAGCGACAGGCGCACCTGCTGGCGGTTGAAGCACGGCAGGTTGCCGAGGAAACGGTCCAGGCGCATGGTCAGTCCGATCGCGCAAGAGAGAGGGTCACGCCACTGGCGCGTTGTCGGTCACCGGCTCGAGACCTTGCGCACAACGTGGGCACAGGCAGGCTCGATCACGCAGGTCGGCGGCGATGGCCTGAAGCACGGTCGGATCGATCTTCACCGCGAAGCACCAACAGGCCTGGGTGGCGCGGGCCGGATCGGCCAAGGCACAGTCGTTGAGGCTCCCGCAGGCAGGGCAGCGTCGTGTGTCGGTCATGGTCGGGGTCACGTGTCGCAGGATTCGGTGCAGACACGGTTGCGTCCGCGCTGCTTGGCCTGATAGAGCGCCTCGTCGGCGCGGCTGATCAGGCTGTGCAGGGTATCGTCGGGCCGCCGGTAACTCAAGCCGATGCTGGTGGTCAGGCGCAAGGGGTAATCGGTGAAGGCGAAGGCCAACTGCTCGGTCCGGCGGCGGATCTTCTCGGCCACCTCGTAGGCCCGTGCCGGCTCGACGCCGCGCAACAGCACGATGAACTCCTCACCGCCCCAGCGGCACAGGATGTCCGTCTGGCGCAGGCTGCTGCGCAGCACCAGGGCGAACTCGCGCAGCACCTCGTCGCCGGCCAGATGGCCATGGGTGTCGTTGAGCGCCTTGAAGTGGTCCAGGTCGATCAGCAGGGCCACCAGGGGCTCGTGCTCACGCTGGGCATCGTCCAGCGCCTGGCCTGCCGTGCGGTCGAAGCTGCGGCGGTTCGGCAGGCCGGTGAGGCTGTCCAGGCCGGCCAGTACCTCGGTGTCGTGCTGGTGACGCTTGAGCATTGCATGCAGCAGCGAGAGCACCACCAGGGTGATCATGGCGCAGATCGCCAGGTTGAGGTACAGCGACTGGCGGATACGGTCCAGGGCACCGTTCTCGCGCTTGTCGACCATCAGGTACCAGTCCAGCTCAGGGACCAGGCGCACGTTCATGAAGTGGCGCTGACCGGCCGCATCGCGGTACTCGTGGCTGCCTTCGTGGGGAATGGGGCGATCGGCCAGCAGTGCGTTCCACGACGATTGCCGGTCGAGCGACTGGCCGGCGCGCAGGCCATGGGGACCGCCTTCGGAACCGGTCAGCAGCACGCGCCCCTGCGCATCGGTGAAGAACACCGAGCGCTGGTAGCGCTGCTGGTATTCGTCGAGCAGCGCGACCACGGCCTCGACGCTCAGGCCGACGCCGGCTGCCCCGATGAAGCGCTGCTGGTAGTCGAGCACGCGGTAGTTGACGAACACCGTGAGTGCGTCCTGGTTGGCCATGTCCAGGTCGACGTTGATCTCGTAGGGCGTCTTGGCGTTCTTGAGCCTGAAATACCAGGCATCGCGCCAGGCCGTGGGCGACACCTGCTTGAGCACGCCTTTGGCCTGGTAGTAGCGCTGGCTGCGGTCTGAGACGAAAAACGCCGTGCAGGTCGCCTGCTCGCTGACGATCTCCTCCAGGTAGCGGGTGATCTTCCGAGGCGCCTGTTCGCCCCCGAGGACCCAGTCGCGCAGAAAGGTGTCGCGCGCCATCATCTTGGCGACGAGGATGGGGTGCACCAGGTCCTTCTGGATTTCGGCGTATACCCGCTCCGAGGTCAACGGCAGTTCGGTGTTCAGCAAATTGTCGCGCAGGGCGCTGCGTGAGGCGAAATAGCTCAGGAAGGAGGTCGCCAGGAAACCACAGGCCAGCAGGAGCAGGAGCGTGAAGATCAGCGAGCGTTGCGAAAGCAGAACGGAACGTGATGGCATGATCTTCCTGTGATGTGTGCCGGTGGCGCCAGTTTAGAGCGATCGTGGCGAAATGAGTCGAATAGGTGAGCGACGTAAAGTTTTGTTTCAATTCATTGCAGAAAGGGCACTGCACGCCTGTTCGGCAGTCTGATTCAGGGTCGATCCCCGTGTGGTGATCGCGCCTGCCAGCGTCGCTGGCTGGAATCCTCAGCGGTCCGGGAGGCCGCCATGTACAGACGACTGCTGCTGATTGCCTGGTTCGGGCTGTTGACCACGGCCTGTACACCCTACGTCGGTTCCTACACTACCCAGTACTACAGCACCGACCGGCCTGTCTATCCGACCTATTATCAGGTGGAACGCTACCAGGTGGTGACGCCTCCAGGGTATTACGCAGTGCCGCCCAGGCCATACTACCGGCACGCCGGCCCACCGCGCTTCGTGCCCTACCCGCCGCCAGGCCTGAACCCGCACTGGCGAGACAACGAGGTGCAGGATCGCCGATTCATCGGACAGCGACACCGTCATGACTACGGTCGTGACCGGGATCGCCGCCTCTACGATCGCCGCTACCAGGAGCAGCGGCGCGCGTTCGACCAACGTGGCGCGCCGGGCGCGCATCCCCCAGGGTGGGGCGCGCGCGGCTGGCAACGCTGATCAGACCAGATCGGCCAGCGGGTGAGCGGCCTGGCGGTCTTCCTGGAAGTGCGCCGCCACGACGGCATCCGGCACACGGGCGATATCGGGCCAGTGCCAATGCGGCGTGTTGTCCTTGTCCAGCAGGCGTGCACGCACCCCCTCGCTGAACTCCGGGTGTCGGCAACAGTTCAGGCTCAAGGTGTACTCCATGCGCAGGACCTGGGCGAGCGATTGGTAGCGTGCGCGCCTGAGCTGCTCCCAGACCAGGCGCGCCGTCAGCGGGCAGCCTTCGTGCAGGCGTTGACCCGCAGCGGCCAGCAAGGGGTCGGCGTCGTGGCGTAATGCCGACACGGCGTGCCAGGCAGCCACGGGGTCGGCGACGTCCAGCAGCGCATCGATCCGCGCCCGACGTGGGAGCCACTGGGCCTCGGGCAGCGCATCGACGGCGCACCGCTGCTCGGCCTTGAGCAGGCTATTGAGCTGCAGGTCGACATGCTCGTCCCAGTTGAGCTGCAGCAGCTCGTCGATCAGCGCCTCCTGCTGCGCGTCGTTGAGAAAACGATCGGCCAGGCCCAGGTCCAGGGCGTCGCGGGCATTGATCGGCGCGCCCGTCAGGCCGAGGAACAGGCCCAGCCGGCCGGGCAGACGGCTCAGGTACCAGCTGGCGCCGACGTCCGGATAGAGCCCGATGCTGATCTCGGGCATCGCCAGTTGGCTGCTGGGCGTGACGATCCGGATGGACGCCCCTTGCAACAGGCCCATGCCACCGCCGAGCACGTGCCCGTGGCCCCAGCAGAGCACCGGCTTGGGGTAGGTGTGCAGGCGATGGTCGAGCCGGTATTCGGTGGCGAAGAACCGTGCGGCCAGGGGTGGCGCGCTGCCAGGCTGCTCGCGGCAGGCCTGGACCAGACTGCGCACGTCGCCCCCTGCGCAGAAAGCCTTCGGGCCATTGCCGCGCAGCAGCACGCAGGCCACCTTCGGGTCTTCGGCCCAGGCGCGCAGGTGTTCGTCGAGCGTTTCGATCATCGCCAGGTTCAAGGCATTGAGCGACTTGGGCGCGTCGAGCGTCGCAATACCAATACGGGCGCCATAGGCGCCGGCATGCACTTCACACTGAATGGACATGGTGTTCCCTCTTCAAGACCGCCTCCAGTATGGCTGGTCGGAGCGAACGCGCCTGGCTGTGGTCGGACTGATTGACAAGGCACGATGGCTTTCCTACCGTCGCGCCACCTTGCCAACGGATGAACCTATGACCGACGACGATCGCATCAAGCTCGAACCCAGCTGGAAAGCCGCACTGCGTGCCGAGTTCGACCAGCCCTACATGCATCAGTTGCGTGAGTTCCTACGCCACGAGTATGCCGCAGGCAAGCAGATCTACCCACCGGGGCCACTGATCTTCAACGCGCTCAACTCCACGCCGCTGGACCAGGTCAAGGTGGTCATCCTCGGTCAGGACCCCTACCACGGCCCTGGCCAGGCCCATGGGCTGTGCTTTTCGGTCCAGCCAGGTGTGCCGACGCCCCCCTCGCTGGTCAACATCTACAAGGAACTGCACCGCGACCTGAACCTGCCCATACCGAACCACGGTTACCTGCAGAGCTGGGCCGACCAGGGCGTGCTGCTGCTCAACACCACCTTGACGGTCGAACGCGCCAATGCCGCGTCCCATGCCAAGAAAGGCTGGGAGTTCTTCACCGACCGGGTCATCCAGGTGGTGAACGAGCAGTGCGAGCACGTGGTGTTCCTGCTGTGGGGCGCCCACGCGCAGAGCAAGCAGAAGCTGATCGACGGCACCAAGCACCTGATCCTCAAGTCGGTGCACCCATCGCCGCTGTCGGCTTATCGAGGGTTCATCGGGTGTGGGCATTTCAGCCGGACCAACGCCTTCCTCGAACAGCGGGGCATGAAGCCGATCGATTGGTCGTTGCCGGAAAGCCTGGGGTAGGCAAACAGGGCTTGCCTTGAGGGGCTGTCAGGCGGCTTTCATACCACGCCACGGTGCTGCCGCCATTGCGGGCAAGCCCGCCCCCACACCCGCAGCCACCGCACGACGTGACAGGGCAGTCCATCCTGTGTGCGGGCTTGCCCGCCATAGGATCACCAAGACGCCCTGAAGGGCTCAGCCATCCTTGCGCCCGGCCCACCGCCGAAACAGCGGCTCGGCCAGAAACAGCACGAACAGCAACCGCATCACCTGCATCGCCGTCACCAGGGGGACCGACAGCTGCAGGGTCTCGGCCGTTAGGCTCATCTCGGCAATCCCGCCCGGCATCATGCCCAAGGTGAGCGAACGCAGGTCCAGGTGCGTCAGGCGGCTGAGCGCCCAGGCCGCAGCGCCAGCGATCGACATGCTCAACGCCGTGGCCAGCAGGGTGCGACCGAGAAACGCCGGGGCCCGGCGGAAGAACGCGCGGTTGAAGTGACAGGCCAGGCCGCTGCCGATCAGCCACTGGCCCATCTGGCTGCCACCGTCCGGCAGGCCGATGCGCAGGTCGGCGGCCAGGCTGACGCTGGCGGCCACCAGCAGCGGTCCGAACAGCCAGGGGTTGGGTTGACGCAGGCGTTGCCAGAGCCAGGCCGCCAGTACGCCAAGGGGGCCGACCAGCGCCAGCCAGCCCCAGTTCACCTGGCCGGCATGGGCCACGGGCACGCCGTCACCCAGCAGAAACTTGAACAGCGCCGGCACGCACAGCACCACCGCCAGCACCCGCAGACTCTGCGCCGCGGCCACCTGGCCGAGCGCAGCGCCATTGCGAGCACCGAGGTTGACCATCTCGCCCGAGCCGCCCGGCATGCTGGCGAAGAACGCCGTGGCCGGGTCTTCGCCGCCGCGCCTGAGCAGCCAGACGCCGACCACGCTCGAGACCGTGACCAGCAGCGCACCGAACAGGATCAGGAGAAAGTGGCTGGCGACCTGCTCGATCACCTCGGGGGTGAAGTGCAGGCCGATGCCGATGCCGATGAGCCACTGGCCGCACTTGCGGCCGTTGGGAATCTCCGGCAACTGCCAGGGGGTCAGGCAGCGCACCAGGATGATCGCCAGCAATGAGCCGACCATCCAGGGCAGTGGCCAGCCGATCTGGCTGGCGAGCAGGCCACCGGCCAGACCGACCAGGCCGGTGGCCCAGTACAGCGGGAGGGTGCGATCAGGCACCGGCCGCCGCCTGGCGCTGACGGGCACGGCGACGCCAGATGCGCAGCAGGGGCAAGGCCAGCATGCACAGGGTCACCACCCACACCCCCAGGCTGATCGGGCTCGACCACAGGATGCCCAGCTCACCGTTGGAGATCGACAGCGCGCGGCGCAGGTTCTGCTCCATCAGCCCACCCAGGATGAAGCCGAGCAGGATCGGCGACAGCGGGAAGTCCAGCTTGCGCAGGATGTAGCCCATGATACCGATGCCGACCATCAGGAACAGGTCGAAGGTGGTGGCGTGCACGGCATATACGCCGATCCCGGTGATGATCGCGATCACCGGCACCAGCGCCCAGTTCGGCACGGCGAGGATGCGGGTGAAGATGCGGATCATCGGGATGTTCAGGATCACCAGCATGATGTTGGCGATGAACAGCGAGGCGATCAGGCCCCAGACGATGTCCGGCTGCTGCTCGAACAGCATCGGGCCAGGGGTGATGTTGTACAGCGTCAGGGCACCGATCATCACGGCGGTGGTCCCCGAACCCGGTACGCCGAGCGTCAGCATCGGCACCAGGGCGCCACAGCACGAGGCGCCGATGGCGGTTTCCGGCGCGGCCAGGCCGCGGGCGTCGCCCTTGCCGAAGGTGCCGCTCTCACCGGCCATGCGCTTCTCGGTCATGTAGGCCACGGCACTGGCCAAGGTCGCGCCGGCACCGGGCAGCACGCCCATGACGAAACCGAGCAGGCCGCAGCGGAGGTTGACCGCGAACACCGAGGCCGCTTCCTTGACGTTGAACAGCATGCGCCCGGTGGCCTTGACCGCCTGGTGGCCATGGTGGGTCTTCTCCAGCAGCAACAGGATCTCGCTGATCGAGAACAGGCCCAGTACCAGCACGACGAACTGGATGCCGTCGGCCAGGTGCACGCTGTCACCGGTGAAGCGGTAGACGCCGCTGTTGGCGTCGATGCCGACGGCCGACAGGAACAGGCCGATCAGGGCCGCGATGAAGGTCTTCAGCGGCTTGTCGCCCGCCATGCCGCCCAGCGCGACGATGGCGAACACCATCAGCACGAAGTACTCGGCCGGTCCGAAGGCGATTGCCCACTTGGCCAGCAACGGCGCGAACAGCACCATGCCGCAGGTGGCGATGAAGGCGCCGATGAACGAACTCCAGGCCGACAGCGACAGGGCGACACCCGCCAGGCCCTTGCGGGCCATGGGGTAACCGTCCAGGGTGGTCATCACTGTCGAGGCTTCGCCGGGAATGTTGAGCAGGATCGAGCTGATGCGCCCGCCGTACTCGCACCCCAGGTACACCGCCGCCAGCAGGATCAGCGCCGATTCCGGCGGCAGGCCCAGGGCGAAGGCGATCGGGATCAGCAGGGCGACGCCGTTGATCGGCCCCAGGCCCGGCAGCAGGCCGACGACCGTGCCGATGAGGGTGCCGGACAGGGCAGTGACCAAGTTGTACGGGGTCAGCGCGACGCCGAACCCCTGGCCGAGATAACTCAAGGTATCCATGTGTCAGTTCTCCAGCACGTCGAGCAGGCCCAAGGGCAGCGGTACATCCATCACACGGTCGAACAGCCAGTACAGGAACAGGCTCATGCCGACCACCACCACGGCGCTGTACAGCCAGCGGCCCCCATACAGACGCGCCATGGGCAGGCCGATGAGAATGGCGCTGAGGATGAAGCCCAGCGGTTCGAAGGTCGCGGCGAAGACGAGCAGCAGGCCGACGCAGCAGGCGATCTTGATCAGGGTCTCGCGGTCCAGCGGCGGCTCATCGTCCTTGTGCACGATCGGCGTCGGTCGAATGGCCAGGTACAACAGGCCCAGGCTCATCAGGCCGAGCATGAGCAGCGGGTAGGCACGGGGGCCCACCGGCTCGTAGGAAAACGCAGCCTGGTAGGGCCAGGCCATCACCGCCAGCGCGGCACACACCGCCAGCAGCACCAACGCGAAGAGGCGTTGCAGGATCATGGGGAAATCCTCGAAAAGGATGAGGCTGACGGCGTGGCCCTCGCGCCGCGTTCGCACGCGAATCAAGACAAGGCCACGCCGCTCCGGGGGCGATTACTGAATCAGGCCGAATTCCCGGGCCAGTGCCTTGTAGTCGGCGACCTGCTTCTTCACGTAGCCATCGAGTTCTTCACCGGTCATGGCAAAGGGGAATAGTTCGCGCCGGTCACGCAGCTTGGCGAAGTCTTCCGAGGCCAGCAGCTTGTCGAACGAAGCCTTCCACCAGGCGTAGTCCTCGTCGCTGACCTTCGGCCCGAGGTAGAAGCCGCGCACCACCGGCCAGACGATGTCGTAGCCCTGCTCCTTGGCGGTAGGGATGTCTTTCATCTCGGGCTCGTCCAGGCGATTCTCCGAGAACACGGCCAGGATGCGCATGTTGCCGCTCTGGATGTGCGGCATGGAGTCGGAGATGTCGGTCGATCCGACCTGGATGTGCCCGCCCAGCAACGCGGTGGCGATTTCGCCGCCGCCTTCGAGCGCCACGTAGCGCAGGTCGCGCGGGTTGATCCCGGCGGCCTTGGCGATCAGCGCGGTCTGCATCCAGTCCTGGCTGCCCACGGTGCCGCCCGAGCCGATCACCACCTTGCTCGGGTCCTTCTTCAGGGCTGCGACCAGATCGTCCAAGGTCTTGTAGGGCGAGTCGTTCTTGACCGCGATGGCGCCGTAGCTGGTGCCGACGGCGGCCAGCCACTTCACCGCGTTCTCATCGAAACGGCCGAACTTGCCCTGGGCCAGGTTCAGCAGCGAACCGCTGGACCAGGCCACCAGGGTGCCGGCATCGCCCGGACGTTGGGCGACCACGGCGTTGTAGGCCACCGCCCCCACGCCGCCGGGCATGTAGGTCACGCGCATGGGCTTGCTGAGGATCTTCTCGTCGACCAGCGCGCTCTGCACCAGCTTGCAGGTCAGGTCGAAGCCACCGCCCGGCGAGGCCGGGGCGATGCATTCGGGGCGCTTGGGTTCGGCGGCCAGCGCCTGGCCGGCCAGCAGCAGACAGCCAGTGGCGAGGACAAGACGGCGTAGGGTTGGGGTCATGGTCGGTCTCCGTGAGCGTTGTTGTTGTCGGATTACCACAGGGCCACGCTGTAGCTCACCAGCACGCGCACCTCATCGGCGTCACGGGCGAAGTTCGAGCGGAAGGTGGCGTTGCGCAGGCGCACGGCGACGTTCTTCAACGGCCCGTTCTGCACCACGTACTTGAGTTCGGTGTCGCGCTCCCATTCGCGGCCCTCGCCACCGGCGGCGCGGCTGACGTTGTCGCCGCTCAGGTAGCGGGTCATGAAGGTCAGGCCGGGAATGCCGAGCTTGCCCAGGTCATAGTCGTAGCGCAGCTGCCAGGAGCGTTCGTCGGCGTTGGCGAAGTCGTTGATCTGGACGAAGTTGACCAGGTAGGGGTCGGCGCCGTCGAGGTAGGGGAAGGCGCTGTCGCCGGACAGCTGCTGGTAGGCGCCGCTGAACTTGTGGCCGTTCAGGCCATAGCTGACCAGGCCGTTGAAGGTGGTGTTGTCGATCCGACCGACGCGGGCCTGGCCCTGGTCGTCGCTGGTCGACAGGCGCAGGTCGGCACCCAGGATGCCGGTCCCCAGCGGCTGGTTGATCACCAGGCCGAGGAAATGCTGGCGGTAGACCTCGTCCAGCTGGGCGAAGTGGTAGCTGCCACTGATGCGGTCGGTGAACGCATAGTCGAAGCCGGCCAGGTCGAAATGCTCGCCGGCCACGGTCGCCCCGAAGCGGTTGTTCTTGTTGTTGATCGCGATGTCTTCACGGTTGGTGTTGTCGCGATCCTTGGCTTTTTCCAGGCGGCCGCCGATGAGCGAGAACCGCTCCAGGTCCTCGGAGCTGACCAGCGCGCCTTCGAACGTCTGCGGCAGGATACGCCCGTCGTTGGGCTGCACGGTCGGCAGGTCCGGGATCAGCGTGCCGACCTTGAGTTCGGTCTTGGAGATGCGCACCTTGCCGGTCAGGCCCAGCTTGGAGTACTCGTCGGCGGCACGTCCATCGTCATGGGTCGGCAACAGGCCGGTACCGGTGCGGTCCGGGCTGGAATCGAGCTTGATCCCCAGCATGCCGAGCGCGTCCACGCCGAAACCGACCGTGCCGTCGGTATAGCCGGACTGGACGTTGAGCATGAAACCCTGGGCCCACTCGTCGCGCTTGGACTGCTGACGGCTGGTGCCATCGCGGAAGTCGCGGTTGAAGTACATGTTGCGGGTTTCGAGGGTCGCCTTGCTGTCCTCGAAAAAGGCAGCCTGACTCACGGGCGCTACGCTGGCGAGCGCCAAGGCACAGCTGATGGCGGAAGGACGGGCGGAAAAGGATCGGTGTGGCGCACGCGCCAGGGGCTGCGGTGGCAGCATATCGATGACTCCAGTTCTTGTTCTTATTGGATGCACAGTCGAGGTGCAGAGCCGGCATCTTTGCTGTGCCGTGGTGCGATGCTAGGAAATGAACCTTTCACCAAGCTTTCAGTTTGAAAGGATTGTTACAAGGGGCTTCACGACCGCGCCGGCAGGGTACACTCCGCGCCATCCACCGATTGGCGAGGGGAGACAACGATGCGTGTGCTGCTGGTCGAAGACCACCTGCAACTGGCTGAAAGCGTGGCCCAGGCCCTCAAGAGCACGGGGCTGACGGTCGATGTGCTGCACGACGGCGTCGCCGCGGACCTGGCCCTGGCCAGCGAGGATTATGCGGTGGCGGTATTGGACGTCGGCCTGCCGCGCATGGATGGTTTCGAAGTGCTGGCGCGCCTGCGTGGGCGGGGGCGCAACCTGCCGGTGCTGATGCTGACCGCGCGCAGCGACGTCAAGGACCGGGTCCATGGACTCAACCTGGGCGCCGATGACTACCTGGCCAAGCCCTTCGAGCTGAGCGAGCTGGAAGCGCGGGTCAAGGCGTTGCTGCGGCGCAGCGTGCTCGGCGGCGAGCGTCAGCAGCGCTGCGGCCCTCTGGTCTACGACCTCGATACCCGCCGCTTTAGCCTGGGCGAGGAGACCCTGGCCCTGACCTCGCGCGAGCAGAGCGTGCTCGAAGCGCTGATCGCCCGGCCTGGCCGGGTGATGAGCAAGGAGCAACTGGCCGCCCAGGTCTTCGGCCTCGACCAGGAGGCCAGCCCCGACGCCATCGAGATTTACATCCACCGCCTGCGCAAGAAACTCGATGGCCAGCCGGTCGCCATCGTCACCTTCCGCGGCCTGGGTTATCTGCTCGAGCACCGCGATGCGTGACACCGGCAGCCTGCGTGGGCGTTTGCTGTGGAACCTGGCGCTGCTGCTGGTGGTGTTGATGACCGCCAGCGGCCTGAGCGCCTACTGGAACGGGCGCGAGGCGGCCGATACCGCCTATGACCGCACCCTGCTGGCCTCGGCGCGAACCATCGCTGCCGGCCTGTCCCAGCGTGACGGCACGCTCAGCGCCGACGTGCCCTACGTGGCCCTGGACACCTTCGCCTACGACAGCGCCGGGCGGATCTACTACCAGGTGCTGGACATCCACCAGCGGCTGATCTCGGGCTACGAGCACGTGCCCGCACCACCGGCCGGTACGCCGCGCACCGATGACTATCCGGCGTTGGCGCGGTTCTACAACGCCCGGTACCTGGGTGAGAACGTGCGTGTGGTCAGCCTGCTCAAGGCCGTCAGCGAGCCGAACATGAACGGCATGGCCGAGATCCGCGTGGCCGAGACCGAGGAGGCGCGCGTCAGCATGGCCCGCAGCCTGATGGCCGATACCTTGCTGCGCCTGGGGATGCTGGCACTGGGTGCGTTGCTGATGGTCTGGTTCGCAGTGAGCGCGGCCCTGCGTCCGCTGGAGCGTCTGCGCACCGCGGTCGAAGAGCGCCAGCCGGACGACCTGCGGGCCTTGCCGGTGGTGCAGGTGCAACGCGAACTGGAACCCCTGGTGCGCGCCTTGGATCACTTCACCGAGCGGCTGCGTGGCCAGTTCCAGCGACAGGCGCAGTTCATCGCCGAAGCGGCCCATGAACTGCGCACGCCCCTGGCGGTGCTCAAGGCGCGGGTCGAACTGGGCCTGCGCGCCGAGGACCCGCAGACTTGGCGGCAAACGCTGGAGTCGGCCGCGCAGGGCACCGATCGCCTGACGCACCTGGCCAACCAGCTGCTCTCGCTGGCGCGGGTGGAAAACGGTGCCCGTGCGATCGCCGAGGGCGGCGCGCAGCGTCTGGACCTCAGTCAGCTGACCCGCGAACTGGGCATGGCCATGGCGCCGCTGGCCCATGCCCGTGGCGTCTCCCTGGCCCTGGAGGCGCAGGCGCCAGTCTGGCTCAAGGGCGAACCGACCCTGCTCAACGAATTGCTGAGCAACCTGGTGGACAATGCCCTGGCCCACACGCCCTCCGGCGGTGACGTGGTGCTTCGGGTGCTGGCGCCGGCGGTGCTCGAGGTCGAGGACGATGGGCCGGGTATTCCGGAAAGCGAACGCGAGCGCGTCTTCGAGCGTTTCTACCGACGCGGTCCGCAGGGCACCGGGCTGGGGCTGGCGATCGTGGGTGAGATCTGCCGCGCGCACCTGGCGCAGATCACCTTGCACGACGGCGAGAACGGTGGGCTGAAGGTGCGCGTCAGCTTCATCGCCGACTGACCTTCAGCGCAGCAGGCCGCGTGCGTGCAGCAGCTCGGCCGCCTCCAGCCGAGTGCCGGCCGGCAGGCTCAGGTGACGGTAGGCGGGCAGGGTGTCGAGCGCGCGTCCCGGCTCGCCCTGGCTCACGTGTCGGGCCAGTTGCACGATGTCGATGTAGTCGATGCGTGCGGTATGGCGATCCAGGTCCTGGAGCTGTCCGGGCAGGCGCACCAGCTGTTCGGGAAACTCCCAGGCACTGAGGATCTTGTCGCCCAGCGCCGGCTGGATCTGTTCGATGACGTGGTCCAGGCAGACCGGGTCGGAAAGCAGTTCGTTGTGTTCCTGGGCATGGATCAGGATCGGCAGGGCGCCGATCTGGTGCACCAGCCCACCCAGCGCGGCCTGATCCGGCGTGAGCCGGGTGTAGCGGCGGCACAGCTCGTAGCTGATACCGGCCACTTCCAGACTGCTGGTCCAGATCGCCCGCAGCTTCTGTTCCACGGCCGGCTCGCGGGCATGGAAGATCTGTTCGATGACCAGGCCGATCGCCAGGTTGCAGCTGTAGTTGACCCCCAGACGCGTGATGGCCGTGTGCAGGTCGGTGACCTCCACGGTCGCCCGCAGCAGTGGGCTGTTGACCACCTTGATCAGGCGTGCCGCCAGTGCGGCATCACGGCCGATGACCTTGCTCAGCGCCGCGACGCTGATCTCGCTGTCCTCGGCGGCCTCGCGGATGCTCAACGCCACTTCCGGCAAGGTCGGCAGCACCAGGTCGTCATTCTCGATGGCGACCACCAGTTGCGCCTTGACCGTCTCAGCCAATGTATTCATCAAGAGCTACCGCAAAAGAAGGCTGCCCCGCTCGACAGGCGGGACAGGCAGGTCAACGCTGGATTTCCCGGTCGCGGTCCAGTTCGTACGGCAGGCTCGCCAAGATCAAGGGCGGGCCTTCAGGGCTGCCCAGGTGCAGTTGCCCGGACTCGATGGCGTCCGCCGCGACGACTGCCAGCAGCTCGCAGCCGCCTTCGCCCGTGGGCGCAGCCAGCACCACGTCCCCCACCGAAGAGGCATGCACCGGCGAGAACAGGCCGGTGCCCGGCGCAGGCGCCTGGCCGTCGGCCAGCAGCAGCCGGTACTGGCGGCGCTTGAGCTTGCCCAGGTACTGCATGCGCGCGACGATTTCCTGGCCGGTGTAGCAGCCTTTCTTGAAACTCACGCCGCCGACGGCCTGCAGGTTGATCATCTGCGGGATGAACAGTTCGCGGGTCTGTGCCATGACCTGACCCAGGCCGGCACGGACCTGACCGAGCAGCCAGTGATCCAGTGGCGCTTCGGGCAGGGCGTCACGCAGGCGCGCCAGCACGGCGTCGTGCTGCTCGGCAGGCACCCACAATTCGGCGCGGCGCGGCGAGACGTTGATGGCGATCAAGCCCTCATGGGTGCAGAGCCCGCCTGCCTCGTCCGGCAACACGAGGCCCAGTGCCGCCAGCAAGGCTTCGCCCTGCTGCAGGCCGTAGCGTAGCCAGTGCGCGCTGGCATCGCTCAAGGTGGCCTTGGAGAACACGGCGTATTTCTTCAGGTCCGCCAGTTGGGGCGCCAGCAACTCCTGGGTCATGGCCAGCAGGAAGCCCGCGTCGTGCGGCACGATGCGAAAGCTCGACTGCATGCGGCCCTTGGGTGTGCAGCGGGCGCCGAGGCTGGAGTGCGCGGCATCGAGGTAGCTGAGGTTGCAGGTCAGTTGTCCCTGCAGGAACTTGCCGGCATCGGAGCCATAGACGGCAAGAATGCCTTCGTGGCTGAGTGGGCAGTGGAACGCGGAGTCGGCCATGGGTCATCGCAGTCGGTAAAGTCTGCCGTCATGATAGAGGGCCACGGGCAAAATAGGTAGGTGCGTGGTCCGACCGGATGGCAGGCGCGAAGGGGCTGACAGGCGTGTGCGACCAATGCCGCGTGTCGCTGGCCGGGCGGGGCTGTATACTGGCCGGCCATTCGAGGAGGGTCCCATGGTCGAACAAACTGAACTCAACCGGCTGTTCTGGCACAGCCGCCGCGGCATGCTGGAGTTGGACGTGCTGCTGGTGCCCTTTACCCAGGAGGTCTATGCCACCCTGAGCGAAGAGGACCGTGCCTTGTACCGCCGCCTGCTGAGCTGCGAGGATCAGGACATGTTCGGCTGGTTCATGGAGCGCAACGAGTCAGAGGACCCGGAGCTGCAGCGCATGGTCCGCATCATTCTGGACCGTGTCCAGCCCAAGTGAACGCTTCGAGTGCCACTGGCAAGGCTCGCGCCTGCTGCTGGTGGCCTACCTGATCGGTCAGGCCCTGGCCCTGGGGACGCTCACCCTGACGGCCCTGCCGGGCTGGCTGGTCGCAGCGGCGCTGCTCGCCTGCCTGGGGCATGCGCTCTGGGCCTTGCCACGACGGATCCTGCTCACCCATCCCCACGCCGTTACCGGCTTGCGCCACGACCCCAGTGGCTGGCGCCTGTACACGCGCGCGGGCGGTTGGCAGCCGGTGCGCCTGTGCCGTGACAGCGTGGCGCTGCCCCGTCTGGTGGTGCTGCGCTACGTGCCCCGGGGCGCACGCCTGGGGCGCAGCCAGTGCATTCCCTTCGATGCGCTGCCCTCGGACGTGCATCGTCGTCTGCGGGTGCGGCTGGCCTTCAGTCGACGGCGTTGGGCGGCTGCAGAATAGTGTCGAACGCTTCGGGTAGCAGGGCCGGGTAGTCGAGCGTGTAGTGCAGCCCCCGGGACTCGCGCCGCGCCATGGCCGAGCGGATCATCAGCTCGGCCACCTGCGCCAGGTTGCGCAGCTCGATGAGGTCGCGGCTGACCTTGTAGTTGCTGTAGAACTCGTCGATCTCGTCGAGCAGCAGCCG
Source organism: Enterobacterales bacterium AN_CKDN230030167-1A_HGKHYDSX7 (assembly GCA_046940335.1). Classification (GTDB taxonomy): domain Bacteria; phylum Pseudomonadota; class Gammaproteobacteria; order Pseudomonadales; family Pseudomonadaceae; genus Aquipseudomonas. The sequence continues at coordinate 251,462 of JBKYML010000006.1, forward strand.
CACCCGGTGCTCGGCGCGTTGCAGGCGCTTGCTGGTGCGCACGATCCCCACGTAGTCCCACATGAACCGCCGCAGCTCGTCCCAGTTGTGCGCGATGATCACGTCTTCATCCGAATCGGTCACCTGGCTGGCGTCCCAGCAGGGCAGGGCGCGAGGGTGTTCGACCTGGTCCAGGCGCGCCTGGATGTCCAGCGCGGCCGAGCGACCATAGACGAAACATTCCAGCAGCGAGTTGCTGGCCATGCGGTTGGCGCCGTGCAGGCCGGTGCAGCTGGTCTCGCCGATCGCATACAGGTTCGGTACGTCGGTCAGGCCGCGTTCGTCCACCAGCACGCCGCCACAGGTGTAGTGGGCTGCCGGCACCACGGGAATGGGCTGGCGGGTGATGTCGATGCCGAAGGTCAGGCAGCGTTCGTAGACCGTGGGGAAGTGGCTCTTGATGAACGCGGCGGGCTTGTGGGTGATGTCCAGGTATACGCAGTCTATCCCTAAGCGTTTCATTTCGTGGTCGATGGCACGGGCGACGATATCGCGGGGGGCGAGCTCTTCACGGGCATCGAAACGCGGCATGAACCGCTCGCCATCGGGCAGGCGCAGCAGCGCGCCCTCGCCCCGCAGCGCCTCAGTGATCAGGAAGCTTTTGGCCTGGGGGTGATACAGGCAGGTGGGGTGGAACTGGTTGAACTCCAGGTTCGCCACCCGGCAGCCGGCCCGCCAGGCCATGGCGATGCCGTCGCCGCAGGCGCCGTCGGGGTTGCTGGTGTAGAGGTAGACCTTGGCCGCGCCGCCGGTGGCGAGCACGGTGAAGCGCGCGCCGAAGGTGTCGACCTCGCCCGTGGCCCGATCCAGCACATAGGCGCCCAGGCAGCGCTCGCCGTCCAGGCCCAGGCGTCGCTCGGTGATCAGGTCGACCGCCACCCGCTGCTCGAGCAGCTCGATGTTCGGGCGCAGCCGGGCCTGTTCGAGCAGGGTGGCGAAGATCGCCGCGCCGGTGGCGTCGGCGGCATGGATGATGCGCCGGTGACTGTGCCCGCCCTCGCGGGTGAGGTGGAACTGGAAGCCACGGTCGGCACGTTCGGTGTCGGCGTCCCGGGTGAAGGGCACCCCTTGCTCGATCAGCCATTCGATGGCCTCGCGGCTGTGCTCGACGGTGAAGCGCACGGCGGCCTCGTTGCACAGGCCGCCGCCGGCATCGAGGGTGTCCTCGACATGGGACTGGACCGTGTCGGCATCGTCCAGCACGGCGGCGACGCCACCCTGGGCCCAGAACGTGGAGCCGTTGGCCAGGTCGCCCTTGCTCAGCACCGCGATACGCAGGTGCGCGGGAAGATTCAGGGCCAGGCTAAGGCCGGCGGCACCACTGCCGATAACCAGAACATCGTGTTGAAGGTGTTGGCTCATGTCAGGGCACTAGTATTCTTTGGGAGGGGCGCGGCACAATAGTCACGCGCAGGTGGCATTGTGAAACCATCGTGAATCCAGACCGGCTGCCTTTATAGCAGCCACGCCCGCCCGATTTCCATGGGCGTCGTCAGGAAGGCCGATCTTTCTGGGAACTTTCTGCAAGGGAAATCCCTCAATAGAAGGCTGCCCACACGTCATGATTGCCGCGGCGACACAAGCGAAGCGTCCAGCCGGGCAGCTTGTGTATCGAAGACCAGACTATCGACGTGGCAGGCCGTGAGCGCGCTGCGTCTTCCATGCGAGCCGTCAGAGGTCGCAGGAAACTTGCTTGAAGGGGGAGAACTTTTGCGCGAAGCCCGAGTCTATGGTTGCAAGCCTGAGCGATGGCCGTTGCAACGCTCCTTCAAGACCACTGAGGAGTGTTCATGCTAACCCAGGAAGAGGATCAGCAGCTTGTCGAGCGCGTACAGCGGGGCGACAGGCGAGCGTTTGATCTGTTGGTGCTCAAGTATCAGCACAAGATTCTCGGGTTGATCGTGCGGTTCGTGCACGATACCCACGAAGCCCAGGACGTGGCTCAGGAAGCCTTCATCAAGGCGTACCGAGCGCTTGGCAACTTCCGCGGCGACAGCGCGTTCTACACGTGGCTGTACCGCATCGCCATCAACACGGCGAAGAACTACCTGGTGTCCCGCGGTCGGCGGCCACCAGACAGCGACGTCAACTCCGAGGATGCGGAGTTCTACGACGGCGACCATGGGCTCAAGGATCTTGAGTCCCCTGAGCGTTCGTTGTTGCGGGATGAGATCGAAGGCACCGTCCATCGGACCATCCAGCAGCTGCCCGAAGATTTGCGCACGGCCCTGACGTTGCGCGAGTTCGACGGTCTGAGTTACGAGGACATTGCCAGCGTCATGCAATGTCCGGTGGGTACCGTGCGTTCCAGGATTTTCCGCGCTCGGGAGGCCATCGATAAAGCCTTGCAACCCCTGTTGCATGAAACCTGAGACAGCGGCTACAGCCAAGAGAGGAACCGCCATGAGTCGTGAAGCTTTGCAGGAATCGCTGTCCGCGGTGATGGACAACGAAGCGGACGAACTGGAACTGCGTCGTGTGCTCAACGCCACGAACGACGCCGAAGCCCGTGCCACGTGGGCACGCTACCAGGTCGCACGTGCAGCGATGCACAAAGAACTGCTGCTGCCAAAGCTGGACATCGCCTCGGCGGTCTCCGCAGCCTTGGCCGAAGAAGAGGCGCCTGCGCCTGCCAAGCGCGGCGCATGGCGTGGCCTGGGTCGTCTGGCCGTTGCCGCGTCGGTGACCTTTGCCGTGCTGGCCGGTGTGCGCCTGTATAACCAGGACGACATCGCGGGCAACCAGCTGGCAGCGCAGCAACCTGTCCAGCAGGGCGTGGTCGCGCCACAGGCACAAGGTCCGGCCGTTCTGGCCGGTTATACCGAAGGTGCCGAGCAGACCGCAGCGCCGGCTACCAATGGCGTCATGCAGAACCCGGGCAACTGGGACAAGAGCCTGCCGGGCTACATGCGCCAACACGCCCAGGACTCTGCCCTGAAAGGCAATGACGGCGCACTGCCTTATGCCCGTGCCGCCAGCATGGAAAACCACTGATCAAGGACGTTCATGCGCGCGCTACCACTGTTGCCGCTGGTCTTCAGCGGCTTGATGGCGGCGCCTGCACTGGCAGCCAGTTCTTCGCCGGAGGCGAATGACTGGCTGAACAGGCTGGCCCACGCCGAGCAAGGACAGAGTTACCAAGGTTCCTTCGTTTACGAGCGCAATGGCAGCTTCTCTTCCCATGACATCTGGCGCCGCGTCCAGGCCGGGAAGGTCAGCGAACGTCTGTCGCAGCTCGATGACGCCCCCCAGGAAATCGTCCGTGTCAACGGCAAGGTCCAATGCGTCAGTGGCGCGCTGGGCAACGATGCCCTGACGCCGGCCAGCCAGGCCAAGCCCACCCTCGACCCCCTCAAGCTGATGAGCTGGTACGACCTCACGGTCACCGGACGCTCGCGCGTGGCCGGCCGTGACGCCGTGGTGATCAGCCTGGCGCCCCGCGATACCCACCGTTACGGCTTCGAGTACCACCTGGATCGCAAGACCGGGTTGCTGCTGCGCTCGCTGATGACCAACGACAAGGGGCAGTTGCTGGAACGCTTCCAGATGACCCGCCTGGACACGACACCGCCGACCGACGCCCAGTTGCGTCCAGGCGCAGACTGCCGCGCCGTCAAGCCTGTCCCGGCAGCGGGCGTCGATGAAGCCCCTGCCTGGCGTGCCGACTGGTTGCCGCCTGGATTCGAATTGACCGACAGCAGCGTGCGTCGTGACCCTCAGCGCAACAGTCAGGTCGCAAGCCTGTTGTACGACGATGGCCTGGCGCGCTTCTCCGTGTTCCTCGAGAAGGTCGACGACACGCAGGTCAAGGACATGCGCCTGGCCATAGGGCCGACCGTGGCCGTTTCCAGGCAGCTGAACACGGCCGAAGGCGCGTTCATGATCACGGTGGTCGGTGAGGTGCCGCTGGGCACGGCCGAGCGCGTGGCGCTGTCCATGCGGCCCCAGGCACGCGCCGAGCGCCCGTGAGCCGCGGCCTTCGGGTCACGGCTTGAAACGAAATTAACGTTTTGTCATTTGCAAAAAGCGCGCGGATTTTTTATAGGTCAGGCTCCTCGACGCCTGACCTCTCCTGCGTTGCAGAGGCCTCATTGCCAACTACGCTCGTTTTGACGGGAGCCGTATGTCACTACCTCGTTTCAAATCCTACCTCTCGATGTTCGCCGCCGTGTTCATGCTCGGCCAGCTGGCGGTCGCCCAGGCGCAGGAAGCCTTGCCTGACTTCACCACCCTGGTCGAGCAAGCCTCACCTGCCGTGGTGAACATCAGCACCAAGCAGAAGCTGCCCGCCAGGCGTATCGCCCAAGGGCAGATGCCCGACCTGGAAGGGTTGCCGCCCATGTTCCGCGAGTTCTTCGAGCGCGGTCTGCCCCAGCAGCCACGTTCGCCCCGCGGTGACCGTCAACGCGAGGCCCAGTCGCTGGGCTCGGGTTTCATCATCTCCAGCGACGGGTACGTGCTGACCAACAACCATGTGATCGCCGACGCTGACGAAATCATCGTGCGCCTGTCCGACCGCAGCGAGCTGCAGGCCAAGCTGGTCGGCACCGACCCGCGCACCGACGTGGCGTTGCTGAAGGTGGACGGCAAGAACCTGCCGACCGTCAAGCTGGGCGATTCCGAGAAGCTCAAGGTGGGTGAGTGGGTACTGGCCATCGGCTCGCCGTTCGGCTTCGATCACTCGGTGACCAAGGGGATCGTCAGCGCCAAGGGTCGCACCCTGCCGAACGATACCTACGTGCCGTTCATCCAGACCGACGTGGCCATCAACCCGGGCAACTCCGGTGGCCCGCTGTTCAACATGAACGGTGAAGTGGTCGGCATCAACTCGCAGATCTTCACCCGCTCGGGCGGTTTCATGGGCCTGTCCTTCGCCATCCCGATCGACGTCGCGCTGGATGTGTCCAATCAGCTGAAGAAGGACGGCAAGGTCAGCCGCGGCTGGCTGGGCGTGGTCATCCAGGAAGTCAACAAGGACCTGGCCGAATCCTTCGGCCTCGAGCGTCCGGCGGGCGCCCTGGTGGCCCAGGTGCTCGAAGACGGCCCGGCGGCCAAGAGCGGGCTGCAGGTGGGTGACGTGATCCTGAGCATGAACGGCCAGCCGATCATCATGTCCGCCGATCTGCCGCACCTGGTCGGTAGCCTGAAGGACGGCGCCACCGCCAAGCTGGAGATCATCCGCAACGGCAAGCGCCAGAACCTCGACGTGACCGTCGGCGCGTTGCCCGAAGACGATGCCGACATCGGGACCGGTGGCCAGTCGGGCGCCGAGCGCAGCAGCAACCGCCTGGGCGTGTCCGTGGCCGACCTGAGCGCCGAGCAGAAGAAGTCGCTGGAACTCAAGGGTGGCGTGGTCATCAAGGACGTGCAGGACGGCCCGGCTGCCTTGATCGGTCTACGTCCGGGTGACGTCATCAGCCACCTGAACAACCAGGCGATCACCTCGGCCAAGCAATTCACCGAAATCGCCAAGGATCTGCCGAAGAACCGCTCCGTGTCGATGCGGGTGCTGCGCCAGGGCCGCGCCAGCTTCATCACCTTCAAGCTGGCGGAGTAAGCGCAGCGGCAAGGTGTGCGCTGCCAACGGCCAGTCAGAGCAGGGCCAGTGCAGGGAATTCGTTCCGTGCACTGGCCTTGTGTCTAGTGGGGCCAAAGCTTACCAGAGGGTCCGCCGCCCAGGTGCCTGCACGCTGACAGGGTCTTGCAAGCGCAACCGCTCAGCTCGCCGCTTGCACCTCGCCGTTCACCACTTGCCGTTCACCCAGGTAGCCGACCCCCCCTCTTTCCAGTACAATTCCCGGCTATTTTCCGCGGGCGTCCGGCTCGCAGCCTTATCGAGTGTTGACCCGTGAGTGATTTGAGTCATATCCGCAATTTCTCCATCATCGCCCACATCGACCATGGCAAGTCGACGCTGGCCGACCGGTTCATCCAGCTGTGCGGCGGTCTGACGGCGCGCGAGATGGAAGCCCAGGTACTTGATTCGATGGACCTGGAGCGCGAGCGCGGGATCACCATCAAGGCCCACAGCGTGACGCTGCATTACAAGGCGCGTGACGGCAAGACCTACCAGTTGAACTTCATCGATACCCCAGGCCACGTTGACTTCACCTATGAGGTCAGCCGTTCGCTGGCGGCCTGTGAAGGCGCCTTGCTGGTGGTCGATGCGGGGCAGGGCGTCGAGGCCCAGTCGGTCGCCAACTGCTACACCGCCATCGAGCAGGGCCTGGAAGTCATGCCCGTGCTGAACAAGATGGACCTGCCCCAGGCCGACCCGGATCGCGTCAAGGACGAGATCGAGAAGATCATCGGCATCGACGCCACCGACGCGGTCGCCTGCAGCGCCAAGAGCGGCATGGGCGTGGACGAAGTGCTCGAGCGCCTGGTGCAGACCATCCCGGCGCCGGAGGGCGAGATCGACGCGCCGTTGCAGGCGCTGATCATCGATTCCTGGTTCGACAACTACCTGGGCGTGGTCTCGCTGGTGCGCGTGCGCCAGGGCCGGGTCAAGAAGGGCGACAAGATCCTGGTCAAGTCCACCGGCAAGGTGCACCTGGTCGACAGCGTCGGCGTCTTCAACCCCAAGCACACCCAGATGCCCGACCTGAAGGCCGGCGAAGTGGGCTTCATCATCGCCAGCATCAAGGACATTCACGGCGCGCCGGTGGGTGACACCCTGACCCTGTCCTCGACGCCGGAAGTCGAGATGCTGTCGGGCTTCAAGAAAATCCAGCCCCAGGTCTATGCCGGCCTGTTCCCGGTCAGCTCCGACGACTTCGAGGACTTCCGCGACGCTCTGCAGAAGCTGACCCTGAACGACTCGTCGCTGCAGTACCTGCCGGAAAGCTCCGATGCCCTGGGCTTCGGCTTCCGCTGCGGCTTCCTCGGCATGCTGCACATGGAGATCATCCAGGAGCGCCTGGAGCGCGAGTACGACCTGGACCTGATCACCACGGCGCCGAGCGTGATCTTCGAGGTCAAGCTCAAGACCGGTGAAACCATCTATGTCGACAACCCGTCCAAGCTTCCAGACATCTCTTCGGTCGAAGATTTCCGTGAGCCGATCGTCTCGGCCACGATCCTTGTGCCTCAGGAGCACCTGGGCAACGTCATTACCCTGTGCATCGAGAAGCGTGGCGTCCAGCGCGACATGCAGTTCCTGGGCGCGCAGGTGCAGGTGCGGTACGACCTGCCGATGAACGAGGTGGTGCTGGACTTCTTCGATCGTCTGAAGTCCACCAGCCGTGGCTATGCGTCGCTGGACTACCATTTCGACCGCTACCAGTCGGCCAATCTGGTCAAGCTGGACGTGTTGATCAACGGCGACAAGGTCGATGCCTTGGCGCTGATCGTGCACCGGGACAATGCGCACTACAAAGGGCGCGCCTTGACCGAGAAGATGAAAGAGCTGATTCCTCGGCAGATGTTCGACGTCGCGATCCAGGCCGCCATCGGTGGCCAGATCGTGGCCCGGACGACCGTCAAGGCCCTCAGGAAAAACGTTCTGGCCAAGTGCTACGGTGGCGACGTGAGCCGTAAGCGCAAACTGCTCGAAAAGCAGAAGGCCGGTAAGAAACGCATGAAGCAGGTGGGCAACGTGGAAATTCCACAGGAAGCCTTCCTTGCCGTGCTCAGGTTGGATAGCTAGGTCCTATGTCGCTAAATTTCCCGCTGTTGCTCGTCATCGCCGTTGCCGTCTGTGGTGCGTTGGCCCTGATCGACCTGGTGCTGCTGGCACCCCGTCGGCGCAAGGCCATCGCCAACTACCAGACCAGTGTCAGCCAGCCAGACATGGCCGTGGTCGAGCGACTGGACAAGGAGCCGTTGCTGGTCGAGTACGGCAAGTCGTTCTTCCCGGTGCTGTTCATCGTGCTGGTGCTGCGCTCGTTTCTGGTCGAGCCGTTCCAGATTCCGTCGGGGTCGATGAAGCCGACCCTGGAAGTGGGCGATTTCATTCTGGTGAACAAGTTCTCCTACGGCATTCGCCTGCCGGTGCTGGACAAGAAGATCATCGAAGTGGGCAACCCCCAGCGCGGTGATGTGATGGTCTTCCGCTACCCGAGCGATCCGAACGTCAACTACATCAAGCGTGTGGTGGGTGTGCCAGGTGACACGGTGCGTTACACCGCCGACAAGCACCTGTACGTCAACGACCAGCCGATCGCCGAGCAACTGGTCGGCCCCGAGCCTGGGACCCTGGGCAGCGCCCAGCGGTACAAGGAGCAGCTGGGCGCAGCGGAACACCTGATCCGCAAGGAAATGCGGCGTAGCCGTGTCCTGCCGGACCAGTCATGGACCGTACCGGCCGGCCACTACTTCATGATGGGCGACAATCGCGACAACTCCAACGACAGCCGCTTCTGGGACGATCCCAACATCCCGCAGCCGCTGCACGGCATGGTGCCCGACCGCAATATCGTCGGCAAGGCCTTCGCCGTGTGGATGAGTTGGCCCGAGCCCAAGCTCAGCCACTTGCCCACGCTGTCACGGGTCGGCCTGATCCGGTAATACCCAATCGGCGCTGTCGCAAGACGGCGCCGAATGCATTTATGGCATAGGCTGTGTCCAAGACGGTCGAATGCACCGGCCACGCCCGAACAGGGCGCACAGCCAAACAGTCTTTCCAGGATGTTGATTTGAACACTGTGTTGAACATGACGGCGCTCCTTCGCGAGACGCCGAGCAAGAAGACCGGCTCCGCCCGTCAGGTGGCGGCATGAGCGCGCCACTGAGTCGTCTCGAGCGCAAGCTGGGCTACACCTTCAAGGACCAGGACCAGATGGTGCTGGCCCTGACGCACCGTAGCTTCGCCGGCCGCAACAACGAGCGTCTGGAGTTTCTGGGCGATGCGATCCTCAACTTCGTGGCTGGCGAGGCGCTGTTCGAGCGCTTCCCCCAGGCGCGCGAAGGCCAGCTGTCGCGACTGCGTGCACGGCTGGTCAAGGGCGAGACCCTGGCGCGCCTGGCCCGTGGCTTCGACTTGGGCGAGTACTTGCGCCTGGGCTCGGGCGAACTCAAGAGCGGTGGCTTCCGCCGTGAGTCGATCCTGGCCGATGCGCTGGAAGCACTGATCGGCGCGATCTACCTGGATGCCGGCATGGACGCGGCACGCGAGCGCATCCTGGCCTGGCTGGTCGACGAGTTCGAAGGGCTGACCCTGGTCGACACCAACAAGGACCCCAAGACCCGCTTGCAGGAATTCCTGCAATCGCGTGGCTGCGAGCTGCCCCGCTACGAAGTGGTGGACATCCAGGGCGAACCCCACTGCCGCACCTTCCTCGTCGAATGCGAAGTGGTGCTGCTCAACAACAAGAGCCGTGGCCAGGGCGTGAGCCGGCGCATCGCTGAACAGGTCGCCGCGGCGTCCGCACTGATCGCCCTGGGCGTGGAGAATGGCAATGACTGAGAACACTTCGACCCGCTGCGGCTACGTGGCCATCGTGGGCCGCCCGAACGTGGGCAAGTCGACCTTGCTCAACCACATCCTCGGCCAGAAGCTGGCGATCACCTCGCGCAAACCGCAGACCACCCGGCACAACATGCTCGGGATCAAGACCGAAGGCGACGTGCAGGCCATCTACGTCGATACCCCCGGCATGCACAAGGCCAACGACAAGGCCCTTAACCGCTACATGAACCGCAACGCCTCGGCGGCCCTGAAGGACGTCGACGTGGTGATCTTCGTGGTCGACCGCGCACGCTGGACCGACGAGGACCAGCTGGTGCTCGAGCGCGTCCAGTACGTCGAGGGGCCGGTGATCCTCGCGGTCAACAAGACCGACCGCCTCGATGAGAAGGCCGAGCTGATTCCACACCTGCAATGGTTGCAGACCCAGCTGCCGTCGGCCGAGATCGTGCCGATCTCCGCCCAGCAGGGCCATAACCTCGAGGCGCTCGAGGGCCTGATCGCCAAGCACCTGCCGGAAAATGAACACTTCTTCCCGGAAGACCAGATCACCGACCGCAGCAGCCGCTTCCTGGCCGCCGAACTGGTGCGTGAGAAGATCATGCGCCAGCTCGGGGCCGAGCTGCCGTACCAGATCACCGTCGAGATCGAGGAATTCAAGCAGCAGGGCCATGTCCTGCACATCCATGCGCTGATCCTGGTCGAGCGTGACGGGCAGAAGAAGATCATCATCGGCGACAAGGGCGAGCGCATCAAGCGTATCGGCTCCGATGCCCGCAAGGACATGGAGACCCTGTTCGACGCCAAGGTCATGCTCAACCTGTGGGTCAAGGTCAAAGGGGGCTGGTCCGACGACGAACGCGCCTTGCGCTCGCTCGGTTACGGCGATCTGTAACGCCCACCGGCCTGCCCCCTGGCAGGCCGCTCCCTCCAGGAACCCTGCCTGATGCAGCAAACCGTCGGACAACCGGCCTACGTGCTGCACAGCCGGGCCTATCGCGAAGCCAGTGCCCTGGTGGACTTCTTCACGCCGCAAGGTTGCGTACGCGGCGTGTTGCGCCGCGCGCGGGGCAAGAGCGGCAGCGTCATGCGGCCTTTCGCGCTGCTGGAGGTCGAGCTGCGCGGGCGTGGCGAACTCAAGACCGTCGGGCGGCTGGAAGGTGTCGGCAACGCGCCCTGGCTACACGGCGATGCCCTGTTCAGCGGGCTCTACCTCAACGAACTGCTGGTGCGCCTGCTGGCGCCCGAAGTGCCGCACCCGGTGCTGTTCGAGCATTACGGCCTGACGTTGCAGGCGCTGGCCCAGGGGCGGGCCCTGGAGCCGTTGCTACGGGCCTTCGAATGGCGTCTGCTGGACGAGCTGGGCTATGCCTTCTCGTTGAACCAGGATGTCCAGGGCGAGGCGATCGAGCCCGGTGCGCTGTATCGGCTGCAAGTCGATGCCGGCCTCGAACGTGTGGAGCTGGCCCAGCCCGGCCTGTTCGTCGGTGCCGACCTGCTGGCCCTGGCCGACGCCGACTGGGAAGCGTCCGGCAGCCTGCTGGCCGCCAAGCGCTTGATGCGCCAGGCCCTGGCCGTGCACCTGGGCGCCAAGCCGCTGGTCAGCCGCGAACTGTTTCGCAAGCGCTGAGCACGTCGTATGCTGTGGGGCTCAACTTTCAGGAGCGCCCCTTCGTGACCCACAGCAACCGCATCCTTCTTGGCGTCAACATCGACCACGTCGCGACCCTGCGCCAGGCCCGGGGCACGCGTTACCCCGATCCGGTCAAGGCCGCGCTGGACGCCGAAGAGGCGGGCGCCGACGGCATCACCGTGCACCTGCGCGAAGACCGTCGACACATCCAGGACCGCGACGTGCTGCTGCTCAAGGACGTCCTGCAGACCCGCATGAACTTCGAGATGGGCGTCACCGAGGAGATGATCGCTTTCGCCGAGCGCATTCGCCCGGCGCATGTCTGCCTGGTCCCCGAGACCCGTCAGGAACTGACCACCGAGGGTGGGCTGGATGTGGCTGGCCAGCAAGCGCGTATCCAGGCGGCCGTCGAGCGTCTGGCGCGAACCGGCGCCGAGGTTTCGTTGTTCATCGACGCCGATGCCCGGCAGATCGAAGCGGCCCGTCGCGTGGGCGCGCCCGCCATCGAGCTGCACACCGGACGATATGCCGACGCGCAGACCCCGACCGAGGTGGCCCTTGAACTCGAGCGCATCGCACAGGGCGTGGCCAAGGGCGTGGAGCAGGGCTTGATCGTCAACGCTGGGCACGGCCTGCATTACCACAATGTCGAGGCCGTGGCCGCGATCCGTGGCATCAACGAGCTGAACATCGGCCATGCCCTGGTAGCCCACGCCTTGTTCGTCGGCTTCAAGGCGGCCGTGGCCGAGATGAAGGCCCTGATCGTCGCGGCGGCGCGCTAACGACGCCGGGCGCGCGTCACTTGCGCGCCACCATCACCGCACGGCGTGGCGCTGGCAGGCCTTCGACCGTGCGGGTCGGGTCGTTCGGATCGAGGAAGTCGCTGAGCGACTGATAGCGCATCCACGGCGTGCTGCGCTGCTCCGTGACCTGGGTGACGCTGACGTCCACGCAGCGCACGTCGCTGAACCCGGCACGGCGCATCAGGCGTGCCAGCGCCGGCACCGAGGGCAGGAACCAGACATTGCGCATCTGCGCATAGCGGTCCTCGGGCACCAGCATCTGCTGTTCGTCGCCTTCGATGACCAGGGTTTCCAGCACCAGCTCGCCGCCCTTGACCAGGCAGTCCTTGAGCGCCAGCAGGTGCTCGACAGGCGAGCGGCGGTGGTAGAACACGCCCATGGAAAACACGGTATCGAAACCTTCCAGTTGCGCGGGCAGCTCCTCCAGCGCGAAGGGCAGGTGCCAGGCAGGCTGCTGCGGCAGGTAGCGCTGGACGGCCTGGAACTGGCAGAAGAACAGCCAGTTGGGGTCGATCCCGACGACCAGGTCGGCACCTGCGCCGAGCATGCGCCACTGGTAGTAGCCATTGCCGCAGCCGACGTCCAGCACGCGCTTGCCGACCAGGTCCAGGTGCGGCGCCACGCGCGACCATTTCCAGTCCGAGCGCCACTCAGTGTCGACGTGGACCCCGAACAGGTCGAACGGCCCCTTGCGCCACGGCGAGAGCCCCATCAAGGCGGTCTGCACCTGCTGGCGGGTGGCCTCGTCGCAGACAGCGTCCAGGCGCACGCCGTCGATCAGGTCGACGGCGCTCGGGTGCAGGTCGGGGAGGGCATCGACAGCGGCCTGCCAGCGCGCCAGGTCACCGTGACCTTTCTGCAGTTTGGCCTCTAGCTGGGCGGGCAGGGTGGTGGCCCAGTGGGCCAGGGGTGTCGAAGCGAGGCGTTGGATCAGCGGCGAGAGATCGATCATGGCAAGGCAATCAGAGAGGCGAAGTTGAGGCACTGGAACCAGGGCACGACGTGGGAAAAGCCCGCCGCCAGCAGGCGCTCGCGATGGATCTCGAGGCTGTCCGGTTTCATCACGTGTTCGATGGCGCTGCGCTTCTGGGCGATTTCCAGGTCGCTGTAGCCATTGGCACGCTTGAAGTCCAAGTGCAGATCGCCGAGCAGCGCCTGGGTCTGGGCGTCTTCGAAGCGCAGCTTCTCGGACAGGATCAGCGCACCGCCGGGCAGCAGGGCCTGACGGATGCGGCTCAGCAGGGCCAGACGCTCGTCGGGGGCGATGAACTGCAAGGTGAAGTTCATCGCCACCACCGACGCCGGCTCCAGTGGCAGGGCCAGGATGTCGGCCTCCAGCACCTGGACCGGCAGCAGCTCCTGGAACATCGAGTCCTGCGCCGTCAGGTATTGGCGGCAGCGCTCGACCATGGCGGCCGAATTGTCCACGGCCACCACCCGGCAGCCCTCGACACGGACGTGCCGGCGCAATGCCTGGGTGACCGCGCCGAGTGACGCGCCCAGGTCGTACAGCGCCGTGCCGGGCTGAGCGAACCGTGCGGCGACCACGCCCAGGTTTTCCACGATGGTCGGATAGCCGGGCACGGAGCGCTTGATCATGTCCGGGAACACCCGCACCACGTCCTCGTTGAACACGAAGTCGGGCACTTGCTCCAAGGGTTGGGCAAAGAGGCGATCGGGGTCTTGGCTCACGGCGGTTCCAGAGTGAAGCGGGAAAAGGGCGGCATTCTAGCCGAACCGCCCTTGCCGTGCATCGGTTGGGGAGCGCTACACGCTTCAAGCCTCAAGCCGAACGGTGTCGGCTTGTCGCTTGTCGCTTCACTCAGGCAAACAGCACCTTGGCCACATCAGCGTAGCGCTTGGCGAAATGCACGGTCAGCCCTTCGCGCAGGTAATCCGGCAGTTCTTCGAAGTCTCCGCGGTTGGCGTCCGGCAGGATCAGCTCGAAGAGCTTCTGCCGACGGGCCGCGATGACCTTCTCGCGCACGCCGCCAATCGGCAGCACCTGCCCGGTCAGGGTCAGCTCGCCAGTCATGGCCACGCCGCGCTTGGGCGCCTGGTCACGGGCCAGCGACAGCAGCGCGCTGGCCATGGTGATGCCGGCGCTCGGGCCGTCCTTGGGCGTGGCGCCTTCCGGTACGTGCAGGTGGATGAAGGCCTCGTCGAAGAACGCCGAGTCACCGCCGAACTGCGTGAGGTTCGAGCTGACATAGCTGTAGGCGATTTCGGCCGACTCCTTCATCACGTCACCGAGCTTGCCGGTCAGCTTGAAGCCGCGGTTGAGGGTGTGCACCCGGTTGGCTTCGATCGGCAACGTGGCCCCGCCCATGCTGGTCCAGGCCAGGCCGGTGATCACGCCCTTGCCTTCCAGGACCTGCTCGCTGCGGAACACCGGGATGCCAAGGGCCGTTTCCAGGTCCTTCGGACCGATCTTGAGCTTGGCCTTGGGGTCTTCCAGCAGCTTGAGCACGGCCTTGCGCACCAGCTTGCCCAGCTGTTTCTCCAGCTGACGCACACCGGCCTCGCGGGCATAGCCGTCGATCACCAGGCGCAAGGCACTGTCGCTGATGCTCAGGCTGGACTTGGCGACGCCGGCCTTGGCCAGCTGCTTGGGCCACAGGTGACGCTTGGCGATGGCCAGCTTCTCCTCGGTGATGTAGCCGGACAGGCGAATGACTTCCATGCGGTCGAGCAGCGGGCCGGGGATCGAGTCGAGGGTGTTGGCGGTGCAGACGAACAGCACCTTGGACAGGTCCAGGCGCAGGTCCAGATAATGATCGAGGAAATCGACGTTCTGCTCCGGGTCGAGGGTCTCGAGCAAGGCCGAGGCCGGGTCGCCCTGGTAGCTTTGGCCCATCTTGTCGATCTCGTCGAGCATGATGACCGGGTTCATCACCTCGACGTCCTTCAGCGCCTGCACCAGCTTGCCCGGCTGGGCGCCGATGTAGGTACGCCGATGGCCCTTGATCTCGGCTTCGTCACGCATGCCGCCGACGCTGAACCGGTAGAACGGCCGCCCCAGGGACTCGGCGATGGACTTGCCGATACTGGTCTTGCCCACGCCCGGCGGGCCGACCAGCAGCACGATCGAACCGCTGATCTCGCCCTTCCAGGCACCGACGGCGAGAAACTCGAGAATGCGGTCCTTGATGTCGTTCAGCCCGGCGTGGTGCTGGTCGAGCACCTTGCGCGCGTGCTTGAGGTCGAGCTTGTCCTTGCCATACACCCCCCACGGCAGCGCCGTGGCCCAGTCCAGGTAGTTGCGGGTGACGGCGTACTCCGGCGAGCCGGTCTCGAGAATGGCCAGCTTGCCCATTTCTTCGTCGATGCGCTTCTGCGCCGTCGGCGGCAAGGTCTTGTCCTTGAGGCGCTGCTCGAACTGCTCGAGGTCGGCGCTGCGGTCGTCCTTGGTCAGGCCCAGCTCCTGCTGGATGACCTTGAGCTGCTCTTTGAGGAAGAACTGACGCTGGTGCTCGCCGATCTGCCGGTTGACCTCGGCGGAGATCTCGTTCTGCAGGTGCGCGACCTCGACCTCCTTGCGCAGCATCGGCAGGACTTTCTCCATGCGCTTGAGCATCGGCACGCAGTCGAGCACTTCCTGCAGCTGCAGGCCGGTGGCCGAGGTCAGGGCGGCGGCGAAGTCGGTGAGCGGGGAGGGGTCGTTGGGGCTGAAGCGGTTGAGGTAGTTCTTGAGCTCCTCGCTGTAGAGCGGGTTGAGCGGCAGCAGCTCCTTGATCGCGTTGATCAGGGCCATGCCGTAGGCCTTGATCTCGTCGGTCGGCTCGGACAGCTGGCGCGGGTATTCGACTTCCACCAGGTACGGTGGGCGGTGGTGCTTGAGCCAGGTGCGGATGCGCACGCGGGTCAGGCCCTGGGCGACGAACTGCAGCTTGCCGTTCTCGCGGCTGGCGTGGTGCACCTTGACCAGGGTGCCGTACTCGGGAAGGGCGGAGGTGTCGAAGTGGCGGTGATCTTCCGGCGGCGTGTCCATGAAGAACAGCGCCAGCGAGTGGTGCGGCGTCTTGGCCACCAGATCGAGGGTCTCGGCCCAGGGCTCTTCGTTGACGATGACCGGCAGCACCTGCGCGGGGAAGAACGGGCGATTATGGATTGGAATCACATAGACCTTGTCCGGCAACTGCTGGCCGGGCAGGGCCAGGTGCTGCCCCGAGACGGCCTGGGCATCGATGTGTTCGACTTCGTGTTCTTCGTGATGATCCGGGTAGTCCTGCTGGTCGCTCATGGGGCACCTGCGTGAATGGCTATGGTGCTTAGATGGGGGGATCGAGGGTGGGTTTCAAGTTTCGCCACGTCGGGAGGTGAATGACCGTCAGCCCGTGATCTGCACCTTTCCTCGGCGTTGCGCAGGCCTCATCGCTGGAAAGCCAGCGCCCACAGGCAGTGCCGACAATGCACGATCGGAGCGCGAACAGGCTTCGGGCAGAGCGTTTCCAGAAAAAAACTTGGCCTAGGGTGGGCGCTGGCTTGCCAGCGATGAGGCCAGTGACTGCACTACATTAATCGGAGCCTGGACTGGCCCGAGGTGGGAGCTGGCTTGCCAGCGATGGAGGTCATCCGTCGACGAGTCGGGTGCAAGCGTGCACCCGACTCCCGAACGGTGCGCGATCATGCGAAGAGCGAGCCATGCGGCCCGCTCCCGAATGGCTCAGCGCAGCTTGTAGGCGATGATGTAGTCGCCCATGCGCGTACCCAGCGACCCGTGGCCACCGGCGGTGATCAGCACGTACTGCGCGCCGTCCTTACCGGTGTAGGTCATCGGGGTGGCCTGACCGCCTGCTGGCAGACGGCCTTTCCACAACTCTTTGCCGTTGTTCACGTCGTAGGCGCGCAGGTACTGGTCCAGCGTGCCGCTGAGGAACGCCACGCCACCGGCGGTGACGATCGAGCCGCCCATGCTCGGCACGCCGACCGGCAGGCCGATCGGCACAGGGGTGCTGTCACGGGTGGTGCCGTTCTTGTGCTTCCAGACCACCTTGTGGGTGAACAGGTCGATGGCGGCTACATAGCCCCAGGCCGGTGCCTGGCAGGGCAGGCCGAACGGCGACAGGAACGGATGCATGATCACCGCATACGGTGCGCCGGTGTTGGGCTGCACGCCGCTGGTTTCGCTTTCGCGATGGCTGCCGGCCTCGACCTTGTCACGTGGCACCATCTTGGAGACGAAGGCCATGTAGTTCGGCGAGGTGAACAGCAATTGGCGCACCGGATCGACCGACACACCCCCCCAGTTGAAGACCCCGACGTTGCCTGGGTAGACCAGCGAGCCCTGCTCGGACGGCGGGGTGTACTGGCCTTCGTAGCGCAGCTGGCGGAACTGGATCCGGCACAGCATCTGGTCGAACGGGGTAGCGCCCCACATTGCACGCTCGTTCAGCTCCGGGCCCAGCAGGTTCAGGTCGGAACGGGCCTGAGTCGGTGCGGTGTGGTCACCTTCCACGGCGCCTTGCGGCACGGGGATCTCGCGGATCGGCACGATCGGCGTACCGTCGCGACGGTCGAGCACATACAGGCTGCCCTGCTTGGTCGGTGCGATGATCGCCGGCTTGATGCCGTCGTCGGTCTTCAGGTGCACCAGCGTCGGCTGGCTGCCCACATCCATGTCCCACAGGTCGTGGTGCGTGAACTGGTAGTTCCAGCGGACTTTACCGTCGGCCAGGTTCAGCGCGACGATGCCGGCGCTGAAGCGCTCGGCGCCCGGGGTGCGGTTGCCGCCCCACTGGTCGGGCATCTGGTTGCCCAGGGGCAGGTAGACCATGCCCAGGGTCTCGTCGACGCTGGCCAGGGACCACATGTTCGCCGAGTTGCGGCTATAGGTCTGGCCGGCCGGCAACGGACGGGTGTCGTCCGGGTTGTTGCTGTCCCAGTTCCAGACCAGGTGACCGTCGTGCACGTCATAGGCGCGGATCACACCCGACGGTTCGTTGGTGGACTCGTTGTCGGTGACGTGGCCACCGATGATCACCAGGTCGCGGGTGATGGCGACGGGCGAGGTGGAGTAGTACCCACCCGGTGTGAACGGGCCGATGCCTTGCTTGAGGTCGACCACGCCCTGGTTGGCGAAGCCTTCGCAGACCTTGCCGGTGTCGGCATTGAGCGCGATCAGGCGCGCGTCGGCGGTCGGCAGGTACAGACGGCGAGGGCAGGCACGTGCGACCTCCAGGCCCGCGGCGGAAATCTGCGGGGCCGGGCTGCCGTCGCGGCTGACGTAGGTGTTCTCGTCATAGTAGGAGACGCCACGGCAGGTCATGTGGGCGAAGCCCTTGAAGCCGACCGGGCTCTTGAGTTGCGGGTCGTAGCGCCAGAGTTCCTTGCCAGTGTCCGGGTCCAGCGCCAGCACCTGGCTGTGCGCGGTGCAGGCATACAGCTTGCCGTTGACCTTCAGTGGGGTGTTCTCGTTGGTGATCTCGACAGGGTCGTCGTCACGCGGCATGTCGCCGGTGCGGATGCGCCAGGCTTCTTCCAGGCGGGACACGTTCTGCGGCGTGATCTGGCGCAGTGGCGAATAGCGATCGCCATGTTCGGTCCGGCCATAGGCCTGCCAGTCGCCCTCGGGCATCGACGGCGCGGCGCTGGCCATCTCGCTGGTGTCGCGGCCCAGTTCGCCCTGAATTTCGCCAGGGTGGGTGAACTGGCTACCGATCGCCGACGCACCGGAGGCGATGACCGCCACGCTCAGCACGGCCACGTTGGCCTTGGCCGAGGCGCCGATCAGTGGGCGACGTGCCCACGGCAGCAACAGCAGCACGCCGAACACGAACCAGAGCGACAGGCGCGGCACCAGTTGCCACCAGTCCAGGCCCACTTCCCACAGCGCCCAGACGGTACTGGCCAGCAGGAACACACCATACAGGCCCAGGCCGAGACGGCGGCGGGCCAACAGCAGGATGCCCGAGAGCGCCAGACCGGCGCCCCCCAGCAGGTAATACAGCGACCCGTCCAGCTGGACGAGGGTCAGGCCGCCCGCCACCAGGGCCAGGCCCATCAGTAGCAGCAGCACGCCTAGCAGGCGCGGTAGCCACAGGGTTTCAGGTTTGGCACTCGCAGTGCTCATCGTCGATTGTCTCCATCGGCCCGGGGGTGGGCATGACGTTGAAAGGAATGGGTGAAACGAAAGGTGGGCAAGCCTACAGCCTGTTTCGTTTCTGGCAACCAATTTAAACAAATTGTTCCTTGTCATGACGCTAGCAGCGGATGTAAGGAAGGGCCAATCGAGGGGAGAGGGGCGCCGGATGTCAGGCATGCCGGCGCAGGGGAAAGGCGTCAGAACGAGGTGCGCAGGCCGACCTCGACGCTGCGCCCGGGGGCCGGCGCGATGTCACGCAGGATCGAGCTGGCGTAGCGTACGGTCTGGTCGGTGAGGTTATCGCCCCGCACGAAGGCCAGCCACTGGCTCTGGCCGACCTCGAAACGGTATCCGACGCTGGCACCGAGCGTCGTGTAGCCGTCGGTCGAAGTGTCGTTGGCCGGCGTGCGGTGCTGGGCAGCGGCATGCTGCACGTCGATCCGCGCCTGCCAGCGATCCAGCGACCAGAGCAGGCCGCTGTTCAGGCGAAGCGGCGCGATGCGCGGCAGCGGCTCGTCGGTATCGAGGTTCTGCGCGCGGGTATAGTCGCCGGAGAGCTCCAGGGCGAAGCGGCCATAGCGATTGTCCAGCAGCTGCCAGCGATCCTGCACCTCGACACCGTAGAAGCGCGCACGCACGCCTTCGTACGCATATTCAGGCAGGCCTTCATCCTCTTCCCCCTCGCGCAGGTTACCGGTGCCGATCAGCCCGATGTAGTTGCGAAAATGGCTATAGAAAACGCCCACACTGCCCGCATGGGTACCGTTGTCGAAGCGCAGCGCCAGGTCGCCCGACACGGCGCGCTCCTTGCCCAGGTCGGCGTCGCCGATCTCATAGGCGCCGGTGGCCACGTGCGCACCATTGGCGTACAGCTCGTAGAAGGTCGGTGCCCGTTCGGTATAGGCCAGGTTGGCGGCCAGCGACCAGACTGGGTCGAGCTGGTACACCGCACCCGAGGACAGGCTGCCGGTGGTGAAGCGGCTGGCCGTGTCGAGTGCGGCGAAGGTGTCGTTGCCCTGGGCATCCGGGTCGACCCGCGTGTGTTCCAGACGGGCGCCGAGGCTCAGGTCCAGGCGATCGGTCGCGTGCCATTGCTCGAGCAGAAAGAGCGCGGCGGTGTCGGTATCGGTGTGCGGCACGAAGGCTTCCTCGCCCAGCGCGGAGAACTCGCTGCGGGTGACCTGCGCGCCGATCACGCCTTCCACCGGCCCGAACGGTCGGTGCCGCGCCTCGATCCGGGCTTCGTAGCCCTTGTTCTTGAAGGTGGTGTTGACCTCGCCGTCTTCGATCTCGCGGTGCTGGTAGTCGGTGTAGCCGGCATCGAGCTTGACCGAGCTGAAGAGGCCTTCGAGGTCGCGGATCTCCGAGGCGAAGCCATAGTGATCCTGTTCCATGTCCAGGCGCACGCCGGGTTCGGCCACCGAGCCATAGTTGCCGTCGTAGCGGCTGTAGGACAGCCCGGCGTAGCCATGGTCCCAGTGGTAGGCGCCGCCCACCGCGCCGCCGTCCTGGCGCCCATCGCTGTTGTCCAGCCGATGCCGTCCGCCAGGCGCCTCGTCGGTGCGTACGTGGTCGCTGTAGGCGTGACCGGGAATGCGCAGGTCATCGAACTGGCGGCTGTTGGCGTCGATGTGCAGCGCGAAGGTGCCGTCCCCGGCTTCCAGCTTGCCGGCGCGGCTGCGGGTCGTGTCGGCGCCCCCGTAACGCAACTCGCCCGAGCCCTGGATACCCTCGATGGGCGCGTCGGGAATGCGGTTGTCGAAGGTATTGACCACACCGCCAATGGCGCTGCCGCCGTACAGCAAGGCCGCCGGCCCGCGTACCACCTCGATGCGTTCGACCGTGGTCGGGTCCAGCGGTACGGCGTGGTCATAGGACAGCGACGAGGCATCCAGTGCCCCCACGCCGTTGCGCAAGAGGCGAATACGGTCGCCGTCCAGGCCGCGAATGACCGGACGACTGGCGCCTGGCCCGAACCAGGTGGAAGCGATGCCGGGTTGCCGATTGAGCGTTTCGCCAAGGCTGCCGTGCTGCTGCTGGGTCAGGTCGTCGCCCTCGAGCACGGTGCTGGGGCTTGCCAACTGGCGATTGCCCAAGGGATTGGCGGTGATCACCTGGGGTTCTAGTTCGACCGCCTGAACCGACAACGAGGCAAGGTACAACGCGGCAGCAAGGCGTGAAAGGCGCAGCGATAGAGCAGGCATGGGGAATGGCATTCCTGAATGAGAGAGGTGAATGGTTACAATATAACATCAGGAATGCAGGAAATGGTTACATTATTACAATCGACATGCCGACCTGTCGGCGCCAAGCGGCCTGTGCAGTCGCCTCTCGCGACGCCGCGCACTGGTGTATCGTGACCGGCTTTGACTCACTGGAGACACCCATGGGCACCGCTCAGCACGCCGCCTTGCACGGCAAGACCCTGGCACAGATCCTGACCACGCTGGTCGAGCACTACCACTGGGAGGGCCTGGCCCAACGCATCGACGTCCGATGCTTCAAGAGCGACCCCAGCCTCAAGTCGAGCCTGACTTTCCTGCGCAAGATGCCCTGGGCTCGGGAGAAGGTCGAACAGCTGTACGTCGAGCTGTGCACAGCACGTTGATGCCCCGACGCCCCTGGCTGACGCTCGGCGCCTGCCTGGGCTGGTTCGGCCTGGTCGTGCAGGTGTATCTGGTGCTACTGGCACGTTGGGAGCAGCAGGCCAGTCTGATGGGCGGGTTGATCAGCGTGTTCAGCTATTTCACCGTGCTCACCAACACTCTGGTCGCCACGACGTTGAGCCATGCCGCGTTCGGTCGTCCGGGGCCGGCGCGCCGCTTCTTCCTGTCACCCGGCGTCAGCACCTGCATCGCGGCGAGCATCGTGCTGGTCGCGCTGACCTACAGCCTGCTGCTGCGCCAGCTCTGGGAGCCCACGGGATGGCAGTGGGTGGCCGATGAACTGCTGCACGATATCCTCCCGGTGCTGTTCGTCCTGTACTGGTGGCGTGTCGTGCCCAAGGGCACGCTGCGACCCTGGCACCTGGCCGCCGGGTGCCTCTATCCGGCGATCTACTTCCTCTTCGTGCTATGGCGTGGACACGAAATCGGCGTCTATCCCTACCCCTTCGTCGACGTCGCGATGCTCGGTTACCCCAGGGTGATGCTCAACGCCTGTGCAGTGCTCGCCAGCTTTCTGGCGATCAACACACTGTTGCTGTGGATCGATCGTCGACTGGGCCCACGCCCGGCCGCGCCGACACGGCTCGACTAGGCCCTGCCTGGCTTGTGCGCCGCCACGGAAGGCGCGGCGCACTGGGTCGACTCGCCCGGCTCCAGGTACGGCATCAGGATCGGTGCCATGCCCTTGAGCACCTGCACCGGCAGGGCCGAGGTGAAGGTGAAGGTCTCCGCCGCACGGCCCGGCACGAAGGCGGTCAGGGTGCCGAAGTGGTGGTCGCCCAGGAAGAACACGAACGTGGCGGTCCGGTTCAGCGAGCGTGAGCCGATCAGCCGCCCTCCGGCACCGAAGCTCTCGATCCGGTTGTCACCGGTACCGGTCTTGCCCCCCATCACCAGTGCCGAGCCGTCCTGCAACTTGAAGCTGCCCGAGACCCGGCGTGCGGTCCCGGCATCCACCACCTGAGACAGCGCGTCGCGCAAGGCATGCGCCACTTCCACCGGCAGGATGCGGCGACCACGGTCCGGGTCGCTGACCAGCTGCGTCTCGTAGGGCGTGTTGGCAGCGAAGTGCAGGGTGTCGATGCGCAGGGTCGGCAGGCGCACGCCCTCGTTCTGGATGATCCCGATCAGCTCCGACAGTGCAGCGGGGCGGTCACCCGAACTGCCGATGGCGGTGGCCAGCGACGGCACCAGGTGGTCGAAGGGATAGCCGACCCGCTTCCAGCGCTGGTGGATGTCGAGGAAGGCTTCGATCTCGACCATGGTACGGATGCGGCTGTCCCGAGCGCCTTGGTGACGGCTCTTGAACAGCCAGCCATAGACCTCCTGACGCTCGAAGCGACTGGCGTTGATCGCCTCGCGTTGCGACGCGCCCGGGTTCTTCAGCAGGTAGCCCAGCAGCCACAGGTCCAGTGGGTGCACCTTGGCGATGTAGCCCTGGTCAGGAAGGTCGTATTTGCCAGGGCCATAGCTGTCGTACAGGTTGACCAGGCGGTCATCGGTCAACTTGGCCAGGGCGGCGCGATTATCCTGGCTGTGGTTGCGCACGAAGGCGTTGAACGTCGCCTGCCGTGCCTCGGGAAACAGGTAACGATGCACCGCCGCAAGCCGCTGTGGCGTCACCCGCATGCCGTCCAGGAACGTGTCCAGGCGTTGCTGCGAGGTCTTGCGCTGGTACTTCTTCCAGAACCGCATCAGGTAGTGCGTGCCTTCACGGTCGGCGAAGCGTGCCAGGTATTCCTGACGGCGCGGGTCGCTGTCGTCCTTGAGCAACGGCTCGCGGTTGTAGGGCTGCTGGTAGGTCACGTAGCGCACCACATCGCGCATCAGGCGAATGAACGGCAGGTTGATCGACTCGCGCAGGGCCTCCTTGAGTGTCGGGTTGCGCCCGTTGTCCTGGGCGCGGAAGTTGTTGAAGCGGTGCAGGCCGCCGCCGGTGAAGAAGGCTTCTCCTGGGCTCGCCGAATACCTGCGCTCCAGGGCGGCATCGAGCATGGCGGCCAGGTTCTGATCCTGCTGGTTGCGGATCAGCCAGTCGATCGACCAGCGGCTGAGTTGGTCCAGCTCGGCCACCGGTATCTTGCGCAGCTCCGCGACCGGCTTGCCGGCATGGGCGTCGTGCAACTCGGCGATGATCTCCAGGTAGGTGGTCATGACCCGCAGCTTGGCAGTGGAGCCAAGTTCCAGCTTGCTGCCTTCGTTGATGTCGAACGGCTGGTCGGTGCTGTCGGTCTGCACCCGCACACGTGAGCCGTCGGCGGTGCGCTCGAACAGCGTGAAGCTGTAGCGCACCTGGTCGGTGGTACGCGAGGTGAGCAGACGATGGCCGATCAACCCCACCCGCTCGGCGAAGGCCGGGTCGGCCAGGTCCCGCAGGTACTGGCTGACCTGCCATTGCAAGTCGGCCTTCAAGGTGCTGGTGGCGGACAGGTCGAGGCGATCGAGGTCGTACAGCGGGCGGTCCAGCATGCCCGCCAGACGGTTGCGCGCCAGGCTGATGCCCTTGTTGGTGATGATCGGCTGGATCGTGGGTTGCGCGACCCAGTCGCGGTATACGGCTTTGCTGGCCAGCGCGGCGTCGGCCAGGGGGCGGTCGATGATGGCGCTGCCGGCCAGCAGGCGGATGTGGGCATCGGCCAGCTCGGCCAGCTCCACGCGCCCTTTGGAGAGGTAGTACGACGGCCGGCGCTGCGCGATCATCAGCGACAGCACCTGGCGCAAGGCCAGACCGCGTGCCGCCAGGCTGTCGGCATCCTGGGCGGTGGACGACAAGGTCGCGTTGACCTGCTCGAAATCGGCGCCGTACCAGACCCGCAGGCCTTCGGCCATGCCATGCACTTCGCCATGCCCTGGCACGGCGGACAACGGTACGCTGTTGAGGTAGTCACGCACGATGCGCTGGCGCGCCTCGATGGTGTCCGGACCATCCTGGTAAGCACGTACGCTGGCCGAGAACATTTGTCGAAGTTTCTCCATACCCGAGGCCGTCAGGCCATCGGGGGAGTGGCGGTACTTCTCGAGCTGGGTCGCCAGGGTGCTGCCGCCTGCCGACTGCCCGGGCAGGGCCAGGTACTTGGCCATTTGTGAATAGGCCGCCTTGGCGAAGCGGGGCCAGTCCACGGCCGGGTTGCTGCGCGGGTCGTTCGGGTCCAGCAGATCGCGGTTCTCGATGAACAGCAGGCTCTTGACCATCACCGGGGGAATGGCCGCGTAATCGGGGTACACGTGCTGGGGGTAGGTGTACTGGTACAGCGTGTCACCGCGGCAGTCGGTAATGGACAGCCCAGCCTGGCTTTTCTCCCGATAGGGCACGAACAGACCATGGTCGACATAGCGCATCAGCGCGGGCGAAAACCGCACCTGCTGGCTGATCAGATAGTCACGTTTGAGCAGGCGCGGCAGGAAATCACCCAGGGCACTGTAGCCCAGCCGCTTGTCGAACGGGCCTTCTCCGGGATAGACGATGGCGTCGCTGGGCCCTGGTTGCAGCGTGTAGGTCAGCGTCGAGGCCAGACGGCTGAACACGCGCGATTGCAGGTGAGAAGTCTGGACCTCGTCATGCACGGCCAGGCCCACGACCACCAGCCCCACGCCGATCACCAGTACGAACGACCACAGCCACACCCGGCGTCGTCGACGCGGCGCAGGGGGCGGGGACGCCGCGTCAGGACATTCCTCATCGGTGTTCGTCCTGGTTGGTTCCGATTGCCACAACACACCCATAGTCGTTCGCTCAACCCGTCTTGTTTACGCCTGCCTGTCTGAAGCGTAGACGGTGAGGGAGTTCGATGAAAATTTTGTGAAAAATCAGAAGCGTCCTTGGAACCTGTGCTAGAGGCGTCGTCGCCAAGCAAGGCGATCAATGAAGAACGAAGAGGGCGAAAAGACGCAAGACGCTGGCGCCAATCCAGCGTTATATGTATGTTATATAGTATCAATATAGAGCGAGGTGAGGCTATGAAACCTGAGATCCATCCTGAATACCGCCCGGTCCTGTTCCATGACACCGCTGCCGACGTGTTCTTCCTCATCGGCTCGACCGTGGACACCGACCGCACCCAGCTACACACCGACGGTGTCATCTACCCCTATGTCGCGCTCGACGTGTCCAGCGCCTCGCACCCGGTCTATACCGGCAAGCAGCGCCAGACCCAGGCCGAAGGCCGTGTGGCCGGGTTCAACAAGCGCTTTGCGGGGTTTTCCAGCACGACCTCGACTGCCAGCTGAAGACGTCGGTCGGGCAGAGAAAGCGCACGCTAAAGGCGGCAACGTGGGTTGACCGCGTCAGTCGAACCAGGACACCGGCTTGAGCAGACGTTCCTGCCAGCGGCGTTGCGTGTCGGGATCAGCGTCCACCAGCGCCCGGTAGCGGTTGTTCACCCGGACCGCCACCGGTAGCCCATCGCGATACAGCAGTCGATTGCTGCCCACGGCCGGCACCTTGGCGCCGGGCAATACGCTGCCTACCAGGTTGAGCGGATCGCTGGCGCTCACGACGATCAGGCGACCGTCCAATGGGCGCTGACGTACCTGGCGCAAGGCGGACAATGCCTCGGGCAGGGCGAACTGCTCGCCGGTCAGGTCGCCGATGAAGCGTCCGCCGCGAATCTCGCCACGGGCCTCCAGCCGGTGATAGCAGCGCAGCAGTTCGCGCCAGGGCGGCAGCGCATCGCTCTCGCGCGCCAGCAGCCGCCAGCACACCACGCCATAACGCCGTAACAATGCCCAGGCGATGTGTTCGACCTGGGCCGGCGCATGACGCTCGTCGCCTGGCACGTCCAGCAATGTCCAGCGGCCCGCCTGGTCCAGGCTGCTCGACAAGGGCGCCAGCCCACGACCTCGTTGGCGAGACGTGCGCTTGGATGCCGGTGCGATCAGGCCACGCAGGCCGATGAAGCTGTCTGCATTCGCCAGGCCGCTGCCGACCAGGGCTTGCAGCGCGGTTTCCAGCTCGCTCGGCAACAGGCGAGCGTGCCGAAGCAACGCGTCGAAACGCAGCGGCCCTTGTGCCTGCAACACGCGGTGCACCTTCTGCGCACGTGCGCCCAGCTGGTCCAGGGCCGGCGCCTGCCCAAGACATTGCCAGAGCGTCAGCGCCGGACGTGGCACCAGCAGCAGCGGCGTACTGGGCACCAGGCTGGCGGCGGTCTGGGTCGCCAACCGACACCAGGTCCAGCGGCCTTCCTGGCAGGCCTGATCGAGTTTGTGCGCAGCGTATGCGCCGACCCGCAGGGGCAGCAGCTCCGTTTCCCAGGCCGCGGCGGCGCAGGGAAACCCTTCGAGCCGGTCGAGTGCCTCCTCGACGGCCTGTGGCCCGCGCAGTCGTGTGTCGTCGCTCAGGTGCTGCCAGTCGAGCACAAAGCGCAGGTAGTCCTGCACGCTGACTGGCTCGATCTCGCGGCGCAGGCGTTTGAGGGTGTCACGGTGAATGCGTCCCAGCAGGTGCCGCTCGCACCACTGGTGCGTTGACGTACCGGGTGTGAAGGCGCCGTGCAGCACATGCCCTTCGGCCTCCAGCTGCGCCAGGGCGTGTTCGGTGGTCGCGACCGACAACCCTAGCGGCGTACACACTTGCTCCAGCGTCACAGGGCCGAGACCGCCGAGCCGCGCACGCAGCAGGTCGACCACTGCACTGACGTGCGTCGGTGGAGGATCGAAGCCAGGCAGAGGCGGCAAGGGCGGCTGAACGTCGGCATGGGGATACACGGCCTGGCCCAGAGGCAGGCGTTCACGGGCGAACCACAGACGCAGGCCGTCGGCGTGCAGGCAGACGGCACGCCCGGCCTGGACCAGCGTGTCGAGCAGCCGGCCCCAGTCAGGCGGCGCCAGTGCTTCCGCCTCGGTGATCGCGCCCAGTGTCATCAAGGCATCGTGCAGTTCGTCGGGCGTGCGTGGGCTGGGCCAGGCCTGGCCACGCACCGCCTGGATGGCGTCAGGATCCAGCAGACCCAGGGTGTCGACCGAAGCAGGTGCTTGCCAGCGACGGCTCGAGAGCGCCTGGGCGCGCCGCTCCGCCACCGGCACGTTGTCGACCAGCGCATAGGGCTTGGTGTCGAGCTTGGCCAGGGCGAGCGGCGAGGGCGTCGTCAGGTTGAAGTCGAGCAGGCGCAGTTCGGCCCGCTCGATGCGCCGCAACAAGGCCAGCCAGCCCTCGCTGTCCATGGCCTCGTGCAGGCAATCGTGCAGCGTCTGTCGGACCAGCGGATGGTCGGGTAACGGGCGCTCGGCGAAGGACGCCAGGGGCTTGGCCAGGGCAGGGAACACGGCCTCGACCAGCGCCTGGCTTTTCAGGCGCTGGACCTGAGGCGCGACCTTGCGCCCGGCGATCATCCGCGGCAGTGCCATGGCCACGGCCGCGTTCCAGCGCCAGCGTACGTCGAACAGCGGTGCATCGAGCACCGCCTGGACGAGGATCGCCTCGGCCGTGGCGCTGGGCAGGCAGTGCCAGAGGTCGGTTGGCGCAAACTGGGCTGTGGTAGGCAGCGCGAAGACCAGCGCATCCTCGGCGGCGGCCACATGCAGGTCAAGGTTCAAAAGACGGCTGAGCCGTGCCCGCAGCGCCAGCCCCCATGCCCGGTTGATGCGGCTGCCGAAGGGCGCATGCAGGATCATCTGGGGGTCGCCCGCGGCGTCGAGAACGCGCTCCAGCACCAGGGTATCCTGGGACGGCAGCGCGCCCAGGACGGCCCAGGCGCCCCCCAGGTAGTCGAACACCTGCACGGCGGCGTGCGTTTCGAGCTGGTAATGCTCGCGGAGCCAGACCAGGGCCTGTTCCCGATCGCCCGCACAGTTCGTCAACTGCTGGTCGAGTGCCGCCTGGAGCCGTGCCACGGCCGCCGACAGCTCGGCACTGCGTCCGGGCGTCTCGCCGACCCAGAACGGAAGGGTCGGCGGCAGGCCGTGGGCGTCTTCGACCTGCACCCGGCCCAGCTCGACCCGCAGGATGCGGTACGACGCATTGCCCAGCTGGACGATGTCGCCAGCGGTGCTTTCCACCGCGAACGCTTCGTTGACGCTGCCGATGGTCAGCGCCTGAGGTTCGAGGACCACGGCATAGTCGGCGCTGTCCGGCAGGGTGCCGCCGCTGGTGAGCGCCGCCAGCTGGCTGCCACGGCGGCCGCGCAATTCCCCACTGACGGCATCGCGCTGCACGTAGGCGCCCCGCACGCCCTGGGGCGAGACGTGGCCTTCGGCGAGCATGCGCAGCACGGCCTGGTAATCGTTTTCCTCAAGTGCGGCATAGGGTCCGGCGCGGCGCAGACAGGCGAGCAGAGCAGGCTCTGTCCAGGCCTGATTGCTGACCTCGGCGACGATGTGCTGGGCCAGGACGTCCAGGGGCGCCTGGGGAATGTGCAGGGTGTCCAGCTCGCCACGCCGCACGCAGTCGAGCAGGGCCACGCACTCGATCAGGTCGTCCCGTGAGGTGGCGAACAGACGCCCCTTGGAGGTGCCATCGACTTGGTGCCCAGCACGCCCGACCCGTTGCAGGAAGGCCGCGATCGAGCCGGGCGAGGCGATCTGGCAGACCAGGTCGACGTCGCCGATGTCGATGCCCAGCTCCAGCGAGGCGGTGGCCACCAGCACTTGCAGGTCACCGCGCTTGAGGCGCTGCTCCACCTCCAGCCGGTGCGCCCTGGCCAGGCTGCCGTGGTGCGCTGCGACCTGCGTCACTCCCAGCCGCTCGCCCAGGTGCCGTGCCAGGCGCTCGGCGAGGCGTCGCGTGTTGACGAACACCAGGGTGGTGCTGTGCTGGCGCGCCAGTTCGGCCAGTCGGTCGTAGACCAGCCCCCAGCCCTCGCTGGACAGCACGGCCCCCAGCGGCACCGGCGGCAGTTCCAGCGCCAGGTCGCGTGCCCGTGCATGGCCGATGTCGACGATGGCGCAATCGCGCGCGTGGCCGACCAACAGACGCGCCACCTGCTCCACAGGGCGCTGGGTCGCCGACAGGCCGATCCGCCGCAAGGGCCGGTCGCACAACGCCTCGAGCCGCTCCAGGGTCAACGCCAGATGACACCCACGCTTGTTGTCGGCTACCGCATGGATCTCGTCGACGATCACCGTGTGCACGTCGGCCAGGCCGGCACGGCCGGAAGCCGAACCCAGCAGCACGTACAACGATTCTGGGGTGGTCACCAGGATGTGCGGCGCCTTGCGGCGCATCGCCGCCCTCGCGTTCTGGGGCGTATCGCCCGTGCGCACGGCAGTGGTGATGCGAGGCGCCGCCAGGCCTTGCGCTTCCAACGCCTGGGCGATGCCTTCCAGCGGGCGTTGCAGATTCAGCTGGATGTCGTTGGACAAAGCCTTGAGCGGTGACACGTAGACCACCTGGGTGCGGTCAGGCAGCCCATCGCCGGTCGCTAGGCCCTGGCGGACCAGCTCGTCGAGCACCGCGAAAAACGCGCTCAAGGTCTTGCCGGACCCGGTCGGCGCCGCCAGCAAGACCGACTGACCCGCCTGGATCAGCGGCCAGGTGCGCGCCTGCGCGTTCGTAGCACGGTCGAATTGCCGGGTGAACCAGGCCGCGACCGCAGGGTGGAAGCCAGCGAGCGCCGACGGTGCCTGCGTGGAAAGAGTCATCGAGCGGTTATGCGCGACCGAGGCCGTGATGGCAAGCGGTATTTTGACCAGCGCACCTGTGACACACGATCACGCGGTCGGGCGCTGTCAGCGCCAGCGCCCCTTGTGCCGGGCATGTTCTTTCAGGCGTTCGTTCAGCGCACCGCACTGACCCCATCGAGGGTGGCGAACGAGGTGTCCTTGGCCGTCAACAGGAAGTCGCGCATGTACGGCGCATCGAGCATGTCGGTGCGCACCGCGGCGTACAAGGTGGCGAACAGACCTTTCTCGCCCAGGCGCTTGGCCCTGACATAGCCACGGGCACTGTACTCGTGCAGGGCCCAGTGCGGCATGCCGCAGACGCCTCGGCCGCTGGCCACCAGCTGCATCATCATCACCGTCAGCTCCGAGGTGCGGATCGCGGCAGGTTCGATGTCCGCCGGTTCGAGAAAGCGTGTGAAGATGTCCAATCGATCACGTTCGACCGGGTAGGTGATCAAGGTCTGGTCGAGCAGATCCGAAGGGACGATGTAGGGCTTGCCGGCAAGCGCGTGCTGGTTGGCCACTGCCAGCATGGCCTCGTAGGTGAACAGGGGCACGTAGGTGATGCCGGACAGGTCCAGCGGATCAGAGGTGACGACCAAGTCCAGGTCTCCCCGTGCCAGAGCTGGCAACGGCGCGAAGGCGAAACCCGAGGCCAGGTCGAGTTCGACTTCTGGCCAAGCGTCGCGGAACTGGTCGATGGTCGGCATCAGCCACTGGAAGCAGCTGTGGCACTCGATGGCCATGTGCAGGCGCCCGGCGGTTCCGCCGGCCAGACGTGCGATATCGCGCTCGGCGCCGCGCAGCAGGGGCAGGGTGGCGTCGGCCAGTTGCAGCAGGCGCAGCCCGGCGCTGGTGAAGCGGATGGGTTTGGTCTTGCGCACGAACAGCTGCATGCCAAGACGCTCTTCGAGTTCCTTGAACTGGTGCGACAAGGCCGACTGGGTCAGGTGCAGACGTTCGGCTGCTTCGACGAGGCTGTCAGCCTCACGCAAGGCATGAAGGGTTTTCAGGTGACGGATTTCCAGCACGATGACTCTCGCAAGGGCGCTCGAACAAAAGCAGGGAGCGCATGAGTGTGTCTCATGTTGGCGGCTTTGTCATATCGCGAATGTTGAAACGGACGGAGCCCAGAGGCTCCGTCCACCCCCCTTAAAGAGGAGCGAAGAATCGCTCGGCCACCTGTGGGCTGATCGTGCCTCGCCACAGGTCAGGCCGCTCGCGGCCCAGGTGACGATCGGCCGCTCGCTTCAGATGGGCTGCCGTGAACGCGGTGAACGGTGCGTCAGGCTTGCGGTAGTGGAAGTGCGCATACCACAGCACAGGGTTGCCCTCGGTGGTCTGGTCGACGACCGCGTACTCCTGCAGATAGTCCTGCGTGCCCAGTGCCTGACGCTCACCCACGCGCTGGATCGATGCCTCGCCTTGCTCCATCAGGTAGGCCAGGTGACCGGTGTCGGGCCGTTCAGTGCGCTTGGTCTGAGCGATGCGCAGAACGCTGCCTTCCTCGCGCAATGCCCGCGCCTGACGGGTCAGGCGCGGCAGTTCGTGTGCGTTCGGACTCAGTCGTTGCAAGTCCCTGACACAGTGCTCCAAGTCTTCGGCCTTGATCTGCATCATGTGCTCCAGGTCGACGGCCAGCATACCTTGGCGTTGGTAACGCTGGATCGTGGCACGGTACCGGTCGAGCCCACCTAGCAGTTCGCCCGCGATGAGTTTCACGTCTCGCAGCGAGCGTTGTGAGACGGGCGCCTGTGGTTGCCAATGGCCGCCTTGGGCACGTGTGAAACGCTTGAATATCAGGCCTTCGTCTCCCCGTATGACCATCTGTTCCGGGTTCGTGGTGGTGGCTGCGACGAACTCGCCAATATACAGTCGGTTCTCGGTGTCGAGGAACAGCCGAGGGCTGCGTGCGGGGCCACGACGTCCGACGGACAATGCTGGCAGTCGGCGCAACGTGCGCTCGACCAGGCCCAGCAGCGTGTCCAGGTTGTCCTGGAGTTGCTGCAGATGAGGTGCGTCGAACAGGGTCGGCATGCTGGCCTCGGCGGATTGCAATTGCCGCTTGTAACGCTCGAATGTCGCACGTGCCTGTTGGTGGATCTGCCGTCGTTGAGCCACGCTGGCGCCCACCTCTCGGAGGTCGAGCAGTGTGCCGCGTGCGGCCAGTACTTCGGCCTCCAGCGCCTGGAGTTTCTCGAGCAAGAACTCCGCCACCACTGACACGTCGGCGTAGCGTTTCGATGCAATCATCAGATGATGGGTCTGGTAGAAAGCCTTGAACTCGCTGCTGAGGGCTGTTCGGGTGGTTTCGACGCTCTGGCGCAAGGACGCGGATGGTTCGGCCAGCGGGTACCAGGTTTCGATTTCCTCCAGGGTCTTGAACAGCCGCTCACGGTGTCCCAGTTGGATGAGCGCCTGCTTGCGCGCTTCGCGCAACAAAGGCGCCTGATCGACCAGGCCTTCGATTTCGCCCAGTCTGATCTGGATCGACAAGCCGTTGGCAAGGCTCTGCCGACTCAAGGTGACATGCAGTTCTATCTGATTGAGCAGTCGCTCGCAGATGAGCTTGGCTACCCGCGCTTTCTGCTGCGCAGGGATGCGGCGGTTGCGTCCAGCGCTGACACGTACGTACTCGTCCCACGAGTGGTACAGCTGCTTGGCCATGCGGAGGTCGGCCTGGGTCGCCTCGAGCAACGCAGGGACCTGCGCCACCTGATCGATGGGTGAGGACTCGTTGAACCTCATGAACAACTGGTTGCTGCGTGCCAAGGATTGCTGCACCTGCGCCTCTTCGCCATAGCAGCGGGCGTGTAGCATGCGCTGATGCCGGTAATGTCGATCGACGAGAAAACGCGGCAGTCGGTCACGAATCGCAGCCGGCCAGTAGGGGTCGAGGTGATCGGCGACGCGCCCGAACGTCTGGCCGCCACCTGCGCCGCCGCCATAGACATGCACGCCATAGAGCGAAAAATGCGTATCCCAGTGTCCTTGTTCGTCAAGTGCCACGGCACGCGGCCATTGATGACCAGGCTTGCCCTTGAGCCGCCAGGTGTGGGCGGTGGCATCCCAGGCGACTTCGAAAGGTCGGCCCTCGACCAGGATGAAATCCCCCTCGGCATGTCGGTAGATGCCCCTATAGCGTCCTTCCGTTCCCACCTCGATACCTTGCAGCGATAGAGGACGCTCGTACTCATAACCGGCGAACGTGGAAAGCTTCCGGTGCCTGGAGGGCGCCGGCTGCCAGCCCGTGGTGAGACCGGTGCGCAGCTGTCGCAACTGGCGTTGGCGTGAAGCCTGACGGATGAGGCTGGTGTTGATGGCGACCCCGGTCGCCAGGTCAAGCGCCACGTCGATCAATGCCAGCAAGACATTGTTGACCTCCTCGATGCCTTGTGCCATCTCGCCTTCGATGAACGCTTCAGCGGCGCGGGCGGAGGCACGAGCGAGATCATAGACAGCGATCGCACTGCCGACGAACGGCACGACACTGAGCACCATTTTGAGGTAATCGAAGATCATGCCGCTCTGGTGGGTGAAGCGTTCCAACCACAGGTCATCGTTCGAGCGCGAACTGGCCCTGTGTGCAGCGATGACCTTGCCGAGCTGGGCTTCAAGCAGCAACGCAGGCAGTGACAAATGCGCAGGCCATGCAGTGCCGAGGCCGATGACGCCATCGAAGCCTTGGATATGGGCTTGCTGCAGGCGCACGCGGTGTGCGCGTGGATCGCCTTGCAGGGCGCGTGAGGCCAGGTAGGTGACGTCGCTTTCGGTCACGATGGACTGGTACAGCGCCCAACGTGCGCTTTCCAGGTCGTCGTGCTGACTCAGCGGCAGGTGCGGATGCTCGGGTTGGCAAAGCAGGGTGATGCCGCTGACCTGGTCTTCGATGAACGTCACGCCCGACAGGATCGTGGACCTGTCCTCGGTATCAGGGCCTCCGGTGGTGATTACCGCTGGCAGCAACCGAATGTCATGGCCATCGGCCTGGTAATCCGCGCGGGAGCAGGCGTCCAGGGTCACCTTGAGCAGGGCATGGCCGGTACCGTCCAGGGTCCCCCGCCCTTGCATCAGTATCGACTGGATCTCGAGCATCAAGCGCAAGGGACGTATCAGGCACGCTCGGCGCCATTGCAGGGCGCAGGTACTCTCATGCAGACCCCGATAGGTGTTGAGGATCAGGCGCTCGTAGGCCTGTGCCAGGTCCAGTTCCTGCGCGAGCGCTTGTAGAAAGGTGAACGTGAGACCTGCGTCGAGTGCCTGCTTCAAGGCCGCGTCCTCACTGTCGACGTGGATGCTCAGAAAGCGCAGACGCAACAGCATGGCGTCGTCGATCTGGTCCAGCAGCAGGTCTTCGAGCGCGACGTTCATACGCTGAGGACTGGGCACCAGTTTTCGTCTCACCGGTACGCCAGGCGCGCCGCTTCCTGCAATCGGGTCGTCCCGCCAAGCGGTGCTGACCGGCATGCCGATCGTTACCGGGCTGCCGTCGTACGCTGGAAAAGTCTGTCGCAATCGCTGTGCGACCTGTACCCGGCAGTAGACGGAACGTACGGGTAGATCGCGTACGATCAGGGCGTGGGCTTGTCCAGACGCGGAAACATACGCCTCGACGGCTGATGCGAGGGCTGTACGCGATTCGACCGACAGCCTGGCGAGCCAGGCCGGCACTTCAGGTGCGATGTGTAGGGCACGCTGTTGTTGTTCAAGCAGGTGCAAGGCAGCATCGCGTGCCGCATGCCGTGGCACCTGAAGTTGCCGGAAGGTGCGCTCGCGCAGGTCGGGCAGCGCCTGCGCGACGGCATCCAGTCCCTGTTCATCCTGTAGGCGCTGGCGCAGCTCTCGTGCGTGGATGATCACGCCTTGAAGAAGCGCCTCGAGTAAATTGCCGGACACCGGGGCGTAGGCCAGTGACTGTCCGAGTTCGGCGCGGATGCCCAGACAGTGCTCGAGCTCGGCGTGGTCGCGGCAGCGCAGGAGCCCACCGTGCTCGCCCAGCCAGTACAACAGCAGGTTCCCCGTCGCAGCCGCCCCGTCGGAGGCCCCCTGAGCGATCACGATGGCGTCTCTGAGCGTATGTGTCTGTACCGGGCCGTCTTCGCCCGCTGGCGACGCTTGCAGGATCAGGGGGTGATTCAACTGCACGGCCTGGGCTGAGTCCTGCGGGTCGAGCGTTGCCGCGGCTGTTTCGATGCACCGCAGATCAGCCTCATCGATCTCGTCCAGTAGATGCTTGAAACGCGCATGGGCGAGCAGACCCTGACGCTGTGCTTCGATCAGGTTGGCGCTGAAGGCCACTGGCGCGGCATCGGAGTGCCAGTGAGCTGACTGCAGACAGGCCTCGATTTCCGGCAAGGCAGTCGCTTGTGCCGTGGCCAGTGCCGCCCGGCAGGACGTCAAGCGATCGGGGTATCGCTCGGCAGCCATCGAAACGCGCTCCAGCTGTCGACTGATCTGAGCCGTTCTTTCCTGAGGTGGTACATCGAGTTGCACACCGCCCAGGTCGAAGAGCGAGGGCAGAGGGTCCGGTGTTACCGGCAAGGGCGCTTGCGTCGCGGGCATGGCCAGCAAGGGCTGGCTGTTCCAGTCGGTGCTGAGGCGCTGCGCGGCCTCCAGCGCCAAGGGCGCGTCTTGCCACAGATCATCGCCTGGCGCTTGCTCGAGCGTGGCTGCCAGACGTTGGAACAACAGGTCGTGCCATAGGGTGAATCCGGTCCTGACGTGGTCCAGACGCTGCAAAGGCACCCGCGTGTCGGTGTGGCCTGTCAGTGCGCGCCAGAGCGCGGCATCGGTTGCGTGCACCGTGATGGCCGGATAGTGATCTGGCCGATACAGCAGCTTGACGCCCTGCGCCTCCAGGCTGAGGACCAAGGCCCCTGGGTAGGAGAAGGTACTTTCGACGACCAGGGCGTGGTCATCTGTCATGGCGGCATCCAGATGAGCCAGAACAGCCTCGATCAGCGCTGAAGCGGTCGTGTCGGCAGACAGACTGGGTTGGCTGGCGTACAGCGAAGCCGATACATGGCGTTGGTAAAGCGTCTGGGCATACGTTCTTCGCGTCGACGCTGTGCCGGACTGGCAGGTGTCCCAATAATCGTTCCAATCCTGTGCCAACGCACCGGCCAGGTCGAGCGAAGGCAACTGGCTCAACACCTGCTCGACCGTCTTGCCGGTCACTGGCCGCGCATCACGTGCGTCGACAAGGCGGACGTCGTCCGGCAGGGAGGCGGCCAGGATGGGATGGTGGTAGGCGAAGACACCCAGGTGAGCCAGGCTGACCCTGTGCGTCGTGTCGCCGTGTGTATACGCCAGACCGACGGTCTGGGCATCGAGCGCCAGCTGTTGCGCTATTCGATCGCTGACCACGCGGGATAACGTCGGGGCATCGTTGATCAGGTCCTGAAAAGAGGCGCTGAGTTCGGACAGCTGTGAGTATGCCCTCGAGGCCCTGGCTGACATCGGCGGGGCCTGTCTCAGGTACGCTGGAAGCAGGACACGTGGCGTTACGGTTGTCGTCAGTTCATTCATGTCATCACTCCGATCAGTGGCCAGTAGTGGCCTGCGGATTGAAACAAGCGGGGTAGAACTGACGGCTGTAGATAGATCTGGCGATGCTGGAACGTCCTGTGGACGCGCGCGGCGTTTTCCGCTCGAACCTAGTGCAGTCGGACCCAGGTCGCCACCAGAACTGTTGCGGCAAGCAGCCAGGCGAGCGCGGCAGTGGCGAGTGCGGCCTCCAGGCGTAGACGGTCGACCAGGACGTACAAGGCCGCCAGGTAGACGAAGTACGGCAGGATCGACCACATGCCGAACACGATGGTGGTCTTCAGGTCGGCCAGCGAGCGCCCTTTGCCAACGATGTAGTGCGCGATCAGGGCGAATGTCGGAAACAGCGGCACCAGGCCGGCGATGTAGTAATTGCGGGTCTTCGACAGGAGTGCCAGCAGCACGACCACGCCGGCGCCGATGGCGGCTTTGAAGATCAGGTCCATGGGGCAGGTCCTTGCATGTGGGCGATCAGCCGAGGCCGTATTTCTTGACTTTGTCGAACAAGGTGGTCTTGGCCATGCCCAGCTCCTGGCTGGCTTGGCTCAGGTTGCCACCACTGCGCTGCAAGGCATCACTGAGCAGGTGCCGCTCGAAGGCCTCGACCGCCTCGGCGAAGCCCAGGGTCTGCCCGGTGCCGGCATCGTGCTTCTTGAAGGCCGGCAGTCCCAGCGCGTGGCGCTCGGCGACATTGCGCAGCTCGCGCACGTTCCCGGGCCAGTCGTGGCCCATGAGCCGCGACAGGGTCTGGTTGTCGATCTCAGGCGTCGAGCGGTCGAAGCGCAAGGCGGCCTGTTCGAGAAAGTGCTCGAACAGCTGCAGGATGTCTTCGCGCCGTTCGCGTAACGGGGGCAGTTCCAGCGAGACCACGTTCAGGCGGTAGTACAGGTCGCTGCGGAACTCGCCACGCTGACCCAGCTCCGCCAGATCGGCCTTGGTCGCCGCGATCACCCGGCAGTCCACGGCGATGCTCTGGTTCGAACCGAGCCGTTCCAGGGTACGCTCCTGTAGCACGCGCAGCAGTTTGATCTGCAGGTTGATCGGCATGCTTTCCACTTCGTCGAGGAACAACGTGCCGCCGTTGGCATGCTCGATCTTGCCGATGCGCCGTTTGCCGGCCCCGGTGAAGGCGTTGGCCTCATGGCCGAAGATCTCGCTCTCGAACAGGTTCTCCGGCAGCCCGCCACAATTGAGCGCGACGAACGGCCGGTCATGGCGGCGGCTGAAGTCGTGCAGGCAGCGGGCGACCAGTTCCTTGCCCGTGCCGGTTTCGCCCTCGATGAGCACGTTGGCCGAGGTGTCGCCGACGTTGGCGATCAGCTCGCGCAAGTGCTGCATGGCCGGCGAGCGGCCGATGATGCGCGCTTCCAGCGACCCCTGGCTGGCCAGTTGGCGCCGGAGGGTCGTCACCTCGCGGGACAGGCCGCGCTGTTCGAGCGCACGCCGCACCACGTCGACCAGGCGCTCGGGCGAGAAGGGCTTTTCCATGAAGTCGTAGGCGCCGCTGCGCATCGCGCCGACCGCCATGCCGATGTCGCCGTGGCCTGTGATCAGCACCACCGGCAGGCTGCGGTCGCGGGCCTTGAGCTGCGTGAGCAGTTCGAGGCCATCGATCCCCGGCAAACGAATGTCGCTGACGACGATACCGGCGAAGTTGTCGTCGATGCGCTCGAGCGCCTGCTCGGCGCTGCCGACGCCTTCGCTGACGATGTCCTCCAGGGCCAGGGCCTGCTGGCAGCCCAGCAGGACATGGGGATCGTCTTCGACGATCAGGACGGTAAGAGGCTCGGGGGTCATGGTGCGCTACCGGTTCCTTGAGGTGTGGCCAAGGGCAGCACGAGCACGAAGGTCGTACCGCCATGGGTGGGATGCTCGACGCTGAGCGTGCCCTTTGCGGCGGCGGCCAGGCTGGCCGACAGGGTCAGGCCCAGGCCCAGGCCATGCTCGCCCGGCTTGGTGGTGAAGAAGGGTTCGAACAAGTGCTTGCGGGTCTCGTCGTCGATCCCATGACCGTTATCGCGCACCTGCAGGCGATAGCGGCCTTCGTCGAGCGCGCCCTCCAGCCACAGCTCGGGTGCAGGCTGGTTGGCCATGGCGTCCAAGGCATTGCCGATGAGGTTGGTCAGGATCTGCTCGAGTCGTGTCTGGTCGATGGCCAGGCGCGGATCGTCGAGGGCCTGGTGCACGCACAGCCCGCCGCTGGCGATGCGCGGTGCCAGCACCTGCAGCACGGCGTCGACCGCCTTGTTCAGCGAAGCCTGGCCGCTGTCGTCGCTGCGCCGGGCGAACGAGCGCAGGCTGGCGGTGATGCGCCCCATACGGTCGATCAGGTCGTTCATGGTCAGCAGGTTGGCGCTGGCGGTGTCCATGGCGCCGCGCTCCAGGAAGCGCACGGTGTTGCCCGACAGGGTGCGCAGGGCGGCCAGCGGCTGGTTCAGCTCATGGGCGATGCTGGTGGACATCTGCCCGATGGCGGCCAGTTTGCCGGCCTGCACCAGTTCGTCCTGGGCCTGGCGTAGCGTCTGTTCGGCCTGACGTCGCTCGCGGATCTGCCCCTTGAGCCGTTCGTTGCTGGCGCGCAGGTCAGCCGTGCGCTCGGCGATGCGCCGTTCCAGGTGACTGTTGGCCTGTTCCAGCGCTTCACGGGCCGCCAGGCGCGTGGCCAGCACCTTGCGCCGTTCGTTCCAGGCGATCAGCACAATGGTCAGCAGGGCGAAGAAGAACCCGGCCAGCACCCCTTGTATCATCGCCTCGCGCTTGAGCTCGTGCAGCGGCGTGAGCAGGGTCAGGCGCCAGGGTGTGTCGGCCAGGCGTCGTGTCTGGGCCAGGTAGGTCACGGCACGCCGCTGCGCGTCTTCGCCTTCGGTCTGATCGAGGGCCGGGAAGGTCAGCAGCTCGGTCCCATCGCCCAGCACCTCGCGGTCCAGCGGCTGCAGTTCGTTGATCGGCCACCAGTAGTATTGCAGGCTGCGGGCCAGGCGTTCCTTGACCTCCGGCGTCAATGGCCAGACCGACTTGAGGCGCCGCGCCGGATCGCTGGACAGGATGATCACGCCATTCTCGTCGCTGACGAAGGCCTCCAGGCGAGCGCGCTGCCAGCGCTCCTCCAGTGTGTCGAGGCCGACCTTGATCACCGCCACGCCCTTGATTCGGCCATGCTCTTCCAGGCCATGGGCCAGGTAGTAGCCTGGGTCGCCGGTGGTGCTGCCGATGCCATAGAAACGTCCCGGTCGACCACGCACCGCATCCTGGAAATAGGCGCGAAACGACAGGTCCTCGCCCAGGAACGAACCGGCGTCACGCCAGTTGCTGGTGGCCTGGACGCGGCCATTGGTGTCGAGGATGAAGATGGCCTTGCTGCGGCTGCGCCGGTTTAGGCCTTCGAGGTACTCGTTGACGGCTTGTCGCCCTTCGCCGTCCGGGCTTTCGAGCAGGGTCGACACACTGTCTTCCAGCTCCAGCAGGCTGGGCAGGTAGGTGTACTTGCTGATCTCGCTCTCGACCGTACGGGCGTGCAGCTCGAGCTGGCGTTCGCCGTTTTCGCTCAGGCCGCGGATGCCGCTGCGCTCGCTCAGCATGAACGCCACCCAGCCCAGTGCGACCATCAGCAGGACGATCAGGGGTGGCAGCAGCAGTTGGCGGATCAGACGGGATTTCACGGCGAAGGCAGGCGGGTCAGGCAAGGACAGGGCGGGGTCGCATTTCATCACAGTGCCCTCGCCGTCACCAGCGCCCATTGTCCGCCAGGGCGAACAATGGGCACCTTCAGCCTCAGTGTTGCAGGATCTTGCTGAGGAATTGCTGGGTACGCTCGTGGCGCGCGCTGGGGTTGCCGAAGAAGTCTTCCTTCTGGCAGTCCTCGATGATGCTGCCCTTGTCCATGAAGATCACCCGATTGGCGACCTTGCGCGCAAAGCCCATTTCGTGGGTCACGCACATCATGGTCATGCCTTCGTGGGCCAGCTCGACCATGACGTCGAGCACCTCGTTGACCATTTCCGGGTCGAGGGCCGAGGTCGGTTCATCGAACAGCATCACGATCGGGTCCATGGACAGGGCACGGGCGATCGCCACGCGTTGCTGCTGGCCACCGGACAGCTGACCCGGATGCTTCTTGGCATGCGCGCTCAGGCCCACACGGTCGAGCAGCGCCAGGCCCTTCTTGTTGGCCTCTGCCTCGCTGCGGCCGAGCACCTTGCGCTGGGCGATGGTGAGGTTTTCGGTGATCGACAGGTGCGGGAACAGCTCGAAGTGCTGGAACACCATGCCGACCCGAGAGCGCAGCTTGGGCAGGTTGGTCTTCGGATCGGCGATGGAGGTGCCATCGACGACGATGTCACCCTTCTGGAAGGGTTCCAGGGCGTTGACGCACTTGATCAGGGTCGACTTGCCCGAACCGGACGGCCCGCAGACCACCACGACTTCACCTTTCTTCACCTCGGTGCTGCAGTCGGTCAGCACCTGGAAGTCGCCGTACCACTTGTTGACGTTCTTGATGGAAATCATACGGTGATCCTTTTTTGCAGGCGCTTGACCAGCCAGGAAGCGGAGAAACTGATGATGAAGTACACGACCCCAGCGAAGATCAGGAACTCATGGGAGCGTCCGATGATGTCGCCGTTGGCGCGTGATGCGTTGAGGAAGTCGACCAGGCCCACGGTATAGACCAGCGAGGTGTCCTGGAACAGGATGATGCTCTGTTGCAACAGCAGCGGCGTCATCTTGCGGAAAGCCTGAGGCAGGATGATCAGGCGCATGGTCTGGCCATAGGTCATGCCCAGTGCCTGGGCGGCACCCATCTGCCCTTTGGGGATGGACTGCACGCCCGCACGGACGATTTCGCAGAAGTAGGCAGCCTCGAACATCATGAAGGCGACGACGCACGAGGTGAAGGCACCGATCGGGGTATCTTCGCCGGTGATCCAGCGCAGGACGAACGGCACGGCCAGGTAGAACCAGGTGATCACCAGCAGCAGGGGAATCGAGCGGAAGTAGTTGACGTAGGCGCCTGCTACCCTCGACATCAGCTTGTTCGACGACAGTCGCATCAGGGCCAGCAGGGTACCCAGCACGATGCCGCCGATCACGCCCATGACCATCAGTTCCAGGGTCAGCAGCATGCCGTCCCAGAGCGCCGGCAGGGCCGGTACGATTTCACTGAAATCCAGTTCCATTTACTTGCCCCCCACGGAAATCAGGCCAGGCACCGCGACTTTCTTCTCGATCAGGCGCATGAGCAGCATCAGGCCCATGTTCAAGGTGAAGTAGATCAGCGTGGCCAGGGTGAAGGCTTCGAACAGGTTGGCGGAAAACTCGGCGGTCTGCTTGGTCTGCGCCAGCAGCTCCATCAGGCCGATCAGCGAGGCCACCGACGAGTTCTTGAACACGTTCAGAAACTCCGAGGTGAGCGGCGGAATGATGATCCGGTAGGCCTGGGGCAGCAATACGGTGGTGTAGATCTGCGAAGTCCGGAAGCCCATGGCCCGTGCGGCGGATTCCTGTCCGCGCGGCAATGCCTGGATGCCCGTACGGACCTGCTCGCAGACGCGCGCGGCGGTGAACAGACCCAGGCAGATGATCACGCTGATCAGGGCCGAGGTCGTCGGATTCAGGTCCTGCTTGAACCATTCCTGCAAGCCTTCGGGCAGCAGGTCCGGCACCAGGAAGTACCAGAGGAACAGCTGCACCAGCAGCGGCACGTTGCGGAACAGTTCCACGTAGGCGGTGGCGATTCCCGATACCAGCCGGTTTTGCACGGTGCGCATGACGCCCAGGATCGAGCCCAGCAGCAGTGCGATGATCCATGCGCAGATGGCGATGGCGATGGTCCAGCCCAGACCGGTGACGTACCAGTCCAGATAGATCTCGCTGCCCACGCCGGTGGACTTGAAGAACACGCCCCAGTCCCAGTTGTAATTCATCGGGATTTCCCCTCGAACGGTCGTTTCACGGACAACTTCCAGCATCCAGAGGCGCAGGCGCCCCTGGATGAAAGGTTAGACACTTGTGGGCGGCCTGTCGGGTGGTGTATTGCCCAGGGAGGGCGACAGGCCGCAGGTCAGGTCAGGACTGCTTCTCGTCCGCAGCCTTGTCGGTCGGCTCGGCGATCAGTTTCTTGAGTTCGTCGCTCATCGGGAATTGCAGGTTCAGGCCCTTTGGCGGGATCGGCTGCTGGAACCACTTTTCGTAGCTCTTGTTGACTTCACCCGACTTGAAGTAGCCGACGATGGCGTCGTCCACCGCCTTCTTGAAGGCATCATCGTCCTTGCGCACCATGCAGCCATAGATTTCATAGGACTGCGGCGTACCGGTGATGACCCAGTCCGACGGCTTGCGTGCCTTGGCCATCTCGCCGGCCAGCAGGGCATCGTCCATCATGAAGGCGACGGCACGACCGCTTTCGAGCATGTTGAACGACTCGCCATGGTCTTTGGCGGAGATCACGTTCATGCCCATCTGCTTGTCGGCATTCATCGCCTTGAGCAGGCGCTCGGAGGTGGTGCCAGCAGTGGTCACCACGTTCTTGCCCTTCAGGTCCTCGAAGTCCTTGTAGGAGGGCTGCCCGTCCTTGACCTTGACCAGCAGGCGGGTACCGACTTCGAAGATGCCGACCGAGAAACCGACCTGTTGCTGGCGCTCGACGTTGTTGGTGGTGGAGCCGCATTCCAGGTCGACGGTGCCGTTCTGCACCAGCGGGATACGGGTCTGCGACGTGACGAGGTTGTAGCGCACTTTCAAGTCAGGTGCATCGAGCTGCTTCTTGAGGGCCTCGACGACGGCCAGCTGGATGTCATGGGAGTAGCCGACGGGCTCTGGCTTGCCGGCTAGGTAGGAGAACGGGATGGAGGAGTCGCGGTGCCCCAGGGTGATGGTGCCCGAATCCTTGATCTTCTTCAGGGTGCCGGTGAGCTCATCGGCCATGACCGGGGAAGCGATCAGGGAGGCGGCAATGGCGGCACCCAGCAAATGACGAACGATACGCATCAATAATTCCTCGACGTTGTTTTTCTTATGAAGCCGTTGGCGGACTCTTTTCGTTCAACGAACGCCTGCCTGTGGCGTTGCGTTCGGGTAAGCAGTGTAGAGCATGAGTCGTGCCAAACCACTGTGCCTGGTCTAAGGTCTTGGAAACAAGAGGGATTAATCCAATGGATAGAGGGCAAAGGGCCACTCTTCGTCCGGCTCTCCGAATATACGCAAAATGCCCGTTCGGAAAACCGAACGGGCATGGTAGGGATGTGCATCGGTGCCTGAGTCTGGTGGGTCAAAACGCTACAGCCGCGCACCGTCAAGGTGCGCTGCGCCCCACATCTGTCACCTGTCAGGCAGCCTCTGATGCGCCTGTTCGTGCCAGGTAGTCACGCAGGGCCTGCTGCTCGGAGTTCGAGAGGAACAGACCCAGCTTGGTGCGGCGCCAGAGCACGTCCTCGGCCTCCACGGCCCACTCCTCGTGGCGCAGATAGTCCACTTCGCGCGTGTAGAGGTCGCCCCCGAGGCGCTGACCGAGGTCGTCGAGCCCCTGCGCATTTTCCAGCAGGCGCCAGGCACGGCTGCCATAGGTGACGGCCCAGCGCTGCGCGATTTCGCGTGGCAACCAGGTATGGCGTGCCATCAAAGCCTCGGCCAGCTGTGCGGGCGTTTGCATGTCTTCGCCGCCAGGCAAAGCCGCCGTGGCGGTCCAGCTGCCTCGCATCTGGCTGAAGAACGGCTTGAGTTCGGCCATCGCCGACTCGGCCAGCTTGCGGTAGGTGGTGAGCTTGCCGCCGAACACCGAGAGCAACGGCGCCTGGCCAGCCGACGCGGACAAGGCCAGAGTGTAGTCGCGTGTGACAGCGGACGGATTGTCGGATTCGTCGTTGCACAGCGGGCGTACGCCTGA
This sequence comes from Enterobacterales bacterium AN_CKDN230030167-1A_HGKHYDSX7, assembly GCA_046940335.1. GTDB lineage: Bacteria > Pseudomonadota > Gammaproteobacteria > Pseudomonadales > Pseudomonadaceae > Aquipseudomonas. Next base: position 296,116 of record JBKYML010000006.1, read on the forward strand.
ATACGTGTGCAGGATGTCGTCGCGACTGACCTGGCGATTGAAGTGGGCGTTGACCACCTTGAGGATGTAGTCGGTTTCCTCATCGGTGATGCGGACCTTGGCCGGGTCGCCGGTGTATTCGCGGTCGGTGGTGCCGATCAGGGTGAAGCGGTCCAGGTACGGGATGGCGAAGACGATGCGCTGATCTTCGTTCTGCAGGATGTGCGCGTGCTCGCCCTCGTACAGACGAGGCACGATCAGGTGGCTGCCCTGGATCAGGCGAATGCCGTAGGGCGCCTCGAGGCGCAGATCGTCCTTGATGAAACTCGATACCCAAGGACCGCCGGCATTGACCAAGGCGCGCGTGCGCAGGGTCTGCGAAGTGCCATCGGCGTTCTGGATCTCCACGTGCCACAGGCTGCCCACCCGCTTGGCGCCCAGGCAGCGTGTACGGGTGCGGATGTCGGCGCCGTGTTCACGCGCGCTCATGGCATTGAGGGCGACCAGGCGGGCGTCGTCCACCCAGCAGTCGGCATATTCGAAGCCCTGGGTGATGCTGGGCTTGAGCGCACTGTCCGCACCGAAGCGCAGGCTGCGCGAGGCGCCCAGGCGCTTGCGCTTGCCCAGGTGATCATAGAGGAACAGGCCGGCACGGATCATCCAGGTCGGACGCAGGTGAGGACGGTGAGGCAGGACGAAGCGCATCGGCTTGACGATGTGCGGCGCCTTGGCCAGCAGCACTTCGCGTTCGGCCAGGGCTTCGCGCACCAGGCGGAACTCGTAATGTTCCAGGTAACGCAGGCCACCGTGGATCAGCTTGCTGCTGGCCGACGAGGTGTGGCTGGCCAGGTCGTCCTTTTCGCACAGAAACACCTTGAGCCCGCGGCCGGCGGCGTCGGCCGCGATGCCTACGCCATTGATCCCGCCTCCGATCACGGCCAGATCGTAGCAGTCGTCGAGCGTTGTCTGGGAAGAAGCGGAATGGGACACGGCAAGGCCTCCTGATGATCGTTCGCAGCGAATGCGAACATCAATGTTCGTTTGCGAAAATACTAGCGCAATAACGACGGCTTCACCAGGGTGATTGCCATAGAAAAAATCGATGGGTGTGATGGTTCGAACATTTGCGAACATCGGAGGCGGAGAGGATGCCGTGCTCTTTCTCGGGGCTAAGCAGTGCTGGAGGACCTGGCAGGCAGGTGTCGTTGATGTCATGGGCCTGCAGGGCCCCGAAAATCCGCTCAGGCTGTATCAGGCATCTCTGCGCTGATACCGTCCCCGCATTCCTTCCAGAGCATCGGACCAACTCGACTGCGGTACTGCAGGACCCGCACGTTCAGCGCGCCATGCGTCTGCGCACCCCATCGCCTTTCCTCACACCACCTCGAGGCGCACCTTGTGCTGGCCAAGCAGCTCGGCCAGGGCGGGCGAGGGGGGGCGGTCGGTGACCAGGCAATCGACCAGGCTGATCGACCCCAGCCTGACCATGGCATTGCGGCCGAACTTGCTCGAGTCGGCGGCCAGGATCACTTGGCGCGCGTTACCGATGATCGACTGCGACACCCGCACCTCTTGGTAGTCGAAGTCGAGCAGGCTGCCGTCCTCGTCGATACCACTGATCCCGACCACGGCGAAATCCACCTTGAACTGGTCGATGAAATCGACGCTCGCCTGACCGACCACTCCGCCGTCGCGGCGTACCTTGCCACCGGCGACCAGGACCTCGAAGTCGTCCTTGGCACTGAGAATGGCGGCCACGTGCAGGTTGTTGGTGATGACCTTCAGGTGCTCGTGGTTGAGCAGCGCACGGGCGATGAACTCCGTGGTGGTGCCGATGTTGATGAACAGCGACGCATGATCGGGGATCTGTCGGGCCACGGCGTCGGCGATCCGCTGTTTCTCGTCGCGCATCTGGTCGGCGCGCATGGCGTAGGCGGTGTTCTCGATGCTCGAGTCGTAGGCAGCGCCGCCGTGGTAGCGGCGCAGCAGGTTGGCTTCGGCCAGTTGATTGATGTCGCGGCGGATGGTTTGCGGGGTCATGACGAACAGCTGCGCCATTTCCTCGATGCTGACGTAGCCGCGTTCGCGCACCAGCTCGAGGATCTGTTGTTGTCGGGGGGGCAGGTTCATGGGCTTCCTTCAAGCGGCCAGCAAAAGCCCAGACGGTACAAGCTAGGGGGGTTGAGCTGCAAGCTACGCGCTACACGCTGCAAGCTGGGCGGTGTGGCTGGTCCGTGGCTTGAGGCTGATGGGTGGTGTGACTGATGGAGAGGATCACCGGGTGCTGGCAGTCCGGTGCATCGGCAGGGGCCGCAAGGCGGCCCCAGAACTCGAGTCGTCGATGCAAAAGGTGAACCTTGAAAGAAAGGGCTCACCCCACGCAGCTTGCAGCCGTCAGGCCTCCCAGTCGCGGGTGCGCTCGATGGCCTTCTTCCAGCCGTCGTACAGCTTCTCTTTCTCGGCTTCTTCCAGGCGCGGGGCGAACTCGCGCTCGATCACGGCCTTGCCGCGCAGCTCGTCCAGCCCGCTCCAGAAGCCACAGGCCAGGCCTGCCAGGTAGGCGGCGCCCAGTGCAGTGGTCTCGCGCATCTGGGGGCGCTCGACACAGGTGCCGAGGATGTCGGCCTGGAACTGCATGAGGAAGTTGTTGGCCACCGCGCCGCCATCCACGCGCAGTTCGCTGAGGCGTTGGCCGCAGTCCTGCTGCATGGCGTCGAGCACGTCACGGGTCTGGTAGGCGATGGACTCCAGGGCTGCGCGGATGATGTGGTCGACCTTCACGCCACGGGTCAGGCCGAACAGTGCGCCACGCGCGTAGGGGTCCCAATAAGGGGCGCCCAGGCCGGTGAAGGCCGGGACCAGGTACACGCCGTTGCTGTCCTTGACCTTGCTGGCGAAGTATTCGGTGTCGAGCGCATCGTTGACGATCTTCAGTTCGTCACGCAGCCATTGCACGGTGGAGCCGCCGTTGAAGACCGCGCCTTCCAGGGCATAGGCCACTTCGCCACGGGGGCCGCAGGCGATGGTGGTCAGCAGGCCGTGGGAGGAGCTCACCGGCTCGCTGCCAGTGTTCATCAGCAGGAAGCAACCCGTGCCGTAGGTGTTCTTGGCCTGGCCCGGCTCCACGCACATCTGCCCGAACAGGGCCGACTGCTGGTCACCGGCGATGCCGGCGATGGCGATGCCGCTCTTGGTGTGGCCATAGACTTCCGAGGAGCTGCGCACTTCCGGCAGCAGGCTTGCCGGAATGCCGAGCAGGTCCAGCATCTTCGCGTCCCAGGTCAGGGTATGGATGTTGAACATCAGGGTGCGCGAGGCGTTGGTGTAGTCGGTGACGTGGATCTTGCCGCCGGAGAATTTCCAGATCAGCCAGGTATCGACGGTGCCGAACATCAGCTCGCCGCGCTCGGCACGCTCGCGCACGCCTTCCACGTTGTCCAGGATCCACTTGAGCTTGGTGCCGGAGAAGTAGGGGTCGATGACCAGACCAGTGGTCTGGCGAATGTAGTCCTCGTGCCCGTCGAGCTTGAGCTGTTCGCAGATGCCGGTGCTGCGTCGACACTGCCAGACGATGGCGTTGTACACCGGGCGACCGGTCTCACGATCCCAGACCACGGTGGTCTCACGCTGGTTGGTGATCCCCAGCGCCGCCACCTGGGCATGGCTGATGTTGGCCTGGGCCAACGCTTCGACCATGGTGGCGCTCTGGGTGGCGAAGATTTCCATCGGGTCGTGCTCGACCCAGCCCGCCTGAGGGTAGTGCTGGGCGAATTCGCGCTGTGACGTGCAGACCACGTTGGCGTCACGGTCGAAAATGATGGCTCGCGAACTGGTCGTGCCCTGGTCCAGGGCGATGATGTACTGTTTGTCGAGGCTGTCTGTCATGTCGGTGACCTTGCAAAAAAGGGGAGCGGCTGGGCTTCAATAAGGCTCGCAGTCGACGCTCAGGAAACGGGGGTGTTCACGCGGGCTGCATCGGCCTGCTCAGGCTCGAGGGCCACGCTCGGCAAATGGCGCGCAATCATGCCACGGTAGGCTGCGGCCCCCAGGCAGGCACCGAGGATCGGCGCGACGATCGGTATCAGGAAGTAGGGAATGTCGCGGCCGCCAGTCAGGCTCACCTCGCCCCAGCCGGCCAGGAACGTCATCAGCTTGGGACCGAAGTCCCGCGCCGGGTTCATGGCGAAGCCGGTCAGCGGCCCCATGGCGCTGCCAATCACGGCGACCAGCAGACCGATCAGCAAGGGAGCCATCGGCCCCCGACGCAGCCCGTTGTTGTCATCGGTCAACGCCATGATCACGCCCATCAGGATGGCCGTGATGACCACCTCGACCAGGAAGGCCTGGCCCACATTCAGTGCGGCGTTGGGGTACGTGGAGAAGATCGACGCCAGCTCGAGGCTCTCGACGCTGCCACGTACCATGCCATGGCTCTGTTCGAAATCGAAAAACAGGTTGCTGTACAAGGTGTACACCAGCGCGGCCGAGCAGAAGGCGCCCAGCACCTGGGCCAGGACGTAGAACGGTACCTTGCGCCGTTCGAACCCGGCGAACAGCCACAGCGCGATGCTGACGGCCGGGTTCAGGTGAGCACCGGAAATGCCGGCGGTCAGGTAGATGCCCATGCTCACGCCGATGCCCCAGACGATGCTGATTTCCCAGAGCCCGAAGCCGGCGCCGGCGACTTTCATGGCGGCCACGCAGCCGGTGCCGAAGAAGATGAGCAGGGCGGTACCGAGAAATTCGGCCAGGCACTGGGCGCGAAGGGTGGGCGTACTGTTCGTCATGTGTGACCTCGTTTCTTGTTGTTGTTAGGCGCGGTTGCGCTCGACAGCAAGGCCCCGCTTCGATCCGCACTGAAGGGGGGCATTTGAATCGGGATGCACCCTGATGAGGCAGGGTTTCTTCAGAAACGAAAAAATATAGACAAGAAATACTAATGTCAAAGGTCGAAACCGAACGGTCAGCCATTTCGTGACCGGTCTTCGAGAGGTCGTCTTCTTGTGGTGGGTGACCAGCCGGCGCTTGACCTGGCCGGCACGAGGGTTTTGACCTACAGTGGCCATTGACCGCTCATCGTTGGAACTGCCCATGACCCCTGCTTTGGACCTGCTCAAGAAAGCCCGTGTCGACCACCGCGTGCACAGCTATGCCCACGATCCGAAAACGGCTTCGTATGGGCTGGAAGCCGCCGAGAAGCTCGGTCTGGACGCACGTCAGGTGTTCAAGACCTTGTTGGCCTCTACCGAGAAGGGCGAGCTGCTGGTGGCCGTGGTGCCGGTCACGGGCACCCTGGACCTCAAGGGCCTGGCGCAGGCGGCACAGGTGAAGAAGTGCGAGATGGCCGACCCGGCCGCTGCGCAGCGCTCGACCGGCTACCTGGTGGGCGGGATCAGCCCTCTGGGCCAGAAGAAACGCTTGCGGACCTTCATCGATGCGTCCGCCCAGGGGCTGGCGACCCTGCACGTCAGCGCCGGACGGCGCGGCCTGGAAGTCGAGCTCACCGCCGAAGCGTTGTCGGCGCTGACCCAGGCCCGGTTCGCCGACATCGGGCGAGGGTAGGAGGGCAGCGGCTGGAGCGCTGCCGCCGGCGCTGGGGTCAATGCGGCGCGCTGTAGCGCCGGACACTGGCCTCTACACTGGGCAACTGTGCGGCGACGCTGCCTTGGGCTGGGAACACCACCAGATGATCCGCCTCGACAGCCACGCCTACCTCCTCACCGACCTGGTGGTCGACATGACTGGGGAAGATCGCCTCGAGCTGGCTGCCGGTGGCCAACTGCAGGCGGTACAAGGTCGAAGCCCCCAGGAAACTCTTGCCGACGATACGCGGACGCAGCGAGCTGTTCGGCGAGTGCACGATGTCGTCAGGACGCAGCAGCACATCGACGGCGCTGCCGGGCGCCATGCTGTAGGCACGGTTGCCCCGCAGCTCGCCCAGTTCGGTACTGACCGATGCGTGGCTGCTCAATTGACCACGGATGAAGTAGCCCTGGCCGATGAAGCTGGCCACGAACGGTGTCTGTGGTTCGTGGTAGAGGTTGTAGGGCGTGTCCCATTGCTCCAGGCAGCCGGCCCTGAACACGCCCACGTGATCGCTGACCGCGAAGGCCTCTTCCTGATCGTGGGTCACCAGAATGGCGCTGGTGCCACGGCTTTTCAGGATGTCGCGCACTTCGTGGCTGAGGCGGCGGCGCAGTTCGACGTCGAGGTTGGAGAAGGGCTCGTCCAGCAGGAGCAGTTGCGGCTCCGGCGCCAAGGCCCGTGCCAGGGCGACGCGTTGCTGCTGCCCGCCCGACAGCTCGTGCGGATACCGCCCGCCCAGGCCGTCGAGCTTGACCAGTTCGAGCATCTCCTCGATCACCCGGCGCTGTTGCGGGTGCTTGCCGATGCCGAAGGCGATGTTCTGCGCCACGGTCAGGTGCGGAAACAGCGCATAGTCCTGGAACACCATGCCGATCCGGCGCTTCTCGGGCGCCAGGGTGAAGCCGGCCCGGGAAATGACCTCGCCGGCCAGACGGATCTCGCCGGCGTGCACCGGCTCGAAGCCCGCGATCGCACGCAGGGTCGTGGTCTTGCCGCAGCCTGAGGACCCGAGCAGGCAACCGATGTCGCCCGCGTTGAGGTGCAGGTTGAGGTTCTGGACGACACGCTGGTCGCCATAGCCGCAGGCGAGATCGCGCAACGACAACAGGAGGGAAGGGCTCATGCGTGGTGGTATGCCGGTTCTACCAGAAGTTCGAGAAGCGCCTTCTGCGCATGCAAGCGGTTTTCAGCCTGAGCCCAGGCGACCGAACGCGGGTCGTCGAGCAGGTCCAGACTGATTTCCTCGCCACGATGGGCGGGCAGGCAATGCATGAACAGGGCATCGGGTGCCGCCAGGTCGAGCAGTGCCTTGTTGACCTGGTAAGGCGCGAAGTGCGCCAGGCGCCGTGCAGTTTCCTCCTCCTGGCCCATGGAAGTCCAGACGTCGGTGCTGATCAGGTGCGCGTCCTGCACGGCTTCACGCGGATCGCGCAGCACCTGCACGCGATCGCCTGCCTCGGCCAGGAAGCGTGGATCGGGCTCGTACCCTTCGGGGCAGGCGATGCGCAACTGGAAGTCGAACTGCCGGGCCGCTTCCACGTAGCTGTTGCACATGTTGTTGCCATCGCCGATCCAGGCCACCGTCTTGCCCTGGATCGAGCCGCGGTGTTCGAGGAACGTCTGCATGTCGGCCAGCAGTTGGCAGGGGTGCAGGTCGTCGGACAGACCATTGATGACCGGTACGCGCGAATGGGCGGCGAACTCGGTGAGGGTGGCATGGGCGAAGGTGCGGATCATCACGGCGTCGAGCATGCTCGACATGACGATGGCACTGTCGGCGATGGGTTCGCCACGGCCCAGTTGCGTGTCGCGGGGCGACAGGAAGATGGCCTGGCCGCCAAGCTGGATCATGCCGGCTTCGAACGATACCCGCGTACGTGTGGACGACTTCTCGAAGATCATGCCCAGCACACGGTTCTTCAACGGTTCGAACACCACACCGCGCTGGCGCAGGGCCTTCAGCTCGATGCCACGACGAACCACGCCGAGCAGTTCGTCAGCGGTGAGATCCATCAGGGAGAGGAAGTGCCTAGCGTTCATGAGTGACTACCTTATCTGCAACGGATGCAGGCCAGTTCCGGCGTTTTCGAACGACAACGGGTGTGACCTGCGGCGTATGCCGCACCAAGCGACGAGAATGGGAAGGGCGCAATACTATAATTAAATGTCGCCTGAAACCAAGAGGGTGTGAGGCAAGGCTGTCACAAGGCGTTTCCGGCCGGAGGCCCGCGTGACGTTCAGGACCGCTCCGTTTGTACACGGTCTCTGGCGGGCTTGGCAAACGCCTGTCGCAAACGAAGCGGTGACGGCCGTCCCGCAGCCTGTCATTTCGCCCTTGCTGCGACAAGGGAGGGCAAGCACGCCTGGGGACCGGACAAGTCGCCCGGCTTTCCGTTACACTGCGCTACCGTGCCGGCGATCGTGTCGGAAAGTTAAGCCGAGGTGCTCCATGGATATCATCGAAACAATCAAAGAGCAGATTGCCAACAATACGGTTCTGCTTTACATGAAGGGCTCGCCAAACGCGCCGCAGTGTGGTTTCTCCGCTCGCGCGTCGCAGGCGGTGATGGGATGCGGCGAGAAGTTCGCCTACGTCGATATCCTGCAAAACCCTGAAATCCGCGCCAACCTGCCCAAGTACGCCAACTGGCCGACATTCCCGCAGCTGTGGGTCGCCGGTGAGCTGGTCGGCGGTAGCGATATCCTGCTGGAAATGTACGAAAAGGGTGAGCTGCAGACCCTGATCAAGGATGCAGCGGCCAAGGCCAAGGCGTCCGAGGCCTGATGCACCGAGGCGCCGTCCCGGAGGCGGCGCATCGATGTCGGTCATGAGGCAGCGCAAGGCTGGCTCATGACCCTGCCTCAGGCGTCTGTCTGCAGGAGAATCCCGTGACGGGTCGCTCCGGTGCGAATGCGCCGAGGGCGTTGCGCAGGCGGGGACGCAACGCCGACGATAGGCTTACTCTTCGCCCATCTGCGACTGCATGTAGTTCTCGATACTGATCTTGTCGATCAGCCCCAGCTGGGTCTCCAGCCAGTCGATCTGTTCTTCCTTGCCTTCGAGAATGTCTTCGAGCTGATCGCGGCTGCCGAAGTCGCCTGCCGTCTCGCAGTGAGCAATGGCAGCCTTGAGGTCGAGCAGGCCCTTCTGCTCGATGCGCAGGTCGCATTCGATCATTTCGCGGGTATGCTCGCCGATCAGCAGCTTGCCCAGGTCCTGCACGTTGGGAATGCCTTCGAGAAACAGGATGCGCTTGATCAGCGTGTCGGCATACTTCATCGCATGGATCGACGCTTTGTACTCGTGCTTGCCAATCGCATGCAGCCCCCAGTCTTCATACATACGCGCATGCAGGAAGTATTGGTTGATCGCGACCAGCTCGTTTCCGAGGATTTTGTTGAGGTGCTGGATGACGCTGATGTCGCCTTTCATGTCGGGAGCCTGCCATTCAATAAGTGCAATGGGCGAAGTGTGCGGCGGGGCTGGGCAAGTGTCAAACTTAAGTAATTGAATAGTCTATGAAAATCAATAAGAATAAGAATGTTTCAAAACTGCGTCTGGCGACTAACTGCTTGAATTGAGAGCATAAAAAAACCAGGCCGAGGCCTGGTTCTTTGAAAATCGGTGTTTCAGGCAGCGGTAAATTCCACTGGGTAGGGCAAGGCGGCCTGTTGGCTGACACGCAAATCGGCGAGGGTGTCGCGTACCACCTCCTTGGCCAGGCACGCGCATTTGCCACATTGCGTGCCCACCTGGGTGGCGGCACGGACTTCCTTGTAGCTGCAGCATCCTTCATAGATCGCGTCGCGGATCTGTCCGTCGGTGACACCTACACAAAGACACACGTACATAGTCGGCCCATCGTCAGTGGCGGCTGGATGGTCAGGAGAGTAATGCTAATGAGAATGCTTGTCAAAACACTTGGTCGAGTCGTTTGTTCGTCCTGACCGACGGTCAGGGGCGGTTGGAGCTGACGACGGCACGAAGGGTGACGAGAGCACGGTGGCCCCGTGTGAAGGTGTTGCGCCAGGCCTGGGCACGCATGCCCGCAGGCTGTAGAGGTCAGGCCCGATCGCGGCTGGCGCCGGGCGAGGGGCAATCGCGGCTGTCCAGGGGCATGCCTGGACAGCCTGGCGCGGGCAGGGCGTTCAGTCGTCGAAGTGGCGCCAGCCACCCATGTCCTTCCAGCGATTGACGATGGCGCAGAACAGCTCGGCGGTCTTTTCCGTGTCGTAACGGGCCGAGTGTGCTTCGCGGCCGTCGAAGTCGATGTCGGCGCTCTGGCACGCGCGCGCCAGCACCGTCTGACCGTAGGCCAGACCGGCCAGGGTGGCGGTGTCGAAGCTGGAGAACGGGTGGAATGGATTGCGCTTGAGGTCGCCTCGCGCCACGGCGGCATTGAGGAAGCCCAGGTCGAAGCTGCTGTTGTGGCCGACCAGGATGGCGCGCTTGCAGCCATTGGCCTTCAAGGCCTTGCGTACACCGCGGAAGATGTCGGTCAGCGCGGTTTCCTCGCTGACGGCCATGCGCAACGGGTGGTCGAGCTTGATGCCGGTGAACTCCAGCGCAGCCTGCTCGATGTTGGCGCCGGCAAACGGCTCGACCCGGTGGAAGTAGGTGTGCTCCGGGAACAGGAAACCCTTTTCGTCCATGCCGATGGTGACCGCGGCGATCTCCAGCAAGGCGTCGGTGGCACTGTTGAAGCCGCCCGTTTCGACGTCCACGACCACCGGCAGGTAGCCGCGGAAACGTTCGGCCATGGGATGGCGCAGGTTGGCCGATTGACCGTCCTGGTCTTCGTCGTACAGATCGTCGCTCACACGTGCTCCTCCAGCAGGCGCCAGCGCAGCGTTTCGCCAGCGCGTAGCGGTATCACCGTCTGCTCGCCGAAAGGCAGACTCTCAGGCGCGGTCCAGGCCTCGCGGACCAGGGTGATGGTGTCGGTATTGGTCGGCAGGCCGTAGAACGCCGGGCCATGCAGGCTGGCGAAGCCCTCCAGCTTGTCCAGTGCCTGACGGCTCTCGAAGGCTTCGGCGTACAGCTCGATCGCCGCGTAGGCGGTGTAGCAGCCGGCGCAGCCACAGGCCGACTCCTTGGCGTGGCGCGCATGGGGCGCCGAATCGGTGCCCAGGAAGAACTTGCGGTTACCGCTGGTGGCGGCGTCGAGCAATGCTTCCTGGTGCGTGTTGCGCTTGAGGATCGGCAGGCAGTAGAAGTGCGGGCGGATACCGCCCACCAGCATGTGGTTGCGGTTGTACAGCAGATGCTGCGCGGTGATGGTCGCACCGACGTTGTCGGGTGCTTCGATGACGAATTGCGCGGCATCGGCGGTGGTGATGTGCTCGAAGACCACCTTGAGGGTCGGGAAGCGCTCGACCACACGGCGCAGGTGCTCGTCGATGAAGCGCTTCTCGCGATCGAACACGTCGATCTCGGCGCGCGTCACTTCACCATGCACCAGCAATGGCAGGCCAGCCTCGGCCAGTGCTTCCAGTGCCGGGAAGATGTTGTCGATGCTCGTGACGCCGGAATCGGAGTTGGTGGTCGCACCGGCCGGGTACAGCTTGGCGGCGTACACCAGGCCGCTGGCTTTCGCCTCGGCGATGTCCTGCGCGGTGGTCCGGTCGGTGAGGTAAAGCACCATCAGCGGCTCGAAGCGACTGCCGATCGGGCGGGCCGCCAGGATACGCTCACGGTAGGCGCTGGCCTCGGGGGCGGTGCGTACCGGCGGGACCAGATTGGGCATGATGATGGCGCGGGCGAAGGTACGCGCCACGTCGGCGACGGTATGCGGCAACACCGCGCCATCGCGCAGGTGAATATGCCAGTCATCGGGACGCAGAAGGGTCAGGCGATCGGACATTGGGGATTCCAGGCGGGTCGAACTCAAGGCGCAATGCTACCGGAAAAGCCCTTCTCGGGCACGGGCTATCAAGTTTGTCGAGCGGCGACCGATACGCTGACGTGAGCCGTGATCATCCGTGGAGCCCGCCGTGCGCCAGCGTTACCTTGCCTTGTTCAGTATGTTTGCCAGCCTGCCGGCGATGGCGCTGACGTTCCAGACGCGCATGGAGAACGTCGCCTGGAAGGTCGAGGGCGATGTCTTCGAATGCCGGTTGGTCCAGCCCGTGGAAGGGTTCGGCAGTGGCGAATTCGTGCGTCGCGCAGGCGAGGCCGCCACGTTCCAGCTGCGCTCGTCCGCCAATGCCCTGGGTGCCGGGCCGGCGACCCTGCTGGCTGCAGCGGCGCCCTGGCAGCCGGGCCGTGCCGACATCGACTTGGGCAGCGTGCGCCTGGGGCGTACGGGTGTGCTGTTCAGTTCTTCACAGGGGCAGGCCAGCCGCTTGATCAACGGTTTGCTCGACGGGCGTAGTGCGGTGGTGCGCAATCGCACCGGGGAGGGCGGCCGGACGATGGACGTGCGGGTGCTGCCCGTCAGTTTCGCCAAGGCGTACTCGGACTACCAAGTGTGCGCCAGCCGACTGCTGCCAATGAACTACGACCAGATCCGCCAGACCCAGGTCGGCTTCCCGGCCCGTGACGGCACGGACCTGGATGCCGCCGCCAAGGCACGCCTGGACGTGCTGCTCGACTACATGAAGGCCGACCCGAGCGTCAACCGCATCGAGCTCGACGGCCACTCAGACAACAGTGGCAACCGCTTGACCAACCGTGAACTGTCCCGGCGGCGAGCCCTGGCCGTGGCGGACTACTTCAAGGCCCATGGTTTCACCGACGCGCAGATCACCGTGCGCTTCCATGGCGAGCGCTACCCGCTGGTGCGTAACGACAGCGCGGCCAACCGGGCGCGTAACCGACGTGTCAGCATCCAGCTGGAGCGTGGCACCCCGCTCGAGGCACCGGCCAATGAGCCTGCCGCGCCAGCGGCCTCTGCCGCCCGCCAGGCGCCGGCAGCCTCTGCCCCGGCGACATCGCCCCCGGCCTCGAATGCCGCGACGCCTGCGCCGATGCCCGCCAAGCCATGAGCCGCTGAACGGGCGCTTGCTCAACAAGGTAGTGTCGCCTGGCCGTCACAAGCTGTCGCCCCACTGTAAATCTCGTGCCAAGCCCGGTAGAATCGTGGGCTTTTCGCACAACCCCGTGGAGTGATGGCATGGCGGACGTAAAAAAGGTCGTACTGGCGTATTCCGGCGGCCTCGATACTTCGGTGATTCTCAAGTGGCTGCAAGACACCTATGACTGCGAAGTGGTGACCTTCACCGCCGATCTGGGTCAGGGCGAGGAAGTCGAGCCTGCACGCGCCAAGGCGCAGGCGATGGGCGTCAAGGAAATCTACATCGACGACCTGCGCGAAGAATTCGTGCGCGACTTCGTCTTCCCGATGTTCCGCGCCAACACCGTCTACGAGGGTGAGTACCTGCTGGGTACCTCGATCGCTCGTCCGCTGATTGCCAAGCGCCTGATCGAAATCGCCAATGAAACCGGCGCCGACGCCATTTCCCACGGCGCCACCGGCAAGGGCAACGACCAGGTGCGCTTCGAGCTGGGTGCCTATGCACTCAAGCCGGGCGTCAAGGTCATCGCGCCCTGGCGCGAGTGGGACCTGCTGTCCCGCGAGAAGCTGATGGACTACGCCGAGAAGCATGGCATCCCGATCGAGCGCCACGGCAAGAAGAAGTCGCCCTATTCGATGGACGCCAACCTGCTGCACATCTCCTATGAAGGCGGCGTGCTGGAAGACACTTGGACCGAGCACGAAGAGGACATGTGGCGCTGGAGCGTCTCGCCCGAGAACGCGCCCGACCAGGCGACCTATCTCGAGCTGACCTACCGCCATGGCGACATCGTGGCCATCGATGGCGTCGAGATGAGCCCGGCCACCGTACTGGCCGAGCTCAACCGCATCGGCGGCGCCAATGGCATCGGCCGACTGGACATCGTCGAGAACCGCTATGTCGGCATGAAGTCGCGCGGCTGCTACGAAACCCCAGGTGGCAGCATCATGCTCAAGGCGCACCGTGCCATCGAGTCGATCACCCTGGACCGCGAAGTGGCTCACCTGAAAGACGAGCTGATGCCCAAGTATGCCAGCCTGATCTACACCGGCTACTGGTGGAGCCCGGAGCGTCTGATGCTCCAGCAGATGATCGATGCCTCCCAGACCAACGTCAACGGCGTGGTCCGTCTGAAGCTGTACAAGGGCAACATCGTGGTGGTAGGGCGCAAGTCGGACGATTCGCTGTTCGATGCCAACATCGCGACGTTCGAAGAGGACGGCGGTGCCTACAACCAGGCCGATGCAGCGGGCTTCATCAAGCTCAATGCCTTGCGCATGCGCATCGCGGCCAACAAAGGCCGTTCTCTGCTGTAACGACACCGCCCGCCGGGTACCCGACCACACGGTCGGTGTGCAAGGTGGGCGCGCCTGTTGGTCCGTCCTGGGCCGACAGGCACATTGCGACGCCTCGGCGTCGTGCATTCGGCCTCGCCTCGAACGCAGCACTCATGTCGCCGTGGCGGAAAGTGGCTGCGCGGTGGACAACGGCTCCACCGTCAGACGTACGCACAGGCTGCGTTCCCTGTCATAGATGATCCAGTGGCAACGAACCGGCGGCGCAGTGTTGACCACTTGCGTCAGGTGCTGCTCGATCATGCGCCTGGCTTCTGGCCCTGATACCACCAACGTCTGCGTACCCACGTCGGTGGGGAGGCTCGAGCGGCACTCGGGAGCGTGAGCCGCCGCCAGCGGCGCGTCATTCACAGAGCGCTCGGCAGCGCTGAGTCTGGACGCCTGTGTCGAAGGCAAGTACAGCGACTTGTAGTTGAAGTTGAGCGTCAGGAAGAACAACAGCGTCAGGAAAAACGGAAAGCCTACCAGGAACCAGGTGTAGATCATCTGGCTGCGCTCGCTCAGAAGAGGCAGCGAGGCCAAGGCGGACGCTTCGATGATGCCCGCGAAGATCGCGATCACGGTCAGCGGACTGATGGAATGCGTTTCGTTCATGACGGCAGGCCTGTCAGGACATTGCAGCGGGTGTACCACATGCCGCGCGTGGCCTGGAAGGTGAAACAGTTCTTCAGAAAGACGAGTTGCTGATCCGCCGTGTCTTGGCCCACTGCCATTTCTACCCTTCGAAAGGGGCTTTGCCTGCCCACGAGGGCGATGTCGCCCACATCAGGTTCGGCGCTTCGTTTGATAGGGTGTTACTTAATTAGCAGATGTCTTGATCACTAACTGAATCAATATAATTCTGAATGTAGGAAGTTTCGCTAGTTGTTGTAAGTTTTATCTTTGCTGTCAAATGAGTGCGAGCGTGGTACGCCATTTCACGACAGTCTCGGTTATTGTGGCGCTTCAGAACGAGAACAACGGAAAGTTGGGTAGCACATGAACAAAGTGTTGATCGTAGATGACCATCCAGTCATCCGGCTGGCAGTGCGCATGTTGATGGAACGGCATGGTTACGATGTAGCGGCCGAGACGGACAATGGCGTCGATGCCTTGCAATTGGCGAAAGAACACCGCCCCGACGTCATCATCCTGGACATTGGTATTCCCAAGCTGGATGGCCTCGAGGTCATCACACGGCTGGCCATGTGCAACCCCAATGCCAAGGTGCTGGTCCTGACATCCCAAGCGCCTGGGCATTTCTCGATGCGTTGCATGCAGGCAGGCGCTGCAGGCTACGTCTGCAAGCAACAGGAACTCACCGAGCTGCTCAGCGCGATCAAGGCGGTTCTGTCGGGCTACAGCTATTTCCCGAACCAGGCATTGCACAAGGCGCGCTGTGTACTGAATGGGGGCACGGAGACCGAAATGGTCGAGCGTCTGTCCGGACGGGAAATGATGGTGTTACAGCAGTTGGCCAAGGGACGCAGCAACAAGGAAATCGCCGATAGCATGTTTCTCAGCAACAAGACCGTCAGCACCTACAAGACCCGGCTGCTTCACAAGCTCAATGCGCGCTCACTGGTCGACCTCATCGAGCTGGCCAACCGTCATGGCCTGACCTGACAGACCGGCCCGGCAGGCTCAGGCGCATCCCTAGAGGTCATAATCGTACTCGGCCAGTTGGCGCTTCAGTCTGCGCTCTTCCAGCAGATTATCGATGGTGCGTCGTTTGCTCAGATCGGTCTTGAGGCTGACGGCTGGTTGGTCTGCCTCATCTTCGGTGCTGGCGCTGAAATCGTCGTCCAGCACCAGGTCTTCTTTTTCGCTACCCATGTGTCACTCCAAGCGAGAGCCATGGGCGACCTTATAACGGGATTCGTGAAGCCGGTAAAAAAGATTTTTTCAATCGAAGCGAATGGTTTTCCAAATCGGCTCAATCGTCCGAGGTCTTGGCCTTGTACTCGCACAAGTCTTCGATACGGCAACTGCCACAGCGTGGCTTGCGCGCTTGGCAGACGTAGCGGCCATGCAGGATCAACCAGTGATGAGCGTCCAGCAGGTAGTCACGTGGGACGAACTTCAACAGTTTGTGCTCGACCTCCAGGACGTTTTTTCCTGGTGCGATGTTCGTCCGGTTGCTGACCCGGAAGATATGGGTGTCCACCGCCATGGTCAGTTGCCTGAAGGCCGTGTTGAGCACCACGTTGGCGGTCTTGCGCCCAACGCCAGGCAGGGCCTCGAGCGCTTCGCGTTCGTCAGGTACCTGGCTGTCATGGCGCTCGATCAGCAGGCGACAGGTTTCGATGACGTTGCGTGCCTTGGCGTTGTACAGACCGATGGTCTTGATGTATTCGCTCAGGCCTTCGACGCCCAGGGCATGGATTGCCTCGGGCGTATTGGCCACGGGAAACAGACGCGCCGTGGCCTTGTTGACGCCGACGTCGGTGGCCTGGGCTGACAGGATGACGGCAATCAGCAATTCGAAAGGGGTCGTGTAAACCAGTTCCGTGCGGGGTTCAGGGTTGTCCTCGCATAGCCGACGGAAGATTTCCAGACGTTTGGCAGCATTCATGCTCGTAGGGGTCTCCAGGCGTCAGCGCTGGCTCGGCACTGGGGGCAGATGCCTGAAACCCCAGGTACCGGTCGCCAGCTGATGGCCTCGTTGCTGAGCCGCTCCGGCAGGGCCGGAGCGCTAGCGATCACTTGATGCGCTGACCTGGCTTGGCGCCGCTGTCCGGGCTGAGCAGGTAGATCTCTTCGCCGCCAGGGCCGGCCGCCATGACCATGCCTTCGGACACGCCGAAGCGCATCTTGCGAGGCTTGAGGTTGGCGACCATCATCGTCAAGCGACCTTCCAGCTGGGCAGGGTCCGGGTAGGCCGACTTGATGCCGGAGAACACGTTGCGTTGCTCGTCACCGATGTCGAGCGTCAGGCGCAGCAGCTTGTCGGCACCCTCCACGGCTTCGGCCTTGACGATCAGGGCCACCCGCAGATCGACGGCCGCGAAGGCGTCGAACTCGATCTGCTCGGCCAACGGTTCCTTGGTCAGCTCACCGTTGCCGACCGCTGCCTGCGGCTCGCCTTCGGCCGCGGCCAGGTCTTGTTGGCTGGCGGCGACCATGGCCTCGACCTTGGCCGGTTCGATTCGGCTCATCAGCGGCTTGAACGCTTCCAGGCGGTGGTTTTCCAGGCGCGTGGCGTGGTCGTTCCAGCGCAGCGGTGCCACGTTCAGGAAGGCCTCGGCGTCGGCTGCCAACTGCGGCAGCACCGGCTTGAGGAAGATCACCAGGCTGCGGAACAGGTTGATGCCCTGCGCGCAGATGGCCTGGACCTCGTCCTGCTTGCCGTCCTGCTTGGCCAGCGACCAGGGCGCCTTGTCGGCGATCCAGGCGTTGGCGCGGTCGGCCAGGGCCATGATCTCGCGCATGGCACGGGCGAAGTCACGGGCCTCGTAGGCCTCGGCGATGCCGGGGGCGGCGGCCAGGAAGGCGTCGGTCAGCGCAGGCTCGGCATCGCCTGCCACCAGCACGCCCTGGTTGCCCTTGTGGATGAAACCGGCGCAGCGGCTGGCGATGTTGACCACCTTGCCCACCAGGTCGGAATTGACCTTCTGCACGAAGTCGTCGAGGTTGAGGTCCAGGTCGTCTACCCCGCGGCCCAGCTTGGACGCGTAGTAGTAGCGCAGGTACTCCGGCGACAGGTGGTCGAGGTAGGTCCGGGCCTTGATGAAGGTGCCGCGGGACTTCGACATCTTCGCGCCATTGACCGTCAGGTAGCCGTGCACGTTGATCGCGGTCGGCTTGCGCAGGCCCGCGCCTTCGAGCATGGCCGGCCAGAACAGGGCGTGGAAGTTGACGATGTCCTTGCCGATGAAGTGATACAGCTCGGCCGTGGAATCCTTGTGCCAGAACGCGTCGAAGTCCAGCTCGGGGCGCCGCGTGCACAGGTTCTTGAAACTGGCCATGTAGCCGATCGGCGCGTCCAGCCAGACATAGAAGTATTTGCCCGGTTCGTCGGGAATCTCGAAGCCGAAGTACGGCGCATCACGCGAGATGTCCCACTCCTGCAAGCCTGCGTCGAGCCATTCGGCGATCTTGTTGGCCACCGGCTCCTGCAGGGTACCGCTGCGGGTCCACGCCTGCAGCATGGCCTGGAAGTCCGGCAGCTTGAAGAAGAAGTGCTTGGAGTCGCGCAGCACGGGCGTGGCGCCCGAGATCGCCGAGCGTGGGTCTTTCAGCTCGGTCGGCGAGTAGGTGGCGCCGCATTTCTCGCAGTTGTCGCCGTACTGGTCTTCGGCCGCGCACTTGGGGCAGGTGCCCTTGATGAAGCGGTCGGCCAGGAACATGCCTTTTTCCGGGTCGAAATACTGCGTGACCGCACGGCTGGCGATGTGCCCGGCATCGCGCAGGCGCCGGTAGATCTCGGCGGACAGCTCGCGGTTCTCGTCGCAGTGGGTCGAGTGGAAGTTGTCGAAGTTCACCAGGAAGTCGGCGAAGTCGGCGCTGTGCTCGGCCTGCACCGCCGCGATCAGCTGCTCGGGGGTGACGCCTTCCTTTTCGGCACGCAGCATGATGGCCGAGCCATGCGCATCGTCCGCGCAGACATAGAGGCACTGGTGGCCGCGCAGCTTCTGGAAGCGAACCCACATGTCCGTCTGGATGTACTCCAGCATGTGGCCAAGGTGGATGGAGCCATTGGCATAGGGCAGGGCGCTGGTAACGAGAATCTGGCGTGGCTCGGACATGGTGGCTCGGCTACTTGTTTGACGGCGTGATGACGTGAAGATGATCGGCCACTATAAAGCGCTGGCAAAGATATTTCACCCCATCGGCGCAACTGTCGAGGGTTGACGGGTTAGCATAGGCGCTCGTCCACCACGTCAGTTCCGCCACGGGAGATCCCATGAGTGCCGTCACGCGCGCCGCCGTCGAAGCCGTCCTTCGCCAGTACACCGACCCTTACCTGAACCAGGACCCCGTCACGGCCGGGTGCGTCGAGCACATCGAGGTGCAGGGAGGGCAGGTCGACGTGCGGCTGCGCATCGGCTATGCCGCCGGCCTGTTCGTGAACGGTTGGGCGCAGGTGCTGCGCACCGCGCTCGAAGGCCTCGACGGCGTCCAGATCGCACGGGTGACCGTCGACAGCGTAATCGCACCGCACAAGGCCCAGGCGCAGGTGCCGGGCCTGGCCAACGTCAAGAACGTCATCGCCGTGGCCTCGGGCAAGGGCGGCGTCGGCAAGTCCACCACCGCCGCCAACCTGGCCCTGGCCCTGGCGCGCGAAGGCGCACGGGTCGGCATCCTCGATGCGGACATCTACGGCCCCAGCCAGGGCATCATGTTCGGCATCCCCGAAGGCACGCGGCCCCAGGTGCGCGAGCAGAAGTGGTTCGTGCCGATCAAGGCCCACGGCGTGGACGTCATGTCGATGGCCTTCCTGACCGATGACAACACACCCATGGTCTGGCGAGGGCCGATGGTCTCCGGTGCCTTGCTACAATTGGTCACGCAGACGGCCTGGGATGACCTGGATTACCTGGTGATCGACATGCCGCCAGGCACTGGGGACATCCAGTTGACCTTGGCGCAGAAAGTCCCGGTCGCCGGCTCGGTGATCGTCACCACGCCTCAGGACCTGGCACTGCTGGATGCCCGCAAAGGGGTAGAGATGTTCCGCAAGGTCAACATCCCGGTCCTGGGTGTGGTCGAGAACATGGCCGTGCACGTGTGCTCGAACTGTGGGCACACCGAGCACCTGTTCGGCGAGGGGGGCGGTGAAAAGCTCGCCGCCGGCTATGGCGTCGAGCTGCTGGCCTCTTTGCCGCTGTCGATGACGATCCGCGAGCAGGCCGACAACGGCCAGCCCACGGTCGTCGCCGAACCCGATGGGCAGATCGCCCTGGTCTACCAGGAGCTGGCGCGACAGGTCGGCGCCCGCATCGTCCTCGAAGAGGCGGCCTCGGCCGCGATGCCGAGCATCACCATCACCGACGCCTGAGCCCGTCCGGCGCCGTCGACCTGCGCGGTCGGCGGCGCCTGGACCTTTTCTGCAGGCATGAAAAAACCCGCCATTGGCGGGTTTTTTCCAAAGCGAGATCGACTTAGGCGATCTGCACTTCTTCAGCCTGCATGCCTTTCTGGCCGCGGGTAGCGACGAAAGTAACAGCCTGGCCTTCTTTCAGGGTTTTGAAGCCGTCAGCCTGGATGGCCTTGAAGTGTACGAACAGGTCGTCACCCGACTGAGGGGTGATGAAGCCGTAGCCCTTCTCATCGTTGAACCACTTGACGGTACCGGATTGGCGATTGGACATGTGTCTGTCTCCTTGGACAAAGTTGATTTCGGCACGGGAAACGCCCCGGCCGGGACTGAGTGCAAAGAGCAGGAAAATTCAGCGATGGGCCGATGGTAATCGTGCATCAAACAGAGATTCTCGGTGTCACGTGCAGCACAGTGGCGCCACCTTACCCCACTTTGCGCGACCTGCCAATGGCCAATGGCCCCTTTGTTCAAATTCGGATCGGTGGTGGCCGCACGTCACGGATGGCGCGGGATTGCGGCGGGAAACTTTGCCGTCGGCGCCTGGACCGGTAAGATGCGCCCAGGTTTTTCACATCGCACTTTCAGGACACCGGCCATGAGCATCAAATCGGACAAGTGGATTCGCCGCATGGCGCAGGAACACGGCATGATCGAGCCGTTCGTCGAGCGCCAGGTGCGCGGCGAGCAGGACAGCCGGGTCATTTCCTTCGGCGTCTCGAGCTACGGCTACGACGTGCGCTGCGCCGATGAATTCAAGGTGTTCACCAACATCAATTCGGCGACCGTCGACCCGAAGAACTTCGACGCCGGCAGCTTCGTCGACATCAAGAGCGATGTCTGCATCATCCCGCCCAACTCCTTCGCCCTGGCCCGCACCGTCGAATACTTCCGCATTCCGCGCAACGTGCTGACCATCTGCCTGGGCAAGAGCACCTATGCGCGTTGCGGCATCATCGTCAACGTGACGCCGCTCGAGCCGGAGTGGGAGGGCCACGTCACCCTGGAATTCTCCAACACCACTACCTTGCCCGCCAAGATCTACGCCAACGAAGGCGTGGCGCAGATGCTGTTCCTCGAGTCGGACGAAGCCTGCGAAGTCTCGTACAAGGACCGTGGCGGCAAGTACCAGGGCCAGCGTGGTGTCACCCTGCCACGTACCTGAGCCGACGAAGCGCGGGAATTAGTTTACCGATCAGGGTTCCAAACCAGTGAACAGTCCCGGTGCTCATCAAGAGCGCCGGGCGCTCGCCAGGAGTACCCTATGAAACTAGACCCCGTCATCAATGCAAAGCTGGCCGTGCTGCAGCCCAACCAGATCGGGCTGTTGGCATGGTCACTGCTGGCCCAGCCACGTTCGCCGTTGCATGCCGGTGGCATGCCCGGGCAACCTGACCCCGATTTCCCCAACCCCTCGGAGCCCGGGACCGACCCGGATGGCGTACCGACCCTGCCCGACGAGCCGCCTCCCGCGCCGCAGGCGTGAATCACGGCACGGCCCAGACCCGCTCGCCGCCCGTCAGGTAGACCCTGGCGGCCCCGGTGGGCTTGACCTCCCAGCCGCCTGTGAACTCCCCGAAGGCCGGCAACAGGCTGACCCCGTCCTCCACGACATAGCAGGGCAGGCGTAACCGCTGCCGACCGCGTCCGCGCAACACGTAGACCGGATGCACGTGCCCTGCCAGTACGGCATGGGTCGGGTGCGGCTCAGGCTCATGGCGCAGGGCGAAGGGCCCCAGCAACCAGGGCTCGTCGACCACCTGCATGCCCAGGCTGGCAGGTGGATCGCCGGCATGTTGGTCGTGATTGCCGCGAATCAGCACGATGTCCAAGGCAGGATGACGCGCGCGCCAGGCCTCCAGCCGCGCCATGACGGCAGGCGAGCGCGCCGTCTTGGCATGCAGGAAGTCGCCGAGCACGACCAGGCGTTCGCAGTCATGGGCCGCCAGCAAGGCGTCCAGGCGGGACAGGTTCAACTCGGTGGTGCCGCGCGGCACCGGCTGGTGCAGAGCCCGGTAGCTGGCGGCCTTGCCCAGGTGCAGGTCGGCGATGAGCAGGGTTTTCTCCCGAGGCCAATACAGCGCCTTGTCCACCAGCAACCACAACGTTTCCCCTCGATGTTCGATGACGTGGTGCTCACTCACGGCCAAGGGCCTCCTGCGGCTTTTTCCAGATCGGCGACCATGCGTGCGATACGGTCGGCGAGCTTCTCGCTGGTCATGGTTTCGCGCAAACCCTCGACGATCAGGGCAAAGGCCAAGGGACCCGGGCGCGCCAGCGCATGCACGTCCAGGCGCAACTGGTTGATACGCACCAGTTGGCGCTGCAGCCGTTCGATTTCAAGCTCCTCGCGCAGGACTTCGTCCCGGGCCTGCCCCAGCAACAGGTTGTCGGCATCGTGCTTGCGAAACACTTCGTAGAACAGACCACTGGAGGCCTGGATCTGCCGCATGCTCTTCTGCGCGGCCGGGTAGCCGCCGAACACCAGGCCGGAAATCCGGGCGATCTCGCGAAAGCGCCGCAGCGCCATTTCGCCGGCGTTCAGGCTGTGCAGGACATCCTCCAGCAGACCCTCTGCCTTCATCGCCGTCGGCAACAGGGCGGCCCAGGCGACGTGGCTGGGGCTGAGCAGCTCGAAGCCATAGTCGTTCACGGCAATGGAAATGCTCAGCGGCTGGGTCTGGCTGATGCGCCAGGCGATCAGGTTGGCCAGGCCAAGGTTCGCCATGCGCCCGGCGAACGGATAGACGAACAGGTGCGAGCCTTGCCGCGAGTCGAGGGTCTCGACCAGCAGCGTGTCGCGCGCGGGCAGGGCGGACCATTGCGCCTGAATGTCCAGCAGCGGACGCACCGCGCGCATTTCCGGCCCGGTGAAGCGCCCCTGGCTGGCGGTGTCCAGCTGATCCACCATGGCGTCGGCCAGCTCGCTGGACAGCGGTAGCCGCGAGCCGCTCCAGCGCGCCACCGCCGCCTTGCGCTGGGTGCTGCGTCGCACGTAGGCGGTCATGTTCTCGACCCGCACCAGCTCGAGGATGCGCCCGCCGAACACCAGGGTATCGCCAGGGCGCAACCGTGCGATGAAGCCTTCCTCGACGCTGCCCAGCGAGCGCCCGCCGCCGCCCTTGCTCCAGAACTTGAGCTGCAGCTGCGCCTCGCTGACGATGGTGCCGATGCCCATCCGGTGACGGCGCGCCAGGCGCTGGCTGGCCACGCGCCAGACACCGTCGGGGTGCACCTCCACCCGTTGATAGTCGGGGTAGGCGCTCAGCGAGTCGCCGCCATTGCGCACGAAGGCCAGTGCCCAGGCCCACTGGCTGTCGCGCAGGTCCTTGAACGCCCAGGTGCTGCGTACCTCGGCCAGCAGCTGATCAGGGACGAAGCCGCTGCCCAGGGCCATGCTCACCAGGTGCTGCACCAACACGTCCATGCACAGGCGTGGCGATTGTCGCGCTTCGATATGGCCTGCCGCGAGCGCCTGGCGCACCGCAGCCGCCTCGACCAGCTCCATGCTGTGGGTGGGCACCAGGGTGATGCGCGAGGCGCGCCCGGGTGCATGGCCGGAGCGTCCGGCCCGTTGCAGCAGCCGTGCCACGCCCTTGGGCGAGCCGATCTGCAGCACCCGCTCCACGGGCAGGAAATCCACGCCCAGATCGAGACTCGACGTACAGATCACCGCCTTCAGCGCACCTTCCTTCAGGCTGCGCTCGACCCAGTCGCGAGTGGCGCGCGCCAGTGAAGAGTGATGCAGGGCGATCAGGCCGGCCCAATCGGGCCGTGCATCGAGCAGCGCCTGGTACCAGAGTTCGGCCTGGGCGCGGGTGTTGGTGAAGACCAGGCAGCTGGCGCTGGCCTCGATCTCGTCGCGGACCTGGCCCAGCATCTTCAGGCCCATCTGACCGGCCCACGGAAAGCGCTCGAGGGCCGGTGGCAACAAACTGTCGACCTCGATGCGCTTGTCCTGGCGGCCCTTGACCAGCGAGCCGCCCTCAGGCAGCAGCACGTCACGCGCGTGTTCGAGGTTGCCCAAGGTGGCCGACAGGCCCCAGGTCACCAGCTCAGGACGCCAGCGTCGCAGCCGAGCCAGCGCCAGTTGCAGTTGCACGCCGCGTTTGCTGCCGAGCAGTTCGTGCCACTCATCGACCACCACCATGCGCAGGGTCTTGAATTCCTCTTCGGCATGCTCGCGGGTGAGTAGCAGGGTCAGGCTCTCAGGCGTGGTGATCAGCACACTGGGCAGACGACGCGCCTGGCGTGCCCGCTCGGCCGCGCCGGTGTCACCGCTACGGACGCCGACGCTCCAGTCCAGTTCCAGATCGGCCAGAGGCGCTTGCAAGGCCTTGGCCGTGTCCGCCGCCAAGGCACGCATGGGCGTGATCCAGAGCACCTGGATCGGGGCCGGCTGACGGGCCTTGGGCACACGGAACGCCCGCAACGCGGCGAACCACACCGCATAGGTCTTGCCCGCGCCCGTGTTGGCGTGCAGCAGACCGGACTCGCCTCGCGAGACGGCGGCCCAGACGCTGCGCTGGAAGGCGAAAGGCTTCCAGCCCTGGGCGCTGAACCACTGGCTGGCGGGGTCGGAGGCTGGCGGCATGCGGCGGACCGTTCTGGAAGAGTGTGCTCTACAGACCGTCGGCGGGCCCGGTTGGTTTTACCCGTTCAGGGCGCCAGCAAATAGCCTGATCGACAGAGGCGTTCGCCGGCCACGTGGGCGATGGCCATGCCATGGGTCGCCAGGCGTCGGCCGCTGCGTGCATAGAGCAGGCCGGCCTGCTGCGTCCGTACACAGGTGACGCGGTCGGTGAGCGGATCGATGACCTCGGCGACCACCTGGCCGGTTTCAAGGTACTGGCCCGGCTCGGCCTGGAACACCAGCAGCCCGCCATGCGGCGCCACCAGCAGTTCCACGGCCGCCAGTGCCGTCGCCGGACGTCGCAGCGCCGGTGGCGGCGGCGCCTGGCCTGCAAGGGCGCCCCGGAACGTCAGGTAGTCGAGGATCGCCTGGCAGTCCCGCTCGGCCAACCCATGGCTGACATCGGCCTGCCCGCGCAATTCGAGGGTGACCGAAACGCTGCCCGCAGGGATCGGGAAACGCCTGGCGAACCGTTGCTGCAACTGTAGCCACAGCAGACTGAAACACTCATCGAACGACTGGCCGCCCGAGTCGGTGGCCAACAGGCAGGCCTGGGCGCCCAGGTAGCCGGCCAGGGGTTCGACCTGGGGCCAGGCATCGGGCGTGGTGTAGAGGTGCTCGATCGCCTCGAAGTCGCAGTGCAGGTCGAGGATCAGGTCGGCGTCGCAGGCCAGGCGCTGCAGGGTCAGGCGCTGTGCCTGCAAGGGCGTATGGGCCGGATGGGCCTGCAGGTTGCGGCGCAGATGATCGCGGATCAGCTCCTGGTTCAGCTCCGGATCCTGGCCGAGCAGGCCTTCGACCTGATCGCCGATCGTGTCGGAGAGGTCGACGAAATGACGGTTGAAGTTCTCGCCACTGTGCAGCTCGAAGCGCCCCAGCGGCGCATCGAGCACGACCTGCTCCAGACCCGCCGGATTGGCCACCGGTACCAGCACGATTTCATGCAGCAGCCGTCCTTGGGCGTCGAGTGCGGCCAGTTGGCGTTTCAAGTGCCAGGCCACCAGCATGCCCGGCAGCTCGTCGGCGTGCAGCGAAGCCTGGATGTAGACCTTGCCGCCCGTGCTCGGGCCATAGTGGAAGCTGTGCAGTTGACGGACGCTGCCGGGCGTAGGCCCGAGCAGGTCATGGATCACGTGTCGCATGGGACTCCTGGATCGGCGAGAGAAAAAGGCGCTGTCACGGGCCTATACAACCACAGGTCACGGGCGCGTGCAGCACATGATCGCCTCGTCCGCTCAGGCCAGCAGGTCCTGCAGGGTCGCCAGGTCATCGGCCTCCTCCACCGGTTTGTCATGGCGCCAGCGCAGCATGCGTGGAAAGCGCACGGCGATGCCGCTCTTGTGCCGTTTGGACAGGGCGATGCCCTCGAACCCGAGCTCGAACACCAGGGTCGGCGTCACGCTGCGCACCGGGCCGAAGGTGTCGACGGTGGTCTTGCGCACGATGGCGTCGACCTTGCGCATCTCGGCATCGGTCAGGCCCGAATAGGCCTTGGCGAACGGTACCAGGGCGCGGTCCGGCGAGCCGGGCGGACCGTCCCAGACGGCAAAGGTGTAGTCGCTGTACAGGCTGGCACGACGCCCGTGGCCTCGCTGTGCGTAGATCAGCACGGCGTCCACGCTGAACGGGTCGATCTTCCACTTCCACCACAGGCCCATGTCCTTGGTACGCCCGACGCCATACAACGCCTCGCGCTGCTTGAGCATCAGTCCTTCGACGCCCAGCGCTCGCGATTGCTCGCGTTGCTCGGCCAGGTCGGCCCAGTCCTTGCCCGTGAGCAACGGCGAGAGCAGCACCGGGGCCGAGGGGTGGGTCTCGACCAGGCGTTCGAGCTGGGCACGCCGCGCGTGTTGCGGGCGCGTGCGCCAGTCTTCGCCTTCCCATTCGAGCAGGTCGTAGGCCTGCAGCACCACCGGCGCGTCGGCCAGCAGTTTCTTGCCCAGGGTCTTGCGCCCCAATCGCTGCTGCAGCAGGGCAAAAGGCTGGACCGTCGCTGGCTGGCCGGCGTCGGGCGCCTTCCAGACCAGGATCTCGCCATCGAGCACGACCCCGTCCGGCAGGCTCTCGACCAGGCTGTGCAGCTCCGGGAAACGGTCGGTGACCAGCTCTTCGCCCCGTGACCAGATCCACAACTGTCCGTCGCGCTTGACCACCTGGGCGCGAATGCCGTCCCACTTCCATTCCGCCTGCCAGTCGCCGGTCGGCCCGAGCAGCGCATCGAACTGCTCGGTGGGCGCTTGCAGGGCATGGGCCAGGAAGAACGGGTAGGGCTGTCCACCGCGCTGGGCATGCTCGTCGGCCGACTCCGGCGCGATCAGCTTCTGGTAGCTGGCCGCCGTCGGCCGATGCGACAGGTCGGTGTAGCCGACCAGACGCTGGGCGACGCGCTTGGCGTCCAGCCCGGCCAGTTGCGCGAGGGCGCGGGTGACCAGCAGCTTCGACACGCCGACCCGAAAGCTGCCGGTGATCAGCTTGAGACAGAGCATCAGGCTGGGACGGTCCAGGCGTGCCCACAGGGCAGGCAATTGCTCCTTGATCTGCTCGGGCGCCTGACCGCGCAAGGGCAGCAGGTGCGCCTCGACCCAGTGCGCCAGGTCCTCGTCGCTGGTCTGCTCGGACGCCGGCAGCAGCAGCGAGATGGCTTCGGCCAGGTCGCCCACCGACTGGTAGCTTTCCTCGAACAGCCATTCGGGCAAGCCTGTCAGCTCGATGGTCAGTTCGCGCAACAGGCGCGTAGGCACCAGCTGCCGGGGACGGCCGCCCGCCAGAAAGTACACGGCCCAGGCCGCTTCGTGGGGAGCCGCTTCGGCGAAGTAATCCTGCAACGCGCGCAGCTTGGCGTTGCTCGATGTGGTGGCGTCCAGGCGCAGGTAGAGTTCGGCGAAGGCCTTCATGCCGACGCCTCCGCCGTGGCCTGGGCATCGTCTTCGTCGCCGTATTCGGTGACGAACGCCCGTGCATCGAGCCCCAGTTCGTTGAGGTAGCGCACCAGCACGCTGACCGAACCGTGGGTGACCATCACCCGTTCTGCGCCCGTCTGTTCGATGGCCCACAGCAGGCCCGGCCAGTCGGCGTGATCGGACAGCACGAAGCCCCGGTCCACGCCGCGCCGCCGACGGGTCCCGCGCAACAGCATCCAGCCACTGGCGAAGGCGTCACTGTAGTCGCCGAAGCGTTTCATCCAGCTGCTGCC
The DNA here is from genome assembly GCA_046940335.1 of Enterobacterales bacterium AN_CKDN230030167-1A_HGKHYDSX7. Classification (GTDB taxonomy): domain Bacteria; phylum Pseudomonadota; class Gammaproteobacteria; order Pseudomonadales; family Pseudomonadaceae; genus Aquipseudomonas. The sequence continues at coordinate 323,898 of JBKYML010000006.1, forward strand.
TGAGGCCGAGGGCGGCGCCATGATCAAGGCTTCGCGCATCATCGGGTCATTGCGCGGCACATCACCGGCGTACACCGTCGGTGGCAAGGCCACGCCGGCCTCGCGATACACCCGGTTGAGCGGTTCGACGGCGCCGTGCACCAGGATCGGGCCGATACCGGCGTCCAGCCCGTGGAGAATGCGCTGGGCCTTGCCGAAGGCGTAGCTGAACAGCACGCTGGCCTTGCCCTGTTCGCGGTTGGCGCGCCACCAGGCGTTGATCTCGGCGAACACCTCGGCCTGCGATGGCCAGCGGTAGATGGGCAGGCCGAAGGTCGATTCGGTGATGAAGGTGTGGCAGCGCACCGGCTCGAACGGCGTGCAGGTCCCGTCCGGCTCGACCTTGTAGTCGCCCGAGGCCACCCAGACTTCGCCCTGGTACTCCAGGCGCACCTGGGCCGACCCCAGCACGTGTCCGGCTGGGTGAAAGCTCAGCGTCACGCCGTGGTGGTCGAGGCGCTCTCCATAGGGCAGGGTCTGCAAGCGAATGTCTTCGCCCAGTCGGCTGCGCAGCACGCCAGCGCCGGGTTCGGCGGTCAGGTAATGGGTATTGCCCGGTCGGGAGTGGTCGCCGTGGCCATGGGTGATGACCGCGCGCTCCACCGGGCGCCAGGGATCGATGTAGAAATCACCGGGCGGGCAGTACAACCCTTCGGGGCGGGCGATGACGAGGTCCATGGGCAGGCCACTGGCAGGGGAGTTACAAGGTAGGAGTCGTGCCCTGCCGGGGAGTTCGAGGGGATTGGGGGTGCCCCGGTCGCGACATGACCGGGCGTGTGGACAGAGGGTCGGGACACCGGCTTGCGCAGGGTCCCGACCCGGTCGCGGCTAGCGCTCGGGGACCAGGCTCAGGCGCTGGGTGCCATACCCCTGGGTGAAGTGCTGCGGCTGCAGCGGCAGGGTGGTGAAGCGGCCTGCGAACCAGTCCTGGAGGCCGTCGTTCGCGCGTGCGCTGGCCGAGTGGCCGGACGGGCCGGTACTGGTCAGCACGCGCAGCGGCTCGGCCTGGCCGAAATCGACGATCAGGCGTGCCGACGGTGGCAATTGCGTGTCGAAATCGCGGCCCCAGGCGTAGGGTGTGAGCGCCAACGTGCTGAAGTCGCCACCAGCAGCACGCGCGGGGCGCGCCACGCCATCGCCCAACCCCTGCCAGGTCGGCATCGGCCAGTGGTAGGCATGCAGGCGGCCCCATTGCCAGGTGCGTGGATCGTTGCCCAGTTGCGCCCGGCCGGCCTCCATCGCGGCCGCCAGGCTGCGCGCCAGAATGGTCGGTTTGTCTTCGTGCTGCGGGGTCGAACGGTCGTCCCAGAACGGGCTGTCGTCACGCCCCAGCAGGTGGTCGGCCTGGGCCGAGTAGGACAGCCTCGCATTGGCGACGAAGGTCTGCCATGCCTCGCCCGACTCCGGGCCCAGTTCGTCGAGGAACGTCTGCCGGGCGACCTGGTGCAGGAACAGCGCGTACAGGGCCGCGTCCGCCGACTGGGCGCTCAGGCGACCGTCGAAAGCCTTGAGGCGAGCCAGGGCCTGACGGGCAAGGTCGCGTTGCGCCGCCGGCAGGGCGTCGATGGCCTGCGGCAGCGCCGAGGCCATGCCGGGTGCGTCGAGCATCTGCTTGAGCTTGCCGGCCAGGGGCGTGAGCTGATCGTTCTGCATGGCCGCCAGGCTGCGCGCATCATGACGCCCGGTGCCGATCAGTTGCGCCAGACGTTCGGCGCGCTCGGGGTAGTCCCAGGTGTTGGACAACTGCATGCCATAGCCGCGCGCCAGGCTGCGCTGGTTGGCGTGGCCGATCCAGCCACTGGCCGGGTCCTGGTCATAGGGATGCAGCATCGCGTCGGCGTAGCCATCCCAGTCGTAACGTCCGTCCCAGCCCGGCGAGGGCAGCAGGCCCTGCCCGTCACGCCGGTTCGGGTAGCGGCCGGTGACCTGCCAGCCGATGTGCTGGGCGTCGGCGAAGACCAGGTTGAGCGCGGCGGCGCCAATGGCGCGTGCGCTGTCGGACGCGCGCTCCAGGGTGCTGGCGCGGGTCAGGTCGAACAGTGCATCCAGGCTGCGATCGCCCTGCAGCGTCGGCATCTGCAAGGCCAGGCCGAGGGCCTCGTTACCCGGTTGCCCGAGCAGCGTGCCATGCCGCGTTTCGTACAGGATCTCGCGCTGCGGGCGCTGGCCACGGACCAGGAACGTTTCGGTACGTCCGCGTGCGGCCTGCCATTTGCCGTCGGCCAGGTAGGTCAGTTGGTTGCCCTGACGCCGCAGTTTCTCCAGGTAGAGGTCCTGGTTGTCGGCCATCACCGCGCTGCTGCTCCAGGCCAGCTTGCCGTTGAAACCGGCCAGGATCAGCGGCAGCCCAGGCAGGGTCAGGCCGGCGGCCTGGTACTTGCCCGTGTGGATCTGCACCGGCGACAGCGCCCAGGCCGCACGGCTGTCGCTGGCGAGCAGGCTGCGGCCGCTCTGGCTGCGCTGCGGTCCCAGCACCCAGCTCGCCGAACCTGGGCTGCCCAGCAGGTCGAAGGCCGCCAGGCGCTGACTGGCGGCATTCAGCGCACCGAGCCCTGGCAGCCCGCGGGTCAGGTCCAGACCCTGGAGCTTGGCCGCCTCGGTGTCGGGCAACGGCTCATCGGCGGCGCTGGGCAGCAGCCAGGCCAGCCGGTCGACGCCGACCCGTTGTGCCAGGGTCAGGCCGGCGAGTTCTTCCTGCAGGTTCACCGACTGGCTGAAGGCGTACAGGCTGAACAGCAGGGCCGAGTCCTCGGGCTTCCAGTAGTCGGGCCGGTAACCGGCTTTGGCCAGCGTGCCCGGCAGGGCGTCACGGAAGCGGAACAGGTAGGCGTTGACGCCCCGGGCATAGACCTCGAAGAAGCGCTTCAGGCGTGGGGAGGCGTCGGCGTACAGCTGGTCGGCGCTGCGTCGTAGATGAGCGGCGCGCATCAGCCGATCGGTGTCCAGGGCCTGCGGCCCTTCCAGCTCGGCCAGTCGCCCTTGCGCCAGCAGACGCAAGGTGACCATCTGCTCGATGCGGTCGACGGCATGCAGGTAGCCGAGGCTGAACAGGGCATCGTGGAACGTGCTGCTCTCGATCAACGGCATGCCCTGTGGGTTGCGCCGCACCGAGACGCTCTGGGCCAGTCCCTTGAGTGGCTGTACACCTGCGCTCGGGGGCAAGGTGGACTGCTGGGAAACTGTCTGACAGCCGGCCAGGCCGAGCGCGCCGCACAGCATCGCTGCCGCACGCAGGCGTGGGCGCGAGGAAGGAAAACGAAGGACGGCCATGGCCAGGCTCCTGAAAGAGAAAGGGGGGCAAGCAGCAAACGGCGGCAGTGCGGTACGTCAGGTGTTGGCAGCACGTTGGCACGGCGCCGACGCTCTGCTTGCTGCTTGCAGTCGACTCAAGCCCCGTGGCACTTCTTGAATTTCTTCTCGCTACCGCACGGGCACGGGTCGTTGCGGCCTACGTCCTTCAGCGCGTTGCGCACCGGCTCTTGCGGGGCGTGGTTGCAGTGCGGGCCATGCACGTGGCCATGGTCATGGTCGTGATGATGGTCATGGTCATGGTTGCAGTCAGGGCCATGAACGTGGGGTTGCTGGGTCATTGCGGTTACTCCGGTTTGAGATCACCGGGCATTATCTCACCGCTGCGCGACAAGTGCAGGTCATGCCAGAAGAATAATCCGCTGGCCACCTCCACCTCCAGCTGGTATGGCAACGCCTCATGGCGCTTGAGCAGGCGGGCCAGGGGGCGCAGCTGCTTCCACAGGTTGGTCCGTGCGGTGATCTGGAAGGTGCGTTGCTCATGTGCCCCGACGCTGCGCCACAGGCTTTCGTCGGCATCCACCAGCAGCAGGCCGCCCAGGCGCACCGAATAGTCCAGGTGACGGATGAACAGACGGCTGTCGTTCGGGTTGACCACGCGCACGTACAGCACGAATTCCTGTTGATGCAGGCCGGCCTTGACCTTGCGAACCTTGACCAGGTGCAGCTCAGGTTCTTGCCAGGTGTCCGCGCCCCAGCTCACGCAACCGCTGAGCAGCGCCAGGGCGATCCCGAGGGTCAGCGCACGCAAGAGGGCGCTCATCTCATTGCTCCAGGTAACTGGAACAGCACTTCTTGAACTTCTGCCCGCTGGCGCAGGGGCAGGGGTCGTTGCGCCCGGCCTTGAGGCCGACGGTCGGATCGATGAAATACCAGCGGCCAGCGTGTTGGACGAAGGCCGAGCGTTCGCGGTGCTGGTGGTCGCCTGAGGCATCGTGCCAGCGGGCGGTGAAGGTGACGAAGGCATGTTCGGGCTGGCCGCCGAAGACCTCGGCGTCCTCCACCTCCAGGCCCAACCAGGTGCTCTCGGCGCTCCAGGCGGCGATACCGGCGCGATCCAGGGCATCACGCTGCACGGGCAGGGTCGTGTCCACCAGGTAGTCGACCAGGCCCAGCACGTAGGCGCTGTAGCGCGAGCGCATCAACGATTGCGCATCCGGCGCAGGGGTGCCGGCGTGCAGATGGCCGCAGCAGGCGTCGAGCAGGTTGCCGCTGCCGCAAGGGCAGACCGCGACGCTCATCGCCCACCCTCGGCGGACAGGCAGGCGGGCAGGGCAGGTGTGGATGCATTCATGGAGGGCCTCAGGCGTCGGGAGCGAGTAGAAGACAGTGTCAGCGACAGACCCCCGGACCGCAAGCGGGTACACAGCGTCACCACCAATACTTGCCGAACATCTCCGGGTTGGCCCAGAACCGCGCATTGAGCCAGTCCGGCACCTGCTTGTAGTCGTGCAGGTCATAGGTGAACAGGCTCAGCACCTGCGCCTCGCGGCGAAACCGTTCGCTTTCCGACAGGGCCAGGGCGAAGAAGTCCGTGGCGTGCCAGCCGCAGGCGGCCAGGTCCGCCAGCACGGCCACGCGGCTGGCGTTGAGGTTGCGGATGCCGCCCAGCAGTTGCAGGCCCTCGCGCTTGGGCAGGTGTTCCAGGCACTCGACCAGCACGGCCAGGTCGAAGCGCGTGGCTGCCAGGGCGCTCGGCAGCGGTCCGGGCGGTGCGATGTCGATCTGTACGTGTGGATGCGCCTCGACGAAGGCGTCGAGCGCTGGAAAGCGACTGCCGACCAGCAGCAGACGCTGGGGCGAGACTCGTTCGAGCAGGGCCGCCAGGGCCTGTTGGGGCGTTCGTTGGGAAAATCCGTCGCGCATGGCCAGTCCTCGTGCTGAAGTGGCAAGCGTAACGGGGTTGCAGGCCTGTGGCATAGAGGGCGCGTGGGCGGGCGGCCAGCGTCTGGCTGGCAGGAGGCTCGTCGGAAGGCTTTACTGCACGGGGCAAGGTCGCGTGAGCCAACGGCAGGACGTTGGGGGCGTACGGGATCGATCGTCGAATGAAAGGAGACCGACATGGGTGTGGTGACCGCCGTGGGCAAGCTGCTGACCATCGCGTTCTGGTGGGTGGTGCTATGGAACGTGCTGGTGCCTGCCGCCAGGCCGTTCAACCTGCTGATCGCGGCAGCCGGATGCCTGTTGCTGGGCCTGCACGTGCTGGAGATGCTGTGGTTCCACACCAGCCTGCGTGGGCGTCGTCACCGCCTATTCGACCGCCTGCAGATCCTGCTGACGGGGATCTTCCACATCGTCTCCATGTCGCGTCGTCGCACGGTCGATTGATCGGCCCAGGCCTTTGCCCTGCAGGGCCGGTCACCAGGACAGCTGCCACAGTGCCACACTGGCCACGGCCACGCCGATGAGCAGGCAAGTCCCCACCATTCGTCGGATTCTGGCCAGCACCCACGCCCCGGCCGTCCAGTCCTGCGCCGCGAGCGCTGTGTCCAGTTCCGGGCTCAGCAGCGAGCGGACGCGCAGGCACAAGGCGAAGCTGGCGATGACACCCCCGATCATCACCTGGACCGGGCGCGGCGCCGTGTCCAGGGTCAGGCCACTGGCGTGCATCAGGCTGAAGCCGCTGGCCGAGAGAATCACCAGCACCAGCCAGATCGCTCCGAAACGCTGTCGGAAAAGATCACCCCAGCGTTGCAGTCGCGCCGGCCGATGGGCGGTCGCGAGCGGCGCCAGGCGCAGCGCCCACCACAGGTAGCCCAGCCCGCACAGCCAGATCGCTGTGGCGGCGGCATGCAGCAGGTTGGGCAGGGCAAGGGCAGTCATGTGGATCTCCGGGGGGCAATCGACGCGCGAGCCGGGTATGATAGCGGCCCATGCGAAACACTGAAAATCCATACAGCCCTCCGGGCGCGCCCAGATCATGATCAGCACCGAACTCAAGAGCACCATCCAGGGCGCCTACTCGCGTTTCCTCGAGGCCAAGGGCCTGCGTCCCCGTTACGGCCAGCGGCTGATGATCGCCGAAGTGGCCAAGGTCCTTGGCGACATCCCCTGTGACGACGAAGGGCGTCGGTCCGGTGAACCGGCCGTGGTCGCGGTCGAGGCAGGCACCGGTACCGGCAAGACCGTCGCCTACAGCCTGGCGGCCATCCCGGCGGCCAAGGCGGCCGGCAAGCGGCTGGTGATCGCCACCGCGACCGTGGCCCTGCAGGAGCAGATCGTCTTCAAGGACCTGCCCGACCTGATGCGCAACAGCGGCCTGAACTTCAGCTTCGCCCTGGCCAAGGGCCGGGGCCGCTACCTGTGCCTGTCCAAGCTCGACCTGCTGCTGCAGGAAGGCAATGCCCATTCGGCCACCGCGCAGCTGTTCGAGGAAGAGGGCTTCCACATTGAGGTCGACGAGGTCAGCCAGAAGCTCTTCAACACCATGATCGAGCGCCTGGCGGGCAATCGCTGGGACGGCGACCGTGACAGCTGGCCCGAGGCCGTGGACGACCAGGCCTGGGCCCGACTGACCACCGACCACGGCCAGTGCACCGGCCGGCACTGCCCGAACTTTCAGCAGTGCGTGTTCTACAAGGCCCGCGAAGGCATGGGCAAGGTGGACGTCATCGTCACCAACCACGACATGGTCCTGGCCGACCTGGCGCTGGGCGGCGGTGCCGTGCTGCCCGATCCGCGCGACACGGTCTACGTGTTCGACGAGGGCCATCACCTGCCGGACAAGGCCATTGGTCACTTTGCCCATTATTCGCGCCTGCGCTCCACCGCCGACTGGCTGGAGCAGACCGCCAAGAACCTCACCAAGCTGCTGGCCCAGCATCCGCTGCCTGGGGACCTGGGGCGGCTGATCGAGCAGGTGCCGGAGCTGGCACGCGCGTTGCGCACCCAGCAGCAGTTCATGTTCACCCTGTGCGAGCAGATCGCCGATTTCCGCCCGGGCGAGGACGTCGAAGGCCGCGAGCGACCGCGGTATCGCTTCGAAGGTGGCGTGGTACCCGAGGCTATGCGCGAGGCAGGCCTGGAATTGAAGAAGGGGTTCGGTCAGCTGAACGACCTCTTCACGCGCCTGGCCGACCTGCTCAAGGAGGGCATGGACGGCGAGAAGAACATCGGCATCGCCAGCCACCAGGCCGAGGAGTGGTATCCGCTGTTCGGCACCTTGGTGACCCGCGCCCAGGGCAACTGGGAGCTGTGGGGCGCGTTCACCGCCGAAGACCCGGAAGACAACCCGCCCATGGCGCGCTGGCTGACGTTGGTCGAGGGCGGCGCGTTGTTCGACATCGAGGTCAACGCCAGCCCGATCCTGGCTGCCGACATGTTGCGCCGTAGCCTGTGGAATGTGGCCCATGGCGCGCTGGTGACCTCGGCGACGCTGACCGCATTGGGCAAGTTCGACCGCTTCCGCATGCGCTCCGGCGTGCCCCGCGATGCGGTCACCTGCGTGGTGCCCAGCCCGTTCCACCATGCCGATGCCGGTGTGCTGCGCGTGCCCGACCTGCGTGCCGACCCTCGTGACGTGCCTTCGCACACCGCCGCCATCATCCGCGACCTGCCCGACCTGGTCGAGGGATCGCGCGGCTCGTTGGTGCTGTTCTCGTCGCGCAAGCAGATGCAGGACGTGTTCGACGGACTGGACCGCGACTGGCGCAAGGTCGTGCTGATCCAGGGCAACCTGTCCAAGCAGGAAACCCTCAACAAGCACAAGGCCCGGGTCGACGATGGCCAGTCCAGCGTGCTGTTCGGGTTGGCCAGTTTCGCCGAGGGCGTCGACCTGCCTGGCGCCTATTGTGAGCACGTGGTGATCGCCAAGATCCCGTTCGCCGTGCCCGACGACCCGGTGGAAGCGGCCTTGGCCGAGTGGATCGAGGCGCGCGGTGGTAACCCGTTCATGGAGATCGCCGTGCCCGACGCCTCGTTGCGCCTGATCCAGGCCTGCGGACGGCTGCTGCGCACCGAACAGGACCGCGGCACCATCACCCTGCTGGATCGGCGCGTGGTCACCCAGCGCTACGGAAAGGCTATCCTCAACGCGCTGCCGCCTTTCCGGCGAGAGATCGGCTGAGCCTCGACGTCAGGCGCCACGGTTGGCTGACCCGGGCCCCTTGCGAGGGGCTCGCGCTTTCAAGGAGAACCTGCGTCATGATCCGTCACCTGCTGGCCGCCGCGTTGAGCGCGGCCCTGGTTTCACCGGCCCTGGCCGCCCAGCAGACGCTGTTCAGTTTCGTGCGCCCGGCTTCGGTGGTCACGGTCACGACGGGCGACGCCGGGCTGCCGCAGTCCAATGCCGAGCAGACCATCGCCGGAGAAGTGCTGCGTCGGGTGGTCTTCAATCCGGCAGTCAACCCCTGGCTGCGCCTGGCACCCCAGCAGGGCGTCTGGGACTGGTCGGCCCAGCGGGCACTGAGCCTGCGCCTGCAGAGTGGCATGGACTGGGCCCTGACCGTCGAGGTGACGGTGCAGGACACGACCGGACAGCGCCTGACCAGTCGCATCGATCTGCCGGCCGGCCCTGCCCAGACGGTCTGGATCCCCTTGCAGGCCCATGGGCCGCTGAACGAGGGCATGCGCGCCGGTCCCCCCATGCCCTGGATACAGGAAGGCCAACGGCTGCTGGTCACGGCCAGCAGTGGCGGGGTCGACCTGACGCAAGTGGCGTCGATCACCTTGAGCATTCCACGACCGGCCGTGGCGCAAAGCCTGCTGATCGAAAAAGTGGCGGTGCAGGACGATGCCCAGGTCATCGAGGCGGCGTATGCCAACCTGATAGACGGGTATGGGCAGGCCAACCGTGGACGCTGGCCAGACAAGGTCGAGAGCGATACGCAACTCAAGACGGGGGCCGAGCGCGAGCGGCAGCGCTTGCAGGCGGCGTTGCAGGCCCGAAGTCAGCAAGCGCTGGATACCTACGGCGGTGTCAGTGGCGGTCAGGCGTTCGAGGCCACCGGGTTCTTCCACACGGAGAAGCGCGACGGACACTGGTACCTGGTCACGCCGGAAGGTCACCCGTTCTTTTCGTTGGGCGTCAATGCCGTGGCCCACGATGGCGGACGCACGTACGTGGCAGGTCGGGAACGCATGTTCAGCCAGCTGCCGGGCGAGGGCGAGCCTCTGGCCGCCTTCTATGGTGAAGGCAACAACGATGACGGCAATGCCTCCTCGCAAGGCCGCGGCTACAAGCAAGGGCGCTGGTTCGACTTCTACGCCGCCAACCTGGCGCGTACCGTGCCTGCCGATTGCGCGGCTCCGGTCGCCACGCCCGAGGCGGCCTGCCCACCTGCGCAGGTCGATGCGTCACGCTGGCAGGCCCAGACGCTGGACCGTCTCCAGGCCTGGGGCTTCAATACCCTTGGCAACTGGAGCGACCCGGCGCTTGGCCAGACAGCGCGAGTGCCCTACACGTTGCCCTTGTCGATCGTCGGCGACTACGCCAGCATCAGCACCGGCATGGACTGGTGGGGGCGCATGCCCGATCCGTTCGATCCGCGTTTCGCCATGGCCACCGAGCGCGCCGTGGCCATCGCGGCGCGCGACCACCGAGACGACCCCTGGCTGATCGGCTACTTCGCCGACAACGAGCTGGCCTGGGCCGCGCCGGGTGACGACCCCAGGGCGCGCTACGGCCTGGCGTTCGGTACCCTGCGCCTGACCACCGACGTGCCGGCCAAGCGAGCCTTTCTCAAGCAACTGCGCGACAAGTACCGCAACCAGGCAGGGCTGTCGAAGGCCTGGGGGATCCAGCTGCCGGCCTGGGAGCTGATGGAGGACCCAGGCTTCGAGGCGCCGCTGCCCGACCCGGCGCACCCGGAGATCGAGCGGGACTACCAGCATTTCCAGGCGGTGTTCGCCCAGACCTACTTCAAGACCATCGCCGACGCGCTGGACTGGCACGCGCCCAATCACCTGCTGCTCGGCGGACGCTTCGCCGTCAGCACGCCCGAGGCGGTCCAGGCCTGCGCCGAGTTCTGCGACGTGCTGAGCTTCAACTTCTATACCCTCGCGCCCGAGGACGGTTACGACTTCGCCCGCCTGGCCGAGCTGGACAAGCCGGTGCTGGTGTCGGAGTTCCAGTTCGGCTCGCGCGACCGGGGGGCGTTCTGGCCCGGGCCGGTGGAAGTGCCCCGTGAGGAAGCCCGCGGGCCGGCCTACGCCGCGTTCATCGACGCCGCGCTGGCGCAGCCGTTGATCGTAGGGGCGCACTGGTTCCAGTACCTCGATCAACCGGCGAGCGGTCGCCTGCTCGATGGCGAGAATGGTCACCTGGGCCTGGTGGCGATCACCGATGTGCCCTGGTCAGGGTTCGTCGAGGCGGTGAGCAAGAGCCATGCACGGGCCATGACGGCCTTGCGCGAGCAGGTAAAGGTCGCGGCGCCCGCCAAGGTGCCCTGACGCCCACACGCCTGGCCTGACACGCCACTTCGCGGGATGGCGAGCGCACGTGTTCGTCCTTTCCTCGCGAGCGTGGTGTATGCAAAACGCCCAACTACTGAAACAATGCACGCCTTTGCGACACCGGTGAACGAGGGGCGGGCAAGTGCAGATCCAGGGTCATTACGAGCTGAAGTTCGAAGCCGTGCGCGAGGCATTCGCCGCGCTGTTCGACGATCCTCAGGCACGCGGCGCGGCGTTGTGCATCCAGGTCGGCGGCGAGGTCGTGATCGACCTGTGGGCCGGTACGGCCGACAAGGATGGCACCGAGGCCTGGCACAGCGACACCCTGGTCAACCTGTTCTCCTGCACCAAGGCCTTCACTGCCGTGACGGTGCTGCAGCTGGTGGGCGAGGGCAAGCTGGCCCTGGATACCCCGGTGGCGCGCTACTGGCCGGAATTCGCCCAGGCCGGCAAGCAGTCCGTCACCGTTCGCCAGCTGCTCAGCCACCGCGCCGGGGTGCCGGCCATCCACGACCTGCTGCCTGCCGAAGCGCTCTACGACTGGCCGCGCATGGTCGATACGCTGGCTGCCGAGACGCCCTGGTGGACGCCGGGCACGGCACATGGCTATGCAGCCCTCACCTATGGTTGGCTGGTGGGCGAGCTGATCCGCCGTGTGGATGGCCGCATGCCGGGCGACTCGATCGTCGCCCGAACCGCCAGGCCTCTGGGTCTGGACTTCCACATCGGGCTGCATGACGATGACTTCGACCGAGTGGCGCACCTGGCCCGGGCCAAGGGCAATGCCGGCGACGCCGCCGCGCAGCGCCTGCTGCACGTGACCCTGCGCGAACCCGAGGCATTGTCCACACGCGCCTTCACCAACCCGCCGGGCATGCTGACCAGTACCAACAAGCCTGCCTGGCGCCGCATGCAGCAACCGGCGGCGAACGGGCATGGCACGGCGCGAGCCCTGGCAGGCTTCTATGCCGGTCTGCTCGACGGCAGCCTGCTGGAAGCCGAGCTGCTGGATGAAATGACCCGCGAGCACAGCTGCGGGCATGACCTGACGCTGCTCACCTCGACCCGCTTCGGTCTGGGCTGCATGCTCGATCAACCCGACCAGCCCAATGCCACCTTCGGGCTGGGCGCCAAGGCCTTCGGTCACCCCGGTGCGGGCGGCTCGGTCGGCTTTGCCGATCCCGAGCACGACGTCGCGTTCGGCTTCGTCACCCCTACCCTGGGGCCGTACATCCTGATGGACCCACGCGCCCAGGCGCTGGTTCGCGCCTTGGCCGGTTGCCTTTGATCGGGTTGTACAAGTATTGACCGCAGGCTTTGTCTATCCTCAACGCCAACGCCCCTCCACGGCTGGGCAGAACTCCTTCCAATTCATGGTGTATCGCTGATGTCTTCACAAAAAACCTTAGCACTTGCCCTGTGCCTGGCCATGACCGGCTGCGCTCAGCACGCTCAAGACGGCTCTGCCCAGACCAGCCGTCACTGGTGGCCGTTCGGCTCCGATCAGGTGGCTGACCAGGAGGTCAAGGACGCGGTGACCGAAAAAGTCGCCAAGGCCGATGCCAAGTCCGAAAGCGGCAGCCGCTGGTGGTGGCCGTTCGGCGGTGAAGACAAGCAGACCGCCCAGGCCCAGCCGGTGGTGCCGAAGATCGACCAGAGGGCCACCCAGGCCTGGCTGGATGACTACGAGCCGAAATTGCGCGAGGCGGTAAAAGGCACCAACCTGCAGGTCGAGCGTCGCGACGACCTGCTGGCCGTGACCCTGCCAGTCGATGGCAACTACAACCCGGACCGTCCGAACATGCTGCTGCCTGTCACACTGGGTCCGATCACCCGCGTGGCCAAGGCCGTGGAAAGCGACCCGAAGACCGCCGTCTTGGTCCTGGGCCATGCCGACAGCACGGGCGCCGCGGCGGCCAACCAGAAGCTCAGCCTGGAGCGTGCGGCTTCGGTCTCGGCGATTTTCCGTCTCAGCGGCCTGCAGCGTGACCGCCTGATCCTCAAGGGCATGGGGTCGGTGATGCCGCGTGCGGCCAATGACAGCGCCGAAGGCCGTGCCCTGAACCGCCGCGTCGAAATGCTGCTGACGCCGCAGAACACCATGGTCGCCCTGCTCGCCAAGTACCAGCAGGCGACCCCGGTGGTCGCGCCTGCGGCCATGGTCGCCACCCAGGATGCCAAGGCGCCTGTGGTCAAGGCCGCGGCCAGCAAGCCGACGGCCAAGGCCGCTGCCAAGCCAGCCGCCAAGAAGACCGTGGCCAAGGCCAAGGCCAAGCCAGCGGCGAAGAAAGCCGCAGCCAAGCCAGCCGCCAAGAAGGCCGCCCTGGACAAGAAGGTTGCGGCCAACAAGACCAACTGATCGTCAAGGAAGCTCGACATGACCCAGACCCTGGCTGACATGCGGCGTGACTACACCCGCGATGGCCTGGCCGAAGCACAGGCGCCGGACGAGCCGTTCGCGCTGTTCCACCAGTGGTTCGACGACGCCGTGCAGACCGAGCAGGCGCCCGTCGAGGCCAATGCCATGACCCTCGCCACCGTCGATGCCGACGGCCGGCCGCACTGCCGGGTCTTGTTGCTCAAGGGGTTGGACGCGCGGGGATTCACCTTCTTCAGCAACTACGACAGTGCCAAGGGCGAGCAGCTGCGCAGCAACCCCTTCGCGGCCATCACCTTCTTCTGGCCGGCGCTGGAGCGTCAGGTGCGGATCGAGGGCCGCGTGGAGAAGGTCACGGCGCAAGAGTCCGACGCCTACTACCAGGTGCGCCCCCTGGGCAGCCGCCTGGGCGCATGGGCATCGCCGCAGAGTCGGGTGATCTCGGGTCGTGAGGAGCTGGAGGGCCTGGTGCAGGCCACACAGACACGCTTCAAGGACACGGCGCCGCACTGCCCCGAGCATTGGGGCGGCTACCGTCTGGTGCCGGATCGCGTCGAGTTCTGGCAAGGCCGCCCCAGCCGCCTGCACGACCGCTTGAACTACCGTTCAGTGGAAGGGCAATGGCAACGTGAGCGCCTCGCGCCCTGACGTTCGTCACCGCCTGCATCGCGGCTCCCACACCCGTAGTCACACCGCAGTGGTACAGGCGGTTGCGGTGCAGTGGGAGCGGGCTTGCCCGCGATGGCGTCTGCTCCATCTCCGCCTGTATCGCCAGCATGACGCCGGTCTGTCAGACCCGCCCTATAGCCCAGACTGGCGCAGCGTGACGGATTCATTGCCGCCAGGCGTGGTCCCATAGGTAACCGCACCGTGTACGACAGCCGTCGCCAGGCCTGAATGAAAAACGATTTAACCTCTGGCCTCGTGACAGCCTTGCGCCCACGGGGTCTAATGGACACTCGATTATTGGAGAACATCCCATGCGTAGATCCGGATTGCTGGTAGCGAGCTTCACCGCCTTTTCATTGTTGCTCGGCGGCTGTGCCTCGAACCTGGCGGGCGATACCTACTCTCGCGATGAGGCCCGGCGCGTCCAGACGGTGCGCATGGGCACCATCGAAGCCTTGCGCCCCGTGAAGATCGAGGGCACCAAGACACCGATCGGCGGTGGCGCAGGTGCCATCGTCGGTGGCGTGGCAGGCAGCGCCATTGGCGGTGGACGCGGCAGCCTCGTCGCTGCGGTGATCGGTGCGGTCGCCGGCGGCCTGGCCGGTTCGGCGGCTGAAGAAGGTATCACCCGTACCCAGGGCGTGGAGATCACCGTGCGTGAGGACGACGGCAGCACTCGCGCCTACGTCCAGGCCGTGCAGTCGAACGAGATCTTCCGGGTCGGCGAGCGTGTACGCATCATGACCGTGGACGGCACCAGCCGCGTGTCGCACTGAGTCTGGCGTTGCCCAACGCCCCGGCCAGCTTCGCTGCCCGGGGCGTTTTCATGGGCGTTCGGCTCAGGCCGTGAGGCCCAGCATGTCGCGCGCCACGGCCTCGGCCACGCGGATGCCGTCGACCCCGGCCGAGAGGATGCCACCGGCATAGCCAGCGCCTTCACCGGCCGGGAACAGGCCCTTGAGGTTCAGGCTCTGGTAGCTGTCATCACGGGTGATGCGCAGCGGCGACGACGTGCGGGTCTCGATACCGGTCAGGACCGCGTCCGGCAGGTTGTACCCCTTGATCTGGCGGTCGAAGGCCGGCAGCGCTTCGCGGATCGCCTCGATGGCGAAGGCCGGCAGGCTGGGGGCCAGGTCACCGAGGGTCACGCCCGGCTTGTAGGACGGCTCGACGCTGCCCAGCGCGGTGGACGGACGACCGGCGACGAAGTCACCGACCAGTTGCGCAGGTGCCTGGTAGTTGCTGCCGCCCATCACATAGGCGTGCGCTTCCAGGCGCTCCTGCAGCTCGATACCGGCCAGCGGGCTACCGGGGTAATCGCGTTCAGGATCGATCCCGACCACAATGCCTGAGTTGGCATTGCGCTCGTTGCGCGAGTACTGGCTCATGCCGTTGGTCACGACGCGGCCCGGTTCGCTGGTGGCCGCGACCACGGTGCCGCCCGGACACATGCAGAAACTGTACACCGAACGCCCGTTGCTGGCGTGGTAGACCAGCTTGTAGTCGGCGGCGCCCAGTTTTGGATGGCCCGCGTACTTGCCCAGGCGCGCCTGGTCGATCAGTGACTGCGGATGCTCGATGCGGAAACCCACCGAGAACGGCTTGGCTTCCATGTACACACCCTTGCCGTGCAGCATGCGAAAGGTATCGCGCGCGCTGTGGCCCAGCGCCAGCACCACGTGACGTGCCTGCAGCTGCTCGCCACTGTGCAGCACGACACCCTGCAGTTGGTCATTGTCGATCAGCAGGTCGGTGACCTTCTGCTCGAAGCGCACCTCGCCACCCAGGGCGATGATCTCCTCGCGCATGCGCTCGACCATGCCGGTCAGGCGGAAGGTGCCGATGTGCGGCTTGTTGATGTAGAGGATTTCCTCGGGCGCACCGGCCTTGACGAACTCTTCCAGCACCTTGCGGCCATGGTGCTGGGGGTCCTTGATCTGGCTGTACAGCTTGCCGTCGGAGAAGGTGCCTGCGCCCCCTTCGCCGAACTGCACGTTCGACTCCGGGTTGAGTTCGCTCTTGCGCCACAGGCCCCAGGTGTCCTTGGTGCGCTGACGCACGTCCTTGCCGCGCTCGAGGATGATCGGGCGCAGGCCCATCTGCGCCAGCAGCAGCCCAGCGAAGATGCCGCACGGGCCGAACCCGACTACCAGCGGGCGTTGCTCGGGTGCCTGGCTGGCATGGCCGACGAAGCGGTAGGTGGTGTCCGGCGCCACGCTGATGTTGCGGTCGTCGGCGAAGCGGCGCAGCAGCTCGGCCTCGTTGGTCGCTTCCAGGTCGATGGTGTAGATGAACAGCAGCTCGCTGTTCTTCTTGCGCGCATCGTAGCTGCGTTTGAACAGGGTGAAGCCCGTCAGCTGTTCGTCGGTGATGCCCAGACGCTGCAGGATGGCTTCGCGCAGCGCCTCGTCAGGATGGTCCAGGGGCAGCTTCAGTTCGGTGATTCGTAGCATGGCGGAGTCCGGTATCCCGGCCTCGAACGGCCGGTGGCTTTACGTAAACCGCCGATTATAAGCCTTTCATCTCCCTGACTGGCAGGAGAAACGTCACCAGTGATCAGTTGTCCCGTGCACCGCCGTAGTAACCGCACCCTGGCAGGACCTGGCCATCGATGCGCAGCTCGGCGTGCAGGTGCCGGATCGCACCGCTCTGCGGGTCGACACAGCGTTGTGGCGCCAGCCACACCTGAACCTGCTGATGGTTGGCTTCGGTCGACAGGTTGAGGCTGCCGCCCGGAATCTGCTCTTCCAGGAAGGGCAGCGCCAGCGGGGGGTGGCCGTCACGGGTCAGGACCATGCCCTTGCCACTGGCCTTGAGGTCCCAGGCAGGGTTCTGACCGCTGGCGTGCACGGTCAGGCGTTTGAAGGCCGGGTCATCACAGGTGCCGGATGCAGCCTCCAGGCGATAGACGCGGGTCACGTCCAGTGTGCCGTCGCCGTTGGCGGTGCGGCTGCCGCTCAACGTGCCACGCAGGTCGGCAAACACCTTGCCTGACGCGCCATCCGGCAGGTTCTTGATGTCCTGGGTCAGGCCGAGGTCGGCGGTATCGTTGAGCAGGAGTCGGCGGCTGTCGCCACAGGGCTGAAACAGCAGCTGGCTACCCTCGTCGCTGACGTCACCTTGCAGGCGTGTGGTGCCAAGGTTCGGGTTGCTGGGCGGTTGCGTGAACATCTGGCAACCGGCGAACACAGGCAGCAGGGCGGCGAGCAACAGAGGGGTGACACGCATGCGGGCAGGCTCCAGGAGCGGACAAAAGATGGCGGCCACGTTACGCAGGCTGGCGTTCGATCTCAAGGGGGCAGGGCACGGGCGCTCATGCATGTGGCGGGGTCGGTGCAGGTTCGCCTGGCATATGGGGGAGCCAACGACACCCACCGCAGCGGTACGGGCGATCACGGTCCATGTGGGAGATTCCATGGTGTCTGCCAAGTATGCAGATGGGCCCTGGCGGGCCCAATCGCGGCACAGGGGCCGCTCACCCACCGCAGTGGTACGGGCGATCACGGTCCATGTGTGTGGGCCCCTGTGCCGCGATCGGGCCTGAAAGGGCCGTGACATTCATCTCTGCGGACTTCGCCCGATGCCCGACCTGTCATCGAGGACGACCAGTCAACCACCGGGTCAGGTCACATGACCGCCAGCCTTACCCGCCCAGATACGCCTCGCGCACCTTCGGATCGGTCAGCAGCGCCTCGCCGGACCCCTGCATCACCACGTGCCCGTTCTCCAGCACGTACGCGCGGTCGGCGATCTTCAACGCCTGGTTGGCATTCTGCTCCACCAGAAACACCGTCACGCCGTCCTGGCGCAACTGCTCGATGATGTCGAAGATCTGCTGGATGATGATCGGTGCCAGGCCCAGCGACGGTTCGTCGAGCAGCAGCAGCTTGGGTTTGCTCATCAAGGCACGGCCGATCGCCAGCATCTGCTGCTCGCCCCCTGACATGGTCCCGCCGCGCTGGGCATAGCGTTCCTTCAGGCGTGGGAACAGGTGCAGCACCTTGTCCAGCTGCGCCTGGTAGTCGCCCTTGTCGGTGAAGAATCCGCCCATGGCCAGGTTCTCCTCCACCGTCAGCCGCGAGAACACGCGCCGTCCTTCGGGCACCACGGCGATGCTCTTGCGCATGATGTGTGACGAGGGTTGGCCGACCAGCTCCTCGCCCAGGTAGCGGATGCTGCCGGCATGGGCCTGGGGCGAGCCACACAGGGTCATCAGCAGGGTGGACTTGCCGGCGCCGTTGGCGCCGATCAAGGTGACGATCTCGCCCTGCTTGATTTCCACGTTGACGCTGTGCAGCGCCTGGATCTTGCCGTAGAAGGTGGATACGTTCTCGAATGTCAGCATCACGCTTCCCCCAGGTAGGCCTTGATCACCTCGGGGTTGCCGCGAATCGCGTCGGGCGTGCCGTCGGCCAGGGGCGTGCCCTGGTTGATGACCACGATGTGGTCGGAAATGCTCATCACCAGTTTCATGTCATGCTCGATCAGTAGCACCGTGACCGCATGCTCCTCGCGCAGGTAGCCGATCAGGGCCTTGAGGTCTTCGGTTTCCTTGGGGTTGAGGCCGGCCGCCGGCTCGTCGAGCATGATGATCCGCGGGCGGGTCATCATGCAGCGGGCGATTTCCAGGCGACGTTGCTGACCATAGGCCAGGGTGCCCGCCGTGCGGTTGGCGAACTCGGTCAGGTTGACCCGTTCCAGCCAGTACTGCGCCCGCTCCATGGCTTCCTGCTCGCTGCGACGAAATGCCGGCGTCTTGAACAGGCCTGCCAGGAAATTGGTGTTCAGGTGGCGATGCTGGGCGATCAGCAGGTTTTCCAGTGCGGTCATTTCCTTGAACAGGCGCACGTTCTGGAAGGTACGCACCACGCCCTTGCGGGCGATCTGGTGCCCGGCCAGCCCTTGGATCGGCTGGCCATCGAGCAGGATGGTGCCGCCACTGGGCCTGTAGAAACCGGTCAGGCAGTTGAAGACGGTGGTCTTGCCGGCCCCGTTGGGACCGATCAGCGCCACGACCTGGCGCTCCTTGACGGTCAGGCCGACGCCATTGACCGCCAGCAGGCCGCCGAAGCGCATGCTCAGGTCGCTGACTTGCAGAATGTCACGGCTCATCGGCGCAGCTCCAAGTGAGGGCGTTGCATCGGCAGCAGGCCTTGCGGACGCCAGATCATCATCAACACCATCAGCGCACCGAACATGAGCATCCGGTATTCGCTGAATTCACGCATCAGCTCCGGCAGCAGGATCATGACGATCGCCGCGAGGATCACGCCCAGCTGCGACCCCATGCCGCCGAGCACCACGATTGCCAGGATGATGGCCGACTCGATGAAGGTGAACGACTCGGGTGTGACCAGGCCCTGCCGCGCGGCGAAGAAGCTGCCGGCGAAGCCTGCGAAACTGGCGCCGAGGGTGAAGGCCGAGAGCTTGATCACGGTCGGGTTCAGACCCAGCGCGCGGCAGGCGATCTCGTCCTCGCGCAGCGCTTCCCAGGCGCGGCCGATCGGCATGCGCAGCAGCCGGTTGATCACGAACAGCGCCAGCAGCGCCAGCAGCAGGGCGACCAGGTAGAGGAAGATCACCTTGTTGATCGAGTTGTAGGGCAGGCCGAAGTACTCGTGGAACGTCTGCATGCCCTCGGCCGCGCGGCGTTCGAAGCTCAGGCCGAAGAAAGTCGGCTTCTCGATGTTGCTGATGCCGTTGGGGCCCCCAGTGAGGTCGGTGAGGTTGCGCAGGAACAGCCGGATGATCTCGCCGAAGCCCAGGGTGACGATGGCCAGGTAGTCGCCCCGCAGGCGCAGCACCGGGAAGCCCAGCAGGAAGCCGAAGGCCGCAGCCATCAGTCCGGCGATCGGCAGGCAGATCCAGAAGCTCAGCCCGTAGTAGTGCGACAGCAGGGCATAGCTGTAGGCGCCGACGGCGTAGAAGCCCACGTAGCCCAGGTCGAGCAGGCCGGCCAGACCGACCACGATGTTCAGGCCCAGGCCCAGCATCACGTAGATCAGGATCAGCGTGGCGATGTCCACCGCGCCGCGCGAGCCGAAGAACGGCCAGACCAGCGCCACCATGATCAGCCCGAGGATGATCCAGCGCTGGGTGCGCGGCAGGGTCAGGAAGTTGCTGACGGCCGGGGAGATCAGCCTGCGGTCCGAGCGGCTGCGCACCACGGCGCTCCACTGCTTGTCGAACAGCACGCGCAGGAACATCAGCACCGAGCAGACCGCGATCACCGTCAGGGTGAAGGGCCCTTGGCTGTGCACGATGAGGTTGATGCCGTCGATGCTGAGTTTCAGACCGAGCACGGGGAAGGCCACGGCCCAGACCAGCAGGGCGCTGAAGAACGCCGGTTTGAGTTGTCGATTCATACTTTTTCAACCTCCGGACGGCCCAGAATGCCAGTCGGCCGGAACAGCAGGACCAGGACCAGAAGCCCGAACGCCACCACGTCCTTGTACTGGTCGCCGAAAATGTCGGCACCGAAGGCTTCGGCGACGCCGAGGACCAGACCACCGAGCATGGCGCCCGGGATGCTGCCGATGCCGCCGAGCACCGCGGCGGTGAAGGCCTTCAGGCCCACCAGGAAGCCGGCGTTGGGGTTGATCACGCCGTACTGCATGCTCAGCAGCACGGCTGCCACCGCCGCCAGCGCGGCACCGATGACGAAGGTCAGGGCGATGATGTTGTTGGTGTTGATGCCCAGCAGGTTGGCCATCTTGATGTCTTCGGCACAGGCACGGCAGGCACGCCCCAGGCGCGAGCGCGAGATGAACAGGGTCAGGCCGACCATCGATACCAGGGTGACGACGAACACCAGGATCTGCATGTACGACACCAGGACTTCCTCGGCACCGCCCGGACCGAAGGAGAGGCTCCCCGGAATCAGGTTGGGGATCGACTTGTCCTTGGAATCCTGCGACAGCAGCACGGTGTTCTGCAGGAAGATCGACATGCCGATCGCGGAAATCAGTGGGATCAACCGGTTGCTGTTGCGCAGCGGCCGGTAGGCGACCCGTTCGATGCTGTAGCCGTAGGCACTGGTGACGAAGATGGTGGCGACGAAAGCCACCGTCATCAGGATCGGCAACGAGTCGATCCCCATCATGGCCAGCCCCGCCAGGGCGATGAAGGCCACGTAGGAACCGATCATGTACACCTCGCCATGGGCGAAGTTGATCATTCCAATGATGCCGTACACCATCGTGTAGCCAATGGCTATCAGGGCATAGGTGCTGCCAATGGTCAGGCCATTGATCAGCTGTTGGAAGAAGTGGTAGATCTCGGGCATTACAACGCTCCTAAAAACCTGATCGCATTCACGGGCGCACGCTCGGTCTCAACCGACGGCATGGGGCCGATTCGAACGCGCACAACCAGGGAACCGCGGGTGACGGTTTTAAGATTTTCAGGTGGGCCGATCGCCGGATCGCGGTCGCCAGGCCCATGAACCTCGTAAAACAAAGCCCACTGCTCGCACAGTGGGCTTTCGGTCAGCGGGTCAGATGACGATCACTGGGGCGAAACTTCGGTCTTGGGCTTGCCGAAGTGCCACTCGTAGACCACGAACTTGAAGTCCTTGAGGTCGCCCTTGTCGTCGAACGACAGGGTACCGGTCGGGGTCTTGAAGCTGCCTTTGTGCAGGGCCGCCGCCACCTCTTCCGGCTCCTCGCTGCCAGCCGCCTTGATCCCCTGGGCGATCAGCTCCACGGCCGAGTAGGACGGGAAGACGAACGGACCGCTCGGGTCCTTGCCGCCAGCCTTGATCGCCTCGACGATGGCCTTGTTTTCGGGATCGGCATCGAAGGACTTCGGCAGGGTGACCAGCAGGCCTTCGGAGGCGTTCTGGGCGATCTGCGAGATCGAGTCGTTACCCACGCCCTCGGGGCCCATGAACTTGGCATTCAGGCCCTTTTCCTTGGCCTGGCGCAGGATCAGGCCCAGCTCTGGGTGATAGCCGCCGTAGTAGACGAAATCGACGTTGTTCTGCTTGAGCTTCTGGATGATCGAGGAGAAGTCCTTGTCACCCGCATTGAGGCCCTCGAAGACGGCGACCTTGATGTTCTTGCTTTCGAGAGTCTGCTTGACGGCGGTGGCGATGCCTTCACCGTACTGCTGCTTGTCGTGCAGGACCGCGACCACCTTGGGCTTGACGTGGTCGGCGATGTAGTTGCCGGCGGCAGGCCCCTGGGCGCTGTCAAGGCCGATGGTGCGGAACACCAGCTTGTAGCCACGCGAGGTGATGTCGGGGCTGGTGGCCGCAGGGGTGATCATGATCACGCCTTCGTCCTCGTAGATGTCCGAGGCCGGTTGAGTGGAGCTGGAGCACAGGTGGCCGATCACGAACTTGACGCCATCGTTGACCACCTTGTTGGCGACTGCCACGGCCTGCTTGGGATCGCAGGCATCATCGTATTCCTTGGCCTCGAGCATCTTGCCATCGACGCCGCCCTTGGCATTGATGTCCTTGATGGCCTGGTTGGCGCCGATGAACTGCATGTCACCGTACTGCGTGACCGGCCCGGTCTTGGGGCCGGCGATGCCGATCTTGATGGTGTCGGCGGCCATCGAATGGCTCGCGACACCGGCCAATACCATTGCAGCGAACAGCTTGGAAATCTTGATCATGGTGCTCCACTCATTCTGTTGTAATTCTTATGGTCCTGGCGGCCAGGGCGACAGACCGGGCGGGACGAAGGTCATGATCCTGTCATCACCTACGCCCACCTTCCCCGGAACATGTCCCGGAACTGTACCGGTACAGTGTAGAGCGGGGTCCGTTCGCTTGAAAAGCCGCGGTTCGCGGGTGAATTTCGAGGGTGTCGCCTGATCGACATGAACGTACATTAAAACGCCATTACCCGCCCGACCAACCCCCTATGGCCCCGTAAAACCGCGCCATAGCCGTTCGTCCGTATTTGAAACCAGGTTTTTCTGGGACAATCCTCCGCTTCGAAACGAATGGACCGATGCCGGATTACCTAGTCATGACTGATCGAACAAGCACCCTCTATGCCAAATTGCTCGGCGAGACGGCCACCATCGAGTGGAAAGCGTTGGAGCGCTTCTGGGCCAAAGGTGACCTGATTTGGGTCGACCCCTCGCTGGACCTGATCGACGTCGCCGCCGCCATGGCCGAAAACCGACAGGCAGCATTCGCCGCGTGGCGCGAAGCCGGTACCGTCGGACCCCTGGTGGTAGAGCAGGCGCTGGACTTCCAGCAACGGGATCCCGTGCTGTGGGCCGTGGTCGTGTCGCCCTTCGTGCTGGTGCAGGAAAACCAAGGGCAACGTTGAGTGCACAGTATTGGTGCCGCGCCAGAGGCGTCGGCACACTTCAGGTGCGACGGTCTGCCTCGTTAAGTGACGCTCGGTAACAGTCGGGCCGTTGCAGCCCGATGTCGGTAACAGTCGATCGACCGTACGTGCCAGGCCTTGCCGCCCGCGCGAGGGGGGCAAGGCCTGACGAAAGCACGTTAGCCTGCCACCAGGATACGAATGGCCTCCAGGCGCAGCGCCGCTTTCTCCAGCATGGCCAGGCCATCGTCACGCTGCTTGCCCAGCGTCTGGATCTCGCTGTCGCGTACGCTCGGGTTCACGGCCTTCAGGGCGATCAGGCGTGCCAGTTCTTCATCGGCCTCATCGCCCAGGCGCCGACGCGCTTCGGCGACGCGGGCCTCGTGACGCGGCAGCACCTTCTCCTCGCCGGCGGCGATGCGCTTGGACAGCACGTCGCGCTGGGCCTGGATGAACTTGTTGGCGCTGGCCCGGGGCACGCTCTCGAGCTGGTCGTTGAGCGTCTCGAAAGCCACCCGCGGACCCAGGTCGTTGCCGTTGGCATCGAGCAGGCAGCGCAGTGCGGCAGGGGGCAGGTAACGGCCCAGCTGCAGACTGCGTGGGGCGACCACTTCACTGACGTACAGCAGCTCGAGCAGCACGGTGCCCGGCTTGAGCGCCTTGTTCTTGATCAGCGCCACGGCCGTGTTGCCCATGGAGCCGGACAGCACCAGGTCCATGCCGCCCTGCACCATGGGGTGTTCCCAGGTGAGGAACTGCATGTCCTCGCGGGACAGCGCCTGGTCGCGGTCGTAGGTGATGGTCACGCCTTCGTCGTCGCCCAGCGGGAAGCTGGCGTCGAGCATCTTCTCGCTGGGTCTGAGGATCAGCGCATTGTCGGAATGGTCCTCGCTGTCGATGCCGAACGCATCGAACAGGGTTTCCATGTAGATCGGCAGGGCGAACTGGTCGTCCTGTTCGAGGATCGCCTCGACCAGGGCTTCGCCTTCGCCTGCGCCGCCGGAGTTGAGCTCCAGGAGGCGGTCGCGACCACTGTGCAGCTCGGCTTCGAGCCGCTCGCGTTCGCCGCGGGCCTCCTCGATCAGCGCGTCCCACGCGCTGTCGTCGCCACCGTTCAGCAGAGCGTGCAGCCGCTCACCGAACTGCTGCTGCAGGGCGTTGCCGGTCGGGCAGGTGGCCAGGAAGGCATTCAGGGCCAGGTGATACCACTGGAACAGCCGCGCCTGCGGGCTGTCGAGCAGGTAGGGCACGTGCAGCTGGATCACCTGCTTCTGGCCGATCCGGTCGAGACGACCGATGCGCTGTTCGAGCAGGTCAGGGTGGGCCGGCAGGTCGAACATCACCAGGTGATGGGCGAACTGGAAGTTGCGACCCTCGCTGCCGATTTCCGAGCAGATCAGCACCTGCGCACCGAACTCTTCGTCGGCGAAGTAGGCAGCGGCGCGGTCACGCTCGAGGATGCTCATGCCTTCGTGGAACACGCTGGCAGGGATACCGGAGCGCACGCGCAGTGCGTCTTCCAGGTCCATGGCGGTTTCGGCGTGTGCGCAGATCACCAGGACCTTGGTGCGCTTGAGCTGCTTGAGGGTGTCGACCAGCCATTCGACCCGTGGGTCGAACCGCCACCAGCGCGCATCGTCAGTGGCCTCCGGCGCCTGGAAGGCCGATTCCGGGTAAAGACCGTTGCCGATCTGCTCGGGATGATCGGCATAGGCCTCGGGCAGTGGCAGCGGATGGGCATGCAGTTCGCGCTCCGGGAAGCCCTGGATGGCCGCCCGGGTGTTGCGGAACAGCACGCGGCCGGTACCGTGGCGGTCGAGCAGTTCGCGGATCAGGCGCGCGCTGGCCTGGCTGTCGCCGGCGTTCACGGCCGCGAGCAGGGCATCGCCTTCGGCGCCGAGGAAGTCATGGATGGTCGCCTGGGAGAGGGGCGACAGACGACCTTCGTCGAGCAGCTCCTGAACGGCCTCGGCCACCGGGCGATAGTGCGCGCTCTCGGCGCGGAAGGCCTGCAGGTCATGGAAGCGGTTGGGGTCCAGCAGGCGCAGCCGGGCGAAGTGGCTGTCCTGCCCGAGCTGCTCGGGGGTCGCCGTCAGCAGCAGCACGCCTGGCGTGACTTCGGCCAGTTGCTCGACCAGGGCATATTCGCGGCTGACGTGGTCCTCGTGCCACACCAGGTGGTGAGCCTCGTCGACCACCATCAGGTCCCAGCCGGCGGCGAACAGGGCATCCTGCGCCTTCTCGTCCTCGGTCACCCATTCCAGCGCGACCAGCGCCAGCTGGGTGTCTTCGAAGGGGTTGCTGGCGTCGCTTTCGATGAAGCGTTCGGCATCGAACAGCGCCACCTGCAGGTTGAAGCGCCGACGCATTTCCACCAGCCACTGGTGCTGGAGGTTCTCCGGCACCAGGATCAGCACGCGACTGGCGCGCCCCGACAGCAGCTGGCGATGGATCACCAGGCCCGCCTCGATGGTCTTGCCCAGACCGACTTCGTCGGCCAGCAGGACGCGCGGCGCGATCCGGTCGGCCACTTCACGGGCGATGTGCAACTGGTGGGCGATCGGCTGCGCCCGGTAGCCGCCCAGGCCCCACAGCGGGGACTGCATCTGCCGGCTGATGTGCTCGAGGGTGTTGTAGCGCAGCGAGAACCAGGGCAGCGGGTCGATCTGACCGGCGAACAGGCGATCGCTGGCCAGGCGGAACTGGATGAAGTTCGACAACTGGGTTTCTGGCAAGGTGCGCAGCTGGTTCTGCTGGTCCAGGCCATGGTAGACCAGCAGGCCTTCATGGTCCTCGACCTCGCGGACGGTCAGTTTCCAGCCTTCGAAGTGGGTGATCTGATCGCCGGGGGAGAAGCGCACGCGGGTCAGCGGTGCGTTTCGCAGGGCGTACTGACGGGTCTCGCCGGTGGCCGGATAGAGCACGGTCAGCAGACGACCGTCTTGCGCCAGGACGGTGCCCAGGCCGAGCTCGGCTTCGCTGTCGCTGATCCAGCGTTGCCCCGGTTGATACTGCTGCGCCATACTGCCTGACTCCCGCGATGAAAAGCCGACTATCTTAACGGATAGCCGATGCAGACCAAAGCCTCTGGCCACTTCATCGACGAACGCCATGCTGATCGAAAGGGTGATGTCCGACATGCCTGCTGCCTACTCTGCGTTGCCCCTTGCACTCGCCCTGAGCGGCCTCGCGCTGCTGGCAGGCTGCGAACAGAAACGTTTCGAGGTGCTCGCGCCGGTTCCAGTCGAGCAGTTGGAGGTCCTGGGCGTGCAGACGCCGATCAAGAGCGTGCATTTCCGCGACGTCGACGGCGAAGGGCTGCTGGTCCTGAGCCGTGTGGACGGGCAGGCCACCGATCCCGAGACCGAGCAGGAAGTGGACAAGGTGGTGCTGCGCACGACCCTGTACGCGCGTCACGAAGGCGCAGGCTTCACGCCGCGCTGGCAGACCGAGCAGGAAACCACGTGCGCCGGGCTCGACCTGGACGTGGATTTCTACGGGGATGTCAGTGGCGTGAGCGACCTGGACGGCAATGGCCGTGCCGAGACCACCGTGGCCAGCCATGCCTTCTGCGGCGGCGGCATCGACCCCCATGAGGTCACTCTCGAGATGCGCGAGGGCGAGGCCCGCTACACCCTTACCGGCGAATCGCTGATCGTGCCGGCGGCCGAGGAACCGATCGGCGGCGAGCGACATGACAGCGCGTCGTTCAAGGCAGCGCCGGACGTATTCCGCACACACCTGGACGAGGTCTGGCAGACCGTCTACAAACGACCCTGGAGCGAGACCGGCAGCGTGTCCGACGACCCGGACGATGGCGACCCCCGCTGAGCCGGCTCATCGGATCGTCTCGATCGGCGCTCGCCTTGGTGCCGTGGGCAGTGCACACTCAAGTGCACGGCTGACAGGCCGATACAAGGGTGAACAGGAGAACCCTCATGCTGCCACCCCTCATTCCGCTCAGCGCCGTGCCCGTCACGTCGCAGCTCGACCCGCCCAGGCAGGCGCCCGCCATCGCGCCCGTGGTGGCCGTGCAGCCAGGGGCGGGCGACAGCACCATCGACCTGAAGAACCAGCGCGATCCCGATGAGCAGACCTACCTGCTGCGTGAAGAGCAGCGCCAGCAACAGGGGCGTCGCCAGCGTGAGCGGGAGGAGCGCTACAGCGCCGTACCGGGGGATGAACTCAATGCCGACAATACCGTGCCGGTCGTGCCGCTGACCGGTGACAGTCCGCGGCAGGGCCTGTTGGTGGACATCGAAATCTGAGGCGGGGCTGGTCAGCGCCGATACGCCCCTTCATCATGGACCTCTGTCCCGCCAGAACGACCATGCCATGAGCCAGGATAACCTCATCGACTTCGGCGCCGAGCGCGCCAAACGTGTCCATGATCTGAACGACAAGCGCCTGGACGAGATGCGCCAGGCCTTCGAACAGGCCATGCCCTTGGGCGCATCGACGTCGAAGAAGAAGAAAAAGCCCAAGGGCAAGCCGCGCAAGGGGTAACTCCCGGTCCTGCATGCGGCTGCCCCCCTCGCGACCATTGACCCTGATCAATGGCGTCGCCTCGAGGATCGATTACCTTTGCAACCCATCGGACGGTGACGGGCGCCTACCACAGCGCCTTCGGCTCACGGGACAAGCCGTCACCGGTCCGGGCCATTCACGCGGGGCACACCGACTCGGTCAGACCGTCGGTGGCCTCGGGTTCAAGGGCACGCAAGGCATTTAGGGCAACTTCGGTTGCCCCTTTTTTTTGCGTGCCGTTTTCTGGCGGCGGATGATCGACCCTCTGCGCAATGCCGCTGTCTATGGATCATTCCCCATGGACGTCCAGGGTTCTCTGTCGTGCCGATCACCTTGCAGGCGCTGTTCGCGCCCACTGCCACCGCCGTGAAATTCGCGCTGAAGACTGTGCTCGGCGGCGGCCTGGCCTTGTGGCTGGCCATGCGCCTGGAGCTGGAACAGCCGTCTTGGGCCCTGATGACAGCGTTCGTGGTCGCACAGCCGTTGTCTGGCATGGTGATCCAGAAAGGCCTGGCACGGCTGGCCGGGACGGTGGCCGGGACCGTCATGGCCGTGCTGCTGATCGCCCTGTTTGCGCAGACGCCCTGGCTGTTCCTGCTGAGCCTGGCCACCTGGTTGGCGGTCTGCACGGCCACCTCCACGCAATTGCGCAGTGCCTGGGCCTATGCCTTCGTGCTGGCCGGCTACACGGCGGCGATCATCGCGCTGCCGGCCACGTTGAACCCCTTGCAGGTGTTCGACCAGGCGGTTGCACGCTGCACCGAGATCAGCCTGGGCATCGTCTGCGCCACCCTGACCAGTGCACTGCTTTGGCCCATGCGCGTCGAGCAGCAACTGGCCGACCAGGCGCGTCAGGCCTGGGAGGCGGGCTTGCGCGCGGCCAGCGCGGTTCTGGCAGGCGACGAGCAGGCGCGGCAAGGATTGCTGGAAATTCTCGGGCGTATCGTGGCGATCGACACTCAACGCGAGCATGCGGGTTTCGAAGGATCGCGCGGGCGTCAGCGAGAGCGGGCCATCGGCGCACTGAGCCAGCAGTTGATGGTGCTGTTGCGGGTGGCCCGTTCGGTCCGTCGGCAATGGCGGCAGCTCGACGATCACGAAGCGGCGCGCCTGGCGCCTTGGCTGGACGAGGTGCGGGAACACCTGCTGGCGCCACAGGCACCGGACCTGTCCTTGCTCAGCCAACGTATCCGCCATGCCGCGCACGATGAGCACGTCAGCGCCACCGAGCATTATTGCCTGGCGCGCCTGGCGCTGCTGCTGGACAAGGTGCTGGCCGCTCACCAGGCATTGGCCGATGTAGAGGCGGGCAGGACGCCCAGGGGCGTCGTCGAAGGCCTGGCCGCGCACCGCGACCCGCCGCTGGCCCTGCTGTTCGGTGCTCGTAGCGCCCTGGCCTTCCTGACCATGTGCACCTTCTGGCTGGCCACTGCCTGGCCATCGGCCATCGGCGGGCTGGTGCTGACCTGCGTGGTCTGCAGCCTGTTCGCCAGCCGTGAGAATGGCGCGCAGATCGGCCTGAGTTTCCTGCGCGGCATCGCCCTGGCCATTCCGAGCGCCTTTGTCGTCGGGCAGATCCTGCTGCCGCAGTGGAGCGGCTTTGCGCTGCTGTGCCTGGGTTTGGGCGTGCCCTTGTTCATGGGGGCGTTGTGCATGGCCAACCCGCGTACCGGGCCGACCGCCACCTCCTTCTGTCTGCACTTCATCGTGCTGGTGGCGCCGCTCAACGCGATGCAGTTCAGCGTCGAGACCATGCTCAACAGTGCCTTGGCCATGCTCATGGGGGTGAGCGCAGCGGTGCTGGCCTTCAAGCTGGTGGTGCTGCGTCACCCCAACTGGCTGCGTCGTCGCCTGCGGGCGGCCACCCAGAACGATCTGGCCCGGCTGACACGGCGCGATCTGCGCAGTGCCGATGGCTGGTTCGGCGGGCGCATGGCCGATCGCCTGATGCTGCTGGCGCGCCATGCCCAGGACCTGCCGGAGGCTGAGCGGCGTCGATGGGACGATGGCCTGCACGGTCTGGACATCGGTGATGAGCTGGTGCATCTGCGCATGTGCCTGGCCATCGCCCAGGTGCCTTTGGCCGGTGCCGAGCAGCAGTACCTGGAACAGGTGCGCGGTGTCCTGGCCAGCGGACCGGCCCCTGGCCGTGAGGACCGGCTCGACGCGGCCAGCACGCACCTGCTCGATGCGCTGCAACGGCAACCGCGCAGCGATGCGGTGCGTCTGGCCGAAGGGGCGGTCCTGCAGTTGCGGACCAGTTGGGCCCGGTGGTGTCGTTGGCAGGAGGTCGAGGATGGAGTTGCGTGAATGGGCGTTGGGCGGGGTACTGCTGAGTCCTTTTCTGTTGGATGTGGTACTGGCGCTGGCCGTGACCGGTGTGTTGCGCCTGCTGGTGCAGGCGACGGTGCTGGGGCGCTGGATCTGGCACGAAGCGTTGTTCGACACGGCGCTGTTCGTCTGTGTGTTGTCGTTGATCGTCCATCTGCCGAGCTATCGCTAAGGAGCCTGTCATGCGTATGACCGCCCGTGTCCTGATCACCCTTTGTGTGGTGCTCGTCGCCCTGTTCGCCGGTTACCAGCTGTGGCAGTACTACATGCTCACGCCCTGGACCCGTGATGCGCGGGTACGCGCCGATGTGGTGGTGATCGCGCCGGACGTGTCGGGGTGGGTGAGCGAACTCAGGGTGCAAGACAACCAATCGGTCAAGGCCGGGGAGTTGTTGATGCGCATCGATCGGGAGCGTTTCCAGGCGGCGGTGGACAAGGCCAAGGCCGTGGTCGAGACCCGTGCGCAGCAAGCGCGCCTGCGCGAGCGCGAAGCCGCCCGCCGGGTGGCCCTGGGGGCCGAGGCGATCAGTGCCGAGACCCGCGAGAACGCGCAGATCAACGCCGCCATCGCTCGCGGCGAACTGCATCAGGCCCAGGCGGACCTGGAGCTGGCGAAGATCAACCTGGCGCGCAGTGACGTGCATGCGCCCCGGGCAGGGCACATCACCAACCTGCGCCTGGCGCAGGGCAACTACGCCACGGCCGGGCAGTCGGTCATGGCGTTGGTGGACGATGCCACGTTCTACGTGCAGGCCTATTTCGAGGAGACCAAGTTGCCGCGTGTCCACGAGGGCGATCCGGTGCAGGTGTGGCTGATGAGCGCGGGCGAGCCGATCGCCGGTCGTATCGACAGCATCAGCCGGGGGATCAACGATCGCAACACGACGCCGGATGGCCAGTTGCTGGCCGAGGTGGAACCCACCTTCAACTGGGTGCGGCTGGCGCAGCGGATTCCGGTACGCATTCGGCTCGAGCAGGTGCCAGCCGGTGTGGTGCTCAGCGCTGGCATGACCGCCAGCGTGCGGGTCCATCAGAGCGTCGATGGCTCCGACCGGTGACGGTCCTCGGCCTCGCTCGCGAAAGGAGCGCCGCAGTCCTTGGGTAATGCCTGCGCCAGCGGCAACGTGAAGGTGAACGTCGTTCCGGACTGCTGGGTCGAGACGACGCTCAGGCGCCCGCCGTGGGCCACGGCGATCTGGTTGGCAATGTAGAGTCCCAGCCCCAGGCCTTGCCGAGGCTTGCCATCGACCGGGCTCGAAAACGGTTGGAACAGGTGCGCCAGGATGGCAGGCGGGATCGGCTCACCCTGGTTGTGGACGCTCAGGCGCAGCCTGTCGTTCTCGACCTCGGCCTGCACGGTGATGGGGCCATCGCTCGCACCATGACTGAGGGCATTGGCGACCAGGTTGGACAGCAGCTGCATGACGCGCTCCCGGTCGCAATGCACGCCGTGCAGCGTTTGCAAGCACAGGCGAATGTCCCGGTGCGGATGCACGCTGTGCAGTTCCAGCGCGACGTGCTCGATGGCCTTGTCGAGGTCCGGGCAGGGGCGCACGTCCAGCAGGATGCCTCCGCCCAGCCGGCCTCGAGCGAAGTCCAGTACATCGCGCACCAGTTGTGACGCGCGCTTGCCGCAGGTCTGGATATGCCGTGCGATGGTCACGTCGCGTGACGATGTGAGGCGTTGCGCCAACAGCTCGGCACCGGCGCTGATGGCGAACAACGGATTGCGCAGGTCGTGACCCAGCACGGCGATGAAATGCTCGCGCACGTCGGCCATGGCACGCGCTTCGAGCAAGGCGTGCTCGGTGCGTTGCGCGCTTTCCTCGCTGGCGATCTGGATCGACAACAACCGGGCGAAGGCCTCCATCATCGGCACGATGGCGCTCCCCTGCAGGGCAGCGGGCCGCGCGTCGAGTGCGCAGAGGGTGCCGAAGAAGCGTCCGTCGGCGCGCAGGATGGGCACCGAGATATAGCTTTCGAAGCGGTGCAGGCGTGGCGCCTGATGGCGGCAATAGCGCGAATCTTCCTGCGCATGGTCGATCACGATGGTGCGGCGGGTCGCCCGGATGTCGTGGCACAGCGTCGTGGTCGCGTCCAGGGCATCGCCCGGCTTGAGGCCCACTTGGTTCAGGTCGAGCACGGCGCAGGCCGTCCAGCGGTCTTCGGTCACCCGCGCCACGGCCGCGAAGCGCAGGCCAGTCTGTTCGTGGATGACTTGCAAGATGGCGGGCACCGCCGTGATGCGCCCAAGGATTGCGATGTCGGCTGCGATGTCGATGCTCATACCTTACCTGGCGGGTTGTCAGGACGGACCGTGTGCCGGACAGTCTAGTCGGCGCGTTACCGCGTCGGGCTACGAGAGCGGATCGAATCGGCAGCATCGTACGATGTATTGATGTGCGTCATGCAGAGGCGATCTCTCGCCTCAAGCAAGGGGCGGGCGTCAGTCCGGATTGACCAGGCGCAGTTGCGGCGCCACGGGGCGTGTGAAGACCTGATCGCGCCCCTGATGCTTGGCGGCATAGAGCGCCTTGTCGGCGTTCTCCAACCAGGCATCGGCACTGGCCAGGTCGGCGCGGAAGCTGGCCAGCCCGATGCTCAGGCTGATGCGCAGCTCAGGCAGTAGCGGGTCATGGTAGTTGGCAATGCGCTGCCGCACGCGGTCCATGATCTGGTAGGCCTGGGCTTCGGTGACCTCCCGCAGCAGCACACAGAACTCGTCACCGCCATAACGCCCGGCACGGTCGATCGGGCGCAGGTTGCCCTTGAGTTCCTGGCTCAGCAGGCGCAGCACGGTATCGCCCACGGCATGGCCGAAGGTGTCGTTGATCGGCTTGAAGTGATCGACATCGATCAGTGCGATGATGGCGTACTCACCCTTCGTCTGGCAGCGGTTGAACGCCGTTTTCAAGAGGTTCTGCCAAGCGCCGTGGTTGAGCAGGCCGGTCAGGCTGTCCGTACGGCTCAGGACGCTTAGGCGTTGCTTGTGCTCGGACAACGTGATGGCCAGGTGATAGGACACCCAGCCAAGCGCCAGCGGATAGAACGTCAGCATCGGCAGGCAGGCATAGACCTGGTAAGGCGTGACGTCGAGTTGCAGGTTCAGGCCGAAGCAGGCGACGCCCAGCGTCATGCCGATCGATTGCATGAGCATGCCGTGGGCCACCAAGCGCTTGCCGCCCACGGCCACGTTGTTCATGGTCACCATCGACAGGATGGTCAGGCTGGGCAGCGGGTTGAACTGCATGCAGGCGATCCAGAACCCGGTCATCAAGGAGTCGATCAGCAGGTTGCGGCGCTCGGCCTTGTAAGGGATACGTGCGCGTGATGCCCAGCGATAGGCAACGTGTGGCCAGACCAGCCCATTGAACAGGACCAGGCCCCAGACCCAATCGGGCAAGGTCAGCGTGGTGAATGCAGCCAGTACGGCGATCAGACCGAGCGCCTTGCCCACGATGCGTGGCCAGTAGATGCGTTTGACGAAAGAAAGACCGCTACCGGTCGTGTTGTCGATCATGATCGAGGTCAATCCCTGGGCGCGTCGAGGCGCACGTTGCAGGCAAACGGTTTGAAAAATACTTCTATAGGGAGGAACTTGACCTTGAGGCTCGTACGGGGCCGGTTCGATCACGACGCATGCCAGGCCGATGGCAGGGCACTGCAGCCAGTGGCGACAATCGTCGCCTGACGAAAAGGGCGTTGCGTCAGGCCTGCTTATGATAGCCGTACGCAGCGAGCAGGGAATGGGCTGTTGGAAAAAATACGACGGTGTGCAGGCGTTGCCGATCAGTGGTGGGGGCGTGGGAGGGCGGAGGCGTGGGCAGCCAGGTTCGGCGACTGCCCACGCAGGGTGTCAGGGCTTGCGTGACGAACCTTCGGCTGCGTCGCGCCGGCGTTCTGGCCTGGAGGCGTCAGGCTTTTCGAGATCGGGGGCGGGCTGTTCGCTGTCGCTGCGAACCTGGGCGTGACTGATCAATGCAAAGATGAAGCTGCCGCCGATGATGTTGCCGGCCAGGGTGGGCAGCGCGAACTGAAGCCAGAAATCACCCCAGGTCTGTTCGCCTGCCCAGACCAGATAGGAGACTTCGACCGAACCGACCACGATGTGGGTGAAGTCGCCTAGGGCCATCAGGTAGGTGATCAGCACGATGATCCAGATCTTGGCGTGCTCCATGGACGGGATCATCCACACCATGGTGGCGATCATCCAGCCCGAGATGATGCCTTTGGCGAACATCTGAGCGATGTCGTTCTCCATGACCTTGCGCCCGATGTCGAGAAAGGCCGCGTCGGTCTTGGCGTCGAAGATCGGCAGCTCGAGCATGACCCAGGCCACCAGCAGCGTGCCGGCCAGGTTGCCGACCAGTACCACGCCCCACAACCTGAGCAGGCGTCCGAGGTTGGCGAAGGTCGGCGCGCTCATCAGTGGCAACACCGCCGTGAGGGTGTTCTCGGTGAAGAGTTGCTGGCGGGCGATGATGACGGCCAGGAAGCCGGCACTGTAGCCGAGGCTGGCGATCACGTGGCTGCTCTCACCGTCCGGCAGGCGTGCCGAGAACAGGCCCATCGCCATGAAGGACAGTCCCATGCTCAGCCCGGCCGCCAGGGCCGACCACCAGAGGGCCGCCACGGTGCGCTCCAGTTCATGATCGCCCTGGGTGCGAATGATCTCGTGCAGCACGGCAGCGCGCGGGGGTTGGTTATGGTTGGCTTCCTGCTCTTCATCGGCCGAGAGGCCAGGGGTCTTTTCTTCGTGTTCGTCGTTCATGGACGGTTCGCTCTGCAGGTGACTGTAGGTACAGATCAGAGCGCCCCTAAATAGTTGCCTGGGCCCGATTCAGGGGCTTGAAAATATTTTCGACACGGGGGTTGACGCTGTCTGGGAATCACGTATTATTCGCCTCCCGCAGCGATGCACTTGCAGCGGGGCAAGCGCGACATGAAGTGATCACGGTTTCGGTAGAAACCAGATCGA
>JBKYML010000007.1:0-268294 GCA_046940335.1 Enterobacterales bacterium AN_CKDN230030167-1A_HGKHYDSX7
GCTTACTCGCTCGGCACCTATACCCGGCTGGCCCTGCAATGGGTTAAATTTAAATAGCTTAATTATCCAGCTACCAATCCCCCCACGGATCAAAAACAAAATTTTCATCAATTCTCTCGAATTTCAGTCCGACTAGTTTTTCAGAAATATAGGCCTCTCTGAAATCTGAAGAGCATACTGCTTGCTTAAGCTCCTCACAGAAAAGCAAGTCTTCATGAATATTTTCCTTAACAATAAATCTATCGATCCTGTCGTAGACGGGCAATGCACCTGATCTTTCCGAATCAGGTCGCAAAAGCCTTTTATCCGTCAATACGAACTTTGATTTCTCGACGTCCAACAACGAACCTCTGCTTAGAACATAAAAAAACCTGAAATCTTCAAGCTTTTCCCCAGAACCTAACTCCACCTTCAACGGCACATCAATATATTCACATTCGAACCTAGAGCACAAACTTACAAACCTTGATGAAACAATATACTTCTCTAAGACAGCATCAATTTCAAATTTTTCCAGTTTCAACTTGAGAGCATAAGAAGATTCAAACGAACTCCTCTCAGGGTTTTCCCTGGTTTGGTTAAGCTCAGGAAGATTTGGATACCATTCCGCCTCAAAAAAACGCGGAATGCCCACGGCATTTTCGTAGCTAACGACATAATAGTCTTTCAACGCCATTACAGCAGCCTCCCAGATATTGAATCCACTTCAAACAGCCCTTTCTCGAGACCAGACCTTGCCCAATCCTGTATATTCTTGATACCTAAAATCAACTGTGTATCAGTCAAGTCATCTGCCATTTTATTGAGCGCCATTAGTTTTCCATCCACTTTATTAGTATATATATCGTGGTTCGTCCAATGCCCAGGCAAATTGATGCAACTGACATTATCTTTATCGGGAAGAAATATTCCATTCGAAGGCCTGCCCCGTCAAAGCCAAAACTTTTAAGACGCTTGAACATTGCCCCATATATAGGATCTTTCATTAGCTGCTCAGGAATCAAATGATGGTTAGCCATCCCATCTCTGGGCCTATCCCCCATATTTCTTCCTAGCTTCGTTGAGCACCACCCTAAAGGGTCTATGTTTTGAACAGGGTTCGATCCATAGAAATAGATATTTATTCCTCCAGCCAACCCTATCGGGTCCTGTGTTAAATATCTTCCAATTTCTGGATCGTAGAATCTAAAAGTATTGTAGTGCAACTTTTTTTCTTCATCGAAGTGTTGACCCTGGAACCTCAGGCTTTGCTCAACCTCATTGACTATTAGATTTTTTATAGAACCCCAAGAGCGATAGTTTGCCTGCCTGACCGTTTTGCCACTACTATTAGTCAACTCTAGCGGCGTCCCAATCTCATCCGTATGAAAGTAATAGACCTCCTGCCCTTCTCCTTCCACCTGATCGATCCGCGCTAACGGCGCATAGCTCCCCGGCTCGTACAGGTACACGATATTCTGCCCAGGCGTCTCCTCGCGCAGCATCCTCAGCCCTTGCCAAAGGAAGCGCTTTTGTTCCACCACACCTTCGATTTCAGCCCGCTTGGCCACCCGCCGTCCAAGGCTGTCGTTCAAGTACTGGGGTCTTACTAAAGACAAAACCAAATCCAGCAATAGCAAGCCCCTTCCCAAAAATGAGGTTAACGCGCATTAAAACCTGGATCTCGTAAACCTCACATAAAACGCTTTTGTCTCTAACATATAAAAATCATAACAGCACGCATACAACCGCTCAACGCAAAAACTAAAATCAACGCTTTGCATTCCCGGAGCCATCGACCATGTTAAGATTTACATTGCCATACTATAGGTGAAACTGGGCGACCCTCCTAATTTCTAGCAAACTTACTGAGCCAACATTATTAATAGATCACCAAAACCACTTTCACAGCTCAATGCTGATATGGAAATCTAGTAATCGCATACCACTCATACATGAGTTCTATGCCACTTCTCCCGCGCTTGAAATTCGCGTTTGGAGACCATGAGCCTTCCATTTTTTTTAGATAAAGTTAATCTGAACTTAGATTGCAGACCTGTTTTTCTTTGAATTACCACAAAAACCTTATTTGCATTTACGTTAATTACTTCGATTTCATCACCTTCCTGATCGTACTCAGGCGGCTCGCAACAGACAAGATTCTCTATCCGCTCGTAGTTCATTCCACCCTCAACTACAAATCGGGAAAATATTTCCGAAATATCCTTACGCATCTTTACCTTTAGGTCCGGTTCCGAATCATTGTAAAAATTCTCACACTTCCTTTTATAATATTTCGACTCCCAATCGTACATCTCACTCATAAAAGATTTTAATACAGATTCAAAATCACTGAAATCAGTTTTCGAGTGATGTGCCATCTATTTTCCTCCCATTCCTAAATTCGTTATAGGCCTAGTTTTACTCGCGCCGCACTTGAATACTACCTCAATATCTACAGGGCCGCGCTTGTAAATTTCTTCCGTAAGATTCCGCTCAAAGCGCCTAAATAGCCCACGATTGATTTTTGAGATCTGTGGGAATACGGTGCGCGGTCCGCAGTACCTCACCATCGGGCTTGCGCTCGAGACGGGTGACGTTTTGCAGAGCATCGATGACTTCGACCAGATGCTGGCTCTCGTCATAGCGGTACCAGGTACTCTTGCCCGAAGAGTCTTGGAAGCGCTCTACTGGGCGCGCGCGTTCCACCACAAGTACCTAGTCCAATAGATATTTTTCTGTATCTGAGCCGACTTGAGAGCTTAATCAACCATTCAGTTACCAAGTCAATTATTCAGGAAAACCACTTAATCACCATCCCTCCCACGGATTAAAGGTAAACTCCTCGTCGATCCTATCAAAATTTAGACCGATTAGGTTTTTAGCAAAGTACTCTTCTTTAAATGCTGATGAACAGACAGCCTGCTTAAGCTCTTCGCAGAAAAAAAGGTCTTCGTCAACATTCTCCTTGACAATAAACCTATCAATCCGGTCATAGACTGGCGACTTATCTACCCGCTCGGCCATGGGCCGCAATAGACCCTCATCCATCAGAACGAATTCCGACTTTTCAACGTCTAGCAGAGAGTGCCTGCTCAAAAGACAAAAGAAACTGAAGCCTTGTATTGATTTTCCAGACGCTAGCTCAACTGTTAAAGGCAGATCAATATACTCGCACTTGTGTGCAGCGCATAGGCTTAAGAATCTTGATGAAACAATATACTGCTCTAGCACTGCGTCAATCTCAAACTGCTCCAACTCCAGCGTTATAGTATAAGAAGGCTCGAACAAATTTCTGGGAGGGTTTTCTTCAACCTGATTAAACTCGGGAAGCGCTGGAAGCCATTCCGCATCAAAAAAAATCGGTACATCCTTAACAACTGCAGGACTAACAATATAAAACTCTTTTTTTTTCATCACAGCAGCCTTCCAGTTATAGAGTCCACTTCAAACAACCCCTTCTCAAGTCCGGATCTCGCCCAGTCTTGTATGCTCTTTATGCCTAAAGCCAATTGAGTATCACTTAATCTATTCGAAATCTTATTGAACCCCTCTAGCTCTTCAGCCACTTTTCTAGTATATATATCGTGATTCATCCAGTGCCCAGGCAGGTTAATAAATTCAACATTATCCTTATCCGGAAGAAATATTCCGTTTGAAGGGCCATCGCCATCAAAGCCAACGCTTTTTAGTCGCTTGAACATTGCTGCATAGATAGGTTTTTTCATCAATTGCTCAGGAATCAAATGGTGATTAGCCATACCATCATTGGGCCTATGCCCCATATTTCTTCCCAGCTTTGTTGAGCACCACCCTAAAGGGTCTATATTTTGAACAGGGTTCGATCCATAGAAATAGATATTTATTCCACCAGCCAACCCTACCGGGTCCTGTGTTAAATATCTTCCAATTTCTGGATCGTAGAATCTAAAGGTATTGTAGTGCAGCTTTGTTTCTTCATCGAAGTATTGGCCCTGGAACCTCAGATCTTGCTTTAATTCATCAACGATTAATTTTTCTATAGAGCCCCAAGAGCGATAGATCGCCTGCCAGACCGTTTTGCCATTACCATCGGTCAACTCTAGCGGCGTACCAATCTGATCCGTATGGAAGTAATAGACTTCCTGCTCTTTTCCTTCCACCTGATCGATCCGCGCTAACGGCGCATAGCTCCCCGGCTCGTACAGGTACACGATGTTCTGCCCAGGCGTCTCTTCCCGCAACATCCGCAATCCTTGCCAGAGAAAGCGCTTCTGCTCCACCACACCCTCGATCTCAGCCCGCTTGGCCACCCGCCGTCCAAGGCTGTCGTAGCGATACTCACCTTTGCTCTCCAACCGTCCCCACAGAATCTCTCCGCCAGCACTAGCCGGTTCTCGCAGTTATAGCTGAAGCACTGCACCTCTCTCGGCCCCGCGCGCTTCCCGATCAGGTTGCCCCACAGATCGTACCGGTACTTATGAATGCGTTTGTATTTAACATTATCAAATGTACGAACTGTTCCAACAGACGTAAGCACTCACCGCAGGCGGATAGATGACTGCTCGCAGCAAGATTTGGAACATTAGATTCCTTCAAGCCCCGAAACAAATTCAACACCCTTTACAGAAGCATCTGTAAAAATCTGAGCAAGCTTTTCTGAAATAATGATACTTCCTCTGTTTTCAGAAGCCCTGAAAATATGCGGGCTCGATAGCTTGTCTTGCAGAGCTATTTTTTTAAAACTTCTGGGTCCGTCTGGCATAGATTTAATCAGAGGGACATATACACAGCTATCCAGATCAAACGCCTCCTCCGACTTCAATATATTCAAAATAGCATAGTCGGTAAGACTCTCGTCGTTAACCTTGACTATAACAGGAAAAAGCTGAACTTCATCTGGGCAATTGTCGCGAAGAATCCTAGAAACTTTTTCACTTACCAAGATAGGACCATCACTGTAAAGAAAATCGAATTTTTTAAAATTAGCTAAACTAACCTTGCTTTTTACACTAAAGAATACTGGACTAGCAAAGTCCTCCAGTTTTTTTGCTAAAAAAAATTCTAAATGGCTCGGATTTTTTTCGTGGTCGTATTTAAGCCAATATCTTTCAGGGTAACCATCATTGGGAGTCATAATTTTCATTTAACAGGTTCCTCTCACTGAGTTTTTATTTAGCTTTATTTGGCCGCGACGTAAGCCTTGACGATTTTCGGTGATGAGATCATTTATTGCTGAACGATACTGATCTTTCGTCCACCCGTGCTCCAATCCTCTTATCTCAATTTCCCTTAATTTATCTAAAACCTGTGTATTATATTCAGGGTGAGAACCTCTGTGGACAGTCCTCACTGGATGGTTTTCAGCATATTTAGGTAAATAAATTATGTTTTTCGACTCATGAATATTCATGCCTGCGGCTTTCAAAACTGGATGATCACGCAGCTGTTGCGGAATGATATGAT
Organism: Enterobacterales bacterium AN_CKDN230030167-1A_HGKHYDSX7; assembly: GCA_046940335.1. Classification (GTDB taxonomy): domain Bacteria; phylum Pseudomonadota; class Gammaproteobacteria; order Pseudomonadales; family Pseudomonadaceae; genus Aquipseudomonas. The sequence goes on from JBKYML010000007.1 coordinate 5,425, forward strand.
GCTTCTGGAATCCAGAAATACCAGGCATAGTATTATAAGTTGCTAAGCCGTTTGGATCCAGCCAGCTCAATGGATTGATGGCGTACTGATATAGATTAACGCCACCTTCCAATCCTATTGGATCTTGAGTGACAAATCGCCCGCTCTCAGGATTATAGTATCTGAATGTATTATAATGTAATTCGGTTTCGCTATCGCTGTACTGACCTTGGAACCTCAAGTTTTGCTGAATCTTGTTGACGTGAACGCGCTCAATCCCACCCCACGAACTATATGTTGCCTGCCAAACGATTTCTCCTCTAACGTCAGTCAACTCCAGCGGCGTCCCAATCTGATCCGTATGGAAGTAATAGAACTCCTGCCCTTCCCCTTCCACCTGATCGATCCGTGCTAACGGCGCATAGCTCCCCGGCTCGTACAGATACACGATGCTCTGCCCAGGCGTCTCCTCGCGCAGCATCCTTAGCCCTTGCCAGAGAAAGCGCTTCTGCTCCACCGCACCTTCGATTTCAGCCCGCTTGGCCACCCGCCGCCCAAGGCTGTCGTAGCGGTACTCACCCTTGCTCGCCAACCGACCACCACGGAACGTCTCCGCCCGCACCAGCCGGTTTTCGCAGTCATAGCTGAAGTACTGCACTTTGCTCTGCCCCGAGCGCTTCTCGATCAGGTTGCCCCACGGATCGTACCGGTACTCCTGATCCCGCCACTGCCGAATCCGGTTGTCCTTCACCTTGTCGAACTGCCGCGCATCGAAGTCCAACTGGTTGGCTGCCGGGTCGTAGCGGAAGCTCTCGCTGGTGGTGATCGAGCCGGTATTGCGGCTACGCAACTGACCGTTGGCTTCGTACTCGTACGTGATCTCGCCGCGCAGCTTATGCAGCGTGCGCACCAGTTCACCGGCTGGATCGTACTGGTAACGTCGGTGAATCGGGTTATAGGCATGCTCCACATACAGCGCCGGCTGGATTCCCGCATTGCGCACCTGCGACAACTTGTCGGCGGGCAGCGTCGAGGCGTACTGCCACGCCTTGCGGCCCATGGCGTCATAGCCGAAGCAGCTGGTGAGCTTGCCCTGGGTGCGATACACCTCACGATGCAGATCATCGCGCTCCATGTCGGTGATGACCTGGCCATCCACGTTCAACTGGTGCAGGTGACCGCTGCCGTAATACAGGTGATTGATCTTGCGGCCATCGGGCAACGTGAGTGTGGTCAGGTTGCTCAGAGGATCGTAGTCATAACCCAGCGTGCCATCGGGCGTGATTTCTTGCGTCAGTCGGCCCAGCACGTCATAGGACGACTGGCGATGACGCGGTGATCGGCGTTGTAGTGCACCTGCAACTCACGGCCGAGCACGTCGGTGGCCCAACTGGTACGCGCCTCGATGTCGTAACGAAAGCGGTAGTGTTCGCCATCGCTGGTCCAGTGATCGACCACGCGGGGTTGGCCCCCCACGGTATCCCAGCGGTAATGACAGGTCAGGCCCAATGCGTTGCTGTGGCTGACCATCAACCCGTCGCTGTAGCTGAAGCTGCGCACGGTATCGCCATTGCGGTTGACCACGGCGTTGAGCTGGCCGTGTTCGTCGTAGCGATACTGGGTGAGCGTCTCGACCGCCTGGTTGTTCACCACGCGCTTGACGTCGGTCAGGCGCCCCAGGGGGTGGTCGTAGTGCAGATGCACGCGAAGGCCGCCCGTTGCGCTGATGTCGGTCAGCGTGCCGCCGGGCGTGCGAATGGAGTGCAGTAATTTGGCTATGGGAGATGAGCAGATCAACTTTTTGATTCGAGACAACCATTAACGTATCTCCACTTTGATCTTCGTGCCGTTTGGCAAATCAGACAATATGTTGCCTATGCTAGACCCTGCACCTCGATTTAGGAAGTGCGCATCCTGCAAGCCCCAGCGCATCTACCCACGTCACAGGATTCAGGTTGTACTGGTACAGGTTGGACCCACCCGCCAACCCAATCGAACCCTGCGTTACACCGCCCCACCTCCAGATCGTAGTACCGGAAGATGCTGTACGTTTCGTCGTCGAAGTACTGGCCCTGAAACCTCAGGTTCTGCTCGGCCTCGCCCACATGCAGCGTTTCTAGGCTTTGTACGAAAAGTATTGCCGCATGCAGCGTAGGCCGCAGGCCAAGGTGACCATGGCTACAAAGCTCTTAGCCAGCTTGTCATAGCGAGTGCCAATTCTGCGATTCTCTTTGAGCCAGCCAAACATCCGCTCAATGATGTTCCGTTGACGGTATTTTGGTCGGTCAAATAGCCAAGGCAAGCCAGGTCGGGGTTTGCGCGGCATGGCGCGCAATGGGATTACCGGCTGCATCCGGTAACGATCGCAGTACTGACGCAGGTGTTCGGCATCGTATCCCTTGTCTGCCAGCAACCACCGGCTACGTTTACGCGGTCGCCCGGCTTGCCAGCAATGCTTACAGCATCCAGCAACGGCTGAGCATGGGAACTATCACTGGCCTGTCCTGGTGAAAGCCTGAAATGCAGTGGCACGCTATTGGTATCGCACACCATGTGAATCTTGGTGGTCAGGCCGCCTCGGCTGCGCCCCAAGGCATGATCTAACGGTTCTTCAGGCCCCCCTTTTTCTCGGCGCCTGAAGAGGCTCGGGTTGCTCGTACAGCGGTGGAGTCGATCATCCAGGTGTCCAAGTCGATCAGTCCCTCTCGGTTCAGCCGGATGTGCAGACGCTCCAGTACTCGCTCAAAAGTACCGTCGTCGCGCCAGTTACGAAAACGCTGATACACGGTTGACCATGGCCCAAAGCGTTCAGGCAGGTCACGCCAGGGAGCGCTAGAGCACAGAACCCACAAGATTCCATGGAAAACCTGGCGGTCATCACTGCGAGGACGGCCCATTTTCTGCTCTGGAGAAACCAAATCCTTGATCAGTTCCCATGATGCATCAGAGAGTTCGTAACGCCTTGCCATGCGGGCCTCCAACAGATCATGGCAGCTATTTTAGCCAAAACGACTTTTCGTACAAAGCCTAGTACCAAGCCTACAATCTTACGAGCACCTTCAAGATGTGCTATTGCTCTTCCACATGCAAGGTAATCAACCTCAAAATCTGACTAGCGTATTTTTTTGCATGAGGAATTCTGGATAGCTTTAGATAGGTCAATAGTTTTTCTGGGGAATCTGTTCCCAAGATGTACTCAATTGTATTGCCCAGCAAAACACCTTGAGAGTAGGTAATAGCTGAAACTGTTTTGCTTCTGTCGTCCGGTTCAGGCTCTTCCCCCGGAGGGTACTCTCCATCACTTTCATCATCATCAGAAAAAAAGTTAATCTTCGCAACGGAATAACTGATTATCTGCTTGCTGCTTTCACCTAGAACACGAGATATATCTACAAGGTCAATTTTTGCTCTTGTAATTTTAGCCAAATCAAGGTTAGCGAGTACGCCCTCATACTCGGGCTCTATATCAATATTCGCTATATCCTTTACTTTAAGCAGTAAATCCTTGTAAGTGTCAGAACCTACTAGCTCTTGCACTTTGCGTAAGTTATCGACTACCATACGTCAACCCCTTTAACAACCTTGATCAAATCATAACCTACGTGCCTAAACTGGTCTATAGCCTCATGCTCCCAAGGGGTAAGCGCGAGAAGATTAGAACTATCATGCACCCCAGGACCTCCTACACGTTGTGGAATATCGTTATGATGGAGTTCTAGAGCATATTCCTTAACGGTTACTGTGTCTGTGTTTCGCGAAACGACTTGAGCTTGCATCCTGGGCGCCTTTCCCTTCGCCATAAGCGCAAGGTTTGCGGGTGAGTAGGCACGGGTCGGCGCTTTAGCCTCGGCTTTCCAATAATTTTTGCGTGCAGTGCTCCAACATACCCAGCCCCACGGGTCGATCCAGCTTATTGGATTTCTACTATACCGATAGAGGTTGACCCCCCCATTTAGCCCGATAGGATCCTGAGAAGTATACTTGCCTATATGTGGATCATAATACCGGAATGTATTGTAATGCAGTTGCGTCTCTGCATCAAAATACTGACCTTGAAATCTAATGCACTGCTTAATATTTTCAATGTCTATTTGATTAGCATTTCCCCACGCATGATAGGTCGCTTGCCAAATAATCTCACCTCGACTATTTGTTAATTCCCTCGGAGTTCCAATCTGATCCGTATGGAAGTAATAGACCTCCTGCCCTTCCCCTTCAACCTGATCGATCCGCGCTAACGGCGCATAGCTCCCCGGCTCGTACAGGTACACGATGTTCTGCCCAGGCGTCTCCTCGCGCAGCATCCTCAGACCTTGCCAAAGGAATCGCTTCTGCTCCACCACACCTTCAATTTCAGCCCGCTTGGCCACTCGCCGTCCAAGGCTGTCGTAGAGGTACTCACCCTTGCTCTCCAACCGCCCACTCTGGAACGTCTCCGCCCGCACCAGCCGGTTCTCGCAGTCATAGCTGAAGTACTGCACCTTGCTCGGCCCCGAGCGCTTTTCGATCAGGTTGCCCCACGGATCGTACCGATACTCCTGATCCCGCCACTGCCGGATCCGGTTATCTTTGACTTTGTCGAACTGCCGCGCATTGAAGTCCAGCTGGTTGGCCGCCGGGTCATAGCGGAAACTCTCGCTGGTGGTGATCGAGCCAGTGTTGCGGCTACGCAACTGACCGTTGGCTTCGTACTCGTACGTGATCTCGCCGCGCAGCTTATCCAGCGTGCGCACCAGTTCACCGGCTGGATCGTACTCGTAACGCCGATGGATCGGGTTATACGCATGCTCCACATACAGCGCCGGCTGGATCCCCGCATTGTGCACCTGCGACAACTTGTCGGCGGGCAGCGTCGAGGCATACTGCCAGGCCTTACGGCCCATGGCGTCGTAACCGAAACAGCTGGTCAGCTTGCCCTGGGTGCGATACACCTCACGATGCAGATCATCGCGCTCCATGTCGCTGATGACATGGCCATCCACGTTCAGCTGATGCAGGTGACCGCTGCCGTAATACAGGTGATTGATCTTGCGGCCATCGGGCAAGGTGAGTGTGGTCAGGTTGCCTAAAGGATCGTATTCATAACCCAACGTGCCGTCGGGCGTAATCTCCTGGGTCAGTCGGCCCAGCACGTCATAGGCGTACTCGAGCTTCTCTCCAGTAACCCCAATGCGCTTGCCCACATCGCTCGGATGTCGCTCGACACTCAACAACCGATCGACATCGTCGTAGGCGTACGTTTGCTTGGCGTCGCCATTGAGCTTGGCGATCAACCGACCGATCTTGTCACGCTCGAACAGGGTATGACGTTCGGGCCGCTCGCCGCGCTCGCCGTAGCCGATTTCATCCAATCGCGTGAGGTGTCCGGCGATGTCGTAGCTGAAGCGCCGGGTCAGGTTGTCGACCCGCACCTCTTCAGTCAGGCGATCCGAGGCGTCGTAGGCAAAGCTGTAGGTGGCATTGTTCTCGTTGACCAGCGCCGTCAGGCGAATGGCCTTGTCGTACTCGTAGCGAACCCGCTGACCCTTCGCATCCTGCCGGCTGCTCGGCAAGCCACGCCCTGTGCGCATCAGTTGGACGGTCTGGCCCTTGCCATCGGTGTGGCTGAGTACCTGGCCGTGAACGTTGTAGGTAAAGCGTTCCGTCGTACCATCCGGGTGAATGATCCGAGTCACCTCACCGTCCGGCTTACGCTCCAAAGTCGTGGTCTGATTCAGCGCGTCGGTCACTGCCACCAGGTGCTGGCGTTCGTCGTAGCGATACCAGGTGCTCTTGCCCGAACAGTCCTGGAAACGCTCGACCTGGGCACGGTTGTTCCACCACAGGTACTTGGACTTGTACGTCGCATCGATGATGGTATGCGGCAGGCCGTCCTCGCCGTTGAGGTACTCAGTCATCTGCCCCAGGGCATCGAACTCGGCGAGCAGATTGCCCTTGTCGTCGTAGCGCGCCTTCCAGGTGCTGCCGTCGGGGTAGCTGACCTGGGTCACCAGCGTGGTCAGGTGGTGGTACTCATAGGTGATCTTGCGCCCCAGCGGATCGACTTCCTCGAGCAGGCGCGCGTACTCGTCGTAAACGAAGGTCAGGCGGTTGCCATCGGGCAGGTCCAGGCCAACCATATTGCCTTGCTCATCCAGCTCGACGGCGTAGCGCTCACCGCCGTAATCACGACTGGCGATGACGCGGTGATCGGCGTTGTAGTGCACCTGCAACTCACGGCCGAGCACGTCGGTGGCCCAACTGGTGCGTGCCTCGAGATCGTAACGGAAGCGGTAGTGTTCGCCATCGCTGGTCCAGTGATCGACCACGCGGGGTTGGCCCGCCAGGGTATCCCAGCGGTAATGACAGGTCAGGCCCAATGCGTTGCTGTGGCTGACCATCAACCCGTCGCTGTAGCTGAAGCTGCGCACGGTATCGCCGTTGCGGTTGACCACGGCATTGAGCTGGCCGTGTTCGTCGTAGCGGTACTGAGTGAGCGTCTCGACCGCCTGGTTGTTCACCACGCGTTTGACGTCGGTCAGGCGCCCCAGGGGGTGGTCGTAGTGCAGGTGCACGCGAAGGCCGCCCGTGGCGCTGATGTCGGTCAGCCTGCCGGTTTTGTCGCGGGTGAAGTGCAGGAAGTGCTCCAGCGCATTTTCGATACGCTCGAGAGGGACATTGGTGTTGGTGTCCGGCACTTCACCAAAGTAGAAGAACAGGTTGTCCAGCGTCTGCAGGATGTAATGACCGCCCTCGGTACAAACCAGGTACACCTGCTCATGCGGGTTGTAGATGCGCTCGCCTGGCTGCAGGGCCACGAACGGCACTTCACGGCCCTGGTTGTCGGTGAGGTAGATGAACCGGTCCTGGCGACGCAGGCTCTGTTCCCACGGCAAGACCCAGCCGCGACCCAGCACGCTGTCGACGGTGAGATCGCTGGCGTAGAAGCGGGTCCACTCGATCGGCATCAGGCCGGGCAGGCTGAAGTCGAGCTCGTCGGGGATGACCTTACGGCCCGTGGTGAGGTCCACGGGGTTGCCGACTAGGCCGCCGATGGCGCGTCGCGCCACGGGTTCGACCACGTAGCGCGCGGCGACTTCACCTGCAACGAAGCCTGCGGTAAACCTCAGAGCGCAGGGTAGTGAGGCCTTCATGCCCAACTGCGCCCCCTCTTTGAGAAGGTTAGCAATACCACCTGCCGCACCCGCGACGGCCATCAGGACATCCACCGTAGTGCGTAGCCACTGCGGCACTTCGTCGTCCACGGGCAGATAGCGGTAAGTGCCACCGCCAATGATGACGTTACCCGAACCGCTGGTGATGGTGGCGCCGCAGGTGAGCTTGTCGCCCTTGCGCGCTGCGGCGACGCTGTTGATGAAGACGTTGGTCGAGCCTTCGGCGATCTGCACCGGCCCTGGATGCTTGTCGCAGGCACCGATGCTCTTTTCGACGCGGGCGGCCTTGCGGCTGTTGATGAAGACGTTCGGTGAGGCAGTGGTGATCGTCCCTGAGGGGGACGTCAACAAACTGCCTAGCGCCTCTCCGGCGGCGGTCAGCAAGCTGCCTCCAATACCCGCTGCAAGACCCGCCAACAAACCAACACCGAATCCACAAGTGAACGTGGCGATCGCCACCGTGGCCACCAGCGCGATACCCAGGGCGGCTCCGATCAGGAAGCCCCCCAGCGCGCCAGTGTGCGAAATCTCGTCGCCGAACCGGGCCGCTTCGAACATGGGGCGTTACTCCTGCTCGCTGGGCTCGGTGCCGGTCGTGACCGCGGCGCGTGGGGTGAAGCTGGCCAGCAGGTTGTTCCAGTCCTGGGTCTGCTCGGCGCTGAAATCGGCCTGGGCCGTGGTGGAGAAGATCAAGGCACGCCCAGGGCTGGTGATGAAGGCTGCCTGGCGCTGATACAGCGGGCGACCCTGGTTCATGTAGTACGCATCGATCTGGATGCCAGGGATGGGCGCGGCGGTCGACAGTGCTACCGGCGTGTTGCCGATGCGCGTGTAACCGCGCAGTTTGGACGTGAGCATCTTGATCTGGCGATCGACGTAGGCTTGCAAGGTTTCATCCGGCAGCAGCGTATCGCGCGAGACGGTGATGCTCAGTGGTGCCGGGATGCTGGACCCCAGCACAAACATGTTGACGGTACGATCGTCGAACCCTGCTGGCAGCGCGATGCTGCCTTCCTGCAACTCGTAATCCATGCGATGGGATTTCCTGATAACGAAAAAGAGGTCAGCGCAGCGCGAGGCCGTCCAGCACCTGATCGAACTCGGCCAGCCATTGGCTCAGACCGGGACGGGTCGGGTCGATCACGGTGGAGATGTCCAACCACTGGGGCGTTTGCGCGCCTTCGACCGGCACCAGTGCGCCGACCAGGCGGCCATGGCGGGGCTCACCGCCGGCTTGGAAGTGAAAGTCCAGCACCTTGGCCGGGTTACCCGCCAGATGACCGTCGCGCTGGCGAATCACGCGCAGCTGCGGATGCCGTTCGCGCAGGGCTTGAATCGCCGCCTCGAACAGCTGATCGAGCGTCTGCGCAGCACGCACGTCACGCCGACGGATACTCAGGGCGATCAGCTCGCCCTCGTGTTCGAGCGTCGTCTGCACATCGCGAAACCGCAAGTGCTGTGGGAACTGAAGGTTGAAACCGGCGAAGGTGAAGCTGCTGGCCACATCGAGCGCCGCCACGGGAACGGGCACGGCGGCTTCGACAGCCGCTTCCTGCTCGCTGGCGGCCTCTGCCAGCTTGGCCAGGCGTGCCGCCTCTTCCTGGGCGGCGCGCTTGGCAGAGATACGGTCGTAGATCGAAGGCTTGTACATGCGCCTGGCCTCAGTCGTTGATCCGCACGGCGGCACCGGTGATCTGCGTGGTGTCGGTACTGGTGGTGACGATGACCTTGCCCTTGATCTCGATACCTTGCGGGGTCAGTGTGATGCTGCTGTCGCCCACTTTCAGGATGATGTGCTCATTGGCCGACACCTGGACGAACTGGTTGTCGACTTGCAAGGTGTAGGAGCCCTCGGTCACCTGGACGACGGTGTCTTTCTTGATCTGTTCGGTGTGCGTGCCGCCGACGGTGATGGTGCGGTTGTTGCCCACGTCGTGGGTTTCATCCAGCTCGATCTCCGTGTCCATGTTGCGCTCGGCATGCATGATGATCTGCTCGGCGCCCGCCTTGTCCTCGAAGCGGAAGAAGTTGGCCGTCGCGCCATCCCCTTTCATCGACCGCGTCAGGAACCCGCTCTGGGTCTTGTTCGCCGGCAGCGACCACGGTGGGGTGTTATTGCTGTTGTACAGGCTGCCCATGATCAACGGCCGGTCCGGGTTGCCGTCGAGAAACACCACCACGACCTCGTCGCCCACACGGGGGATCAGGATGCTGCCGAACCCACCACTAGCGCCAGACTGCGCTACCCGCACCCAGCACGAACTCTGGTCGTTGAACTCACCGTTGCGGTCCCAGTGGAACTGCAGCTTCACCCGGCCCAGTTCGTCGGTGTAGATCTCTTCGCCCGGTGGGCCGACGACGATGGCGGTCTGCGGGCCGCTGATGACGCCGCGTGGCGTGTGCTGCATCGGGCGGAAGGTGATCTTGCGGCGGATGCAGGTGAAGCTGTTGCGGTAGCCTGCTTCGCCTTCGTTGGAGTAGTTGTTACGCCCCCAGTGGTTGACCGACAGCAGCAGGAACTCGCGATCGGCCGGTGCGTCGTTGTCGTGGTCGTAGTGCTGGGTGAGCTGGAAGTGGCGACCCGGCTCCATGGCCCGGCAGTTGCTCTCGCCGTTGAAGGTCTTGCCATGCACTTCCATGGCTTCCAGACGGTGGCGGGCCTTGCGGGTGCCTTCGTCGAGGTCGGAATAGCCGTATAGCCCTTCGTACTCGAACATCTCGTACTGGCCGACCTCGCCTTGCTGGTTGATCGAGTCGAGCTGCACCAGGTGCGGGTTGCGCGGCTGCTTGTAGTCGTAGGACTTGAGGGTCAGCCGGGTCGGCTGCAGGCGGCGGCTGGACGACCAGGTGGTGATCGAGTCGGCGGTCTCGGTGACCGAGGCGCTGTGGTAGCGGATCACCGGCTGACGCTCCAGCGGCGGCAGCTCGCTGCTGTCGTCGCTGATGATCATCCGGTGGCCTTCCTGGGTGTGCTCGAAGGTGAAGAACAGCCCTTCCTGCTCCAGCAGGCGCAGCACGAAGTTGAGGTCCGATTCCTGGTACTGGGTGCAGTAGCTGATGGGCTTGAGCGGCTTGCTCAGGCGGAATTCGTGCTCGGCAAGGGTCAGGTAGTACTCGAAGACTTCCTTGACGATCTGCTCGGTGGTCTTGTCCTGGAAGATGCGCGAGTCGCGGCGTCGGCTGAGGATCCAGATCCACGGCACCAGCTCGGCCGTGTAGTTGGCGATGCCGGCATCGGCCCCGGTGTGTACGAAGTCGGAGACGTGTGCGCTGATGTAGCGTGTGCTGCCATCGGCCAGCGCAACGCCCAAGGTGACCTTCTTGCCGATCAGCTTCTTGAGTTCGATGCGCGCGTCCTGGGAGATCAGGTGCACCTGGAAGCTGAACAGCTCGGAGATGGCTTCGCGGCCGGAGAAACTCAGGAGTTGCAGCTCCTGATCGGGCGGCAATGGCGAGTCGAAGGTGAACAGCCGTTTGTTCTGGCTCAGGATCGACTTCACAGCATCCATAATCATTCCAAGCATCCTGCAGCAGTCGGAAAAGCATCCAATGAAAACGCCAACGGGCTCGACTGTCAAATGATGGCATTCGGCCACAAACTGAGCATTCATGGCGTGTTCGCACGGTGCGTACAGGGCTGACAGGCTCTGGCCCGGCCGCGTGCACGCCACGCGCGCCGCGGGGCGGGTCGGTTTGCCCTGACCCCTGAGCCCGGTGTAGGCTCCCGCCGTCGAGCGCAAGGCTCGACGTTCGCGATCACAGGGAGAATCGCCATGAGCCTGAGCGAAGAACAACTCAGCCGCGTCGAATGCGACATGGACAAGAACCACCGTGAAGTCCTGATCTTTGCGGTGGCAGACTTCATGTTACCTGGGATGGGGCTACAGAGAGGCGGTGTTGGCACACAATCGCCGCAGGTCTGTACGCGAAGCCAGGCCGGCGTACTCACTGGCATCTACGACCCGGTGAAATCGGTCTACGACGCGACCGTGCACGAGTTCGTCAACACCAATGCGGGTGTGCCCCTGGCGATGTCGACCTTGGACCTCAAGAACATCGTCAAGATGGTCCGCGACCTTGGCGGAATCGGCACCAAGGCCCGCATCTCCGTGCGCAATGGCAAGCAATACATCATCTTGTCGGGCTATCCCGGTCTGCGCAGCGCCTTGGGCAGCGCCTTGAAAGGCACGCGCTACAGCATAACGCACCCGAAAATCGTCGAAATGGGCATCGGTCGTTACGGCATCCGTGGCTCTGCCCTCTCGGGGTTTCGTTTGTCGTGCTACGTCGGGGTCGGCATCGAGGCGGTCGAGTGGTTCTTCAACGACGAGAGCGTCTGGTCCGACCTGTTCGCGGGGATAGGTGTCGAGCTGGTCAAGGCAGGCGTTGCCTCGGCCATCGGCTATGCGGCGGCACTGGCGGTCGGTAGCGTCTTCACCCTTGCCGCCGCGCCGGCCATCGCCGGGGCTGCCGTGGTCCTGGCCATTGGCTGGGGGTTGAACGCGCTCGACAACCACTACGGGATCAAGAACTCGGTCAAGGCCGGCCTGCGCTATGCCGTTGACCACATCCAGGCCTTGCAGGAGCAGTTGGCCGAGATCAAGGTGGACGATCTGCGCAAGTACGCCCAACAGACTGTGAGCGAGATCGCCGACGGCATTGCCGAGCAGTTGTACGACGAAGCGAAGTCGTGGGTGCTGCGCAAGCTTCAACCGGGCGATCTGAACCTGCCTGGATGGCCACGGCCCGAACTGCCCAACATGCCTAGCCTGCCGAAACTACCGAAGCTGCCCACGTTCAACCTGCCGGGGTTCTGACCCCATGCCTGCGCGTTCTTCGTCGCCCTCCTCGCAGCCATCCCCACTGGGGTTGCGCCTGATCGCAGGCGTGCTGGGTTTGGGCATGCTCGCCGTGGGCGTGGCCTCGGCCTATTGGCTGGCGGCGGATGTGTTGCCGCTGTTCGGGCGAATCCTGCGCCATGCCCCGGTCGTGGAAACGCCTTACCTGGGATTCTTCCTGCTGGCGCCTGTGGTGGTCACGCCGCTCATCGTCGTGGGCTGTGCGAACGCGGTCTGGCGCGGCGAGAAGTTCGACCCGCCCAGAGGGTCGCGGCTGTTCCGATTCCAGGTCCAGTCGTTGAAGGCCACGCTCAGGTCCATGTTGTACGTGTCGCCGGCACTGGCGGTGCTGACCACGGCAGTGCTGCTCGCTCGGGACTACTCCCCGTGTTCGAAGCTGCTGATCTCAGGCTCGGCCTGGCAGCTGTTCTGGGTCAACGACGAACGTCTGTGCTTCAAGCCGGACTTCTACATCGAGGATCACTGGCCCTGCAAGCGGGTCGATGGGAAGGATGTGTGCATTCAGGTGGATGGGCGAAACTGAACTGCCGACCAAGGCAATGCGACTCAATCCCGTCACTGTAATGCCATCATTCCACCCCTCACCTGCGCCAGTGACAACTCCATGACACGTCTCACATTTGAGACACAGTTCACGTTTTGAAAAAATCTTCTGCACCCGCTCTAAAACGCCCCTTCTCCCCGTACCGCCCAAGGTCTTTGGGCTCAAGCCCCCAGTTTCAGGGTCGTGAACCGCCGATAGATAGCACCGAGCCACCATTGCACAACCCCTCCAAACAGGGAAAAAATGCCCTCCTCGCAGGAACTTCTCCCACCGCGGGGTGCCCTACTCGGCATTGCTGGCAACACGATATTCATGTGCCAGCACCAGACGCACCGGGCCGAGTGGTGCGTTTTCGGGTCCACGCCACCGGCGTTTCAGGACGCTCATGCAGGCTCATGGACGATGTACCAATGACACAGACGTTTGATGTCGAAGCCCTGATCAAGCTGCGCAGCCAGACGCGCGCGATCTCCGATGCGCTCAAGGCGCAGGCGGCGGACTACCTGGCGACCGTGGCGCCGCTGATTCGTCCGCAGACCCTGTTCGGCGAGTACCTGCAAGGTGCCCAGCGCGGCAGTGGCCGCGAGACCCAGGGGCATTTCCAGTCGCTCATCGAACTCTACGAGCGCGTCGGCTCGGCCGCGCCCTTCCAGCTGGTCAGCGAGCTGGACGTGCCGCTCAACCTGATCAGCACCACGCCCGAACTCTTCCCCCTGGAATACGACAAGGTCCTCGAACCGAGCGGCCAGGTCATCCGCATCACCAGCCCGACGCGCTGGGTCGTGGGCTTCAGCGCCTTCGAGCTGGCCAAGTTCCGGGACGTCGTCAAGGACCCCAACCGCAGCAGCGCCGAGCTGTACCGCTTCGTGGTGCACTACCTGGTGCTGTTCTACTGCCTGAGCAAATCCCCCGGCCTGGGCCGTCTGTTCGAGGGCCTGCGCTTCTCGCTGAGCTTCGAGCGCCTCAAGGGCCTGGGCGACCTGCCCTTCTGCATCCTCAGCTCGCCGGTGCGCTCGACCCTGCCGGATGACGCGGTCATCCGCAGCAGCACGCAGATCGCCGGCAACACCAGCTTCGAGGAGCTGGTCGGGCGCGACAACATTCTGGACATGAACGACGACATCCGTCAGCGCCTGCTGCTGACGATCGAAGGATTGTAATGCGCGGCCCCGACCAGGGGCGGCGCCATGATTCGTAGCGAAACGCTCGCATTGGAGAACACGATGGCGAAGAAGGAAAGCACCCAGCACAAACTCGACCGCGTTCGCGCGCCTCGGGTCCATATCACCTACGACGTGGACATCGGCGATGCCATCGAGAAGAAGGAACTGCCCTTCGTCGTCGGCGTGCTGGGCGATTTCTCCGGCAATCCGCTCGAGCCGCTGCCCAAGCTCAAGGACCGCAAGTTCATCTTCATCGACCGTGACAACTTCAACGGCGTGCTCAAGGGCATCAAGCCGCGCCTGGCCTACCGCGTGGACAACACCCTGGCCAAGAACGGCACGCAGCTGGGCGTGGAGCTGAACTTCAACAGCCTGGAAGACTTCGAGCCGCAGAACGTGGTCAAGCAGGTCGAGCCGCTGCGCAAACTGCTGGAAGTGCGCAACAAGCTGGCCGACCTGCGCAACAAGATGGGCGGCAACGACAAGCTCGAAGAGCTGCTGATGGACGTGCTGCAGAACACCGAGAAGCTCAAGACCTTGGGCAAGGAATTCGGCCGTGAGGCCGAAGTGAAAGACCCGTCCAGCGACGACCGCGCCTGAGGAGCCCGACCATGACCGACAAGCACACCGAATCCCAACCGGCCAGCGACGTGGTCGAAGTCGAACACTTCGCCCCGCAGCCGTCGCTGCTCGACAGCATCATCTCGCAGAGCCGCGTGGCCCGCTCCGACACCGAGCGTGACCGCACCCGCGACCTGATCGGCGAACTGGTCAACCAGGTCCTGGAAGGCGAAGTGACGCCGAGCAAGGACCTGATCGCCGTGCTCGACGCGCGCATCGCCGAGATCGACTCGATGCTCTCCGAGCAGATGAACGAGATCATGCACGCCAGCGAGTTCCAGCAGCTGGAAGCCTCCTGGCGCGGCCTGAAGTACCAGGTCGACCAGACCGAGACCAGCACCAACTTGAAGATCCAGCTGCTCAACGCCTCGAAGAAGGACCTGGTACGCGACCTCAAGTCCGCCAGCGAATTCGACCAAAGCGCGCTGTTCAAGAAGGTCTACGAAGAAGAGTACGGCACCTTCGGTGGCGCGCCCTTCGGCATGCTGATCGGCGACTACGAGTTCAAGCGCAGCCCCGAGGACATGTACCTGCTCGAGGAGATCTCCCACGTGGCCGCCGCGGCCCACGCACCGTTCATCTCGGCGGCCTCGTCCGAGCTGTTCGGCTGGGACTCGTTCACCGAGATGTCCGGCCCGCGCGACCTGGCGAAGATCTTCGACACCGTCGAATACGCCAAGTGGAAGTCGTTCCGCGCCTCGGAAGACTCCCGCTACGTCGGCCTGACCCTGCCGCACGTGCTCGGTCGTCTGCCCTACGGCCCGGATACCACGCCGGTGGAGGAATTCAACTTCGTCGAGAGCGTCGATGGCCGTGACCACAGCAAGTACCTGTGGATGAACGCCGCCTACGCCCTGGGCACCCGCGTCACCGACGCGTTCTCGCGCTACGGCTGGTGCGTGGCCATTCGCGGCGTCGAAGGCGGTGGCCTGGTCGAAGGCCTGCCGACCCACACCTTCAAGACCGACGACGGCGAGATCGCCCTCAAGTGCCCGACCGAGATCGCCATCACCGACCGCCGCGAGAAGGAACTGTCGGACCTGGGCTTCATCCCCCTGGTGCACTGCAAGGGCACCGACTACGCCGCGTTCTTCGGCACCCAGTCGGCGCAGAAGCAGAAGCAGTACAACACCGACATCGCCAACGCCAACGCACGCCTGTCGGCGCAGCTGCAGTACATCTTCGCTACCTCGCGCATCGCCCACTACATGAAGGCGATCATGCGCGACAAGATCGGCAGCTTCGCCTCGCGCATGGACGTGGAGAACTTCCTCAACCAGTGGCTGGCCAGCTACGTGCTGCTGGACGACACCGCCAGCCAGGAAGCCAAGGCCAAGTACCCGCTGCGCGAGGCGCGTGCCGAGGTCTTCGAGGTGCCGGGCAAGCCGGGCGTGTACAAGGCCGTGACCTACCTGCGCCCGCACTACCAGCTGGACGAACTGACCGCGTCGCTGCGCCTGGTGGCCGAGTTGCCTCAAGGCGCGCGTAGCTGACCGGACGGTGTGTACAAGGACGACACATGAGTAACCCGCCCCGCCTCCTGCCCTCGCTGCTCGACCGACTGCTGGACGACCGTCCGCACCAGTCGACCGAGCCGAGCGGCCTGCGCACGTTCTCCCTGGCCGAGTACAAGGCCAGCATCGTGCGCGACCTGGAGGTGCTGGTGAACACGCGTCAGTCCCTGGTCGCCGAGGAACTCGAGGGCTTCCCGCACCTGGCGGGGACCATCCTCGAGTACGGCATGCCGGACTTCACCAGCCGCAGCGTGCTCGACCCACACGATCGCCGGCTCATCCAGCAGCAGCTGGAGCGGGCGATCACCACCGGGGACCGACGCTTTCATCGCGTACGTGTCCAGCTGTTGGCCCAGCAGGATGGCCACCGCATGTTGACCTTCCGCGTGGACGCTGTCCTGCATCTGCAGGACATCAGCCGCCAGGTGTCCTTCGACGCCGTGCTGCAGGTCAACACCCAAGAATACACAGTGCAGAACCTCAACTGATGCTCGACGAACTGCTGCCCTACTACGAAAAGGAGCTGTCGCACCTACGCTTCCTCGGCCAGGAGTTCGCCGCGCAGTACCCGAAGATCGCCTCGCGCCTGCTGATCGAGGGCGACAACTGCGAAGACCCGCACACCGAGCGGCTGATCGAAGCGTTCTCGTTCCTCTCGGCCCGCGTGCACAAGAAGCTCGACGACGAGTTTCCGGAGATCGTCGAGTCGTTCCTCGAGGTGCTGTACCCGCATTACCTGCGCCCGACCCCGTCGATGTCGGTGGTCGAGCTGAGCCTGGGCAAGCAGGAGAAGGTCACCGAAGCCTACGAGGTGCCGCGCCACACCGAACTGCACGCCAACGCCGTGGACGGCGTGGTGTGCCGGTTCCGCACCTGCTACCCGGTCTCGCTCTGGCCCATTGCCGTGCAGCACGCGTCCTTTGCCGAACTCGAGCGCTCGGCCTTCAACGGCCACAGCGCCGACCTGGTGGCGCGCCTGCGCATCGGCCTGCAGGCCAGCGGCGAGGCGCTGTTCGGCGAGATGGCGCTGGACCGGCTGCGCTTCTTTCTTGACGGCGAGGCGACCTTGATGCTGCAGCTGTACGAGCTGCTGTTCAACAACCTGGCCAAGGTCACCCTCAGCTTCGAGGACGAGGGCCGTCGCCGCGAGATCGCCCTGCCCGCCGATGCCCTCAAAAGCGTTGGCTATGGCCGCGACGAAGGGCTGGTGGACTATTCCGAGCGTTCGTTCCTGGGCTATCGCCTGTTGCACGAGTACTTCACCTTCCCCGACAAGTTCATGTTCTTCGACCTCACCGGCCTGGCACGCCCGCTGCGCGACAAGGCCCTGGAGCAGGTCGAGCTGAACTTCTATTTTGCCGACTACGACCTCAACGACCGCCTGGCGCGGCTGACCCAGACCCTCGGGCGCAACAACTTCAAGCTCAACTGCACGCCGATCATCAACCTGTTCCGCCAGCAGGCCGAGCCGATCAAGCTGACCCACACCCAGCACGAGTACCCAGTCATCCCCGACACGCGCATGCACAGTGCCGCCGAAGTGGTCTCCATCGACCGCGTGCGGCGCGTGCGCAAGCTTGGCGGGATCGACCAGGTCGCCACCTGCCAGCCGTTCTTCGAACCCCGTGGCGAGCACGACCCGCACGCCAGCTTCTGGATCGCCCGACGCCGCAACCAGGCCGACGCCACGGCCATGAGCATCCGCGTGGTCGACCGCGACCTGGAGCTGATCAACGGCGGCAGCGACACCCTCAGCATCAGCCTGACGTGCAGCAACCGCGACGTGCCGCTGATGCTGCCGTTCGGGGGCGACCGCGGCGACTTCAGCATCCCGGCCAACTCGGTGATCACCGATATCCGCTGCCTGCGCAAGCCTACCGCCAGCGTGCGCGTGCCGCTGGGCAAGGGCCTGATCTGGCGGCTGATCGCGCACCTGTCGCTCAACCACCTGTCGCTGGTCGGCCAGGGCCGCGAAGTGCTGCTCGAACTGCTGTCGCTGTACAACTACCGCAACGTCTCGGCCATCCGCAAACAGATCAACGGCATCAAGGCCATCGAGAGCGAGCCGGTGGTGGCCCGCATCGGCCACCCGCGTCCGAACTTCGTGCGTGGCGTGGGCATCACCCTGACCCTGGACGAGCGCCAGTTCATCGGCAGCGGCGTGTTCCTGTTCGGCAAGGTGCTGGACCACTTCTTCGGCCAGTACTGCTCGATGAACAGCTTCACCCAACTGACCCTACGCACCCAACAACGAGAGAAGAGAGTCGTTCAATGGCCAGCCCGCACTGGCGATCAGCCCCTGGTCTGATCGATCAGGCCCGAGCCGAACCGCACCGCTTCGAGTTCTTCCAGTTGGTGCGTCTGCTCCGCCTGCACTACAGCCGTTCCGGGCGCATGGACCTGGCGACCCGGCCGCACGAAGACCCGTTGCGTTTTCGCACGCAGCTGTCGCTCGCCTTCCCGGCCAGCGAGGTCAGCGACCTGCACTTCGAGCGCGAAGGCAAGGTGTCGCCGGCCGGCCTGCCGCTGTCGGAAGTCCAGGTGACCTTCATGGGGCTGGTGGGCCCGTCGGGCGTGCTGCCGCGCCCGTACACCGAGCTGCTGCTCGAACGCCATGTGCAGTACCGCGACGATGCCGCCCATGCGTTCCTGGACATCTTCTCGCACCGCATGACCACGCTGTTCTACGAGGCGTGGCAGAAGTACAAATTCCACATCGAGCACGAGCGCAAGGACAGCTCGGCGTTCGAGGGCTACCTGCTGAGCCTGATCGGCCTGGGCCCGCGTGCCCGTGCGCTGAAGTTCGAAGAGCAGCCCTCGGCGCTGCGCCGCGACCTGTTCAGCTACTTCGCCGGGCTGTTCAGCCAGAAGCCGCGCAACGCGCTCAACCTGGAGGTCATGCTCGGCTTCCAGTTCGGCCTGCCGATCCAGGTCCGGCAGTTCGCCGGGCGCTGGCTGCGCCTGCAACCTGAACAGCGCACGCAACTGGGGCGCAAGAACGCCCAGCTCGGCCACAGCGCCGTGGCCGGCGACCGGGTCTGGGACTACCAGTCGAGCATCCGCATCGAGCTGGGCCCGCTGGATTTGGCCGACTACCGCCGCTTCCAGCCCGGCGCCCCGTGCTACCGCCAACTGGTGGAGCTGGTGCGCTTCTACGTCGGCGCCGAACTCGATTTCGACATCGCCCCGCGCATCAAGCGCGATGCGGTGCCCTGCGCGCAATTGGGCCGTCAGGGCAACGTCGCCCTGGGCTGGCTGGGTTGGCTCAAACGTCCCGACCGCGACGCGGAGCCTTCGCGTTGCGCCGTCTTCCACATTCCTTACGATGGGGTCGCCCTGTGAACCTGAAGTCTCTGTTCGCCAAGCTCAACGAAACCAGCCGCGCGGCCACCGAAAGCGCAGCGGCCCTGTGCCTGTCCGAGCACCACTACGACGTCGAGGTCGAGCACCTGCTGCTGCAACTGCTCGACAACGGCGAGAGCGACCTGGCGCCGATCCTGCGCCACTACGACGTGGTCGGCGAGCGCCTGCAGGCGCAGCTGGTGACCGCGCTCGGCACCTTCAAGAAGGGCAACACCCGCACCCCGGCGCTCTCCCCGCACATCACCCGCATGATCGAGCAGGCCTGGCTGCTGGCCTCGATCGAGTATGGCGTCGGCCAGGTGCGCAGCGCCCACCTGCTGCAAGCGCTGCTCGACGATGCCGAACTGCGCCGCGTGGTGATCGGCTCGGCCCCGGAGCTGGAGAAGATCAACGCCGACGACCTGCGCCTGAACCTGACCGCCCTGGTCGAGAGCAGCCCCGAGTCGAAACTGGCCAGCCCCCTGGCCAGCCCGGCCGCGCCTGTGACCAGCACCGGCAAGGCCGGCGGCAAGACCCCGGCGCTGGACCAGTACACCGTCAACCTGACCCAGAGCGCCCGTGAAGGCCGCATCGATCCGGTGCTGGGCCGCGAGTTCGAGGTGCGGCAGATGGTCGACATCCTCACCCGCCGGCGCCAGAACAACCCCATCCTCACCGGCGAAGCCGGGGTCGGCAAGACCGCCGTGGTGGAAGGCCTGGCGCTGCGCATCGCCCAGGGCGACGTGCCGGCGGTGCTCAAGGACGTGGCCCTGCACACCCTCGACCTCGGCCTGCTGCAAGCCGGCGCCGGGGTCAAGGGCGAGTTCGAGAACCGCCTCAAGGCGGTGATCGAGGAGGTCAAGCGCAGCCTGCACCCGATCATCCTGTTCATCGACGAGGCACACACGCTGATCGGCTCGGGCGGCCAGGCCGGGCAGAACGATGCCGCCAACCTGCTCAAGCCGGCGTTGGCGCGCGGTGAGCTGCGCACCATCGCCGCCACCACTTGGGCCGAGTACAAGAAGTACTTCGAGAAGGACGCCGCCCTCGCCCGCCGCTTCCAGGTGGTCAAAGTCGAGGAGCCGGACGAGGAGCAGGCCATCCACATGCTGCGCGGCCTGTTGGGCAAGATGCGCGAGCACCACCAGGTGGCGGTGATGGACGAAGCCCTGGTGCAGGCCGTGCGCCTGTCCAGCCGCTACATCACCGGTCGCCAGCTGCCCGACAAGGCCGTCAGCGTGCTCGACACCGCCTGCGCACGCATCGCCCTGGCGCAGTCGTCGCAGCCGGGCGCGTTGGAAGACAGCCGCCGGCAGATCGACAACCTGCGCGCAGAGATCGCCGTGCTCGACCACGAGGCCGGCAAGGGCCACGACCATGCCCGGCGCCTGAACGAACTGCAGGCCGCCCTCGAGGCCGCCCAGGCCCAGGAGCAGCAGCTGAACGCCCAGTGGCAGCAGGAGCTGGCGTTGGTCGAGCAACTCAAGGCGCTGGACGCCAGCGAAGAAGCTGACGCCGAGCAGCTCAACACCTTGCGCGCCGAACTGGCCCAGGTGCAGGGCGACCAGCCGCTGGTGCATGCCCTGGTCGACGGTGGCGCCATCGCCCAGGTCATCAGCGGCTGGACCGGCATCCCCCTGGGCAAGATGCTGCGCGACGAGATCGACACCGTGCAACGCCTGCCGGCGCTGCTGGGCGAGCGCGTGCTCGGCCAGGACCATGCGCTGCACGAGATCGGCAAGCGCATCAAGATCTCCCGGGCGCGCATGGAAGACCCGAACAAGCCGATCGGCGTGTTCCTGCTGCTCGGCCCGAGCGGCGTGGGCAAGACCGAGACCGCCCTGGCCCTGGCCGACACCCTGTACGGCGGCGAGCGCAACCTGATCACCATCAACATGTCCGAGTACCAGGAGGCGCACACCGTCTCCAGCCTCAAGGGCTCGCCACCCGGCTACGTCGGCTATGGCGAAGGCGGCGTGCTGACCGAGGCGGTGCGGCGCAAGCCCTACAGCGTGGTGCTGCTCGACGAGGTCGAGAAGGCCCACCCCGACGTGCTCGAGCTGTTCTTCCAGGTGTTCGACAAGGGCGTACTGGACGACGGCGAGGGGCGCGAGATCAACTTCCGCAACACGGTGATCATCCTCACCTCCAACACCGGCACCGAGCACATCATGCAGGCCTGCCTCAAGGCCACCGAGCTGCCGACCCCGGCGGCCCTGGTCGAGGACCTGCGTGACGAGCTGAACCACGTGTTCAAGCCGGCCTTCCTCGGGCGCCTGAGCATCGTGCCGTTCTACCCGGTGCAGGACGAGATCCTCGAGCGCATCGTCGGCCTGAAGCTGGCACGCCTCGCCGCACGGTTCGCCCGCAACCACCACGCCGAGCTGGTCTACGACGAGGCGCTGGTCAAGGCCATCGCCGCGCGCTGCACCGAGGTCGACAGCGGCGCCCGCAACATCGACAACATCCTGTCCCAGACCCTGATGCCCGAACTCGCCCAGCGCGTGCTCGAGCGCATGGCCCAGGACGCGCCGATCGAGCGCATCACGATCGAGCTGGGCAGCGATGGCGATTTCGCCTATCGCCTGGCCTGACCGCACCCGGAGAGCGAGCCTTGACCTCATACACCCACACTGCCCTCAAGCACCTGACCACCGCCGCGCTGTTGCTGGCGCTGGTCGGCTGCGGGGTCACCGACCGCATCGGCAAGCGCATGGACCAGAGCTGGGCGGCCGACATGCTGGCCGACCATGAAAACCTGATCCTGACCTCCGACGGCGGCAACCAGCTCAACCCGGACGCCGAGGGCCACCCGCTGTCGGTGGTCATGCGCGTGTACCAGCTGACCGACCTGGAGCGGTTCGCGGCGGCCAGCCCCGACACCCTCTGGGACATGCCGGAAAAAGCCCTGGGCAACACCCTGGTGGAAACCCGCGAGATCACCCTGCTGCCCGGCATGGGCCAGATCGACCAGTGGCCCCTGGCCAAGAACGCCCGGTACGTCGGCGTGGCGGCGTTCTTCCGCCAGGACCAGGACGCACGCTGGAAGGTCGCCTTCGACGCCAACTCGCTGCGCAAGGAGGGCATCTGGTTCTCCTCCGACGGCCTGCGGGTGCTGGTCGACCAGACGCGCATCGAGGCCATGCGCGGCGTCGACGTGCTGAACAAGCCGCCGGCCGAAGACCGCCTGGCCGTGCCCGGCGAGCCGGCCTGGGTGCCCAAGACCCTGACCGACAAGGCGCAGGATGCGGCCCTCGACAAGGCGACCGACGCGGTGGGCACCTCGGCCCGCAACGCGGCGGACGCCTCCTTCAACCCTCTCGTGGATAGCGTCAAATGAGCAAGCAGAGCCGAGTGATGTGGTCGGAAGGCATGTTCCTGCTGCCCCAGCACTTCCAGTACCAGGATGAGTTCCACCAGCACCAGTTGGCCGAGGCCACCCTGCGCGGCACCCCGTTCCACTGGGGCGTGCAGTTGCTGGAGGTGGACGTGGATGCGCTGTCCAATGGCTCGCTGCAACTCAAGCGCCTCAAGCTGGTGTTCCCCGACGGCAGCCTGTACGACGCCCCGCAGCACGACCCGCTGCCGGCCGCGCGCGACCTGAAGGACCTGCTCAAGGCCAACGACCTGAAGGTCTACGCCGCGCTCAAGCTGCCCGAACCGTTCGGTTTGAACTACGTCGAGGACGGCCAGGAACACAAGGCCTCGCGGCGCTTTCGCAAGCAGTTCGACACCCTGCCCGACCTCAACGAGGGCGAGCTGGAGAACGAGATCACCAGCCTGCGCCTGAACGTGGTGCTGCTGGTCGACGGCGACAGCCTCGACGGGTTCAGCCACTGCGCCCTGGCCAAGCTGACCCGCAACAGCATGGGCGGCTTCAACCTCGACCCGCACTTCGTGCACCCGACCCTGCACCTGGGCAGCCACGAGACCCTGGCCGGCATCGGCAAGCGCCTGCTCGGTGCGTTGCAGGCCAAGAGCAAGGCGCTCTCCGGCCGGCGCCGCGAGCGCGCCGACCAGATCGCCGAGTTCGGCTCCAGCGACGTGACCCTGTTCTGGCTGCTCAACACTGTCAACCGCGCCCACCCGCAGCTGGCGCACCTGCTGGCCCACCCGCGCCTGCACCCGGAGCGGCTGTACCTGTTCCTGGCCGACCTGGCCGGCGGGCTGCTGACCTTCACCCTCGACACCCAGCTCAGCGACATCCCCGAGTACGATCACCACGATCCGGCGGCGTCGCTGGTGCGGCTCGACGAGATGATCCGCGTGATGCTCGACAACGTCGTGCCCAACCAGTGCGTGGTCATCCACCTGACCCAGACCAAGCCGTCCTACTGGCAGGGCCAGCTGCACGACCAGCGCCTGACCGAAGCCGACTTCTACATCGCGGTGCATGCCGACATGGCCGGCGCGACCCTGCTCGACATGGCGCCCCGGGCGATCAAGATCGGCTCGCCGGAAGACATCGAAGTGGTGGTCAACAGCGCCATGCCCGGCGTGACCCTGGTGCATGCCGCGCGCCTGCCCAACGCGATCCCGGTGCGCCTGGACAACCAGTACTTCGCCATCGAACCCCACGGCCACGTGTACGACCGCATGATGGAATCGCAGACCATCTGCTTCTATGCGCCCAGTGCCCTTCCCAACCTCAAGCTTGAACTGATGGCGGTGCTCAAATGACCGAAGCCGTACTGCAACAGGGCGCCGTGGCGGCTGCCAGCGAACAACCGACGCTCAAGGACCTGGTCAAGGACTTCATCAGCATGGCGCTGATGCTGCGCCGCGGACGCCAGGTCACTTCGGTCCCGGCCTTCGACGCCAGCGTCGAGCGCTTCTTCGGCAACCTGGAGCGCGATGCCCGGGCCGCCAACTACAGCGTCGAGCAGGTCAAGGACACCCAGTACGCGCTGTGCGCGTTCCTCGACGAAAGCGTGCTGCGCGCGGGCGACAGCGCCCTGCGCCAGCACGTCGAGCTGCAACCGTTGCAGTTCCGCTACTTCGGCGTGCACCTGGCCGGCGAGGGCTTCTTCGAGAAGATCGACGCGCTGCGGGCCGACGTGCGCCAGAACGTCGACGTGCTGGAGGTCTACCACCTGTGCCTGGCGCTGGGCTTCGAAGGCAAGTTCGGCCTCGGTCAGAAGGACCAGCTTCGCTACCTGGCCAACACCCTGGGCCAGGACATCGCCCGCTACCGCAAGCCGCCCAAGGCGCTGGCCCCCGACTGGGCGCTGCCGGACCAGGTCTCGCAGATGCTGCGCCACGAGGTGCCGTTGTGGGTCTACCTGGCCTTGATCGCACTGGTCAGCGTCGTGGTGTACCTGACGCTCGACTGGTTGCTGGACAAGGACGTCGCTGCCCTCTCCGACCACATCCGCCAGCTGTTCAGTGCCTGAGCCTTCAGGTAGCCGAGTCAGGAAGACATGAAGACATTACTGCGTTCGTTGAAAAGTTTCTGGATTCTCCTGCCACTGCTGTGGCTGTTGAGCCTGCTGGTCTGCTGGCTGGTCGCGCCCTTGGTGCCGTGGCTGCGCCTGCACGTGCCCGAGGCCCTGGCGATCATCACCGCCTGCTTCCTGCTGGCGATCGTGCTGCGCCAGTACCAGCGCATCCGCGCCGAGCAGAACCTGGAGAACCTGCTGCAGATCGAGGTGGACCGTTCCTGGAACGCCACCGGGGAGTTCCGCGACCAGCAAGTGCTGCGCGAGCGCCTCAAGCACGCCATCGCCATGCTGCGCACCGACCGCTCCGCCGGCGGCGGTGGCAAGGCGGCGCTGTCCGACCTGCCGTGGTACCTGGTGATGGGCATGTCGGCGGCGGGCAAGACCTCGCTGCTGACCCACTCGGGCCTGTCGGCCAGCATCGCCACGGCCAACGACAGCGAGAGCGGCACCCAGCACTGCGACTGGTACTTCAGCCCCGACGCGGTGATGATCGACACCGCCGGCCGCTACCTGCGCGACGACCAGTCGGCCAGCGAGTTCGCGGCCTTCCTGAAGATGCTGCGCAAGCAGCGCGGCAAGGCGGCGATCAACGGCCTGGTGCTGGTGGTGAGCCTGCCCGAACTGCTGGCCGCCAGCATCGAGGATCGCAGCGCCATGGCCGCGCAGCTGGTGGCACGGGTCGAGGAATACGCCGAGTGCCTGGGCGCCAACCCGCCGATCTACCTGATGCTGAGCAAGGTCGACCAGTTGCCGGGCTTCGACCAGGCCTTCGAGGGCCTCGACCTGCACGAGCGCCAGCAGCCGCTGGGCATGACTTTCGGCCTCTCGGAGATCCGCACCCAGGGGCTGCGTGACGTGCTCCAGGCGCGCCTGGCCAACCTGCAGCGCCACGTGCGCCAGCACGTCGACGCGCAGATGATCGCCCTGGGCGCCGAAGCCGACAGCACCCTGCTGACCTTCCCGCAGTACTTCTCGGCCCTGGGCGATGTGCTCGAGCAGTTCCTCGACCCCTTCATCCACGGCCAGCGCGGCGGTGCCCTGCTGCTGCGCGGGGTGTACTTCACCAGCGCCCTGCAGACCGAGCAGCAGCTCGAGCGCGTCTACGAAGACGTGATCGCCGACGCGTTCGCCCTCGACGCCGCCGCTGAAGGCACCGCGCCTGCGCGCACGGCCGGCAACCGCAGCTTCTTCATCACCGACACCTTCCGCCGGGTGATCTTCCCCGACCGCGACCTGACCCTGTACCAGTCCCGCCTGGGCCGCCAGTCCGCCGTCAACCCGGCGCTGCTGACCCTGGCCGCCGTTGCCGGCCTGCTGTTCATCGGCTGGCAGGCATTGTCGTTCGTCAACAACCGCCACTGGCTCGAAAGCCTGCGCGGCGAGCTGGCGCAGCTCGACCAGGCCGACGACCGCGACGCGCAACTGGCCTCGGGCAAAGGCCTGGAGGTGCTGCGCGAGCAGATGGCGACGGTCGAGGACCACCGCCTGCACGGCGTGCCGCTGCGCCTGAGCGCCGGCCTGTACCACGGCGAGGCGATCCACGACGTGGCCAGCGCCGCCTACCTGGCGCAACTGCGCAGCCAGGCCCTGGAGCCGATCGCGCGGCAGTTGCAGGTGCAGATGCGCGCCTTCAACGCCTTCGCCACCGACGTCAATCAGGCCCTGGACTTCACCCCGGCCCCGGCGCCGAAGACGCGCAACGGCAAGGCGTTGAAAGCCGCCGCGGCGGCCAAGGCCAAGCAGGCCCTGGACAATTCCCGCCTGGGCAACCTGAGCCGCAAGGTCAACCTGGCCACCGCCAGCGACGGCGCCGAGGTGTCGGCGGCCACCGGTGGCCTGTCGCTGTCCGAAGAAATGCTCGGGCGCCTGGACGAGCAGCAGGTCGCCTCGATCATCGAGGCCTACAACACCCTCAAGCTGTACCTGATGCTGACCGACCCCCAGGCGCACCCGGACCCCGCCTTCGTCGCCGCCAGCCTGCCCCAGGCCTGGGCCAACGCCGCTGGCGAAGGCACCCCGGCCGATACGGACGTGATCAAGGAAAACGTGCCGCTGTACGTCAAGCTGCTGGAACAGGGCGAGGCACCTGCCCTGCCGGTCAACGAGCAGCTGGTCGGCGAGACCCGCCAGCACCTGAAGTCGTTCATGCTCTCCAGTTCGCTGGTCGACCGCGAGTACCTGCGCCTGCAACTCGAATCCAGCCGCCAGTTCCCGATGCTGAGCCTCAACGACCTGGTGCCACAACCCGGCCGCGCGCTGCTCTACGGCTCGGCCGGCGTGCCGGCGATCTACACCCGCCAGGGCTGGGACACCTTCGTCAAGCCGGAGCTGATCAAGCTGGTCTCGGGCAACCTGCGCAACGAGTCCGACTGGGTGCTCGACGGCAACGGCGGCGATGCCATCGTGCAGAAGGCCAACTTCATCCGCGAGTTCATGACCCGCTACAAGCGCGACTACACCCAGGCCTGGTACAAGATGGTCAGCAGCGTGGGCGTGCGCCACTTCGCCGACCTGAACGCCGCCACCACACAGCTGGGCCTGCTCAGCGACGTGCAGAACTCGCCGGTGAAGAACCTGCTGGCCGCCGTCAACGACAACACCCAGTGGGACATGCCGGTCAAGCGCGACGTGCCGACCCCGGGCGTGGTGCGCGAGGACGGCTTCTGGAGCAAGGTGACCGGGCTGTTCGACAGCCAGGACGCGGTAGCGGCCACTGTCGCCCCGTCGCTGCCGGCGGTGGACGATGGCAGCCTGGCCAAGCGCTTCGAGCCGGTGGCGCGGATGTTCGCGCAGAACAACGCCGAGGGCGCCGACAGCACCCTGATGGACCGCTACCTGGCCGCGCTGCGCAAGCTCAAGGTGCGCATGAACAACATCCAGCGTTCCCAGGACGTCGGCAAGGGCAGCAAGCAGCTGATCAGCGAGACCCTCGAAGGCCAGCCGAGCGAAGTGACCACCGTTCGCAACTACGTGGAAAGCAGCCTCGACACCAGCCAGGACGGCCTGTCGCGTTCGCTGCAGGGCCTGTTCGTGCTGCCGATCCAGTACGCCTGGGATACCCTGCGCGACCCGGCCGGCCAGCAGATCGCCAAGGCCTGGGCGCAGCAGATCGCCAAGCCGTGGGAGCAGGTCATGGCGCACCGCTACCCGATCGCTGGCACCAGCCGCAACGAGGCCTCGGTGAAAGACCTGCAACGCTTCGTCGACCCCGACACCGGCCTGCTGCCCGCCTTCAAGCGCAACGAGATCGGCAACCTGTCCGACGGCGAGGGCCTCGGCATGGGCAATGGCAAGACGCCGTCGCTGGTCAACCCCGGCATGCTCAACAGCATCGACAAGGCCAGCTCCGTCGGCCAGGTCATCGCCAGCCTGTCGGACCGCGAGAACGGGTTCGAGATCATGCTCGAGCCGTCGGCCAACTTCACCGACATCGTCTTCACCCTCGATGGCCAGGAACAGCACTACCGCAACGGGCGCAGCAGCTGGAACCGCTTCGCCTGGCCGGGCACCAGCACCGCACCGGGCGCGCGCCTGGACGTGGTCACCCTGAGTGGTGCGCGGTTCACGGTGTTCGACTTCCCAGGCCGCTGGGGCCTGCTGCGGATGAACGACAGCGCCCGGGTCGACGACCTCGACGGCGTGCAGCAGCGCTTCAGCTGGAACACCCCCAACGGCCGCGTGAGCCTGGTGGTGCGCAACTTCGGCGGCGTGAAGCTCACCGACCTGAACCAGGTCAAGGCCTTGAGCGCGCTCAACGGCAGTGGTCGGGGCGCACGATGATCGGGTGTTTCGGCAAGCTCCCGTCGAGCGCGGACTTCGTCAGCCTGCATGGCGCGGCCGAAGAAGTCTGCGAGTTCGACGCCTGGCTGCAGTCCTCGCTCGCGGCCCTGCGCCACGGCGAGCACTGGCAGGCGTCGTTCGACCCGCTGCCGATGTGCTTCTTCAGCTACCGTGCACGCACGGGCAACTGGCTGGTGGGTGGGTTGCTCAGCTCCCGCGACGCCAGCCAGCGGCGCTACCCGTTCTTCATCTTCCAGCTGATCAAGGGCGAGCAGGCCGCGCCGTTGATCAACCCGTTCACCCTGGGCGAGCTGTTCAGCGCCCAGATCAAGCCGTTGCTGCACCAGGCGGTGCAAGGCGCCGAGCGCGCCCCGCTGTTCGAGCGGATCAAGGCCCTGCGCCCGCTCAAGGCCCAGGACCTGGACCTGTTCCGCCGCGTGCACGCCAAGTTCCTGCACGACTTCAGCTTCGCCGACGTGGCCCGCGCGCTGCACGGCTCGTGGCCGGCCTTCGACAGCGCCACCGCGCTCGCTCGCCTGCGTCAGGCCGGGCCGTCGTTGCACGGCGACTTCGCCGGTGGCATCGAACTGCCGCTGCCGGCCGAACGCGGCTTGAAGAACCCGACCGCCGACCTCTGGCTGACCTGGCTGACGCGCATGAACCCGGCCCTGGGCGTACCGGCGGTGAGCCTGCTGGCTGACGACTTCATGCTGCCGCGGCTGTACTGCTTCCCCTCACGGCATGCCCACAACGCCTACCGCCTGCTCAGCGGCCAGGCCCCGGCCTGCGAACACCTGGAATTGCTCAGCCCACTGGCATCGGCACCGCGCGTGCACGATAACGACCGACCTCTTGAACATGTCATCGACCGGTTCGTCGATGCGCTGGATACGACGCCTGTATGAACAAGCTCAAGTACTACTGCCTGCGGTACCAGCCCTATCTGTTGGGCATCGCGTTCTTCCTGGCGATCTTCCTGGTCTGGGCCCTGGGCCGTGCCTTGGGCTTCGCCTCGCTGCACAGCCTGCTGGCCGGGATCGGGCTGTTCCTGCTGCTGTCGGCCGGCTACGTGCTGCTGCTCTACCGGGGCGCCGGGCAACACCCTGACCTCGAAGGCCTGCTGCGCGACGACGCCGACCAGGCCGTGCTCAACGCCACGCCCGCCGATCGCGAAGAGATCAGCCTGCTGCGCGAGCGCCTGCTGCAGGGCATCGAGCGCCTGCACGGCAGCTCGCCCCGTGGCACCCCGGCCAAGGACGCCCTCTACGCCCTGCCCTGGTACCTGGTGATCGGCCAGCCCGCGGCGGGCAAGAGCACCATGATCGTGCAGTCGGGCCTGAACTTCCCCTATGCCGAACGCGAAGGCGTGCGCGTGGCGGGGCTGGGCGGCACGCGCAACTGCGACTGGTTCTTCAGCTCCGAAGCGGTGCTGCTGGACACGGCCGGGCGCTACGTCAACAGCCCCGAGGAAGCGGGCAAGTGGCGCGGCTTCCTGCAACTGCTGCGTCAGCACCGCCAGCGTCGCCCGCTCAACGGCCTGATCGTCAGCGTCAGCATCGCCGATCTGCTGCACGGCTCGCTGGAAGACCAGGAGCGGGTGGCCAAGCGCCTGCGCGAGCGGATCCAGGAAAGCGGCGCCCTGCTGGAGGTGCGCCTGCCGATCTACCTGGTGTTCACCAAGTGCGACCTGATCCCCGGCTTCACCGCGTTCTACCGCCAGCTGGACGATGTGGCGCGGGGCGAAGTGGTCGGCAAGACCTTCCCGCACACCGACTACGAGCGCGCCGACTGGGGCCAGCGTTTCAGCGTGGCCATGGACGAGCTGACCCAGTACTGGCAGCACGTGGCGAGCCAGCAGCTGGTCCAGCAGGACATCCAGGTCACCCGCCAGAACGATGCGGTGTACCGCTTCCCGCTGGAGCTGGCGGCCCTCAAGCCGCGCCTGCAAGCCTTCGTCGACAGCCTGCTGCGCGCCAACCCGTACCAGTCCGCCGAACTGCTGCGCGGCTTCTACTTCACCGCCGCCCTGCAGGCCGACGATGCCCAGTGGGGCAGCCATGGCCAGCAGGTGAGCGAACGTTTCGCCCTGGAGCCAGGTGCCGTCGAGACGAGCCTGGGCAGCCAGGCGGCGCCGCTGTTCATCAACAGCCTGTTCCGCAAGGTGATCATCCCCGACCAGCACCTGGTGGCGCTGTACACCAGCAACCGCCGCGAGCGCCGGCGCAAGGCCGCCTGGGTCGGCGCAGCCAGCCTGGCCGGGCTGATCCTGTGCGGCCTGTGGGGCTGGTCCTACGTCAACAACCGCAGCACGCTGACGCGCATCGGCGAGGAGCTGGCCCAGGCCCAGGCCGAAGACGCCGCCACCGAGGGCCAGTACACCGCCTGGCGCAGCCTGGACCGCCTGCGCTTCTGGACCGCGCACTACTACCACCAGCACCACGACCAGGGCGTGCCGCTGGGCATGCGCCTGGGGCTGTACACCGGCCATGCGGTCGAGCCGGTGCTGCGCGAGCGCTATTTCGACACCTTGCAGGGGGTGATGCTCAAGCCGACCGCCGACAACCTGACGCGCACGCTCTACCTGCTCACCACGCTCAAGGTCTATCAGCGCAACGCCCGCGAGCTGCAACCGGTGACCGGCGTCGACAGCGTCCAGGCCGAAGCCCTGCCCCGTGACAACCGTGCCCAGTCGATCGCCGACTTCGGCAAGGCGACCCTGGACACCTACGTGATGCTGTCGTCCACGCCACGGGAGAAGACCGACCCGGCGCTGCTCAATGCGCGCATCCCGGACTACTGGTACCCGGCTATCGCCCGCCAGACCGGCAAGCGCCTGGACCAGGCCAACGGCAATGACGACGGCCAGCACGACTACACCTACGCCAGCCGCCAGATCACCTTCTACAGCGAGCAGCTGCGCGAACCGGACGTACCGCGCATCCTCGACAACGCGTTCCTGACCTCCAGCTCGCGCAACTACATCGACAGCCTGCGCGCCCAGTCGCTGCGCTCGATCGAGACCATCACGCTGGAGTCCGACACGCTGTTCGCCTTCGGCCGCGCCGACTTCCAGAGCCTCAAGAGCGAAGGCCAAAGCCAGCTCAGCGCGATCGCCGCCAAGCTGCTGAACACGCCCAACATCGGCAAGATCATCATTTCCGGTCACGCCGACCAGCTGGGTGATCGCCAGGGCAACCTGCAGGTGTCCAAGCAGCGTGCGCAGACCATCCGCACCTACCTGGTCGGCAAGGGCGTGCCGGCCGAACTGGTCGAGGCCCAGGGCGAAGGCAGCAACAAGCCGCTGGTCAAATGTGACATGCAGCAACCCCGGGCCCAGTTGATCAAGTGCCTGGAGCCCAACCGACGGGTCGAAATCGAAGTGCGCGGGCTCAATTGAGCCGGCGTTCACAGAACCGGTCCGCCGGGCTTTACTGGATGAAGCCTGGCGGACGGACAGTTGCCTCAGCCGATGCACGTGGCGAGGTCGAAACCAAGGGCTGCGCAAGCGCCCTTAATCAGTTGTAAATGGAGAGCTTTAACCATGGCATTTGACGCGTATATCCAAATCGACGGCATCCCAGGCGAAGTACTGGACGACAAGCACAAAGACTGGATCGAAGTGCTGGGCTACGAGTACGGCGCCACCCAGGCCACCTCGGCGACCGCCAGCTCCTCGGGCGGTGCCTCCTCCGAGCGTGTCGCTCTGAGCGACTTCAAGATCCGCAAGGCGGTCGACAAGGCTTCGGCCAAGCTGTTCGAGCACTGCTGCACCGGCAAGCACATCGCCAAGCTGAAGCTGAACGTCAACCGCGCCGGTGGCGACAAGGTCACCTACCTGACCATCGACATGGAAGAAGTCGTGGTGTCGTCGGTCAAGTTCGTCGCCGGTGGCAACCAGTCCGGTGAAGACAAGGCGGTCAGCGACCTGCCGATCGAAGAAATCAGCTTCAACTTCGCTCGCATCAAGACCACCTACACCCAGCAGAAACGTTCCGACGGCCAGGCCGGCGGCAACATCGTCGGCGGCTGGGACCGTACCGCCAACAAAGTGTTTGCCTAAACACTGCTCCGTTCACGGGTCGCAGCCGCGGCCCGTGTCCTGCGGCCGCCGGCTTGCCGGCGCGTCGCGCCCTCCCCCTTGACCCGAGTGTCCCATGCCTGAAACCCTCAATGACCTTTCGTTGGCCGAGCTGGCCGCCCCGATCGACGGTGGCAGTGGCGAAGACTTGAGCTTCTCCGCCCTGTTCGACCAGATCAAGGAGGCCCGCCGCGCTGACCCTGACTACCTGACGCAAGGCGACTGGCAGACCGACCTGAAGACCGCCGACTGGGAACAGGTCGTCACCCTGGCCGCCCATGGCCTGGCCGTGCAGAGCAAGGACCTGATGCTGGTGGCCTGGCTCACCGAAGGCCTGGCCCAGCGTGAGCATTTCAACGGGATCAGCTTTGGCCTGGAACTGGCCGAGCGCATCCTGGACACGTTCTGGGAGACGCTTCACCCCTCATTCGAAGACGGCCTGGACGAGCGTGCCGCGCGCCTGTCCTGGCTCAAGAACACCCTCACCGACATCGTCGGTGGCCTGCCCATCACCCAGGGCCAGGGCTTCGGCGTGTTGCGCTACGACGAATCGCGCCACGTCGAGAACCTGGCCTTGCAGAACCCCAAGGCCATGCAGACCGCGCTGGACGAAGGCAAGATCAACGCTGAGATCTTCCAGCGTTCGGTGGCGCTGAGCGACACCGAGCACCTGTGCGCCAAGGCCGTGGAAGTGGCCGGCAGCCTGCAGGCCTGCCAGCGTTTGCAAGCCACCGTGGACCGCCTGTTCGGTCATGACGCGCCGAGCTTCGCCACGCTGGTGGACATGCTCTCGCGCGCCAACCAGCTGACCGAAAAGCTGCTCAAGGACCGTG
The DNA here is from genome assembly GCA_046940335.1 of Enterobacterales bacterium AN_CKDN230030167-1A_HGKHYDSX7. Lineage (GTDB taxonomy): Bacteria > Pseudomonadota > Gammaproteobacteria > Pseudomonadales > Pseudomonadaceae > Aquipseudomonas. The sequence continues at coordinate 38,733 of JBKYML010000007.1, forward strand.
GCGTCGAGCTCAACCCGGTGGCGGCCGCGCCTGAGGTGGAGGCGACCGACACGCCTGCCGAGGTCGCTGGCGCGCCTACGTCCGTGGCCGCCCAGCCCAGCGCCCCGGCCGCGCTGCGCACCACCCCGCTGACCCGCGACGAAGCCTTCACGATGCTGGCCGGGATCGCCCAGTTCTTCAAGCAGAGCGAGCCGCAAAGCCCGGTGCCGTACCTGATCGAACGTGCCATCAAGTGGGGCAACATGCCGCTGGAAGGATGGCTGAACGATGTGATCAAGGACAGCAACGTGGTGGACAGCATTCGCGATGTGCTGGGGACCAAGGACAGGACGTGAGTCGTCCGGCGGCCGTGGGGTCGATCGGTGGAGGGGCGGCTGCCTTTTACTGCTGAGCGATGTCGGGGCCGCTTTGCGGCCCATCGCGGCACCGGGGCCGCTCCCACATGGACCGCGATTGCCTGCATCACCGTGGCCGGTGTAGGAGCGGCCCCTGCGCCGCGATTGGCCCCGCAGGGGCCACATTCGCACTTGCCAGAAACCATAGAATCTCCCACAGGAGAACCGCGATTGCCTGTATCGCCACGGCGGCTGAGCGACCCTTGCCGGGGCGCCGGACCGGACGCTATCGCGGGCAAGCTGCTCCCACACAAGGTTGTGCCGACTGCCAGAACAGCAACACCGTCCAGAGAATGGGAGCCTTGCGATGATGCCCGATGAAGCCTTGCGATTGACCGGTGTGGTAGCGTTCATGTCCGTCGCCACCCTCATGATCGGCCTGGGGTTCGTCGTCTATGTGCTGCAGATGCCACCGGCCTGGCCTGTCGGAAAGACCGTCCTCGTGCTGGCCGTGCTCTGGATCACCAACCTCGTTTCGATGCTGTTGAACGCGCTGTATTGGTTCACACGCAGAGCGCCCAGAGGGCTTCTGATCTTACTTGGGGTTCAGTTGGCAATCATGGTGGCGGGGCCGATCTGGGTGATCTGAGCCCGAGATGGTGACCAATCACCCTGGACGACAACGGGTCCGCTTCCTCACGTCACCGTCATGAGGCTTTGGATTCCGGTAGGTAAAGCAAGCCGCTCTTGAAACACTAAAACACGTCATACCACCGCGCCTTGTCCAGCGGGTCCTTTCTCCCCTTCGACTTACGCCAGGCATACAACCCTAGCCTTGCGTCTACCACAACGAAGCAGAACAACAGGGTCAGGTACCCGCTTTCTCCCAGTTTCAGGATGAGATATGAGTACGGTGCCAGAAGGATCACCAGCGCCACGACCGTGACCATCATCCATTGCTTGAACATGTCATGTCTCCTTTGACCTCAGTGCCCCAGCGCCACTGGGTGTCGGGCTGAACCTGCCTGATCGTGCTTCGGGTGATTCGCCTGCCCAGGCGCGTGGCGCATCCAGATGACTGTGGGCCTGGGCGACGCGGAACCACGCAGTCTTTTACACGCTCATAGCTTAACCGAGTGCCGCTGAACCGTCCGTGCCCTGCCGTACGACAGACCCCAGCAGAACTCGTTATTCCATATCCAGCACCCATAGAACCCCATGGAATAATCCATAACCTTTGGTTATTGGTAAAAGTTTTTATAGAACCTGAAAATCTCGTTCTCATCCATTTTTTTGATGCCAGTCAACGCCTTGCATCCAGAGGTATGCCTCGTGAGTATCTCCTTGAGCGGATCGCTGGCCGACGCGCTCCTCCAGACCCGACCACGGGACGAACACCGCCAGCGGGCACGCGAGGGGGTCATCGACTACCTGGCCTGCCTGCTGCCGGTTCAGCTCGGCCTGCTGCACGACAGCGGTCTGGCACCGGTACGCCAGGCATTCCCTGCCGCCGCCGGCATGGACAACCAGGCCTTGCAGCTGGGCTACATGAGCCACGCACTGGACTTCGACGATTACCACGCGACCTTCCGTGGCCACCCGAGCACGGTGGTGCTGTCGACCCTGCTGGCGCTGGCACCTTCGCTGGATACCCTGGGCCATGAGGCGTTTCTCGACGCCTACATCATCGGCGTGGAACTGGCCGGACGCCTGGGCAAGGCCATCGGCACGCGGCATTACGCGGCAGGCCTGCACAGCACCGCGACCCTCGGGGTGATCGCGGCCACGGGCGCAGCCTGTCGCCTGTTACGACTGGATCGAAGCCAGACCCAGATCGCCCTCGGCCTGGCAGCGACCCAAGCCGCAGGCCTGCGTGCGCAGTTCGGCAGTGCGGGCAAGGCCCTGCATGCGGGCTTCGCGGCGCGGCAGGCGGTGAATGCCGTGCAGCTGGCCCAGGCCGGATTCGCGGCACAGGCCGACGGCGTGCTGGAAGCGTTCCTGGACATCCTTGGCCTGGGCCAGGCCCGGCCTGACGACCTGCTGGCCGACTGGGGCGCGCCCTGGCGGATCAGCACGCCGGGCCTGGAGTTCAAGCGTTACCCCACCTGCGGCGGTACCCACAGCGCCATCGAAGCCGCGTTCGTGCTGCGCGCACGCGAGGGCTTCTCGCTGGCGCAGGTGCAGTCCATCGAGGTCAGCTTCCCGCCCGGTGCCGACACCGCGCCGTCGATCCGCACCCCGCAGACCGGCGTGCAAGGCCGGTTCAGCCTGGAGTACGTGATCGCCGATGCGCTGCTCAACGGCGCCATCGCCCTGGAACGCTACGGCGAGGACCCGGTGCGCCCGGACATCGCCGCCCTGGCCGCCAAGGTGCAGCGGGTGCCCGACCTCACCGCGCCGCCCGACGAGCTGGACCCGGACCTGCGCTTTCATCGGGTCACCCTGCACCTGGCGGACGGTCGATCGTCGAGCCACTGCGTGACCCGTCGGCAGACCGCCGCCGCGCCCACCGACGTGCTCGGCAAGCTGCGCGACACCCTGCAGGCCTGGCCTGTCGAGCGCCTCGAGGCGCTCTGCGCCGACCTTTCTCTGACCGACGATGCCGCGCTGCAGCGTCTGGTCGCCCTCGTTCGCTGTCATTAAGGATTCCCCCATGTCCCTGCAACAGACGCCTTCCCGTCAACTGCGCCTGGGCCTGTTCGTTCAAGCCCTGGGCCATCACGTCGGTGGCTGGCGCGCCGACGGTGCGCAAGGTTCGCCCACCGACATCGAGTGGTTCAGCTGGATCGCCAAGACCGCCGAACAGGGCAAGTTCGACATGTTCTTCGTCGGCGACGCGCTGGCCACCAGCGTGCACCGCCTGCCGTCGACCATGTCGCGCCTGGAGCCGCTGACCCTGCTCTCGGCCCTGGCCGTGCAGACCCGTCACATCGGCCTGGCGGCCACCGCCTCGACCACCTTCGACGAGCCCTTCCACCTGGCCCGTGCCCTGTGCTCGGTGGACCACATCAGCCACGGCCGTGCCGCCTGGAACGTGGTCACCTCGTTCTCGGCCGATGCCGCGCGCAACTTCAGCCGCGAAGACCTGCCCTCCCACGCCGACCGCTACGAGGTGGCGCGCGAGTTCCTCGACGTGGCGTTCAAGCTGTGGGACGGCTGGGAAGACGGCGCCATCGTGCGCGACAAGGCCAGCGGTCGCTACAGCGACGACAGCAAGATCCACCCGGCCAACCACAAGGGCAAGCACTTCCAGGTCCAGGGCCCGCTCAACATCGCCCGCTCGCCCCAGGGCCGCCCGGTGATCATCGAGGCCGGTTCGTCCCCGGCCGGGCAGCAGCTGGCCGCACAGACCGCCGAGGTCGTGTTCACCGCCGCCGCGTCGCTGGAAGAAGGCCAGGCCTTCTACCGCAGCCAGAAGCAGTTCGTGCGCGACGCCGGGCGTCATCCGGACCACCTGTTGATCCTGCCGGGCGTGATGCCCATCGTCGGGCGCACCCGCGAGCAGGCCCAGGCGGTGTGGGACCAGCTCAACGAGCTGGTGGACATCGACAACGGCATCGAGCAGCTGTCGGCGCGCTTCGGCACCGACATGAGCGTCTACCCGCTGGACGGCCCGGTGCCGCCGGTCGCCCCGACCGAAGGCAGCCAGAGCCGGGTCAAGCTGCTCACCGAACTGGCCGCGCGGGAAAACCTCACCCTGCGCCAGCTGGCCGCCGTGGCCGCAGGGTCTCGTGGCCATCGGGTGATCGTCGGCACCGCCGAAGACATCGCCGACGACTTCCAGACCTGGCTCGAACAGGGTGGTGCCGACGGCTTCAACATCATGCCGGCGGTGCTGCCCGAGCAGCTGCAGCTGTTCGTCGAGCTGGTGATCCCCGAACTGCAGCGCCGCGGCCTGTTCCGCACCGAGTACGCGCACGCCACCCTGCGCGAGAACCTGGGCCTGCCCAGCGTCACCGACAACTTCGCTGCCGTCGCTTCGGCGGCCGCCCACGAGGAATGAGCCATGACTAAACCTGCACTGATCAGCGCCATCGCCGCGCTGCTGGCCGTTCCCGGCGCCTTCGCCGCACCTGCCCCAGGCAGCGTGCCTTTCGATGCCACCGCCACGCCCGCAGCCGACGCGGCCCTGCACGCGACCCTGCCCGAGGCCATCCAGAAACGTGGCTACATCGTCGCCGGCACCAACCCCAACACCCCGCCGACGACCTTCTACAAGGCCGACAACAAGACCTTGGCCGGGCGCGAGATCGACATCATCAGCGCCGTGGCCGACCGTCTGGGCGTGCAGCTGCAGCTCAAGGACACCGGGGGGTTCGACAACATCATCCCGGGGCTCAAGTCCGGCCGCTACGACGCAGCCCTGGCGAACATCGACGCCAACGCCAAGCGCCTGGAGCAGGTCGACTTCGTCGGCTACTACAACGCCTCCAAGCTGGCGCTGGTCGCCCGCTCCGATGCCAAGCTCGGGACGTTCGACAGCCTGGAGGCCTTGTGCGGCCAGACCGTCGGCGCCGGGGCCGGTACGTCCCAGGTGACCCGCCTGCAACAGGCCAGCGAGGCCTGCGTGGCCGCTGGCAACAAGCCGATCACCGTGCCGATCTTCCCGGACCGCCCCGCCGGCGTGCAGGCGGTGATGAGCAGCCGTGTGCCGATGTTCTTCGGCCCTTACGAGGGCTTGCGCTACCAGGCCAGCCGCCTCAAGGGGATGACCCTGGCCGGTGAGATCACCATCGAGGACACCATCGTCTCCATCGCGCTGCCCAAGCAGTCGCCGCTGGGCAAACCGATCCAGGCCGCGCTCAACTCGCTGATCGCCGACGGCACCTACCAGCAGATCCTCGACAAGTGGGAGATCGGCTTCGGCGCGGTCAAGTCGGCCGGCCTCAACGAAGACAACCTGCGATGAAGCCAGGGTCCGACGCCGAGTACGCCGACCTGCGCATCGTTCCCAACCGCCACTGGGGGCGCTGGGCCAGCGCCGCCGTGGTGATCGCGGTGCTGGGCCTGGTGCTGCACTCGATGCTCGACAACCCGCGCTTCGAGTGGGACGTGGTGGCCGCCAACCTCACCGAGGACTCGATCCTCGATGGCGTGCTGATGACCATCAAGCTCACCCTGATCTCGGTGGTGTTCGGCTTTGCCGGGGGCACGCTGCTGGCGTTGATGCGGTTGTCGTCGAACCCGGTGCTGGTCAGCGTCAGCTGGGCCTACACCTGGTTCTTCCGCGCCGTGCCGATGCTGGTGCAGCTGTTCCTCTGGTACAACATCGCCGCGCTGTACCCGCGTCTGGCCCTGAGCCTGCCCTGGGTCGGCGAGCTCTGGAGCGCGCCCACCAACGACGTCATCAGCCCGTTCAGCGCGGCGGTGCTGGCGCTGGTGATCCACCAGTCCGCCTATGCCGCCGAGATCATCCGCGCCGGCATCCAGAGCGTCGGTGCCGGGCAGTTGGAAGCGGCCAAGGCGCTGGGCTACCGGCCTGGGCAGATCTTCCGCCAGACCGTGCTGCCCCAGGCCATGCGCACCATCCTGCCGCCGGCCGGCAACGAGGTGATCGGCCAGCTCAAGACCACCGCAGTGGTCTCGGTGATCGCCCTGCAGGACGTGCTGTACTCGGCGCAGATCATCTACCAGCGCACCTACGAGGTGATCCCGCTGCTGCTGGTGGCCACCGCCTGGTACCTGGTGATGACCTCGGTGCTGTCGGTGCTGCAGCACCTGGTCGAAGTGCGCTTCAGCCGCGGCAACACCCCCGGGCGGCGCAACTGGCTGGGCCGCCCGGTGGCTCGGCAGGAGTCCGAAGCATGAGTGAATCCATCCGCCTACGCGGCGTGCGCAAGCAGTTCTCCGGCAACAGCGTGCTCAAGGGCATCGACCTGGACGTCGCCGCCGGGTCGGTGACGGTGATCCTCGGGCCCTCGGGTTCGGGCAAGTCGACCCTGCTGCGCTGCATCAACCACCTGGAAAAGCTCGACGGCGGCACCATCCACGTCGGCGACACGCTGATCGGCTACGAGCGCAAGGGCCAGACCTTGCACGAGCTGCCGGAAGCGCGCGTAGCCGAGCAGCGGCAGCGCATCGGCATGGTGTTCCAGCAGTTCAACCTGTTCCCGCACCGGACCGTGCTGCAGAACATCGTCGATGCGCCGCTGCGCATTCTCGGGCACACGCGCCGTGATGTGCAGGCACGGGCCATGGGCCTGCTCGAACAGGTGGGCCTGGCCCACCGCGCCGACGCCTGGCCGCGAGAGCTCTCCGGCGGGCAGCAGCAGCGCGTGGCCATTGCCCGAGCGCTGGCGATGCAACCGGAGGTGATGCTGTTCGACGAGCCGACCTCGGCCCTGGACCCGGAGCTGGTGGGCGAAGTGCTGCAGGTGATGAAGCAGCTGGCGCACTCGGGCATCACCATGGTGGTGGTCACCCACGAGATCGGCTTCGCCCGTGAAGTGGCGGACCACATCGTGTTCATGGACCAGGGCCAGGTGGTCGAAAGCGGTGATGCACGTGCCTTGCTCGACAACCCGCAACACCCTCGCCTGCGCGAGTTCCTCGCCAGCGTGCTGTAAGCCAGCCACGGCCTGCGCGGCCTGACTGCCGGGTATGCCGTGGGCGAACCGGTGCAGGTGCGCTACAGCGCCGAGGCGCCGGTCGGCACCGCGATCATCGAAGACCAGGGCGCACTGTGGGGCGCCAGCCTGTTGAGCGCCGTGCTGGCGGTGGCGTTCACCCTGGGCGGTGGCTACCACGCGGTCCAGTGGCGCCGTCGGCGCCGCTGATCCAACCGCGCGTCAGCGGGCCCGTTCGTGGCCCGCCGCTGCCAAGCATCACGCCCCGGCCAGCACCTGCTCCAGACGTTCCCGCGCCGCTGCCGTCAGGCGCTTGAGGCCAAAAGCCTTGGCCACGTCCAGCGCCGTATCGCCCTGCCCCACCGCCTGGGCCGCTGCCCGCAGCTCGGGTGCGGCGATGTCTTCCAGGGCACGCGCATCGGCCTCGGTCGCCGGAACGCGGTAGCGCGACCAGGTGGCCGGCTCGTTCGCCGATCGCCAGACGAACGCCTCGTCCGCCGCCGTCACCTGGACGTGGTACGCCTGCTCGACCAGGCCCAGCACGCGGTCACGGATCAACCGCCCGGCACGCTGGAAGCCGTGGGCACGGGCGATCCGCTGCACCAGCATGGTGTCACGGATCGGTGCTTCCTGGTCCACGACCTGGGCGATCACCCGTTGCAGCACCGCGTCGTACTCGGCCTGGTAGAAACGCTCGGCATCGATCTCGGCCGCCAACGCACTCAAGTCGGCGACGCGGTAGACGCCAGAGGGCGTGCTGGCTTCGGTGACAGGCGCCAGGGCCTGCACGGGCAACGCCTCCGGCTCAGGAACGACAACCTCGTCAGCCACCCAGGCGGACGCGGGCTCAAGCGCGCGGTCGTCCTCTTCCTCCGTTTGCACCGGGAACGTCAGTGCCACTTCAGGTGCAGGTTCGGCCTCCACCACGGTCGCCTGCGCCGCCCGCGAAGCTTCCAGCAGCTCGGTGAGCGCCGCATCCAGGCGTTGCAGCGCGCCGGCCTTGTCCACCCACCATTCGGTGGACCACAGGCGCACCAGGTGCCAGCCCAGCCCGCGCAGGATGGCCCCGCGCACCTTGTCGCGGTCACGGGCGGTGGCGGCGCTGTGGTAGGTGGCGCCGTCGCACTCGACCCCGGCCAGGTAATCGCCAGGGCGGTCCGGGTGAACGATCCCCAGGTCGATGCGAAAGCGCGACACACCGATCTGCGGCACCACCTGCCAGCCCAGGCCGCGCAGGCCCTCGGCCACGGCCTCCTCGAACGGCGAGTCGTAGCCGCCCACCGAGCCGCGCACGGCGGCGGCCAGGGCCTTGGGGCCCTGCTGGGCGAACTCGATGAAGTGCTTCAGGTCGCGCACGGCACGGGCGTTGGTGCGGTTGAGGTCGATCATGAACGGGTCGAACGAGGTGAACACCAGCATCTCGCGGCGCGAGCGGGTAATCGCCACGTTCAGCCGGCGCCAGCCGCCGTCCTTGTTGAGCGGGCCGAAGTTCATCGACAGGCTCGTCGCGCCTGGCTCGGTCGGGCCGTAGCCGATGCCGAGGATGATCAGGTCGCGCTCGTCGCCCTGCACGGTCTCCAGGTTCTTCACCACCACCGGTTCAGGGTGGCTTTCCTGGAAGAACGGCTCGATCTGCGGGTACTGGGTCCGGGCGACATCGAGCAGGTCGTTGATCAACTGCTGCTGGTCGCTGTTGAGGGTGATGATGCCCAGGGTATGGCCTGCCGCGATGAAGGCCGGGTCGGTCAGGCGCTTGACGGTCTCGGCGACGATGGCCTTGGCCTCGATCTGGTTGTGGCGGCCCTTGCCCTTGGCGTAGACGCCCTCGACGCGCCGCCATTCCACGGCGCTGTCGCGGGTCTGCGCGGCCGGGAAAGTGATCAGGTTGCTGTCGTAGTACTGATGGTTGGAGAACGCGATCAGGCTTTCGTGACGGCTGCGGTAGTGCCAGCTCAGGCTGTGGCTGGGCACCCCGGCGCCCAGGCACTCGTCGAGGATGCTTTCCATGTCCTCGGCCGTGTCGTCGTCGGTGGCGCTGGCGCCGCGGTTGAAGAAGTTGGTCGGCGGCATCTGCCGCGGGTCGCCGGCGATCACCACCTGGCGACCGCGGGCGATGGACCCGATCGCGTCCCAGGGGGCGATCTGCGAGGCTTCGTCGAAGATCACCAGGTCGAACGGCGGCAGCTCGGCCGGCAGGTACTGGGCGATCGACAGCGGGCTCATGAGCATGCACGGGGCCAGGCGGTTCAGCGACTCGCCCATCTCGATCGCCAGCTGGCGCACCGGCTTGTGCCGTCGGGATTTCTGCAGCTCATGCTTGAGCACGCCGAAACCGCTGCTCCTGGGCACGTCGTTCTTCGCCGGGATGTGCCCGCACAGGGTGGCGCGGATGTAACGCACCGACAGCGCGGCCAGGGCATCGTCGAGGCGGGCGAAGGTGGCGATGTCGCTCATGTGCTCGGCGGCGACGAAGGTGCGCAGCAGCGGCTCGCGGTCGATGCCCTGGCGGGCGAAGTCGTAGGCGTAGGCGGTCTCGAAGGTGGCGACGACGGTGTCCGTCGGCAGGCTGCCCTGCTCCAGCGCCTGGGCCAGGGGCTGCAACCCGGCGTCGCGGGCCTGGTCGCGCACCCGGCACCAGTCGCACCAGGCCTTGAGCTGGCCTTCCTGAGCGACGATGCGCGCGGCCAGCGCGCGCCGCTCGGCGAGGCTGATGGATTCGCCGTCGTCGACGCGGGCAGCCAGTTGGTCGAACTGCGCCGTGCACGCCTCGACGCGCGCCTGGGCCTGCTGCAGGGTGTCGATGGCGGTGGCGATCTGCCCGCCCGGCGCGAGCATCTCGTTGGCCTCGACCACCACCCGCTGCACGGCGCCGCGCAAGGCGATCAGGGCTTCGGGCGAGTCGGCCAGGGCGCTGATCTGGCGGCGCAGCTGTTCGGCCAGGGCTGCGGCCTGGGTGAGGGTCGGGCCGGCGCTGTGGCTGCCGTTCCAGCCCGGCACCGCTTGCAGGGTCGCGCCCAGGGTGTCGAGTTCGCGCAGCAGGGCCTGCTGCTGTTCGAAGCGGTCCAGGTCCGCCGGAACGTCCGGCAGCCCGCTCGCACCGCCCAGGGTGGCCAGGCGCTGGGCGACCTTCTTCTTGGCCCAGGTGGCGAAGCACCAGAACCTGCCGCTGGCGGCCTGCCACGCTTCGCGCAGCTCGGCCACCGGTACTCGGCGACAGGCTTCGTCGGCGTAGTCCACCGACAGGTCCTGGCCGAGGGCCTGGTAGCGGGCGATGCGCTCGGCGGCACGCCGGGCGTGTTCGATACGCGTGTTCGCATCAGGCGCGAAGGCAAAGCCCAGGTCCAGGCCGTGGCAACGCAGCAACACCGTGAACAGCGCGACCAGGGCGGCATACTGGCTGGCTTCGGCCTTCGGCACCGCCAGCCCGGTCAGGGCCTGCAAGCGCTCGCAGGCCGCCTCGAGCGCGTCCAGGGCGGTCGGCACCTCACGGGCACAGGCCACCAGCTGGGCCTGCCAGGCATTGGACCAGTCGGTCTGGGCCAGGCCGGCGAACACCGGCGCCAGGTCGTGGGCGGCCTGACCATTGAGGCCCAGGCGGCGGGCCAGGTCGTGCAGCGCTTCATAGGCGGCCTGGTCGTGCACGGTCGATTCGGGCCAGGCCAGGCGTGGGGTGGTCGGCTGGTGGTCGCGCACCGTGCGGCCGATGGCCTGGTGCAACGACCAGCCATTGGGGTGCCGGCGGTGCAGCACCTCGACCAGCTGGTTGAGCCGGCCGCGCAGGGCCTGCAGGCGCTCGGCCTCGCGGGACCATTCTTCGGCGGTCAGGGTGTCGCGCACGTCCCAGGCCCGTTCGAGCTGCTTGAGCACCTCGACCTTGGAGGCCTTGCTCGAATGCAGCTCCAGGCAGAACTCGCCCAGGCCTTTTTCCGCCAGACGTCGATAGACCACGTCCAGGGCCGCACGCTTCTCGGCGACGAACAGCACGCGGCGGCCCAGTGCCAGGTTGTGCGCGATCATGTTGGCGATGGTCTGCGACTTGCCGGTGCCGGGCGGGCCGTCGAGCACGAAGCTGTGGCCGCCGGCCGAGGCGATCACCGCCGCCAGCTGCGAGGAGTCCGCCGGCAGCGGCGTGAACAGCTGCGCCGGGGTGACCACCTCGTCCAGACGCTCGGGCCGCGGGAAGTCATCGCCGTGCGGCAAGCCAGGGCTGCCGGGGCTGCGCTCGAGCAGGTGCCTGACCAGCGGGCTCTGGGTCAGTTGCTCGGCATGGGCGGCGAGGTCCTTCCACATCAGGTACTTGGCGAACGAGAAGGTGCCCAGCACCACGTCGGTGACCACTTCGAAGCCTGGCGCATCGCGCACTGCGCGGCGCACCGTGTCCCACACCCCGCTCACGTCGACGCCGTTCTCGTCGGCCGGCAGGTCGCCGTCCAGGCCAGGGATCACCAGTTCGAAGTCGTGGCGCAGCAGCTCGAGCAGGGTCAGGTTGAAGCGTGGCTCCTCGTCGAGCAGGCTCAGGGTCACCCCCGACAGCGCGCTCTTGCGTTCGAGCTTGACCGGCAGCAGCACCAGCGGCGCGGAGTAGGTCTTGGGGTCGTCCGCACTCTTCTTCCAGTTGAGAAAGCCCACGGCCAGGAACAGCGTGTTCGCACCGCCCTCTTCCAGGTCGGTGCGGGCCTTGCGGTAGAGGTCGATCAGGGTGGCGTCGAGCTTGCTCTTCTCCAGGCTGGCCAGCACCTCGCCGCGCGCGAAGGCCTGGCGAGCGACCTCGTCGAGCAGCCGCTCGCGGTGCTGCTGCTCGTACAGCGCCGGGTCGCGGCCGCCGCTGTCGAGGCTGGGCACCGGCAGCACACGGATGCGCTTGCCGCTGGCCAGCAGGTCTTCCAGGGCCGCCGGGTCGGGGCACACCAGGCGCACGCCCTTGGCACTGTCGGGCAGGTGCAGCAGGCGGTTGCGGGTGGTCAGGTCGAGCAGTTTGCGCTGCCACAGCATCAGCCGGTCGGCCGGCCCTTCGGCCGTCGTCGGCACCTCGACATCGAAGCCCGGCAGCACCGGCGCTTCTTCCAGCGCGTTGTGCGGGCGCGGCGACGGCTCGGGCGTCTGCGCCGTCGGCTCGGGCGCGGCAGTGACGGCCAGGGGACGGATCTTCTGCAGGCGGGCACGGCGCACGTCGATGGCCATGATGAAACGGTCGTCGTCCAGCTGCCGCTGCGCCTCACTCACCGCCTGGCTGAAGCCGGGGAATGGCGACTGGGTGGCCAGGGTGGTCTCGAAGACCACCAGTTCCTTGAGGTCGACCCGCTTGCGCAGCGCCGAGGCGTCGTCGGTCAGCACCTGGGCGAATTCCTGGGGCTGCAGCCAGACGCCGGTGAAGGCGTGGCCCTGAGTCATCACCAGCAGCGGGTTGAGCCCGGCCTGCTCCAGTGCGGCGGCGAACAGCAAGGCGCTGTCCAGGCAGGTGGCCAGGCCGCTGTCGAGGACCTGACTGGGCGAACGCACCTTCTGCCCCTGAGCCTCGAAGCTGGCCGGCGGCAGTGCATAGCTCAGTTGCAGGTCGCAGACCGCCGACCAGAGCGCCGAGGCCAGCTCCCAGGTGCGGGTGCGCGAGTGGCCTTCGTAGCCCTGGATGGCCTCGGGCTTGCCGGCGCGGCGCAGCACCTCGGAAGCGGCCTTCAGCACCCGGTCCACGGCCGGGTCATTGGGCAGGCAGAAGGCCGGCAGCAGCTCGGGCATGGCGTTCAGCCCGCCCCACTCCATCCGCGCCAGCAACGCGGTCGGCAGGCGCTGTTCGGCCAGCAGGGTGTCGCCCTGCCAGACCCGTAGCAGCACCTCGGCGCTCAGGCTTTCGCTGAGCCCGGCCAGGTACTGGGCGTTGAGCCGCAGGTCGCGCTCGCCGATCACCAGCCGGTCGCCCGGCTGCAGCCGGTCGATGACCCAGCGGCGCGGCTCGACGCAGGCCGGGTCGGTGTCCAGGGTCAGCGTCAGGTCGTGGCAGGGGGCCTCGCCGTCGTGGGTCAGCGCCAGCTCGCGCAACAGCGGCACGGCGTTCTGGTGCGAGGCAAAGCCAATCTTGCGCGCGACCACGGCCTCGATCTTGATACTCATGCAACGTCTCCTTGAACGGCACGCCTGCGGTCCTGACAGAAAGGAGGCGTTTCGGTAATGCGAGCGAGGATACATGGCTCGGCGCACGCTGGCATCGACAGTGACCGATTCCAGGCGTGCAAGCCGCGCCAACCGGCGCTCGAGCGCAAAAAAACAGCGCTGGCAAATTGACGCCACCGCCCTCTTTTCAGTAAGGTCTGCACCCCTCGCCAATCGATGGCACTGACCTCTTTCAAGGACCGAACCCATGCAGGGCGCACTGCTTCGCACCGGCAAAAGTGACCAATTCATTGCCATGGGCGAAACCGGCCAGCCGGTGTTCAAGGCCGCCTTGCAACTGATCGCCGCGCTGGAGCGCCGCAGCCCCGAGCTGTCGCGTTTTCTGGCCATCCCGAAAAGCAACGAACAGGGCAACGTGCTCGACTGGTACAGCCCGCTGCCGGGCGAGGTGATCGCCTGGCGCGCCGCCACCGAGGCCGAGCGCGACAGCGCCCGCGAGCGCCTGCAGCACTTTCGCCAGGCGGTACTGAACAGCGCGTCGAGCCTGGTCGAGTCGGCCGGCAAGCGCGGCCAGGGCGATCAGGTGATCTTCGGCAAGCTGCTGGGCCTGGTGCCCTTCTGTCCGAGCGACGACCACGTCTACCTGGTGCAGACCGAACAGGGCGTGCAGCCGGTGCTGACCTTCTGGGGGTTCGTGGCCCACGAGCAAGACCGCCAGCGCGAGCCGCTGTACTTCCTGACGCCGCGTCCGACGCCGACACCGCCGCCCGTGGCGGCGCCGCTGGCGCCCGAACCCACCCCGGCCCCGGTGTTCACCCCGCCGCCGGCGAGCGTGCCGGTCGAGCGGGCGCGCCCCTGGTGGCGCCGGTGGTGGTGGCTGTGGCTGCTGCTGGCGCTGTTGCTGCTGGCCTTGCTGTTCGGCTTGCTGCGCGGCTGCGCGCCCCAGTTCGGTGTGCCAGGCCTGGCGGTCGATGCCCCACGCCTGGAGCGCCCGACGACGGGCGTGCCAGCGGTGACCGGGCCCGGAGCTCCTGCCGTGGGCACGCCAGTGCCGACGTCTGGTACCGGCCTTGGCGCCAGCGCGGGCATCCCTGGCGCCTCGGTAGGCAGTGCCTTGCCCGACACAGGCGCCCCAGTGCCGGATGCGACCGCCGCCCCTGCCGCTGACGAGGCGGCTGCGGTGCCTGCAGACGCCTCCGATACGCCAGCCGACGCCACGCCAGCGCCGACCGCAGACACGCCAGACGCCCAGGCTGGCAACGCGCCCGTCGCGCCCCCGGCGCCAGCGAGCGGCACCGCGCCGCCGCTGACCATTCCGGCCGATGCCGGCGAAGGCCCGGCGGACTTTCTCAACGGCAACTACCGCGCCGGCGCGGGCATCCTCGATGCCAGTACCGCCAAGCCGCTGCGCCTGGAATACGCCTTCGAGAACGGCCAGGGCAACGTCACCATCCGCCGCCCGGACGGCGTGAGCTGCACCGGTGCGGTCAATGCCGCCATGCGCGGTGGCCAGCTGGGCATCGAAAGCCAGGACCAGGCCACCTGCACCGACGGTGGTCGCTACGACATGCCCACGGTGAGCTGCGCCCCTGGCGCGCAACGCATCGCCGACTGCCAGGGCCACTACGGCTCCAGCCAGTTCCCCATTTCCATGCGCCGCGAATAAAGGCCTCCTCCCATGCTGCCCGAGCTCACCCCCTTCGAAGATACCGTTCACCTGGTCAACGACAGCGGCCTGCAGTTTCTCGACTTCGCCGTCCGGCTCGACCCGGCCAAGGAGCCCGCCGGACGCTTCGCGCGCATGGGCAACACGCTGATCGCACGGCTGCTGCTCAACCACGAGACCCGCGAGTACTTCCACCTCGGGCCGGTGAACGACAACGGCCAGGCCGGCCAGCACGAGCGCCTGGTCAGCGTGGTCGACGAAGAAGACCTGACCCTGAGCCTGCAGAGCAGCCTGGCCCTGCTCGACGGCCTGTGGCTGCCGGCGCCGTTCTTCCGCTTCCTGCCGCCGGAGCGCTTCGACGAAGGCCCGACCAACTGGGCACGCATGCGCCTGGTGCGCCTGGCGCAGCCGGACGTGGACGGCAACACCCACCGCCTGACGCTGGCCTTCGACACCCGCGCCATGGCCAGCAGCCAGGGCATGCAGTACCTGGCGCCGACCCAGGACGACATCAACGCCGGCGCCAGCTTCCGCCTGGCCTGCCAGGCCCGCCAGAGTCGCTGGTTCCTCGACCAGCAATGGGTGCGCCTGTGGCTCGAAGAGGTCTACCGCGACAGCCAGAAAGCCCGCCCCAGCGAAGACGTCGACGAGGAAATCGACGAGCAGCGCCACCTGGGCCACTACCTCAACCTGCTGAGCCTGATGGCGCGTCCGGTGCCCGAGCAGTACACCCAGGCGCCGGCACGCATTCCGGTGCCGGACATCAAGCTCGCTGCCAATGGCGTGGCCTCGCTGGAGCCGCCGATCCCGGTGGACCTGGTGCTGGACGTGGGCAACTCGCGCACCTGCGGCATCCTGATCGAGAACCACGGGCAGTCCGGTGATGGCCTCAAGCACAACTACGTGCTGCAGATCCGCGACCTCACCTGCCCCGAGCAGGTCTACAGCCAGCCGTTCGAGAGCCGTGTGGAGTTCGCCCAGGCCAGCTTCGGCAAAGAGAACTTCTCGGTGCAGAGCGGCCGCCACGATGCCTTCCAGTGGCCCACCATCGCCCGGGTCGGTGCCGAGGCTGGACGCCTGTCGGGGCGGCGCAAGGGCACCGAAGGCTCGACCGGGCTGTCCAGCCCCAAGCGCTACCTGTGGGACGAGAACGCCTACCTGCACGGCTGGCGCTTCAACAGCGCCTACGTGCGCAGCGACAGCGAGCCGAAGGCCACGGCGGCGCCGTTCTCGCACCGAGTGACCAAGCTCGGCCAGGCGTTCTACAAGCTCAAGCATGAAGACGACCGGCTGCCGGCGTTCACCCCGCAGTATTCGCGCAGCTCGCTGATGACCTTCATGCTCGCCGAGGTGCTGACCCAGGCCCTGGTGCAGATCAACAGCCCGGCCCAGCGTACGCGCATGGGCCACACCCAGCGCCCACGCCAGCTGTCCAGCGTGACCCTGACCGTGCCGCCGGGCATGCCCCAGGTCGAGCGCAGCCTGCTCAACGACCGCCTGCTGCAGGCCATCGCCCTGGTGTGGAAGTGCATGGGCTGGCACGACGGCGACCTGGACCCGGCCAAGGCCCGCGCCAGCAACGACATCCCGGCGCCGCGCATTCCACTGCCCAAGGTCAAGGTCGAGTGGGACGAAGCCTCCTGCGGCCAGCTGGTGTACCTGTACACCGAGATCCGCGAGAACTTCGCCGGCCATCCCCAGGAGTTCTTCGACACCCTGGCCCGCCCGGACAAGACCGACCGCGAGGCGGTGACCCTGGCCAGCATCGACATCGGCGGCGGCACCAGCGACCTGGTGAT
Organism: Enterobacterales bacterium AN_CKDN230030167-1A_HGKHYDSX7; assembly: GCA_046940335.1. Lineage (GTDB taxonomy): Bacteria > Pseudomonadota > Gammaproteobacteria > Pseudomonadales > Pseudomonadaceae > Aquipseudomonas. The sequence goes on from JBKYML010000007.1 coordinate 55,204, forward strand.
CACCGACTACCGCCTGGAGCGCGCCAGCGAGCACGCAGGCGGCAGCAACGTGACCATCCTGCCGGCGCAGCGCTTCCGCGACAGCTTCAAGATCGCCGGGGACGACATCCTGCTCGACGTGATCCAGCGCTTCGTCCTGCCGGGGCTGGAGCAGGCCTTCGCCGAAGCGGGCGTGCAGGCGCCACGCGCCCTGCTCTCGCGGCTGTGCGGCGACGAGAGCACCAGTGCCCAGGACGCGGTGCTGCGCCAGCAGCTGAACCTGCAGGTGTTCACGCCCCTGGGCCTGCACCTGCTGGCGCTGTACGAGCGCTTCGACCCCGAGGTGCCGTGCACCGTGCATGAACCGAGCTATGCCGAGGTGCTGGCGCTCACCCACGGGGAGGTCGGCGAGCGCGTGCGTGAGTACGTGGCCAGCAACGTGCGCCGCGCCGATGGCGGCAGCCCCCAGTTCGACCTGGGTCAGGTGCGCCTGCGCGTGGACCTGGTGGCCATTCACCAGGCGTTCCTCAAGGGCCAGATCAACCTGTGCAAGGTCCTCGACGCCCTGGCCGAAGTGGTCTTCCACTACCCGTGCGATGCCCTGCTGATCACCGGCCGCCCCTCGCGGCTGCCGGGCGTGCTGGCCTACCTGCGGCGCAAGGTGCCGCTGCCGCCCGGGCGCATCGTGCCCATGGACGGCTACCGCGTCGGCGGCTGGTACCCGTTCCACCGCAACGGCCGCATCGACGACCCCAAGACCACGGCGGCCGTCGGCGCGATGCTGTGCCTGCTGAGCGAGCAGCGCAAGATCTCCAACTTCTACTTCAGCGTCGCGCGCCTGAAGCCGTACTCGACCGTGCGCCACATCGGCAAGCTCGACGAGAACAACCTGATCATCGACCACGACCTGCTCTACCGCGACGTGATCCACACCGACGCCCAGGGCAACGAAAGCCTGCGCCTGCATGCGCCCGACGTGGACGCACCGGTGCTGCGCGTGCTCGGCAAGACCCGCCTGGGCTACCGCCAGCTGGCCGCCCAGCGCTGGGTGGCCGCACCGCTGTACCTGATCGAGCTGACCGACAGCGGCACCCGCAAGCTGGCCAACAAGCGCACCAGCGACGGCCGTGAGCCGTGCCTGCTGCTGCGCCTGCGGGTCGAGGCGGCCGACAGCGACCGTGCCGAGGCCGAAATCGTCGCCGAGAAGCTGCTGATCGACGAGAACATCGAGAGCAACGTGGAAGGCGAGTCCTTCACCCGCAAGGACGTGCGCTTGCAGTTGTACACCATGCTGAGCGCCGAAGGTGGCGCCTCCAACTACTGGCTCGACAGCGGGAGCGTGAGTCCGAAATGAGCAAGCTGACTGCTGAACCCACCGCGCTCGCCCAGGCCTGGGCCAACGTCTACAGCGGCGCGGGCCTGGCCCTGGACTGGATCGCCGAGGTCGCTCCGGCGGTCGAGGACATCGCCCAGCGCGCGCCGAGCCTGAACCGCGACCTGCACCGCGCCCGCAACCTGGCGCGCAGCCTCCAGCGGGTCAGCGCCACGCCCATGACCGCCGGTTTCTTCGGCCTGTCCCAGGCGGGCAAGAGCTACCTGATCTCGGCCCTGGCCGCCGACGCACAAGGCCGCCTGGAGACCCGCTTCGGCCCGCGCACGCTGGACTTCATCGAACACGTCAACCCGGTCGGCGGCGGCAAGGAAGCCACCGGCCTGGTCACGCGCTTCACCCGGCATGCCCAGCCCAGCCCGGACCCGGCCTTCCCGGTGGAGTTGCGGCTGTTCCGCGAGATCGAGATCGCGATCATCCTGGCCAACGCCTGGTTCGAGGACTTCGACCACCAGCAGCTCGACTCGGCCTTCACCGAGGCGCGCATCGACGCGGCCCTGGCACCGTTCGCCGACGTGGTCGCCGGGCCGGCCGTGCCGGGGGTCGACCGCGACGACCTGGTGCTGCTGTGGGATTACCTGGAGCACCACTACCGTCACCCGGTGCAGCCGCTGGCAGCCCGCTACTGGCCGCGGGTACTGGAGATCGCCCCGCAGTTGTCGGTGCGCGATCGCGCCCGCCTGCTGGCGCCACTCTGGGGCAACCTGGGGCCGATGACCGACACCTACGAGCAACTGGCCGGCGCGCTGCACCGGCTGGGGCTGGCGCAGACCGTGATGGCGCCGCTCACCGCGCTGGTCAGCGAGCGCGACGGCCTGCTGGTGCAAAGCAACAGCATCATGAACGTCGACATCCTCAGCCAGCTGGGCGCAGCCGACGACGGCCTGCTGCAGGTCCGCCCGGTGCAGGCCGGTGGCGAACTGGGCGCGCCGGCCGGGGTGCAGACCGCACAGCTGGCGGCACTGACCAGCGAGCTGATCTTCGGCCTGCTCAACGCGCCGGCCAACGACATCGTCAACCGCGTCGATGTGCTGGACTTCCCCGGCTACCGCAGCCGCGAAAAACTGCTCAGGCTGCCCGAACAGGCCGGCAACCCGGTCGCCAAGCTGCTGCTGCGCGGCAAGGTCGCCTACCTGTTCGAGCGCTACACCCAGGAGCAGGAAATGAACGCGCTGGTGATGTGCACCAGCACCTTCAAGCAGAGCGAGGTGGTCAGCGTCGGCAAGGTCCTGCAGGACTGGATCGACCGCACCCAGGGTGCCAGCCCGCAGCAGCGCGATGGCAAGGACGCGGGGCTGGTCTGGGCACTGACCATGAGCGACGGTTTCATCACCGGGGCTCTGGAAAAGTCCGCCGCGCAGTACCCCGAAGCCTGCGAGAACATGCTCAAGCTGACCCTGATCGAGCGCTTCGGCAACGAGCCGTGGATGCGCGAATGGGGCAGCCAGCCGTTCAACAACACCTACCTGGTGCGCAAGCCGCGCCTGGAAAACACCTTCATCGACCTGAGCGCCAAGACGCCCGACGGCACCCGTCAGGAACTGGGCCTGAAGGCCGACAAGCAGTCCGACCTGGCGCAGCTCAAGGCCAGCTTCGTCGGCAGCGAACTCAGCCGCCGCCACGTGGCCGACGCCGACGCGGCCTGGGAGGCGATGCTCGCCCTCAACGACGGCGGCCTGGCCCGCTTCAGTGATGCGTTCGCCCGTGCCACGCCGCTGTCGCGCAAGCTCGAGCGCATTGCCCAGCAGTACGAGGACCTGATCGCGCAGCTGCTCCCGCGCCTGGCCCAGTACTACCAGGCCGGGGGCGAGGACGAGCGCCAGCAGAAGAAGGAGCTGGCCAACCGCATCGCTGCGCCGTTCGTGCGCCAGGCCCAGCGCAAGCATTTGCTCGGCGAGCTGCTGGCCTACATGGCCGTGCCGGAAAGCGCCCTGCGCGAGCTGTACCTGTCGGGCGACTTCGACAGCGCCGACAGCACCCCGGCGGCGGCCGACACGCCCCCGGCGGTGGACGACTTCGACATCTTCGGCGCGCCCGACGAGGCCGCGCCCGCCCCGGCGGTGAACGAATACCAGAGCCACGAACACCAGTTCGCCCGCGCTGCCTTCGACCTCTGGGCGGCGCACCTGCGCACCCTGAGCCGGCGCGAGTACGTGCTGCAGATGCTCGACCTGCCCGCCGAGACGGTCGCCGCCCTGGTCAACGAACTGGTGGTCTGCGCCGAGCGCCTGGAGCTGCCGCGCCAGCTCAGCGAAGCCTTGCTGCGCCGCGCCCAGAGCGGCGTGCGCCGCGAGTCGCTGGTGCAGCGTCAGGTGCTGACCGCACAGCTGGTGCTCAACGACTTCAGCGCCTGGTTCGGCCACCTGGGCGAGCCTCAGGCCCAGCGCCCCAACAGCCTGCTGGGCAGCCGCGAGCCGCTGTTCGCCTTCTACCAGCGGCCGATGCCGGGGCGCTTCCCGGAGCTGGCGGCGCAGGCCGAGGACCAGGCGGTGACCTTCGCCGACAGCTGGATCTCCGGCGTGGCCATCCACACCCAGAACAACGCCGGGCACCGCAAGGGCCTGGCGATCAGCCCCGAACAGAATGAACGACTGGGCCTGGCCCTGAACCGGCTCACAGCGAGATAAACGATGGCCATCACCCCCAAGCTGCAGCCCCTGCTCCCCTCGACGCCCGGCCGTGCCCTGCTGCACGTGCGAGGCTGGGAATACGACAGCGGCGCGCTGTCCTTCGCCATCCAGCGCAACCAGGACGAGCACTACCTGCAAGCCGACCAGCGCTGGAGCAACACGCCCTGCTGGTTCGAGCAGGTGTTCGAGGAAGACGCCAGCGGCGAGCACATGACCTGCGCCCTGGGTGCGCAGATCGTCGACCCGCTGCTGAGCCAGCCGAACAACCTCTACAGCCTGCGCCTGCGCGGGCCGGATGGCGAGGACGAGAACGTCCTGCGCCTGGCCGATGGCCTGCTGCCCTCCAGCGCCGCGGCGGCCACCGGCCCGGCAGGCGCCGAACGCAGCGCCGTGCTGACGCCTGAACCGACGCCCGAACCGGCCCTGGCGCCTGCCCCGGTGGTCGAGCCCGAGCCTGTGCTCGCACCTGAACCGACCCCTGAACCGGTCACCTCACCTGTCGCGCCGCCGCCAGCGCCCCCTGCCAAAGGCAGCAAGACAGGCCTGTGGATCGCCCTGGTGCTGGCGTTGCTGGCCCTGGCCGCCCTGGCCTGGTGGCTGCTCAAGCCGGGCACCGAACCGGCTGCACCGGCCCCTGCACCCGCTGCTGCCACGGCCGCCCCCTGTAGCCGCGAAGCCCTGGCCAGCGACTCGGAGCTGCAGTTCGTCCAGACCTGCATCCAGCACGCACCCGGCAGCCAGGCCCTGCTCGAGACCATCGCCCAGGCCAAGGCGGCCAAGCAGTGCGGCGTGGCGCAGCGCCTCTACGCCAACCGTGCCCAGGCCGGCGACCTGGCCATCGCCAGCGCCTACGCCCACGAGTACGACCCCAAGTTCCTGCAACCCAGCGACTGCTTCAAGGCGCCTGACGAGGCCACGGCGGTGTACTGGTACGAAACCATCCAGGGCTTCGACCCGGACAATGCCGAGGCCGCCGAGCGCCTCAAGGACCTGAAGAAGTGAAGCTGCGCCTGATCGCCCTCGCCGCCGGCCTCGTGCTGGCCCACGGCACCGTGCTGGCCGCCGACACACCGCTGCTGCAAGCCGGCAAGAAGACCCTGTTCCAGCGTGTGCTGACCACGCCGGGCTGCCACCTGAGCCCCACGGCAGGCGCACCGGCCGGGGCCGAACAGCCGGCCTTCAGCCGTTTCTACGTGTACGAACGCAGCCAGGCCGGCAATGCCGAATGGCTCAAGGTCGGCCCGGACAGTTTCGGCAAGACCCTCGGCTGGCTGCCGGCGGCCTGCACGGTGGAGTGGCGCATGCAGCTCACCCTGGCCTTCACCAACCCGGCCAACCGCGACCGCCTGCTGTTCTTCAAGGAGCGCAAGACCCTCGAAGGCATCCTCGACGCGCCCGACCCGGTCAGCCACATCGCCCCGCTGCGCGCCAAGCTCAAGCAGGGCCAGGCGGCACCGGGCGTGCTGGCCCAGGAGCCGGAGTACTTCATCGACCTGCAGAAGCAGTTCTACCTGCTGCCGGTGCTCAGCGGCGAAGAAGTCATGACCGAGGCGGGCTTTCGCACGCGCATCCTCGACGTGGCCTCGGTCAGCAAGGCCGACGCCCAGGCGGCGAACGCCCCGGCCAACGCCGCCGCCCAGGGCCCGGCGGGCGCGGCCAACGGCGCCAGCCAGCTCAAGGAGTTCAGCGCGGCGGTGGTGTTCGTGATCGACTCGACCATCTCCATGGACCCGTACATCGAGCGTACCCGTGAGGCGATCCGCAAGGTCTATGCGCAGATCGCCAAGGAGAACCTGGGCCGCCAGGTCAAGTTCGGCCTGGTCGCGTTCCGCTCCAGCACTCAGGCGGTGCCGGGCCTGGAGTACCTGACCAAGCTGTACGCCGACCCCAACACGGTCAAGGACGGCGACGACTTCCTGGCCAAGGTCGCCGACCTCAAGCAGGCCAAGGTGTCGAGCAAGGCCTTCGACGAAGACGCCTACGCCGGGGTGATGCAGGCCATCGACACGATCGACTGGAAACCCTTCGGTGCCCGCTACGTGGTGCTGATCACCGACGCCGGGGCACTGGACGGTGACGATAAGCTCTCTTCCACCGGGCTGAGCGCCGAGCAGGTGCGCATCGAGGCGGCCAACCCGGGCGTGGCGCTGTACACCCTGCACCTCAAGACCCCGGCCGGGGCCAAGGACCACGCCCGGGCCGAGGCGCAGTACCAGGCGTTGTCGACCTACGCCGGCACCCAGACGTCCCTGTACTACCCGGTGGATGCCGGCGACGTGGAGGCCTACGGGCGCAAGGTGGATGCCCTGGCCAGCGCCATCACCGGCCAGGTCAAGGCCGCCTACATGGGCGACGAGGCCATCGGCAGCGCGCTCAACGCCAAGGCCACGCCCGAGGAGCAGAAGCTGGTCGACGACGCCGCGCTGATCGGCCACGCCATGCGCCTGGCCTACCTGGGCGAGCAGCAAGGTACCCAGGCGCCGCCGGTGTTCCAGGCCTGGATCGCCGACCGTGACCCGATCAAGCAGAACGTGCCGACCACCGACGTGCGCGTGCTGCTGACCAAGGCGCAACTGAGCGACCTGTCCGAGGTGCTCAAGCAGATCCTCGACGCCGCCAACGAAGGGCTGATCTCGCCCAGCGACATGTTCGAGCGCCTGCGCAACGTGGCCGCGACCATGGGTACCGACCCCAACCAGCTCAAGGCCAACGGCAACGCCAAGGTGGCCGACCTGGGCGTGCTCGGCGAATACCTCGACGACCTGCCCTACCACAGCGAAGTGCTGAACCTCGACGAGGAAACCTGGAAGAGCTGGGACGGCCTGGCCCAGGAAAAATTCATCCGCACCCTGGCCACCAAGCTGCGCCACTACCAGCGCTACAACGCCGACGTGGACCGCTGGGTGTCCCTGGCCGAAGGCAGCGATGCACGTGACTACGTGTACCCGGTGCCGCTGGAAATGATGCCCTGACATGCTCGAGGTCGATGCCCTGAGCGTGCAGCGCGGCGTGCCTGGCCACGGCCATGCGGTGCACCTGCCCTCGTTGCGCCTGGCCCCTGGCCAGGTACTGGCGATCACCGGCGAGAGCGGCTGCGGCAAGAGCACGCTGCTCGAGGCCCTGGGCCTGCTGCTGTCACCCAGCCAGGTGGGCCGCTATCGCCTCGACGAGGTCGATGTGGCGGCGCTGCTGGCCCAGGGCGAGCAGGCGCGCCTGGCCGAGCTGCGCGCACAGCGCCTGGGCTTCATCCTGCAGAACGGCGGCCTGCTGCCGTTTCTCGATGTGGCGGCGAACATTCGCCTGCCGCGCCAGCTGCTGGGCCTGCCTGGCCTGGGCGCGGGCGCCGAGCGGGCCATCGAGGTGCTCAACCTGACCCCGCTGCTGAACAAGCTGCCGCAGGCCCTGTCGATCGGCGAACGCCAGCGCGTGGCCTGCGCCCGGGCCATCGCCCACCAGCCGCGTCTGCTGCTGGCCGACGAGCCGACCGCCGCCCTCGACCCGCACAACGCCCAACGCCTGTTCGGCCTGTTGCTGGAGCTGGCGCGCGAGCTGCAACTGGCGGTGCTGCTGGTGTCCCACGACTGGGCCCTGGTCGAGGCCTTCGGCCTGCCGAGCCTGCGCGCCCACAGTAGCCCTGGGGAGACGCACTTTGCCACGCTGGCCTGAACGTCTGCGGCTGCTGACGCAGCTGGCCCTCGCCGACCTGTGGCACGACCGCAAGGTCTCGCTGTGCGTGGCGGCGGCATTGGTCGCGGTCATCGCGCCGCTGTTGCTGCTGTTCGGCCTCAAGCACGGGGTGGTCAGCCAGTTGCAGGCCCAGTTGCTCAGCGACCCGCGCAACCTGGAGATCAAGCTGCTGGGCAGTGGCAGCTTCGACGAGGCCTGGTTGCAGACCCTGCGCGCGCGACCGGAGACCGGCTTTGTCGTCGGCCTGACGCGCTCGCTCAACACCCAGGCGGACCTGCTCGGCGAGCACGGGCGCTTCGTGGAGAACGCCGAGGTGGTGCCCACGGGGGCTGGCGATCCGCTGCTGGTCGATGCCCAAGTGCCCACCTCGACCACGGCCACGGTGCTGAGCGCGGCGGCGGCGCGGCGTCTGGAGGCCAGCACCGGACAGTGGATCCGCCTGCGTGTGCAGCGGCGCCTGGACGGCCACGAGCAGCGGGGCGAGCTGCGCCTGCAGGTGAGCGCGGTGCTGCCGGCCGAGCGCTTCGCCCGCCCGGCGGTGTTCGTCACCCCGGCCCTGCTGCAACAGCTCGAGCGCTTTCGTGATGGCTATCAGGTGCCGCTGTTCGGCGGTCTCGAAGGCGCCGTTCAGGACGGCCTGGCGCCGCGCTATGCCAAGGCGCGGCTGTATGCCCGCGACATCGACGCGGTGGCCGGGCTGGCGCGCTGGCTGGAGGCGCAGCACCTCGAGACCAGCAGCCGCCTGGCCGACATCGACAACGTCAAGGCCATCAACCATGTGCTGGGGGTGATCTTCGCGGTGATCGCCGGTGCGGCGCTGCTGGGCTGCCTGGCCTCGCTGGCCGGGGCCTTCCTGGCCAACATCGAGCGCAAGCGGCGCAGCCTGGCGCTGCTGCGCCTGATGGGTTTCCAGCGCGGCGCGGCGGCAGGCTTCATCGTCCTGCAAGCCGTGGCCCTGGCCCTGACCGGTTATGTCGGCGGGCTGGCCAGCTACCTGGCCGGCAGCGCCCTGTTCGACCACCTGCTCGGCGGCGCCCGCGCCACCGGCGCCTTCGTCTGCCACATCACCCCTGGGCATGCCCTGGCCGCGCTGCTGCTGGCGCTGCTGGTGGCGGCCCTGGTCGCCCTCATCGGCGCGGCCCGCGCCATCCATATCGAACCTGCGGAGAGCCTGCGTGAACTGTAACTCGCTACGTGCCTTGTGCCTGATGCCCCTGCTGGCGGTGAGCCTGCAGGCCCAGGCCGGCTGGGACGAAAAGTACTACAACCCGAAACCGGCCGAGGGCGACGTGGTGCTGCCGATGCCCTGCGACGGCGCCATGGTGTTCCGCAAGGTCTTCGTGCCCCTGGGCGGCCCGCTGGACGACTACCCGGTCAAGCTTGGCCAGGACAGCGCCGAGTGGGGCTACGTGGAGCAGACGCGCCCGGCCTTCGTGGCCGGCAGCTTCACCGACGGCAAGCCGGCCAAGTCGCGCTACTACCTGCTGGCCAAGTACGAGATGAGCGACCTGCAGTACCGCGCACTGACCGACGAAACCTGCCCGACGCCGGCCACCAAGACGCGCCTGCCGGCCACCGGAGTCAGCTGGTTGCAGGCGATGCAGGCCAGCGACCGCTACAACCTGTGGCTGCGCCAGCACGCCAAGGACACATTGCCCAAGGAGGACGGCGTGGCCGGCTTCCTGCGCCTGCCCACCGAGGTGGAGTGGGAATTCGCTGCGCGCGGTGGCCTGCAGGTCAACGCCGCCGAGTTTCGCGATGGCCGCTACCCGATGCCCGACGGTGTCGGCGCCTACGAATGGTTCGCCGGCAGCCAGTCGGCCAATGGCCAGGCGCAGCTGACCGGCCTGCTCAAGCCCAACCCGCTGGGCCTGCATGACATGCTCGGCAACGTGGCGGAGATGATGTTCGAGCCCTTCCGCCTGAACAAGCTCGACCGCCAGCATGGTCAGGCCGGTGGTTTCGTGGTCCGTGGCGGTGACTTCCGCACCGCCCAGGGCGACCTGCGCACCGCCCTGCGCCAGGAGCGCGACTACTACGACGGCGACCATGCCGCCAGCAACAAGGGCACCGGCCTGCGCCTGGCCCTGGTGGCACCGGCCCTGACCTCGCGCGACCGGATCAAGGCGATCGAGCAGCAGTGGCAGACCCTCGGCCAGGCCGAGGGTGCGGGCAAGACGGACGGCTCCACCGTGCAGGCGCTCGGCCAGCTGGCCTCGGGCGTGCAGGACCAGGCGCTCAAGGACCAGCTCAAGAGCCTGGAGAACCAGCTGCGCGCCAGCAACCAGCAGCAGGAGGAAAGCCGTGACCAGGCCATCCGCGCCAGCCTCAACCTGGGCGCGTTCCTGTGCACCAAGCTGCTCGACGACGGCCGCTACCTGGACTTCCTGCAGAAGAACTATGCGCTCACCTGCGCCGCCGGCAGCGGCGACAGCACCTGTCCGATGCGCCAGGGCAAGCTGGACGAGCAGAAGGACCGGCTGCACAAGCTGAGCAACTACTACGCCAGCACCCTGGTCGACGCCGCCACGCTGTATACCCAGCCGCTGCTGGCCAAGCAGGTGCCGGTGCAGGAAGAGATCCTCACGCGCAACCCGCAGTTGCAGGACCTCAAGCCCTTCCTGGGCACGCACTGGGGCAACCTCAAGGGCTACCTCAAGACCCAGAAGATCGACACCGAGGGTTGGCTGGGCCGCTGCAAGGGCGTGAAGACGCCATGACCGACACTTCGAGACTGACTGACGCACATCGATGCAGGAGCAACTCATGAAAAGGCTTTTCCCCAACCGGTGGTGGTGCGCGGTGCTCGCCGTGAGCCTGGTGCTCGGCGGGTGCGCCCAGTCGACCGGCGGCCAGGGCGCCGGCAACCTGTTCGGCACCTCCCAGGCCAAGACCGATCCGCGCCTGACCCAGGGTCAGGATGCGAAGTTCTTCTCCAGCTCCGGCCTGACCGCCTGCGCCGCTGCAGCCGGTGTCGGCATACTGGCCTGCGCGGTGGCGGCCGACAACAAGGTCGGCTGCATGGTCGTGGCCGGCATCGGTGCCTGCGGCGTGGCGCTGGGCGCCAACTACTACTACGACTACCGCCGCAGCCAGTACGCCAACACCACCCAGCGCCTGCAGAAGATGAACGACGAGGTCAAGGCCGACACCGAGAAGGTGGCCTTGCGCAGCGCCACCCTGCAGCAGGTGATCAACGACGACAAACAGCGCATCGCCGCCCTGCGTACCTCGATTCGCAGCAAGACCGTGAACCAGGCGGCAGCACGCCAGCAGGTGGCCGAGATCGATGCCAACCTCAAGCAGATGCGTGCGGACGTAGGCAACATGCGCAACAAGGTCACGCAATACGAGAAGACCGCCCAGCTGGAGCGGCAGAACGGCGCTGGCAAGGACGTGGCCGCCGTCGAGGCGGAAATCGCCAAGATGAACACCAAGGTCGCCAACCTGCAACGCGAAGTCGACGGGCTCTACAGCCAGCGCTCGGCCATCACCCTGGGGTAAGCCACGATGAACATCCGACACCTTTTGCCACTGCTCGGCGCCATGGTCCTGGCCGGTTGCGCCAGCACCGCCCAGGAATGCGACAGCACCGTGCAGGACCCGAGCCTGTTCACCAAGATGCACTGCGACCTGGGCGGCGGCTACCAGCAGCAGGTCGATCAGCAGCAGCAGTCGCTGGACGCAGCGCGCGCGGAGAACGCCGCGTTCCGCCGTGTGCACGATGACCTGGTCGCGCAGCAACAGGCCACCGGCAAGACCTTGGCCGAGCAGCAGCGTCAGCAACAGGCACTGAACGCCTCCATGGACAGCCTGCTGGGCCAGCTCAAGGCCCGGCATGGCGCCAAGGCCGGCGTGCAGCGCCAGATCGACGACCTGCAACGCCAGCTCAGCGCGGCCAAGCAGCCCGTCCCGGCGGCCGACCCGGCGCAGGTCCAGGCGCGCCAGGAAACGCTCAAGGCGTTGCAGAAGAAGGTCTCGCTTCTGCAGATGAGCCTGGGGTACGAATAACCGCTCGACCGGGACCGCATGGTCCTGGTATCCACCGGATGTCTTTTCATGCAGCGCATCACTCACGACGCGGGCCCCTACACCGCGGCTCAGCTCGACACGCTCGGCGCCACGCTGACGCAGCTCGAGCGTCACTTTCCGCCCAGCATCGTGCACCTGTTCAGCCAGCCACGGCCGGATGGCGACGGTGTGCAGTGGTGGTCTGCGCTCGAAGGCCAGCCTACGCCTTATGCCGAGCTGAATGCCAAGGCCCAGGCCGACCTGCTGGCCCGGGTCGCGCACCGCCAGCAGGCCATCGCGCAACTGGCCGAGCGCCTGCGTGCACGGGGTGACACCCAGACGGCGCAGGCCCTGGACGGTCTGACGGGAGCCGTGGCGCTGGAGCACCTGTACAGCCTCAACGATGAGCCGGTGATGATCCGCTGGGGCGCGCTGGCGCCGCAGCCCGTGGCACCTCCACCGGCAGCCCCCGTCAGCCCGGCCCCGCCGCCGCGACCCGTGCCTGTGGCACCGCGGCGCCGCTGGGGGTGGTGGCTGCTCGGGCTGCTGGCCTTGCTGGCGCTGCTGCTGTGGGCGCTGTGGTGGTGGCGGGCGCTGTGGTGGCCGACACCGGCGGCCGCGCCGATGGGCAACTACGCCTGCACGCCGGGGGTCGCCGCGCCGGACTTCGTGATGATCCTCGACACCTCGGGGTCGATGAACCTCAACCAGTCGGCCACGGCAGAGGACGAGGAATGGTTCGGCCAGGTGGGTGACCGCCTGCCGGCCGACAACCCTCGGCGCTTGCGGATCCTGGCCGAGCCCACGCGCCTGAGCGTGGCCAAGCAGGCCTTCGACGAGACGCTGGCGCAGCTGCACCCGGACATCGCCACGCGGGTGCTGACGTTCGACGGTTGCCAGGTCATTCGTGACCATGGGCTGTTCCGGGCCGATCAGCGCACGGACCTGCTGCGTCTGGTCGACGGCCTGCCGGCCTACCAGGCCACGCCCCTGGCGGCGAGCCTGGAGCGCGCCGCCAGCCAGGTCGACGGTCGCGACAAGGACGCGGTGGTGGTGATGTTCGTCGACGGCGAGGACAACTGCGACCGGGACGTCTGCGCCGTGGCGCGGGAGATCGCCCAGCGCCAGCCGCGGTTGCGGGTGAACATGGTGAGCCTGAGCAAGAACCCCTTGTCGCGCTGCGTGGCCGATGCGACGGGCGGGCGGGTGTATGCGGCGCAGGATCGAGAGGCCCTGGCGCAGGGGTTGCGCGAGGCGACCGAGGAAGTGGCGCGGCAGCCTGATTGCGGGCCGTGAGGTGGGGCGGGGCGGGTGTCGTTCGCGGATCGTACGGCGGGGCGGGCCCTTCGGGCCCGATCGCGGCACGGGGGCCGCTCCCACACGGGAATCGCGTTTGTCCGTAAAATCGAGCTGTTGCCACAGCCCGGGGTCGCATGAACACCCGCAGGTCATGCAGGCAAACGCATTCCCGTGTGGGAGCGGCCCCCGTGCCGCGATCGGGCCTGCAGGGCCCGTGAAATACGCCCTGCCGTCTCTCCAGGTGCATGCCATCTGACCAAAACGCAGCACCTGATACCCACCTGCCACCGCCTCCCCCCTTCCGCTCTGCAAACACCCTGTGCGACCACGCACATTGACGCCTCTCCCGGCACCACCAAGACTGTTCCGTTTCACTGTACCTTTTCTTCCCCGTACAAGGACCTCCCTACCGTGTGGACCGAATCCGCCGTCCTCAAGCTCTCGATCGTCTGCACCGTGCTGCTGGCCGTGTTCGGGATCGTCTCCGGGCTGCTGTCCGGCTCGTTCTCCATCGTCTTCGACGGTTTCTACTCGCTGATCGACGCACTGATGAGCGGCCTGGCCCTGGCGGTGACCTCGCTGATCGGGCGACACACCGGCTCCGGCGCGGCCAGTCGCAAGCTGGGCGAACGCTTCAACATGGGCTTCTGGCACCTCGAGCCGATGGTGCTGATGCTCAACGGCACGCTGCTGTGCGCGGTGTCGCTGTATGCGCTGATCAACGCCATCGGCAGCCTGCTGGACGGGGGCCAGACGCTGCACTTCGACTACGCGGTGTTCTACGCCATGGTGGCCGTCGCCGTCTGCACGGGCATGACGCTGTACGCCCACAAGGCCAACCAGACGCTGCGCTCGGACTTCATCGCCCTGGACGTGAAGACCTGGATCATGTCCGGGAGCATCTCGGCGGCCTTGCTGGTGGCCTTCGCCATCGGCCTGCTGCTGGAAGGCACCCGCTGGGCCTGGCTGCTGCCCTACATCGACCCGGCGGTGCTGGCGGTGATCTGCGCCTGCCTGGTCCCGCTGCCGCTCAAGACCTTGCACCGGGCGTTTTCCGACGTGCTGATGCTGACACCCGCCGACCTCAAGCAGCAGGTCGACACGATCGCCGCCCGCGTGGTGGCCGAGGAAGGCTTCATCGGCCACCAGACCTACGTGGCCAAGGTCGGCCGGGCCCGGCAGATCGAGATCTATTTCATCGTCCCCGGCGGCTGGCCCGCGCAGACCCTCGAACAATGGGATACCCTGCGCGACCGCATCGGCGAAGCCATCGGCGGCGATGATGCCAACCGCTGGCTGACCATCGCCTTCACCACCGATCCGGCCTGGGCGCAATAGTCGCCAGGCAGGCAGCCCGGCAAGCGCTGCTTGCAGCCGTGCACGCAGGTTTAACCTGACGCCCGCCCGAACTCGGTGATAGCGTGCCCCTGGCGACACGCCTTCGTCGCCACGCCATGCCTTCGCGCACTTCCCTAAAAAAAGCAAGAACGGGACACGACTCATGAGCCACAGCGCCACTTCGCCTTCTCCCCTCCCCGACCCGCAACTGCGCCGCGTACTCACGTTGCCTGCGCTGATCTTCTTCGGCCTGGTGTACATGGTGCCGCTGACCGTCTTCACGACGTACGGCATCGTCACCCAGATCACGGGCGGACGGACGGCCGGGGCCTACCTGGTGACCCTGCTGGCCATGCTGTTCACCGCCACCTCCTACGGCATCATGGTGCGCCGTCACCCGGTGGCGGGCTCGGCCTACTCCTACACGCACATCGCCTTCGGCCCGAACGCCGGCTTCCTGGCCGGCTGGTCGTTGCTGCTGGACTACCTGTTCATTCCGATGATCAATTACCTGCTCATCGGTCTGTTCCTGCACATCGCCTTCCCGGCGGTGCCGGCCTGGGTGTTCGTGCTGGCGTCGATCGCCCTGGTGACGCTGCTCAACATCGGCGGCATCCGTTCGGTGGCCAAGACCAGCAACCTGATCGTCGGTGCCCAGCTGGTATTCATCGCCGTGTTCGTGGCGTTGTCCTGGGCCTCGCTGGACCGCGCGCCAGTCGATTACCTGGGGCCGCTGCTGGGCGATGGCAGCCAACCGGGCTTCGCGTCGCTGATGGCCGGCGCGGCGATTCTCTGCCTGTCGTTCTTGGGCTTCGACGCCGTGTCGACCCTGGCCGAGGAAACCCGCGATCCGCGCCGCGACGTGCCCCGCGCCATCGTGCTGACCACGCTGTTGGCCGGCGTACTGTTCACCGCCCTGGCCTACCTGAGCCAGCTGGTGCTGCCCGGCAGTCACTTCGCCGACCCGGACGCCGCCGCCAACGAGGTGATGCTCAAGGCCGGTGGCAGTTTCCTGGCCAGCTTCTTCACCGCGGCCTTCGTCACCGGCAACCTGGGTTCGGCGCTGGCCTCGCAGGCCGCCGTGTCGCGCATCCTGTACAGCATGGGGCGCGACCGGTTGCTGCCGGCACGGCTGTTCGGCACTTTGTCGCCGCGCTTCGGCACGCCGCTCAACGCCACCCTGGTGGTGTCGGTGGTGTCGCTGGCGGCGCTGTTCGTCGACCTGGGCACCCTGGCCTCGCTGATCAGCTTCGGCGCGCTGGTGGCCTTCTCCGCGGTCAACCTGGCGGTGCTGCGCACGCACCTGCTGGCCGCCCCGGCACCCGGGCAGCCGCGGCGCTGGGGCCTGCACGGCGGGGTGCCGTTGGTGGGCCTGGCCTTGACCCTGTGGCTGTGGACCAGCCTGTCCGGCCTGACCCTGGCGATCGGGGTGGGCTGGTTCCTGCTTGGGGTGGTGTACCTGGGCGTGCTGACCGCCGGGTTCCGGCGCACGGTGGCGGTGGCGGACTTCTCCGAAGCGGGCTGAGGCGCCTCCCTCCAGGCGCACGGCAAGGTCGTGCAGGTCACCGGTGGCGGGGCCTGCACGTCGATCATGCGAGGGTGGAACCGCAGCCCTCGGACGACGGTCATTCTGCACAGAGGCTCCCACCTTCCAGCGACGTTTCCGGCATCGATGCTGCCGGTGGCGCGGTCCGTGTGGACTCGAACCGTCGTGCCCATTGCCAAGGAAGCTGAGCCTCCCGTCGCCGACGCCCGTCGGCCAGACGCAGGTGGACCACTGGTGTTCATTGACCCCTTTTCCGAGTACCGCCCCCTTGGACAACACTGCGCCTTCCACCCCTCGCAACCCTCCCCTGGACTGGCTGAACTTCTTTCTCGCCGACGTGCGCGATGGGCTCGGGCCGTACCTGGCGATCTACCTGCTGGCCGTGCACCACTGGCAACCGGCGAGCATCGGCCTGGTCATGACCGTGGCCGGGGTCGCCGCCCTGCTGGCGCAAACGCCGGCCGGTGCGTTGATCGACCGCATCACGGCCAAGCGCGCCGTGGTGGTGGTCGCCGCCGTGCTGGTGACCGGTAGCTGCCTGCTGCTGCCGATGATCGAGTCGTTCGGGCTGGTGGCCCTGACCCAGACGGTCAGCGCGATCGCCGGGTCGGTGTTCGCGCCGGCCATCGCGGCGATCACCCTCGGCATCACCGGCCCGAAAGCCTTCACCCGACGCATCGGCCGCAACGAAACCTTCAACCATGCCGGCAACGCCTGCTCGGCGCTGTTGGCGGGCGGCCTGTCCTACGCCTTCGGGCCGGTGGTGGTGTTCTATCTGATGGCGGTGATGACCGTGGCCAGCATGGTGGCTGTGAGCCGGGTGCCGGCCAAGGCCATCGATCACCAGCGCGCCCGTGGCCTGTCGCACGATGACGGCGCTCATCCGGCGGGGTTCGCCTTCTTGCTGCACAACCGACCGCTGCTGGTGTTCGCGGCGTGCTGCGCGCTGTTTCACCTGGCCAATGCGGCGATGCTGCCCTTGGTGGGCCAGAAGCTGTCGCAGGTCGATCTGAAACTGGCCACGCCGCTGACCTCGGCGTGCATCGTCGCGGCGCAGCTGGTGATGGTGCCGATGGCCCTGCTGGTGGGTGCCAAGGCCGAGGTGTGGGGGCGCAAGCCGCTGCTGTTGCTGGGCTTTCTGATCCTGCCACTGCGCGGGGCCTTGTACGTGCTGTCGGACAATCCGTTCTGGCTGGTGGGCGTGCAACTGCTCGACGGGATAGGGGCCGGGATCTTCGGCGCGGTGTTCCCCATCGTGGTCAAGGACCTGACCGAAGGCTCGGGCCGCTTCAACGTCAGTCTGGGGGCGTTGACCGCGATCTTCGGCCTGGGCGCCGCGCTGAGTCCCGGTATCGCCGGGCTGGTGGTGCAGTCGGCCGGGTATGACGCGGCCTTCCTGACCCTGGCGGGCATCGCGGCGGTGGCCTTTGTGCTGCTGTGGCTGGCGATGCCGGAAAGCGGCCAGCGTGACGCGTCTGCAGACACCGAGCCGGGCTTGCGTCCCGTGGCAGGGAGCTGAGCGGCCACATGTCGACGATCAATCCGTCCTGGATCATCTGGAGCGTGGCCGCCGTGGCCACCGCGGGCGTCATCCTGCGACCGTGGCGTGTGCCCGAGTACGCCTGGGCCCTGGGCGGCGCGCTGCTGCTCACGCTGCTTGGCCTGATCAGCCCGCGTGCGGCGCTCGACGCCGTGGCCAAGGGAGGCGATGTCTACCTGTTTCTGATCGGCATGATGGTGCTGGCCGAGCTGGCGCGCCAGGAAGGGCTGTTCGATTGGCTGGCACGGTATGCGGTGCGCCATGCCAAGGGGTCAGGCCAGCGCCTGTTCGACCTGGTGTTCGGGGTGGGCACGCTGGTCACGGTGTTCCTCTCCAACGATGCCACGGCGGTCGTGCTGACCCCGGCGGTGTACGCGGCGTGCAAGGCGGCCAAGGCCGAACCGCTGCCGTACCTGTTCATCTGCGCGTTCATCGCCAACGCGGCGAGTTTCGTGCTGCCGATCTCCAACCCGGCCAACCTGGTGGTGTTCGGTAGCCACATGCCGCCGCTGCTGGACTGGTTGCGGCAGTTCAGCCTGCCGTCGCTGGCGGCCATCGGCCTGACCTATCTGGCCTTGCGCCTGACCCAGGGCCGTCAGTTGCGCCGCCCACTGGCTCTGGACATCGAGATCACCCCCCTGCCGACCGGTGCGCGCCTGTGTGCCTGGGGAATCACGGCGACCGCTGCGGTGCTGCTGACGGCCTCGGCGCTGGACGTCGCGCTGGGGCTGCCGACCTTCTGCGCCGGGCTGGCGACGGCCGTGCTGGTGCACCTCTCTCAGCGACGCAGCCCCTGGCCGGTGGCGCGCCAGGTGTCCTGGGGGGTATTACCGCTGGTGGCCGGGCTGTTCGTGCTGGTCGAGGCGGTGGCCGCCACCGGGGTCATCGAGCGCCTGGCCCAGGCCCTGGCGGCACTGGCCCAGGCCTCGCCGACTCAGGCGAGCTGGGCGGCGGGGATCACCGTGGCGATCGCCAGCAACCTGATGAACAACCTGCCCAGCGGGCTGATCGCCGGATCGATCGGGCAACTGGTGCACGTGCCGGGGCAGACCACGGCGGCGCTGCTGATCGGAGTGGACCTGGGGCCGAACCTGTCGATCACCGGGTCCCTGGCGACGCTGCTATGGCTGGTGGCAATCCGGCGCGAAGGGGAGCAGGTCAGCGCCTGGCGCTTCCTGCGCTTGGGCGTGGTGGTGATGCCGCCGGCGCTGCTGGGGGCGTTGCTGTTGCTGCAGGTGTGAATGGCGCAGGCCGCTCCCCTCACCCAGGGTTATGCAGTCGACTGACAGGGGTGGGCCCACAGGGCCCACACAACCATTCATTGCAATCAGGCCCCGCTCGACCCATGGCCTATGCACCACATGAACAAACCTTCATGTCAGCGCAGATGCCCGTCGTCAGGGCCCCTCAGGCCCCAGGGCAGCGGCATCGGACGTACCGGCGTTGAGCCGACTGGGCGGGATGCGTAGGATTCACCGCCCAAATTACCGCCCCTGCCCGCCTCGCCGTTTGCGCGCCTACCCTGGACTCATCGCCATCGATGCCCCAACCGATCCCGCTCAAGGACCACGATACCGAAAAAACCCTGGTCAACCGCCGCGTGCTGGTCTGCGCCACCTTGGTCTTGCTGCTGGCCGCCACGCTCATCGGCCGGCTCTACGTGCTCCAGGTGGTGCAGCATGACCAGCAGAGCGCGGTGTCCGAGAACAACCGGGTGCACGTGCTGCCGATCCCGCCCGAGCGTGGCCTGATCTACGACCGCAATGGCGTGGTACTGGCCGACAACAAGCCCAGTTTCAACCTGACCTTGACCCGCGAGCGTGCCGGCAACACGGCCCAGGTGGCTCAGGTGCTCGACACCCTGGCGCAGATCCTCACGCTGGACCCCGACGACCGCCAGGGCTTCGACAAGGACCTGCGCCGTGGCCGCAAGCCGTTCGAGCCGGTGACGTTGATGGTGGGGCTGAGCGAAGAGCAGATCGCGCTGATCGCGGTGAACCAGTTCCGTCTGCCGGGGCTGGAGGTCGAGCCACAGTTCATCCGCGAATACCCGCTGGCCGAGCACTTCGCTCACTCGGTGGGCTACGTCGGGCGGATCAACGAGCAGGAAGCCAAGCGCCTCGACAGCACCGAATACCGCGGCACCCAATCGATCGGCAAGACCGGGATCGAGCACTTCTACGAAGCCGAGCTGCACGGCCACGTTGGCTACGAAGAGGTCGAAACCAATGCCCAGGGCCGGGTCATGCGGGTGTTGCGCCATCAGGACCCGACGCCCGGCAAGGACCTGGTGCTGACCCTGGATGCGCACCTGCAGATGGCCGCCGAGAAGGCCCTGGGCGATCGCCGTGGTGCGGTGGTGGCGCTGGACCCGAGCAGCGGCGACGTGCTGGCGATGGTCAGCAACCCTGGGTTCGACCCGAACCTGTTCGTCAAGGGCATCAGCTTCAAGCAGTACGCGGCCCTGCGCGACTCGATCGACCGGCCGCTGTTCAACCGGGTGCTGCGCGGGCTGTACGCCCCCGGCTCGACCATCAAGCCGGAGGTGGCCATCGCCGGGCTGGACAGCGGCGCGACCACGCCGACCAATCGGGTGTTCGACCCTGGCTACTATGAGCTGCCCAACTACGATCACAAGTACCGCAACTGGAACCGCAGCGGCGACGGCTGGGTGGACATGTACACGGCCATCATGCGCTCCAACGACACCTACTTCTACGACCTGGCGCACAAGCTGGGGATCGACCGCCTGCATGACTACATGAACGCCTTCGGCCTGGGCCAGAAAGTGTCGCTGGACATGTTCGAGGAGGCGCCCGGCCTGATGCCCTCGGCCGAGTGGAAGCGCGCGACCCGGCGCCAGGCGTGGTTCCCGGGCGAGACGCTGATCCTGGGTATCGGCCAGGGCTACATGCAGGTGACACCGCTGCAACTGGCCCAGGCCACCAGCCTGCTGGCCAGCAAAGGGGTCTGGCACCGGCCGCACCTGGCCCTGACGGTGGACGGCCAGGCTCCGATCGACCCCAACCCGATGCCCGACATCAAGCTGCATGATGCCCATGCCTGGGACCAGGTCAACCAAGGCATGCAGATGGTCATGCACGACCCACGCGGCATCGCCCGGGCCTCGGCAGCGGGCGCGCAGTACCGCATCGCCGGCAAGAGCGGCACCGCACAGGTGGTGGCGATCCGCCAGGGCGAGCGCTACGACCGCAACAAGACCCTGGAACGGCATCGCGACAACGCCTTGTTCGTCGGTTTCGCGCCGGCGGAGCGGCCGGAGATCGTGGTCGCGGTGATGATCGAGAACGGCGAGGCCGGGGGGCGCGTGGCCGGGCCGGTGGTGCGCGAGGTGATGGATGCATGGTTGCTGGACGACCAGGGGCACCTGCGGCATCGGTTGGCCGAGGGTGGGCAGGGTGCGGGCGGTGATGGGCGCGGGGTGCCGAAGGCTTGAGGGGAAAGCGAGCCTGTGGAGTACGCGTCGCTGGGCCCGTTTACCTGTGGGAGCCACTGTCTTTTTGCTACCTGGTACATGCCCGACCGTATGGGCTGATGGTGGGACCTGCCCGCGATAGCGTCCGCCCAGTCACCGTCTGCACCGCGGGCAAGCCCACATTAGGTTTGTAGGAAAAATATCGCCTCTGGCCAAAAAGCCATTGATCCCCGCCCTACCGCTGACGTAAGCTCGGGCTCATTCACTGGAGCGCACCCATGTCCCACCGCCTTCGCCACCTCGCCGATCACACTGCCCGCCCCGCGCGCGCCGTGCTGGCCGTGGCCGGCCGCGAGACGCGTGGCTGCAGCTATTTTGGGTATTGGTTTAGCCACAGGCGCCGCTGATACCCACACCGGCGCCCACCTTCGAGGGGCCGCCGAACACGAGAATACTCAACCCCCGGTCGGCCCCCCGACCGGGGGTTTTGCGTTTCAGGGCCTTTCACACCGTTTCACACCGAGGATACCGACATGACCTGCACCTACGACCGTTACCAGCGCTCTGCCTGGCGATTTAGCCAATCCCGTTCGGGCCAGCCTGCCGCCTCCGTTCGGTCCTCCACAGGTGGCATTACATCACCCATCGCCTCACCGGCCATCTGTCGAACACCTCGATAGGGCCGACAGCGCGGGCCATGCCCCGCTGTCCGCCCCAAGGAACCTTGCCATGCACGCTTCTACCGCCGCCCTGCCCCTGACCCAACCCCAGGCTGCCAACACCGTCGTCAGCCGCCGCCTGCCCAGCGCGCACCTGCTCAAGCAGCAGATGCCACTGTCCACCGCCCTGGCCCAGCAGGTCGAACGCCACCGCCAGGCGGTGCGCGCCATTCTCGAAGGCCGAGATTCACGCCTGCTGGTGATCGTCGGTCCGTGCTCCCTGCACGACCCGCGCGCCGCATTGGAGTACGCCGACCGTCTGGCCGCCTTGAGCGACACGCTCGGCGATCGCCTGCTGCTGGTCATGCGCGCCTACGTCGAGAAACCACGCACCACGGTGGGCTGGAAAGGCCTGGCCTACGACCCTCACCTGGACGGCAGCGACGACATGCACAGCGGCCTGAGCGTCTCGCGCGGGCTGATGCTCGGCATGCTCGAACGCGGCCTGCCCGTGGCCACCGAACTGCTGCAACCGATGGCCGCCGGCTACTTCGACGACCTGCTGAGCTGGGCGGCCATCGGCGCGCGGACCACCGAGTCGCAGATCCACCGCGAACTGGTCAGCGGCCTCGGCCTGCCGGTAGGGTTCAAGAACGGCACTGACGGCGGCGTGGCCATCGCCTGCGACGCGATCCGCAGCGCAGCCCATGCGCACCGGCACTTCGGCATCGATGCTCAAGGCTTCCCGGCGATCGTCGAGACCCTCGGCAACCCCGACACCCATCTGGTCCTGCGTGGCGGCCACCGGGGCCCGAACTACGACGCCGACAGCGTCGCCCAGGCGCGCCAGGGGCTGGCCAAGGCCGGGTTGCCGGCGCGTATCGTGGTCGATTGCAGCCACGCCAACAGTGGCAAGGACCCGGCCCGGCAACCGGCGGTCCTGCGCGAGGTGCTGGCCCAGCGCGAGGCCGGTGATCGCTCGCTGGTGGGGGTGATGCTCGAAAGCCACCTGTTCGACGGCTGCCAGGCGCTGGGCAAAGGGCCGCTGAAATACGGCGTGTCGATCACCGATGGCTGCCTGGGCTGGGCCTCGACCGAAGCGGCGCTGCTCGACGCGGCACGCCGTGGCTGAATGCACAGGTGGTGTCACGTGCCACGAGACACCGCCTGTGCAGATGCGCTAGGCTGTCGTTTTACTTGAAGGAGTCTTTCCCATGGCACGCGCCACCGCCCGTCACATCCTGGTCAACAGCGAAGAGAAGTGCAACGAACTCAAGGCCCAGATCGAAGCAGGCGCCGATTTCGCCCAAGTGGCCAAGGACAACTCCTCTTGCCCGTCCAGCCGCCAGGGCGGTGACCTGGGCTCGTTCGGCCCGGGTCAGATGGTCAAGGAATTCGACACCGTGGTCTTCAGCGCTCCGGTCAACACCGTGCAAGGCCCGGTCAAGACCCAGTTCGGCTACCACCTGCTGGAAGTGACCAGCCGCCAGGACTGATTCGTCCTCGCTGCACCCCGCACGGGGCAGGCTGCACGTTTCCTCCCGTCGCTGATCCAGGCCCTCCGGACAGCGACGTGATGGACATCGCAGCCTGCCCCGTGTGCGTTTCGGCGCTGGCCTCGGCCTGGGCCGCACGGCCCCATGCCTTTCGCCCTGCGAGGGCAGCGGCTGATCCGCCAATCTTCGTCTGCTCCCCGCCACGCCTGCCCCTCTGCGCGCGATAAGGACTACGCTGTCGCTACCTTTTGCCAACAAGGAGCACGGCATGGATCTGCGCGGTAAAACGGCCCTCGTCACCGGTTCGACCAGCGGCATCGGCCTGGGTATCGCCCATGCCTTGGCGCAGGCGGGTGCCGATGTGGTGCTTACGGGCTTCGGCGACGCCCTGGCAGCGGTCGAGGCGGTGGCGGCCCATGGCACGCAGGTGTGGTACCTACCGGCCGACCTGTCCGACCCGGCCCAGATCGAGGCCCTGTTCGAGCAGGTTCGGCAGCAGGTCGGTGGCCTGGACATCCTGGTCAACAATGCCGGCGTCCAGCATGTCGCGCCGGTCGAACGGTTCGCGCCCGAGGCCTGGGACCGGATCATCGCGCTGAACCTGTCAGCGGTCTTTCACTGCACCCGCCTCGCCCTGCCTGGCATGCGCGCTGCCGGCTGGGGGCGGATCATCAACATTGCGTCCGTGCATGGCCTGGTCGGCTCGGTCGGCAAGGCCGCCTACGTGGCCGCCAAGCATGGCGTGATCGGCCTGACCAAGGTGGTCGGCCTGGAAACCGCCGACAGCCCGGTCACCTGCAATGCCCTCTGCCCGGGCTGGGTACTCACGCCCCTGGTGCAGCAGCAGATCGATGCCCGCGCCGCCGATGGCCAGACGGTCACCGAGGCGCAACAGGCGCTGCTGGCCGAGAAACAGCCCTCCGGTGCCTTCGTGACCCCGCAGCACCTGGGCGAACTGGTGCTGTTCCTGTGCAGCGAGGCCGGCAGCCAGGTGCGCGGCGCCGCCTGGAACGTCGACGGTGGCTGGCTGGCCCAGTGAAAGAGCTGGCATAGTGCGCACGACAACAATAATTCGCCCAGCGCCAGGCTGGGCCTGCGAGTCAATGGAGCAGTCGACCATGAGTCAGATTCTGTGGCGCCCTTGCGCCGAGCGTGTGAGCCAGAGCCGGATGGACGCCTTGCGCAAGCAGATCAACCACGCCCACGGCCTGTCGCTCGACGGTTACCCTGCCCTGCACCGCTGGAGCGTCGAGCACCCGGAGGCGTTCTGGCAGGCCATCGTGACGTGTTTCGACGTCCGCTGGAGCACACCGCCGCGTGCCGTTCTGGACAAGGGCCCGACGCTGGGCGAGGCGCGCTGGTTCCCCGGCGGCACCCTCAACTACGCCGAGCACCTGCTGCTGCGGCGCGATGAGCAGCCGGCGCTGGTGAGCGTGCGCGAGGACGGTACTCGCCGTGTGTTGGACTGGAAGACCCTGGCGGCCCATGTGGCCGGCGTGCAACGGGCGCTGCTCGAGGCGGGCATTGAGCCGGGGGATCGTGTGGCGGCGGTGATGCCCAACACCTGGGAGACCTTGGTGGCGATGCTGGCCTGCGCCAGCCTGGGGGCGATCTGGTCCAGCTCCTCACCGGATTTCGGCGTGCATGGGATCGTCGACCGCTTCAGCCAGATCGCGCCGCGCCTGCTGATCGCCTGCGCGGGCTATCACTATGCAGGCAAGGCCATCGACCAGGTGGAAAAGATCAACCAGGTGGTGGCGCAGCTGCCGAGCGTCGAGCGCCTGGTGGTGGTGCCGTACACCCGTGCGCAGACCGAGGCCGGGGCCTTCGACGGCGCCCCGACCTGCCTGTGGGACGACTGGTACCAGCCAGGGGGCGAGCCGACGTTCACCCCACTGCCCTTCGACCATCCGCTGTACATCCTCTATTCCAGCGGTACCACGGGCGTGCCCAAATGCATCGTCCATCGTGCCGGTGGCGTGTTGCTGCAGCACCTCAAGGAGCATGGCCTGCACGCAGACCTGAAGGCCGATGATGTGCTGTTCTTCTACAGCACCTGCGGCTGGATGATGTGGAACTGGCTGGCCAGCGGGCTGGCGGTCGGCGCCACGCTGGTGCTGTTCGACGGCTCGCCCTTCCACCCTGGGCCCGAACGCTTGCTGGACCTGATCGACGCTGAGCGCATCACCGCTTTCGGCACCAGCGCCAAGTACCTGGCGAGCCTGGAGCAGCACGGCCTCGAACCCATGCGCACGCACGACCTGGGCAGCCTGCGCACGCTGATGTCCACCGGCTCGCCGCTGTCGCCGCAGAGCTTCGACTACGTGTACGGACGCGTGAAGGCCGACCTGTGCCTGGCGTCGATGTCGGGTGGCACGGACATTGTCTCCTGCTTCGTGCTGGGCAACCCGACGCTGCCGGTGCGGCGTGGCGAGATCCAGTGCAAGGGGCTGGGCATGGCCGTCGAGGTGTGGAACGAGGCCGGGCAGCGAGTGGTGGGCGAGAAAGGCGAGCTGGTGTGTACCCAGCCGTTTCCCAGCATGCCGCTGGGCTTCTGGGGCGATCAGGACGGCACGCGGTACCGGGCGGCGTACTTCGAGCAGTTCGCGGGGGTCTGGTGCCAGGGGGACTATGCCGAGGAACAGGCTGAAGGGGGGGTGCAGATCCATGGACGCTCCGATGCGGTGCTCAACCCCGGTGGCGTGCGGATCGGCACGGCCGAGATCTACCGGCAGGTGGACAAGGTCGAAGAGGTGGTGGAAAGCATCGCCATCGGCCAGCAGTGGCAGGACGACGTGCGGGTGGTGCTGTTCGTGCGCCTGCGCGAAGGCCTGCAGCTGGACGAGGCGCTGCGCCAGCGCATTCGCCAAGTGATCCGCCAGTTCACCACCCCACGGCACGTGCCGGCGCTGATCGTGCAGGTGGACGATATCCCGCGCACCCTCAGCGGCAAGCTGGTGGAACTGGCCGTGCGCAACGTGGTGCATGGCTTGCCGGTGAAGAACACCGATGCGCTGGCCAACCCGGAGGCGCTGGCGCAGTTTCGGGATCGGCCGGAGTTGAAAGTGGGCTGAGCGCACATGGGCTCGCCGGTGAGGAAGGCGGTGGCGGGCCGGGCCCTATCGCTGGCAAGCCAGCTCCCACAGGATGGACTGACGCCCACCCGAAAAAGGATCATGGGCGCGGGCACTGTGGGAGCTGGCTTGCCAGCGATAGGGCCGGGGCCGACGATGAAACGGCGGGATTCTATCGCCGGCAATCGACGCAACGTAGGCCCCCGCAGGCGTCATCAGGCATAATCGCGCCCTTTGGTCTTCAGGCACCGGTTCATGAAAGCACAAGCGCGTCACATCCTGGTCAAGACGGCGGCCGAGGCCGAACAGCTCAAGCAGCGCATCGCCAAAGGCGAGGCGTTCGACGTGCTGGCGCGCAAGTACTCCACCTGCCCGTCCGGCAAACGCGGCGGCGACCTCGGTGAAGTACGCCCCGGGCAGTTGGTGGGCGCCATCGACCAGGTCATTTTCAAGAAGCCGCTGCGGGTGGTCCACGGGCCGATCAAGACACGCTTCGGCTTTCACCTGGTGCAGGTCTTCTACCGCGATTGAAATGATGGCTTGAAGCCACCAGACAATTCTGTCAGTTACCCGTCCTCAAGGGCCCTCTGTACAACCCCGGCATGATCCCCACAGCCCTCACGGCAGGCTGCGCGGCAGTGATCATGGCCGCAGGACGGACGGAGAATGCACGATGCACAAGCCTGCCTGGCTTACCCTGGGATCGCTCACCCTGGTCACACTCGCAGCGCCCCTGGCCGAAGCGGCCTGTACCCTCACGCCCAGTGCGGGCAACGACAGCTACCGCTGCGACAGCGGCAGCGCCCCTTCGCTGACCGACCTGGCGGGCGACAACAGCCTCGTCCTGCCTTCGGGCGGCACGGGCGATATCGCCGGCGATGTGACGTTCGGCCCCGGCGCCGATACCGTGGAGGTGGCGTCGGGACGAATCGGCGGCACGGTCAATCAGGGCGCCGGGGTCGACGAGTTCCGCATGAGCGCCGGCCTCATCGAAGGGGGCGTCAACCAGGGCGACGGTCTGGACCGGTTCTACATGACCGGCGGGCGGATCGTCGGCACCTTCGACAGCGGCGACTATGCCGAGATGGACGGCGGACAGATCGGCAACGTCAACATGCGGTTGGACCAGAATACCTTCATCCTGCGCGGTGGAGAGATCGAACGAAACCTGATCACCGCCTTCGACCGGGACTTTATCGAGGTCTTCGAGGGGCGCATCGGCGGCAACATCAGCGTCAGCGGTGGCGACGATCAGGTATTGATCCATGGCGGCAGCCTCGGCGGGGACGTCCTGCTCAGCCTTGGCCAGGACCAGTTCACCTGGGATGGCGGCACCATCGGTGGTCGCGTGGATCTCGGTCCGGGGGACGACACGGCACGGCTGGCCAACCTGCCAGGCGAGGCCTTGCAGACGGTCATCGATGGCGGCCTGGGCAACGACAGCCTGACCTTCGACGCCAGCCAGCCGACGGGCGGCGGGTTGTACCGACAGTTCGAGCAGATCTCCCTGACCAATGCCAGCCGTCTCGCCCTGGACGACGCGCTGGTCCTGGGAGACCCTGAAACCGGCAGCGGCACCTTCGAGATCGATGCGAGCAGCAGCGTGGCGTCCCGCAACGGCAGCCTCCAACCCTTCACGGCCGGCCGCACCGTCAGCGTGGTGAACGCCGGGACGCTCGACCTGCGCGGCAATGAGGCGCAAGGTCGTCTCGAGGTCCAGGGCGACTACACGGGCAACGGCGGCACGCTTCGGGTCGACAGCGTACTGGCAGGCGATGAGGCGCCCTCCGACCGCCTGGTGGTGAGTCGAGGGCGCATCAGCGGTACTACCAACCTGCTGGTCGACAACGTGAACGGCGCGGGCGCCGTCACCGAGGTCGACGGCATCCAGGTGGTCGAGGCGCGTGACGGTGCCACCAGCACGGCCAATGCCTTCGTCCAGACCCAGGTGCTGTCGGTGGGAGCCTATGACTATCGGCTGTTCAAGGGGGGCGTCACCGCCGGCAGCGAAAACAGCTGGTACCTGCGCTCGACGCTGCCGGCAGTGACCGCACCCCCTGTCACGCCAGCGCCTGAACAACCCCCGGTGACGCCCGTGGATCCGGGTACCGACCCCGATCCTGCCCCCACCCCGCCCCCGGTGGTACAGGCACCCATCGCCGCGCCGGCGCCCGGGCAGGCACCCTTGCCCACGGCCACGGACGTGCAGGCCGTACCGCTGTACCGACCGGAAGTGGCCGTGTATGCGGCCGCACCACGCAGCGCCGGCCTGATCGCCCGCCAGACACTGGGCAGCTTCCATCAGCGCCAAGGTGACCAGCGTCTGCTGCAAGGCAACGGTGGGTTGTCGGCCAGCTGGGGGCAGGCCTATGGCGGCACACTGCGCCAGCAGTGGTCCGGTACGGTCAGTCCGCAGCTGGACGGTGACCTGTACGGGTTCAAGGTAGGTCAGGACGTGTATGCCTGGGTCGAAGGCGGGTATCGCCAGCAAGTGGGCGTGTACGTCGGCCACGGCCGCCTCGAAGGCGACGTGAAAGGTTTCGCGCTGGGGCGCCAGGACACCCAGGTGGGCGACCTGCGCCTGGAAGGCGACAGCGCGGGCCTCTACTGGACCCTGGTGACGCCTGGCGGCGCCTATGTCGATGCCGTGATCCAATACACCGACCTGGATGGCCGCGCCCGCTCCGACCGGGGCGAACGGATCGACCTGGACGGGGACGCCTGGACCGCCTCGCTGGAGGTCGGCCAGCCGCTGACCCTCTCCGAACACTGGACGGTCGAGCCGCAAGCCCAGGTCATCACCCAGAAGACGCGCCTGCGTTCGGCTCGCGACGCGACCTCGCACATCGGGTTCGACAGTCAGCCCGAGGTGACCGGTCGATTGGGCGTGCGCCTGGAAGGCCAGTTCGCCAGCACCCGTGAACGTCTCGTGCAGCCCTACCTGCAGCTGGACGTGTTGCACACCGCAGGCGGACGGGACACGGTGGTGTTCGACCAGGTCGACCGGATCAAGACCGATTACCGGCAGACGGCGGCGCAGGCCGAGGTGGGTGTGGTCGGGCAGATCAGCGAAGCGCTGAGCGTGCATGCCGGGGTGCGCTACGGCGCCAACCTGGATGCGCGGGACCAGGAACGCAGCGGGGGAACCGTCGGCGTGCGTTGGCAGTTCTGAAGCCGCGGGCCTGTGTGTCACGCGGGGGCCTGGCATGTGTCTCGCCATGACGGGACATGCCAAGCCCTTGCCCTGGACCGTCTGCCCCGGGCCAATGCGTGTCGCAGTTCTGGTCGAACCGCCATGGCGTCGCTAGACTGCAACGGTCTGCTCACTCGGTCATGCCATGTCCTCACCCCTCGAAACGTTCTGGCGCGATCCGGCCATGCCCTGGATCGAGAGCCGTCGCGCTTGTCACAGCCGTGCCTGCTACAAGGCCCACAGCCATCCGACCTACTCGATCGGCGCCGTGGACCTGGGCCGCAGTCGTTTCGAGGGGGCCGGCACGCACAGCGAGCGGCTGACACCGGGGACGCTGGTCTTCGTGCCAGCGCACTGCCTGCATGCCTGCAACCCGGAGCCGGGGAGCGCCTGGAGTTATCAGATGCTGCACCTGGACGCGGCCTGGCTGGAGGCGCTGCGTGGGGAGTGGCAACTCGACGCGCTCACCGACACGGTGCACATCGCCCGCTCGCCCTCGTTGTACCAGCGCTTCTGCGCACTCAACGACCTGCTGTTTTCCGACACCTCGGCGCAGGTCAAGGAGGCGGCCGTCGTCGAATTCGTCGGTGACCATGATCTGTCCCACCTCGCGACCCCGACGCCTGCCGCGTCACCGACCCTGGACACCGACAGGCTACAGGCCCTGCTTCAGCGCATGGACGACGATCACCTCGAGCGCCCCCTGGGCGAGCTGGCAGAGGTCGCAGGCCTGGGTCGCTACCAGTTGATCCGCGCCTTCCGCCAGGCCACCGGCTTCACACCCCACGCCTATCAGCTCAATGCCCGGATCAACCGTGCCCGTGCGTGGCTGCGCGAAGGCCAGCCGCTGGCCGAGGTCGCCTACCGCCTGGGGTTTGCCGATCAGAGCCACTTCCAGCGTGTCTTCAAGGCCCATGCCGGTGTGACCCCGGGTCTGTATCGTCAGGCGCAATAATCTTCAATACGTTCTGCGGAGCCAGCCGCAGACTGCTCGGCGATTTCAATCGTCCGAGACCCCTTGCATGGAACAGTTCCTCCTCATCGCCCTGGCCCACTTCCTGGCCCTGCTCTCGCCTGGCCCCGACTTCTTCCTGGTCGCCCGCACTTCGATCACCGCTGGATGGCGGGTCGCCAGTGGCGCCTGCCTGGGCATCGCACTCGCCAACGGTCTCTTCATCGCCGCTGCCTTCACCGGGGTCACGCTCCTGCACCCGGACAGCGTCCTGTTCCTGCTGCTGCAACTGGCAGGCTGCGCCTACCTGATCTACCTCGGTGTACTGTTCATCCGGCATGCCGGCGCCAGCGCTCTGAGGCTCGAAGACCCAGACGTGGCCATGCATCGGCGAAACGGGTGGTGGCGGGCCTTCGGCATGGGCCTGGTATCGGGCCTGCTCAATCCCAAGAACGCGTTGTTCTACGTCAGCCTGGCGAGCCTGATCGGTGTCGAGCAGACCCACCTCGCCTGGAAGCTGGTGTATGGCAGCTGGATGTTCACGGCGGTGCTGGCCTGGGACCTGGCCGTCGCACTGACGATGGGCCACCGGAGGGTGGTGGCCCGCTTCACCGCCGCCCTGCCCTGGCTGGAGCGGGCCTCCGGCGTGATGCTGCTGCTCCTGGCCGGGGGGGTGCTGGTGCATCTGGCCGGGTGAGCAGCCCCTGGCGCTCATGCCCTGGCTGACTCATCGATGAATCACCGAACGCGCCGACCTGTTGCGCTGGTGATCTGGGACGTGCCCACGTATGCTCCCCGCTTTCCCACGCACTGGCCTTCGCCAAGGACGACCGACCATGAAGATATGCGCCGTACAAATGGCCTCGCTCCACGACGATGTGCCCGGCAACCTCCAACGCCACCTGTGGTGGCTGACCCACGCCAAGGCCTTGGGGGCCGACCTGGTGGTGTTCCCTGAGCTGTCGCTGACGGGGTACTTCCCCAGCCTGGCCCGACAGGCATCGGAGGCCGAGAACACGCCGCTGCTCGACACCCTCCAGGCGGCCTGCGATGCGCAGTCCATCGGCATGGCCGTGGGTCTGCCCTATTCGGGGATTCAAGGGGTGCGCATCGGCATGTCGATCCTGCGTGCCGGTCAGCCGCGGCTGAGCTATGCCAAACGACGCCTGCACGAGGATGAGCTGCACTGGTTCGTGCCGGGCAACCAGCACGTGTTGATCGACATCGGGGGGCACCGCGTGGCCCCGGCCATCTGCCACGAGTCGCTGTTTCTCAACCACGCGCAGCAGGCCCAGGCGCTGGGCGCCGACCTGTACATGGTCAGCGTGGCCAAAGCGGCACGGGGGTTACCGAAGGCGTTCGAGCATTACGCCGACGTGGCCCGGCGCCTGAGCCTGCCGGTGATCATGGCCAATACCGTCGGGCCGGTGGAGGACTTCACCGCGGCCGGGCGATCGGCGGCCTGGGATGCGCAGGGGCAATTGCTGGTCGAGCTGGATGAGACGCAGGAGGGGATGGTGGTGCTGGATACGGTGACAGGGGATGCGCTGGCGGTGGTCATGGCGTCGTTGGCGGCGTGAGTGGCAAGTGGCAAGTGGCAAGTTAGGGCGTGCCGTTGGAAATCGTGTTGACGTGAGCGCCCAGGTGGCTGATGTCATGGGCCCTGCGGGCCCACGAAACCAGCCCTGAGAGGCCTGCCCCACGCAGCAGATTCTACAGCCCCCAGGCTTGCAGCTCATGGCGTGCAGCTCATCCCTCACCCTAGAACCCCAACCCTCCCTGCCGTGCCTCCAGATCCAGCAGGTAGCGCTTGGCCTCCAGCCCACCCGCGAACCCGGTCAACGCCCCCGCCGCGCCGATCACCCGGTGGCAGGGCGCGATGATCGAGAGGGGGTTACGCCCATTGGCCGCCCCCACTGCCCGCACCGCCGCCGGGTGGCCGATCTGTGCGGCGATCTGGGCATAGCTGCGCGTCTCGCCGAACGGAATGCTCAGCAACGCCTCCCAGACCTGGCGCTGAAACGCCGTGCCGGCAAAGGACAACGGCAGGTCGAACGCTTCACGCTCCCCCCCGAAGTACTCGCCCAACTGCCGGCTCGCTTCGCGCAGTACCGGGTGCCCCTCGTCGCGATGCAGCGCGCCCAGCACCACGCGGTCGACCCGCTCCTGCTCCCAGAGCACGGCGGCCAGCGACGCTTCGCGCGCCACCAAGGTCAGGACACCCACCGGTGACGGGAGCAAGGTGAAGGCATGGGACATGGGCAGTCGACCTCAGAAGGGACCGGCAGCACCCGGCCGGATCAGGCAGTGCCTGCCGGCCGGGCAAAGGCGCTCAGACCGGGACGCCCTGGCTGCGCAGGTAGTCGTCGTAGGTACCGCTGAAGTCCACCACGCCATCGGGGCTCAGTTCGATGATGCGCGTGGCCAGGGACGAGACGAACTCACGGTCGTGGCTGACGAAGAGCAAGGTGCCTGGGTAGTTTTCCAGCGCCAGGTTCAGCGCTTCGATCGATTCCATGTCCAGGTGGTTGGTCGGCTCGTCCATCACCAGCACGTTGGGCTTTTGCAGGATCAGCTTGCCGAACAGCATGCGCCCCTGCTCGCCACCGGAGATCACCTTCACCGACTTGAGGATCTCGTCGTTGGAGAACAGCATCCGCCCGAGGGTGCCGCGAATCATCTGCTCGCCCTGGGTCCACTGCCCCATCCAGTCGAACAGGCTGACGTCGTCCTCGAAGTCGTGGGCATGGTCCTGGGCGTAGTAGCCGACCTCGGCGCTGTCGGTCCACTTGACCGCGCCTGCGTCCGGGGTCAGTTCACCGACCAGGGTGCGCAGCAAGGTGGTCTTGCCGATGC
The DNA here is from genome assembly GCA_046940335.1 of Enterobacterales bacterium AN_CKDN230030167-1A_HGKHYDSX7. Lineage (GTDB taxonomy): Bacteria > Pseudomonadota > Gammaproteobacteria > Pseudomonadales > Pseudomonadaceae > Aquipseudomonas. Next base: position 88,290 of record JBKYML010000007.1, read on the forward strand.
CGTTGGGCCCGATGATCGCCACGCGCTCGCCGGCCTCGACGGTGAAGCTGAAGTCCTTGAACAGCACCTTGTCGTCGAAGGCCTTGGCCATCTTCTCCACGGTGACCGCCTGGCGGTGCAGCTTCTTGGTCTGCTCGAAGCGGATGAACGGGCTGACCCGGCTCGAGGGCTTGACCTCGGCCAGCTGGATCTTGTCGATCTGCTTGGCCCGCGAGGTGGCCTGCTTGGCCTTGGAGGCGTTGGCCGAGAAGCGGCTGACGAAGGTCTGCAGTTCGGCGATCTGCGCTTTCTTCTTGGCGTTGTCGGCCAGCAGTTGCTCGCGCGACTGGGTTGCGGCCGTCATGTACTCGTCGTAGTTGCCTGGGAACAGGCGCAGCTCGCCGTAGTCCAGGTCGGCCATGTGGGTGCAGACGCTGTTGAGGAAGTGCCGGTCGTGGGAAATGATGATCATGGTGCTGTTGCGCGCGGTCAGCACGGTTTCCAGCCAGCGGATCGTGTTGATGTCCAGGTGGTTGGTCGGTTCGTCGAGCAACAGCACGTCCGGGTCCGAGAACAGCGCCTGGGCCAGCAGCACGCGCAGCTTCCAGCCGGGCGCCACCTCGCTCATCGGGCCGAAGTGCTGTTCCAGCGGGATGCCCAGGCCGAGCAGCAGCTCGCCGGCACGCGATTCGGCGGTGTAGCCGTCCATCTCGGCGAACTCGGTTTCCAGCTCGGCGACGGCCATGCCGTCGTCTTCGGTCATTTCCGGCAGCGAGTAGATGCGGTCGCGCTCGGCCTTGACCTTCCACAGTTGCTCGTGGCCCATGATCACCGTGTCGATGACGCTGAAGTCCTCGTAGGCGAACTGGTCCTGGCGCAGCTTGCCCAAGCGGGTGTTGGGCTCGAGCATCACCTGCCCACCGGAAGGCTCCAGATCGCCGCCCAGGATCTTCATGAAGGTCGACTTGCCGCAACCATTGGCGCCGATCAGGCCATAACGATTGCCGTTGTTGAACTTGACCGAGACGTTTTCGAACAGCGGCTTGGCACCGAATTGCATGGTGATGTTGGCGGTAGAGATCAAGAGCTTATCCTGCGGGGCTTTCAGAGGGGTGATTCAGGCTCAACGGAGGGTGTGGGCCGATGTGGGGCCGAATTCTATCACATGGCCCCTCTCCTCTCCGCCTCTTTTCGGCGAAGGTGGCCATTCCACCCGGCCGACGTCCGGGGCAGGCCTGCGGACCTCAGCCTGCCCCGCAGCCCCCCTGGCGCGTCACAGCTTGAACTGGGCAACCTGCCTGTCCAGCGCATGCGCCAGCTGCTCGATGTTGGCCGCGCTCTGCGCGGCCCCGCGGATGCGTTCGCTGCTCTCCTGCGCCATCTGGGCGATGCGCTCGACGCTGCGGGCGACGTCCTGGCTGGCCGCGGTCTGCTCGTTCAGGGCCATGGAAATCTGGTCCACCACACCGATGATGCGACCCGAGCCGCCGCGGATCTGCTCGATCGCGGCATTGGCCGAATGGGTCAGCTCCAGCCCCTGGTTGACCTGCTCGACCCCCACGTCCATCTGGCTGACAGCCTCCTGGGCGCTGGACTGGATCTTGCCGATCATGTCGCCGATCTCGGACGTCGAGGTGCCCGTGCGCTGGGCGAGCAGGCGCACTTCGTCGGCCACGACTGCAAAGCCACGCCCCTGCTCACCGGCACGGGCCGCTTCGATGGCCGCGTTCAAGGCCAGCAGGTTCGTCTGCTCGGCGATCGCGCTGATCACGTTGACGACCGAGGTGATCTGCTCGATGTGCCGGCCCAGTTCGCCGACCTGCTGCGCCGAGTGCTGCACGGTGCCGGCGATGCGGCTCATGCTGTGCAGGGTGTTCTGGATCACCGCGCCGCCGTCGGTGGACAGCTTGCCGGAGTCGGTGGAAATCGCGTGCGCCTCGTTGGCGCTGGTGGCCACGTGGCCGATGCTGACGGTCAGCTCTTCGACCGTGGCCGCCATGGACGAGGCCGAATGCGACTGCTCGTGGGCAGATGCCGTCAGCGCTTCGGAGGTATGAGCGATCTCGCGGGCCGACTTGAGCAGTTGCTGGGCGCCGCCCTTGATGTCGGTGATCATCGCGCGCAGGCGTGTCTGCATACCCTCGAAGGCCTTCATCAGGCGGCCGATCTCGTCGCTCGATTGCGTATCGATGTGGCCATCGAGCCGCCCTGCAGCGATGCCGTCGGCAACCGCGATGGCCGCATTCAGCCGCTTGCGGATGGAGGAAGAGAGGCCGATGGCGATGGCCAGCGCCAGCAATGCCGCCACGGCGCCCCCGATCATCAGGCTCAGGTTGGCCGTGCTGCTTGCCGTCTCCATCGTGTCGGTACGCGCCGCCAGCAGCTTGCCCTCATCGGCCTGCATCTCGGCGATGAGTGCGCGCATGCCGTCCATCTTGACCTTGTCCTGGCGCGCGGTGATGCGCTGCACGACCTGATCGAGCGTCGCTCGACCGGCGACCACGTCCCGGCGCAGGGCTATGGTCGCCTCGACGTCTTCGCGCATCCAGCGCTGCTGGGTGGCCTTGATCTCGTCCAGGCGCTTCTGCTGGACCGGATTGTCGGACGTGAGCGTCTTGAGCTCGTTCCACGTCTCTTCGAAAGCGGCCTTGCCGGAAACCAGCGGCTGCAGGAAGTCATCCTGACCGCTCAGGGCGAAGCCGCGCATGCCCGTCTCGACGTTGGTCAGGCTGATCAACAGGGTAGCGGCGCCATCGAGCACCTTGTAGGTGTGGATGTTCCAGCGTGTGGTGTCGTTGATCTCGCCAAAGCCATTGCGGGCGATGCCGATCAGGATGCAGATGATGAGGATGATGACGCCAAAGCCAGCACCGAGTGCCTGGGCGATCGTACGTTTTGCAAGCATGAGTAACCCACACGAATTGGTGATCTTGCAGGGTTATCGTAAGGTCGTTGCCGAACTTGAATACGCGCGGCAGCCGCGCCGACGAAGCGCGGATTCGCCTGCAAACCGCTGCCTGCAGGGCCGCGTGTTCAACGCACGGCGCCGGCCAGCAGGTGCTCCCACGCGCGAGCGTTCACCTGCCCCAGCAGACGCGCCCTGCCCGCCTCGGGCACGGCGACGAACAGCGCACTGGCGTAGGCACTGGAACGCTCACCGCCCGGCACGTGCAGGCGTCGCTCCAGCTGATCGATGCAGCCGCTGTGGGTGACCAGGACCAGGTTGTGCCCAGCGTGCTTGTGCGCGAACGCGGCCTGGGCGAAGTCCTTGTCGCAGTCGCCCACCCAATCCTGCGTGACGAGCGGCTGACCGAAGAGGAACTGGGCGGTCTGTCGGGTGCGGACTTCCGGGCTGCTCAGGCGTTCGGCGCCGTCCTGCGGCAACAGGCTCAGGCCCTTGCCGACCTCGGTGGCCTGCTGGCTGCCGAGTACGGTGATGCCTTGCGGATCGGCCAGGCACACGTGCTCGGAACGGTCGCACCGTTCGGCATGGCGGACCAGCAGGATCACGTTGCCTTGGACCCACTGTGCGGCGATGCCGCTGTCACGCCACTGGGCCGCGTCGTTCACGTCCGGCACGCGGGTCTGCGTGGCGTACCAGGTGGCCAGCGCGGCCAGCACGACCCCCAGGCCGAGCAGGCCTTTCACCCCTCTTCGGGCATAGGGTCGGCGTTTCGGTGAGGACCGAGCCAGGGTGGACGAGGGCAGGATAGCGGGTTGCATGGCGTCGCTCCGATACGTGAACACGGTGCGCGGCGACCAGGCCCGGCACCCTTTGGAGGGAGGCACTCTAGGCAGCGCTCCATGGGGCAGGGGTGAAGCGCATGTGAAAAAAACCTGAACGGTGCCGACGCAGCGGTGCTCTGCTTCAGCGGCTGTCACCGACGGGGGCCGGGTGTGGCCGATACAGCAGCCAGCGATAGCACAATACCGCGATCAGCCAGTCGATCAGCACGGTCCAGACGTTGTGGGACAGAAAGTGCGCACCCTGCAGCATGCGCCCGACCGACAGCAGCGTGCCGAGCGCCAGGGCCAGGGCGCAGGCGATGCGGCCGGCCCGTGGATGCCGGTCGCGCAAGGCGAAATACAGGGCCAGCAGGGCGAAGCCGGTGGAGGCATGGCCGCCAGGCCAGCAGCGGCCCGGTTTGGCCGACGCCACCCGCTCGCCCAGCAAGGGCACGTAGGGCTCGCTGGCGCCGAAGTCCTGCAGGCTCCACGGGCACTGCACGTCGGTCACCACCTTGAGCGGGGTGACGATGCCGGTGCACAGCCCGACCGTCAGCACGGTGTAGGCCAAGGGCCTTCGCCACGCGCGGTGCGCCGCGCTGAACAGGCTGGCGACCAGGGCGACGAACAGCGCCAGGGTGAACAGCAGCACGGCCTGCTTGACGCGTATGTGCAGCACCGTTTCCAGCCAATAGCTGTGCCGGCCGATGAACCCTTCGCCGGGCACGTAGAACAGGTGCGCCAGCGGCAGGTCGAGGGCGGCGACATCGCTGGCCAGCAGCGCCAGCATGACGAGCACGGGCAATCCGATGGCCAGGCGAAAATCGAAGGGTCGCGAGGCCGCGTGGAAGGAACGTGATTCAGCGGTCATTCATCCGACTCCAGAAACCGTGAGACCCGCCGTTCACCGGGCATGGGCTTTCACGAATAGTTAACGTTTTGTCGACACAACCGCGACCGCACAGGCCTTCAAATGCGTCGCGGCGCGCCGCCGCGCCTGCCCACCGCCCCTGTTCGATCGTGGCCTTTAGGAACGCGCCTGCATGAACCTGCTGATCGTTGAAGACAACCGTGACATCCATGACAACCTCGTCGACTTTTTCGAACTCCGCGGCCATGCCGTCACCGGCGCCCGGGACGGCCTGACCGGCCTGCACCTGGCCGAGACCAGGCGCTTCGACGCGATCATTCTCGACATCATGCTGCCGGGCATCGATGGCAACGACATCTGCCAGCTGTTGCGCCAGCGCGCCCACAGCGCGGCGGCCATCATCATGCTGACTGCCCGCGACGAGCTGGAGGACCGGCTCAAGGGGTTCGGCGTGGGCGCCGACGACTACGTGGTCAAGCCCTTCGCCATGGCCGAGATCCTGGCGCGGCTCGAGGCCATCGTGTCCCGACGCCACGGGCAGCGCGGCCGCACCCTGACCCTGCTGGACCTGGAGCTGGACCTCGATACGCTGCAGGTGCGCCGAGGCGACACGCCGATCAAGCTCAGTTCCGCCAACCTGAAGATCCTGGAAGTACTGATGCGCAGCAGCCCAACCCTGGTCAAGCGCAAGACCCTGGAGCAGCTGCTCTGGGGCTCGACCGACCATGACAAGAACGTCGACAGTATCCGCAGCCATATTCACCAGATCCGACAAGCCGTGGACAAACCCTTCGCCACCAAGCTGCTGCACACCCTGCGTGGCGATGGTTACCGGATGTGCAGCCTGGAGCCGTGAGCCACAAGCGCCCGCAGCCTGCGCCGCCCAACCTGCCGCGAATGTCGTGACGGTGTGAAAAATCCGTCGGCCGGCCTCGGAGACACCGTCTTCATGCCTGACGCACGCCTTCAACGAAGCCTGACGACGTTTTTCACAAAAGCACCACGGAACCTGCCCTAGCGTGCGCGCCACTTTCGTCCTTCGGTGCGCGCCTGCACCGAAGCTTCTGGTGTCGAGCGTGGAGGGGTTTCATGGTCAAGTGCGCAGCGGTGCGTCCGGTCTGGGTCATCGTGTTCGCCAGCCTGTTTCTGCTGGTGGGCTTCAACGGCACGCTGTGGCGGCACCTGGTCGCCATCACGGCGCCCGATGCCTCGGGGTGGCTGATGCGGGTCACCTTCATGCTGTTGATCGGGTGCGCGTTCACCCTGCTGCTGACCCTGCTCACCCTGGGCCGCACCCTGAAGCCGACCTTGGCGCTGTTGTTCCTGCTCAGCGCAGGGGCCACGTACTTCATGGGCCAGTATGGCGTGCTGATCGATGTCGGGATGATCCGCAACGTGGCGCAGACCGATGCACGTGAGGTCCAGGGCCTGTTGTCGCTGCCCTTGTTCGGCCATCTGCTGCTGTGGGGCGTGTTGCCCGCCGCCCTGGTATGGGCGCTGCCGATTCACTATCGGCCATGGCCACGGGAGCTGCTGGGCAAGGGGGTGATGACGGTGGCCTGCGTCGCGCTGATGGGCAGCGTCGGCCTGCTGGACTACAAGGGCCTGGCGCCGCTGTTTCGCAATCACCACGAGTTGCACTGGATGGTGGTGCCCAGCAACGTGATCGGCGCCGCGATCAGCTACGCCCGTGAAGACCTGCAGGCGACGCGGCAGCCACTCGAGCCGATCGCCCAGGATGCGCACCGCGATGGCCGCTGGGCAACGCATGCGCGCAAGTCCTTGACCGTGCTGGTGGTCGGCGAAAGCGCACGGGCGGCGAATTTCGGCGTGCTGGGCTACCCGCGCGACACGACGCCCGAACTGAGCCGCGAAGACGGTCTGCTGGGCTTCACCCAGGTGACTTCGTGCGGCACGGAAACCGCCGTGTCGGTACCGTGCATGTTCTCCAACATGGGCCGTCGGCACTACGACGCAGTGCGCGCCACGCACCAGGAAGGGCTGCTCGACGTGCTCAAGCGCGCCGGTCTGGCGGTGATCTGGCGTGACAACCAGTCAGGCTGCAAGGGCACCTGCGACCGGGTGACGCTGGAGGATGTGAGCAAGCGCCAGGACCCGACCCTGTGCGCCAACCGCGAGTGCCGGGATGCCATCCTGCTGCAGGACCTGCAGCACCTGATCGACCACCTCGACCAGGACACGGTGCTGGTCCTGCACCAGATGGGCAGTCATGGCCCGGAATACTTCAAGCGCTACCCGCAGGCCTTCGAGCGGTTCACGCCGGTGTGCCGCAGCAACGCGCTGGAGACCTGCAGCCGGGAGAGCATCGTCAACGCCTACGACAACACCCTCGCCTACACCGACCATGTGCTGGCGAGCCTGATCGACCAGTTGCGCGACAACGCGGGCACGGTCGACAGCGCGGTGCTGTACCTCTCCGACCACGGCGAATCGCTCGGGGAGTACAACCTGTACCTGCACGGCACGCCCTACCTGCTGGCGCCGGAGGAGCAGAAGCACGTGCCGATGCTGATGTGGTTCTCCCCGGGCTACCAGCAGGCGTTCCAGGTCGACACGCCGTGCCTGCAAGGCAAGCGCGAGACGCCGCTCAGTCAGGACAACCTGTTCCATTCGCTGCTCGGCCTGCTCGGGGTGAGCACCCAGGCCTACGTGCCTGCACTGGACCTGTTCGCCGGCTGCCGGCGAATGACGGCGGCCCGCTGAGCGGGTAGCGGACGTTCGTCGGGCGGAAGGCTGTGGCGCTCGGTGCCCAGTGGCAGGGTGGGATCCAACCGAGCTATGATTAGGCCATCACTGGAGTGGCCTGATGAAACGATGGATTGTCTGTGTGCTGGCGACGGCACTGTGTGGATGCGGCACCGTACGAACCCTGTCCAATGAGGCGAAGGCCGTCGACGACCTGGCGCAGTACGACAGCTATTGCCATTCCCTGCCGCGTGCCTACAGCGGCGTGGCGTACCAGTATTGCACGCTGAACGGGCCGGTCAGGCCTGGCGAACACTGGGCGCCCTACCCGGTCGTGGTCGACATGGCCGTGTCGGGTGTCGTCGATACCTTCCTGCTGCCTTACACCGGTTACCAACAATACACGCGCGGGAACATGCCGATCCGGCGTCTGCGCTATTGATCCTTGCTGTGCCCCTACCCTTCCCCGATGTTCGACTGCTTACGGATAACGTTCAATGAGCGCTACTGCAGATACCCTTGCCCCTACTTTGTTGTCGCTGCGCATACCGACGGTGGTTGATCTTGGGTCAGGGAAGGCGGGCCTGACGGTGTCGGGGAAGGCGTCCGATGACAAGTCGGGTGTCAAGAATGTGGTGATTTACTTTGATAAAGAGATCGTCTATTCGTTTTCATCCACTGACGCATCGACCAGCAAGTACAATTTTTTGGTTCATAGCGGCTATAGCGATTCTTGGGCTGACGGCTCGTCATCGGAAACATGGTTTATTGCCCCCACCAATGCATCCGGAAATTACAACGTCACCCGTGTCAAGGTCGAAGACCTACAAGGAAACCTTCGCACCTATGAAGCGAATGAGCTTGCAAAGCTGGGCGTAAACACCAGCGTCAATTTCGTCAATTCAACACCTGACACGACGCCTCCACAGTTGAAGTCCCTCAACATTCCAAAGGTAGTAGACCTGTCCTCAGGAAAGGCGGCCTTATCCATCTCTGGCGCAGCCACAGATAATTTAGCAGGCGTGAAGCAGATCGTCGCGTATTTCGACAAAGACATTACTTACTCTTTCACGCCTACGGACGCCTCCACAAGTAAGTATAATTTTTTGGTGAACAGCGGATATAGCGATTCCTGGTTGGATGGTAGGTCGACTGACACATGGTTTATCGCTCCCACCAATGCATCCGGCACCTACAATGTCACCAGCGTCAAAGTTGAAGACCTACAAGGCAATATCCGTATATACAACCCAAGCGAACTTGCCAAGTTGGGCGTCAACACCAGTATCAATTTCGTCAATTCAACCCCTGACGTGACGCCGCCTCAACTGAAGTCTTTGGACATACCTACGTTTGTCGATCTGTCTTCAGGAAAAGCCGCACTCACGGTGTCCGGAGCGGCATTGGACAATCAGGCAGGCGTGAAGCAACTCGCCATCTATTTCGACAAGGATTTAACTTACTCATTCTTAGCCGATGACCGCTCAACGAGTAAATACAACTTCCTGGTCCATAGCGGATATAGCGATTCTTGGGCAGACGGCATATCTTCCGATACATGGTTCATCGCCCCCACCAACCTTCCTGGCACCTATAACATTACCAGTGTCAAGATCGAGGACCTCCAAGGCAACATCCGCACCTACTCCCCGAGCGAACTGACCGCCCTGGGCATCAACACCAGCATCCTGATGAGTGCCGGCAAGAAGGTGCTGACCGCAAGCAACGACACCTTCACCGGCACCGGCGCCGACGACTGGGTCGAAGGCGGTGCGGGCCACGACGTGCTCAAGGGCATGGGGGGCCAGGACCGGCTGGAGGGCGGCGATGGCAACGACATCCTCGACGGCGGCGTGGGTGCCGACACGATGATCGGCGGAATGGGCAACGACACCTATTACGTCGACTCGGTCGATGACGTCGTGCTGGAAACCTCAGCCAAGGGTGGCATCGACACGGTCATCTCCAGCGTGACCCGTACCCTGGGCGAGTACCAGGAGAACCTGACCCTGTCCGGCAAGGCCCACCTCAATGGCACCGGCAACGCCCTGGCCAATACCCTGACCGGCAACGACGGCAACAACGTGCTCAACGGTGGCGCGGGCGCCGACACGCTGATCGGCGGCCTGGGCAACGACACCTACTACGTCGACTCGGTCAACGACAAGGTCATCGAAACCTCGGCCAAGGGCGGCATCGACACGGTTATCTCCGGCGTCAGCTGGACCCTGGGCGACTATCAGGAAAACTTGACCCTGTCCGGCAAAGCCCACCTCAACGGCACCGGCAATGCCCTGGCCAACACGCTGACCGGCAATGACGGCAACAACGTGCTCAACGGTGGCGCGGGCGGCGACACGATGATCGGCGGGATGGGCAACGACACCTACTACGTCGACTCGGCCAACGATAAGGTCATCGAGACCTCGGCCAAGGGCGGCATCGACACGGTCATCTCCAGCGTGACGCGTGCCTTGGGCGACCATCAGGAAAACCTGATCCTGTCCGGCAACGCCCACCTCAATGGCACGGGCAACGCCCTGGCCAACACGTTGACCGGCAACGCCGGCAACAACGTGCTCAACGGTGGCGCGGGCGCCGACACGATGATCGGCGGGATGGGCAACGACACCTACTACGTCGACTCGGTCAACGACAAGGTCATCGAGACCGCGGCCAACGGTGGCCTCGACACGGTCATCGCCAGCGTGACCCGTGCCTTGGGCGAGTACCAGGAGAACCTGATCCTGTCCGGTACGTCCGCGCTCAACGGGACGGGCAATGCCCTGGCCAACACGATTACGGGCAACGCCGGCAACAACGTGCTCACCGGCGGCGCTGGCAATGACACCCTGATCGGCGGTGCCGGCAATGACCGACTGATCGGTGGGCTGGGCAAGGATACCCTGACCGGTGGCACCGGCAAGGACACCTTCGTGTTCACCACGCTGAACGATACGGGGCTGACACGTACCACCTGGGACGTCATCACCGACTTCAAGCGCGGCGAGGACAAGATCGACCTGGGGGCGCTGGACGCCAACACCGCGACAGCGGCCAACGAGGCGTTCCATACCTTCATCAAGGGCACGGCAGCGTTCACCACCGCCGGGCAACTGAAGTTCCAGGACGGCGTGCTGTATGGCAACACCGATGCGGACAGCGCGCCCGAGTTCGCCATTCAGATGGTGGGCATCACCAGCCTGACGGCATCGGACTTCGTGCTCTAGCCCATGCGCCCTGGCGGCCAGCAGACCTGAAGGTCGACGGCCGCCCCATTCGAATGCCGGGAGGACCATGTTCAGCGCGCTCGTGTGCAACGGACGACTGCTGCCGTCCGACACCCCCGACGTCCTTGTGCCGTGGTGGAGCGTTACCAAGACCGTACTCGCCGCGACGGCGCTGTCCCTGGTGCGTGATGGCCTGACGACGCTGGACGCGCCGGTTGCAGGGTGGCCGTTCACCTTGCGACAGCTGCTGCGGCATGAGGCGGGGCTGGCCGATTACGGTGAACTGCCCGCGTATCACGCGGCGGTCGCCCAAGGTGAATGCGCCTGGGCCGTTTCCGACATGCTGCAACGACTGGAAGGCGCACGCCTCAGGTATACCCCCGGTACGCACTGGCGGTACTCGAACGTCGGCTATTGGCACGTCGGCATGCTCATCGAACAACTGACCGGGCTGCCGCTCGAGGACGCGGTGAGCCAGCGCGTCCTGCATCCCCTGGGTCTATCGGGTGTGCGCTTTGTCAGGACGCGTGACGACGTGGGCCCGGATTGCCTGGGCCTGCGTCCGCAGTACGATCCTGCCTGGGTCTACCATGGCCTGCTGATCGGGCCGCTCTCGCAGGCCGCGCTTGTGCTGGACCGCCTGCTGGCGGGTGATCTGCTGTCGGCAGACCTGCTTGGGGCGCTGCAGGACGCGCGCATACTGGGCGGCCCATTGCCGGGGCGACCCTGGGTCGCGCCGGGCTACGGGCTTGGCGTGATGAAGGGGACGATCGCAGGGGGCCGCTCGCTCTGTGGGCACACAGGGTGCGGGCCGGACAGTGTCATCGCCCTCTACCGTGTCCGTGAGGGTGCGGCTTCGGCATGCTGCGCCGCATTCGGGCTGGAGGTGGCCGAAGGCGTCGTGGAAGCGGAGGTGGTTGGGCACCTGGCCGCAGCGCTACCGACGTGACGGAACAGGTGTCCATGAAGGTGTCGCACTGCCCGGCGCGGTGAAGACTGCACCTGTAGCTACTGCGGCGCTTCAGCCCCTGGCACCGCCGGCTTGAAACCCAGGCTGCGCATCAGGTCGTGTGCGGTGTCGAAGAACAGCTGTCTGAAGCTTTCGGCGGATTCTTCGGTCAGGCGCCCAGCCGGCCCGGAAATGACCAGCGCCCCCATGAGTTCGTGTTGGGCGCCGTAGATCGGCAGGGCCACGGACGCGGCATGAGGGTCGGTGGCGCCCTTGGAGTAGTAAGGCTTCTGCACGGCGATGCCCACGTCGTAAGGCGCGCGCAAGGCCTGCGCGCCGGCCGCCTCGTCCATGGGGCGCATGTCGCCGGGTTGCAGGTTCAGGCGCAGCCGGTGCGAGGAATTGACCCGGTACTGGCACATTCGGTAGGCCCCGTGGCGCACGTAGAAAGACGCGGTTTCGCCGGTCTGCTCGGCCAGGTGGTGCAGGCGCGGCATGACGTGACGTTCCAGGTCCAGCGCCTCCTGGTAGACCGCGTTCAGGCGCATGACTTCGCTGGCCAGCTGATAGCGGCCATCGGCCATGCGAGTGATGAAGCCGTGGTTTTCCAGGGACACCATCAGGCGCATGATCGTGCTCTTGATCAACCCGGTCCGCTCGACCAGCTCGACCAGGGTCAAGGCGGCGTCGCCAATCTGAAACGCGCTCAATACCGTCAGAACACGGTCTGCCGATGCCACACCATTCACCGCAGGACGCGGTCGCGCCTTCACCATGTGCCTTCCCCTCTCGCAGAAAGCCCCCAACCGCTGGCAGGGGCCAAAGGCGCCATTATCCGACAACGCTCGGCGCGCGCCAATGTCACCCGCGCCGGGTGTCTGCGTCGCCCCGCCGTCCACGCCAATGTGCCCCGTATTGCACGAGCAGGCCAACCACCAGCGCGGCCCCTGCAATCCCCAGTGTCACAGGTGCCCCCCAGCGCGCCGCGAGCAGCCCTGCCGCCATGCCACCCAAGGCTTCGAACCCGAAACGCAAGGCGATGTAGAAGGCGATCACGCGGCCGCGCAAGTGGCTCGGCGCGCTGCTTTGCAGCTGCATGTTGGTGCTGACGTTGCTCAGCGTGATACCGAACCCGAGCACGGCCAGGGCTATCAGGGCCACCGGCATCGGGCCCGGCACGCCCAGCGCGATCAGGGCCAGGGCGCACAACGCCGCACCGGCCTCGGTGAACGGCCGCAGCCGCGCCAGCGTACCGCCCAACGCCAGCACGACAGTGGCGACGAACGCCCCTCCCCCTGCCGCCCCCCAAAGCCAGCCCAGCACCTGCGCATCGCCCTCGAACACCGACTTGGCCAGCACGGGTAGCAAGGCGGCGTAACAGGAGGCCAGCAGGTTGACCAGGATCACGTTGACCAGCAGGCGTCGCACGCTGCAGGTGTGCCACAGGTAGGCAAGGCCTTCGCGCAGTACCTGCACCGTCGACCCGACCGCCCGCGGTTCAGCGATGCCCCGTACCTTGAGCAACCCGCCCAGCAGGGCAACGAACGCCAAGGCGGTCAAGGTGAAGCAGGCCGCTTCGCCTGCCGTGGCGATCAGCACCCCGGCCAGCGGAGGACCGACAAAGCGTGCCGCATTGATCAGCATGGCATTGAGCGCCAATGCATTGGGCAGGTCCGCAGGGTCCTCGACGAAGCGGGCGATCAACGCCTGACGCAGGGGGGTCTCCAGCGCATTGAGCACGCCCAGCAACAAGGCCATGGCCGCGATGAACGGGCCGTTGGCCCACCCCATCCAGGTCACGCTCGCCAGCACGAGCGACTGCGCCACCAGGATCGACTGCACGACAATCAGCAGCCGACGCTTGTCATGCCGATCGATCCAGGCCCCAGCCAATGGCCCGATGAGCAGCTGCGGCGCCAGCGAGAGGAAGGTGATCAGCCCCAGCAGCGCGGCGGAACCGGTCAGGTGATAGGCCAGCCAGGCGAGTGCGACCTGCTGGACCCACTTGCCCAGCGTGGAGATGCCTTGACTGACGAAATAGATCTGGAAGTTGCGGTGGGCGAGCGCCCGCAGGGCCTTGGGCCAACGCAGGCGATGGGACGACGGTGAACCAGACACGTGTGTGCAATCCTCATGGGGGCCCACGGCCGGTGCCGACCCATCACCCCCTGTGCGCCTCATCCCAAGGCGCACGGTGCGTGACGATCAGCCTGGCAGCAGGCAGCCTTTCTTCTTCAGGGACTCCAGGACCCAGGAGCGGTCGTTGGTGCCCTGGGCAATGTGTTGCATCTGCGCAGTCTCGGCAGCGTGCTTGGCGGTCGCGGCCGCGTAGACGGTCGCGACGTGCGCATAAGGCACGCACAGCAGGCCGTCATCGTCACCGATCACCAGGTCGCCGGGTTCGATCACCATACCATCGATGGCGATCGGCACGTTGATCTCGCCGGGGCCGTCCTTGTAAGGACCCCGGTGCGACACGCCTGCGGCGAACAGCGGGAAGTCGCCAGCGCCAAGGGTGGCCGAATCGCGGATCGCGCCGTTGATGACGATGCCCGCCACGCCGCGCTTGATCGCGTAGGCCACCATCATCTCGCCGATCAGCGCGTTGCTCAGGTCGCCGCCTGCATCGACCACGATCACGTCGCCCGGTCGGGCGATGTCGATCGCGTAATGCAGCATCAGGTTGTCCCCCGGGCGGGCCTTGACGGTCAGGGCCGGGCCGCAGAGCACGCCTTCCCGGTGCATGGGCCGCAAGCGTGCGCCCCCGGCGGTCATGCGGTGCATCGAGTCGCTCACGTTGGCGACGGGAACCTCACGGAACCGCGACACCCATTCCTCGCCGACGGTGCGCGTACGCTCCAGCACCTGAAAGCCAATGCTCATATGACATACCTCTTTTGGTGTTATTCGATGTCATCGACAGCTGCCGATCTATTTTTAGAATGTCATTTCATAATCGCTCTGGCAATGTCTTTTTCATCCCTTATGGCAGAGGTCTTTCACACCATATTTTATTTTCTTGCAACGCCATTTCATTATGATAGGGTTCCTACCAGGCCATCATCGAATGGCGGATCGCGCTGCACGCGCCTTACAAGAACAAGGTATCCCCCATGTCCCGAACCCTTCTGCTGACCGGTCCCGCGCTCGCTGACGAGGCCATGGCCCTTGCCGCCGAGCACGGCATCCGGGTCGTTCCGACCACCCCCTACCTGCCAGCCGACGCGCTGGAAGCGATCATCCGCGCCGAACAGCCTGACGCGATCGTGGTACGCCAGGGTGCACTCACCCGCGCCATGATCGAGGCGTCGGACGCGCTGAAGGTGATCGCCAAGCACGGCGTGGGCTACAACACCATCGACATCCAGGCCGCTGCCGACCGTGGCATTCCGGTGACGATCGCCGTCGGCGCCAACGCCCAGTCGGTGGCCGAGCTGGCCTTTGCCCTGATGTTCAGCGTGGCGCGCCAGACCGCACACCTTGACGCCCGCATGCGCCAGGGGCACTGGGACAAGGCCTCGGCCAATGGCATCGAGCTGGCCGGAAAGACCTTGGGTCTGGTCGGCCTGGGTTCGATCGGCGGGATCCTGATGGACCTGGTGGCGCCGCTGCGCATGCAGGTCAAGGTGTTCGACCCCTACCTGCAGCAGATGCCCGAGCGCGCGCACGTGCAGCGCGAAACGGAGATCGACCGCCTACTGGCCAATAGCGATATCATCAGCCTGCACTGCCCGCTGACCGACACCAACCACCACCTGATCGGCGCGGCGCAACTGGAGCGCATGCGCCCAGGTGCGATCCTGATCAACACGGCCCGTGGCGAACTGGTCGACACCCAGGCGCTGGTGAACGCCCTTGAGACGCGACGCATCGCCGGGGCCGGCCTGGACACCTTCAGCCCCGAACCGCCTCCGGCGGACAGTCCGCTGTGGCATCTGCCGAACCTGGTCGCCACGCCCCACGTGGGCGCCAATACCACCGAAGCGCGCGACCGCGTGGGCCTGCTGGCCGTGCGACAGGTGCTCGACGCCTGGGCGGGCACGGCACTGGACCCGCGTTGCATCGTCAACCGCCACCTGTTCGCCAGCTGATCGCCTCCCCACGCGTGCCCGCTGGCAAGGCGAGGCACGTTCACGCTGCTTGGCTCCAGAAAAACAACAATTGGAGAGCACCATGACTTCCACCCCCTCCCTGCCGGACGAACTCGAACGCAGCACCATGCGGCGCGTCGCCTGGCGCCTGCTGCCGTTCCTGATCCTCTGCTACCTGATCGCGATCATCGACCGCGGCAACATCGGCATGGCCTCGTTGCAGATGAACGAAGACCTGCAGCTCACGGCCAAGGTATTCGGTTTTGCCAGCAGCTTGTTCTTCTTTGCCTACTTCCTGGTCGAGGTCCCCAGCAACCTGGCCATGCAGCGCTACGGTGCGCGAATCTGGATCGCCCGGATCATGATCACCTGGGGCCTGATTTCCGCCGGCACCGCCTTCGTGCAGGGCGCCCACTCGTTGTACGTGATGCGCTTTCTGCTCGGCGCCGCCGAAGCCGGGTTTTTCCCCGGCGTGCTGCTGTACCTCACCTACTGGCTACCGTCGGCCTACCGGGCGCGCATGGTGGCGCTGTTCATGGTGGCGATTCCGGCGGCCAACTTCATCGGTTCGCCTCTGTCAGGGCTGCTGTTGAGTCTGGATGGCTGGATGGGCATGCGCGGCTGGCACTGGCTGTTCATCCTCGAAGGCATTCCGGCGGTCCTGCTGGGCATCGCCTGCCTGTTCGTGCTGACCGACCGCCCCGAGCAGGCCACCTGGCTGAGCGACGAGCAGCGCGGCTGGCTCACCCAGCGCCTGGCACAGGAATCGGCGAAGAAGACCGCCATCGGTCACATCTCGCTGTGGAAGCTGCTGCGCCACAAGGACATCTGGATCCTGGCGCTGATCTACTCCGGCGCATCGGCCGCGGGCAGCACCATGAGCGTGTGGGCACCGCAACTGCTCAAGACCTTCGGCCTGAGCGCCCTGGAGATCGGGCTGGTCAACGCCATCCCCTACGGCATCGCCTCGATCCTGATGATCGCCTGGGGCCGCAGCTCCGACCGTACCGGCGAGCGTCGCTGGCACACGGCGATGACCATGCTGCTGATCGCCGCGGGTCTGCTGATGACGCTGTTCACCACGTCCCTGCCGGCCACGGTGGTGATGCTGACCATGGTCCTGGTCGGGGCTTATTCGATGAAGGGCCCGTTCTGGGCGCTGGTGTCGGGGTGGCTGTCGTCGTCCACCGCAGCGGCCGGGCTGGCGGCGGTCGGGGCCATGGCCAACCTGATCGGAGGTGGTGTGATGGTCAACGTCTACGGGGCCATCCACGATGCCACCGGCAGTTACTCGCTGGCGCTGATGCCGCTGGCTGCGCTGTGCACCCTGGCAGGCGTCGCGGTGCTGATCATCGGCCGCAAGCGCCAGCGTGAACAGGCCGAGGCCGCTCACGCGGCCAGCGCCAAGTAACGTCTGCTGCCCTGAACGCTATCGACGGTGCTGGCACCTCGCCGTCGATCGCAGAAACCGGCTGCTCACTCGACGCTGGGCAGACGCAGCTTGCGAATGCTCAGGCAGTCGCGCTGCTGTTGCTCGAGCGAAGCACGGGTCTGTTGCAGGGCCGTGTCGGCGGCGTCCTTGAGCAGTTGCCAATCCGGCTCGCCGATCAGGCCGTCGGCTTTCATTTCATCGGCCCGTTCGAGGAGGGTGGCGTGGTAATCGTCCGGCCAGTCCAAACGGTAGCTGTCGTCCTCCAGCAGCAGGCGCCAGGCGGTAATGGCGTTTCGCAAGGTGGTGTCGGTCATGGCTGTCTCCAGGGTGGCTGGGTGCAAGCTACAGACTGCCACAGGTCGGGAGTGGTCGACTGGGTTGCACGGGGTGGCGACCAGTGGTGATCAGGCGGTCGCACATTGTCAGCATTGATCGTGTGCGGATGATATCGCTCGTTTTCAGCACACGCTTACAGCGCACCTTCCGCCCTCTCTGCTCACCACCGATGATGCGTCATCAGGAAATCCACGAACACCCGCACCCGGGCCGGCATCGCCGCGCCGCCGACGAACACGGCATGGATAGGTTCCTGATCGCCCGGGTTCCAGGCTTCCAGCAGCGGCACGAGCACGCCGCTGCGCAGGTCGTCGGCCACGCTGAAGGCGCCGATGCGGGCGATGCCGGCGCCTTCCCGGGCGAGCTGGGCCAGCGCCTCGCCACTGTTGCACTGGATGTTGCCGGTGACCTTCAAGGAAAACACCTGGCCGTCGCGCGCGAAGGGCCAGTCCGGCTCGGCGCGACGGAAGTTGAAGCGCAGGCAGTTGTGCCCCAGCAGGTCTTCAGGCGTGTGCGGGGTGCCATGGCGGGCCAGGTAGCCGGGCGAAGCCACCACCACCTGGCCGGTGACGCCCAGGTAGCGCGCGGTGAGCGGGCTGTCGGCCAACTGGCCGAAACGGATCGCCACGTCAGCCTGTCCGGCCAGGATGTCGACCACTTCGTCGCCCAGGGCCAGGTCCACCACGATGTTCGGGTACTGGGCGCTGAACGCGGCCACCAGCGGCACGATGGTCTTGCGGCCGTGGCCGAGGGCGGCGCTGACCCTCAATCGTCCTTGCGGTACGCCTTGGTCGGCGATGGCCTCCTCCACCTCGGCCAGGTCCGCCAGGATGCGCCGTGCGGCACGCAGGTAGGCCTCGCCCTCGGCGGTCAGGGCGATGGCACGGGTGGTGCGCAACAGCAAACGCGTGCCCAGGCGCTGTTCGGTGCGCGCGATGGAGCGACTGATGGCCGAGGGCGTCACGTGCAGCGCCCGTGCGGCCGCCGACAGGCTGCCTTCCTGTACCACACGGTCGAACACGACCATCTCGCCTGACCGTCCACCCAGATCCATTCGTGCCTCCTACGCACAGGTGCATGCCAAAATGACCGACTACCGGCTTTTGCGGCAGTAGCTTAGCATTCGCGGCATAGATAAGGAGCTGTTCACATGCGTATTAATCCCCCTCTTCTGGCCTTGGCCACCGGTGCCTTCGGCATCGGCGTCACCGAGTTCGCGCCCATGGGCATGTTGCCCGGCATCGCCGCGGACCTGGGCGTCTCCATTCCGGCGGCCGGCCTGCTGATCAGCGCCTACGCGCTCGGCGTGCTGATCGGTGCGCCGCTCATGACCCTGACCACGGGACGCATCCCCCGCCGCTACCTGCTGATCGGTTTGATGGCCATCTTCACCCTGGGCAACGTGATGTCGGCCCTGGCGACCGACTACACCAGCCTGCTGATCGCCCGTGTGGTGACCTCGCTCAACCACGGCGCCTTCTTCGGCGTCGGTGCACTGGTGGCGGCGAGCGTGGTGGCGCCCGACAAGCGCGCCGGGGCGGTGGCGGCCATGTTCATGGGGCTGACCCTGGCGACCATCGGCGGTGTACCGCTGGCCACCTGGTTCGGTGAGCTGCTCGGCTGGCGCCAGGCGTTCTGGGGCATTTCCGGGCTGGGCGTGCTGACCATGGCGGCGCTCTGGTTCGCCCTGCCCAACGTGGCCCTGCCACCCAGCGACGGTGTGCTGGCCGAGCTGCGCGTGCTGGGTCGTGGCCCGGTGCTGGCGGCGCTGGCGCTGACCGTGGTCGGCTCGGGCGCCATGTTCACCGTGTTCACCTACATCGCACCGATCCTGACCCGGGAGACCCAGGCCTCGACCCTGTTCGTCACCGCCATACTGGTGCTGTTCGGCATCGGCCTGACCCTGGGCAACCTATGGGGCGGCAAGGCGGCGGACCGCTCCATCGACCGTACATTGATCGCCTCGCTGAGCGTGCTGATCGTGGTGCTGCTGGCCTTCACCGTGCTGATGCGCTGGCCGCTGCCGGCCGCCGTGGCCATCCTGGTCTGGGGCATTGCCAGCTTCGCCCTGGTGCCGCCGCTGCAGATGCGCGTGATGGAAGCGGCCAAGGACGCCCCCAACCTGGCCTCGGCGGTCAACATCGGCGCCTTCAACCTGGGCAACGCGGTAGGCGCTGCCTTGGGCGGTGCGGTGATCAAGGCTGGTTGGGGCTATCCGGCCATCTCGCTCGCTGGCGCGGGTGTGGCTACCCTGGGACTGGCGATGGTGCTGGCCTTCGCGTGGCACGGTAAGGCCCGCTCGCGGCTGGCGACCGGCGTTCAACCGGGTGTCACGCCTGGCTGAACACGCCCTGGGGACATGGCGGGCGGGCACGCGACCCTGTCCGCAGCCTGTTCAGCCTGGGGCGCGACCGGTCCACTGCCGCCAGGCGGCGGCACTCATCCGGCCCAGGATGCGTGCACGGCCGGTGTCGGTAATCGAGACGAACAGCGCGCTGGCAATAACGCCATAGCCCTCTCCGGCAAGCGCCAGCGAGTGCTTCAATGGATCACTGAGCGCGCCGTGCGGCCCCCCTGCCTCTGACGCGGGCATTGCCAACACAGCGTCACCGGTCGTGCACCAGGCTGGCGACGTGACCAGAAAATGCGCACTGCGCAGCGGCCTGCCGTCGACCGGGCCGCCCTGGACGCTTCGGATGCTCAGCGTCGCCGATTCTGTTTTGAAAGACATGAAGACGCTCCTCGATGGCGAACCTGCACGCCAGGCAAACACCCCTCCTCCCTGAACCCCAACGCCGTCGATCACACGCTGGCGGTGAACACACGGCCCCTCCTCCCGTCGAGCCTTCATGGCGTGCGTGACGACGGCCTCAAGGCCTGGCCCCACGCCTGGTCCTTGCCCTGCCGCCAGGCCCGATCGGCTTCGCTGTCACGCGCCAGGCGTCGTTCGATCTCGCTGTCGGCGCGCGCCTGGCACTGGCGGAACCCATCGTCCCAGCCCAGGGCATAGTTCGGTTGTTGCAGGTAGGCCGGCACGTTCTTGCGAAAATCGTCCAGTTCGCCCGCCGCATGGCGGCCACTGGTGCAGCCGTCGGTGAATCCATCGACGAACGGTGGCGGATAGCCTTCGGCAAGCAGGCGTTCTGCAGTGCTCTGGCAACCGCCGATCAAGGCCAGCGTCAGCAGGACGGCCAGCCTCCGACGGGCGAGAGACGGCCCTGGCGCCGCGACGTCATGTCGAACACTGCAACGCTTCATCATGTGACTGGCCAAGGCTCGGCTGCTCATTCGGCTCCCCGGATCGGGCTTGAGGCAGAGGTTAGGCGCCGGCTTCTTCAGAAGACGTCAACGCAATGTCAAAAAAACCGTGACGTGGATCAAGGAAATCAATAGTGACGATAGGCAGCGCCTAAAGATCGCCTGGGGTAGGCCGAGTGTATGTAAAACGCTCAGGGTTCACGCCATGTCATTACGCAAGCTCAACCTCGCCCCCCGCTCCATCCTTTGCTTCGGCTTCTTCTGCGTGATGATCATCGCGCTGGGGCTGATCGCCCTCAAGCAGGCCTCGACGCTCAATGCCTCCGAGAAGTTCGTGGAGACCAACGTGTTGCCCAGCATCGCATTGCTGGGCAAGATCGACCGGGAGTTCGTCAGCATCCGCGGCGACAACGCACGCCTGCGCAACCCCGTCGAGCCCGAGAGCCGCAAGGCCCAGGCACTGGCAGACGTGCGCAAGGCCCGCGCCAATGTGGTCGAGCTGCTGTCGCAACTGCAACGGTTCATCGTCACCCCGGCCGGCAAGCAGCAGTTCGCCGAGATGTCCGAGCACTTCACCCTCTACGAACAGTCCCAGGACCAGTACCTGGCGCTGATCGCCGCTGGCAGCCTGGACGAGGCCGTGACCCTGGCCAGCGGCTCGATGAAGCAGGCCGCCGACACCGTGGCCGACGACATCAAGGACCTGATCCAGCTGAACAACGACAAGGCCAGGAAGGCCGGTGAAGACGCCACCCGCACCTATGAGCAGGCCATGTTCATCGTGATCGCGTTCATCCTGGTCGGCACCGTGGCGGCCGTCGTGCTGGCCCTGCTCTACACCCGCAGCGTCACCGCACCGATCAGCCAGTCGCTGGCCATCGCCGAACGCATCGCCGCCAACGACCTGAGCGAAGTCATCGAAGCCCATGGGCATGACGAAGTGGCCCGCCTCATCCAGGCCCTGAGGGCCATGCAGCAAGGTCTGCGCACGACCTTGGCCTCGATCTCCGACTCGTCCAACCAGCTGGCGTCCACGTCCGAGCAGATGCATGCGGTGACCGAGGACGCCAGCAAGGGCATGGTGCGCCAGAACCACGAGGTGGAAATGGCCGCGACCGCCGTCACCGAGATGAGCGCGGCCGTCGAAGAGGTGGCACGCAACGCTTCGGCGGCCTCGGACGCTGCCAATCGTTCCAACGAGGCGGCGGTGGCGGGACGCGAACGCGTCGACGAGACCGTGCAGGCCATCAACCTGATGGTCGCGCGCGTCCAGGACGCCTCTCACGAAGTCCAGGGTCTGGCCAACATGGCCACCGACATCAGCCGGGTGCTGGACGTCATCCGCGCGATCGCCGAGCAGACCAACTTGCTCGCGCTCAATGCCGCGATCGAGGCCGCCCGTGCCGGCGAGGCCGGGCGAGGCTTTGCGGTGGTGGCCGACGAGGTCCGCGCGCTGGCCCACCGGACCCAGCAATCGACCAGCGAGATCGAGCAGATGATCAGCTCGATCCAGAAAGGCACCGAAGCCGCCGTCTCGGCGATGGACCACACCAACACCCAGGCGCAGAAGACCCGCGACACCGCACAAGGCGCTGGCAGCGCGCTGGTGGAGATCACTCAGTCGATCGGCGACATCACCGAACGCAACGTCCTGATCGCCACGGCGTCGGAAGAGCAGGCGCAGGTGGCCCGCGAGGTGGACCGTGGCCTGATCAGCATCCGTGACCTGTCCAGCCAGGCATCGGAAGGTGCCGGTCAGACGGCGATCGCCACGTCCGAGCTGTCGCGCCTGGCGGTGGAATTGAACAGGCTGGTCAAGCAGTTCCGTATCCAGGCCTGACCTGAGTGACCTGGGGCCACCGTGACCCCAGGCCCCTGGCGGTCATGGCGCTGGATCAGCCTCCGGCACGCCGTGAATCGAACGCCAGTGGGCGATCTGCCGGTCGATGTTCCAGTGGATGATCGTGGTGTACAACGCACGGACGAAGGCAGGGTCCAGCTCGGTGCCGTCGGCCCACGCCAGGCGGTCCTCGAGCATCGCCGCCACGCGCTCGGGCGCCGGAATCGCCTGCTCGTTGGGCTTGAACCGCGTGGCGGCCTTCACGTACTGCAGGCGCTGGCACAGTGCCTCGAAGATCTGCCGGTCGTGGAAGTCGATGCCAGAGCGGATATCGGACAGGCTGGTACAGGCGTCAGGCGCCTTGAGGTCGGACATGGTGGGTTCCTCGAACAGGGAAAGCGATCAGATGACGTCGAACTGAGCCGTGGTCGCACGGCCCGCCGCCAGACGCCGGCCCGCCGGGACGGTACGCTCGGTATGGGACGAGCGGGTCTGGGCGCGGTGTTCGGCGATCAAGGCGTCGAGCAGCGCGTCCAGCCGGCTGCGATCGTCATGGTGCGGCGTGGTGATCAGGTGCGCGACCTCGCCCGAGGTGGCCAGGCTGAAATCGCGGGCGATGGCGGCCGAGGGCCGTGGGAAGACCACGGTGATCGAGTTGTCGTGACGCCAGGCGGCAATGCCCCCGGCCTGCAGGCGCTCCACCGCGTACTGGGCCGCCTCCAGGCTGCGCCGGATGCGCTGGCGCCATTGCGTCGGCGAATGGCTGCGCAGCGCGGCCCACAGGATCATCGGCGTGTGCCCGTTGCGTGAACCGCTGATGGTCTTGTCCTGCGCGGCGATGTAGTCGACCTCCACCGAGATCCGCTCGACGTTCTCGCGCTTGGCCACCACGATGCCGCAGGGGATCGGCGAGCCGATCATCTTGTGCCCCGACACACAGATCGAGTCGATGCCGTCGGCGAAGGTGAACGGCTGCGGCCGGTCGACGAAGGGCAGGATCATGCCGCTGAGCGCAGCGTCGGCGTGCAGGTAGTAGTCGTCGCGGGCGATGCCGGCCTGCGCCATCAGTTGCTGGATCCGGGCGATGTCGTCCACGGCACCACGCACGGTGGTGCCGATGTTGGCGAAAATGATCGGGTGACGCCCGCCATCGGCCACCACCTTGTCGAACAGGTCCTGGTAGTCGATCTCGCCATTGGGCAAGGACTCGACCGCACGGCATGGAATGCGCAGCAGCTTGACGATCTTGGCCACCGAGTAGTGGGTGTCCTTGGAGTAGTACAGCGTGCCGTCCGGGAACAGCTCGCGCGCCAGGTAGCAGCCGAACATGTTGCCTTCGGTGCCGCCATTGGTGACGTAGCCCCAGCTGTCGGCGAGCGGGATGCGGAACAGTTCGGCGAACTGCGCCATCACCTCGCGCTCGAAATCGAAGGAATTGAGCACGTAGTTGCTCGACTCGCCCCAGTCACCGCAGTTGTTGATGGAAAACCGGAAAAAGCGGTGCAGCGGCGCATAGTCGAAATCGGCGTTTTCCGGGTAGCCGATGTTGAAGTACTGGTTTTCCAGGCAATGCTGCCAGAACGCATCCAGTCGGCGTTGGTCCTCATGGGTCAGGATCATGTTCAACTCCCTTGAATGAACCCACCGGCCGTGCCTGACGAAGGCACGACCGGCATCAGGCCTGAGGCGTCAGGCGGCCTTCTGGCGTGATTCGACCAGCGACCACCACTGGTCGAGGGTGGGTGAACGGGCCAGCTCCTCGAAGCTCACCTCGACGCCGCGGGCCTTGAGTTCGGCGGCCAGCTTCATCACGCTCAACGAATCCAGTCCATAGAAAATCAGGTTTTCCTGCGGGTCGAGCGTCTCGCCGTCTTCGATCAGCTGGCGCAGACGGCTCTGCAACCAGGTGCGGGTGTTGTCCACGGTCAGCAGATGACGCAGGCGCTGCTTGTCGATCTTGCCGACCGGGGTCAGCGGCATGCGCTCGATCAGGCGGATACGGTCGGGCAGCTTGTACTCGGCGATCCCTAGCGCGAGCAGATGGCGGCGCACTGCCGACGGCTTGAGGGCCGGGTCGCGGGCCACCACGAAAGCGCAGCTCTTTTCCCCCAGCGCGTCGTCCGGCATGGCCACCAGGCCGGCGTGGGTGACGTCCGGGTGCAGCACGATCAGGTTCTCGATTTCTTCGGAGGCGATCTTTTCGCCACCCCGATTGATCTGGTCCTTGATGCGTCCGACCACCCGAAGGTCGCCGCTGGGGGTGAGCTGCACCAGGTCGCCCGAGTAGTAGAAGCCGTCCGCGTCGAACGCACTGGCGTTCTGCTCGGGGCTGTCGTAGTAGCCACAGAAGGTGTACGGGCCACGCGTGGCCAGCATGCCGGGCTGCCCCGGCGGTACCGGCGCACCGCTCGCATCGACGATCTTGATCTCGTCGGCCGGGCTGATGGGGCGACCCTGGGTGGTGAAGACCTGCTCGTCGCTGTCGTCCAGTCGGGTGAAGTTGATCAGCCCTTCGGCCATGCCGAACACCTGCTGCAACTGGCAGCCCAGCACGCTGGGCACCTGGCGCGCCAGCGAGTCGGCGAAGACCGCGCCCCCCACTTGCAGGTAGCGCAGCGAGGCCAACTGCTCGCGGTGCTGGGGCGCGGCCTGCAGCCACAGGGCGACGGCGCTCGGCACCAGGGCCACGGTGTTGACCCCATGGCGCTGCACCAGGCCGAAGCAGGTGGCCGGCTCGGGGTTGGCCGCCATCACCACGCAGCCACCGGCATGGAACACGCCCAGGGCGCCGGGCGAGCTGAGCAGGAAGTTGTGCGGCGCCGGGACCGCGCAGAGAAAGCGCGTCTCGGCGCTGAGCGCACACACCTCGGCGCAGGCGCGGGCGTTGTAGTGGTAGTCGTTGTGGGTGCGCGGAATGAGCTTGGGCGTGCCGGTGCTGCCGCCCGAGAGCTGGAACAGCGCCACCTCCCCGGCCGGTGTCGGCGTCAGGGTGACGGGGTGCTCGCTGGGACGCTCGAGCCAGTGTTGCAGGTCTTCATCGGCCGCGGAGGCCTTCAGGAACAGGCTCAGGCGCGGCTGCGCTCCGCATTGGGCCAGGGCTTCATGGTAGGTGTCGTCCTGGAAGAACGGATGCTCGCGCGAGCCGATCAGCACGGCCGGGCGGATCTGCCGGGCGTAGGCGGTCAGCTCCAGCTTGCGATGGCTGTACAGCGCATTGAGCGGGACGATCCCGGCCTTGAGCAGGGCGAACAGCACGAGGTAGAACTCGGCCAGGTTGGGCAGCTGGACCAGCGCCGTGTCGCCCAGGCCCAGGCCCTGCTCCACCAGGCGCGAGGCCAGGTTGGACGACAGCCGGTCCAGGTCAGCGTAGGTGAAGCGGCGCTCGCCGCACAGGATCGCCGGTGCGTCGGGGGCAACCTGGCACCGGTCGGTCAGGATTCGGGTCAGGGGCTGATCGAGCCAGTAGCCGCTGTCACGGTAGCGTTGTGCCCGTTCGGCGGGCCAGGGGGTGAAATCGAGGGTCATGGGTCGGTTTCCAGAAACGTTGAATCAATGGGCCAGGCCGCAGGCCCGCAGCATGGTGCGCAGCTTGGTCTGCACTTCGGTCCATTCGGCGTCGGGTTGCGAGCTGTCGACGATGCCGGCCCCGGCGAACAGCCGTACGCGCTCGCCCTTGAAGGTGCCGCAGCGGATGGTCACCACCCACTCCCCGTTGCCCTGGGCATCGCACCAGCCGACCATGCCGGTGAACAGGCCGCGTTCGGCTGACTCGACGAAGCGGATCAGGTGCCGGGCCCGCTCGGTGGGATGGCCGCACACCGCGGGCGTCGGGTGCAGGCGGCAGGCCAGCTGCAGCGCGTCGATGGTGGGGTCGGCCAGGGTGCCTTCGATGCGCGTGGACAGGTGCCAGAGCGCTGGCGTGCTGATCAGCGAAGGCCGTGCCGGCACGTCCAGCGTGGTGCACAGCTCACCGATACGCGCCGCGATGTCCTCGGTGACGAAGCGGTGCTCGTGGTGGTCCTTGTCCGAGGCCGCCAGGGCCTCGGCGCTGCGCCGGTCGGCGTCGGCATCGGCCATGCGCATCGCCGAACCGGCCAGGGGGTTGGAGACGAAGCGCGTGCCCTCCTTGCGCACCAGCAGCTCGGGGCTGACCCCCAGCAAGGTCGCGCCGTCGGCCATGGGCACCCGGAAGTGATAGCCGACCGGGTTCTGTACGCGCAGGTTGTGCTGCACGGCCTCGACGCTCACCGGTTCGGCGAACACCAGCTCGCGTTGCACCGAGAGCACGGCCTTGCGCACGTCGCTGAGCTGGAAATTGAGCAGCGCATGCTCGACCGAACGTTTGAAGACCTGCGCTTCAGGGCAATGCCGCTGTTCGAGCAGGCGTGGCAACGCCTCCGGCACAGGGTCTCCGACCGGGGCCCGCGCACGCCAATGGGCGTGCTCGGGCACGAACAGGCACGACGGTTCACCCGCATCGAACGGAATGGCGCCCACGACGATCGGGTTGGCCTGACCAGCCTGGCGCGCTTGCTCGAACGCATCGGCGACGGCGTGGGAAAAAGCACGGCGCGCCGGCTCGCCATGACCTGCCGGCGTCTCGATACGGCGCGCGATGCCGGTGCAGCACAGTTCGCGCTCGCCTGAGACGAAGGAAAAAACCTCATTGCTTTCAAACGGTTGCGACTGCTCCCAGCGTGGAGCCTTGAGCGTGGCTGTGCTCATCGAACGACTTGCCTCCCTGCAAAAACTTAACAAATTGTTTGAATCTAAACACGAATCGTTTTTAATACGTGACGACATTATGTTTGGTTTGTCAATCACAAGGAACTCGTGAGTCATGAAAACGCTGACGTCGATGCAGGCCGCCTGCTGGAGCGGACGATCCGCCTCCGCCGAACTGGGAAACGTGGCGGCGCACCTGTACGTCGAGTTCGAGGGCCCTGCCCTGGAGGCCGAACGCCTGGAGCAGGCGCTGAACCAAGTCTCTCGCCGCCACCCCATGCTGCGCCTGCGGCTGACCGCCGACGGTGAGCAGGCCATTGCCCCGCTGGACGCCGGCCCGGCGCTCGAAGTGGAAGACCTGCGCACGACGCCCGCCGAGCAGGCGGCCGCGCACCTGGCCCGCAAGCGTGACCGCTGGACCCACCAGCAACTGGACCTGCGCCATCGGCCTGGCGTGCGCGTGGGACTGACACGCCTGCCCGACCGACGCACCCGCCTGCACATCGATGCCGACATGATCGCCGTCGACCCCTCGAGCCTTCGGGTGCTGATCGAGGACCTGGCCATGGCCTACGAGGCCGAGACGTCCGAGGCGGTCTGGCCGGCCGTGCCCAGTTTCTTCGACTGGTGGGACGCCGCTCGGCACGACCCGGCGCTCAGTGCCGCCCGCGAGCGTGACCGTACGTGGTGGCGCCAGCGCCTGGACCGGATCGCGCCAGCACCGAGCCTGCCGCGGCTCGACGGCCCTCGCCCGCCACGGGCCCACAGCGAACGCTGGCACGCCTGGCTGACCCCGACACAGTGCCAGGCCTTGCAAGGCCTGGCCCGGGAACAGCGCGTCAGCCTCTCGACCCTGATGCTGAGCCTGTTCGCCACGGTCCTGGGGGCCCACACCGGCGATCGCCGGCTGCGCCTGAACGTGCCGAGCTTCTGGCGCGCGCCGCTGGTCGAGCAGGTGGAGCGCATCGTCGGCGAGTTCGCCAACGTGCTGATCGTCGATGTCGACCTGGAGGCGGCCACGCACCCGGCCGCGTTGTGCCAGCAACTGGCCGACCAACTGATCGAACGACTCGAACACAGCGCCTGGTCGGGCGTCGACCTGATGCGCGACCTGTCACGTCACCACGGCTCGCCGCAATTGGCGCCGGTGGTGTTCACCGCCGCGCTGGACCTGCCGGACGGCCCCTTGTTCTCGCCACGGGTGCACCGATGCTTCGGCTCGCTCGTGTGGACGATCTCCCAGGGGCCGCAGGTGGCCCTGGACGTCCAGGTCGCCCGCGCCGACGACGGTATCCTGATCAACTGGGACGTGCGCCTGGATGCGCTGCCGCGTGCCTGGGTGGCGCAGCTGTTCGACCGTTTCATGAGCGTGCTGCAGACGGTAAGCGCAACGCCCGAGGCGCTGACCCGCCCCTTGGCCCCACGGGCCGACGAACGTCCGCTCAACCCGCTGCAGCAGGCCTACCTGCTGGGCCGCGGGACGCAGGTGCCGCTCGGCGGCGTGGCCATGCAGGAATTTCGCGAGTACCGCGGCACCCTGGACATCACGGCCCTGCGTGAGCGCCTGATACAGATGGTGCAGCAGCATCCCAGTCTGCGCACGCACATCGACGCGCACGGCCGGGTCCAGTTCGAGCGCCCGGACATGGTGCTCAACCTCGACGAGGTCGACCTCTCGCACCTGCCCACGGCCGAGGCCCTCGATGCCATCGCCGCCAGGCGCGAAGACTACGCCCATGCGCACTTTGCCCTGGACCAATCGCCCTGGAACGTGACGGTGTTCCACCTGCCAGCGAACGAACAGGTCGTCTTCGCCCGGTTGGACGCGCTGATCGTCGATGGCCGCGCCATCGCCGCGCTGCTGGTGGAACTGCTGGGCGGCCAGGCGGCCGACGTTCCCGCTGCGCCCATGCCGCCCCAGGACGCCCTGCCGACACCCGAACAGCGACAGGCCGACGCGGACTACTGGACGCACAAGCTGGCGTCGGTGACCGGCGTCCCGCGCCTGCCCTGGACACGTCCGCTGGAGCAGATCGGCCCGTCACGCTATCAGCGCCAGGGCCTGCGCCTGCCCAAGGCGGACTTCGCGGCGTTGTGTCGGTTGGGCGCTCGCCATGGACTGTTCCATCACGCCACCCTGACCGCGGTGGTGCTGGACGTGCTGTCGCACTGGCTGCACGACGGCGACCTGTGCGTGGCCATGCCGGTGGCGCCACCGAGCGATGCCGCCCTGGCCAACCGCTCGAGCTTCCTGGCGATCAACTGGACCCGGGCGTCGGGCGACTTCGCCGAGCGCGCGGCGGCGCTGCAGACCGATGTTCTGGAAGGGTTGCAGCACCTGGCGTTCTCGGGCGTCGACCTGGCGCGCCTGCTGTTCGAGCGTCACGGACCCGGCCCTGTGTTGCCGGTGGTCATCACCAACGGCCTGTCCTGGCCGGTGCTGCCGGCGGACAGCCCGCTGCGCCTGTCGGGCGGCCTGACGCAGACCCCGCAGGTGGCCATGGACGTGCGCTTCTCGCGCGACGCCAACGGCGATCTGCTGCTGGACATCGATCACGCCATCGAAGCCGTATCGCCTGCCCGTGTGAAAGCCATGCTGCAAGCCCTGACGCGCACCTTGCGCCGGATCGTCGCCGAGGGCGCGTTCGCGATCGTGCCCGGTAGCGTGGTCGATACCGATCACTACCGGCTCAACAGTCCGCTGGACGAAGCCTGCGAGGCGCCTTTCCTGCAGCAGATCGCACGCCGACTGTTCGACCCTGACAACGCGGCGCCGGCCTTGATCAGCGGCGAGCGACGGCTCAGCTACGCCGAGCTGGGCGGCCAGGTGGCGCGCGCCATCGCGGCCTTGCGCGCCCGTGGCCTGAAGCCAGGCCAGGTCGTGGCGATCTGCCTGCCCCGCGGGCCGGCGCACACGACCCTGACCTTGGCCTGCGCCCTGACCGGCCTCGTCTGGGTACCGATCGATGCCGCCGCACCGGCCCAGCGCCGCCAGTACCTGCTGGACAACTGCCAGCCCGCGCTGGTGGTGCTGGCCGACGGTGAGGCTCATGGGCATCCGGCGAGCGGCATCGAGGCGCTGCTGGCCGAACCCGCGCCGCTTCCTGCCGACCTGCCGGACCTGTCGCTGAACGAGGCGCCGGCCTACTACCTCTACACATCCGGCACCACCGGCCAACCCAAGTGCGTGGTACTCAACAACCGCGCCACCGCCAATGTGATCGGCCATACCCTCGCCGACTGGGCCGTGACCGCCGAGGATGTCCTGCTGTCGGTGACGCCGCTGCACCACGACATGTCGGTGTTCGATGTGTTCGGCAGCCTTGCGGCCGGTGCCACGCTGGTGCTGCCGCTCGCCGACGAGGAAAAGGACGCGCTGCGCTGGCATGCGCTGATCGCACGTCATCAGGTCAGCCTGTGGTGCTCGGTCCCGGCCATGCTCGACATGCTGCTGGCCTGCCGTGGTGCACACACGATGCGCAGCCTGCGCCTGATCGCCCAGGGCGGCGACTACCTCAAGCCGACGGTCATCGCCGAGTTGCGCGCCCGCTTGCCGCACGCGCGCCTGGTGTCCCTGGGCGGACCGACGGAAACCACGATCTGGAGCATCTGGCACGCGATCACCCTGCAGGACCAGGGGCACGTGCCTTATGGACGGCCCTTGCCAGGCAACCGTTACCTGGTGCTCGACGCCCAGGGCGAGCACTGCCCGGTCGGCGTGGTGGGCCGCATCCACACGGCCGGTATCAACCTGGCGCTGGGCTACCTGCAGGACGGCCAGTTGCGGCAGACCGACTTCGTCACGGTCACCGACGAGCGTGGCGAATCGGTGCGGGCCTTCCGCACCGGGGACTGCGGCCGGTACCGCGAGGACGGCGTGCTGCTGTTCGACAGCCGGGTCAACGGCTACGTGAAAATCCGCGGCGTGCGCGTCTCGCTGCCCGACGTCGAGGCCGCGTTGTCCGGCCACCCGGCGCTGCGCCAGGTCATGGTGGTCGATCACCGCGCGCCGGGCTCGGACGATCCATGCCTTGGGGCGCTGTACGTCTGTGCCGAAGGCCGTGCACCGAGCCAGGCCGAGCTGCGTGCCCATGCCCGCCAGCACCTGCCGGGCTCGCACGTGCCGACCCGCTTGCTGCCCGTGGCCGCGCTGCCGCTGTCGCAGAACGGCAAACCCGATCGCTCCACCGCGCGCCAGTGGCTGGAAACGGCGCCGCCTGCCGCGACACCGCCCCTTCCCGGCAACCCGGTGCTGGACGTCTACGCCGAGGTCCTGGCCCTGCCGCCTGGCCAGACGACGGACACGTCGGCAAGTTTCCTCAGCCTGGGCCTGCGCCCCCAGCACCTCAAGGCCATCGCCGCCGGGTTGCGCCAGCGCTTCTCGGTCAGTCTGTCGCCGGCCCAATTGTTGCGCTGCCGTGACGCCCGGGACGTGGAGCGCCTGCTGGCCGACGCACGCACCTGACCCATCAGACATCGACGTCTCGGGCGTACCGACCTTCACAGGCCGGTACGCGCACCGACCCCACCTAAGGAGAGGGATCGCATGAACGACACACCCCTGGTAGACATCACCGGTATTGGCCTGGGGCCTTTCAACCTGGGATTGGCTGCGCTGCTGGAAGACCAGCCTACCCTGAGCGCGACCTTTCTCGAGCGCAAGGCCGAGTTTCGCTGGCACGAGGGCCTGCTGCTGTCAGGCACGACCCTGCAGGTCCCCTTCCTGGCCGACCTGGTGACCATGGCCGACCCGACCCATCGCCTGAGCTACCTCAACTACCTGCACCAGCACGATCGGCTCTACGGCTTCTACTACTACGACCACTTCCAGGTGCCGCGCCGCGAGTACGACCACTATTGCCGCTGGGCCTCCCAGCAATTGCACACCTGCCGCTTCGGCGAGCACGTCAGTGACGTTCACTACGACGCCGGTGGCGAATACTTCCGGATCGAGACCCAGTCGCTGTCCGGCTTCAAGCGCCACTACCGCAGCCGGCACCTGGCCGTTGGCGTGGGCACCGCGCCGATCCTGCCGCAGTGGGCGCGCCTGAACGGCCCCGCGCCGATCATGCATTCGGCCGAATTCGGCAAGCGCCGCGCCGAGCTGGCAGCCTGCAAGCAGGTCACGGTGGTCGGGTCGGGCCAGAGTGCCGCCGAATGCGTGCTGGCGTTGTTCAGCGAGCTGACGCCCGACCAGGTGGCCGCCGGCGCCTCGATCCGCTGGATCACCCGCTCGCCGGGCTTTCATCCGATGGAGTACTCCAAGCTCGGGCAGGAATGCTTCACGCCTGCCTACATGCGTTATTTCCACAGCCTGCCGCGCGAGCGACGCCGGGACATCGTCGCCGACCAGGGCCTACTGTACAAAGGCATCAGTTTCTCGACGATCGCGGCCATTTACGACCTGATCTACGAACGTTCCATCGGCGGCATCGAACCGGGCCTGACCCTGTTGTCGAACTGCGAGATCGAACGGGTCGATCAGGTCGACGGTGGTCTGCGCCTGGCCTACCGCCACCGCGAGCTGGAGCAGACCGGCACGCTGCAGGCCGATGGCCTCGTGGCAGCCACCGGCTACGGCCATGCCTGGCCGGCCTGGTTCGAACGCCTCAAGCACGAGGTACTGGCCACCGACAGCCACGGTGACTGCATCGTCGATGAAGACTTCACCGCACGCCGGCGCGACGAAGGCGTGGGACGCCTCTTCGTGCAGAACGCCGAGATCTTCCAGCATGGGGTCGGCTCGCCTGACCTGGGCGTCGCCGCCATTCGTAATGCGACGATCGTCAACAGGCTGCTGGGACGCGCCCATTACCGGCTGCCACGGCGCTCGTCGTTCCAGCACTACGGCATGCACGACGCCTGAACCAGGGCCCCTGGCGGCAACCTGTGCCGCCAGGGGCCTGACGCCGTCTTCGTTTACGCCAGGACGTGCTGCACCGGCAGCGCGGCCGTCTCGCCCCGGGTGAACGCCGCGAACACCTGCTCGATGGCCTGGCGGACACGCGCCATCTGCGCCTCGCTGTAGCGTGCCGTCAGGTAGGTCACCACCAAGCGCAGGGTGCGCTTGCCGTCCAGCACGTTTTCCAGGATCTCGAACTGCAGGCCGAACATCGACTGGCTCTTGTCCGGGTCGATCTGCCGGTAACGGATCGCGTCGCCAGTCGGCGTGGCCAAGGCACCGTTGAGCGCGTTGCTGGCGTGGATCTGGATGTACACGTCGAACAGCAGGCCCTGCTCCGGCGTGCGTCCGAGCGCCTGCTGGATCTGCTCCATCGGCACGTCGGCATAGGCCATGGAGTCGTTGATCAGGCGGCTGACGCCTTCGATCAGCTCGCCGACCGGCTGGCGCGGCTCGAAGCGCACCGGGTGCGCGACCATGGTGGTGAAGTAGCCCACGGTGTCGTAGTAGGCCGGGTCGGTGCGCCCCGACGCCGAGGTGCCGATCACCAGCTCACGCAGGTCGCCTACCTTGTGCAGGGCCAGGGCGATCCCGGTGTAGAGCACACCGAACAGCGACGCATCGTTCTGTCGGGCGAACGTGTAGAGGCCATCGACGGTGGCCTGGTCGGGCTGGACCTCGAACCAACGTGCATCGGTCGCACCCGCCCCTGTCGGCGCCACGGTGTCGCCTGGGTCCGAGGCGTCCGCCGGCAGCTGCAGGCCGGGCGTGACGTCGCGCAGCAGGTCGGTCCAGTACGCCAGGTGCCGAGTGTCGATCCCTTTGGCACTGGCCTGCCGGGCATAGGTGTGGAACGCCGGGGCCGGCGCCGGCCAGACCGGTGCATGGTCGGCCGCCCTGGCGGCATAGGCCTGCGCCAGCTCCTGCATCATCACGTTGAGCGACCACTCATCGATGGCCATGTGGTGCACCAGCAAGGACAACTGCTGGCGGCCCGTCTGCGGGTTGCGCAGCACGCGCACGCGCAGGGGCAGTTCGCGGGACAGGTCGAAGCAGTGGGCGGCCTCGCTGGCCAGGGTCACGCCCTGGCTGCGCGCACTGGACCAGAACCAGGTGTACTGGCCCAGCTGCTGGATCGGGACCTGCCGCTGGCAAGGCGTCGGCGCGTCGAAATAGTACGTGGTGCGCAGGCTGGCGTGACGGTGCACCAGGTCGGTGAAGGCCTGTTCCAGCAGCGCCTCGTCCACCGGGTCGACAAAGTCCATGGCGAACGGCAGGTTGAAGATCGTGCCGAAATCAAAGGCCTGGTAAGCGCGCCCGAGCGAGGCCTGGGCCGGCGCGAACGGCGCCTCGGTGACATCGTCCGACGGCTGGAAGGACGCGTCGTCGCTCGCTGTCTCGGTTCGCTGCGCCCGCGCCGCCAGGGCCGCCGCCGACGAGGCGCTGAAGAAATCGTTGAAGCGCACCTGCACGCCATGGGTACCGGCAAGCCGCCCGACGATGCGCGTGGCCAGCAGCGAATGACCGCCGAAATCGAAGAAATCATCGTTGGCCGTCATGCCCGGCTCGGCCAGCGCCTGACGGAATTCGTCGAGGATCAACGCTTCGACATGGGCCTGCGAGGCCGCCTGGGGCGCGGCAGCGGGCGGTTGCACAGCGGCGTGCTCGGCTTCAGGCCCGATGTCCAGCCAGGGCAGGTTGGGCTGGCCGAGCGGCTGCCCGGCATAGGCGTTCAGGGTCATGCGGTACAGGTCGTCGGCCCGGCAGACGGGATCGAGCACCTGATGCAATAGGAAGGCCAGCAGCAGGCTGTCGCCGGTGTCCACGACCCGCGCGGCGAGCGGCGGCTCGCTGGCCGGGTCCCAGGGTTGGGCCTGCAAGGCCAACAAGCGCTCACGGGCCTGCGCATCACCCGAGACCTGCCATACCTGCACGCAATCGCGCCAGTGCTGGCCAGCCAGCTTGAGCAGATCGCCTTCGTCGTCGAACCGGTAGCGTGCGTTGAGCGCCGGCAGATGCTCGATCACGGCACCGAGCGCCGCCTCCAGCCGAGCCGGCTCGAAGGCATCGGTCAAGCGCCAGGCCGTGACGTGCTTGAGGGTGAGTTCAGGGTATTGCGTCTGGAGCAGCCAGACGTGGGCTTCGTGGGCTGTGGCGGACAGCGTCGGGGACGTGTCCGAAGAGCGTTCCATCATGGAAATATCCACCTTGTCGAACGGGATCCAGATCGACGGAGACGGCCAGCGTGCCGGCAGACCCATCCTCGGTCTGGCGAGAAGCCCGCGTGTGCGGGCCCATGCAGAGCGACCACTACGTTGCATCGTTGCGGTCGACGTCGTAACCTTAATGCAAATCATACATATTTGCACACTGCTTCATTCGCCATCCCAGGAGGGGTCTCGTGGACAACGGAACGTTCGCGCTCAGGCAACAGGTCGAGCGACTGTACATCGATCATCACCGCTGGCTGACCACGCTGCTGCGCCGCAGGCTGGGCAATTCGATCGACACTGCCGACCTGGTCCAGGACATCTTCCTCAAACTGATCCGACGTGGCGTCGTGCCGAGCGCCAGCGAATCGCGCTGTCACCTGTCGCAGATCGCCAAGGGCCTGGTGATCGACCTGTACCGCCGTCGACGCCTGGAGGCCAGTCACCTGGAGAGCCTGCGCGAGCACAGCGAACCCCTGGCCCCTTCCGAAGAGGCTCGCGCCTTGGCGCTCGAATGCCTCACCCAGGTGGATCGCACGCTGAACACCCAGCCACCCAAGGCCCGGGAGGCCTTGCTGCTGCACCGCCTGGCCGGCATGCCGCACCGGCAGATCGCCGCCGAGCTGAACGTGTCGGTGTCCTCTGTCGAAAAGTACATCGCCGCCAGCGTGCGTGCCTGCAGCGTGCACGCCTGAACACACGCCATTGAGGATTCTGCACGCTCGTGCGGAATACCCCGCAACACCCGTCGGCGTCACGACAGACGCAGGCCCCAGGACACCGCCGGTCACCGCCGGCCGCCATGAACAGGAGCGTCGATGAGCGTCACCGAACCCCCCGAAGCCACTGCCCACCCCACCCCTGGCGTGTCCGAGGTCCTGCGCCCGGTGCGTGGCCGCCTGATCCAGGCTGGCCTGCTGGCGGCCGTGGGCAGCCTGCTGACGCTGGTGCCACTGGCCGGTATCGCCCACCTGGCCCGGCTGCTGCTGGGCCAGCCGGTGGCCGTGTCCCAGACGGGCGTGCTCGCCGAAACCTGGCTGGTGATCGGCGCCAGCCTGATCTGCCTGTTCGCGGGCATGGCGCTCATGGCGCTGGCCGAGACGCGTGCCCACCTGGCGGACAACCAGATCACCGGTCACCTGCGCCAGGCCATCGCCGAGCGGCTGACCCGGGTGCCCCTGGGCTGGTTCACCCAGCAGGCCTCCGGGGAGGTC
This sequence comes from Enterobacterales bacterium AN_CKDN230030167-1A_HGKHYDSX7, assembly GCA_046940335.1. Lineage (GTDB taxonomy): Bacteria > Pseudomonadota > Gammaproteobacteria > Pseudomonadales > Pseudomonadaceae > Aquipseudomonas. Next base: position 124,759 of record JBKYML010000007.1, read on the forward strand.
AAGCAGGCCATGCAGGATGACATCGACACGCTGCACAGCCTGACCGCGCACTTCTACACCACGCTCGGTCGTGCGCTGGGCGCGGTCGTGGGAGCGGTGGTGTACCTGTTCGCCATGGACTGGCGCCTGGCGCTGGTGGCCCTGCTGCCCTTCCCGCTGTTCTTCCTGTTCGTCAAGCGCGCCACGCGTGCCAGCACCGCCAACCTGCCGGCGTTCGGCGCCGGCATGGCCCACATCAACAACGCCGTGGTGGCGTTCGTCCAGGGCATCCCGGTGGTCAAGGCCTTCGGTGCCGAAGGGCAGGCCCATGCCAGCTACCATGGCGCCGTGGACGCATTCGCCGCCGCGTTCACCGACTTCACGCGTCCGCTGGTCAACGCCATGGCCAATGCCCACGCCCTGCTGACCCCGGTCGCGGTGCTGGGGGTGATCCTGACCGCGGGCCTGCTGTTCATCACCCTGGGCTGGGTGCAGCCGCTGGACCTGCTGCCCTTCGTCCTGGTAGCACCCGGCCTGTGCGCGCCCCTGCTGCTGCTGAGCTACATCACCCACGACCTGCAGAACGCCACGGGCGCTGCGCAGCGCGTCAGCGCGCTGCTGCGCACCCCGGTGCTCGACACCCTGCCGACCGATCGCTCCAGTGTGCCGCAGGGCAACGAGGTTCGCGTGGAACAGGTGAGCTACCGCTACGGCGACACCCCGGTGCTCGACGACGTCAGCTTCACCCTGGCACCTGGCACGGTCACCGCCCTGGTCGGCCCTTCCGGCGCGGGCAAGTCGACCGTGGCGCGCCTGCTGCTGCGGTTCTTCGACCCGGACGCCGGGCGCATCACCCTCGGCGGCGCGGACCTGCGCACGCTGGACAGCACGCAGCTCTACCGGCATGTCGGCTTCGTGCTGCAGGACGTGCGCCTGATCGACGCCAGCCTGCGCGACAACATCGCGCTCGGCCGGCCAACGGCCACCCAGGACGAGGTCGAGGCAGCCGCCCGCACCGCCAACATTCACGACCGCATCCTGGCCTTGCCGCGCGGCTACGACTCGGTGATCGGCGAGGACGCGCACCTGTCCGGGGGCGAACTGCAACGGGTGAGCATTGCCCGCGCCGTGCTGCTCGATCCGCCGGTATTGGTGCTGGACGAAGCGACCGCTGCCGCCGACGCCGAAAACGAAGTGCAGATCCAGAGCGCCCTGTCACGCTTCGCCAAGGGCCGCACCGTGCTGGTGATCGCGCACCGGCTGGACACCGTCATGCACGCCGACCAGATCCTCGTGCTCGCCGATGGCCGCCTCGAGGAACGTGGCACCCATACACAGTTGCTGGCGCGCCAGGGCCGCTACGCCCGGCTCTGGGCGCTCGGGGATGACGCGCAGACTCGCCAGGAGGCGCCCTCGCCATGCTGAAGACCTTCATCGCACTGTTGGGCGCGGACGCCCGTGTGCTGTACCGCTACCTTGGGCTGACCCTGCTCTATGGCCTGCTCAGCGGCCTGACCATCGTCACCGTGGTGCCCGTGCTCTCGCACCTGTTGAGCGGCGCCCCCGGCCGTGCCGCCGCCTGGCTGATCGCGCTGCTGGTCGGCGTGGCGCTGTGCTGGGGGCTGCGCCGGGTCGTGGAAAAACTGGGCATTCGCGTCGGCATCGCGGTGTTGCAGGGGGGGCGCCATCGCCTGGGCGAGCACATGGCACAGTTGCCGATCGGCTGGTTCGACGCGGCCAACACGGCGCGCCTGAGCCATGTCACGACCCAGGGCATGATGACCCTGGCGCAGTTGCCGGCCCACGTGTTCACGCCGCTGCTGACGGCAATCGTCACACCCGTCACGGTCGGCGTGGCGCTGTACGGGCTGGACGCCCGCCTGGGCACGTTCGCCCTGCTGGCGCTGCTGGTCCTGCTGGCGCTGTTCGCCGTCACCGCACGCCTGGGTCAGCGCGCCGATGCCCGCCATCATGCGCAGACCGCGCGTGCCAGCCAGCGCATGGTCGAGTTTGCCCAGGCCCAGTCGGTGCTGCGCGCCTTCAATGGCGACGCCGGCGGTACGCGCTTCCTGCAACGCGCCCTCGATGAACAGCAACGCGCCGGCAAGGACCTGATCCGGGTGTCGGCCATGTCGGTGGTGTTCAACACCGGCGCGGTACACGCGGTGTTCGCCCTGCTGCTGGTCGGTGCCGTGCTGACCCTGGGCCAACTGGGCGCCACGGGCGTACCGGCCGCCACGGGCGTGGCCCTGGTCATGGCGCTGCTGCTGACCACGCGCTTCATCGACCCGCTGCTCGAGGTCGCCAGCTACAGCGATGTGCTGCGCGGTGCGCGCAGTCAGTTGGCCATGGTCGCTGACCTGCTCGCTGCGCGCCCCTTGCCACTGCCCGAGCAGGCCCAGACGCCAGCCGACGCCTGCGTCGAGCTGCGCGGTCTGAGCTTTGCCTATGGTCCAGGCCAGCCCAAGGTGCTCGACGGCATCGACCTGAGCTTTCCCGCCGGCAGCATGACCGCACTGGTGGGCGCCTCCGGCTCGGGCAAGAGCACGGTGATGCGCCTGATCGCGCGGTTCTTCGACGCCGACCAGGGCAGCGTACGCATCGGCGGTGTGGACGTGCGGCAGATGAGCAGCGCCCAGCTGGCCGGGCAGATCAGCCAGATCTTCCAGGACGCCTACCTGTTCCAGGGCAGCATTGCCGACAACATCCGCCTCGGCAAACCCGACGCCACCGACGACGAGGTGCTCCAGGTGGCGCACCAGGCAGGGATGCTGGAGATGCTCGAGCGCCTGCCCCACGGCCTGGCGACGGCCGTCGGCGAAGGCGGCACGCGCCTGTCCGGGGGCGAGCGCCAGCGCCTGTCGATCGCCCGTGCGCTGATCAAGCCCGCGCCGATCCTGCTGGTCGATGAAGCCACGGCAGCACTGGATGCCCACAATCAGGCCATGATCACCGAAACCTTGGCGCATCTGCGGGGCCAGCGTACGGTGATCGTGATCGCGCACCAGCTGTCCACCGTGGCCATGGCCGACCGCATCGTGGTGCTCGACCAGGGTCGGGTCTGCGAGCAGGGCACACCGGCGGCGCTGCGTGAGGCAGGCGGGCAGTACGCGCATTTCCTGGCTCAGCGCCAGGCCGCCAAGGGGTGGCGCATTGCCGCGCAACCGGTGGACGAGGCCTGCGTTTGAGACCGTCCATGCTCGTGGCGCTGTTCGGGGTGCTGTGCGGCGCGTCGCTGATGGTCGGCGTCGGCCGGATGGCCTGGCTCGACCTGGCCGGCCTGTCGGAGGACGCCTGGCTGACATTGACCGCCAGCCGTCTGCCACGCCTGGCGGCCCTGGTGCTGTCCGGTGCCGGCCTGGCCGTGTGCGGGGTGGTGCTGCAGCAGATCGTGCGCAACCGCTTCGTCGAGCCGGCCACCAGCGGTGGGCTGGACGCGGCCAAGCTCGGCATCCTGATCGCCGTGAGCGCCTTTCCGGGCATCGGCACCGTCGGCAAGATGTTGATGGCCCTGGGCGTCAGCTTCAGCGCCAGCCTGGTCTACGTGGCGATGATTCGCCGTATCCGGTTCAAGAACATCGTGCTGGTACCCGTGCTGGGCCTGATGTACGGCAGCGTGCTCAGCGCCCTGGCCGAATTCTGGGCCTACCGCCACCAGCTGCTGCAAAGCCTGCAGGGCTGGCTGATGGGCGACTTCTCGCGCGTCGTCCAGGGCAATTACGAAATCATCTTCGTCATCCTGCCGGTGGTGGTGCTCATCTACCTGTTCGCGCAGCGTTTCACCGTGCTCGGCATGGGCGAAGGCATGGCCAGCAGCCTGGGCCTGAACTACACCGCGACCGTGACCCTGGGGTTGCTGCTGGTGGCGCTGACGGTGTCGGTCACGGTGATCACCGTCGGCGCGATCCCCTTCGTCGGCCTGGTGATTCCCAACCTGATCGCCCTGCGCTACGGCGAGAACCTGCAGCGGACCCTGCCCCTGGTCGCCCTGTGCGGCGCCTCGATGCTGCTGGGCTGCGACGTGCTCGGACGCCTGCTGATCTACCCTTTCGAGGTGCCCATCGGCCTGGTGGCCGGCAGTGTGGGTGGCGTCGTGTTCCTGGTCCTGCTGTTGAGGACGTCGAGATGAACCGCCTGGACGCACGCCAGGGCATCTGGCTGCTGGTCGCCGCCCTGGCCGTGGCCTTCGTCCTGTTGGGTTCGGGGCTGGACATGGCCTACGTCATCCCCCGCCGCCTGACCCGCCTGGCGGCGATCGGGATCGCCGGCGTGTGCATCGGCTGTTCCTCGGTCATCTTCCAGACCCTGACCGGCAACCGCATCCTGACCCCGGCCATCATGGGCTACGAAGCCGTCTACCTACTGTTCCAGGCGCTGCTGATCCTGCTGATCGGCACCCACAGCCTGGTCCTGCTCGGCCGACACGGCAACGTCTGGCTGTCGATCGTGCTGATGCTCGGTTATTCCTGGCTGCTGCACCGCTGGCTGTTGCGCGACGGCCGGCAGAACGTCTACCTGCTGCTGCTGGTGGGGCTGGTGCTGAGCCTGGTGCTGGGCACCTTGACGCAGTTCATCCAGCTCAAGGTCAGCCCCGGGGAGTTCTCCATCCTGCAAGGCTTCAGCTACGCCTCCTTCAACAAGGCGCAGCCGCTGCAAGTGGCCTACTCCGCCGTCCTGGCCGCCCTCGCCTGCCTGGTTGTGAGGCGTACGCTGCCGGTGCTGGATGTGCTGGCCCTGGGGCGCGACCAGGCCATCGTGCTGGGGGTCGATCACCTGCGCGCGCTCAGCGTGCAGATGGCCGTGATCGCCGTGCTGGTGGCGGTGTCCACCAGCCTGATCGGGCCGACGGCCTTCATGGGCGTGTTCGTCGCCAACCTCACCTACACGCTGGCACGGACCTTCCGGCACCGGGTCACGCTGCCACTGGCCAGCGGGGTGGCGATGGCGCTGTTCATCGTCGCGCAGTACCTGGTCGAACAGGCGTTCAACTACAACATGTCGGTCAACATCCTGATCAACCTGGTCTGCGGGGCGTATTTCCTGGCCCTGATGACGCGTACACGAGGCACCGCATGATCACGCTGAGCCATGTGTCCAAAGCCTACGGCTCGAAAGCCGTGCTGACGGACGTCACCGTGCAGTTCCCGACCGGGCGGATCACGTCGTTGATCGGCCCCAATGGCGCGGGCAAGACCACGTTGCTGATGCTCATCGCCCGGCTCCAGCAGGCCTCGGCCGGCGAGCTGTGCCTCGATGGGCAGGCGATCGGCCAGTGGACCGTGCGCGACTACGCCAAGCGCGTGGCGACCCTGCGCCAGACGCCGGACTTCAACCTCAGGCTGACCGTGGACGAACTGGTCGCCTTCGGCCGCTTTCCCTACAGCCAGGGCGCGCTGACCGCCGACGACCGGCGGATCATCGACGAGGCCATCGCCTTCCTGTCGCTGGACGCCTTGCGCGGGCAGTACGTCGACGAGCTGAGTGGCGGGCAGCGGCAGATGGCGTTCCTGGCCATGACCATCGCCCAGCAGACGCCCTACCTGCTGCTGGACGAACCGCTGAACAACCTGGACATGAAGCACGCCGTGCTGATCATGCGCGCGCTGCGCCGGCTGTGCGACGAGCAGGGCCGCACGGTGATCCTGGTGGTGCACGACATCAACTTCGCCGCCAACTATTCCGACCACATCGTGGCCATGAAACGCGGCACGGTGTGCTTCAGCGGGCCGGTCGCCGAGGTGATCGACGAGGCGCGCCTGCGCGCGCTGTTCGACCTGGACTTCGAGATCCTGCCCACCGGGCGCGGATTCGTCTGCAACTACTTCAACCCATCGCTTTCGCCGGAGCTGCCATGAACCCCATCGCCACGTCCCTGCTGACCCTGGCCATCGCCTTGTCCCTGGTCGGGTGCGACCAGCCCCAGGCCCAGGCACCGAATGCGGCAGCCACCGCCAGCGTCGACTACACGCCGGTGCGCATCGAGCACGCCCTCGGCACCACCGTGATCGAGGCGCCACCGCAGCGCGTGGTGGCCTTCGACATGAGCGAGGTCGACAGCGTCGTGCAGTTGCAGGCGCCCCTGGTGGGCATGGCCAAGGACTACGTATCGTCGTTCCTGCTGCCCTACCGCGACGACCCGGCCATCGCCGACGTCGGCACCACCATCCAGCCCAACCTGGAGCGCCTGCACGCACTCAAACCGGACCTGATCCTGATCTCGCCGCTGCAGGCGCAAAGCTATGCCGAGCTGAGCGAGATCGCGCCGACCCTCTACGACGATGTCGACCTGACCAATCAGCGCAGCAACTTCCTCGACACCGCCAAGGCCCACCTGCGCACCCTAGGGCGCATTTTCGGCCAGCAGGCCCTGGCCGAGCAGAAGGTCGCGCAGATGGACGCCACCATCGCCCGCACGCGCCAGGTGACCGAGGGCCGTCCGGAAAAGGCCCTGATCGTGCTGCACAACAATGGCGCCTTCACCTCCTACGGGGTCAAGTCGCGCTACGGCTACGTGTTCGATACCCTGGGGGTCAAGCCGGCCAGTAACGATCTGGCGGCGAGCCTGCACGGCCAGCCGATCTCCAACGAGTTCATCCGCGAGGCCGATCCCGACATCCTCTACGTGATCGACCGCACCGCGGTCATGGAGCGCCGGCCCACGCTGAACCTCGACAGCCTGGACAACCCCCTGCTACGCCGGACCAAGGCCTGGAGCCGCGGCCGCGTGGTGTTCGTCGATGCGCAGACCTGGTACCTGTGCACCGCCAGCGTGACCTGCCTGGAGCGTATCGCCGACGACGTGGTGAAGGGCTACCTGCCCCAAGACCAGCAGGTCGCCCGTTGATGAGTGTCTGATTCGCATCAATTGCTAATGATTAGCATTGCGGTATTTCTGGTCTGGTTCGGAAAGGTAGTGCATCACTTCCATCCTGGGTCGAATCGAAAGGAATCCCGCAATGTCGTCACGCTGCACCCTTGCCTGCCCTGCCTCTGTCGCTTCCCTGCCCGCACCACGCCTGGCCCATGACCGCACCTTCCTGGCCGTGCGCCTGGCCCTGCTGTTGAGCCTGGGGGCGACGACGCATTCGGTGCTGGCGCAAACGCCCGATGCTCAGGCGGCAAGCGACTTGGCGCAGACGCCCCTGGTCCTGTCGGACATCACCGTCGAGGCGGCCGAAGACGCTGCCAGCGCCCTGCCACCGGTCTATGCGGGTGGCCAGGTCGCCACGGGTGGGCGCATCGGCCTGCTGGGCAACAAGGACCTGATGGACACCCCGTTCAGCACGCTCAGCTACACCGAGCAGTACGTGCAGGACCTGCAAGCCCGGGACATCACCGACGTGATCGCCGCCACCGACCCGTCGGTCTTCACCAATGGCGTGAAGAATACCCACAGCGAGAGCTACGCGATCCGCGGCTTCGGCACCAGCCCCAGCGACATGACCGTCGAGGGCCTGTTCGGCATGGCGCCGTTCTACCGCGCCTCACCGGAAATCTACGAACGGATCGAAGTGCTCAAGGGCCCCTCCGTGCTGCTCAACGGCATGCCGCCGAACGGTTCGGTGGGCGGCACCATCAACCTGGTCCCCAAACGTGCCGCCGATACGCCGTTGACCCGTGTCACCGGCACCTTCGAGTCGGACTCGCAGATCGGTGGCCACGTGGACATCGGGCGGCGCTTCGGCGAGGGCAACCAGTTCGGCGTGCGTTTCAATTCGGTCTACCGCGACGGCGATGCGGCCACCGACGACCAGCGTCACCGCGTCGGTGTGAATGCCCTGGCCCTGGACTGGCGCGGCGAGCGCGCGCGGTTGTCCCTCGACCTGTTCGACAGCGACGACACCACCGTCGGGCAGAACCGCGGCCTTGGCCTGGCTGCGGGTGTGTCGGTGCCCAAGCCCCCCAGCGCGGACACCTTGCTCAACCCGGACTGGGGCCGCGTACGCACTCAGGACAAAGGCGTGATTCTGCGCGGCGAGTACGCCTTGAGCGATCAGTTGACCGCCTACGGCGCCGTGGGCACCAGTAAGACCCATTACCAGTACAGCGGTGCCATGTCGGCCACCGTGATCAACGCCCGGGGTGACATCTCCACGACCTTGGGGCAACTGCGTCAGGAGTTTCACAAGACATCCGCCGAAGTCGGCCTGCGCGGCCAGTTCGACACGTTCGGCATCGGCCACCAGTGGTCGATCAACGCGACCCAGTACAGCGACAAGGAACGCGACTGGGGGCGTCGCATCATTTCGGACACACCCTGGGTCACCAATCTCTACCACCCGGTCTGGGGACCGAAGGCGCCCGAGGCGTGGCCCTACATCATCCACAACGAGAACGACCTGAAGAGCTACGGCATCGCCGACACCCTGTCGTTTCTCGACGAGCGCGTCCAGTTGACCCTGGGCGTGCGCCGTCAGGAGGTGGTGTCCGACACCTACAATACCGGCACGGGCGAGCGCAACCGGCCGGGCTACGACGAACACGCCACCAGCCCGGCGGGGGCCATCCTGTTCAAGCTGACCGATGACCTTTCGCTGTATGCCAACTACATCGAGGGGCTGAGCAAAGGCAGCTCGGCGCCCTTGACCGCGGCCAACGCCGGGGAAATGTTCGCACCCTACGAGTCCAAGCAGCGCGAGATCGGCGCCAAGCTCGACCTGGGCACCTTCACCCATACCCTGGCGCTGTACGAGATCAAGCGTCCCAACGGCTACACCGACCCGGCCACCAATATCTATTCCTTCGGCGGCGAGCAGCGTAACCGCGGGGTCGAATGGAGCTTCTTCGGTTCACCGACGATGGATGTACGCCTCATGGGCGGTGTCGCCTATGTGGACCCGAAAGTGACCAAGGCCAGCACGAGCACACAGCAAGGCAAGACTGCCACGGGCGTGCCGAAACTGCAGGGCAAGCTGGGGGTGGAGTGGGACACGCCGTTCGTCGAGGGCCTGACCCTGACCGCCAACGCGACGTCGCTGTCCAAGCAGTACATCAGCGCCGACAACAGCCAGTCGATACCGGGCTACACACTCTTCGACGCCGGCGCGCGCTATGCGATGAACGTCAGCGGCAAGCCGGTCGTGGTCCGCGCCCAGGTCTCGAACCTGGCCAACAAGAATTACTGGGGCGTGCCACAGACGGCCAGCCTGGCCCTGGGTGAGCCGCGTACGTACCAGCTGTCGGCGACGATCGATTTCTGATGACCCACGGGCATGCCATGCGGCCGTTCGCAGGTCGTGCCCGCCATGGTCGCTGAAGGCCTCGTTCTGCCCTGCATTACAACGCCGTACGCAAGGCCTGCTGCAACCGCTCACCTTGAACGTCCTGCGCCGGGCCGACCACGGCGAAGTTGTAGGCACCATGGGACCAGTAGCGCGCTTCGAGCGCGCCATCACGTCGCTGCCCGTTGGCCATGTGGCCGAAATGCCGACCGGGCGCGCGGAGAAACACGCTCAGGCGTCCGCCCTGGGCATCTTCGTATACCAACAAGGCGGCCGGCCCGTTCTCGTTGGCCAGCAGGCGCGCCCCGACCGGGACCAAGCCCTGCCCAGCCAGGTCCGGCAGGGTGCCGACCTGGGTGAAATGCTGAGCGAGCCAGGCACGCAGGCGAGCCGGTTCGCGGGCCTGGATGTCCAGGGACGCCGTGTCGGCGAACAGCCGGTGAGCCTGCACGGCGTCCGCCATCGGCGGCGTACCGGCCAGCCAGGTGGCTTCACGGGCCTGCCAGCCGCCCAGGCTGCCCAGGCCCAGGGTCAGCAGCAGGACGGCCGCCGTGGCCAGGTGGCGTCGGCGCCGCAGGGTCACCCGCTGCCGAACGGCCGCCAATGACGGCCCGGCATCGGCGCGCGCGTCGTACCCGCCGGCCAGGGCCGCGCGCAGACGTCGGGCGTCGTCGCGCCAGCCGTCGACCATGGCCTGCTCCTGGGGATGCGAGGCCAGCCAGGTCGTGATCTGCGCGCGACGTACCGGGTCGAGGCGGTCGTCGACGTAGGCGTGCAGCTCGTGTTCGCTGGGGGCAGAAAAAATCATTTGAGTCTCCGCAACGCCACCGGCGCGGGCGTCTCTTCGGTCAGTTCGCGCAGGGCCGCACGGGCCCGGGACAGCCGCGACATCACCGTGCCGATCGGGATGTCCAGGGTCTGGGCGACCTCCTTGTAGCTCAAACCCTCGACGCTGACCAGCAACAGCAAGGCGCGTTGCTGCTCCGGCAGACGGGCGAAGGCCTGCAGGTCGGCCTGGGCGAAGACGCTCGACTCGGTCGCATCATGGCGTGATGCCTCGCTGGCAGTGCCCAGGCCGATCCAGCCCAGCCAGCGGGCGTGCCGCTTCTCTCGGCGCTTGCCGTCCAGGAACAGGCGATACAGGATGGTGAACAACCAGGGCCGCAGGCCCTCGCGCTCGCGTTGCTGAGCGCCTCGGCTCAGGGCGCGCTCCAGGGTCGCCTGCACCAGGTCATCGGCGCTGCTGGCATCGCGGGCCAGCCACAGCGCGAAGCGACGCAGGCTGTTGAGCAGGTCGCGCCATTGACGTTCATCCAGGTCATGCATGTTCAGAATCGAGGCTCGGACAGAAGGGACTGACAACAGACGCCTGGCGAACGAAAGCATTCCCTCGGGAATAGAATTTTCCCTCGTGCGTCGTACCTGCTGTCCCCTCACGAGAACCTGCCCATGACCCCTCCCCTGCACGGGCGCCGCAAAGCCCTCCGTCTGCTCGGTATCGGCGCGCTGCTGGCATCGGCCGGTGCCGGCTTCGCCTATGCCGCCGGCTGGATCGGCGCATCGGCGCTGACCCCGCAGCGCATCATCGACACCTTCGAAGCCCAGGCCGGGCACCACCCCGGCTACCGCAAGAACCACGCCAAGGGCCTGTGCGTCAGTGGGTACTTCGAAAGCACCGGGCTCGCCGCTTCGTTGTCGAGCGCCCGTGTCTTCAGCCAGCCGCACGTGCCGGTCATCGGCCGCTTCGCCCTCGGTGGCGCCAACCCCCATGTCGCCGATGCCGCCGTGCCGACGCGCAGCCTGGCCCTGCAACTGAGCACCGACGATGGGCAGCGCTGGCGCACGGGCATGAACAACCCGCCGGTGCTGGCCTTCAACAGCGTGGACGGTTTCTACGACCAGGTGCTGGCGAGCACACCGGACCCGACCACCGGCAAGCCCGACCCGGCACGGCAGAAGGCCTTCGCCGAGGCGCACCCGGAAGGCGCTGCGTTTCGCCAGTGGGCGGCCCAGTACACGCCCAGCGACAGCTTCGCCAATACCGCCTACAACAGCATCAATGCGTTTCGCCTGATCAACGACCAAGGGGCGGAGCAACCGGTGCGCTGGCGCCTCGAACCGCAGACGCCGTTTCAGGCGCTGCCCACGGGCATCGCCGACCCGGACTACCTGCAACATGACCTCCAGGCCCGCGTGAAGCAGGGCCCGCTGCGCTGGACCTTGCGCCTTACCCTGGCCGAGCCTGGCGACGCCATCGACGACCCGTCCCAGGCCTGGCCAGCGCAACGGCGCACGGTCGAGGCCGGCACCGTGGTCATCGACCGGGTCGAGGCGCCCGAGCAGGGTGCCTGCCGTGACCTCAACTTCGACCCCTTGATCCTGCCGACCGGTATCGCGCCGTCCGACGACCCGATCCTCGCAGCCCGCTCGGCCGCCTATGCCGAGTCCTTCAATCGCCGCAGCCGCGAACGCCTCGAGACAGGAGCACGCCCATGACCCCCAGCACCTTTCATCCGCTGAGCCGAGCGGTGCACTGGCTGATGGCCGTGCTGATCCTGGCGATGCTGTTCATCGGCGTGAACATGGTCGGCAACCTGTCGTCCTGGCATCCGACCCTGGTCACGCTGCACAAGGCCACCGGGCTGGCGCTGCTGGTGCTGGTGATCCTGCGCATCGTGCTGCGCCTGAGCCTGCCGCACCCGCCCCTGCCACGCGACCTACCGCCATTGCAACGCTGGGCGGCCGGGGTCTCGCACCTGGCGTTGTACGCCTTGATGCTGGGCATGCCGCTGCTGGGCTGGGCGATGCTCTCGGCGGGCGATTATCCACGGCCTCTGGGGCTGCCGGCGATCGCCCCGCACGACCTGCGGCTGTATGCCGTGCTGCGCCAGGCCCATGGATGGGCCGGCTATGTGTTGTTTGCCACGATCCTCTTGCACGTAGGCGCTGCATTGACGCATGCACTGATCCGACGGGATGGGGTGATGCGGGCGATGTGGCCGGGTCGAACCGCGCGTGGGTCGAAGGCCAAGCGTTCGCACTCAACCTCATGACCTGTCTGGGCAACCCAGCAAACGGTCATTGGATGCGCGATGCAGCGTGCCCGAAAAATAAGTGCGCGCAGCACTCAAGGCCTGTCACGGACGACCGATAACCGAGCGAGTGCCTGGGTTTTTCTGACCTGTGGCCCCTCGTTCTCTTTCGGTCCTTCTCTTTGGATGCCTCCATGCACTGGCTACGCGATGCAAAACTCTCTACCAAACTGATCGTCGCCTTTGGCTTATGCGCGCTCATTACCCTCGTGGTGGGCGTGCTCGGCAGTCGCGGTATTTCTCAACTGTCGGAAAGCCTCAGGTCGGTCTTCGCCAACAACCTGGTGTCGGTGGCCAAGACCGCCGAAGCCAAGAGCAAGGCCATTGCGCAACAAAGGGATTTGTACGCACTGATCGGTGCCACGGCGTCGAACGCGCCGCAGGCCAGCCGTGATCAGATTCTTCAAAGCATGGAAGCTAACCGGGCCGATAGCGAAAAGGCCTTCGCCCTGTACCGCACTACGCCTCTGGCGGATGACGAACGTGCCGCAGGCGACCGCATGGAGCGTGACTGGCCGGCCTACCAAGCGCAGATCCAGCGTGTCCTCGCTGCGCTGCAGACGGGGGATGTGGACGGCGCTCGGAACCTCATCAACACTGACCTGCAACAGAGCTATCGGACCATCCTCGATGAACTCACTGTGATGGTCGAGTCGAACAATCGCCAGATCGTCGAGGGCGGCCAACAGGCCAGCGCCACCGAGCGTTCGGCGACCACCGTGCTGTACATCGGTATCGCCCTGGCCTTCCTTGCGGCGATGCTGCTGGGCGTGTTCATCAGCCGTCTGATCAGCCGTCCCATCGCCCAGGCGGTGGTCAGCGCCCAGGCCATCGCCAACGGTGACCTGACGCATCAGGTTCGCAGCGAGGCCGCCGACGAGACGGGTCAGTTGCTCAATGCGCTGGGCGACATGCAGCAGAGCCTGAGGGGCACGCTCCAGCAGATCGCCGACGCGTCCAATCAACTGGCCTCGGCGGCCGAAGAGCTCAATGCGGTGACCGAAGACAGCAGCCGCGGCCTGCTGCGCCAGAACGACGAGATCCAGCAGGCGGCCACGGCGGTCACCGAAATGACCTCGGCGGTCGAGGAAGTCGCCCGTAACGCCATGTCCACCTCCGAAGCCTCGCGGGGCGCCAGCGCCCAGGCCGGCGAAGGCCTGGGCCAGGCGCGTCACGCCGTATCGGCGGTCGATGACGCCACGCGCGAGATCGACACCTCGACCACCATCGTCGAGCAACTGGCCACCCAACTGCGTGACATCGGCAAGGTGCTGGACGTGATCCGCGGCATCGCCGAGCAGACCAACCTGCTGGCGCTCAACGCCGCCATCGAAGCCGCCCGCGCGGGCGAGCAGGGTCGTGGTTTTGCGGTGGTGGCCGACGAAGTCCGCGCATTGGCGGCACGCACCCAGGCGTCCACCGGCGAGATCGAAGGCATGATCAACGCGGTCCAGGCCAGCTCCGACCAGGCCGTGGTAGCCATGGGCAAGAGCCAGACCCTGGTGGCCACCACCCAGACGCTGGCCCGCGCCACGGGCGATGCGCTGGAACAGATCGCGGTCGGCATCGGCCAGATCAACGACCGCAACCTGGTGATCGCCAGCGCGTGCGAGGAACAGGCCAACGTGGCGCGCGAAGTGGACCGCAACCTGCTCAACATCCAGGACCTGTCGACCCAGACGGCGACGGGTGCGCAGCAGACCAGTGCTTCGGCGCAGGATCTCTCGCGCCTGGCGGTGTCCTTCAACGAGCTGGTGCGACGCTTCAAGCTGTAAAGACGGCGTGAGGGCTCCCCCTTTTTTTTGGGGGCCCTTGTCGTTCCCCGTGCCCTGACCTGCCAGCCCGACATACCCCCTGGAGCGGCCCTGAAGCCAGTTCACCCCTGTGCCGCGATTGGGCCTGAAAGGTCAGGCCTCTCAACGTCTTTGTCTAACATGATGTGGGGCCACATCGCTGCTCTGGCAGAGCGGTTCACCCGCTCCCACGGAAGGATCCGGTCGGGCGGCATCGGTGCTGGCACCTGACACAGGGGATGCGCTGATTTCACGGGCCCGGCGGGCCCAATCGCGGCCGGTCCGGCGCCCCGGCAGGGGACGCTCCACATGGCAATGACCGATATCACTACGGTGTGCGGCGTTCAGGCATTGATGAGATGCACCAGCACCCGCTTGATTGTCGGCCAGTTCACCCACTGCCAGAGCTTGCCGTTCGACAGGTGCTCGACGATGCGGTTGGAGCCGCCGGTCAGGCTGACCACGGTGATGTAGACGAACCACTTCCTGATGACGCTCGACAGTCGCTTTCTCTTGTATCTGGGCAATCCACACATCCAGGCTGGGGGGGTTCTGAAGAAACGCTTGCAAGGTGGCCGTGTGGGCGTGCCTCGACACGAGACCTGCCGCCCACCCAGTCCCTGCCGTCTGGCAAGCCTGTCTGGCTAGGACACCGCCGTGCCACCAGGAATGCCATCGAGATGAACGTCGAGGCCACGGCCGCACGAAACGGGCGCGCACGGTCGCTCAGCCGAGGGCGCATGTCAACGGCAGGCCTTGCGTTCTTGAGAAACCGTGACGCCTGCCGCTAACCCAGCGGCAGGCCGACCAGACACGCCAGGCCCTGCCCGGCGAAGACCACGCGATCGCACCAGACCACCTGATGCAGCAGCACGATGGCCCAGAAGACCATCTGGAACGACACCTTGCGGGTCTTGTGCCGGCATACCTGCTGGGCGATCAGCGCGCCGGGCCAGCCGCCCAGCAGCTCGCTCAGGTGCAGGTACTTTTCCGGAATGCGCCAGCCCTGGGTGCGGGCGCGGCGCTTGTCGTGCCAGTACAGGCCGAAGGCGATCAGGCTGGCCAGTGGGTAGAGGATCAGCCATAGGGGGCTGGCACCGGCCAGGATCGCATGCCCCATGCCGATCGCCGGCAATGCGCACAAGGCCAGCAGGAGGGCCACCTTGAGCCCGCGCAGGCGATGCTCGACCGCGCTGCCCCGGGGCGCCGCCTGTGCCATGCGTTCGCGGCTCATGTCAACCCTGCGCCGTGGTCCAGTCGACCCAGCCGAACAGCCAGGTCGCCAGGATCAGCAGGCCGAAGCCGATACGGTACCAGGCGAACACCGCGTAGCTGTGGTGGGCGATGAACTTCAGCAGCCCGCGCACCGCGATCATGGCGAACAGGAACGACACCACGAACCCCAGGGCGAACACCGGCAGGTCGGCCGGCTGGAACAGCTCGCGGTACTTGTAGCCCGAATACACCGCCGCGCCGACCATGGTCGGCATGGCCAGAAAGAACGAGAACTCGGTGGCCGCCGTGCGCGACAGGCCGAACAACAGCCCGCCGATGATGGTCGACCCGGAACGCGAGGTGCCGGGGATCATGGCCACGCACTGCACCAGCCCGATCTTCAGCGCCTGGTGCCAACTCATCTGATCCACGTGCTCGACCGTCACCTGATGCTCGCGCCGCTCGGCCCAGAGCATGATCACCCCGCCGATCACCAGCGCGGCGGCCACGGTGATGGGGTTGAACAGGTATTCATGGATCAGGTCGGCGAACAGCACGCCGAGCACCACCGCTGGCAGGAAGGCCAATAGCAGGTTGCCGGTAAAGCGGCGCGCCTGGGGCTGGGTCGGCAGGCCGACGACGATGTCGAGGATCTTGCGCCGGAAGGCCCAGACCACGGCCAGGATCGCACCGAGCTGGATGATGATGTTGAAGGCCATGGCCCGTTCGCCGCCGAAATCGATCAGGTCGGCGACGATGATCTGATGCCCGGTGCTGGAAATGGGCAGGAACTCGGTGAGCCCTTCGACGATACCCAGAATGATTGCCTGCAAGGCGCTCCAAAAATCCATCGATCCCCCACGGGGCGCTGGTGCGTGCCAGGCCCTCTGTACGTTGAGTGGTGTGTCTACCGCGAGTGGCGCGCCGTTTTACAGCGAAGATTGGAGTAAAGCCAGTCGAAAAGTTCAGCTTGGGTGAAAGTTTCATCTGAATCCGAACAGCATGTTAGCAGAGCGATCTGCCACCTGCCGGGAATTTGACACGCGCAACGACGAACGCCACGGGCGGGACTTCGCGTACAATCGCGCCCTCTTCATTGACCGAGGATCATCCATGTCCGGCCTCGAACTGTTCGCTGCTGCCCTCGGCGTGCTCGCCGTCTGGCTGACCGTCAAGCAGAACCCGTGGTGCTGGCCCATCGGCCTGGTCATGGTGCTGGTCTACAGCTGGATCTTCTATGAGGTGCGACTGTACTCCGACATGCTCCTGCAAGGCCTCTACGCCGTCCTGCAACTGTACGGCTGGTGGCAGTGGACCCGCCCTGGGCACGTCGAGCGCGTCCGTCAGGTCAGTCGCCTGTCGGCGACCGCCATGGGCCTGAGCCTGGGGGCGGGCCTGCTGGTCAGCCTGGCGCTGGGCGCGGCCATGGCCCACTGGACCGACGCCGCCCAGCCCTGGCTGGATGCCGCGCTGACCGGCTTCAGCCTGGTGGCGCAGGTGTGGATGGCGCAGAAGCGGCTGCAATGCTGGCCGCTGTGGGCGCTGCTGGACACGGTCTTCGTCGGCCTGTTCCTGTACAAGGGGCTCTACCTGACCGCGGCGCTGTACGCGCTGTTCACCTGGCTGGCGGTACGCGGCTGGCTCGAATGGCGACGTGCGCCCGCCGTGGCCTGCGCATGAAGGTGCTGGTGCTGTGTGGGCCCGAATCGAGTGGCAAGAGCTGGCTGGGCGGCGAACTGCAGGCGCACTTCGGTGGCCGCCTGGTCGGCGAATACGTGCGTTATTTCATCGATCACCACCAGCGTGACACCTGCCTGGCCGACATCCCGGCCATCGCCCGCGGGCAGTTGGCCTGGGAGGATGAAGCACGCGCGCAGGCCCCTGCCCTGCTGATCCTCGACACCCACCTGCTGAGCAACCTGCTCTGGAGCCAGACGCTGTTCGGCGACTGTCCGGCCTGGCTGGAGCAGGCCCTGCTGGCGCGTCACTACGACGTGCACTTGCTGCTCGACCCGCGGGGCGTGGATTGGGTCGGCGACGGTCAACGTTGCCAGCCGGAACTGACGCAACGGCTTGCCTTCTTCGAGCAGAGTCGCCAATGGCTGCTGGCCCACCGGCAGCCGGTGCAGGTGCTCGAAGGCACCTGGGCACAGCGGCGGGCGGCGGCCTTCGAAGCGGTCGAGCGTTTGCTGGCGGGCGCGGAGCCCACGTCATCCTGACCAGAGCGCCCAGAGGGTCGGTCGCCTTGAAGCCTTGAGCACGTAGATCGACGTCAACCCGCCTGCGAATCGGCCAGCGGCAGAGAAGCCGCCTGCCGCCCGTCCTCGGCCTGCGCCAGGCACACCGTGAAACGCGTGCCCTCGACCGCGTCGGAACTGACGCTGACGTCCCCGCCGTGGGCTTCGGCGATGGCCTTGACGATGAACAGGCCCAGACCCACGCTGCGCCCCACGCTTTGCTCGCTGCCGCGCACCATGGGCTCGAACAGCACGTCCAACGTGGTTTGAGGAATCGGCTGACCATAATTGAGGACGGTGACCTGGGGGCGCCCTCGGGAGAAGTCGGAGATCACATGAATCGGTTGGGCAGGGTCGCCATAGGCCACGGCGTTGCCCACCAGATTACCGATCAACTGCTGAACCCGATCCGCGTCCATGGGTGCGCGCCCGTGGGCGATGGCCTGATGCAGCAGCATGACCCCAGGAAAGGCCACGCGTAGCTCATCCAGGCTCTGGCGGACCACCTCATGCAGGTCGAGCGGCGCCGGTGAGATGGCGATGCCGTGGCCGATACGTTCCAGCGTGAAGTCCAGCAGGTCGGCGATCATGCGCTCGGCGCGGCCCGCCGATTGGCCGATGTGCGCCAGCATGCGCGCTTCGCGAGGGGAGCGTTCGGCGCGGGCGAGCATTTCGGACGCCATCTGAATGGCGGCCAGGGGCGTTCTCAGGTCATGACTGACGATGCCGACCATCTGCTCGGCGTAGGTCGCGCGGCGCTGGGCGCTCTGGAACGCTTCGTTCAACTGGGCCTGCGCTTCGTGCAGGCTGGCCTGGGCCAAGGTCTTTTCCCGCAGCAGGTTTTCCGCCAGGTTGCGAGCATGAAGCAGCTCACGCTCGTAACGATCACGCTCGGTGGTGGTGAACACCGCCAGTTGGTAGTAGGCCAGGCCCTCATGTACCTGCCGCACGCCATTGAGCAGCATGGTGACGGCGCTGCCATCGCGGTGCAACAGCTGCAGCTTGACCTCGCCGACCGACCCCTGCATGTGCATGAGCGGCGCCCAGTGAGTCTGATAGAAGATCCGCCCACCCATGGTCAGCAGGTTTTGGAAACGCTGGCCACACAGGGTCTCGCTGGTGTGCCCCAGCCACTCGGCGAAGGTGCGGTTGACCTGCAACAGCGTACCGTCCTCGCGCGTGGTCAACAGGCCACAAGGTGCCTGGTCGAACAGCGTTCGCGGGGCAGGCAGCCCGGAGGTGTCAACCGTCATCACGGCTACCGAGCCGGGCCAGGAAATCGTCCATCGCCTCCACGCAGGCGCTGGGCGCGCTCATGTGCGGGCAGTGGCCGATATTGTCGACCACGCGCAGCGTGCTCCCGGCAATGGCCTGGTTCAGGTAGTGGCCCACCTGGAGCGGCGCGATCAGGTCATCGCTGGCTTGCAGGATCAGGGTGGGGGTGGTCAGCCGCGCCACGTCCTCACGGTTGTCGGACAGGAAGGTGACGCGTGCGAACTGCTTGGCGATGTCCGGGCGGGTACTGCAGAAGCTCTGGGTCAGCTCTTCGGCCAAGGCAGGTTGACCCGGCGCCCCCATGATCGCAGGGGCCATGCTGCTCGCCCAGCCCAGGTAATTGCTGTCGAGGGTCTCGAGCAGGGCATGGATGTCGTCGCGCGAGAAACCGCCGACGTACCCCTCGCTGTCGATATAGCACGGTGAGGGTCCGACCATGACATGCGCGGCGACCCTGCCAGGCGCAGCCAGGTCGCTCAGTGCGCCGATCATGGCACTGACCGAGTGCCCGACCAGCACTACCGGGCCATTGCCATAGGCATCGATGAGCTGTGACAAGTCATCGGCGTAGCCAGCCAAGGTTTCGTAGCGAACCGGATCGTAGGCACTCAGGTCGGAGCGACCCGATCCGATCAGGTCGTGCAGGACCACCGTGAACCGATCGAAGAAAGGCTCGACCATGTAACGCCACATCGTCTGGTCGCAGCCGAAGCCGTGCGAGAAGATCATCGTCGTCGGGCCGCTCCCGAGGATGTGGACGTTGTGGCGTTGCTGCAGGGTCATGGAGGGTCTCATGTGCAGTGACTGGGAAAGACGAAGAGCGGGTGAATCTGAACGGCACGACGGGGCCCACGGCATTCAGCCTTTCAGCAGGATAGCGTACCTGACCGGCTTTAAGTAGCCGCGTCATGGGCACCTGCCGCCTCGGCCTGCGCACGCCTGCCAGACGCGACGACCCGCGAAATCCGTGCACGCCGCGCCAGCGCGTTCACGCACCCGCATTCCGCGCATTCGTTACCGGACTTGTAAGCAGCCGGTCTCATAGAGCCAGCCTGTTATCATTGATCACACTCCTGTGACCATTCGATGACAATAAGGACATTTTCGTGAAGCACTGGTTCGGCCTTCTTCGCCATCCTGCCGCTCGACTGACCACGCTCGCCCTTCTGGTGGTCGTGATCCCGCTGGTCTGGCGCAGCCTGCTGGGGTGGGTTCATCCATTCGGCTATCTGTCGGACCTGGCCGTCGGTCTCGGGCTGGTCCTGCTGCTGCAGCGTCAGCGACCCTGGCTGGCGCTGGGCGTGCTGGTGGTCTGGGCCGTCCTGAGCGTGGCCGCCGTCGAGCTGGTCAGCGCCGTGGGACGCTTGCCTGCCAGCAGCGACCTGGCCTATCTGTTCGATCCGCAGTTCGTCGAGAACTCCACGGGCGGCGGGCTGGCGCACCCTGGGCTGCCGTGGGCCCTGGCCATCGGCATTGCAGTGTGGCTGCTGAGCTGTCGCCTGGGTCGCCAGCAGCCGCCGGTGCATCTGCCGCGCAGTGCCTGGAGCGTGCCAGCGCTGCTGCTGGTGGCCCACTGGGCCGGGCAGCACCTGTCGCCTTCGGAGGCCGACCCCTGGCGTCAGTTCAATCTGCCGCACCAAGTGCTGGCAGCCGGCACCGGTGCACTGCAGCAGCGGGTCGAACGGTGGGCCGGGCTCGAGCCACAGGTGTCACCGCCATCGATGACCGGGCTGGTGGGTGTCGACCTCGATGGCCAGCGCCTGCTGGCCGGCCCTGGTCAGGCCCGCAACCTGCTGATCGTCACCTTGGAGGGCATCCCGGGAGCCTATGTCCGTGCTAATCGCCAGGCCTTGAACAGCCC
The DNA here is from genome assembly GCA_046940335.1 of Enterobacterales bacterium AN_CKDN230030167-1A_HGKHYDSX7. Lineage (GTDB taxonomy): Bacteria > Pseudomonadota > Gammaproteobacteria > Pseudomonadales > Pseudomonadaceae > Aquipseudomonas. The sequence goes on from JBKYML010000007.1 coordinate 145,432, forward strand.
GTTCGACGAGGACCTCATGCCCCGACTCAGCCAGTGGGCCGAGCGCGGCATGAACACGCCGGACTACGTGCTGCACACGCACCAGACCATCCGTGGCCTGTACGCGATGCTGTGCGGCGACTACGACAAGTTCGACAATGGCACGCCCAAGGGCGTCGAACTGCTCAACCAGCAGGCGCGCAATCAGGCCTGTCTGCCTGCGCAACTGCGCCAGCACGGCTTCACCACCCATTACCTGCAAGGCGCCGGCCTGCGTTTCATGGCCAAGGACCGCATCATGCCGCACATCGGTTTCGACGCCGTGCACGGGATGGAATGGTTCGCCAATGACAACCACCTGACCTTCCCCTGGGGTAAGGACGACAAGGCCTTCTTCGAAGGTGCTGCACAATACGTCGGCCAACTGCGCCAGCAGCGCGAGCCGTGGATGCTGACACTGCTGACCGTGGGCACGCATCAGCCCTACTCGGCGCCCGAGGCCTACCTGGCGCGTTACCCCAGCGCCAAGCAGGCGGCCGTCGCCTACCTGGACGATGCCCTTGGCGATTTCCTCGACACCCTGGAGCGCCAGGGCGTGCTCGAGGACACCCTGGTGGTCGTCACCTCGGACGAGTCCCATGGCATCGACGGCGTACGCCTGGCATCGGCCTGGGGCTTCAACCTCATGCTGGCACCCGACCAGGTTGCGCTGCCGCACGTCAAGTCCGGTACCTACGGCCACGTCGACCTGACCGCCTCGTTGCTGGACTACTTCGCCCTGCCCGTCCCCGCTGAACTCAACGGGCGTTCGCTGCTGCGCGATTACGTCAACGGTCGGCCCCTGTTCTCGTTCACCAATGGCCAGCTGCGCCATCACGATGGCCGCGGCACGCTGACCGAATGCGATTTCCAGCAGCGCTGTCGCCGCTATGCCAGCGAAGGCTTCATCGCCAGCAGTGCTCGCTACCTGGGCCAGGGTGATCGCAGCACCGCACAACAGGTCACGGCCATGGCAGGGACCTTGGATCGCTCGTTGATGAGCACGCCGCTGAACGTGCGTTACCAGTTTGGCAGCGCGACGCCCGTGTCGTTGAACCCGAGCGTGCGTGATGACTGGGTCGATAACCTGATCGGGGCCCAGTACCTGGAAATGCCCGGAGGCTCGCGCACACGCGTGCGCCTGAAAATACGCTCGCTGGCCTCAGACACGCCGGCGCAGATCCTGCTCAAGGCCAAGGAGTTCGAGCAGGACGTGGCGCTGGGCCTGCCTGAACACATGACCGTGAGCGCCGAACAGCCCTTGGTCATGGAGTTCGACTTCGACAACCCGACGGTGCGCAAGGCATTCTCGTTCCACCTGCTCGGCTACGGCACAGGCACGGTGGAAATCAGCGACTTCAGCGTGATCACCGCCCTGCCAGACGAAGACGATCCCTTCGTCGACGAGGCACATCCTCCCGCCTGAGGACAAGGCGTCGATCAGCGGATCTGGTGCTTGTGCAACAATCGGTAGAACGTCGGACGCGAAACGCCCAGCACCTTGGCCGCCAGGGTCATGTTGTCGCCATGTCGATGCAGCACATCGCTGAGGGCCTGGCGCTCGGCGCGATGCTTGTAGTCTTCCAGGGTGGCGATGGGCGCCTCATCCCCCTCGAGCGTGCGAAGCCCCAGATCCTGAGCTTCCACGTACCGACCAGCAGCGAGCACCAATCCGCGCCGGACGCGGTTGGCCAGCTCCCGGACATTGCCTGGCCAATCGTGGCGCCCCATGGCGGACAGGGCTGCCTCGCTGAAGGCACGGGGTGTGCGACCGGTTTCCAGGCTGTAGAAGCGTGCGAAATGCTCAGCCAGCGTCGGTAGGTCGGCGTGACGCTCGCGCAGGGCCGTGGTGGCGATACGCGTGTCGGCCAGGCCACGGTACAGCGCGTCGTTGAAGCGCCCCGCCTGCACGGCGGCCGCCAGATCGACTCGCGTCGCCGCCAGGATACGGGGTTCGGCCTCTTGTGAGGGCGCGTCTCCGGCCTGGCGCGTCCTCTGGGCGTCGATCAGCGGTACGAGCGCGGCTTGCGCTGCAGGTGAGAGATCGGCGACTTCATCGAAGAACAGCGTGCCGCCGGCTGCCGCCTGGACCAGCGAAGGCATCGACGAGGGTGGGGTTTCCCCGGTTTCGCTCGAGGCGGCAGGCGACGCGTGTCCGAGCGCCTGCGCGGACACGCGGCTGCAATGCAGCGTCAGGAAGGGGCGTTCCCGGCGCGGCGAGAGGCGATGCAGCGTACGCGCGACCAGTTCCTTGCCCGTGCCCGGCTCTCCATGGATGAGCACTGGCCCCTGTGCAGGCGCCAGCTTGGCCAGCCCTTTGCGCAGTTCGCGCATCGCCCGGCTGTCGCCCAGCAGTTCGTGGGAAGGCTCGTCGGCCTTGATCGAGCCTTTGCCACGCGCGCGTGAATGGCCATGGGCGCGGGTCAGGGTGGCTTGCACGCGCGCCGCATCGAACGGCACGGTGTGAACGTCGAAGAACCACTCGCACACGAAATCACCGACGTTTTGCAGACGCAGCTCTTCGGCGCTGAGCACGGCGATCCACTCGAAGGTGCCGTGCTCGATCAGCGCCTTGATGGCGTCTGGCTCGCATAGGTGCGCGGCCCCCAGGCGCAACAGGCCAACGTCCGCCACAAGGCCGTTGGCGCTGGAAAAATCGCTGATCTCGACCTCCCATCCGGCACTGCGCAGGCTGGGCAGAAGCGCATGACACGCGTCGCACGGGTCGATGATCAATAGACGGCGATAGGCTACAGCGTCGGACATGGACGTTTCCTTGGCGCCAAAGAGTTATTTTTCTTTCTTAAACAGTAAGTTGCAGCGCCTAGATGAAAAGTAGCAACGAACCGTCAAAAAACGAATACCGTTCGTCGGCCCTACAGGTCCCGCAGGAACTTTGGGAAACACGATGGCTTGTAAAAATTTTCGCTGCCCATGTGACTTGGTAGTGCCATGCGCGCATCACTACCAAGAACCCAACGACGACGCCTTTTCCGCTTCGTCGACCTTTCTCACTGTTCAGGACCCTAGAGAGCCAAACCATGAATGCCCCGCTCCGTGTCAACGATGCGTTGCTGATCGCCGACCATGCTTTCGAACCGTTCCAGTGTGTTGCCTGGGATGCGCCCAACGGTACCGGTGAACTGAGCCTTGCCGTGATCGACCGGACCAACACCCGCATCGGCAGCAAGCAGGTCCCCTCACGCGTGTACACCGATACCCAGCAATGGCTGGGGCTGATCGAGCAGGTCAGAAGCGAGTTGCGCGAGCAAGGCTACGCGCTGCAACCGTGGGTGATGCCCACATAAGGTCACTGCACGAGGCGGTCGCAACAGCAAGCACGCCGAAGCACGAACGGCGTCAACGCGGCGTGAAGGCGTCCAGGGGCTGGTAATCCGCCTCGAGCTGCTCGGCCAGCAGGCGAGCACGCCCCACGCGAACAGGCGATCGCTCCATGTCCACCACCAGGGTGGGGCAGGATAGCGGCTGCAACGGCGCCCATTGCGGCAGACGGCCATCGGTCAGCACCAGACAGCGCTGGTGCTCCTCAGGCAGGCGCTTCTGGCGCGCCAGCAACCAGTGCCGCGCCTGTGACAGTGCCGCCAGCAGCGGAGTACCACCTCCGGCACCCAGCTCGTCGAGCCAGCCTTGCAGGGCTTGCGAGGCCTTCAGCCCATGGCACTGCCAGCGGGGCGTGTCGCCGCTGGCGGTCAACAGCGCCAGGCGCGCGCGCTGCCGATACGCCTGATCGAAACACTCCGCCAGCAGCCCCTTGGCCTGGGCGAGCGCGCCATGCCGACGGGTCGAGGCCGAGCTGTCGACGATCACCACCCACAGCTCGACAGGTCGTGCCTGTCGCCGTTGCCAACGCAGGTCGTCCCGTACCCGAGGTCTGCCCTGGCCCAGGGTCGTGGCCCAGGCCACCTGCCCTTCGCTGGCGTACTGTGCTCGCCCATGCGGCGCACCTTGCACCTTGCCTGGCCCCCGCTGTGCGTCCGGCCGGTCAGTCCGGACGCGGACGCTCAGGGCTTTTTTGCCCAGGTCGGTACCTCGCGTCGCGGACCACTGGTCACCGGCCGAGGCGGCAATGCGCCCCAGGCGCCCTCTCCCGGTGGGGGTTCGCTGTCGGACGTGCGTGGTTCGTGCCCGGTGTCCTGCGGCGGGGGCGGTGACGAGGCGGCATCGGGCGTCGGTGGCGAGGCGACCCGACGGCGGTGACGCAAGGCGAAATCCGCCACGGCCTCGATGTCCGCCTCCTCGATGCTCGATCCACCTCGCCAGGCGGCATGCGCCCGGGCGGCGCGCAGCCAGACCAGGTCGCCCCGCAGCCCGTCCACACCCGCCGCGAAGCAGCGCTCGGTGATGACGGCGAGCGCGGCGTCGTCCAGCGCGATCCCGTCGAGCCGCTGTCGAGCTGCCTGGCAACGGACACGCAGCGCGTCCTGCGCGGCGGCCCACTCGCCCACGAAGCCGTGCGGATCGGTATCGAACGCCAAGCGCCGGCGAATGATCTGTTGCCGCTCCTCAGGCTGCGGCTGGGCCTCCAGGGCGACGTTCAGCCCGAAGCGGTCGAGCAGCTGCGGACGCAGCTCGCCCTCCTCCGGGTTCATGGTGCCGATCAGCACGAAGCGCGCGGCATGGCGATGGGACAAGCCATCGCGTTCCACCCGGTTGGTACCGCTGGCAGCGACGTCCAGCAGCAGGTCGACCAGCCCGTCGGGCAGCAGGTTGACCTCGTCCACGTAAAGCACACCGCCATCGGCCTGGGCCAGCACACCGGGGGCGAAACGCACCTTGCCCTCGCCCAGCGCCGCATCGAGGTCGAGCGTGCCGACCACACGGTCCTCGCTGGCGCCCAGTGGCAGGGTCACGAACGGCCCGCCGCCCAGCAGGTCGGCCAGGCCACGGGCCAAGGTGCTCTTGGCCATGCCACGTGGACCCTCGATCAGCACACCGCCGATCTTCGGGTCGATGGCGGTCAGGCACAGCGCCAGCTTCAGCGTCTGCGCGCCAACGACTGCCGCCAGGGGAAACTGCACAGGTTCGGTCATCTCAGGTCTCTTCTTCGCCAGCGATCAGTTGCTCTTCCAGCGCTTGGCGGTACGCGCCCGGCGAGGCCCAGAGGCCACGCTGCTGCGCCTCGATCAGCCGTTCGGTCATGTCATGCAGCGCCTGCGGGTTGTGCTCACGCAGAAATTCACGGGTCGCAGGGTCGAGCACGTAGGCATCGGCCACGCCTTGGTAGTGGTGATCGTCGATCAACCCCGTGGTGGCGTCGAAGGCGAACAGGTTGTCCACCGTGGCCGCCATTTCGAAAGCGCCCTTGTAGCCGTGTCGCTTGACGCCGTCGATCCACTTGGGGTTGAGCGCACGGGCCCGGATCACGCGATTGAGCTCCTCCTTCAAGGTGCGCACGCGCGGACGGTCGGCCTGGCTGTGATCGCCGTGGTAGGCGCTGACGGCGCCCTCGCCCAACGTCTGCGCCGCCGCCAGCATGCCGCCTTGGAACTGGTAGTAGTCGTTGGAATCGAGCAGGTCGTGTTCGTGGTTGTCCTGGTTCTGCACCACGGCCTGCAACTGGCCCAGGCGCTGGGTGAAGGACGCGCGCGCGGGCGTGCCGTCGTCCTGGGCGCCGTAGGCGTAACTGCCATGGTTCAGGTAGACCTCCGCCAGGTCGGCGCGGTCGTTCCACAGGCGTCCGTCGATCGCATTCTGCACGCCGGCCCCATAGGCGCCGGGCTTGGCACCGAAGACCCGCCAGCCGGCCTGGCGCGTGGCCTGCTCGGTGTCCAGGCCGGATGCCTGCAGCGCCTGGCGTTCGGCACGAACCTTGGCCGCCAGCGGGTTGAGGTCGTCCGGTTCATCCAGCGCCGCCACTGCCTGCACGGCCGCGTCGAACAGGCGGATCAGGCCGCCGAAGGCGTCGCGGAAGAACCCCGACACGCGCAGGGTGACGTCCACGCGAGGCCGGTCGAGCAGGCTCAACGGCAGGATCTCGAAGTCGTCGACGCGCTGGCTGCCGTTGGCCCACACCGGGCGCACCCCCATCAGGGCCATGGCCTGGGCGATGTCGTCCCCCCCGGTGCGCATGGTCGCCGTGCCCCAGACCGACAGCCCCAGGCGACGCAGGTGGTCGCCGTGGTCCTGCAAGTGCCGCTCGAGCATCAGGTTGGCCGAGGCGAAGCCCAGGCGCCAGGCGGTGGTGGTCGGCAGGTTGCGCACGTCCACCGTGTAGAAGTTGCGGCCGGTCGGTAGCACGTCCAGGCGCCCACGACTGGGCGCACCGCTCGGGCCGGCGGGCACGAAGCGCCCGGCCAAGGCAGCCAGCAGACCGTCCATTTCCGCTGCGCCGCAGGCATCGAGCCGTGGCGCCGTCTCGCTCACCAGGGCGCCGAGTACCTCGCGAACGGGCTGCCAGGCTGAGGTGTCCGGCAGGTCGAGCGTGCCGGCCAAGGCCTGCTCGATCAGCACCAGCGCCAGGCGCTCGAGCCGCTCGCGGGTGTCGCCACAGGTGCGCCAGGCGTCATCGCTCTGCGCCTGCAGCCAGGGATCGCGCGGACCCTCCCAAGGTTGGCCGAGGTCGCAGTCCAGCGGATCGAAGCCTGGCGCCAGGCAGGCGCCCAGCGTACGCAGCAGGCTGGCGTTGCCGCCCCTGCCATCGCCCCGCGCCACCCGCAGCAGGGCCAGCAGCGTGTCGAGGCGCAGGCGGCCTTCAGGCGACTGGCCGAACACGTGCAGCCCGTCACGAATCTGTGACTCCTTGAGGTCGCACAGGTAGGTGTCCAGGCGTGGCAGCCATACGTCGGCATCGTCGAGTGCGCCCTCGATCTGGAGCTCGCGGTCGATATGGTTGGCCTTGACCAGCGCCAGGATGTCGCGCTGCAGCTCGCGGGCACGCCGTGGGTCGAGCAACTGCGCTTCGTAGTATTCGTCGGCCAGCTGCTCCAGTTCGCGCAGCGGACCATAGGTCTCGGCCCGGGTCAGCGGCGGCATCAGGTGATCGATGATCACCGCCTGTGTCCGGCGTTTGGCCTGGGCACCTTCGCCGGGGTCATTGACGATGAACGGGTAAAGGTTCGGCAGCGGGCCGAGCAGTGCGTCCGGCCAGCACTGCGCCGAGAGGCCGACGCCCTTGCCGGGTAGCCACTCCAGGTTGCCGTGCTTGCCAACGTGGATGAGCGCATCGGCCCCGTAGGCGTGCCGCAGCCAGAAATAGAAGGCCAGGTAGCCATGGGGCGGTACCAGGTCCGGGTCGTGGTACACCGCACTGGGGTCGACCTGGTAGCCACGGGCCGGTTGGATGCCGACGAAGGTCAGACCCAGGCGCAACCCGGCGACCATCAGTCGACCGTCGCGGTGCATCGGGTCCTGCTCGGGCGGGCCCCAGCGCTCCAGGACGGCGCGCTGGTTGGCCTCGGGCAGCGCGGCGAAGGCGCGGGCGTACTCGTCCAGCGCCAGACTTTGGGCACACGGCCGCTGATCGAGGTGCTCGAGGTCGTTGGTGACGCCGCCGAGCAGGGCGTGGATCAAGGCCGTGCCACTGTCGGGCAGCCCGTCGACCGGGTAGCCCTGCTGCTGCAAGGCGTGAAGGATGTTGAGCGCCGCGCCTGGGGTGTCCAGGCCGACACCGTTGCCGATGCGCCCGTCGCGGGTCGGGTAGTTGGCCAGGATCAGCGCCACGCGTTTCTGCGCATTGGGCAGGCGCGCCAGTTCGACCCAGCGCCGCGCCAGTTCGGCGACGAAGTCCATGCGCTCAAGGTGTGCGCGGTAGCACACCACGTCCGACTGGCTGCGCTCGCTGCGCCAGGCCAGGTCCTTGAAGCTCACCGGACGGGTGATGATGCGCCCGTCCAGCTCCGGCAGGGCGATGTGCATGGCCAGGTCCCGCGCCCCCAGGCCCTGCTCGCTGGCCTCCCAGGCCGGCTGGTTGTCCTGGGCGCAGATCGCCTGCAGCACTGGAATGTCGCGGCGTAGCGGGCGCAGGCTGGGCCGTTCCGGGCTGGACAGGGCAAAGCCGGTGGTGTTGAGCACCACCTCGGCACCCGCCTCGTCCAGCCAGGCTTCGACCTGGTTCAGGCAGGCCGGCTCCTTGAGGCTGGCCACGGCGATCGGCAGCGGGTTCAGGCCCGCCGCCTGGAGGCGCTCGCAGAAGCGGTCGATGAAGGCGGTGTTGGCCGCCTGCAGGTGCGAGCGATAGAACAGGATCGGCGCCACCGGCCATTCGGGTTGCCAGTGGGCGAACCAGCCGTCCAGGCGCGTGCTGCCGTGCACGGGGTGGTAGACCGTGGTGCGCGGCAGCGTCTCAGGCTCGTCCCAGGCGTCATCGCGCCCGAGCCAGGCAGTGGCCAGGCACTTGAACAGGTTCAGGGCATTCTGCCGCCCCCCTTGGCGCAGGTAGTGCCACAGCCGCTCGGCCTCGGCGCCACGCACGTTGCCCAGGTCGGTCAATTCAGGGTCCGGGCGATCGTCGCCTGGCACCAGAATCAGCGTCAGACCGCGACGCGACAGCTCGACCAGTTGCTCGATGCCATAGCGCCAGTAGCCCACGCCACCGTGCAGCGAGACCAGCACCACCTTGGCATGGCGCAGCACCTGGTCGATGTACAGGTCGACCGAGGCGTGGTTCTGCACCTGCATGGGGTTGGCCAGGCGCAGCGAGGGGTAGTCGGCGGGCAACTGCTCGGCGGTCTCGGCCAGCAGCGCCAGGTGCGAGTCGCCACTGCACAGGATCACCAGATCGGCCGGCGTCTGCCCGAGGTCGGCGATGCTGTCGTCCGGCACGAAACCACCGGGCTGGGTCCTGAGCAGGTGCATGGGTCAGGCGCCCAGGGCCTGGCGCAGGCGCGTCTCGAGCAGCACCGCATCGAGATCCTGACCGATCAGCACCAGGCGCGTGAGGCGCGGCTCGTCAGCTCGCCAGGCGCGGTCGAAGTGCTTGTCGAAACGGGTGCCCACGCCCTGGATCAGCAGGCGCATCGGCTTGCCTGGAATGGCCGCGAAGCCTTTGGCGCGCAAGATGCCGAACTCGACCACCAGGGTGGTGAGTGCGTCGAGCAGACGCTGCTCGTCCGCTTCGGGCAGGTCGATGGAGATCGAGTCGAAGGCGTCGTGATCATGATCATCCTCGCCTTCACCGTCATGATGGCTGTCGTGGTGCGTGCGGCGCCCGTCGATGTGCACTTCGGACTCGGCGCCCAGGCCCAGCAGCACCTCCAGTGGCAGGCGACCGCTGCTGGCCTCGATCACCTTGACCGCCGGCGGCAGCTCTTCCATCACTTCGGCGCGGACCTTGGCCAGGTCGTCGGCCGCGATCAGGTCGGCCTTGTTCAGCACCACCAGGTCGGCACTGGCCAGCTGGTCGGCGAACAGTTCGTGCAGGGGCGACTCGTGGTCCAGGTTCGGGTCGAGCTTGCGCTGGGCATCCACTTGGTCAGGGTAAGCGGCGAAGGTGCCGGCGGCCACGGCCGGGCTGTCGACCACGGTGATCACGGCGTCGACCGTGCAGGCGTTGCGGATTTCCGGCCACTGGAAGGCCTGCACCAGCGGCTTGGGCAAGGCCAGGCCACTGGTTTCGATGAGGATGTGGTCCAGGTCGCCACGCCGGGCCACCAGTTCGCGCATTACCGGGAAGAACTCTTCCTGCACCGTGCAGCACAGGCAGCCGTTGGCCAGCTCGAAGACCCGGCCCATGGCTTCCTCTTCGGTGCAGCCGATGCTGCACTGCTTGAGGATCTCGCCGTCGATGCCCAGTTCACCGAACTCGTTGACGATGACCGCGATGCGGCGGCCCTGGGCATTGTCCAGCATGTGCCGCAACAAGGTGGTCTTGCCCGAACCGAGAAAGCCGGTGACGATGGTGACGGGGAGCTTGGCCAGTGTTTTCATGTCGATGCCCTTGGCAGGATGGCGGGCATGCGGGACGACAGCACGGGCCTTCGGCCAGGCTGGCTCGCCACCGGGACACCCCGCCCGATTGAAGTCGCAAACGTCTCGAGGCAGGTCTCCTGGCTTGCACCCTGCCAGCCCTGGACTGGCCGGACGACGCCTTCCCGCGTCGCGCGCAGTGGCCGTGTCGTCCTTGGGGTGTCTACAGTTGCGGGGGCAGCCGCGGCTTTTGACCGCGTTCCCGTCTTAGCCCCGACCCGGCCGGACGAAGGGTGCAGCGTCGACCGAGCGACGGGATGCACGCCAGCGATGAAGTGGCAGTCGAGGAACCTCGAACCGGCAAGGCTACGCAGTGGCTGGCAAGCGGTCAACCGCCACCGTGTCGATACGTCAGCACTTCAGGCTGCCATTGACGCTCCTGACCGCGCGTGCTTTCCTACGAGCCTGCGTAAGGTGCCCCACTCGGGGTGAAACGGGAAACCGGTGCGTCGCGGGCTCTTCAAGAGCCATGACAAGGCCGGTGCTGCCCCCGCAACGGTATGCGAGCCATGCGTCATCGTGCCACTGGGCCTGTCCGGCCCGGGAAGGCGATGCGTGCCAGGAGAGCCTGCTCTCGCTCGCCAGCCCGGAGACCGGCCTCACGCCTGATCAACACCCCGCGGTGGGCGGGCGCTGTCGCATGACCCTGAAGTCGTCCCGAGCCTGGTGTCGGGCGCCTGTCGGCGCCTGTTCGCTGGCCGACTGGCTTGCGGGGTCCATGGCGCGTGCCTGCTCACCCTCACCTGCAGCAGAGGAACACGTCCATGGCTTCGACTCTTACCCCCTCCAGCCTCGTGCGGCCTGCCAGCCTCACCCAGCGCCTGGTCATCGCCGCCGGTGCCGGCGTGCTCGGCCTGGCACTGGTCTGGTTCGCCGGTTTCTCGCACATCGACGCGGTCCACAATGCCGCCCACGATACGCGCCACAGCGCAGCCTTCCCTTGCCACTGAGGCCGCCCGCATGATCTCGCGTATCGCCCGCACCGCCGCGTTCAGCGGCCTGCTCGCCGCCTTGCTGCTGACGGCGCTGCAAAGCCTGATGGTCACGCCCTTGATCCTGGAGGCCGAAACCTACGAGCACGCCGAACCCCACGTGCACACTGCCGAAGCCGCTGTGACCGCGCACGTGCATGACGAGCAGGCCTGGTCGCCCGAGGACGGCTGGCAGCGCGTGCTGTCGACCACCGGCGGCAACCTGGTGGTCGCCGTCGGCTTCGCCCTGCTGCTGGCCGGCCTCTACAGCCTGCGTGAGCCCACCCGGATCGGCACCGGGCTGGCCTGGGGCCTGGCCGGTTTCGCGGTGTTCTGCCTGGCGCCCACCTTGGGCCTGCCGCCCGAGCTGCCGGGCACCGCTGCCGCCGACCTGGGCCAGCGCCAGGCCTGGTGGATCGGCACCGCCGCCGCGACCGCCGTGGGGCTGGCGCTGCTGGTGTTCACCCGACACTGGCTGTTCAAGGTGATCGCGCTCGCGATGCTGGTGCTGCCCCACGTCGTCGGTGCGCCACAGCCTGTCGTGCACGAGAGCCTGGCGCCCGAAGCACTGGCCCAGCAGTTCAAACTGGCGTCCTGGGCCACCAATGCACTGTTCTGGGCAGCCCTCGGGCTGATCAGCGCCTGGCTGTACCGCGGTCGTCAGGCCTGATGACGCCCGACGGCTCGGCCTGCGCGCTGTTCGTGGGCTTCGGCTGCCGACGGGGCTGTCCGGTCGATGAGCTGGCGAACCTGCTGACGCAGGCGCTGCAGGTCCGGGGCTGGACGATGACGAGGCTGGCGGGGCTCGCCAGTCTCACCTCCAAGGTCGACGAGCCTGGACTGCGTGCCCTGGCCGAACGGCTCGCCCTGCCCCTGCACGGTTTCGAACCGCACAGGGTGCAGGCGTTCGACGCCCAGCTCACGCACCGGTCGCCCATGGCCTGGCGCGCCACCGGCTGCTGGGGTGTCGCCGAGGGCGCCGCGCTGGCCCTGGCTCACCACCAGACCGGCGCTGCCCGGTTGGTCGTGCCACGGGTGGCCAGCGCCCAGGCCACCTTGGCCATGGCGTGTCACCCCCGCTTTACGGGATAATCGGCGTTTTTTGCAAGGATCCCGAATGACGGTGTATTTCATTGGCGCCGGCCCAGGCGACCCCGAGCTGATCACGGTCAAGGGCCAGCGCCTCATCCGCCAGTGCCCGGTGATCATCTACGCCGGCTCGCTGGTGCCCGCTGGCGTACTCGACGGTCACCGGGCCACGCAGGTGATCAACAGCGCCAAGCTGCACCTGACGCAGATCATCGACGTCATCGCCGACGCCCATGCACGAGGCCTGGACGTGGCGCGGGTGCACAGTGGCGACCCCAGCCTGTACGGGGCCATCGGTGAACAGATCCGGCACTTGCGTGCCTTGGGCATCGACTACCAGATCGTCCCCGGGGTGACCGCCACCGCCGCCAGCGCAGCGTTGCTGGGCTGCGAGCTGACCCTGCCGGACATCGCCCAGACGGTCATCCTCACCCGCTACGGCGACACCTCGCCCATGCCCGAGGGCGAATCCCTGGCCGACCTGGCCCGGCATCGCAGCACCCTGGCCATCCACCTGGGCGTGCGCAACCTGCCACGCATCGTCGACGAGCTGCTGCCCGCCTATGGCGCCGATTGCCCGGTGGCCGTGGTGCACCGCGCCACCTGGCCCGACCAGGACTGGGTACGCGGCACCTTGGCAGATATCGTGGAGCAGGTGGACGCCAAAGGCTTCCGGCGGACGGCCTTGATTCTGGTAGGACATGTGTTGGGGGATGCGCCGTTTGCCGAGTCGGCCTTGTACCGAGCCGGACATGCGCATCTGTACAGACCTTGACCTTTCAGTTGAAAACGTCCGGGGCAGGTCATCGTCCACGGATTGACTCTCCCTGTTCACAACACCGCTTTCAAAAGGCGATGTAGGAATTTTCTACAACTCTGTCTGCTTTTTGCCACACCCTTATACTGCCTATTACGAACCCCCTGATATTCCACGTATCGTGCCGCCGCCGTCAGCTTTTGCTGACAGAGCGATTCCTACGGCTGTAGGAAATCGAACCCATTTCTGACAGGAGTTTCCGATGACAACTGTATTGATAGTGGACGACCATCCTACGGTACGTCTGGCGTTGCGCATGTTGCTGGAGCGTGAACGCTTCGTCGTGGTAGGCGAGGCGGAAAATGGTATCGACGCCGTGCAGATGGCGCGTCGTCTCACCCCGGACGTGGTGGTCCTGGACATCGGCATGCCGGGGTTGGATGGGATGGAGGTGATCAAGCGCCTGAAGCTGTTCGACGCACCGCCGCGCATCATGGTGCTCAGCGGACAACCGGCCGACTTGTTCGTACGACGCTGCCTGGATGCTGGCATCGCGGCGTTCGTCAACAAGAACGAAGACCTCGACTCGGTGATCTTCGCGCTCAAGGCCATGGTCAAGGGCTATTCGACCTTCCCGCAACTGTCGGTCAACAGCCATACGCTGGAAAGCGAGACCGTGCGCCTGGGCTACCTGTCGAACCGCGAGATGGAAGTCCTGCGACGCCTGTCACGCGGCGAGAACAACAAGAGCATCGGCGAAAGCATGAACCTGAGTGCCAAGACCATCAGCACGTATCGTGGGCGCATCATGGAAAAGCTCAAGACCGAGTCGCTGGTGGAAATGGTCGATCTGGCCAAGCGCAACCAGGTCGCCTGAGCCTTGAACATCCTGATCCTGTTGATCGCGTGCCTACTCATGGGCGGATACGCCGCCGGAGCCTCTGCATCCGAACCACGTCAGTTGCTGTCACGCTCACTCAGCGTCGGCCAGCCGCTGGCGATCCGCGCAGCCGACCGACAGTGGCTGACGCAGCGCAAAGCCTTGATCCTGGGCAGCTCAAGACCCGATTACCCGCCTTTCGATCTCAACGTCAGCCCCCTCGACTACGAAGGCATCACTGCCGATTACGCAGGCCTGGTCAGCCAACTGCTCGGTATCCCCATTCAGGTGCGGCGCTTCGATGACCGCCAACAGGCGCTTGCGGCCTTGCACGCTGGCCAGATCGACCTGCTGGGCAGTTCCAACGGGTTCGAGGCGGCGGATGCCGGTCTGGCCCTCAGCCAGGCCTATGCCGACGACCTGCCCGTGATCGTCAGTACCCCTGCCCGCCCCCTGGGCACGGCGCACACGCTGGCTGGACTGCGCCTGGCGATGGTCGACCACTACCTTCCCCTGGAACGGGTGCGTGCGCTCTATCCCGAGGCGACCTTGATGCCGGTCAGCTCGACCCTTGCCGGGCTGTCGGCCGTGCTGTTCGGGCAGGCCGATGCCTACCTGGGCGATGTCATCAGCAGCGATTTCATGATCACCAAGAACTACCTGGGTCAACTGCGCATCGACCACTTCGTGCAAGCGCCTCGCGAGTCTTTCGCCTTTGCGGTGAACCACCACGAGGCGACCTTGCTTCGGCTGCTCGACCAGGCGCTGTTGGCTATTGGTGACAGCGAACGCCTCAACATCCTGCGACGCTGGACCAGTGGTACCACACGTACCCTGCTCGAACAACATGCGGCCACGCTGACCGAACAGGAACGACGCTGGATCGCCGCGCACCCGACCGTCAAGGTCCTGATGACGCCGACCCTGCCGCCGCTGGCCCTGGAAGACGAGGATCGACGTCTGAACGGCATGACCATCGACTTGCTGGCCCACATCGGTCGTCGCACAGGCCTGCGTTTCGAGGTCGAGGCACGAGACTCGGTGCAAACCATGGTCGAGCAGGTGGCCCGCGGCGAGGCCGAGTTGATCGGCGCACTGGGCTATGGCGATGATCGGGCATCGCGCCTGCTGTACACACGTCCTTATCTGGTCAGCCCGCGCGTGCTGGTCACCCGGACCGACAGCGCACTGTCCGAGCCGACACTGGCGGGACATCGGGTGGCGCTCTTGCGTGGCTCACCGCTCAAGGACGCACTGCTGGCCCGCTACCCTGGCACACGTGTCGTGGAGGTGGAAAACCCATTGCGCATGTTCGAGGCGGTGGCCACCGGCAAGGCGGACGTGACCTTGAGCTCTCAGGTCAATGCCAGCTACCTCATCGGTCGTCTGTTCAAGGGACGCCTGCAGATCGCCTCGCTGTATGGTGACGAGCCGGCCACTGCTGCCTTTGCGGTAGGACCGACACAGCCGACCCTTCGTTCGATTCTGGACAAGACCCTGCTCAGCACGTCCCCTGAAGAGCTCGATGCCTTGTTCGGCCCCTGGCGCAGCACGGCCCTGGTCAATGCCAATCCCTGGCACGATTACCGCACGCTGGCTCTGTGGGTACTGGTCCTGTCAGGCCTGCTGCTGGTTGGCGTGCTGCTGTGGAACACCTGGTTGCGCACGTTGATCCAGCAGCGCACGGCAGCCGAACACGCGTTGCAGGCGCAACTGTCGCTGAGCCAGGACCTGCTCGAGCAATTACGGCAAGCCAAGAACAGCGCTGAACAGGCCAATCGCGCCAAGAGCAGCTTCCTGGCGATCATGAGCCATGAGATCCGCACACCGATGAACGCGGTCATCGGTCTGCTGGAGATGGCGCTGCAAGAGCACGAACAGGGCCGCAGTGATCGACGCGCCTTGCAGACCGCGCACGATTCGGCCATGGGTCTGCTGGGGTTGATCGGCGACATCCTCGACATTTCCCGGATCGAGGCCGGGCACATGACCTTGCACCCGGTGCCGACCGATCTGGTCAAGCTGGTCGAGTCGACCGCCCAGGTCTTCACCGTCAATGCGCGGGCCAAAGGCCTGCAGTTGACCGTCAGCCGGCCACCGTTGGCAGCGTGGGTGATGGTCGACCCGCTGCGCGTACGCCAGGTGCTGTCCAACCTGTTGAGCAATGCGATCAAGTTCACGCCTCAGGGTCAGGTGCAGGTGTATCTCGATGTACAGGACGCCCCAGGGGGGCAGGCGTTGAAGGTCCATCTCCAAGTGCGCGACAACGGTATCGGCATCAGCCAGGCGGATCAGGCGAGGCTGTTTGCGGTGTTCGCCCAGGTCGAGCAGCCAGGTGCCCATCAAGGCGCCGGGCTGGGCCTGGTGATCAGCCGTACGCTGTGCGAGCTGATGGGCGGCAGCCTGGCGTTGCGCAGTGCGCCAGGTGAGGGGACCCAGGTCGACGTGCGGCTGGTGCTGGAGCCGGCCTCCCCGGTCGTGCCTGTACCTGCGCTGGAGGCGATACCGCGCGCTGCGCACGCGCGATCGCTCCACGTCCTGGTGATCGATGACTACCCGGCCAACCTCATGCTGCTGGAAAAGCAACTGACCAGCCTGGGCCACCATGTGACATTGGCCGAGAATGGCCAGACGGGCCTGGCACGCTGGCAGTCCGAGCCTTTCGATGTGGTCCTGACCGATGTCGCCATGCCGACGCTCGATGGCCATGCCCTGACGCGACGCCTGCGGGCCCTGGAGCGTGAGCAGGGCCGCGTGCCCTGCCGAATCCTGGGCATCACCGCCAATGCCCAGGCCGAGGAACGTCAGCGTTGTCTGGCCAGCGGCATGGACGATTGTCTGTTCAAGCCTGTAGGCCTGCAAACGCTGCGCGCGCACTTGCCTGCGGTCGATGCCGCGAGCGTGCCCACCGCGTCCGTCGGAGTCGACACTTTGCCCTCCTTGGACGTCATGCCCAGCGGCTTCGACTTGGACGAACTGCGTCACCTGACCCAAGGCGACGCGCATATGGAACTGCGTCTGGTACAGCAACTGGCTCAGAGCAACGCGCAGGACCTTGATGCCCTATTGGCCTTGGGCGATGCACCCGACATGCAGGCCGCACGGGCACTGGTGCACCGCATCAAGGGAGGCGCCAAGATGATCCGTGCCCGTGACGTGGTAGTCGCCTGCGAATGCCTAGAGCAGAACGACACGCGCTGGGACGGTCAAGCACTGGTGCAATTGCAGGCGCGCGTGCGAGGCTTGCAGCAGGAGCTGGAGCGGCTCGCCGAGGCGCGCGCGCGCTGACTTCGGATCTCGGACACCGAGGAACGCTGTGCGCGTCCTTGTTGTCGCAAGCACTGTGACGCGATCTTCACGGGGGGCAAAATGGATTCGCTGACGGCGATCGTGGTGATGGGTGTATCTGGATGTGGCAAGAGCAGTGTGGGCACGGCGATCGCCGTACGCAGCGGGGGTCGTATGATCGAAGGGGATGCGTTCCACAGCGCTGACAGCATCGCCAAGATGCAGGCGGGTATCGCGCTTCAGGATGCTGACCGCGTTGGCTGGCTGGAGCGGTTGTGCGAGGCGTTACAGGCATCGGTACGCCAAGGCGAGCGACCCATACTGGCATGTTCGGCGCTCAAGCGTCGCTACCGTGACACCTTGCGCCGAGCAGTCCCTGGCCTGGGCTTTGTCTTCCTCGAGCTGAGCCCGGCTGCCGCACGCGATCGGGTGACGCTGCGCCTGGGCCACTTCATGGCGCCCAGCCTGATCGACAGCCAGTTCGCCACACTCGAATCACCGATCGATGAGCCTCTGACCTTGACCCTTGATGCATTGCAACCCGCGTCGACACTGGCCGATCAGGTCGACGCGTGGCTAACGTTGAAGACGGCTTCCTGAAACGAATCTCCTCTCTGCAATGACCGCCCGTCGCGTCAACGGCACCTACCGGATGCGCCCGCGCACCAACGATCAAGTACTTGGCCAGAGACATCGGCCACAGACACCAGCGTCCTAGCGATGCGTCTTCACAGGAGCCTGACCATGAAGCGATCCCTAACTACCACCTGCCTGCTTGCCGCCCTGCTCGCCTCGCCACTGGCCCTAGCGGTCGGAACCGGCCCTACCCATCCGGACGACCCGCACAAGGGC
Organism: Enterobacterales bacterium AN_CKDN230030167-1A_HGKHYDSX7; assembly: GCA_046940335.1. Taxonomy (GTDB): domain Bacteria; phylum Pseudomonadota; class Gammaproteobacteria; order Pseudomonadales; family Pseudomonadaceae; genus Aquipseudomonas. Next base: position 163,211 of record JBKYML010000007.1, read on the forward strand.
GCGCCGACGCCTGGCGTCGACAGCACGCTGAACCCCACTCAGGACACCATGCCCACCAATCCGGATTCGCGCATTCAGGGCAATGGGCCTGATTCGCCGCCTGCGCGTCAGGAGCATGACAACCCAGGCTTGCCAGGCCAGAAAGGCACAGGTTCGGAGCGCAACAGCGACTTGGACGGTGCTCGCACCGGTGATGGATCCACTACGACCCAGCCGTGAAACCGTCGAGCTCGGATGCGCGGTCAAGAACGGTGCAAAGTGCGGTAGCGCCCAAGGCGGGTCACCGCGCTTGACCACCTGCAGGGTGGTAACCATCCACCCCTCGGGTGACGGCGTCCTGCGGTTGGATGATGGCTTCTCTCACAGGAGCCTTCTCCATGAACACGCCCTCACCCGCCTTCTACCACGCCCACATCACTCGCGCTTTTCCAGGTTGGTCAAAGCACCTCCATCCGAAGGACGCTTCTGACCTGATCAGGTCGGCACGCGCGCCCTATCTCGATGAGCAAGGGACCCCTTTTAGTTGGTATGCCGTTGCGGACGAGGCGAGCAAGCAGTCGCTGGGCAAGGCTTTACGCGCACGCGATGCCAGCGCACGAGCCCTGGCCGACGCTCTGCGCCACAAGCGCGACCCCATCACGTTCTCCACGCCTTTGCTGCAAGAGGCACTGGGTGTACAAATACCAGTCGGCACAGCGCAGTACGTGTTCCAACCCTTCAAAATGGAACAGGATTGGATACTGGAGCCCGTTGGCACCGGCCTCCCGCCTTCCGGCGATCCCGTCAGACCCGTGCCGACGGTCACGGCCGACGGGCCGGCGCGGATGACCAGCCTCCTGGCCGCTGCCCTGCACAACTTCGAGAGCCTGGAGGCAGTAGGCCCACTGAGCACATTGCGTGCAGGTCCACAAGACGATACCCCCTTACCAGGCTTGAGCATGCATCGCTTCGTCCAAGTCTGCCGCCACTTGGATTTGGGCGGGCGCTATCAGCGCCATCTTGCCGACATCTATCATGGGACAGAGGCCACGGTCATCCAGCAGGCCTGGGTCCAGACCTGTCTCGACCAACTGCGCCTGGATGCCCACGTCGCCGCCTTGAGTGGCCTGACCAGCTGGGCTGCGCGACAGACGTTGCTGAACTGGAGTGTTCCAGGATCTTCTGTGACCTACGCGGGCCGTCCACTGACCTGCCAGCGCCTGGAACTGTTCGGGATCCCCCTGTATGACGTGCTGGTCATCAGCGCCGAAGGTGACGATCAGGTCAACCCATGCCTGTTGTACATGCCGGGGCATCCCGAGCAGCCATTGCGCGAGTTCAGATCGATCAGGGCGCTTGGCAAGCAACTGGCGCTCAGCCTTCAGGCCAGCGCCACCCGACGGTACGTGCTGGGCAAGGCCCTGCTCGCGCAGCAACCTGCCTTGGATGCCTACCTGCAATCCGCCTTGTTCGAGCAGCGCGAGCACCTGGGGGATCAGGTCTGGGTTCCAGTAGCCTCGCCCAGGCTCAGAGCGGAACTTCGCAGGCTGCCTGGCACCCCCTGGCACGATCTGTACACCGCTTATGTGCGAAAACTCATGGCCGATGCCGAATACATCGCGGTGCCCACGGCGCGCCTGGATGCCGAGGCGCGTCTGACGCTGCTCGCACACTGGCTCGACCAAGGGCTGGATGTGCTCAACGTGGCAGCCATGTTCGTGCCAGGTCTGGGCCAGGTGATGCTGGTTGTCACCGCAGCACAGGTATTGAATGGCATCTTCCATGGCATCGAGCGCTGGGAAGACGGTCAACGTGCCGAAGCCCTTGAGCAGGTGGAGTCGCTGCTGCTCAACGCACTCGTGGGGGTAGCAGTGGGCGGCGCCTCGGTGGCGCTGAAGGCCTCTGGCTTCGTCGATGCCATGGAAAGTGTGTTGATCGATCAGGAAGCACGCCTCTGGCACCCCGATCTTCGCGCCTATCGCAGCGATGTGGTGATATCGCCGCAAGCGCTACCCAACGCCCTGGGTCAGTACGTGCTCAACGATCGCCGTTACGTGCGCCTGGAAGAGAATTGGTACGAGCAGACCCTGGACAACGACGGACGCTGGCGCCTGCGCCACCCTCGCGACCCTCGCGCCTATGCCCCGTTCTTCGCTCACGACGGTGCCACTGGCTGGCGCCTGGTCCACGAGACACCGCTGGACTGGGATCGCTTGACCTTGGCAAGACGGTTGGGGCCAGCTGGTCACGCCCTGAAGGATGTCGATGTCATGGCCGCCTTGACGGCGAGCGACACCGACGATGCGCTGCTACGGCATTGCCATCTGGCCTCCGAGCCGCCACCCGTTCTACTGACCGATGCGTTCGTACGCTTGGGGGTGGATGATGAAGTCGAAGACCTCATCACGCGGGTACGCGAAGGCCTGCCCTTGCCCACTCACAAGAACTATGCGGCCGCCGTCTTGCCGCAATTGCCTGGTTGGCCCGAAGACCATGTCCTGGAAATTTTCGAAGGCAGTGAGCTGTGGGGAGCGTCGGTGCGTTACGGACGCTCCCCGCAGCTGGGCGACGTGGTCGTGAAGATGACCTACGATGAGTTGGCCCAAGGCGATCTGGCCAAGGTGGTGATCGAGCAGGTCGATGCCAAGACACTTGCTGCAGTGCTGCCATCCGGAACGGCGGTGGAGCAACCGGTGCAGGCCCTGCAACAGGTCTTGGCCGACGCATTGACCCGGCAGCGCACCATCCTGTTCGCCCGCCTTCAGACCGCGCGGCAGGAGGCTGCGATGGCGACCGCACGGACGCTTGGACAGCCCTTCACGGGTTTGCCGGACAGTGCACTGAATGCGTTGGTAGACGCCGCCAGCCAGGCCGAGCGACGCCAACTCGAGACGGGCCGCGTGCCGTTGCGGGTGGCAGAAGAGGCTCGCCGGCTGCAAGCTCGCTGCCGCCTGGAACGCGCCTTGCTTGGCTTGCACCGGCCCAGCCTGGCCACCGCCGATACCCAGACCCTGCTTGCGGCCTTGCGCGAGGCCGAGCCGGAGCTGCCTAATGATCAGCTGTTCGATGCCGCCTGCAGGCGTCGTACGTGGGCGGCGCGTGTACTGGGTCAACAACCCGTCAAACCTGGTTTTCGCTCCCCCCTGCGGCTGAGCGATGGTCGCTTGGGGTACCCCTTGAGTGGCCGACCTCGCCTGCTGCCGTGGCGGCGCTCTGCTCGCACCCGCCTACAGGACCTCTATCCGAGCCTCACCGAGGCAGAGCGCACGCAATTGCTGACCCAGCTGCGCGCGCGAGGTCCGCTTGACGACCAATTGGTCGCCTTGCAGCGTGAGCAGGATGCATTGGCCGTCAGCCTGTTGCGTTGGACCGAAGCGGTCGACGGCGAAGAACGCCAGGACCGCCGCCTGTTCAGCCAGGCCCTCAACCGCGCCTGGCGCCGTGAAGGGGGCACCGAATTGGTGATCGCCAACCTGCGTGTAGACGAGCTGCCGTCTCTGCCGGCGCGTTTCGACCATGTCAGCAGTCTTCATCTGCGCGGCATGGACCTGCGCTCGATGCCAAGCAATTTTCTGCAAAGCTTTCCACGGCTCGAACGATTCAATGTAGCCTTCAGCCCTAACCTGGACAGCGAGGCGCTGTTCCACGCCTTGTCCAGTGCGCCACGGTTGCGTGCGCTGACGCTGGAGGCCATCGATCTCGAGCGTTTGTCGGCCCAGGCGGAAGCGGTCCTGACAGGGTTGCGCTCACTGACCGAGTTGTCCTTGCAGCGCAACCTGCTGGTCCTGACAGAATCTAATTGGCGAACACTGGCGAGCTTGCCGCTGACTGTGCTCAACCTGCGCCTGAACCGCATCACCCTAACGCCGGCCATGGCAGGACTGATCGGCGAGATGGTCACTCTGCAAAGACTCGACCTGTCGCTCAATCCATTGCGCGAGGCACCAGCGCTGAGCAGGCTGACCCATCTGCACACCCTACACCTGCACGATTGCGAACTGGGCACCTGGCCCGAAGAACTGACCGCCTTGATGGAGCGACCGGATCATGCCCTGCGACGTCTGGACTTGAGCGGCAACCACATCACCCAGATTCCAGGACTGCCCGCACTGCTCGACTCGCCCTATGTGCGTGAGTTGAACGGCGCTACCTTCGAGCGCTACTGGCGCTTCAACTTCAATGGCCTGGAGAGAGAAACGGCACGTCGACTGGTAGCGACCGGCGTGGACGTACTCGAGCATGACCTGTTCGTCGATCCGGCGCAGCCTGTGGACTGGCTCGACAGCGCCAGCGAGGCGCAGCGGCACCTATGGCGCAACCTGTTCGATGACGATGCCCACCATGACTTGCGCGACGTGATCGAGCGTGTCGGGGGGTCAGCGCAAGCCAGGGACAACCTGCGCACCTTGCGCGCCCAAGTCTGGGCCCTACTGGAGCGTGCTGCGGACGATACTGTCCTACGGGAGCGACTGAATGAAATCGCAGGCGATTTTCCGGCGACCTGTGGTGACGCTGGCGCCGATGCGTTCAGCGCACTGCAGATCGAAGTGCTGGCCTACGACGAGAGCACCACGAGCGAACTGCCCGGCCCTTACCTGTTCAATTTCTATCGTCGCCTGTTCCGTCGCGACCAGGTGAATGCCCTGGCAGCTCGCCTGCATGCGGCACGGTTCGAGCGCCAGGCCGTCTTGATCGCGCGCGCACAGGGCCAGGCGAGCGACGGCCCATTGCCCCCGCTCGATACGCTCGATGACATCAGCGACGATCGCTTGCTCGGAGGCGGCGTGGATGACATCGAGATCCGTCTGGCGCTGCGCCAAGCCCTGGCCGAGCCGCTGGAGTTTCCTGAACCAAGCCAGGACATGTTGTACAGAGACACCGCCCAGGTTTCCCTGAACACGCAATATAACGTCGAAGAGGCCGTGCGGGCCCTCGACGCCGACGCGCAGGCGCGGCGTCGCTGGATCGCGGCACAACCTGCCTGGCAGCGGTTCTTGCGTCGCCGCGAAGCGGCGCAATTCGATGCGGTGGACGCGCGCTGGCATGACGGCCTGGACTACCTTGCCAGCTGTCTGGACACCGACAGCCCCCTGGTGGATAGGCTGGACGCATCGGTCGTCAGTGTACTGAGCGATGTGCTGGCGTCATCACCGCTCGATGAGGCAGGACGTCCACGGCGGCTGGCGCTCAATGAGCAGATGTACCGACAAGCCGTCGGGCGTATCAGCGCTGCACGGCAGGCAGCGGTGGACGCATTGGTCGCACGGTTGACCGCCGAGCAGGATCCGAACCCTTGAGCCCCCTCGCGGCACGCAGGTCCTCGAAGCAGGCCTGCGTGCCATCGACCCGTGCCGAGGCGCGGGCCAGGACACTGGCCTCACCGGCCGGCGGGTCGACGAACCAATAGCAGTGCCTGACCGCCCGCGTCACCGCGACGTAGGCCAGGCGCTGTACCTCGTGCTGCTGTGCAGTGTCGAACGCATGCGGATCGCCTGCGTCGCCCAACCCCGCCAGGCGATAGACCTGGTTCTTGTACGGCGAACTCGTCAGGTACTGACAATCACCCAGGAGGAACACGGCATCGGCCTGCAAACCCTTGGCGCTGTGGTAGGTCAGCCGGCGCAGGCGACGCTGGGCCATCGGTAGCCGGTTTTCCTGCTCGATCACCTCGCTCAGGTACGGTTCGAGCGCAGCCTGGTCACTGCCTTTTCGACACAACATCAGGATGTGCTCGCCGCGCCGATAGTGTTCGGTCAGGCACGCTGCCAGCGCGGCATCGTCCCGGTCCGACACCTGCACCGGTGCCTGCGGCAGATCGGCCGCCGCACCGCTGGCCCGAGCTTTCTTGCCGGGCACGGCGGGCGCGCCCTTGACCAGGTGCTGGGCGGCGTCGATCACCTGTTGCTGGCTGCGGTAGTTTTCCACCAGCATCACCCGCGTCATGGACGGCGAGCGGAAGTATTCGGCGAACTGCATGAAATAGGTCGGCGAGCTGCCACGCCAGCCGTAGATCGACTGCCAGTCGTCCCCCACGCACAACAACGAGCTGTGCTGCGCGGTGCGCCCGGCCTGCAGCGTCGGTCCACGGCGGCGGATCTCGACCAGGCAGGCGCGCAGCCAGCTGACGATCTGCGGCGAGACGTCCTGGAACTCGTCGATCATCAGGTGTGACAACGGACGCAACAGCGCGTCGGGCAACAGACGCAGGTTGCTTGCATTGCGCTCGCTGAACAGGGCGAACATGCGGTTGTAGGTCATCACCGGTGGCGACTGGTCGAGCAGGTGATCCTCGAACGCTGTCCAGAACAACGCCAACGCCTCGAAGAATGTCGCATCGCTGTCACCGGCCGGGAACGTCATGTCGGCCACCGCCGCATTGACTTCCAGCCCCAGGTTCTCGATGAACCCGGCCGCTGCGACGAACGCATCCAGCAGAGGTGCAGGCGCCAGCTCGCCCTTGACCCTGACGTCGAAGCCAGGCCCGGCCACGGCCTCATTCGCCTGGGTACGTTCGAAGCCTTTGGCGGCGTCATAGGTGTCCAGCCAGATCAATGGCTGGTCGCAGAAGGCCTGGAACAGCGTACGCTTGACGGCCCACTCGGCGCGTGCGGACAAGCGCGCGCCGGGGCGCTGGCGCTGGGCTGACTCGCGCGGATCGAAGCCGAGCATCACCCAGGTGCCGGAGTCGGCCAGACGCCCCTGCACGCGAAACTCGCAACCGCGGATACGCACCACGTCGCGGCAGGGCTCGATGCCCTGGATGGGCCAGGCACCGGCGGCGTACCACAAGTCCTCGATCAAGTCGCACAGCTCTTCATCACGCTCGGCTGCCAACTGCGTCACCTGCACACGCTTCTGCACATCCGGGTGCTGAGGATCCAGCGGCTTGAGCCGCAGCGCCTCCAGGCGCAGCGATGCGACCCGTTCGGCAAACCGCGGACTGCTGTGCAGCAGCTGGCCATAGCAGCGATTGAGGTGCTGGCGCTGAACATCGTTCAGACGCAGATCGAACGGGTTGCTCTCGACATCGGTCGCCTCCGTGTCCGGCGTCGCCCCCCCGAGCATCTCGAATGCGCTCAGGCGCTCGAACCCGGGCAGGCTGCGAACCAGAGGCAAGATGCGCGAGTGAAAGGTTCGTACCAGATCGCGTGCCTGGGCCGGCGTCGGCGCCACGCCCCAGCACGCGAAGACCTGGCGCAGGCGATGGATGAAGTCCTTGCGCGATTCACGGGTGAAGGTGACGACGGTCATGGCGTCGGCCTCATAGCCCAGGTAGTGCTGCAGCAGCAGGATCCGCAACACCAGCGAGGTCGACTTGCCGGCCCCTGCCCCGGCCACCACGCAGGTGGAAGGTGTGTCGCTGAAGATCATCTTCCACTGCGCGGCACTGGGCTGTGCCTGACCTGCCAGGCGCGTGGCCACGTCCGCCTTGAAGCGCTTCTTCAGCTCGCTGGTGATCGGCAGGCGCCAGTCGTCGAACAGATGGTCGTCCTGGCCAGGGCGTGCAGGCGCCTGATGGCGATGATCGTGGATCACCAGCACCTGTCGCCCGGCTTCGAGCCCTTCGCGATGGCCGTGTTCGAACCCCTGGCGTTGCCCTTCGACCTGCCCCTCATGCCGCCCGGCCTGATGCCCGAGACACCAGGACTCGAAATGCTGCGCGCGCAATCGGGACAGCCCTCCCCCAAACAGCCGCGCGGCAAGGCGACGCAACCAGGGCAACTGCGCTACGGGCAGAAGAGCGGGCGGGGTCTGGGCAGGGTCGAGGGACACGGTCACTCCAGGCAAGAAACGAATCAGGCTGCATGGTGGCGGCAAGCGAATGAAATGGCCAGTGTTTGCCGAACGATCAGAGGCTCTGCGTTACCAAAGCCACGCAGCCTCCTTTTCCATATCGATTTTCTGAATGATAACAAGCCATTATTTACGCTTTTTTTAGATGATGAATTCGCGCACTCTAGACCCATTCCTTCATTCTCTGGAGCACCATCATGCTGCATCTTCGTCCGTTCGACAGTCTTGGGCATGCCGACCACGGGTGGCTGGATGCCCGTCACCATTTCTCGTTCGCCGAGTATTACGACCCGCAGCGCATGCACTGGGGCAACCTGCGGGTCTGGAACGATGATCTGATCGCGGCGGGTAGTGGATTTCCGTCCCATCCTCATCGGGACATGGAGATCATCACCTACGTGCGCGAGGGCGCCATCAGCCACCGTGACAGCCTGGGCAACCACGGCCGTACGGAAGCGGGCGACGTGCAGGTGATGAGTGCCGGGACGGGTATCGTGCACAGTGAATTCAACCAGGAAACGGTCGACACGCGCTTGTTCCAGATCTGGATCATGCCGGACCGGACGGGCGAAACGCCTTCCTGGGGCACGCGCCCGTTCCCCAAAGGCGCGCGTGGCGAGGGGTTCGTGACCCTGGCCAGCGGCCGCGCCGAGGACGTCGACAGCCTGCGCATTCGCGCCGATGCCCGGCTGGCGGCCGCCACCGTGCGTGCCGGCGAGACGGTCGAATACCGCTTCGAGGCGGGACGTCGTGGTTATCTGGTGCCCGCCAGAGGCCAGATCAGGGTCAACGACCTGCTGGTCCAGGCCCGTGACGGCGTCGCCATCGAGGCGGAAAGCGTCATTCGGGTGCAGGCGCTGGAAGACAGCGAAGTGGTGCTGGTGGACGTGGCCTGAGGCGGGAGGCCTTGTGAGGAGCTGACCCTTGGGCGGTGTCGGTGCGGCCGCCATCGCTGCCCTACCCGCCTCCTCGTTACCCCGCCTGACCGTCGCGCCAGGTCTCCAGCAAAGCCACGAAGGTGCTCAGGCTGCGCGACACGGTGCCGCGGCGCCACACCAGCCAGGTCTTGAGCAGACGAAAGTCTTCCGACAGGGGCCAGACGCTGACGGTACTGCACCCTGGCATGCTGTCGAGCATGCTGCGTGGCATCAGCGCCAGCCCGGCGCCTGCGCTGACACAGGCGAGCATGCCATGGTAGGACTCCATTTCATGGATCTTGCCAGGTACCGCTTCATCGCAGACGAACCAACGCTCGAAATGATGGCGGTAGGAGCAGTTGGCACGGAACGCATAGATGCTCTGGCCATTGACGTCCTGGGCGCGGGTGACCGGGGGGTGGTTGAGGGGCGCGATGATGACCATCTCTTCTTCGAACACCGCCATGCCCTCGAGCGTCGGGTGCAGCACCGGCCCGTCGACGAACGCTGCGACCAGGCGCCCGCCCAGCACACCCTCGAGCATGGTCCCCGAAGGCCCGGTGGACAGGTCCAGGTCGACCTTGGGGTAACGCTGGTTGTAGGCCGCCAGCAAGCCTGGAATACGTACCGCCGCCGTGCTCTCCAGCGACCCGAGCGCGAACGTGCCTTGCGGGTCCTCACCGGCGACCGTCGACCGCGCCTCGTGCACGAGGTCGAGGATACGCCGGGTGTACTCCAGGAAATTCCAACCTGCCGGCGATAGACGCAGCCGGTGCTTTTCCCGAATGAACAGCTCGACGCCCAGATCCTGTTCGAGCTGCTTGATCCGCGTGGTCAGGTTGGAAGGCACGCGGTGGATCTGCTGCGCCGCTGCACTGATGCTGCCGTGCTCGGCCACGGCCTTGAAGATCTCCAGTTGCACCAGGTCCATAGCCATTCTCCGATCGTGAACGTTTCCGTCATTATTATTCAGTTTTCATCAACACGATAGCCCCGTACTCTGACCCTATCGCCCACTACGATGAGCCGCCTGTCATGAGCCAGATCACCAGCCAGACCCATGCCATTTCCGTCGACCCACACACGGACGAACAGATCGGGCACTACGCTTTCGAGAACGACGCTGCACTGGACGCAGCGCTGCAACGGGCCAAGGTCGGCTATGACACCTGGCGGCGTGTCTCGCTGGCCGAGCGCAGCGACCACCTCATGCGCCTGGCCGCCGCGCTTCAGGCCAATGCCGAGGCCTTGGCGGTCATGATCACCCGCGAGATCGGCAAGCCGATCGCCCAGGCGCGTGGTGAAGTGGCCAAGTGCGTCAACCTGTGCCAGTGGTATGCCGAACACGGCCCGGCGATGCTCGCGCCAGAGGCCACCCAGGTGGAAAAAGCCCGCATCGAATACCGTCCGCTCGGCCCGATCCTGGCGGTGATGCCTTGGAACTTCCCCCTGTGGCAGGTGCTGCGCGGCGCCGTCCCGGCCGTGCTGGCCGGCAACACCTACGTGCTCAAGCATGCTCCCAACGTGATGGGCAGCGCCTACCTGCTGCGTGACGCCTGCCAGGCGGCCGGCCTGCCGGAAGGCGTGCTGGAGGTGATCAACGTCACCGCCGACGGCGTGACCCGTGCGATCAACGATCCACGCATCGCCGCCGTCACGTTGACCGGCAGCGTGCGTGCCGGCATGGCCATCGGTGCCCAAGCCGGTGCCGCGCTGAAAAAGTGCGTGCTGGAGTTGGGCGGCTCCGATCCGTTCATCGTCCTGGCCGACGCAGACCTCGACGCCGCCGTGCAGGCCGCGGTCATCGGTCGCTACCAGAACACTGGCCAAGTGTGCGCGGCGGCCAAGCGCATGATCGTCGAGCAGAGCGTGCTCGAGGAATTCACCCAACGGTTCGTCGAGGCCACACGTCGGTTGAAGGTCGGCAACCCGCTGCAGGACGACACCTATGTCGGCCCCATGGCACGCTTCGATCTGCGCGACGAACTCGACGGGCAGGTGCAGGCGTCGCTCGCCGAAGGCGCGACCTTGCTGCTGGGCGGGCATAAGCAGGACGGCGTGGGCAATTACTACGCGCCGACCGTGCTGGGCGATGTAACCCCCTCGATGACGGCGTTCCGCCAGGAACTGTTCGGGCCGGTGGCGGCGATCACCGCGGCACGTGATGCCGATCATGCCGTGGAGCTGGCCAACGACAGCGATTTCGGCCTGGCCTCGACGATCTACACCGCCGACCTGGCACTGGCCGAGCGCATGACCGCGGCCCTGGACACCGGTGCGGTGTTCATCAACGGCTACTGCGCTTCGGACCCCCGTGTGGCCTTCGGTGGCGTGAAGAAAAGCGGGTTCGGCCGCGAGCTGTCACACTTCGGTGTGCGCGAGTTCTGCAACGTGCAGACGGTCTGGGCAGATCGCACCTGATCACGCCGATCCGATCACGACTGGGCAGCCTGTGGGCTGCCCTTTTCATTGAGGGGCCTGCCTTCACCACGCAAGGACCACAGGCGCTGTCGTTGGCTCAGGACCGCGCCGGTGGATCGCTCAGCAGCGAATAGCCGCGCTCGAGCAGCGTCTTGCCGATGTACCGCGAGCCGATCTCGTTCAAGTGGGCGTTGTCCAGGTACAGCAGCTTGCCGTCGATCAGCGAGCGGCAACGTCCCTCGGTACAGATGACCTGGTTCGGATCGATGAAACGCACCTGCGGGAAACGTGCGCGCAACTCGGCCCAGTAATGCGGTCGCGCGGCCTGGGCGGCGTCGCACGTGCGCGCGGTGGCGAACATCAATTGACGTACCGGGCAGGTCGCTGCATCCACGATCGCCTGGTTGTTCAGGATCACGATCACCTGGCCTGTGCTCTTGACCACCCGCTCCAGGCTGGCCGCGATCGGTTCGCCTGCTGCCTCGTCCGACGGCCAGCTGCCCGCCAACACCACGTAGGCGTAGCGTTGGGCCTCGATCAGCGCGTAGACCTTGGCATTGCGTTGCGCGCAGTGCTCGGCATAGACGCTGGACATATCGACGTTGTAGCCCAGAATCGGCGCACAGCCATCCATGGTGTAATCCATGAGGCTGATCCCATCGGGTCGTGCCAGCAGATCGATCATGCCGGTGAAGTGGTTGGCGAACGAGTCCCCCACCAGAATGCCGTCGAGCTGCGCCTTGGGTGCGCCCAGTCGGCATTGCGCATCGGGTGCAGTACGGTACAAGGCATTCGGCACATGGCAGCCGCGTCGATTGTCGGCGGGGCGCTCGAGGGTCATGGCCTCGAGGGTCTCGACCGTGGGTCCGAAGCGCGTCGGGAACCCGCCCTGCCACTGAACCAGCCCCGTCAGCAGGGCCAGTACGGCCACCGGCATCGCAAAGCGCCGAGCGAACACCGTGGCAAACCCGAGCCGCGCGCCGCTCTGGCGCATGGGCTGCTCGACCCAGCGCCAGGTCAGCCAGGCCAGGACCACGGCCACCAGCACCACGCCCAGGCCTGTCGTCAGGTCGATGGGGACGGCCAGGTAGTTGAGGTAGGCGATCAACGGCCAGTGCCACAGGTACAAGGAGTAGGAGATCAATCCGACGAACACCATCGGCCGACTGCCCAGCAGCCAGGCGCGTTGCCCCGCGTGCCCGGCGTGGATCAACAGCGCTGCCCCCAGGCAGGGCACCAGCGCGGTCAACCCAGGAAACGCCACGCCTGGCCCGATCAGTGCCATGGACCCGGCGATCAGCACGGCGCCCAGCCCCCGGCTGATCCAGGCCTGGCGTCGGTCGACAGGCAAGGGCCGCAGGACATGCCAGATCCCCAGGCAACCGCCGAGCATCAGCTCGAAGAACCGCGTCGGCAACAGGTAGTAGGACGCCGTGACGAACAGGCCAGTGCCGTACTGCGAGAGGCCGACCGCCGCCACCAGGCCCAGGCCGAGCAGCCACGGCCAGTGCCGAGGTACCAGGCGCAGGATGGCCAGCAGCAGCAAGGGCCAGATCATGTAGAACTGTTCCTCGATCCCGAGCGACCAGGTGTGCAGTAACGGTGCCTCACTGGCATCGGCAGCAAAATAGTTGCCGTACTTGAGCCAGATGAACACGTTGGACACGCCCAGCAGCGCATACAGGGCATTGGCGCTCAAGCGCTCCAGATCGACGGGCGACAACAGCACGGCACCCAGCGCCAGAGTGGCCAGCAGCACGGTGACCAGGGCAGGCACGATACGGTTGATGCGACGCTGGTAGAACTGGTGCAGCGAGAAGGTACCGGCGCGGGCCTGCTGGAAGACATGGGCGGTGATCAGGTAGCCGGAAATGACGAAGAAGATGTCAACGCCGACGAAGCCGCCGGGTAGCCAGGCGGCATCGAGGTGATGGAGCAGGACGGCGATCACGGCGACGGCGCGCAGGCCGTCGATGTCGGGGCGGTAGGCGGTGCGTTGCATGGCGGTGGGCATCCTCGAGACAGGCATGTCGCTGGACATGTGGCTCAAGGGTAACGCAAGCGTGATGGCCTAGCGTCAATTCACCGACAAATTCATCGCTCGCATGAATTGCGCCAGCTAATCGCCGCCATTTCCGTCACCAAATTGACACCCGGCGGATCAGGCGTTGCGTTCTGACCCGCCGAGCACGGCTTAGTGCACGACGCCACACGCCATGCGCGCACCGCCCCCTCCCAGTTTTTCGGGATGATCGCTGTGGTTGTCGCCCCCCACGTGCACCATCAGGGCATGCCCTTTGAAGTCTTCCGCCTTCAGGCGTGGCGCCAACACCGGATAGGTCGCCTTGCCGTCGGCACCGACGTACAGCGCAGGCAGGTCGCCACGATGACCGCTGTCATCATAAGGCCCCTTGTGGGCACCAGTGGCATCCGGATCCCAATGCCCGCCCGCAGCTCCGGCCGGCACGGGCTTGCCATTGTCCTGGGTGACGCCGCAGTCAGGCTTCTCGTGCAGGTGGAAGCCGTGGACGCCCGGCGGCAGATCGCTCAGCTTCGGGGTCAGCAGGGCACCGTATGTGTTCTGCTCGATGGTGATGGTGCCGATCGACTTGCCGGCGCCTTCCGGGCCGGCCAGCTTGAGTTCGACGGTCTCGGCGGCCTGGGCCAGGCCGGTGGTCGCCAGCAAGGCGGTCAGTAGCACTGCTTTCATAGCATCGTCTCCATGGATGAACGTTGGACTGCGTCTTCGGCTGCACGCGCGGCCCACTTGCCGCATCGGACAGTGTCTCCAACAGACAGATTCCCGATAGACATATTTACATACACGTAGAGCACCGTGCCGCACTCGAGACGGTGTGCCATTCGTCGCGTGTAACGCCGCTGCGATACAACCCCGGCCGTCAGGTGCATTCACACCTTAGGTCCAGTTCATTCGTTACGAGGAACGCAACCATGCGCGACTATCCCCGCCCTCCTTTCCCAGAACAGCCGCAGAAAGTACCCGGCCATCAACACCAGATGGACCCGCTGCCCGACTGTGGCGAGAAGACTTACGTCGGTCACGATCGTCTCAAGGGCAAGGTCGCCTTGATCACCGGCGGCGACAGCGGCATCGGCCGCGCCGTGGCAATCGCCTTCGCCCGCGAAGGGGCGGATGTCGCGGTGGCGTACCTGGATGAGCATCAGGATGCCGAGGAGACCGCCAAGTGGGTCCGTGACGCAGGGCGCACCTGCATCCTGCTGCCAGGCGACATTGCCCAGAAGGCCACGTGTGATGAACTGATCAACAAGACCGTCGCCCAGTTCGGCCGCATCGACGTACTGGTCAACAACGCCGCGTTCCAGATGAGCCATGAATCGATCGAAGAGATCTCCGATGAGGAATGGGTCAAGACCTTCGATATCAACATGACGGCCATGTTCCGCCTGTGCAAGGCAGCCTTGCCGCACATGAAGAAAGGGGGTTCGATCATCAACACCACGTCGGTCAACTCCGACTCGCCGACCCCGACCTTGCTGGCCTATGCGGCGACCAAGGGCGCCATCGCCAACTTCACCGCAGGCCTGGCGCAGATGCTCGGGCCCAAGGGCATCCGGGTGAACAGCGTGGCACCAGGGCCGATCTGGACGCCGCTGATCGTGTCCACCATGCCACCGGAGCAGGCCAGCCACTTCGGTGAACAGACGCCGCTGGGGCGTGCCGGGCAACCGGTGGAGGTTGCGCCGATCTATGTGCTGCTGGCGTCGGACGAGAGCAGCTACATTACCGGCAGCCGCTATGGCATCACCGGGGGCAAGCCGATTCTGTAACGGAGCCTGATGGGGCTGGTACGAAGGTGAAAGCAAGGGTGCCTGCACCCTTGCGATCGCTGGCAAGCCAGCTCCCGCCTTCCAAGGGCCTTGGCACCAAAGGCCCTTGAGCATGTGTCAAGCCGAAGTCATGCACGCTGTCGCAGCTTCCCTGTGAGCCTTGACTCGCCGCCCCTGCGCCGTACAGGCATCCTCCCTTGCACCTTCTCCCGCCTATAAACGGTGCGCGCCCTCCTCTCAATTCACGACCAAGCGTTTCCGATCCCCCCGGGATGTATTATCGTTGCCCAGTGCGCAAACCGAAGCGACCTGACCGTTCAGGCAGCTGCAAGACAATCGAGGGTGTCATGAGCAACGAAAGCATTAATTGGGACAAGCTGGGCTTCGACTACATCAAGACCGACAAGCGCTACCTGTCCGTCTGGCGCGATGGCCAATGGGATCAAGGCACCCTGACCGACGATAACGTCCTGCACATCAGCGAAGGTTCCACGGCGCTGCATTACGGCCAGCAGTGCTTCGAGGGTCTGAAGGCCTACCGCTGCAAGGACGGCTCGGTGAACCTGTTCCGTCCGGACCAGAATGCCGCGCGCATGCAGCGCAGCTGCGCCCGCCTGCTGATGCCCCACGTGCCGACCGAGGTGTTCATCGAGGCGTGCAAGCAGGTGGTCAAGGCCAACGACCGGTTCATTCCGCCGCATGGCAAGGGTGCGCTGTATCTGCGCCCATTCGTCATCGGCGTGGGCGACAACATCGGTGTGCGGACCGCGCCCGAATTCATCTTCTCGATCTTCGCCATACCGGTCGGTTCTTACTTCAAGGGCGGCATGAAGCCTCACAACTTCATGATCTCCAACTTCGACCGTGCCGCCCCGCAAGGCACGGGTGCGGCCAAGGTCGGCGGCAACTACGCGGCCAGCCTGCAACCGGGCGCCGAGGCCAAGCAACGCAGCTTCGCCGATGCGATCTACCTGGACCCGCTGACCCACACCAAGATCGAGGAGGTCGGCTCGGCCAACTTCTTCGGCATCACCGCCGACAACGAGTTCGTCACGCCCAAGTCGGCCTCGGTGCTGCCCGGTATCACCCGCCTGTCACTGATGGAACTGGCCGCCTCGCGCCTGGGCCTGACCGTGATCGAAGGTGACGTGGAAATCGACGACCTGGGTCGCTTCGTCGAAGCCGGCGCCTGTGGCACCGCCGCCGTCATCACGCCGATCGGCGGGATCGAATACAACGGTTCGCTGCACGTTTTCCATGACCTGGAAAAGGTCGGCCCGGTCACCCAGAAGCTGTATGCCGAGCTGACCGGCATCCAGAGCGGTGACGTCGAAGCACCTGCCGGCTGGATCGTCAAGGTCGCCTGACCTGCCCTGCCCTCGGTCGGGTCGTCACCTCGAGACCCGGTCGAGCCTGCGCACACAGATGAATTTTTCTTAAACTGGGCGCTGTCCATTGTTTGGCACAATCGTGTTTTCCCTCGCTGCCCAGGAATTCGCATGCCTCGTGTACTGACCATCGAAGACGACGCCGTCACGGCACAGGAAATCGTCGCCGAACTGTCCACCCATGGTCTGGACGTGGACTGGGCGGACAATGGCCGTGAAGGCCTGGCCAAGGCCATCGGCGGTGGTTACGACCTCATCACCGTGGACCGCATGCTGCCCGAGGTCGACGGCCTGACCATCGTCACCACCCTGCGCGGCCTGAAGATCGCCACGCCAATCCTGATGATCAGCGCGCTGTCGGATGTCGACGAGCGCGTGCGAGGCCTGCGCGCCGGGGGTGACGACTACCTGACCAAGCCCTTCGCATCCGACGAGATGGCCGCACGGGTCGAAGTGCTGCTGCGCCGCAACAGTGTACCGATGACCCAGACCCGCCTGCAGGTCGCAGACCTGGAACTGGACCTGATCAGCCATGAGGCACGACGCGGCGAGCAGACCCTGAACCTGCTGCCCACCGAATACAAACTGCTGGAATACCTGATGCGCCACGCAGGTCAGGTGATCACGCGAATGATGATCTTCGAGGAAGTGTGGGGCTATCACTTCGACCCTGGCACCAACTTGATCGACGTGCACATCGGGCGCCTGCGCAAGAAGATCGATTCCCCCGGCCAGACGCCTCTGATCCGCACCGTGCGAGGCTCAGGCTATGCAATTGCCGAACCCGTCTAAAGGCTGGAGCTCGTCCACCAGCCGACTGCTGGCGCTGTACAGCTTTCTATTCGTGGCCTGGAGCTGCATCCTCATGGGGGTGCTGTACTACGAGGTCTCCGATTACCTGAACAAGCTGACCCGGCATTCCATGCTGCAGCGTCAGCACCTGTTCACCCACATGAGCGGCAAGCAGCTGGACGATGCGTTGATCGCCAGCCAGGCGTTCGAAGAACGCAGCTTCGACGCCTATGGCCTGTTCGATGCGCAGCTGCGGCCGGTGGGTGGACGGATCCGCGCCATTCCCGAGGAGCTGCCGCTCGATGGTCGCGTGCACGAACTCGACCGCTGCCTGGATGCCGACGACCCCCACGTTCCGCGCGACAGCTGCGATGCGGTGGCGATCAAGGTCCAGGACGGGCGCTGGCTGGTGCTGGTGCGCGACAACGGCTCGCTGTTCGTGGTCACGCGCATCATCCTGCACGCGCTGCTCTGGGGCATCTCGCTGACCCTGATCCCGGGCTTCGCTGGCTGGTACCTGCTGCGCCGCAGGCCGCTCAAGCGTATTCGCGCAGTGCAGGCCAGCGCCGAGCTGATCGTCGCCGGCGACCTGACCCACCGCCTGCCGCTCTCCAGCCGCCGCGACGAGCTGGACATGCTGGCGGCCATCGTCAATGCCATGCTCGACCGGATCGAGCGGCTCATGCACGAGGTCAAGGGGGTCTGCGACAACATCGCCCACGACCTGCGCACACCGCTCACGCGCTTGCGAGCGCAGCTGTACCGGATTCGCCAGCAGAACGGCGATGACTGGGCCGACGCACCGGCGCTGGACCAGGCCATCAGCGACACCGACACCCTGATGGCACGCTTTCGCGGCCTGCTGCGCATCAGCGAATTGGAGGACCGACGGCGCCGTGCCGGGTTCGTCGACATCGACCCCATCGAGCTGCTGATAGAACTGCACGACTTCTACCTGCCGCTGGCCGAAGACGGCGGTATCAGCCTGAGCCTGGTGCAGCCGAGCCGACTGCCCGCCGTGCATGGCGATCGGGAGCTGCTGTTCGAGGCATTGGCCAACCTGGTCGGCAACGCCATCAAGTTCACGCCCGAGGGTGGCCAGGTGCGGATTGACGCCGCGGTCGATGGCAAGGTGCTGAGCATTGCGGTGGAGGACAGTGGGCCGGGGATACCGGAAAGCGAACGCCAGGCCGTGTTGAAACGCTTCTACCGGAGCGAGGAAGGCCATCGGCATGCCGGGTTCGGGCTGGGGTTGTCGATCGTTGCGGCGATCGTGGACCTGCACGGGTTCCAGCTGGAGGTAGGGGCTGGCGCACTGGGTGGGGCGCGGTTGGTATTGCGCTGTCCGCTGGGGTGAAGGACTGCTTTCTAAATCTTGTGGTCCCGTAGGGCCCACAAAGCAGTCGCTGCGTTAACGCAGGTTCTACCAGAATGCCAGACCCACACCGCGGGGCCGCATTGCGACCCCGCGTGCTGTCAGGACACCCGCAGACCCTGACGCCGCCTCACTCCGCCAACCGCCAGGTGGTGCCGCCCTTCCCGTCTTCCAGCACCACGCCCATCGCGGTCAACTGGTCACGTACACGATCGGATTCGGCCCAGTTCTTCTCCGCGCGCGCCGTCAGGCGTGCTTGGATCAACGCTTCGACTTCGGCTGCATCGACCTTGCCTTCGGCACCGGCGCGCAAGAAATCATCGGCGTCCAGCTGCAACACGCCGAGCACGTCCCCCAGCTCGCGCAGGCGACCGGCCAGGCCGGCCGCTGCCTGAGGGTCGCTGTCGCGCAGGCGGTTGATCTCGCGCACCAGGTCGAACAGCACCGCGCAGGCCTCGGGCGTCCCGAAGTCGTCGTTCATCGCCACGGCGAAGCGTTCGATGAAGGCTTCGCCACCTGCCGCAGGCACGCGAGGCAGACCACGCAAGGCATGGTAGAAGCGCTCCAGGGCACCCTTGGCGTCGCGCAGGCTGTCCTCGGAGTAGTTGATGGCGCTGCGGTAGTGGCTGGCCACCAGCAGGTAGCGCACCACCTCGGGGTGGTACTTGGCGAGCACGTCGCGGATCGTGAAAAAGTTGTTCAACGACTTGGACATCTTCTCGCCGTTGATGCGGATCATGCCGCAGTGCATCCAGGCCTTGGCGTACGGCTTGCCAGTGGCCGCCTCGCTCTGGGCGATCTCGTTCTCGTGGTGCGGGAACTCCAGGTCGCTGCCACCGCCATGGATGTCGAAGCTCTCGCCCAGGCAGCAGGTGGACATCACCGAGCACTCGATGTGCCAGCCTGGACGGCCTGCGCCCCAGGGCGACTCCCAGCTCGGCTCGCCCGGCTTGGCGGCCTTCCACAGCACGAAGTCCAGCGGATCCTGCTTGGCTTCGCCCACTTCGATACGCGCGCCGATGCGCAGGTCTTCGATCTTGCGCCGCGACAGCTTGCCGTAGCCGACGAATTTGCCGACGCGGTAGTACACGTCGCCGTTGCCCGGCGCGTAGGCGTAGCTCTTGTCGATCAGGGTCTGGATCATCGCATGCATGCCGGGGATGTGGTCGGTGGCGCGAGGCTCCTGGTCCGGCGGCAGGATGTTAAGACGTCGCTCGTCCTCGTGCATGGCCTTGATCATGCGCGCAGTCAGCGCATCGAAGCGCTCGCCGTTGGCATTGGCACGGTGGATGATCTTGTCGTCGATGTCGGTGATGTTGCGTACGTAGGTCAGGTCGTACCCACTCTTGCGCAACCAGCGGGTGGCCAGGTCGAAGGCCACCATGCTGCGCCCGTGGCCCAGGTGGCAGTAGTCGTACACGGTCATGCCGCAGACGTACATGCGTACCTTGTTGCCCTCGAGCGGGGTGAAGACTTCCTTGGCCTTGGTCAGGGTGTTGTAGATGGTTAGCACGAAAAGTCCTCAGCTGCCCCAGGAGTCACGCAGGGTGACGGTGCGGTTGAACACCGGGCGACCCGGCTGACTGTCCTTCAGGTCGGCACAGAAGTAGCCTTCGCGCTCGAACTGGAAGCGATCCTCTGGCGCGGCCTGGGCCAGCGACGGCTCGGCACGGCAACCGGTCAGCACCTGCAGCGAGTCCGGGTTGATGTTGTCCAGGAAGCTGCCGCCGTCCTCGGTCTTCTCCGGGTTCGGCGAACGGAACAGGCGGTCGTACAGGCGCACTTCGCATTCCAGGCTGCCTTCGGCCGGCACCCAGTGGATCACGCCCTTGACCTTGCGGCCTTCGGGGTTCTTGCCCAGGGTGTCCGGGTCGTAGGAGCAGCGCAGCTCGACGATGTGGCCGTCGGCGTCCTTGATCGCCTCGTCGGCGCGGATCACGTAGCTGCCGCGCAGGCGGACCTCACCGTTGGGCTCCAGGCGCTTGTAGCCCTTGGGTGGGGCTTCCATGTAGTCGTCGCGGTCGATGTACAGCTCGCGGGCGAACGGCAGCACGCGCACGCCCATGTCTTCCTTGGGATGGCGCGGCAGTTCGAGCTGCTCGACCTGGCCTTCGGGGTAGTTGGTGATGACCACCTTCAGCGGGCGCAGCACGCACATGGCGCGTGGCGCGGTGCGGTCCAGGTCGTCACGGATGCAGAACTCGAGCATCGACATGTCGACCACGCCGTCGGAGCGGTTGGTGCCGATCATCTCGCAGAAGTTGCGGATCGACGCCGGGGTATAGCCACGACGGCGGAAGCCCGACAGGGTCGACATGCGTGGGTCGTCCCAGGATTCGACGTGGTGCTCGTCCACCAGCTGCTTGAGCTTGCGCTTGGAAGTGATGGTGTAGTTCAGGTTCAGTCGGCTGAACTCGTACTGGCGCGGGTGCGCCGGCACCGGCAGGTTGTCCAGGAACCACTCGTACAGCGGGCGATGGCCTTCGAACTCGAGAGTGCAGATCGAGTGGGTGATGCCTTCGATGGCGTCGGACTGGCCGTGGGTGAAGTCGTAGTTGGGGTAGATGCACCAGGCATCGCCCGTCTGGTGGTGATGGGCGTGACGGATCCGGTAGAGGATCGGGTCGCGCAGGTTCATGTTCGGCGACGCCATGTCGATCTTGGCGCGCAGGACACGCTCGCCATCCTTGAACTCACCGGCTTTCATGCGCGCGAACAGGTCCAGGTTTTCCTCGACGCTGCGCTCGCGGTACGGGCTGTCCTTGCCAGGCTCGGTCAGGCTGCCACGGTAGGCGCGGGCCTCGTCCGGGGTCAGGTCGCAGACGTAGGCCTTGCCGCGCTTGATCAGCTCCACCGCCCAGGCGTGCAACTGGTCGAAATAGTTCGAGGCGTAACGCACCTCGCCGGCCCACTCGAAGCCCAGCCACGTGACGTCGCGCTGGATGGCGTCGATGTACTCCTGGTCTTCCTTGGCCGGGTTGGTGTCATCGAAACGCAGGTGACAGGCACCGCCGAATTCCTTGGCCAGGCCGAAGTTCACGCAGATCGACTTGGCGTGGCCGATGTGCAGGTAACCATTGGGCTCAGGCGGGAAACGCGTGACGATGCGGCTGTGCTTGCCAGCGTCCAGGTCGGCCTGGATGATCGGCCGCAGGAAGTTCGCAGGGACGGCAGGCGCCCCTTTGGCAGCGGCATTCGGAGCGTTGTCGGCAGTGGGCTTGCTCATGTGGATCCTTTGAAGACGGGTAAACGGCCATCGGGTAGGCCGACTGAAACAAAGGGCTTATCATAGCCGAAGCAGTCAAGTCGCCGACAGCCGGACGCCGAGAATCTGCCGTGTTTTATCGCCAGGCCAACGCCGCTCGCATGAGGCGAAGTGTGTCCTGGTTCTGGAAACGTGCGTCAGGTCTTGCGTACGCCCGTTGGCGAACCCTATTCATGAACGTCTTGAAAAAGCGAGTTCCAGCATGTCCAAAGTCAAACTGAGCACCAATCACGGCGACATCGTCCTGCAACTGAACGCCGAGAAAGCGCCACAGACCACCGAGAACTTCGTTCAATACGTCAAGGAAGGCCACTACGATGGCACCGTGTTCCACCGTGTGATCAAGGGCTTCATGATCCAGGGCGGCGGCTTCGAGCCTGGCATGGGCCAGAAGAAAACCCGCGCCTCGATCCAGAACGAAGCCGACAACGGCCTGAAGAACGCCAAGTACAGCATCGCCATGGCCCGTACCATGGACCCGCACTCGGCCTCGGCGCAGTTCTTCATCAACGCCTCGGACAACGACTTCCTCAACCACAGCGGCAAGAACACCCAGGGCTGGGGCTATGCGGTGTTCGGCGAAGTGATCGAAGGCCGTGAGGTGGTCGATGCCATCGAGAAAGTCGCCACGGGCTCCAAGGCCGGCCACCAGGACGTGCCGAAGGACGACGTGATCATCGAGAAAGCCGAGATCATTGAGTGATCCTGCTGATCGCCGACCTTCATTTGCAAGAAGAGCGCCCGGACATCACCCGGGCGTTTCTCGCGTTGCTCGACGGCCGTGCCCGGAGCGCCAGCGCGCTGTACATCCTGGGCGACTTCTTCGAGGCCTGGATCGGTGACGACGGCATGTCGCCGTTCCAGCAGTCGATCTGCCAGGCGCTGCGCGCGGTGAGCGACCGAGGCACGGCCGTCTACCTGATGCATGGCAACCGGGATTTCCTGATCGGCCAGGGGTTCTGCGAGGCCGCCGGCTGCACGTTGCTCGACGATCCCAGCGTGGTGGACCTCGGTGGCGAGCGCGTCTTGCTGATGCACGGCGACAGCTTGTGCACACGGGACGTGGGCTACCTGAGGTTGCGCCGGGTGTTGCGCAATCCACTGACCTTGTGGATCCTGCGTCACCTGTCGCTGGCCAATCGACAGCGTTTGGCACGCAAGCTGCGCAACGAAAGCAAGGCGCAGACGCAACTGAAAGCGACGGAGATCATCGATGTCACCCCCGAGGAAATCCCTCAGGTCATGGCGGCCCATGGCGTGCGCACACTGATCCATGGGCACACCCACCGGCCAGCGATCCACAAGCTGACCATCGACGGCGAGCCGGCACGGCGTATCGTGCTGGGGGACTGGGACCGCCAGGGCTGGGCATTGCAGGTGGACGACCAGGGGTTTCAGCTGGCGCCGTTCGCGATTGGGTGAGTCGCAAGCCGCAAGCCAGCGCCGCCTCATTGCCTGTCGATCCCTGACGCATCGCACTACCGTCCGCTTGTAGCTCACGGCTCACGGCTCACGGCTCACGGCTCAACAAACTCTGAACACCCCTTTCACATTTTTCCGACATTCACCTGGGCACACTGGCCTGGCTTCGAAACGTTCTTGACCCGCTGCCCTGGCGGGTTTTCTTTTTCCTGCGCTTCAGCCGGGTACCCCGTCCCCACCAGCCTTCTCCTGCCCTGCCGTGCTCACCGGCCCATGGGCGATCCGTTTGCCGACCTGTTGCCCCACTTCCACCGCCTGACCGTCACGCTGTTTGCCATGCCGTGCCTGCCCCACCAGACGCGGAATCAGATCGCCTTCCGGCAGATGCCGCCAGAAGCGTCCCGGCATGTGCATGCGCATGGCGTCCGGGTTGAGCCGGGCTGGATTGAAGATGTGCCGGTAGTAGACGCGCCACAGCTCGGCGCCTGGGTCTTCGGCATGCCGGGCCCAGGCCTGCCAGTGCGGTGGACAGACCCGCTGGTAGTCGAAGGCCGCGCCGTCGTAGCGGATACCGTCGAGGGGCGTTGCGATCAGCCAGCGCTGGCGGCCCAGGCGCTCGGCGAAGTGCCCGCTGGCGCTTTCGAGGATATCGTGCGCGGGCTCGTGGTAGGCGATCAGGTCCAGCTGCAGGCGTTCGGCAACCGCTTCGGGCAAGGGCACGAAGCGCAGGAAGGCATGCAGGTGATGGGCCTCGCGGTTGACCTGCTTGATGCGCCGGTGCAGCTCGCTGCCCAATCGATCGCCCGGCAGCATGGCCGTGCGGTCGCCATGGGCGACCCGCCAGAGCACTTCGTAGAGCAGGTTCCAGCGCTGCTCGCCGCAGTACCGCGAAGCCTGCTCCAACTGCCCCAGCAAGGTACCGGGAATGCGGGCGCGAAACGGCCCGAGCCCGTCGGGCAGCGGACGCGGCACGGCCAGCAGGTCGTCCATCGGCCCGTGGGCCCAGTTGACCTGGGACGGGTCGATGCCGTGGCTGAGCAAGGTGCGCGCCTGATCGCGCCAGCAGGCGAAGCGTTCCTCGCAGTCCAGTGCGATCAACCCCACAGCCCCATCTGCACTGGGGCCTGAGGTTCGCGCAGTCGCGCGCGCAGCAGGCTGCTGCGCACGTCCGCCTCGGGGGGCCGGTAGTCGCTGGTGACGATGAACGGCCTGGCCTTTTCCAGCACGCAGCGCAACTGGATGAGGTCGTCGTAGCGAATGCGCCGTTCGCGGCGCAGGGCCACCAGGCGCTGCACGCTGCGCATGCCCACACCCGGGATGCGCGCCAGCACGGCCGGTTCGGCGCGGTTCACGTCCACTGGGAACACCTCGCGGTTGGACAGCGCCCAGGCCAACTTGGGGTCGATGTCCAGGTCCAGGTTGCCGGCCTTGCCCAGCAGCTCGCCGGCCTTGTAGCCATAGCCGCGCATGAGGAAGTCCGCCTGGTACAGGCGGTGCTCACGCAGCAGCGGTGGCGCGGCCAGGGGCACGCTGTCGGGGCTGTCCGGGATCGGGCTGAAGGCCGAGTAGTACACGCGCTTGAGGCCGAAGCCGGTGTACAGCGATTCGGCATTGCGCAGGATGGTGCGGTCGTCGGTAGTGTCGGCGCCGACGATCATCTGCGTGCTCTGCCCGGACGGCGCGAAACGCGGTGCCCGCGCCTCGCCTGCGACGTTCAGCTGCCCGCGCTGGATGGTGCCCATGGCCTGGCGGATGGTGCTGGCCTGCTTCTCCGGGGCCAGCCGCGTGAGGCTTTCGTCGGTCGGCAGCTCGATGTTGACGCTCAGGCGGTCGGCCAGGCGGCCAGCCTCCTCGATCAGCAGCGGATCGGCATCCGGGATGGTCTTGAGGTGGATGTAGCCGCGAAAGTTATGTTCCTCGCGCAGCAGGCGCGCGACCCGCACCATCTGTTCCATGGTGTAGTCGGCCGAACGGATGATGCCTGAACTGAGGAACAGCCCGCTGATGCAGTTGCGGCGGTAGAAGTCCAGGGTCAGGCGCACCACTTCCTCGGGCGTGAAGCGAGCCCGTGGCACGTTGCTGGAGCGACGGTTGATGCAGTATTGGCAGTCGTACAGGCAGAAGTTGGTGAGCAGGATCTTGAGCAGGGACACACAGCGCCCGTCGGGCGTGAAGCTGTGACAGATGCCCATGCCATTGGTCGAGCCGATGCCGTCGCGCCCGCGCGAGCTGCGCTTGGGCGCGCCGCTGCTGGCACAGGAGGCATCGTACTTGGCGGCGTCGGCGAGGATGCCGAGCTTGGCGATCAGCTGCATTGGCGCACTCTCTGGACTGAATATTCATACAGTATTTGGAGAGGACGTCCTACGCAAGTGCTGGTGGTCGGAACCTGCGCGTCGGGGCCTGAAAACACGGACATCCGACCGGTGGTT
Organism: Enterobacterales bacterium AN_CKDN230030167-1A_HGKHYDSX7; assembly: GCA_046940335.1. Classification (GTDB taxonomy): domain Bacteria; phylum Pseudomonadota; class Gammaproteobacteria; order Pseudomonadales; family Pseudomonadaceae; genus Aquipseudomonas. The sequence continues at coordinate 188,806 of JBKYML010000007.1, forward strand.
CAGCGCCAGCCTTCCAGGCGCATGGTGGCCCGGACCAGGCGCTGCTCCTCCTGCTCGATCTCGTGCAGGTTGTCGCGAACGCTGTGAATGTGATCCCGGGCGGCACGCAACGCCTGCTCCGGTAACTGCGCCATGACGGCGTGGTAGAGCCGGGTATGCTGACGGTCGATCTGACGCTTCTGTGTCGGCCGGCAGTACAGGTTGTTCACGCAGGCGAACACCGTGCTCAAGGTCAGATCGCTGAGGGTCTGCAAGGTGTGCACCAGCACCGGGTTGTGGGAGGCCTCGCTGATCGCACGGTGGAAGGCGTGGTCCAGGCGCGCCTGTTCACGAGCGTCATGACGCTGCGGGCCCTCGTGGGCGGCGACCATCTCTTCGAACCGGCGCGTGATCAGCAGGCGGTCCACCTCGGTGGCACGCAGGGCCGCAAGCCGCGCCGACTCGCCTTCGAGCAAGGCCCGTACTTCGAGCAGGTCGAACAAGGTGCGCGGCTGGGAGCTGAACAGGTGCATCAAGGGGGTGGTGTGGTCGGCCCGGTCGAGGTCGGCGACATAGGAGCCGCGTCCGTGCTCGGTGTCGATGATGCCGCGGCCGCGCAGGATGCGCAGACCTTCACGCAGGGCCGAGCGGGAACAGCCGAGCTTGTCCACCAGGCGGCGCTCGGAGGGCAAGGCCTGGCCGACCTTGAGCACGCCGTCGACGATCAGCTTTTCGATGCGCGCGGCGACCTGTTCGGCGACTTGGGTCTTGGCAGGGGCGGAAGCGGGCGAACTGAGCATCGCGAATCCTCGTGAACTGGTCCGACCAGTGGCGGGCTGCCATGGCGAGTCAAGGACAGCGTAGTCCAGCGACTGCCTGCTTGCAGGCTGGACGGCCCCTGCCTTGGCACGAACTGGTCCGACCAGTCGCCCGCGGTGTCGACAGCACCCGTCGGCCTCGGCACGCTCGGGCCATCGAACCCGACCTGCCTGCGTCTGCCGGGCCCCAGACCGGGCGTCGTGGTGATCACAAGAACAAGGAAGCGCCATGAACCTCCTCTACGACGAGCGCATCGACGGTGCATTGACCCGCGTGGACCAGGCCGAACTGCTCCAGCGCCTGCGGGCCGAGGCGCCGGATCTCGACCTGCTGCACAGTCTGGAAGACCGGCGCCCCTACGAATGCGACGGGCTGTCCGCCTACCGCGTGGTACCGCTGCTGGTGGCACTGCCCGTACGGCTCGATCAGGTCCAGACCTTGCTCCAGGTGTGTCATGCCTTGCGGGTCCCCGTGGTAGCCCGTGGCGCCGGCACGGGGCTGTCCGGCGGCGCCTTGCCGCTGGAGCAAGGGGTGCTGCTGGTGATGGCGCGCTTCAACCGGATCCTGGAGGTCAACCCCGCCGGTCGTTTCGCCCGCGTCCAGCCGGGCGTGCGCAACCTGGCCATTTCCCAGGCCGCCGCCCCACATGGCCTGTACTACGCGCCGGACCCGTCCTCGCAGATCGCCTGCTCGATCGGTGGCAACGTCGCCGAGAACGCCGGTGGCGTGCACTGCCTGAAATACGGGCTGACCGTGCACAACCTGCTGAAGGTGGAGGTCATGACCATCGAAGGCGACTGCATGACCCTCGGCAGCGACGCGCTGGACGCGCCGGGTTTCGACCTACTGGCGCTGTTCACCGGCTCCGAAGGGTTGCTCGGCATCGTCACCGAGGTGACCGTCAAGCTGCTGCCGATGCCCCAGGTCGCCCGCGTGCTGCTGGCCAGTTTCGACACGGTGGAACAGGCTGGGCGCGCCGTGGCCGACATCATCAGCGCCGGCATCATCCCCGGCGGGCTGGAGATGATGGACAACCTGTCGATCCGCGCTGCCGAAGACTTCATCCACGCCGGTTACCCAGTCGAGGCCGCAGCGATCCTGCTGTGCGAGCTCGATGGCGTGGAAGCCGACGTACACGAAGACTGCCTGCGGGTCGAGGCCGTGCTGCGCGCGGCCGGGGCTACCGAGGTGCGACTGGCGCGAGATGCAGCCGAGCGGGCGCGCTTCTGGGCCGGGCGCAAGAACGCCTTTCCGGCGGTCGGGCGGCTGTCGCCGGACTACTACTGCATGGACGGCACCATCCCGCGACGCGCCCTGCCCGGCGTGCTCGACGCCATCGCCGCACTGTCGCGCGAGCACCGGCTGCGGGTGGCCAACGTGTTCCATGCCGGCGACGGCAACATGCACCCGCTGATCTTGTTCGATGCCAACCAGCCTGGCGAACTGGACCGCGCCGAGGCCCTGGGCAGCCGCATTCTGGAGCTGTGCGTGGCGGTCGGCGGCAGCATCACCGGCGAGCACGGTGTGGGCCGCGAGAAGATCAACCAGATGTGCGTGCAGTTCAACGGCGACGAGCTGACCCTGTTCCATGCGGTCAAGCAGGCCTTCGACACGCACGGCCTGCTCAACCCCGGCAAGAACGTCCCGACTCTGCACCGCTGCGCCGAGTTCGGCGCGATGCACGTGCACCACGGGCACCTGCCCTTCCCCGACCTGGAGCGTTTCTGATGAGCGCCGATCGCGATGCCAGCGCCGCGTTGCTGGCCCAGGTCGAGCAGGCTTTGGCCGAGGGTACGCCCCTGCAGATCCAGGGCAGCGGCAGCAAGGCCATGCTGGGCGAAGCGGTGTGGGGCCAGGTGCTCGACACCCGCGTGCACCGCGGCATCGTCAGCTATGACCCGACCGAGCTGGTGCTGACCGCACGCGCCGGCACACCGCTGGCCGAGGTCGAAGCGGTACTGGCCGCCGCCGGCCAGCGGTTGCCGTTCGAGCCGCCGCATCTGGGTGATGGGGCCACCGTGGGCGGCATGGTCGCCGCAGGCCTGTCCGGGCCGCGTCGCCCCTGGGCCGGCTCGGTGCGCGACCATGTTCTGGGCACACGGATGATCAGCGGTCACGGCACGCTGCTGCGCTTTGGTGGCGAAGTGATGAAGAACGTCGCCGGCTACGACCTGTCGCGGTTGTTGACCGGCAGCTTCGGGTGCCTGGGGGTGCTCACCGAGGTCTCGCTGAAGGTACTGCCTACCCCTCGCGCCTGTCGCAGCCTGACCCTACCCCTGAGGCGCGCCGAGGCGCTCGCGCAGTTGGCTGCATGGGGTCAGCAGCCGCTGCCGATTAGCGCCGCGTGCCACGATGGCGAGGCCCTGCACCTGCGCCTGGAGGGCGGTGAAGGCTCGGTAGCCTCGGCAGCGGATCGCCTGGGTGGCGAACCTCTGGAGGACGGTTATTGGGCCGATCTGCGCGAACAGCGCCTGGCGTTCTTCGCCAGCCCGACGACGCTCTGGCGCCTGGCCTTGCCGAGCGACAGCGGCGAGCTCGACCTTCCCGGCCAGCACTTGCTCGACTGGGGCGGCGGTCAGCGCTGGCTCACGTCCGACGCGTCGGCCGAAGACATCCGCCAGACAGTGGCTCGGCTGGGCGGGCACGCCACTCGGTACCGTCAGGGCCCGGCGGGATTTCACCCTCTGCCCGAACCGCTGCTGCGCTATCACCTTAGTCTCAAGCGCCAACTGGACCCCAAAGGGATCTTCAATCCAGGCCGGCTGTACGCCGAGCTGTGAGGCCACCATGCAAACCAACCTGAGCGACGAGGCCAAGCGCCTGCCACGGGCCGACGAGGCCGAACGGATCCTGCGTTCGTGCGTGCACTGCGGGTTCTGCACGGCGACTTGCCCGACCTACCAACTGCTCGGCGACGAGCTGGATGGGCCGCGCGGGCGCATCTACCTGATCAAGCAGGTGCTGGAGGGCGAACCGGTCACCGCCAAGACCCAACAGCACTTGGATCGCTGCCTGACCTGCCGCAACTGCGAGACCACCTGCCCGTCCGGGGTGCGCTACCACGACCTGCTGGACATCGGTCGGGCCGAGGTCGAGCGCCAGGTACCACGCCCGCTCGGCGAGCGCCTGCTGCGCGAGGGCCTGCGCCAGGTGGTGCCACGCCCGGCGCTGTTCGCGGCCCTGACCCGTACGGCCAAGGTCTTTCGTCCCCTGCTGCCGGCGCCGTTGCGCGAAAAGCTGCCGCGAGCGCCACAGGCCGCCAAGCCGCGCCCCCAGCGCCTGCACCGTCGTCAGGTGCTGCTGCTCGAGGGCTGCGTGCAGCCGACCCTGTCACCCAATACCAATGCTGCGGCTGCGCGCGTGCTCGATCGGCTGGGCATCGGCGTCACGCCCGTGCGCGAAGCCGGCTGCTGCGGCGCCGTGGACTATCACCTCAATGCCCAGGCCACCGGGCTGGCACGGGTCCGACGCAACATCGATGCCTGGTGGCCCGCGCTGGAGGCCGGCGCCGAGGCCATCGTGCAGACCGCCAGTGGCTGCGGCGCCTTCGTGCGCGACTATGGCCACCTGCTCAAGGACGACCCGGCGTATGCCGCCAAGGCGGTCCGGGTCAGCGCCCTGGCCCGGGACCTGGTGGAAGTGCTGGGCCAGGAACCGCTGGAGACCCTCGGGGTGCGGGCCGAAGGTCGACTCGCCGTGCATTGCCCGTGCACCCTGCAGCATGCCCAGAAGCTCGGCGGCGCCGTCGAGGCGCTGTTGACCCGCCTTGGCTTCAGCCTCACGCCGGTGCCCGACGGCCACCTGTGCTGCGGCTCGGCCGGGACCTACTCGCTGACCCAACCGGCGCTGTCGTGGCAACTGCGCGACCACCGCCTCGATGCGCTGGAAAGCGGCCAACCCGATCTGATCGTCACCGCCAACATCGGTTGCCAGGTTCACCTCCACGGTGCCGGGCGTACGCCCGTGCGTCACTGGATCGAACACGTCGAAGACGCCCTCACCTAGGAGCTTGTCATGCAACGCAAAGCCGTACTCGAGTACACCGACATCACCCGCCTGTTGGCGGCCGCCCGCGAGGAGGCGCAGCGGCACGGCTGGGCCGTGAGCATCGCCGTGGTCGACGATGGCGGGCACCCGCTGGCCCTGGAACGGCTCGACGGCTGCGCCCCCATCGCCGCCTACATCGCCATCGAGAAAGCCCGCAGCGCGGCGTTGGGTCGACGTGACACCAAAGGCTACGAGGACATGGTCAATGGCGGTCGCACCGCGTTCGTCAGCGCCCGCTGCTGACCTCGCTGGAAGGGGGGTTGCCGGTGCGCGTGGACGGCCAGGTGATCGCGGCGGTCGGCGTGTCCGGCGTCAAGGCCGAACAGGATGCCCAGGTCGCGGCAGCGGCCCTCGCGGCCCTGTGAGCGGTGCCGACCTGAACGGAATATGAACGAACGGAGATTTCCCATGAGCGAACGCGTCACCTGCCACCGCCTGGGTGTGGCCAGCCCTCTCAAGCGATTCATCGACACCGAAGTGCTGCCTGGCACCGGCCTCGACTCCTCGGCCTTCTGGCTTGGCCTTGACGCGCTGGTGCATGACCTGGCACCGCGCAACCGTGCGCTGCTGGTCGAACGCGACCGCCTCCAGGCCGAGCTGGACGCCTGGCACCGTGCCCACCCCGGCCCGGTAGAAGACCTGGACGCCTACCGGCGTCACCTGCAGGGCATCGGCTATCTGTTGCCGGTGCCCGACTCGGTACGCGTGCGCACGGCCAACGTGGACCGCGAGATCACCGTGCAGGCCGGTCCGCAGCTGGTGGTGCCGGTGATGAACGCCCGCTACGCGCTCAACGCCGCCAATGCCCGATGGGGCTCGCTGTACGACGCGCTGTACGGGACCGACGTGATCCCCCGCGCCCCACAGGCAGACGTCGCGCGCGGCTACGACCCGGCCCGCGGCGCCCAGGTGATCGCCTTCGCCCGCGCGTTTCTGGACCACACCTTCCCGCTCGAGGCGGCCTCCCACACCGAGGCCACGGCCTACACCGTCTCGCAGGGGCAGTTGCAGGTCACCCTGGACGATGGTCGCCAGGTCGGGCTGCGCGAGACAGCACAGTTCGTCGGTCACCAGGGCGAGGTATCGGCGCCTTCTGCCGTGCTGCTGGTGCATCACGACCTGCACGTGGAGATCCAGATCGACCGTACCAGCCCCATCGGCGCCAGCGACCAGGCCGGCGTCAAGGACCTGCTGCTGGAAGCGGCGCTGACCACCATCATGGACTGCGAGGATTCGGTGGCGGCCGTCGATGCCGAGGACAAGGTGCTCGTCTACCGCAACTGGCTGGGCCTGATGAAGGGCGACCTGTCCGAGGCGATCAGCAAGGGCGGGCAGTCGTTCACCCGCACCTTGGCGGCCGACCGGCACTACCACGGCCACGACGGTGCGCCGCTGACCCTGCCGGGGCGCTCGCTGCTGTTCGTGCGCAACGTCGGCCACCTGATGACCACCCCGGCCATCGTCGACGAGCAGGGCCGGCCGATCCCGGAAGGCCTGCTCGACACCGTGGTTACCAGCCTGGCGGCGTTGCACGACCTGCGCCGCCGGGGCAACTCGCGCACCGGCAGTGTCTACATCGTCAAGCCGAAGATGCACGGTCCGGCCGAGGTCGCCTTCGCCGCCGAGCTGTTCGACCGTGTCGAAGACTTGCTACGGCTACCTCGCCATACCTTGAAGATGGGCATCATGGACGAGGAGCGACGGACCAGTGTCAACCTCAAGGCCTGCCTCGCCGAGGCCGTCGACCGCGTGGTGTTCATCAACACCGGCTTTCTCGACCGTACCGGTGACGAGATGCACACGGCCATGGAGGCCGGTGCGATGCTGCGCAAGGGCGACATGAAGGGCACGCCGTGGATTCAGGCCTACGAACGCAACAATGTCAGGGTGGGCCTGAGCTGCGGGCTGCGCGGTCACGGGCAGATCGGCAAGGGCATGTGGGCGATGCCGGACCTGATGGCGGCCATGCTCGACCAGAAGATCGCCCACCCCCAGGCTGGGGCCAGCACCGCCTGGGTCCCCTCCCCCACGGCCGCCACCCTGCATGCCTTGCACTATCATCAGGTGGACGTGCGCCAGGTACAGGTCGCGCTGGAACGCGAGACGCCGGACGCGCAGCACGATGACCTGTGGCGTGACCTGTTGAAGGTCCCCGTCAGCCCCTCACCGCGCTGGAGCGCCGAGCAGATCCAGGCCGAGTTGGACAACAACTGCCAAGGTATCCTGGGGTATGTGGTGCGTTGGGTCGAGCATGGGGTGGGCTGCTCGAAGGTGCCGGACATCCACGAGGTGGGCCTGATGGAAGACCGCGCCACCCTGCGCATCTCGGCGCAGCACATCGCCAACTGGCTGCACCACGACGTAGTCACGGCAGAACAGGTGCGCCAGACGCTCACGCGCATGGCACAGGTGGTGGACGGACAGAATGCGGGGGATCCGGGCTATCGGCCGATGGCCAGCGATCCGGAGGCCTCCCACGCGTTTCGAGCGGCGTGCGACCTGGTGTTCAAGGGCCGTGAACAGCCCAGTGGGTACACCGAGCCGCTGCTGCATGCGTGGCGCACGAGGTTCAAGCAAGAGGGGTAAGGCACCCCGCCCGCCCCGCGCCTGCCGCAGCCCGGCAGGCGCTGTACCGTTCGGACAGCATGGCGGGTCTGGACGAGCTGATGCATGTCCTTTGCGGGAGCGACTGTCCTTTTCTATTACGACGTATCGACTGGTTTGGGGGCCCGCAGGGCCCGCATTGACGCCGCAGCACTGATATGTCAGAACCCCACCGTTGCCGACAGCAGGTACGTTCGTGGTGTCGACAAGGTCAGCCCGGGTTCGCTGTCATCCGGCGCGCCTGCCGAACTCCAGTAGTAGTCGTTGAGCACGTTCTCGACGCTCGCACGCAAGGTTACGTCCTTTTGCTCGACCTTGAAGGCATACCGTGCGCCCACGTCGAAGCGCGTCGAGGCGTCGATCCGCTTGCTGTTGGCCTGGTCCAGGTACTGTGAACCGGTGTAGATCCCGCGCCCGGTCAGGGTCAGGCCGGTGACGCCGGGCACATCCCATTCGCCGCTGAGGTTCACGTTGTATTCGGGTGTGGCCGGCGCGCGGTTGCCGTCGAACGTGCCGCTGACGGTGTTGGTGAGCTGACTGTCGATGTACATCACCCCGCCCAGCACGCGCACGCCGCTGACCGGCTCGCCGAACACGGTCAGCTCGACGCCGTCATTGCGCCGCTTGCCATTGGGGCCGAACACCCGCGAGGTGGCATTGGTCTCGTAGGCCGGCTGCTTGATGCGAAACACGCTGGCGGTGAACGCCACATCGCCCAGGTCGTACTTGGCGCCGACTTCGACCTGGCGGCTCACGAACGGCGGGAAGATCTCGTCCTCGTTGATCGACACCGACGGCGCGATCTTGCCTTGGCTCAGACCTTCCATGTAGTTGGCGTAGACCGACAGCTGGTCGCTGACCTTGTACAGCAGGCCACCGGAGGGTGAGACCTTTTCCTCGTCGTAGGCCGTGTCGCCCTTGATGCCGTCCTCCCAGTCATCGACCTTGACCCGCTGCCAGCGCGCGCCCAGGGTCAGTTGCAGGCGGTCCTCGAAGACGCCCAGGGTGTCGCTCAGCGCCACGCCGCTGAAGCGGTTTTCCGTGTAGGCCTTGGAATCGAGTCGGGTGGGGAGGGTCGGTGTGGCTGTCTCTATGGGGTGGTATAAGTTGCTACGCACCGTGGCGTAACGGCCGCCGCCATTGGTGAAGTCCATGTAGAAATGCGTGGCCGAAAGGTTCACCTCATGACTCACCGCCCCCGTCTGGAACCAGTTGCGCACGCCGAACGTGGCCGTGCGCACGCGCTCGTCGCGAGTGAAGTCGCGTGGCTGGACGTTGAAGTCACCGGCATCGTTGATCACCGACACGGCATGACGCAGGAAGTCGTGGTCGCTCTTGCGGGCACCGACACCGCCGTAGAGCATGACCGCGTCGCTGAGGTCGTATTCGCCGTGCACGGCAGCGAAGGTGTCTTCGGTGCGGGCCTTGCTCCAGGGCTGGGCATAGTTGTGGCGTACATCGTCAGCCTTGGGCACCTTGGCGTTGGCGCCGATCAGCACGCGCTCCTGGGGGGCGTCGGTGTCGCGCTCGGTATGGCCGATGTCGGTCGACAGGCGCAGACGCTCGCCGCGAAAGTCCAGCCCGAGCACGGCCATGTCGCGGTCCACACGCTGGTGATCCCATTCGGTGTCGCCCGACTGCTTGACGCCGTTGAAGCGGATGCCGAACTGGTCGCCCTCGCCGAAGCGCCTGCCTACATCCACCGCCGCACCGACCTGCCCTTCGGAGGCATAACTGGTGGTGAATTCGGTGATCGGGGTGTCGGTGGCACGTTTGGGCACCACATTGATGCCGCCGCCGACGCTGCCACGGGGCGAGATGCCGTTGATCAGCTGACTCGGGCCTTTGATGATGTCCACCCGTTCGGCCATGGCCATATCGATGGTATAGGTCGGCAGAATGCCGTACAGGCCGTTGTAGGACACGTCACTGTTGTACAGGCTCAAGCCGCGGATGGTGAACTGCTCGAAGCGCCCCCCTGCCGGGTTGGTGGCGCGCACCGAGGGGTCGCTGGCGATCAGGTCGCCCAGGGTACGCGCCTGCTGATTCTGCACGGCCTGCTGGGTGTAGGTGATCACGCTGAACGGGGTGTCCATGAAATCGCGCGAGCCTAGCAGTCCTTGCCCGCTCTTGCGTGCTACCTGGCCGCCTGCGTAGGCCTGGCCCTCGGTGGTGGCGCCCACGCCGAGGATCGAGGTCGGCGCCAGTTCGACGCCATTACCCTCGGGCGCCGGGGCCACCGTGTAGGCCTGCGCACTGAGCGGGACCCACTGCAATCCCGAGCCCTGCAACAGCTGGGTGAAGCCTTCCTCGATCGCGAACTCGCCCGACAGGCCGGCGCTGCGCCGCCCCTCGACCAACGCGGGATCGACGGAGATGTCGACGCCGGCCTGGCCGGCGAAACGGGTCAGGGCCACGCCGAGGGTGCCTGCGGGTACGGCATAGGCGCGTCGGGCCGAAGGCTCGGCCCAGGCATCGGTCATGAACAAGGGGCTGGTACTGAGCGTCAGCAGCAGGCTGGCGCGCAACAGGGGACGCAGGGACGGGGCACGAACGGCGGACATGGCGGAGGACTCTCGTTGTTTTGCTCTTGCCTGGAATGACCGACGAGATGAAAAAAGGGGACAGCCTCACGTCATCTTTTTTGCAACGCCCTGCCCTTTGGGTACCAGGGTGACCCAATAGCGCGTACGCGCCTGCACTTCCAGTGGCAACGTGGCGGCCAGCAGTGCCAGGACGCGATCGGTATCGTCGAGCCTGAAGCTGCCCGTCACCCGTAGCCGCTCCAGGGTCGGGTCCCAGCGCAACAGCCCTGGCCGATAACGTGACAGCTCCCGCAACAGATCGCCCAAAGGCTGATCCTGTACGCTCAACACGGCCTCGCGCCAGCCCGGCAAGGCGGCGTCGAACGTACAGGCCTGCCCTGCCCCTTCACGGCTTAGGTCGACCTGCTGCCCGGCGAGCAACGTCAGCCTCGGTCCTGCCAGGGGGGACACCTGGACGCTGCCGGCGACCACCGAAACCTGGCACTGGTCATGTGCCAGGCGAACGCAGACATCGGCCTGACTGACTTCGAGGCGACCGTAGTCGGTCTCGACACGCCACGTGGCACTGGCGGGCACGCGCAGGCCCAGCTCGCCGCGGATCAGCGTGACCTGTCGAGCGGTCTGGTCGAGGTTCGCTGCGCTGTCGGTATTCAGGTGCAGCACGCTGCCATCGGCCAGGACCCGTCGACTCTGCTCGCCGACGGCGGTGCGCAGGTCGGTGCCCCAGGTTTGCAGCGGCCACTGCCTGTTCGCCAGCCAGGCGCTGGGCAGCAGCACCAGGGCACCCAAGGCACCTTTGAGCACCTGACGTCGGGTCGCGCCGGGGCGGTCGAGAGCCGCCATGGCCAGGCCGCTGGGCAGCGCGGCGAAGCGCTGGCGCAGGTGCTGGGCCTTTTGCCAGGCCTGCTCATGGGCAGCGTCCTGCTCGCGCCACTGGCGCAGGCGTGCGTGATCCTGCTCGCTGGCCTGGCCGGATTCGAGCAACGCCAGCCAGCGCGCGGCGCTACGGATGACATCGCGCGCCGCGTCCGAAGGGTTCGATCGACTCACAGGTCCGCCAGCAGGCAATGCTCGTAGGCCTGGGCCATGTAACGCTTGACGGTCCGTTCGGAGACGGCCAGGCGCTCGGCGATGGCGCGATAGCCCAGGCCATCGAGCTGGCTCCAGAGAAACGCCCGGCGCACGGCCGACGGCAATCCGTCTAGCAGTGCATCGAGGGCATGCAGCGTTTCCAGCAGCAACCAGCGCTGCTCGGGGGACGGCACGCTGTCTTCCGGCAACCGCGCCAACGCGTCCAGATAAGCCTGTTCGAGGCTGCGACGCTGGTGGAAGGTACTCAGCAGACGCTTGCCGACCGTGACCAGGTAGGCACGCGGTTCGCGCAGGTCGGCCAGCGGTTGCGTGCTGCACAACACACGCACGAAGGCGTCCTGGCTCAGGTCGGCGGCGTCCCAGGCATTGCCCAGGCGCCGGCGCAACCAGCCTTCCAGCCAGCTATGGTGGTCGCGGTAAAGCGTCTGCACCGTCTGCGGCGCAAGCGTCTCTGCTGGGGTCATGGCAGGACCTTAGACAAGGATGGCAGTAAATGAGAGTGATTCTAATTAGTAACACATGCGCCGTCCATGCTCCCGTGCGACACGGCGCAGGACCTCGAAGCCCTGCGCGTGCGTGGGCGTCGCTCGATCAGAAGTCGATCGTGCCGGAGAACTTCACCAGGCGCGGGTCGCCCTGGGTCAGGTAGCCGCCGTTGGCCGACGCCCAGTAGTTCTTGTCCGTGAGGTTTTCGACGTTCACTCGCAAGGTGAGGTCCTTCTCGGCCACGCGCATCGTGTAGCGGGCACCGGCGTCGAAGCGGTTCCAGGTCGGCAGGCTGAGGGTGTTGGCAGCATCGACGAACTGGCCGCCGGTGCGCAGCATGCGCGCGTTGAGCGCCAGGCCAGGGACGCCGGGCACGTCCCAGTCGACGCTGGCATTGAGCTGGAAGGTCGGCACGCCGATGGCATGGTTGCCGTCGTTGGCGCCGTTGGCGGTGTTCTTCTGTTCCGAGGTCATGCGGGTGCCACCGGCCATCACGCGCAGGCCTTCGAGGGGCTCACCGAAGAGGCTGAGTTCGAGGCCTTTGTTGATCTGCTCGCCGTCGCGGATGTAGCGTCTACCCGAGACGTAGCCGTCTGCCGGTTTCTCGATGCGGAAGACGGCCAGGCTGGCACCGTAGGTCTGCCGGTCGAACTTGATGCCCGCCTCGAGCTGTTTGGTGCGGCCTGGGGGGAACGCCTCGTTGGCGTTTTCCACGTCGCTCGGGGCGACCGGCCCCTGGGCCAGGCCTTCGATACGGTTGGCGTAGAGCGAGACATTGTCGGTGGGCTTGAAGACCAGGCCGTAGACCGGCGTGGTGATGCCTTCGTCGTAGGGTTCGCCACTGCGGCTGCCGTCGCGATAAGGGCGCGAAGCCGTTACCGGGAAGGTGCCGTCGTAGTAGTAGTTCTCGACACGCAGTTGTTGACGGCGAATGCCGTAGGTCAGCAGCAGACGGTCGTCGAACAGGCCAACCGTGTCGGACAGCGCGATGCTGCGGTTGCGCGTCTTGGCGGTGACGCCAGGATCCCCCATGTCGCCGCCGGTACTGGTCGGAGTCGTGGGTTTGGCGAACGCATGGCCGTCGTAGAGGTTGGCCGGGCGTGCGCCGTAGAACACGTAGGCGTTTTCGGCCTGGGTCCAGAGCATGCTGGCGCCGAGGGCGATCTGATGGCTTACCGCACCCGTTTGCAGGCGCCCGTTGAGGCCTGCACTGAAACTGGTGTTGTCTTCACCATGAACGATATCGGAAGCGGTGATGGTCGCTGCGCCATTGTTGCTGGTCAGCACCGGCGTCCCGTACGTACCTTGCTCCCGCGTATGCCGCGCGCCACCGGCCAGGTAGGCGGTCCAGCTGTCGTTCAGGTCCCACTCGCCGCGCAGCATGCCAAAGGTGTCTTCCGACTCGCTGTAGCTCCAGGCCTGCCCGTAGTTGTGGCTGGCATCCGGCGCGGTCGGCACCTGGGTGGCGCTGCCGGGGCGCACCGAGTTGCGCAGGTGGTTGATGCGCTGCTTCTGGTAGCCGAAATCGGTGGACACGCGCACGTCGTCACCCCGGTAATCGAGCCCGGCGACGAATAGCTTGGTGCGTTGATCCTGATCGTCGATCGCCGTCTCGCCCTCACGCTGGCTGAGGTTCAGGCGCGCGCCGAAGCGATTGTCCTCGCCGAAGCGCTGGCCGATGTCCAGGTGTTCGCCGATGCGCCCATCGGTGCTGATGTCCTGGGTATAGCGGCGCGTGGGCACGTCGTCGGCGCGCTTGGGCTGCAGGTTGACGTTGCCGCCCAGGCCGCTGCCGGTCGGGCTGACGCCGTTGAGAAAGGCGTTCGGCCCCTTGAACACCTCGACCCGCTCGACGCCGTCGGTGGACATGATCTGCCGCGGCAGGATGCCGTACAGCCCATTGAAGGCGATGTCGTCACCGGCCAGCGGCAGACCACGGATCACGAACACCTTGGCCTGGTTGCCGAAGCCGAAGGACTCGCGCACCGAGGGGTCGTTGGCCAAGACGTCACCGATGTCCTCGGCCTGCTGGTCCTCGATCACCTTGGCGGTGTAGCTGGTGAGCGAGAACGGCACGTCCATGGTGTCCTGGTTGCCGAGTATGCCCAGTTGACCGCCGCGGGCGACCTGACCGCCGGCGAAGGCGTCAGGCAATGTGCTCGGGGTACGCTTGAACGCGTCGGCACTGACGTCCGTCGCTTCCAGTTCGAGAGGTTCGGCGGCGTTGGCCATCAGGGTGGCCGAACAGCAAAACGCGAGCAGGGTCGGGCGTGACGGGAAACGAGGGGCCATCGGACGGTCCTGAAAAAGATCAGCGGGCGGGGGCGTGAATGGTAATGCCTCGCAACTGTGAACGGCAAGCATTGGCATCAGCGTTGCAGTACGTGTCACGCGGTGTGGCCCGATCAGCGCGCGAGCTGTCAGGTGGCTTCATACCCAGAACAGCGAAATGCCCATGCGCACGATGAGCGCCACCAGTAGCACCAGGAACAGCACGCGAATCACCCCGCTGCCATAGCGCAACGCAATGAAGGCGCCCACGACGGCGCCCGCCATGTTGCACAGCCCCACCAGCCCGCCGATCAGCCACAGCACATGACCGGACGGCGCGAAGAACAGCAGCGCGGCGCTGAAGGTGCCCAGGTTGATGAGCTTCGCCGAGGCCGAGGCGTTGAGGAAGTCGAAGCCGAAGACGCGGACGAACACGAACAGCAGCAGGCTGCCGCTGCCCGGGCCGAAGACGCCGTCGTAGAAACCGATTGCGGCGCCGAAGCCGACACCGGCCCACAGCCTGCCGATGCCGTAACGCGGGTGGGCATGCAGGCGTCCCAGGTCCTTCTTGATGAAGGTGTAGATCGCCATGACCACCAGCAGAACGAACACGGCGTACTGCATGAAGGCCTTGGGGATCAGCGCGACGGACAGTGCGCCCAGGTAGGCGAACACGAACGCGGCCACGAACATGGGCAGCAGCAGCCACCAGACCAGCGTCACCCGCTTCAGGTAACGCGGCAGTGCAGCCACGCTGCCCATCCAGACCGCCAGCTTGTTGGTGCCGAAGACCGTCGCCAGGCTGGTGCCGGGCAAGGCGTGCATGAGGGCTGGCAGCTGGATGAGCCCTCCTCCGCCGACGGCGGCGTCGATGAGACCGCCGCAGAAGGCAAAGAGGCCCAGCAGGATCAACGCAGCATCGATCGTCACGTGGAGGTGTCCATCGTGCGGGCAGCCTGTCTTTCAAGATGTCTTCTCACAATGCCACGCGTGTCACATGTTCGGGTAGCTGCAACAACCCACGCGGCAACTGGAAGTCCTTGAACGGTTGCTGGGTGATGGGGTTGAACGCCTTTTCAGCGTTGAGGCGATAACGCATCACACCATCGCCGGCCTTGAAGCTCAGGTCCACGCTGGTGGCGGTCCGGCCATTGAGCGCGCCGCGGCTGAGCAGGCGGAACATGGACCAGGGCCCACGGTACTCCAGGCTGCTGCTGTTGCCGTTCTGCCTGAGCAAGGTCAGGTTGCTGCGCACCTGTCGGCCCAGGGTGTTGGGCCAGACGACCCCGGCAATCTGGCTGGGGCCATGGGTATAAGCGATCAGTTGCCCATCGAGGTCCAGCAAGCTGGTACGTTGATTGGCGCTCAACCCCAACGGTTCGATGCTGAATTGCACATTCAGGTTGCCGCGTTGATCGAAGAAGGTCTCACGGATGCGCTCTGCTCGTGCCAGTTGCTCGATCACATCGCGGCGAATCAATGACTGCCCTGGCTGGCCGGTATGGAAGACCTCGAGATTGTCTTTCAGGAAGACCTTCAGGTACTGGTCATGAAACCGCTGCAGGCGCCCCTTGGGGCCGAAGAACGCTTCGAAGTCCTCCAGGGAGGCGTCGGGCGCCTGGGCCGAGAATGGATAGCGCCCTGCCAGACGCTGCTGGAAGAACCTATAGACGTCGGCATCCCAGCGTCGCTCCAGTTCGCGCAGCGCCTCGATGTTCAAGACCTGGGCCGTCTGCTCGGCGATTTTCTTGACGTGCCGATCGAGCGGTGCAGGCAAGCCCGTGGCCATGCGTTGCAACGCGCTGATCGGATCATGCCCGGTCATCGACAAGCGTTGATGGACGGCGTGAAGCGCTGCCTTGCCTCGATCAGGGCTGTCCTGGACCGCCTTGGCGTAGTCATGTACGGCCGTCAGGGCCTGCAAGGTCTCGTCGTAATAGCTGGGCTGCTCACCATTGGATTTCAGCAAGCCGCTCAACCCGGCAAAGGCTCTCTGGATGGCCCAGGCATGCTGCTTCTCGGCCTCGTCATGGACAGGTTGTATCGCGACGTCCGTTGCAGGCTCGACAGAGACCTTCGGTGAAAGGACGGTGTTGTCTCTTACGGTTTCCAGCAACCGGTGCAGAGGTGCCATGGGTCCCGTCAACTGTTGCAGAACCGTGAGGCCATGGGACAGATCGCGGAAATCGGTCACCGTGAACGCCTGCAAGGCATGCCGCCAGCTGTCGATGTAGTCGGCACTGTAGAGCGAGCGTAGCCGTTCGGTCAGCGCTTCGCGGTCGCTCGTCGAATAGTCGAGCCGATCACGTTCGCCCAGTGCCCACTGGTCGATCATGGCCATGTCCGTGAAGTGCTGACTGCGCGGTTCGAAATACTCGTTGAAGCCCTTGGCGGTGAGGATGGGCGCCAGCACGATCGCCTGGTCGAGCGATGGATGGCTGCCCGATGACTGAAATACCGTGTCGAAGGCGGGCCCCACCTGATGACGCAGGTTCAAACCGGCCTGCACGTGTGCCTGGGCTTGCTGTTTGAGGCTTGCATAGAGCCGTTGCGCGAGCGGTATTTCGCGCAGCGTTTGCTGCACCTGCACGACGCGATCACGGTACGGCGACAGATCGGTGTCGGCATAGGCCAAGGCATAGCTCAGGTGTCCCATGAGGCTTCGTTGCAACTGCCCCTGCCCGGGAAACGCCTGTTGCCACTGCTGCGCCATCCAGGCCTCGACCCATTCGGGCCGCCGGCTCTGACGGTCCTCCAGCATTCGGTAGACCCTGAGCGCTGCCAACTGCTGTGCGCTGCCGGGGGGAGCGGCTTCCATGGCCTCGACCACGCCGCTGGCCAACGCCGGTAGAAAACGCCTGGACAGCAAGGTCAGGTAGGCCTCATCGACACGGGGACCGATGGCCCGCCCCTGGTACAACCCGAGATCGGCGACACCTGGCCAGGCCGCACGATAGTCACCGAATACCGAGACGGCGTCACGGATCTGGTCCAACGGCTCGAGCAGGTTGCGTCCGGTCGGATCCAGGCGCGCGTCGACTTCGTGATGACTGAACTCTCTGCTTTTGGCAAGCACGTTGGCGGCCTTGGCGCCATTGAGTTCGAAATAGCGCTGCCAGCCTGCGATGAAGCCGCACAGGACCAGCAGCCCGATACCGGAGCTCGCCCATAACAGTCGACGCTTGTGACGTGCCACCTTGACATTGTCGCCGGCAAGGCCTGACTCCTGATACACGACACGCTTGAACAGGTGGGGAATGAAATAGACCCGTGACTTGCCCTGGGTCTTGCCTTCGCGCAGAGGAGGCGCCGTTCTGTAGGGCTGCGCCGCTTCGCGCACGAAGGCGTTGAGCACGTCGCCCTGCTGCGTGACGGACGACCAGTAGACACCCCGTACCAAGGCCGGTGTGGTGAAACGATCGCCTGCCAAGGTTTCGCGCAAAAAACCCAGCACTATCGGCCGCAGCCCAGCCAGTTGTGCGTGCAGCGACAGCAGACGTGTCCGGACTTCGGCGCTGCCTGACTGCTCGAGTCGGTCCACGACCTGCTCGAACAGGTGACGCACCAGTCGCTGGTAGTGCTCGCTATACTCGTCCAGCCAGGCATCGATCGCGCTGCGCTCCTCCAGCTTGAACGTGAAACCCAGCAGATGCTCACGCAACGAGGCGGGCGTGTCGGCATAAAACGCGTCGAAACCTTCTAGCAGGTCGAACTTGCTCAACACAATATAGACAGGAAGGCGCGTGCCCAACTGGCTGTTCAGTTCGTGCAGACGCGTGCGAAGCAGGTGGGCCAAGGCAATACGGTATTCGGGTGTGCCATGCAGCAGCGCCGGCAGGTCGATGACCAGCAAGACGCCGTTGAGCGATTTCTGGCTCCGATGGCGCAGCAGCCACGTCAACAAGTGATGCCACAAGGCGGCTGCGGCTCCGTGAGGCGCGACGGGCTCGGACGTGACCGGCTGTTCAGTGCGCGACGTATCACTGGGCGACTGACTGATAAATGCGCCAGGCGGATCGATGATGAAGGCGTCGTCACTGATCCACCAGCCAATCGGATAAGCGAGCGCCTGGGCCGGTCGACCGCGCGACTGCACCTGCTCGATACGGGTCAATGTGAAACGCTGGTCACTGTGTTCGATGACGCTGGTCTTGCCCGCACCCTCACCGCCCACGACCAGATACCAGGGCAGCCGATACAGGCCGCGTCGTCCACCCGCGTGGTCGAGATACCGCCCGAGCGCCAGGTTCAGCGCGTTCTCTTGCGCGTCAACGAGCGGTAGCGTGCGATTCTGCTCAGCGGCAGCGGTGCGGGCGCGTTCTGTCTGTAGATGTCGAACACGACCGCGCAAGACCATGAGCCATGCCAGCAAGGGCACCACGATGAGCACCAGGCTTGCCAGGCCACGCTGGGTGACACTGGCCAATGGCTGATGCCCACGCCACGTCCACTGCGGGCCCAGCCACCAGACTGCAACCAATGTCAGAACGACACCGAGCCCGAGCAGCATGGTCACCATGCCGTTCGCACGGCTCACCAGTGCCCTGCTCCCCGCCGCGAGCTGCGTCCATAGTCGATTCATCAGGACTCCCTTTTCACATGGTTGTCAGGCACCAGGGGTGCCCCGTACTGCTGTAGCCGCTGAAAAACCTCTGGCTCCCAGGCGCTAGCGGTCGTCTGCTGCATGGTTCTGGCGACGCTGGCGCACAGGTCCTGCGCCAGCCAGGAGACACCGCGCGCCGCCAGCAGATCAGCCGCAATCACGGTGGTGTGGCAGCGTTCGCGGGGGCTGACGAGGGCGCTCTGCATGCCCTGCAGCTTGAGCAAGACCGGCTCTACCCCACCGGCTTCCATCTGGCTGACCAGTTCTTCTCGCAGACTGGCGAACGCAGGAGAGGCTGTACCGGAGTCGGATGGCCCCGGCATGCCGCGCAGCCAGGCCAGGCACTGATCGTCAACGAACACGGTGCCGTCGCTGAAGCACAGACGTTGCAGAGCAGGCAGACGCTGTATGAAGCGGGCGGTGGTCGCACGGATCGCCTCGGCCACCTCGCCCATCGCCAGCCGCGTCGCCATGGAGGCGGCCAGGAAACTGCCGCGAATCCAGTAGGGGCTCGCTGTCACGCTTTTCTCGATGCGCTGGAGTAAGGCGGCGTCGATCGTGGTCTGCGCCAGGGCTTCTTCATGACCATTGGCGATGTCGGGCGGAATGGCCATCAACTCCGTACGGTCGTCCTGTGTGGCGTAAGGCGCAGCCTGAATGTGGGCCCACAGACCGAAGCGTCGGAGCTGATACCCTGTCGGGTCATAGGGGTCTTGCTGATTGATGCGTTCAGCGAGCGCCAGCAGCGTTCGACGTGTTTCCCTGTCGTGGCCTGGCAATGGAGGTGGCAGCGGTGCCGCCGTGACCTCGGGCAGTGGCGCTGCTGCAGGGTGAGGCGCAGTTGGCGTGTTGGTCTTTGCGGGCGTGGCGTCGGCTTCGACGAGGGCGAGTGTGCTGTGTCGGTCCAGCAGACGTTCCAGATCACCCAGCAGCGCTGCGTCCAGTTGCAGCGTGCTCTGTAGGCGGTGCAGACGTGACAGCGCGTCGCGTGCCTCGGCAGCACACGCTGGGCGGTAGGTGGCGCGGTCCAGGCGTGGTAGCGTGTCGACCATCCGGCCCAGCGCCAGGCTGGCCAGCTTGCGCTTGCCTAGAAAGCCTTTGGGGCCGGGCTTGGGGTGGGCCGTTTCCCAATAGCGTTCGAGCAGGCCCACCCACAGCGCCAGGACCGTTGCCCAATGCACCCAGCAGCCGCTGCGCAACCAGGCTACGCTCAGGTGGCCCACGATCCGCAGGTGCTTGCACTGGCGCCCCAGGTACTGACAGGACGCCTCTTCGATGTAGGCCCAGTCGATCGATGCCTCGTGCAGCCCACCCAGCTTGACCATCTCCTGGTCGATGGCTTGGTAGAGTTCATCCTCGAGGTCGAATAGGCCGGCCGGCACCTGAGGGTCGATCGGTGCGAGCAGCTCGGTGAGCATGCGTTCAGATGCTCTCGTTACCAGCGACATGCAGTACGGACCTTGTCGATCAAAGCATCCAGCCCATGGGCGTCGAATGTCAGCCCGTTCACGGCCGGGTGATCGCTTTCGACATGAATGCGGCGGGCGCCGATCAGTTGCTTGATCTGCTCGATGCCTGGCAACCCTCGCCCTGCATCGATCACCTGCCCGTTTTCCATCACCTGCCACGGTGTGATGGAGGTTGCACGTGATTCGCCTTGCAGCCGCACGCTCACTCGCCCTGCATCGATGGGCTGCGCCGTCACCAGCTGCAGCCTGGAAATGTTCTGCACACAGCTGATGGCCAGGTAAGCGTGGGATGGACCTGATGCGATCGCAGGTGCGGACGCCATCAGCCCCTCGCCTGCCTCACCCAGACGGAACGTCAGGTCATCGGACGCTCGATCGGCCTCCTGGATCAATACACGCTGCAAGGTCGGTGCATGCTGCTCGGACGCCGACCACTGTGCCGAGCCGAGCCGGGCCGGCGTTCCAGCTGATCGGTCGAAGCAGGCCAGGCGCTCGAGGTTCGACACGACGCGCGAACATTCCTGATTCGAGTAGGCAGAAACAGGCAAACAACAGAGCAGCAACGCAATACATGCGCCACCCAGGTATCGAGCCACCATCGTAAGTAATTTCCTACTTGTAACTTCCTACTTTCTACACAATCTACGACACGCACTAGGCGCACCGACCTCATTCAACTTCGAAAGCGATCGAGAGCCTAGCCATAAACATCAAAGACCACAAATAAATATTTACTTACATTCTTCCACTCGACTAACGCGCAGTACCAGCGGCATGGTTTTAAAGAAACACGCCAACTACGCACCGCTCGACGAGCGCATACTTTTGATGCACGGAAACTTCCTACAAACAATGCGCAAAAGTTGGTAGAAACTTCCTACACACTATTAAGGCTCTTGCCATGGCAAAAAGCACAGGCTCCGTCGCGCCCAAAGAACGCGTCAACATCAGGTACGTCCCTGCGACAGGTAACGAGAACGCCGAGATAGAGCTGCCGCACAAGATGCTCGTCTTGGGCGACTTCGGCGTGGACGATGACCGACCGCTCGAAGATCGCATGGCGATGCGCATCGACAAACACACCTTCAACAGCGTGTTGAACGATGCAGGCGTCAGCCTGTGCATGGCCGTGCCCGCCCTATTGGGCGCGCCCTCGGGAACCGAGCTGTCGGTGCAGCTTCGCTTCACCTCGATCGATGATTTCAGCCCCGACAGGGTTGCCCGGCAGGTGCCCGAGCTCAACGCGCTCCTGGAACTGCGCGAAGCCTTGGTCGCCTTGAAGGGCCCCTTGGGCAACGTGCCGAAGTTTCGTCAGCAACTGCACCGTTTACTGAGTGACGAACACACACGCAAACAACTCGCCCAGGAACTTGACGTGGTGCCTGAAGCGCCTGCCCCACACTGACAACGGAACGTCCCATGCCAACATCGACGAACACACGCCCTGCTACTGACACACGAGCCGAGGCTTCGAACACATCAACCTTGCTCGACCAGATCATGGCACAGACACAGCTGTCACCTGCGCAAGAGGGCTATTCCATCGCCCGCCAAGGGGTCATTGCCTTTATCACCCATCTGCTCAAAAGTCATGATCCAGATCAACTGATCAATAAACATCGCGCCGATCAAATGATCGCCGAGCTGGACCGTCTTCTCAGCCAGCAAATGGATGCCATTCTGCATCAGCCGGCGTTCCAGACCATTGAAGCCGCCTGGCGCAGCTTGAAACTTTTGGTCGACCGTACAGATTTTCGTGAAAACATACAGCTCGAGGTGTTGCACGTCAGCAAAGCCGACCTGCTGGATGACTTCGAAAATGCAGCCGACATTACCTGCAGTGGCCTGTACAAGCATGTCTATACCACGGGCTATGGCCAGTTCGGTGGTGTGCCGGTGGCTGCCATGGTTGGCAACTACACGTTCGGCCCCTCCTCCCCGGACATCAAGCTGCTGAGCTACGTGGCGTCCGTGGGGGCCATGTCGCATGCGCCTTTCATTGCATCGCCCTCCCCCGAGTTCTTCAACCTCAGCAGCTTCGAGGAACTGCCCAATCTCAAGGAAATCGGCGATCTGTTCGCTGGCCCTCGCTATACGAAGTGGCGTGCCTTGCGCGAAAGCGAAGATGCGCGCTACGTGGCGCTCACCGGGCCCCGCTTCATGCTCCGCTCGGCCTATCATCCTCAGGAGCAGTCGATCGAATCGTTCCATTACCAGGAAGACATCGATGGCTGCCACGATCGCTACCTGTGGGGCAACTCGGCGTTTCTGCTGGCCAGCTGCATCAATGACAGTTTTGCCCGTTATCGCTGGTGTCCCAACATCATCGGACCTCAATCGGGGGGAGCCGTCGACGACCTGCCGGTGCATGTGTACGAAGCGCTCGGCCAATTGCAGGCCAAGATTCCTACCGAGGTGCTGATCTCCGATCGCAAGGAGTTCGAACTGGCCGAACAAGGCTTCATCGCCTTGACGATGCGCAAGGGTAGCGACAACGCCGCCTTCTTCTCTGCCAACTCGGTGCAGAAGCCCAAGACCTTTCCCAAGACCTCGGAAGGGCTGCAAGCCCAGGTCAACTACAAACTGGGAACGCAGCTCCCCTATCTGTTCATCGTCAATCGACTGGCCCATTACATCAAGGTGATGCAACGCGAGCAGATCGGCAGCTGGAAAGAGCGTCGCGATCTGGAAGCGGAACTGAACAGGTGGATCAAGCAGTACGTAGCCGACCAGGAGAATCCATCTGCCGACGTGCGCAGTCGCCGTCCCCTTCGGGCCGCCAGAATCGAAGTGTCCGATGTGGCAGGCGATCCAGGCTGGTACCAAGTCTCCCTTGCCGTGCGTCCGCACTTCAAATACATGGGCGCGCACTTCGAGATTGCTCTGGTCGGGCGGCTAGACACGCAATGACGGGGCTTTTCGAACGCCTGCGCCTGGCTCCGGACACCCCTCGACCGCTGTCAAGGCAGGAGCAGCCGGACCGGAAGCTCATGGTCATCAAACGCCATCTCGAGACCGTGCTCAATGCACGCCAGGGTTGCTCACAGAGCAGCCCTGAGTTGGGCCTGCGCGATTTCAACGGGCATGACGTGAATCGTGGCGAGCTGCTTTTACAGGTGGGTGCCGACATACGTCGCATGCTGCAACGCTTCGAACCGCGCATTCATGTACAGGCGCTCAAGGCAATGCCCAACAGCCACGATCCACTGGACTTGCACTTCAGGCTCGATTGTCACGTGCGCGTAAATCATCAGCTCGAAGCCTTCCAGCTGGAGCTGCTCGTCAGCGGGCACGATCGCTACATGCATGTGAGGTGAACCATGTCGCTCAAGGATCGATTCAGCGAAGAACTGCGTTACCTGCATGAGCTGGGGAGCGACTTCGCGCACGACAACCCTCAGCTCGCTCGTCTACTGGGACAGGAATGCAGCGACCCAGACGTGAATCGGTTGCTGGAAGCCTTCGCCTTCCTGACGGCCAAGCTACGACTCAAGCTGGAAGATGATCTGCCTGAGCTGACACACCCCATGCTGCAACTGCTGTGGCCCAACTATCTGCGCCCGCTTCCGAGCGCCACGGTCATTCAGTTCACGCCTTCCAGGCAATCGCTCAGCCAATCACGGCAAATTCCCAAAGGCTCACGGCTGTTCTCCAGGCCCGTGGACGGGGTGGCCTGTGAGTTCCGCACCTGCATGCCGGTAGACCTTCACCCGTTCAGGCTCGACACCGTCGAAGCCATTCGAACGCTCGGCAGCTCGAGGATCCGTATCGACCTGCACACCCTGGTCGAGCGGCCCTTGAACAGCCTGGACTGCGCGCGCCTGGATCTTCATCTGAGCGGCGACACTGGCACGGCGCGGACTTTGTACCTGTGGCTTTCCCACTATCTCGACCGTATCGAGGTCACGATCAATGGCAATGTCCGTCGGCTACCTGCCACTCACCTCGCCTTTCCAGGATTCAGCCCCGACGAGGCATTGCTGCCTTACCCACAGAACGTCTTCGATGGCTATCGAATCCTGCAGGAGTACTTCATCTTCGCGCAGCGTTTCCACTTTTTCGCCTTGATCGGCCTGGACACCTTGTGGCCTGACGAATGCAGCCGCTGCGTGACCCTCGACTTTCATTTCACACGGCCTCTGCCCGACACGTTGCGCATCGGCAAGGTGGACTTCAGTCTGTTCTGCACCCCAGCGGTCAATCTGTTTTCCCACAGCGCCGAACCCATCGACCTGTCTGGCGAAGCTGCCGAAGTCGAACTCAGGCCTAGAGGCACCCAGCAGCACGCGTATGAAATCTTCAGCGTCGACCATGTGGTCAGCACGCGTACGAGCGCCAGTTCGGAGGCGGGGGAACAGTTGCGCACCTTCCGAGCGTTCGAGTCGTTCGCGCACGAGATCGAACACCTTCAGGGGCGCACGTCGCTGTATTACCGCTGCACGCTGGAGGCATCCCTGCGCGGCGATGGCGTGACCCACCGCATCGCCTTCGTGCGTGCCGATGCCAATGCGTACATCGGCCAGCTGGAGACCGTCTCCATCGACCTGACGTGTACCAATCGCGACCTGCCCTTGGCCCTGGGTATTGGTGACATCGACGTCCTCACCGAATCCACGCCCCCCTTGATCACTTACACCAATCTGTGTGCACCGACCCGTCCTTACCGCCCCGTCCTGGATGGTCAGGCGCACTGGACGCTGATCTCCAACCTGTCGCTCAACTACCTGTCGCTGCTCTCGGTCGAGTCCCTCAAGGCCATCATTCGTACCTACGACTTCGCCGCCTTGCATGACATCCAGCACGCACGCGCCACGCAGAAGCGTCTCGACGGCATTCGCGAGGTGCATACCGCACCGTTGGACTGGTTGATCAAAGGGCAGCCCGTGCGCGGTCTGTGCACACGCCTGAAGCTGGACCAGACCGCATTTCTCTGCGAAGGCGACTTGTATTTGTTCGGCTGCGTACTCGCCCACTTCTTCGCCCTGTACGCCAGCATCAACTCCTTCCATCGACTGGAAGTGATCAACATCACCAACAACGAGCACTACACATGGCCCATCCAGACCGGCAAGCAACCGCTGATCTAGCCGACACACTGCTGGCCACTGCGCATCGATACAACTTCTTCCAGTTGCTCGAGCGCTTGCACGGGCTGCATGGCGACGACCTCGAGGCGCGTTGGCCGAACGAGGCCACGAGACGGCGTGTACGCCTCACCAACGACCCGCGTCTGGTCTTTCCGGTCGCGGACGTCTACAAGGCCGAGCGCATGCCCGCGCAATCCGACCGTTACCGTGTCTGCGCGACCTTCATGGGGCTACATGGCACGGATTCGCCCTTGCCAGCCTATTACCTGGAACAGGTAGCCTACGAGCATGCCCACGGTCTTGGTTTGCGCCCAGCGTTTTTCGACTTCTTCAACCACTACCTGCTCAACCTGCTGCACCGCATCTGGCGCAAGTACCGCTACTACATCCGCTTTCAACCTGGTGCCCGCGATGATTTCTCGCGCTACCTCTTCGCCCTGACGGGCCTGAACGACACCCAACTGCACGATGAAACAGCGCTGCCGTGGAGCCGACTGCTCAGCTTCGCAGGCGTGATCGCCAGCAGAAGCCGTGCACCGGGCAGCGTCGCGGGGATCATCGCGCACTGCTTCGACCTGAAGCATGTCTGGATACGAGAGTTCGAAACGCGCAGGGTCACCACAGTCATACCCCAGCGCGTGAGCCTGGGCCGTCGCAACGGCGAGCTGGGCACGACGTTCCTGGTGGGCAGCCGCACACGCACGCGCAGCAGCAAGTTCACGCTCGTGATCAGCGAACTCGATCATGCGCAGCTGCACGATTTGCTCCCCCACGGTGCCCAGTTCGAGCGGTTGCGTGCGCTGATCGATTTTCTGCTGCGCGATGGCCTGGCCTATGACTTGGAACTGCGCCTGAGACGCCATGCGCTGCCCTCTTTTTGCCTGCACCGCCACCAAGGTGCCTACTTGGGCTGGACCAGCTTCCTCGATGAGCCCCGTGCTGAAACCGGCCCTACCGTGCGATTCCGGGGGCGCGCATGAAGACCTTGATCTTGAGCATCGTCGATCTCGACCCCTTGCACCGCACCTGCGTCAGCCGGCGCTTGTTCGACTGCACAGGTGGCACGCTAGGCAGCGCAGGTGCTGACTGGTTGCTCGATGATCCTGGGCAGACCGTCGCCCCCATCCATTGCGAAATTCGCTGGCTGGAGGGCAGCTTCTGTGTGGTCGACCGGTGTCACCGCACGTTCCTGAACGAAGAACGTGTCAGCCTGGGAGCCGGGTGCGTCAGGCGTCTGCTCGAAGGTGATCAGCTTCGCATCGGACCCTACCGACTACAGGTTCAGCTCTCCCACACCGATGCTCGATCGCTGGAGCAGGTCCTGGGGCATGAACGGTCGCTGTTCGATACCTGGCTGGACGATACGCCGGTCGGCGACTGGCAACCCGCCTCTGCGCCCACTGGGCTCAGGGCTGACATCTGCTCGACCTTCGAGGCGGACATCGTGAACGACCCTCTGGTCATGCTCGAGCGAGCCTCCCTGCCGGAGCCGTTGTCGCGGACTGCGCACCACTGGGCGCTGTCAGGAGAACGCCCATGATGCGTTTCCTGTCGACGATCACTCTGCTGGTCATGGTGCTTGGCGTTACAGGATGCACCACGCTGGACAGGATGAGCCAAGTGGCCTTGGACCCTTCGCTGCCCATCGGCCCGCCCGGGGATCACCCCACGCAGGTAGCGTTCAGCCTCAACGCCAGCCCGACCCTGAACGCCAACCCACACAGCCTCGAGCCTTCAACTGCGTGGGAACGCGCGGTCGGATCGGATCCGTATGCCATCAGCCTGAGCGCAAGCGATCCCCACGACTTGCCCGAAGTCCAGACTTCGCTCGATTGCCAGCAGGTTCAACTCCCCGCGATACCGTCTGCCCTATCAGACGATGCCCCACCTGCCCTCCCCGCCCATGTGCTGTCCGCAACAGGAGCGCTTGGCAGCTACGCGGACACGACGGTGCTCTTGACGTTGCCGCGTACGGCAGCTGTCGCGAGCGAGCCGGTCGCGACACCGATGGCCATCAAGATCCTGCAGCTGCGCGATGACTCACTGCTGCGCAACAGCCTGTATCAGCCCCTGGATGAAGATCCGGCCAAGACACTGCGCAGCAGCTACGTTCGCGGTGACGATTATCTGCTGCGGCCAGGTCAGTTCAAGTTCGTGCCTTTTGCACCCCTGGAGCCGGACACCCGCTTCATCGCGGTGATCGGCGATTACCGCAACCAAGAGAACGCCACCTGGCGCCAAGTACTGCGTGTCCCGCCACGCGGCCACCAGATCGTGCTGTCGGTGCTGGTCAATGACACGCAACTCCTGCTCAAGGAAGAAGACCGATGACACGGATGCGCCCTTTCTTTTCGCTCACTCATGTCGATACGGAGCGCCCATGAGCTCTCGCAATCCCGTTCTCTGGCCAGAAGGCCTGTTCGTCAGGCCGCAACACTTTCAGCAGGCCGCTCGGGCCAGTGAAGCTGCCCTGCATCAACGCCTGTCCAGTCTCGATGCAGACTTCTATGGCTTCAGCGAGCTGCAGCTGAACGACGAATACCTGAGTCTGGGCAAGATCGCCATCACCCGTGCACGAGGCATCATGCCGGATGGCACGGTCTTCGACATACCCGGCGATCTGCCGCCACCGCCGCCGCTGGACATTCGTGATGACGGCGCCAAGGACAACGAGGTCTACCTGTGCCTGCCCCTGCGCAACGAGGGTGGCCGCGAAGTGAGCTGGCCCGAAGACGCTGCAAACGTGCGTTACGTCGCCCAGTCACAGGAGATCAAGGACACGCACAGTGCCGATGGCGACCTGGCGTCCATCGACGTGGCGGTACCCAACCTGCAACTCAAGCGCACGACCGAAGACAGCAGCGCCTGCACCCGCCTGGCCCTGGCCCGCATTCTGGAGCGGCGCCAGGATGGCAGTTTGCGATTGGACGACGACTTCTACCCCACGTGCATCTCGGTACGCGCGGCGCCAGCGCTGTACCGCTTTCTCGAGGAAATCACCCATACCTTGCGTGAACGCGCACGCAACCTGGCAACACGAATGGGTGACTCGGGCCAGTCCGGCATTGCCGACATCCGCGACTTCAACCTGCTTCAGGCCATGAACCGTTGGTGGCCCTGTTTCCAACACTTGGTCAGGCAGCGTCAGACCCATCCCGAGCAGTTGTACCTGTACATGAGCCAAGCCTGTGGCGAGCTGGTGACGTTCACCGACGAAAGCCGGCTACCACCCGCCTATCCAGCGTATCAGCACGACGCCCTGCAGAGCTCGTTCAAGCCGTTGCAGGAGACGTTGCGCCGGGCCCTGAGTACGGTCCTGCGCCCACGTGCCGTTTCTCTACCGTTGGAAACACTGGGCTACGGCGTACTGACCACGACGCTGGACGATCGCCGTCTCCTCGAAGACGCCGAATTCATCCTGGCCGTGCGTGCCGACCTGCCACCTCCTGTCTTGCGCCAGACCTTCGTGCAGAAGGCCAAGGTGACCTCCCTGGAGTCGTTGAACGACCTCGTCCCCCTGCAGTTGCCGGGCATCCCGCTGCTACCGCTGCCCGTGGCGCCACGCGACCTGCCATTCCATGCCGGTTTCAGCTACTTCGAACTGGACCGACGTGATCCGGCGTGGGCCTGCATGAGCACCGCTCATGGCTTTGGTCTCCATGTCGCTGGGGAGTTCCCGGGACTCGAGCTGCAGCTCTGGGCGATCAGGAATGAATGACATGGAGCCATCGAACATGATGCGTTCTGCCTCGAATGGCACAACAAGCCCGCAATTGCGTTCCACACTGGCAAGGCCCGCGGCCGACAGTCGTCATGAGCCCAGTCTGTCCGCGTCCAGCGCGCACGCTCACTCGTCAGCGATCGATCACGAGTGCTACGCAGCCGACCCGGATTTCCAGCTCAGAGGCATCTACGAAAACCGGATGCTGGACGCTGCAATGCCGTTGTTCGGGTTGGTCATGCGCCTGCGGACCTTGGACGCGCTACCCCACATCGACACTGTCCATCGGCAGGTGCGCGCCCAGATCGACAACGTGCAGGCCGAGATGCGCCAGCACGGTTATGAGCCTGCCCAATGGCTGGCCTATTCGTACGGCCTGTGCCTGTACATCGATGAAGCCGTGATGGAGCGGCCCTGGGGCATGAACAGCTGCTGGAGCCAGACGCCTCTGCTCAGCATCTTCCACGACGAGACCTGGGGGGGCGAGAAGGTGTTCACCGTGCTCTCCCGGCTGATGCGCGACCCTCAGCGCTACCAGGACGTTCTGGAGTTCATGTACTTCGCACTGTGCCTGGGCCTGAAGGGCAAGTACGCCATCGCGCCCAAGGGCGAGGAAACCTTGAACGGCTTGATCCACCAGCTTCACGCCATGATTCGCGAAGTGCGTGGGCCCGTGCCGCAGGCTGTCTGCGACCCCTATACCCACGTCGCCACGCGCAACATGCGCCTGAATCGGCAATGGCCCTGGTGGAGTCCGCTGGCGCTGTGTGGAGTGGCTTTGGGCACGGCCTATGGGCTCTACAGCTATCACCTGCACCTGATCACCACCGAGGTCCTGGCCTCGCTGAACGGCATCCTTTTGCAATGACCGATTCACGCTCGACGAATTGACGGGGCATTGCTTCGTTGACACGCCATCGATCGCGGTGGCTACGCCACCCCTTGGGTGTGCGTTTTTATCCACTTGGCGCAGGAGAAACTGTCATGCCAACACCCGCCTACATTTCCATCGAAGGAAGGACTCAGGGCAACATCACCAAAGGTGCGTTCACGGCCGAATCAGTCGGCAACATCTTCGTGGAGGGTCACGAAGATCAGATCCTGGTTCAAGAGGTCAGCCATCGCATCAGCGTTCCCACCGATCCGCAAAGCGGTCAACCTGCCGGCCAACGCGTGCATGGCCCCCTGACATTCACCTGCGCGCTCAACAAGGCAGTACCCTTGCTGTATAGCGCGCTGTCCAGCGGCGAGATGCTTCCGACCGTGGAGCTCAGCTGGTATCGAACCTCCATCGAGGGCAAGCAGGAGCGGTTCTTCACCACCACGCTGACGGACGCCGTCATCGTCGATATCGACCTGGTCATGCCCCACGCCCAAGACAAAAACAACAAGGACTTCACGCAGTTCTTCAAGGTGTCCATGGCCTACCGCGGCATCGCTTGGGAGCACCTCATTGCCAGTACCGCCGGCTCGGACGACTGGCGCAAACCGAAAGAGGCAGGCACAGCCTAGTCTCGGGTCCCGGCAGCAGGTTGAAGAAACAAGACCGTCCGGGCGATATCGCCCGGGCTTCCGTGCCTCGGTCAGTGAACTAGGATCCCGCCATGTCTCGCCAATCCGACCTCCGTTACAGCTTCCAACCCAGCGTGAGCAGTGCCGTGCTCGATGTGGTGTCGTTCTCGTTGAAGGAGGCGGTCAGCCAGACGTTCGCGCTGGAACTGAAACTGGTCAGTCATCAAAGCGACATCGATTTCGGCACCGTGCTCGACAAGCCTGCGCTCTTCACCCTCTGGGAGAGCGGTCGCCCCAGGCGGCATGTGCACGGCGTGGTCAGCCGTTTCAGTCAGTTGGAAAGCGGCTTCTACCGTACGTATTATCAGGCACTCATCGAGCCACGACTGGCTCGCGCCCGTCTTCGCTCGAATTGGCGCATCTTCCAGCAAAAGACGGTGCTGCAGATCCTCGAGCTCATGCTCAAGCGGCAAGGCATCACGCAATTTCAGATACAGTCCGGCCGGGAACACGGCGTTCGCGAATTCTGTGTGCAGGCCGGCGAGACGGACCTGGCATTCATGGACCGTCTGGCAGCCGAAGAAGGCTTCGTGTATCGCTTCGCACACAGCGCAGACGGCCACACATTGATCATCACGGACCGGTTGTTGGCGCTGGGCCCTATTGGCCAGGAAGCCATCGACGCCGCGAGTGAAGACCCGCCGGGCGTTGACGACGACGAACAGCCCGACACCTGTAGCGTGCTGTATCACGCCAATCGAGGTGGCGACCAGGCCACCCCGTGCTTGCGGCGCTTGCGCTATAGCGAGCAAGTACGCACGGCTTGCCAGGTGCAGCGCGATCACACCTTCCTACACCCGACCTATCGCCAGGAGCACAGCGCCTGTGGCCTCTATCTCGAACACCAGTCCGGTGACTACGAGCGCTTCGACTATCCCGGCCGCTACAAACGCGACGCCGTGGGCAAGCCGTTCACCGAGACCCGTATCACGGCGCTGCGCCACGACGTGCGAATCGCCGAAGTCGAGGGCGACGATGTCCGGCTGCAACCGGGCCTGAGCTTCACCCTCGAAGGCCATCCGCGCGATGACTTCAATACGCACTGGCGCGCGATCGCGGTTTCCCACGAAGGCAGCCAGTTCAGCAGCCTCGAAGAAGAGGCCGTGAACCTCGGACAAAGTACACGCTATGCGCAGACTGCCCAGTTGGTGCCCGGCAGGGTCGAATGGCGCCCGGCCCCTCTGGACAAGCCGCGTATCGACGGCCCGCACATGGCTACCGTGGTCGGCCCGGCCGGTGAAGAGATCTATTGCGACGAATGGGGCCGGGTCAAGGTCAGCTTTCCCTGGGACCGCGAGAGCCAGGACAACGAGTTCAGTTCGTGCTGGGTGCGCGTCGCCCAGAGCTGGGCCGGCGGCAGCTGGGGCGCGATGGCCATTCCGCGCATCGGCCAGGATGTGGTCATTCACTATGTCAACGGCGACCCGGATCAACCGATGATCATCGGCCGCACCTACTGTGGCAATCAACTACCGCCCTACGATCTGCCTGCGCACAAGACACGCATGACCCTCAAGAGCCAGACCCACAAGGGTGAAGGCTTCAACGAGCTACGTTTCGAGGATGAGCTGGGCCAGGAAGAAGTGTTCATTCATGCCCAGCGGGATCAGAACATCGTGGTCAGGCACGATGAAACCACCGAAGTCGGCCATGACCGCAGGGAAACGGTCCAGAACGACGAATCCATCCTGATCGGCCATGACCGCGACGAAACGGTCGGCCACGACGAACGCGTCACGATTGGACAGGATGTCACGCTCGACATCGGACGCAACCAGAACATCACCATTGGCAAGGACCGTCTGGAGACCATCGGCAATCATCGCCACGACCAGATCGCCGCCAATCATCACGTGCGCATTGGCGGCAACCTGCAGCAGCAGGTCGAGGGCCATGCCGAACTTGATGCAGGCATGGAGATTCGCCGACAGACCAAACGCTACCTGCTGCGAGCGGCGGAAACCGTCGTGATCCAGGGGCCGGGCGGTGCCATTCGCATCGACGAGAACGGCATCACGCTGGACAGCCCGACGATACGCCTCAACGGCCAGGTGATTCAGTCGGCCGGGGGTGTGAAGAACCCCTTCTCTCTCGACAGTACGCTCACGACTGGCACGCCGCTCGAGCGCCCGTGCGGACGCCTGGAGAGCGGCCAGTGCAGCCTGCCCGATTGCCGCTGCCTCAAAGGAGCGACCCTATGACCGCCTACCGCGGATACCAGCCTGATGAACGCCTGCGCTATGACTGCCGCTTCCTGCTGTTGCTGACCCATACGTTGGAGTACTGGGCGTACCGGCCCATTCCGCGGCAGGGCCCGTTGATCCCGCCCTACGCGCCTTCGGTCCTCGAGCTGCTCAATGCGGTCAGCCGCCAGACACGCTATGCCTGGATATGGAAGCGCAGTGCGCTGGACGAGCGCCATGAATTCGGCCCTCTTCTGGTCGATGCGTCCCGGGCACCCGAGCTGCTGAACCATGCAATCACCACCTGGATGCCGATCGGTGCGGCCATCGCACTCGATGCCGACGTCGGCCTCGAGGCATTGGCCGATCACTTGACCAGCCTCGTGCAGATCACGCTTCCCGACCAGAGCACCGGTCTTTTCGAGTTCAGGCCCGATCATCTTCCGGCCTGGCTCGAGGCTCTGAGCGATGACAATCACACAGCGTGGCTCGGGCCGCTGTCGCGAATGGCTTGGTGTACCTGCTGGGGCCCTGCCCAGCAGTGGTATGCGCTGGAGCGCAGCCCTACGCCCTCGCGCGCCCGTGAAGCGTCGGTCCTGACACTGGACGCTCCTGAGTTGGCTCGACTGGAAGAGGGTGTGCATGAGCATTTCATCCTGTCGCTGACACACGAGGTCTTGGCCATGCCGACTCATGCAGGCCATACCTTGGCTGATCTGCGGGCCTGGATAGACACCTTGTTGCCACAGCTGAAAGCCATCAACTTTCTCGAAGAGGACACCGTGCGGCCGTTCGTGCACCTGATCGCCGAACACCTGTGGCTGATGGACGATGAAGCAGCGGTTGCGATCTACACCAACCTCATGGAGTCGCCGCAGGGTCGCCTCCGGGAACTGCATGCGTTGATTGCCGAGAGGTCGCGCAGCCATGACTGAAGCCTCCGTCAGCCGCGCCACTTCCCACCCTGCCTGCAGCGCCCGCATCCCCATCCTCCCCGTGCGCTATGCCGTGGTGCCGCGTCCTCAAGGTGCGCCGGCCTTTCGCTACGCCGAGGCAGGCTTCGCGCTCGAGCAGGGCCTGCCTGCCTTGCAGCACACGGCCTATACCCTGCGCGCCCTTCGGCCCGGCTATGTCTATGTGTTCATGAAGGGCACGCTGGGCGAGAAGCTGGTCATCCACGAGTACGATGGCGACGGCCACTACAAGGAGTTGCGCTACCAGGGACTGGACCACTACCACCGCCGCGACCGCTACCGCGTCAGCCGGAGCATGGGGTGGGTGTGGGCCGATACCTGTCCCGACACGGCCCAGGAGGTGTGGATCGGCTACAGCCCACACCTGTGGACCAACGCCATGACCGCCCGCATCACCGGGTCGGTCGCCCTGCGCCTGCGCCATATGCGCCGCCTGGACATGGCCGAGCTCATCGCTGGCGACCCGCTGCCGTCCACGCAGCCACACGTCCTGCCGCTTAGCGCCGTGCCGACCTGGGTCGAGGATTTCAAGCCAGTCCACCAGCGCATGTCCCTGACCTGGAGCTGCCATCCGGTTACCGAAAGCCTGCCGATCGGCAACCTGACTGCCATGGCGCAGGCCTACCCGCGGACTCAGCCTAAGGTGCCGGCGGTGGTCGCCTTGCCTGATGCCGAAGGCCTGACCCTGGACCTGAGCCTGTCGGTCTCGGCCTACCAGCACCAGCTGCGCGACCTCATGCCTTCCGAGCAACTGGAGCATACCCAGCCGGCGCAAGGTTCGGAGCAGGCGTGCGTGCCGGGGTGTTACCAGCTGGATGCTGAGCGGCTCAGCGAGAAAAGCCGCGACTTCCATCACCGCAATCTTGTCGCCCTGCTGCTGAACAAAACCCTGGAAAGCCTGTATCCGGCGGATTCGCCTTCATTGGAAGCAGCGATGAGGGAAATGGGCAGAGGCCCGAATGCCTGCGACTCGCTTGCCATCGCACGGTTTCATGCCCTCACCCATGAAAAGTACTCGCCCGACGGGGCGCGTTTGCGATTGCGCCTGGATACCGACAACTACCTGAGCTTTCTCGCCGAGCGCGATAGCGTGGAGCGTCGCCTGGATGCGCTACGCGAACTGGCGCTGCAAGCCAGTGACGACCACGACACATGGCTGGCCACGGCCGAGCCCGAGCGGGTCGACGATCCCTATAGCCTGGCAGCGGCGTTGGCCTGCTATGACCGTGATGACCTGACATCGGCACGCGGGCTGGAAATCGCCCTGGCGCTGCTGATCTTGCCCATGGGTCAGCCTGTGCTCGATACCGAGGACCGGGACCGCCGCTTTCAGCGCCTGGAGCGATGGCTGGATCAGCATGACAGTCCGCTCTACACCGCCCTAGCGCCGTTCAATCCGTTCAAGGACAAGGCCGATGCAGTCGGCAGTTTGCTCGGTGCCAGCGACAATGTGATCGAAGGGTTATTTGGCCGTTTCCCGGCCATGGCCAACATCACCGACCTGACTGCGCAGACGGTCAACATAGTGGTGCTCAAACGGTTGCATGGCAAGACCCGCTGGGATGCCAGTCGCTCCTTGCACCAGCAGGTACAGGCGGCTGTACAGGCGAGCAATCTGGAAAAGGCAGTGGGGTTGTTGACTGCGCGGTATGGGGTGACCGAACAATCGGTTCAGGAAAGTGCATTCAGCAAAGAGGTGCAGAAGTACCTGAAAAGTGGGATGGCGCACGTCGATGAGATGAAGGAAATGCGCATCTCGGGGAGCCGGACTGTCCGGATCGAGATGACGACCACGTCACGCGTCAAGCCCAAACTGCTGGGAATGTTGACGTCAGGCGGCGGCGGAGTGCTGAACGCAGGAATGCTGCTATTCAACCTGATCTCGCTACAGGGGGCCTATAACAGCCTGCAGGAAAGTGATGCGGCAGAGTATCAATTGGGGTTTGCGGCATCGATTTTTGGGGTAATTGGTGCGGCGTCGGCAACTTTAATCAGCGCCAGGGCGACGCAAAAAATCGTAGTGCTAAGACTGGGCTTAACAACTCCGGGCATGGCCTTTGGAAATAGTTTAGCAAAATTTCTCACGAGTAATTTATTTGCCAGAATATCTAACTACCCCGGTATCTTTCTTGGATTACTTTCGGATCTAAAAAAATTTAACCGACAACTAGAAAACGGCGATATAACAGCAGCGAGATTTACTCGAAAAGGCGGACTCGCCATAGCCATAGGCTCAATTTTAATGCTTGAGGGCCCCTTGGCGCTCGGTGGCATAGCGGCTATAACTTCTATAAAACCGTTAGTCGCTACAGCTATTGCATTGATAGGGGTATCTGTGATTGGTATTGGTATCTATTTCCACTCCGAAGCGCATAAACGCATCCATAGTCCGGTCGAGCTATGGGCTGCGCGAAGCCTATACGGTACACGTCAGAATGACGGTGAACCGAGAGAAGACATAGGCCTTGATCATGAAAACAAGCTTCCTGGATACAAAGGCATTTACGAAGAAATAAAAGACTGGCATGAGCAACACTATGCTCCATTAATGCTTCCCAAGGAAAATTTAAAAACTCTCGGACTACAGAATTTAAACACCTACTCGTCAAACAGCAATAGATGGTTACTGCCTGACTGGAATTCTATCCACTACCACCCAGCTCCCAAGCCCACGCTCTCTATAGAAGCTTCCATACTACTAAAAGGCTTTATGATAGGTCAAAGTAACTGGTCAGCAACATATGGCGCCCAGCCTAATACTACCCTACCAACCACCGATTCGATAAAAATAGCTTGCTACATAGTGGACGGGGGCTTGATCTTAAATTTTAGAGCAGATTTGGAAAATACAAATAATCTCACTATCGAGATCAGCTATCAGCCAAACCATGAAATGCTGCAAGCCACAGCAATCACTAAAAAATTTATATTAGGCCACTGAAATGTCTATAAGATGGTTTTTTTCACCCAATGAAAAACAGTGTTTAGAACCTCGAATCTCTGGACAGCTCTGTCATGTAACCAGAACCTATCTATGCTTGCGCAACCCTTGGGTCAGCGACTCTGTATTCATGGGAAAACTTTACACTGCCATGACCCTTGCTATTCTTGTCTTGCAAACACCAGATATAGTTACACAGCGAAATTTTGACAAGTACAACCTTGAAGATATAATCATCACCTTTCTAACACCTTTGATATTCACTCCATTTTTAGCATATCGTGTTTTTTTTGTAAAAAATCTATCCTCCATCTACCTTAACAGGAAAACCAAAAAAATTTATTATTCTCGTATAGGAAGACTCATAACTCTTGACTGGCATAGCCTAAAGGGAGGTTTATTCAGCCGCGTCGAGTTCGGCGGTTCTTCATTTACCACATCTTATGCACTTGCTTTAGCGTCGTTTCAAGCGGATGGAAACCCTTCTAAGAAAGACTGCCTCTGGATCGACAGCAACGAGCCCACCGAACCCGACATCCAATACGTCGCTGAAGTCTGGGAATACCTGCGCCACTTCATGGACCATGGCCTCGACAAACTCCCTCCACCTAGCGAAGCGAACTGGTGGCACCGCCCCCTCCACGCCATCTGCCTGACCCCTGCCGAAGCCTGGCGTCACTATGCTCCCTGGCGAACCGGAGAACCGGGCGAGATGCAGGGCAAGAAGAACTGGCAACTGCCATTCTGGGCCGTGCTGTTCCCTTACAACCTCACCGTTGCTCTGTGTTGGTACGTCATCTGCCGCCTCTTCAATGTCAAAGCAGCACCGCCTCCGCCTGAAGCATTCGAGGAAGCGCCTGCACGCCTGAAAAAGAGAAAACGTGCATGACTGATTCCTACATCAGCCGTGCTACGTCTAGCCCTGCCTGTAATGCACGCATCCCTCGCCTGCCCGTACGCTATGCCGTGATCCTGCATCCAGAAAGCATGGTGAACTTTCGTTGTATCGAGGCAGACGTCGCGATGCAGCAGGACATCCCTTCCTTGCAGTATGCTATCTATTACTCCACCAAACCGTTGCCAGCCAAACAAGCATGCTCACTTGACGTGGAAACTATCGGTACGCCATGGCATAACCGTCTCCACTGGACACCATCTAAGTGCTCTGCAACTCAGAAAAAGGCTCAGATATCCGCAGTCGAGTTTCCGGTACTTTTACCGGGTCTCCTGGTGGGCATAAGCCCATTGCCAAGACACATAGAAGCCTTTAGCCAGCCTGATTGTGCACTTCAAGAACACGTTGTTCACTCAGCATTCTGCGAGTGCTGACACTCACCTACATGGCCAATTAAGAATTGGACAGCAAAACCAAAAACCATTCAACATCTAAACTTGAGCGATAAAAATGGCAGTTCTTTGGACATTTTATCCTAATTCAAAATCAGGCCATACTCCCGCTATCAATGGACAGCTAATAGAGGCGTCCAACACAACTTTGCAGCTGAGAAACCCCTGGATAACAGATTCTGTATTCATGGCCAAACTTTATTGCGCAATGACCATTGCGCTCTTAGCAATGGTTTACCCAGCCTTCCTACCTGAAATAATTCAAAGTCCTCGACCCCCCAATATCGTGCTCATTATTACCACCCTGATTGCCCCTTTCATCTTCCTCCCTACCCTACTGTATCGCATATATTTCATCAAAAAATTGTCTTGCTTTTGCTTGAATCGATCGACTAAAAAAATCTATTACAGGCGCATAAGCAAAACACTTGTATTCGACTGGCCTAGCACAAGAGGCGGTCTATTCACGCGCGTCGAAAACAGTGGCTCATCTTTCAGCACTGCTTACGCCCTCGCCTTCGCCCCTCCTCGCGCAGACGGCACCCTCCATCAAAAAGACTGCCTCTGGATCGACAGCAACGAACCCACCGAACCCAACATCCAGTACGTCGCCGAAGTCTGGGAGTACCTGCGCCACTTCATGGACCACGGCCTCGACAAACTCCCACCCCCCAGCGAACCCAACTGGTGGCACCGCCCCCTCCACGCCATCTGCCTGACCCCTGCCGAAGCCTGGCGTCACTACGCGCCCTGGCGAACTGGCGAACCCGGCGAGATGCAGGGCAAGAAGAACTGGCAACTGCCCTTCTGGGCCGTGCTGTTCCCTTACAACCTCACCGTCGCCCTGTGCTGGTACGTCATCTGCCGCCTGTTCAACGTCAAAGCCGCTCCGCCGCCGCCAGAGGCTTTCGAAGAAGCACCAGCAAAACCTCGCAAGAAGAAACGCAGGTAAAGCCATCGTGCGCATAGGCCAGATTCATCGTTGCCCTTTTACAGTAAAAGCATTGCGCAACTGACGAGACCCTCAGACTAATGAACGTCGATCTGTTGCGCCTAAGGGCGAACAAGAGAAAAAGCTAGTGGCAGGTGCACCGCCAGTGTGCACGAACGGCGTTGCCAGGGGATGGCGTCGAAGAAAGGAAGGGTATTGCCATGAGTGAGACGATGGCCGGAGAACGATGAACACGCCCGCAACGTTCTGACAGAAACGAAAAAAGGGCCCGAAGGCCCTTTTTCGACAACCTACACACCCTATTGGAGCCTGTAGATCTATAACTGGAGCGGGAAACGAGACTCGAACTCGCGACCCCGACCTTGGCAAGGTCGTGCTCTACCAACTGAGCTATTCCCGCGTCGTGATGGGGCCATTCTAGCGATCTGGTCAATCACGTCAACCCTTTGATTCAAAAAAACTTTATTTCTGTTCCGCTCCCTCGCGAAGGTGCGGCCAGGCGGCGTGCAGGTAGTGCACCATCGACCACAAGGTCAGCCCTGCCGAGACCACCAGCAGCAGGTAGCCTGCGACCACCCAGACGCTCAGCACCGGCGGGTTGGCCAGCAGGATCACCAGCGCCAGCATCTGCGCGGCGGTCTTCCATTTGCCCAGGTTGGACACGGCCACATGCGCCCGCGCACCCAGCTCGGCCATCCATTCGCGCAAAGCCGACACCACGATCTCGCGACCGATGATCACCGCCGCCGGCAGGGTCAGCCAGAGGTTGGCATGGGTCTGCACCAG
The DNA here is from genome assembly GCA_046940335.1 of Enterobacterales bacterium AN_CKDN230030167-1A_HGKHYDSX7. Taxonomy (GTDB): domain Bacteria; phylum Pseudomonadota; class Gammaproteobacteria; order Pseudomonadales; family Pseudomonadaceae; genus Aquipseudomonas. Next base: position 228,285 of record JBKYML010000007.1, read on the forward strand.
CAGCACCAGCGCCACGGCCACCATCAGCTTGTCGGCGACCGGATCGAGGAAGGCACCGAAGGGCGTGCTCTGCTTCAACCGGCGGGCCAGGTAGCCGTCGAGCCAGTCGGTGGCGGCGGCGACGGCGAAGACGCTGCTGGCGGCGGCGTAGCTCCAGTGGTACGGCATGTAGAACAGCAGGATGAAGATCGGGATGAGCAGTACGCGCAGAACGGTGAGCAGGTTTGGAATATTCATCGATACGACTGGCCACGAGGTGAGTACGGCATTCTACTCGCTATGCAAGTTGGCATAAATCGACTCCGCGAGCTTTTTGCTGATGCCAGGCGCCTTGGCGATCTCGTCGACGCTGGCGCGATTGAGCTCTTGTAGACCGCCGAAATGCTTGAGCAGTTCGCGGCGGCGCTTCGGGCCGACGCCGGCGACGTCCTCCAGGCTCGAGGTGCGTCGGGCCTTGCCGCGACGCGCGCGGTGGCCGGTGATGGCGAAGCGGTGCGCCTCGTCGCGGATCTGCTGGATCAGGTGCAGTGCCGGGGAGTCACCCTTGAGGGTGAACTCGTGGGCCACGTCGTTGAGGTACAGGGTCTCGAAGCCGGCCTTGCGGGTCACGCCCTTGGCCACGCCGAGCAGGGTCAGGTCGGTCAGACCCAGTTCCTGCATCATCTCGCGGGCCATATTCAACTGGCCCTTGCCGCCGTCCACCAGCAGGACGTCCGGCAGCTTGCCCTCCCCGTCCTTGATGCGACGGAAGCGTCGGGTCAGGGCCTGGTGCATGGCGGCGTAGTCGTCGCCCGCTGTCACACCTTCGATGTTGAAGCGGCGGTAGTCGGACTTGATCGGACCTTCGGGGCCGAACACCACGCAAGAGGCCACGGTGGCCTCGCCGCTGGAGTGACTGATGTCATAGCACTCCAGACGCTGGGGCACCTCGTCCAGTTCCAGGACCTGAGCCAGGGCCTCGAAGCGCGAAGCCATGTGCTGCCGGTTGGCCAGCCGCGCGCCAAGCGCCTGCTCGGCATTGGTCACGGCCAGCTGCTGCCAGCGGGCACGGGTGCCGCGCACGCGGTGGGTGATGGTCAGGTCACGGCCGCGCAAGGTCTGCACGGCTTCGCTGATCACGGCGAAGTCGTCATGTACCACGTTGACGATCAGCTCGGCCGGCAGCTCGCGCTCCGCATTGCCCAGGTAGTACTGGGACAGGAAGGCTGCCATCACGTCGGCGGTGTCTTCCTCGATGCCGACCTGCGGGAAGAAGTTCTTGCTGCCCAGCACGCGCCCGCCGCGCACGCTGATCAGGTGCACGCAGGCGCCACCCGGGTTGACGAAGGCCGCGACCACGTCCACGTCGCCGGAGCCGCCTTCCATGTGCTGCTGGTCCTGGACGCGGCGCAGCAGGCCGATCTGGTCACGCAGGGCGGCGGCCTTCTCGAAGTCCAGGGCCATCGCGGCGCGTTCCATTTCGCCGTTGAGTTCGTTGTGCAACTGCTGGCTGCGACCTTCGAGGAACATCACCGAGTGACGCACGTCCTCGGCATACTCGTCATCGCTGACCAGCCCCACGCACGGCGCCTTGCAGCGCTTGATCTGATGCTGCAGACAGGGTCGGGTGCGGTTGGCGTAGTAGCTGTCCTCGCACTGGCGCACGAAGAAGGTCTTCTGCAACAGGCTCAGGCTTTCGCGGATCGCACCGGCGCTGGGGTACGGCCCGAAGTAGCGCCCCTTGGCCTTCTTGGGGCCACGGTGGATGCCCAGCCGCGGAAACTGCCCGTCGGACAGGAACACGTAGGGGTAGGACTTGTCGTCACGCAGCAGGATGTTGTACGGCGGCCGCCACTCCTTGATCAGCGTCTGTTCGAGCAGCAGCGCCGAGGTTTCGTTGGCGGTGATGGTGGTGTCGATCTGGGCGATGCGGCCGACCAGCGCGGCGGTCTTGGGCGCCAGACCGGTCTTGCGGAAGTAGCTGGCCAGGCGCTTCTTGAGGTTCTTGGCCTTGCCCACGTAGAGCAGCCGCGCCTCGGCATCGAACATCTGGTACACGCCCGGATGACCACTACAGGTCGCCAGGAACGCGCTGGCATCGAAAGTCTGCGACATGGGTACCTGAACAATTCGCCGTTAGAGGCTGGCGTCTACCATACCGTGGCGGACGGCCAGCAATGTGAGTTCGACATCGCTGCTGACCGAGAGTTTTTCATAAATGCGATAGCGGTACGTGTTGACCGTCTTGGGCGACAGGCACAGCTTGTCGGAGATGATCTGCACCTTCTGGCAGCCGACGATCATCAGGGCGATCTGGATTTCCCGCTCCGACAGCGCATCGAAGGGCGAAGTCTGCGATTGATAAGGCTTGAGCGCCAGCTGCTGGGCGATCTGCGGGCTGATGTAGCGCTGCCCGGCGAACGCCAGGCGGATGGCCTGGACCATCTCCTCGAGCCCGGCGCCCTTGGTGAGGTAGCCCGCAGCACCGGCCTGGAGCAGGCGGGTGGGGAACGGGTCTTCCTCGCAGGCCGTCACGGCCACGACCTTGATATCCGGGTGACTGCGCAGCAGTTTGCGCGTCGCCTCGAGCCCGCCGATCCCTGGCATTTTCACGTCCATGAGCACGACGTCCGGTTTGGATTCGCGTACGGCCTTGAGCGCCGCTTCGCCGGAATCCGCTTCGCCGATCACCTTCAGGCCGTCGATGTCGGCCAACATGCGGGTGATACCGGAACGCACCAGATCGTGATCGTCGACCACAAGGACCCTAATCAAGCAGACACCTCGGCATGGAGCGATTGGATCCGGGTACCTTAACAAAATTTTGCGTGGCCCACCTAGCGCATCCCATCGTCCAATTGCAGTTTCACCGCCGACGTGCCAGGGAGGACGGTGCTCGCAACGAGGACACGCTGCAGGCGCAGGAAGCACACGTCCTCGCCCACCTCGACGAAACCGTGGCGCAGGTAGAGATGGCGGGCCGGATTGCCGCGAAAGACCATCAACCGCAAGGCCGGCAGGCGCCGCTCGACGGCCCAGGTGTCGAGCCGCTCCAAGACCCGCCCGCCTACGCCCTGACCCCGATGCTCGGGCAGCAGGTGCAGCTCGCGAATGAACAGCGCATGGCGGTCCTGGCTGAGGCTGCAATACCCTGCCCGCCGACCACCGTGCAGGACCTGCCACTGCTCGCGCCAGCTCCAGGCCTGGTCGAAGGCGTCGTCGGTCCAGTCCAGGGCGAAGCGCTGGTAGTACGGCTGCATGGCCTGCCGGGTGAGCGTGCGGGCGAACGGCAGGTCGCCCTCGGTGGCGGGAAGCAGATCGACGGCAGGGCATGCATCCATGGCGGCAGTCTCGGTAGGCGCGAAGGTCGGCTTGACGAGACTTTATGGACCTTTCGGACTCACAAGATCAACCCTTGCGCGTTGAAGCTGCCGCGCAGCGTCGGTACTGCGGCAGCATTCACGCTCTACCCTGCTCCGCCCGCTGCGGCGCTGGCGCTGCGGCCTCTGGTCGGCGGCGGACGGCATAGAGGCCCAGGATCGCCGTGGCAACACCCACCGTCATCAAGGTCTCGTAACGGTAGGCATCGCTGAACAGCATGTAACCCAGAACCAAGGCGATCAGACCGATCACCAGCCAGGTCAACCAGGGGAACAGCCACATCTTCAGCGCCAGGACCGTCCCATCGCGCTCGGCCCGAGCCCGCATGCGCAGTTGCGAAACGGCGATCACCAGGTACACCAGCAAGGCGATGGCGCCGGTGGTCGACAGCAGGAAGCCGAAGACCTTGCCCGGGAAGGCGTAGTTGACCAGACACCCCGCGAACCCGGCCAGCGTCGACAGCAGCACGGCTACCGTGGGCACGCCACTGCCCGAAATGCGCCGCACACCGACAGGCGCCTCGCCCCGGGCACTCAGCGAGTAGAGCATGCGCGATGCGGTATAAAGCCCCGAATTCATGCAACTGGTTACCGCCACCAGCACCACCAGGTCGACCATCAGCTTGGCACCCGGCACGTTCAGCACCTCCAGTGCACGTTGGAACGACCCCACCGACTTCAGCGCCGGGTCGTTCCAGGCCACCAGCGACACCACCAGAAAGATCGAGGCCAGGTAGAAAATGGCGATGCGGTAGACCACCAGGTTGGTGGCGCGGCGGATCTTCTCCTGGGGGTTGGCGGTTTCGTCCGCCGCGATGGTCACGATCTCGGCCCCGAAGAACGAGAAGATCGTGATCAGCACACCGCCCAGCACCGTGCCGAACCCATTGGGCATGAACCCGCCCTGTGCCCAGAGCTGGCTGATGCCGGACACCGACGCCAGCGGCCAGAAGCCTGTCACGGCCAGGGTGCAGACGATGATGAAGGCGACGATGGCGATCACCTTGACCAGGGCGAACCAGTACTCGAATTCGCCAAAGTTCTTCACGCTGACCAGGTTGCTGCCTGACAGGACGAGCATGATCAGGAAGGCGAAGGCCCAGGACGGCACCGCCGGGAACCAGGCGTGCAGGATGTCGGCGCCAGCGATGGCCTCGACCGGGATGATCAGCACCCAGAACCACCAGTACAGCCAGCCGATGGTGAACCCGGCCCACGGGCCGATGGCCTCGCTGGCGTAGGTGGAGAACGACCCGCTGTTAGGGTTGGCGACGGCCATCTCGCCCAGCATGCGCATGACCAGCAGGACCAGCAGCCCGGTCAGGGCGTAGGAGATCAGGATCGCAGGGCCGGCGGTGGCGATGGCGTTGGACGAGCCGATGAACAGGCCCGCGCCGATGATGCCGGCGATGGAGATCATCGACACCTGGCGGGCGGTGAGGCCATGCTGCAAGGTGCGTTGCTTTTTTTGTGGGTGTGAAGCCATGGGGAACCCTCGAGTGGGCAGCCGCCCGGAGCGGCGGTGGATCGACGAAAAGGCAGGGCCGTGTGGTCAGCGGTACGACCGGCGTATCGGTCCTGCAGGCGTCGCAACGGATAGAGCGGCAGCGGCCAAGGCACGCGACCTGGCACGTCGATCCGGGTAGGGAGGCGCATCAACAACCATCTTGTTCTCACTCCTGCATCGCTGGCGGGTTGTCATCGTTGATGCAGGTCAGTATCCCGTCACGTTGCCCGAGCCAACAAACGACCTTTTGGACGCATGTAATTCCCACAGGGAATGCATGGCACACGCAGCAAGCAACCGTTCAGCTCAAATCTAGCCACGCACATTCAGTCACGACTCTAAGGAATGACTGCAATCCAATTATTCGTTTGCAACCACCGGCCGTCCCACGGTTCGATGGACGCCTTCCTCGATCCAGGCGCAGGCACTCATGAACTCGGAAAGCATCAGCGCGTCCATCGCCATCGTGCACCCCATCACGCTCTCTCACGGTCGCAACGCCGAAGTCTGGGACACGGCCGGCACACGCTACATCGACTTCATCGGCGGCATCGGCGTGCTCAACCTGGGGCATTGCAACCCGGTCGTGGTGGCGGCCATCCAGGACCAGGCCACGCGCCTGACGCATGCTGCATTCAACGCCACACCCCATCAGCCCTACCTGACCCTGATGGAACGGCTCGGCGCTTTCGTGCCGGTGTCGTACCCGGTGGCCGGCATGCTGACCAACAGTGGCGCGGAGGCCGCCGAGAACGCCTTGAAGATCGTGCGCGGCGCCACCGGCAAGCGCGCGATCATCGCCTTCGACGGCGCCTTCCACGGGCGAACCCTGGCAACGCTCAACCTCAATGGCAAGGTCGCGCCTTACAAGCAACGTGTCGGCGAACTGCCTGGGCCGGCCTATCACCTGCCTTACCCCAGCGCCGACAGCGGCGTGACCTGTGCCCAGGCCTGGGCGGCGCTGGAACGGCTGTTCAGCGTGGAACTGTCGGTCGAGGACGTGGCCGCGTTCATCCTGGAGCCGGTGCAGGGCGAAGGGGGCTTCCTGGCGCTGGACCCGGCCTTCGCCCAGGCGCTGCGACGCTTCTGCGACGATCACGGAATCCTGATCATCATCGATGAGATCCAGTCAGGCTTCGGCCGCACGGGCCAGCGCTTCGACTTCCCGCGCCTGGGGATCGAGCCGGACCTGCTGCTGCTGGCCAAGAGCATCGCGGGCGGCATGCCCCTCGGCGCGGTACTGGGCCGGCGTGCGCTGCTGGACGCGCTGCCCAAGGGCGGCCTGGGGGGCACCTACTCGGGCAACCCGATCGCCTGCGCGGCAGCGCTGGCAAGCCTGGCGCAGATGAGCGACGAGCACCTGGCGACCTGGGGCGAGCGCCAGGCCCAGGCCATCGCCACACGCTACGAACGCTGGGTCGAGCAGGGCCTGACCCCCGCCCTGGGCCGGCTCACCGGCGTGGGCGCCATGCGTGGGCTCGAAATCGTCGACGCCCAGGGCAAGCCGGCACCGGCACAACTGGCCCGGCTGCTGACCCTGGCCCGAACGCGAGGGTTGCTGTTGATGCCCAGCGGCAAGGCCCGGCATATCGTGCGCCTGCTGGCGCCCTTGACCATCGAGCCTGCGGTGCTCGAGGAGGGCCTGGACATTCTCGAGCAGTGCCTGGGCGAACTGGAAGGCGCTTAGAGCCCCAGTTCCTGAGGCGTCAGCATGTCCGACTCGAAGGCGATCCAGCCCCCTTCGAGCTCGGCGTGCCCGTTGACGATCGGGCCGTAGTAGCTCAGCCCGTTCTCCAGGGTGACGCAGATGTGGGTCGCACCGTCCGGCGCAGCCAGCGTACCGATGAAGTGGGCTTTTTTCAGGGTTTCGGTCACGGCTTCCAGCCCGATGCGCATGGCCGTGTTCTCGACGGCCTCGACCTCGCCCCCGTGGGATTCTGCACTGATGGTCACGGTGGCGGTGTACGGGAACTGACTCAAGCGATCTACCTCATGGGATGCAATGGACGGCACCACAGTGCCGGAAGGTGCGTAGGGTATGCCAGTGCGCGCCGATAGGCGAGCCTGGGCTGTGGCGTCGCCGTCATGGCCTCCCCTGGCGCGATCTGCTAGGGTGCGCGCCGAAGCCCGCCCTACCACCATGAGGATCGCCCGTGAGCGCCGAGCAACCCCTGATCGCCGACCTGTTCGAGACCGACAAACGCCTGGCCCTCAAGCCTGTGGTCGACTTCAACACTTACCTGCGCAACGCCTTCGGCGACGGCCCGTGCCGCTGCCACCGCTGCCTGGAACTGCAAGGCGACGAAAGCACCTACACCTATCGGCACACCTTCGTGATGCAGGGTCAGCCGGTGCATCGACGCTTCGCGATGACGGCAGGCAGCGACGTGCTGCAGGCCCTGAAGAAAGCCTGGCTGTCCTACACCAAGACCGACCTGAATGCCCGCGGCGAGCTCGAGATCGACACCGTGAAAGGCTTCACCGACGCCAGCCTGCACGAACGCCTGCTGGCGCTGCTGCCGGCCAGCGGACTGGCGCGCGAGGACGCCGGCACCTGGCACCTGCAAGCCGTCGGCGATTGACGTCCGCGTGGCGTCATCGCCCGTGGATCAATGCTCTCCGGCGCGCTTGAGCAGCTTCTTGCAGCGCTCCGACAGGTGCACCACGCGCAAGTGCTTGCCGGCCTTGGCGTAGCGCTCGCGCAGCGTCTTCAGCGCGGCGATCGCCGAATAGTCGACGAAGGTCAGGTGCTGACAATCCAGGGTGACCCGCTCGGGATCCCCGGCCGGATCGAACTGGTCGAGGAACGGCGTGGTGGACGCGAAGAACAAGGTACCGTGGGCCGTGTACAGCTTGCTGCCGTCCGCCTCGAGATGCCCATTGGCATACAGTTCGCGGGCGTGCTGCCAGGCGAAGCTGATGGCGGCGATGACGATGCCGAACAGCACGGCGGTCGCCAGGTCGGTGAGCACCGTCACCACGGTCACGGCGATAATCGCCAGGACGTCATTGACAGGCACTTTGTGCAGCACGCGCAACGATGCCCAGGCAAAGGTCTGCTGCGCCACCACGAACATCACCCCGACCAGGGCCGCCAGCGGGATGCGTTCGATCAGCGGCGACAGCAGCAGGATGAACAGTAGGATCATCACGCCGGCCACCACTCCCGAGGCCCGCCCACGGCCACCGGAGCTGAGATTGATCACGGTCTGGCCGATCATCGCGCATCCGCCCATGCCGCCGAACAGACCGGAGACCATGTTGGCCGCGCCCAAGGCCATGCACTCGCGGTCCGGGTAGCCGCGGCTTTCGGTGATCTCGTCGGTCAGGTTCAGGGTGAGCAGGGTTTCCAGCAGGCCGACCATGGCCATGAGCACGGCGTAGGGGGCGATGATGCGCAGGGTCTCCAGGTTCCAGGGCACGTCAGGCCAGGCCAGCGTCGGCAGACCGCCGGCGATGTGCGCCATATCGCCGAGGGTGCGCGTCGGCAGGTCGAGCAGATAGACCAGCAGGCCCACGCCGAGGATCGCCACCAACGCAGGCGGTACGGCCCGGGTCAGCTTCGGCAAGGCATACACCACCAGCATGGTCAGCGCGACCAGCCCGATCATCAGGTACAGCGGCGTGCCGCTGAGCCAGTGCTCACCCTGCTTGAAGTGCTCGAGCTGGGCCATGGCGATCACGATCGCCAGGCCGTTGACGAAGCCAAGCATGACCGGATAGGGCACCAGCCGGACCAGCTTGCCCAGTCGCAGCAAGCCGAACAGCAGCATGACCACACCGCCCAGGACGACAGTGGCCAACAGATACTGGGCGCCGTGCTGGACGACCAGGGCGACGATGACGACCGCCATCGAACCGGCCGCCCCCGAGATCATGCCGGGGCGCCCGCCGAACAGGGCGGTCAGCGTGCAGATGATGACGGCGCCGTACAGGCCCATCAGCGGATTGAGGTGGGCGACCAGGGCAAACGCGATGCACTCGGGCACCAGGGCGAACGACGTGGTCAGGCCGGCGAGCACGTCGGCGCGGAGACGGGTGGGTTTCATGGGTATCCTGTGATGAACGATCTGCGCTGCCGGTAAATGGACAAGCCAGGACGACCCTTTGCCAGAGGCAGGCCACCTGACGGGTCGAGCGCTGGCAAAGACAGCGGGCGCGCGGCCAAGAGAGGGGCTTCAGCGGTGCTGAAGCGCCAGAGCAAGACCACGAATGTTACGGAATTTGTCTGGAATGGACCACTGTTCCGTCGACGCACGCCTGTCACGTCAATGCGATACAACAGGCATTGAATTTTGCCATCATGATCCCCTCTCCTCCTGCCGAGGTCCTGGATATGAAACGACGTCTCTTTCTGGCTTGCCTGTCGGCCGTTGCCAGCCTGCACGCCCAGGCCGCTTCCGAAGTCATCGCCTTGCAGCACCGTACGGGCGCGGAGCTGCTTCCGGCTGCCCAGTCCGTCCTGGGGCGCGAGGGGACGGTGAGCGTGTTTGAAGACAAGCTGATCGTCAATGCGAGCCCCGAGCGCATCCAGGATGTACGCACGCTGGTGCGCCAGCTCGACACACGCGCCAGGCGGCTGCTGATCAGTGTCGACACCGACGACACCCAGAGCCAGGACCGACGCGGATCGGCACAGATCATCGAGTACGGCACCCGTAACCGCGAAGGCGGCCTGCAGCAGGTCCAGACCACCGATGGTCAGACAGCCCTGATCCAAGTGGGCCAGAGCGTTCCCATCACCACTGGCACGGCGACCGCCTATGGGGCGCAGACCACCACCGAGTACCGCAACGTCACCCAGGGCTTCTACGTCACGCCTACGGTATCAGGCGACACGGTGCAGGTTAAGATCAGCACCAATAACGATCACATCAGCCGCGAACGTCAGGATGTAGTGAATGTTCAGAGCAGCGACACCACGCTCAGCGGGCCGTTGGGCGAATGGCTCTACCTGGGCAGCAGCAGCGGACAGTCGCAGTATCGCTCGGGCGATTCGGCTTACACCTACAGCACCCAACGCAATCGGGACGTCTCGCTTCGGGTCAAGGTCGATGTGATTCCCTGATGACGTTCGACCTGGGCTTCGAAAGGTGACCGGCGAGTCGTCTACGACCAAAGATGTAGTGCTTGTATTTTTCCACTACAAAACCGTTGACAGGCGATTTTCCCCTTGGGCATGATGGCCTCGCTCACGCTGATCACGGGCTTCCCGAAGCCCTGGGCAGGCACCTTCCACCGCAAGGCTGCCCACCCACACGGCCCACGAGGCGGTTCGATCGGATTGCGGCTGCACAGAGAACGTTGTCTCAAGGAACGAAAGCGGATCGAGCAGTAACCGGCAATCGTGTCATACCGCCCGCAGGACGTCTCACGTTCGCCTGCCCGGGACACGTGCGCCCTGCGATCAAGCCCCGCTCCTGAACACCCTCCCGTGTCGCCCCAGCCATCGCGCCGCGTCGCCCGATCAGGACGTCGAGCCTCGGTACATAACTCCAAGACTGATGCGACGAGGTTGATCCCATGGCACTGACACGCGAACAGCAAATTGCAGCCCTCGAGAAAGACTGGGCCGAGAACCGGCGCTGGACTGGCGTGACCCGTACCTACACCGCCGCCGATGTCGTCCGCCTGCGCGGCTCCGTGCAACCGGAGCACACCTTCGCTCGGCTGGGCGCCGAGAAACTCTGGAAACTGGTCACCGAAGGCGCGCACCCGTCCTTCCGTCCCGACAAGGACTTCGTCAACTGCATGGGCGCCCTGACCGGCGGCCAGGCTGTGCAGCAGGTCAAGGCGGGCATCCAGGCCATCTACCTGTCCGGCTGGCAGGTCGCGGCCGACAACAACTCGGCCGAGTCGATGTATCCCGACCAGTCGCTGTACCCGGTCGACTCCGTGCCCACGGTGGTCAAGCGCATCAACAACGCCTTCCGCCGCGCCGACCAGATCCAATGGAAAGCCGGCAAGCAACCCGGTGACGAGGGCTACATCGATTACTTCGCCCCGATCGTGGCCGATGCCGAAGCCGGGTTCGGCGGCGTGCTCAACGCCTACGAACTGATGAAAAACATGATCGAGGCCGGCGCGGCCGGCGTGCACTTCGAAGACCAGCTGGCGTCGGTGAAGAAGTGCGGCCACATGGGTGGCAAGGTGCTGGTGCCGACCCAGGAAGCCGTACAGAAGTTGGTGGCCGCGCGCCTGGCTGCCGACGTGGCTGGCGTACCGACCATCATCCTGGCACGCACCGACGCCAACGCGGCGGACCTGTTGACCAGCGACTGCGACCCGTACGACCAGCCGTTCGTGATCGGCGAGCGTACCCGTGAAGGCTTCTACAAGGTACGTGCCGGCCTGGACCAGGCCATCGCCCGCGGCCTGGCCTATGCGCCTTACGCCGACCTGATCTGGTGCGAGACCGCCAAGCCCGACCTGGACGAGGCCCGTCGTTTTGCCGAGGCGATCAAGAAGGAGTACCCGGACCAGCTGCTGTCGTACAACTGCTCGCCGTCCTTCAACTGGAAGAAGAACCTGGATGACGCCACCATCGCCAAATTCCAGCGCGAGCTGTCGGCCATGGGCTATAAGCACCAGTTCATCACCCTGGCCGGCATCCACAACATGTGGCATGGCATGTTCAACCTGGCGCACGACTACGCGCGCAACGACATGACCGCCTACGTCAAGCTGCAGGAGCAGGAGTTCGCCGACGCCAGCAAGGGCTACACCTTCGTCGCGCACCAGCAGGAGGTGGGCACGGGCTACTTCGATGACATGACCACGGTGATCCAGGGGGGCGCTTCATCGGTCACGGCGCTGACTGGCTCCACCGAAGAAGAGCAGTTCCATTGATCGAGCGTTTTTCCCGCGTTTGAACAGGGCCTGCCTGGCAGGCCCTTACCCTTCCCCTCCCGCTTTGCGACCGCAGATCGCCTCGCCGACGCACCGTTCGTCCTCGCGGTCTATGCTTTCGATGGAACGCACCGGCACAGCCGGCAATCGTACAAGCATTGATCCAGGTCGACACCGATGCCTGGCAACTTCGGTAGAACGCTTGTTTGTTTCTGTCGCGGGTGTCGAGGTAGCCACATGAACTTTGAATCCCTGTCTTGCACCGTCGAACTTGCAGCACCCGATAATGATAGTAATTATCATTATCCAAGAGGCGCATTAAGACAGCTGACAAGAAACAGCGTTGCGGCTTTCCGGCTCAATCCCCGTGTTTCGTGGCCTGCAGCCGAACGCAAACGCATTTTGTTCCTAAGCTTACGAATAAATTTGGCCGGGCGGTTTTACTTGCGCGGGGTTTACCCATAAAATCGCCGCCATTGATCCCGCTGCGACATTTCGTCACTGCTTCTGCGACACGTCGTCACTGCGCTATTTATTTCAGACTGTAGAGCTCGGCCTCTATATAAGGATTTTCAGCATGTCCGATTCGGCAGGACTGATCGCCCACAACTGGGGCTTCGCCATCTTCCTTCTGGGCGTCATCGGTTTGTGCGCCTTCATGCTGGGCCTGTCCAGCCTGCTCGGCAGCAAGGCCTGGGGCCGTGCCAAGAACGAGCCGTTCGAATCCGGCATGCTGCCGACCGGCAGCGCCCGCCTGCGCCTGTCCGCCAAGTTCTATCTGGTCGCGATGCTGTTCGTGATCTTCGACATCGAAGCCCTCTTTCTCTTTGCCTGGTCTGTGTCCGTCCGCGAAAGCGGCTGGACCGGATTCGTCGAAGCACTCGTTTTCATAGCAATTCTGTTGGCAGGTCTTGTCTACCTTTGGCGGGTCGGGGCGCTCGATTGGGCACCCGAGAGTCGCCGCAAGCGGCAAGCGAAGCTGAAACAATGAGGCTTTGGCATGCAATACAATCTCACCCGAATCGACCCGGACGCGCCCAACGAGCAATACCCTGTCGGTGAGCGCGGTACCGTCACCGACCAGATGCTCGAGGATCAGGTCCACAAGAACATCTTCATGGGCAAGCTCGAGGATGTGCTCAGCGGTGCGGTCAACTGGGGACGCAAGAACTCGCTGTGGCCGTACAACTTCGGCCTCTCCTGCTGCTACGTGGAAATGACCACGGCCTTCACGGCACCCCACGACATCGCGCGCTTCGGCGCCGAGGTCATCCGGGCCTCGCCGCGTCAGGCCGACTTCATGGTCATCGCCGGCACGCCGTTCCTGAAGATGGCCCCGATCATCCAGCGTCTGTACGAACAGATGCTGGAACCGAAGTGGGTGATCTCCATGGGCGCCTGCGCCAACTCCGGCGGGATGTACGACATCTACTCGGTCGTCCAGGGGGTGGACAAGTTCCTCCCGGTGGACGTGTACGTGCCGGGCTGCCCGCCACGCCCTGAAGCCTTCCTGCAAGGGCTGATGCTGTTGCAGGAATCGATCGGACAGGAGCGTCGCCCGCTGTCCTGGGTGGTCGGCGATCAAGGCATCTACCGTGCCGAGATGCCCGCCCAGAAAGACCTGCGACGTGAACAGCGCATTCAGGTCACCAACCTGCGCAGCCCCGACGAAGTCTGATCCAGCGACCTGCCGCCCGTTCCTGCGAACCGGCGGCCTGGCTTCATTCTCTACGTTGACCGAAAGCGACCGAGACCATGACAGCGGACACCGCTATTTACATTCCGCCTTACAAGGCTGACGACCAGGATGTGGTCGTCGAATTGCACACGCGCTTCGGCGCCGACGCCTTCGTCGCCCAAGAGACCCGCACTGGCATGCCGGTGCTGTGGGTCAAGCGCGCCAAGCTCAAGGACGTGCTCGTCTTCCTGCGCAACGTCGCCAAGCCCTACAGCCTGCTGTACGACCTCCATGGCGTGGACGAGCGCCTGCGCACCCACCGCCGTGGTCTGCCGGCGGCCGATTTCAGCGTGTTCTACCACCTGATGTCGATCGAGCGTAACAGCGACGTGATGATCAAGGTCGCGCTCACCGAGCAGGACCTGAACCTGCCCTCGATCACCAGCATCTGGCCGAATGCCAACTGGTACGAACGTGAAGTCTGGGACATGTTCGGCATCGACTTCGCCGGTCACCCGCACCTGTCGCGCATCCTGATGCCGCCGACCTGGGAAGGTCACCCGCTGCGCAAGGACTTCCCGGCGCGCGCCACCGAGTTCGATCCGTACAGCCTGAACCTGGCCAAGCAGCAGCTCGAGGAAGAGTCGGCCCGCTTCAACCCCGAAGCCTGGGGCATGAAGCGTCAGGGCGCCAACGAGGACTACATGTTCCTCAACCTGGGCCCCAACCACCCTTCGGCGCACGGTGCCTTCCGCATCGTCCTGCAGCTCGACGGCGAAGAGATCGTCGACTGCGTGCCCGACATCGGCTACCACCACCGTGGCGCCGAGAAGATGGCCGAGCGCCAGTCCTGGCACAGCTACATCCCCTATACCGACCGGATCGACTACCTGGGCGGGGTGATGAACAACCTCCCCTACGTCCTGGCGGTCGAGAAGCTCGCCGGTATCAAGGTGCCGGACCGCGTCGACACCATCCGCATCATGATGGCCGAGTTCTTCCGCATCACCAGCCACCTGCTGTTCCTGGGCACCTACATCCAGGACGTGGGCGCCATGACGCCGGTGTTCTTCACCTTCACCGACCGTCAGCGCGCCTACACCGTGATCGAGGCGATCACTGGCTTCCGCCTGCACCCGGCCTGGTACCGGATCGGCGGCGTGGCCCATGACCTGCCGCGTGGCTGGGAGAAACTGGTCAAGGACTTCGTCGACTGGCTGCCCAAGCGTCTCGACGAGTACACCAAGGCCGCTCTGCAGAACAGCATCCTCAAGGGTCGTACCATCGGCGTGGCCGCCTACAACACCAAAGAGGCCCTCGAGTGGGGCGTCACCGGTGCCGGCCTGCGCTCCACCGGCCTGGACTTCGACCTGCGCAAGGCACGCCCTTACTCGGGCTACGAGAACTTCGAGTTCGAAGTGCCTCTGGCGCACAACGGCGATGCCTACGACCGCTGCATGGTGCGCGTCGAAGAGATGCGTCAGAGCATCCGCATCATCGACCAGTGCATGCGCAACATGCCGGCCGGCCCGTACAAGGCGGACCACCCGCTGACCACGCCGCCGCCGAAAGAGCGCACGCTGCAGCACATCGAGACCCTGATCACCCACTTCCTGCAAGTCTCGTGGGGCCCGGTCATGCCGGCCAACGAGTCGTTCCAGATGATCGAGGCGACCAAGGGCATCAACAGTTACTACCTGACGAGCGATGGCGGCACGATGAGCTACCGCACCCGAATCCGTACGCCGAGCTACCCGCACCTGCAGCAGATCCCTTCGGTGATCAAGGGCAGCATGGTCGCCGACCTGATCGCGTACCTGGGCAGTATCGACTTCGTTATGGCTGACGTGGACCGCTAAGCATGAACAGCACGCTGATCCAAACCGACCGTTTCGCCCTGAGCGAAACCGAGCGCTCGGCCATCGAGCACGAGATGCACCACTACGAGGACCCGCGCGCGGCGTCCATCGAAGCCTTGAAGATCGTCCAGAAGCAACGCGGCTGGGTGCCGGACGGCGCCATCCATGCCATCGGCGAGGTGCTGGGTATCCCTGCCAGCGACGTCGAAGGCGTGGCCACGTTCTACAGCCAGATCTTCCGGCAGCCCGTCGGCCGCCACATCATTCGCGTCTGCGACAGCATGGTCTGCTACATCGGCGGCCATGAATCGGTCGTCGGCCAGATCCAGAGCGAGCTGGGCATCGGCCTGGGCCAGACCACCGCCGACGGTCGCTTCACCCTGCTGCCCGTCTGCTGCCTGGGCAATTGCGACAAGGCCCCGGCCCTGATGATCGACGACGACACCTTTGGCGACGTGCAGCCGGCTGGCGTGGCCAAGCTGCTGGAGGGTTACGCATGACCATCACTTCCTTCGGCCCGGCCAACCGCATCGCGCGCGCTGCCGAGACCCATCCGCTGACCTGGCGCCTGCGTGACGACGGCGAGCCGATCTGGCTCGAGGAGTACCAGGCCAAGAACGGCTATGCCGCTGCTCGCAAGGCGTTGGCGCAACTGTCCCAGGACGAGATCGTGCAGACCGTCAAGGACGCCGGTCTCAAGGGCCGTGGCGGTGCGGGCTTCCCCACCGGCGTGAAGTGGGGCCTGATGCCCAAGGACGAGTCCTTGAACATCCGCTACCTGCTGTGCAATGCCGACGAGATGGAGCCCAACACCTGGAAGGACCGCATGCTCATGGAGCAGCAGCCGCACCTGCTGATCGAAGGCATGCTGATCAGCGCCCGCGCGCTGAAGGCCTACCGTGGCTACATCTTCCTGCGCGGCGAGTACACCACCGCCGCACGCAATCTCAATCGCGCCATCGACGAAGCCAAGGCCGCCGGCCTGCTGGGCCGCAACATCCTGGGCAGCGGCTTCGACTTCGAACTGTTCGTGCACACCGGCGCCGGGCGCTACATCTGCGGCGAAGAAACCGCCCTGATCAACTCCCTCGAAGGGCGTCGTGCCAACCCACGCTCCAAGCCGCCCTTCCCCGCCGCCGTCGGCGTCTGGGGCAAGCCGACGTGCGTGAACAACGTCGAGACCCTGTGCAATGTGCCGGCCATCGTCGGCAATGGCGTGGACTGGTACAAGTCGCTGGCCCGCGAAGGCAGCGAAGACCATGGCACCAAGCTGATGGGCTTCTCCGGCAAGGTCAAGAACCCGGGGCTGTGGGAGCTGCCCTTTGGCGTCACCGCCCGTGAGCTGTTCGAGGACTACGCCGGTGGCATGCGCGACGGTTTCACCCTCAAGTGCTGGCAGCCAGGCGGTGCCGGGACCGGTTTCCTGCTGCCCGAGCACCTGGATGCGCAGATGTACGCCGGCGGCATCGCCAAGGTCGGCACGCGGATGGGTACGGGCCTGGCCATGGCGGTCGACGACAGCGTCAACATGGTTTCGCTGCTGCGCAACATGGAAGAATTCTTTGCCCGCGAATCGTGCGGCTGGTGTACCCCCTGCCGCGATGGCCTGCCTTGGAGCGTCAAGATGCTGCGCGCTCTGGAAAAAGGCCAGGGCAAGGCAGAGGACATCGAGACCCTGCTCGGGCTGGTGAACTTCCTCGGCCCAGGCCGGACCTTCTGCGCCCACGCACCGGGCGCGGTCGAGCCGCTGGGCAGTGCCATCAAGTACTTCCGCGCCGAGTTCGAGGCCGGTGTCGCTCCCGTGGGTAGCGACGCCCTGCGCCCGAACTTGGCCCGACCCATCGTGGTCGGCGCATAACAAGATGACTGGCAGGTGGTCCGTGCCACCTGTCGGCCACGCAGGCCCGTCGGTTCGACCGGCGTCGGCCGCTGGCCCACCGTTTTCCATTAGCCACGCCTGCTCACGCGGGCCAACGAAGAACTTTGAACCATGGCCACTATCCACGTAGACGGCAAAGCGCTCGAAGTCAACGGCGCAGACAACCTGTTACAGGCCTGTCTGTCGCTCGGCCTCGACATTCCCTATTTCTGCTGGCACCCGGCACTCGGCAGCGTCGGCGCCTGCCGACAGTGCGCGGTCAAGCAATACACTGACGAGAACGACACCCGTGGTCGCATCGTCATGTCCTGCATGACGCCCGCGACCGATGGCACCTGGATCTCCATCGACGACGACGAATCCAAGGCGTTTCGCGCCAGCGTCGTCGAGTGGCTGATGACCAACCACCCGCACGACTGCCCGGTGTGCGAGGAAGGCGGTCACTGCCATCTGCAGGACATGACCGTGATGACCGGTCACAACGAGCGCCGGTACCGCTTCACCAAGCGCACCCACCAGAACCAGGACCTCGGCCCGTTCATCGCTCACGAGATGAACCGCTGCATCGCCTGCTACCGCTGCGTGCGCTACTACAAGGACTACGCAGGCGGCACCGATCTGGGCGTCTACGGCGCCCACGACAACGTGTACTTCGGTCGCGTCGAGGACGGCGTGCTGGAAAGCGAGTTCTCCGGCAACCTCACCGAGGTCTGCCCGACCGGCGTGTTCACCGACAAGACCCACTCCGAGCGCTACAACCGCAAGTGGGACATGCAGTTCGCCCCGAGCATCTGCCATGGCTGCTCGAGTGGCTGCAACATCAGCCCCGGCGAGCGCTACGGTGAGCTGCGTCGGATCGAGAACCGCTTCAACGGTTCGGTCAACCAGTACTTCCTCTGCGACCGTGGTCGCTTCGGCTACGGTTACGTCAACCGCAAGGACCGCCCGCGTCAGCCTGCCCTGGCCGACGGCTCGATCCTCACGGTCGATGCGGCACTGGACAAGGCCGCCGCCCTGCTGCGCGGCCGTACCATCGTCGGCATCGGCTCGCCCCGCGCCAGTCTGGAAAGCAACTACGGGCTGCGCGAACTGGTCGGTGCCGAATACTTCCACAGCGGTATGGAAGCCGGCGAACTGGCCCGCGTGCGCCTGGCGCTGCGCGTACTCAACGACAGCCCGCTGCCGGTGCCGACCCTGCGCGACATCGAGGACCACGATGCGGTGTTCGTGCTCGGTGAAGACCTGACCCAGACCGCCGCCCGTGTCGCCCTGGCCGTTCGCCAGGCGACCAAGGGCAAGGCCGTGGCCATGGCCGAAGGCATGAAGGTGCAGCCGTGGCTCGACGCTGCCGTGAAGAACATCGGTCAGCACGCGCTGTACCCGCTGTTCATCGCCAGCCTGGCCGAGACCAAGCTCGATGACGTCGCCGAAGAGTGCGTCCACGCCGCCCCCGTCGACCTGGCGCGCCTGGGCTTTGCCGTGGCCCATGCCATCGACCCGAGCGCCCCGGCCGTGGCCGGTCTCGACGACGAAGCCAAGGCCCTGGCCGAACGCATTGCTCAGAGTCTGATCGCCGCCCAGCGCCCACTGGTGATCGCCGGTACGTCGCTGGCCGAGCCCGCGCTGATCGAGGCCGCCGCCAACATCGCCAAGGCGCTCAAGCAGCGTGAGAAGAACGGTTCCCTGAGCCTGGTGGTGCCGGAAGCCAACAGCCTCGGCCTGGCCATGCTCGGTGGCGAATCCGTCGATGCTGCGCTGGACGCAGTGATCGAGGGCAAGGCCGACGCTATCGTGGTATTGGAGAACGATCTGTACGCCCGCTTGCCGGCCGCCAAGGTCGACGCCGCGCTGAACGCCGCCAAGGTGGTGATCGTCGCCGACCATTCGCGCACCCGCACCGTCGAGCGTGCCGACCTGGTGCTGCCAGCTGCCAGCTTCGCCGAAGGCGATGGCACCCTGGTCAGCCAGGAAGGCCGCGCCCAGCGCTTCTTCCAGGTCTTCGACCCGAGCTTCCTCGACAGTGGCAACCTGGTTCACGAAGGCTGGCGCTGGCTGCATGCCCTGCGCGCCACTCTGCTGGAAAAGCCGGTGGACTGGACGCAGCTCGACCACGTCACCCGTGCCTGCGCCGACGCCGCGCCGCAGTTGGCCGGCATCGTCGACGCTGCTCCCTCCGCCGCGTTCCGCATCAAGGGCCTGAAACTGGCCCGCGAGCCGCTGCGCTATTCCGGGCGCACCTCCATGCGCGCCAACATCAGTGTGCACGAGCCGCGCATTCCGCAGGACAAGGACACCGCCTTCGCCTTCTCCATGGAAGGCTACTCCGGTTCGGCCGAACCGCGTCAGCAGGTGCCGTTCGCCTGGTCGCCGGGCTGGAACTCGCCGCAGGCCTGGAACAAGTTTCAGGACGAAGTCGGCGGCCACCTGCGCGCCGGTGATCCGGGCGTGCGCCTGATCGAGTCGCAAGGCGATCGCCTGAGCTGGTTCGAGGCCGTTCCGAGCGCCTTCAATCCGGCACGTGGCACCTGGACCGCGGTACCGTTCTTCCACCTGTTCGGCAGCGAGGAGACCTCTTCGCGTGCAGCGCCGGTGCAGACGCGCATCCCGACGCCGTACGTGGCCCTGGCCCCGTCGGAAGCCGAGCGCCTGGGTGTCAACGAAGGCGCCCTGCTCAGCCTGCAGGTCGCCGGTCAGTCGCTGCGCCTGCCGCTGCGCATCAACGAACAACTGGGCGCTGGCCTGGTCGCCTTGCCGAAAGGGCTGGAGGGCATTCCGCCGGCCATCTTCGGCGCCACCGTCGAAGGCCTGCAGGAGGCAGCACGATGAGCTGGTTCACCCCCGAAGTGATCGATGTGATCCTCACCGTCGTACGCGCCATCGTGGTCCTGCTGGCCGTGGTGGTCTGCGGTGCGCTGCTCAGCTTCGTCGAGCGCCGTCTGCTGGGCTGGTGGCAGGACCGTTACGGCCCGAATCGGGTCGGTCCGTTCGGCATGTTCCAGATCGCCGCCGACATGCTGAAGATGTTCTTCAAGGAAGACTGGAACCCGCCCTTCGTCGACCGGATGATCTTCACCCTGGCCCCGGTGGTGGCGATGAGCGCCCTGCTGATCGCCTTCGCGGTGATCCCGATCACCCCGACCTGGGGCGTGGCCGACCTGAACATCGGGCTGCTGTTCTTCTTCGCCATGGCAGGCCTGTCGGTGTACGCCGTGCTGTTCGCCGGCTGGTCGTCGAACAACAAGTACGCCCTGCTCGGCAGCCTGCGGGCGTCGGCGCAGACCGTGTCGTACGAGGTGTTCCTGGGCCTGGCGCTGATGGGCGTGGTGGTGCAGGTGGGCTCGTTCAACATGCGCGACATCGTCGAGTACCAGGCGCAGAACCTGTGGTTCATCATTCCGCAGTTCTTCGGCTTCTGCACGTTCTTCATCGCCGGCGTCGCCGTGACTCACCGCCACCCGTTCGACCAGCCCGAGGCCGAGCAGGAACTGGCCGACGGTTACCACATCGAATACGCGGGCATGAAATGGGGCATGTTCTTCGTCGGTGAATACATCGGCATCATCCTCATCTCGGCACTGCTGGTGACGCTGTTCTTCGGCGGCTGGCACGGTCCGTTCGACCTGCTGCCGCAAGTGCCTTTCCTGTGGTTCGCGCTCAAGACCGCGTTCTTCATCATGCTGTTCATCCTGCTGCGAGCGTCGATTCCGCGTCCACGCTATGACCAGGTGATGGACTTCAGCTGGAAGTTCTGCCTTCCGCTGACCCTGATCAATTTGCTGGTGACCGCTGCGCTCGTGCTGTACAACGCGCCAGCCGTCGCGGCCCAGTAAGGAGTCGACCATGTTCAAATATATCGGCGACGTCGTGAAAGGCACCGGTACCCAGCTGCGCAGCCTGGCCATGGTGTTCTCCCACGGTTTCCGCAAGCGTGACACCCTGCAATACCCCGAAGAGCCCGTGTACCTGCCACCGCGCTACCGTGGCCGCATCGTGCTGACCCGTGACCCCGACGGCGAAGAGCGCTGCGTGGCCTGCAACCTCTGCGCGGTGGCCTGCCCGGTCGGCTGCATCTCGTTGCAGAAGGCCGAGACCGACGATGGCCGCTGGTACCCGGAGTTCTTCCGCATCAACTTCTCGCGCTGCATCTTCTGCGGCCTGTGCGAGGAAGCGTGCCCGACCACCGCGATCCAGCTCACCCCGGACTTCGAAATGGCCGAGTTCAAGCGTCAGGATCTGGTCTACGAAAAGGAAGATCTGCTGATCTCCGGCCCTGGCAAGAACCCTGACTACAACTTCTACCGTGTCGCGGGCATGGCGATCGCCGGCAAGCCGAAAGGCGCCGCGCAGGACGAAGCCGAGCCGATCAACGTGAAGAGCTTGCTCCCATAAGGACAGACAGATGGAATTCGCGTTCTACTTCGCATCCGGGATCGCCGTGGTTTCCACCCTTCGGGTGGTGACCGGTACCAACCCCGTGCATGCCCTGCTCTACCTGATCATTTCGTTGATCTCCGTGGCGATGATCTTCTTCTCACTGGGGGCGCCGTTCGCCGGCGCCCTGGAAGTGATCGCCTATGCTGGCGCCATCATGGTGCTGTTCGTGTTCGTGGTGATGATGCTCAACCTGGGGCCGGCTTCGGTGGCCCAGGAACGTGGCTGGCTCACGCCGGGCATCTGGGCCGGGCCAGTGCTGCTGGGCGCCCTGCTGTTGATCGAGCTGCTCTACGTGCTGTTCGTCAACCCGAGCAACGCCGCCATCAGTGGCACCACGGTCGATGCCAAGGCGGTCGGCATCAGCCTGTTCGGGCCTTACCTGCTGGTGGTCGAACTGGCGTCGATGCTGCTGCTCGCTGCAGCGGTCACGGCATTCCACCTCGGACGCAACGAGGCGAAGGAGTAACTCATGCCTGCAATCCCTCTCGAGCATGGCCTGGCAGTGGCCGGCGTGCTCTTCTGTCTGGGCCTGGTCGGCCTGATGGTCCGCCGCAACATTCTCTTCGTGCTCATGAGCCTGGAAGTGATGATGAACGCCTCGGCCCTGGCGTTCATCGTCGCCGGCAGCCGCTGGGTCCAGCCTGACGGCCAGGTGATGTTCATCCTGGTGATCAGCCTGGCCGCCGCCGAGGCCAGCATCGGCCTGGCGATCCTGCTGCAGCTGTATCGCCGCTTCCACACCCTCGACATCGATGCTGCCAGTGAGATGCGCGGATGAACCTACTCTTTCTGACCTTCGTCTTTCCCCTGATCGGCTTCCTGCTGCTGTCCTTCTCCCGCGGGCGTCTTTCGGAAAACCTCTCGGCGCTGATCGGCGTCGGCTCGGTCGGCCTGTCGGCCGCCGTCGCCGCCTACGTGATCTGGCAGTTCAACGTCGCGCCGCCGGCCGGTGGCGCGTACACCCAACTGCTGTGGCAGTGGATGTCGGTGGACGGTTTCGCACCGAACTTCACCCTATACCTGGATGGCCTGTCGGTCACCATGCTGGGCGTGGTCACCGGCGTCGGTTTCCTGATCCACCTGTTCGCCTCCTGGTACATGCGCGGCGAGACCGGCTACTCGCGGTTCTTCTCCTACACCAACCTGTTCATTGCCAGCATGCTGTTCCTGATCCTGGGCGACAACCTGCTGTTCATCTACTTCGGTTGGGAAGGCGTGGGCCTGTGCTCGTACCTGTTGATCGGTTTCTACTACAGCAACCGCAACAACGGTAACGCCGCGCTCAAGGCCTTCATCGTGACCCGCATCGGCGACGTGTTCATGGCCATTGGCCTGTTCATCCTGTTCGTCCAGCTCGGCACCCTCGAGGTCCAGCAGTTGCTGGTGCTGGCGCCGCAGAAATTCCAGGCGGGTGACACCTGGATGGTGCTGGCCACCCTGATGCTGCTCGGCGGTGCGGTCGGCAAGTCGGCGCAGCTGCCGCTGCAGACCTGGCTGGCCGACGCGATGGCGGGCCCCACGCCGGTCTCGGCACTGATCCACGCCGCGACCATGGTGACCGCGGGTGTCTACCTGATCGCCCGTACTCACGGCCTATTCGCCCTGGCGCCGGACATCCTGCACCTGGTCGGCGTGATCGGTGGCGTGACCCTGGTGCTGGCCGGCTTCGCCGCGCTGGTGCAGACCGACATCAAGCGGATTCTCGCCTACTCGACCATGAGCCAGATCGGCTACATGTTCCTCGCCCTGGGCGTGGGTGCCTGGGAAGGCGCGATCTTCCACCTGATGACCCACGCATTCTTCAAGGCGCTGCTGTTCCTGGCCTCGGGCGCGGTGATCGTCGCCTGCCACCACGAACAGAACATCTTCAAGATGGGCGGCTTGTGGAAGAAGCTGCCACTGGCGTATGCCAGCTTCGTAGTGGGCGGCGCGGCCCTGGCGGCCCTGCCGATCCTGACCGCCGGCTTCTATTCCAAGGACGAGATTCTCTGGGAAGCCTTCGCCAGCGGTCACAGCGGCTTGCTGTACGCCGGCCTGGTGGGTGCGTTCATGACGTCGCTGTACACCTTCCGCCTGATCTTTATCGCCTTCCACGGGGAAGCCAAGACCGAAGCCCATGCAGGCCACGGGATCTCTCACTGGCTGCCGCTGGGCGTGCTGATCGTGCTGTCGACCTTCATCGGTGCCTGGATCCATCCGCCGCTGGCCGGCGTGCTGCCGCAAAGCGTCGGGCATGCCGGTGGCGAAGCCAAGCATTCGCTGGAAATCGCCTCGGGCGCCATCGCCATCGCCGGTATCCTGCTGGCGGCCATGCTGTTCCTCGGCAAGCGTCGCTTCGTCACTGCCGTCGCCAACAGTGGCCTGGGGCGTGCGCTATCGGCCTGGTGGTTCGCGGCCTGGGGCTTCGACTGGCTGTACGACAAGCTGTTCGTCAAGCCGTACCTGCTGATCAGCCACCTGCTGCGCAAGGACCCGGTCGATCGCGGCATCGGCTTGATTCCGCGCCTGGCACGTGCCGGTCATGTGGCCATGAGCAAGACCGAGACTGGCCAACTGCGCTGGTACACCGCTTCGATCGCCGTGGGTGCCGTGCTGGTGCTCGGCGCCGTGCTGATGGCGGCATGACCATGAACCTTGCGACTCTGCGAAAGGAAACGAACCCGTCATGATTCTGCCTTGGCTGATCCTGATCCCCTTCATCGGCGGCTTCCTGTGCTGGCTGGGCGAGCGCTTCGGCGCCACCCTGCCGCGCTGGATCGCGCTGCTGACCATGTCTCTGTTGCTCGGTATCGGCCTGTGGCTGTGGAGCACAGGTGACTTCACGCTGGCCCCGGCCCCGGGCGTCGAGCCGACCTGGGCCCTCGAGTTCAAGGTGCGCTGGATCGAGCGCTTCGGCATCAGCATCCACCTGGCCCTCGACGGCCTGTCGTTGCTGATGATCCTGCTCACCGGCCTGCTCGGTGTGCTGTCGGTGCTGTGCTCGTGGAACGAGATCCAGCGCCACGTCGGCTTCTTCCACCTCAACCTGATGTGGATCCTGGGCGGCGTGGTCGGGGTGTTCCTCGCCCTGGACCTGTTCCT
This sequence comes from Enterobacterales bacterium AN_CKDN230030167-1A_HGKHYDSX7, assembly GCA_046940335.1. GTDB lineage: Bacteria > Pseudomonadota > Gammaproteobacteria > Pseudomonadales > Pseudomonadaceae > Aquipseudomonas. Next base: position 252,931 of record JBKYML010000007.1, read on the forward strand.
GTTCTTCTTCTTCTGGGAAATGATGCTGGTGCCGATGTACTTCCTCATCGCGCTCTGGGGTCACAGCTCGGCCGACGGCAAGAAGACGCGCATCTACGCGGCGACCAAGTTCTTCATCTTCACCCAGGCCAGCGGCCTGATCATGCTGGTGGCGATCCTGGCCCTGGTGCTGGTCAACTACGGCAACACCGGCATCATCACCTTCAACTACAGCGACCTGCTCAAGGCGCAACTGCCGGCCGGCACCGAGTACCTGCTGATGCTGGGCTTCTTCATCGCCTTCGCGGTGAAGCTGCCAGTGGTGCCGTTCCACTCCTGGCTGCCGGACGCCCACGCCCAGGCGCCGACCGCAGGCTCCGTGGACCTGGCCGGTATCTTGCTGAAGACCGCTGCCTATGGCCTGCTGCGTTTCGCCCTGCCGCTGTTCCCGAACGCCTCGGCAGAGTTCGCGCCGATCGCCATGACCCTGGGTCTGATCGGCATCTTCTACGGCGCCTTCCTGGCCTTCGCCCAGACCGACATCAAGCGCCTGATCGCGTTCTCCAGCGTGTCGCACATGGGCTTCGTGCTGATCGGGATCTACTCCGGCAGCCAGCAGGCCCTGCAAGGCGCGGTGATCCAGATGCTTGCGCACGGCGTCTCCGCCGCTGCGCTGTTCATCCTCAGCGGCCAGTTGTACGAGCGCCTGCACACCCGTGACATGCGCGAGATGGGTGGTCTGTGGCACCGGATCGCCTACCTGCCAGCGATCAGCCTGTTCTTCGCCGCCGCATCGCTCGGCCTGCCGGGTACCGGCAACTTCGTCGGCGAGTTCCTGATCCTGATTGGCAGCTTCGCCCATGTGCCCTGGATCACGGTGATCGCCACCACCGGTCTGGTGTTCGGTTCGGTGTACTCGCTGATCATGATCCACCGCGCCTACTTCGGCCCGGCCAAGGCCGACACGGTCCTGGCTGGGATGAACGGGCGCGAGCTGGCCATGATCCTGAGCCTGGCGGTGCTGCTGGTCCTGCTCGGTGTCTACCCGCAGCCGTTCCTTGACACCTCCGCTGCCACCATGAGTGGCGTGCAGCAGTGGCTTGGCTCCGCTTTCACTCAACTCGCTTCGGCCCGGTAAGAGCGCTATGGAATTCACCACTCAACACTTCATCGCGCTGGCGCCGATGCTGATCACCACCGTCACCACGGTGGTGGTGATGCTGGCGATCGCCTGGAAGCGCAACCATTCACAGACCTTCCTGCTGTCCACCATCGGCCTGAACGCAGCTCTGCTGTCCATCCTGCCGGTACTGAAAATCGCGCCGCTGGCAGTCACGCCGCTGCTGACCATCGACAAGTTCGCGTGCCTGTACATGGCCCTGATGCTGGTCGCGACCCTGGCCTGCGTCACCCTCGCCCACGCCTACCTGGGCGAAGGCGCGCAGGGCTATCCAGGCAACCGTGAAGAGCTGTACCTGCTGCTGCTGATGTCGACCCTGGGTGGCATGGTGCTGGTCAGTGCCAACCACATGGCCGGGTTGTTCATCGGTCTGGAGCTGCTCTCGGTGCCGGTCTACGGGCTGGTGGCCTACGCCTTCTTCAACAAGCGCTCCCTGGAAGCCGGCATCAAGTACATGGTGCTGTCGGCCGCAGGCTCGGCGTTCCTGCTGTTCGGCATGGCGCTGCTGTACGCCGATGCGGGCAGCCTGAGCTTCGAGGGCGTGGGTAAGGCCTTGGCCAGCACGGGCATGCCGACGCTGCTCGCACAGATGGGCCTGGGCATGATGCTGGTCGGCCTGGCGTTCAAGCTGTCGCTGGTCCCGTTTCACCTGTGGACGCCGGACGTCTACGAAGGGGCGCCAGCGCCTGTGGCAGCGTTCCTGGCCACGGCCAGCAAGGTGGCGGTCTTCGCCGTGGTGGTTCGCCTGTTCATGCTGTCGCCTGCTGCCAGCAGCGGCGTGCTCAGCACCGTACTGGCCGTTATCGCGGTGGCGTCGATCCTGGTGGGTAACCTGCTGGCGCTGACCCAGAGCAACCTCAAGCGTCTGCTCGGTTATTCGTCGATCGCTCACTTCGGCTATCTGCTGATCGCACTGGTCGCGAGCAAGGGCCTGGCCAACGAAGCGATCGGGGTCTACCTGGTGACCTATGTCATCACCAGTCTGGGTGCCTTCGGGGTGATCACCTTGATGTCGTCTCCGTATAAGGGCCGTGACGCCGATGCGCTGTACGAATACCGTGGCCTGTTCTGGCGCCGTCCTTACCTGACTGCCGTACTGACCGTGATGATGCTGTCGCTGGCCGGTATCCCGCTCACCGCAGGCTTCATCGGCAAGTTCTACATCATCGCCACGGGCGTCCAGTCGCAACTCTGGTGGCTGACCGGCGCACTGGTCGTCGGTAGCGCCATCGGTGTCTACTACTACCTGCGGGTAATGGTGACCTTGTACCTGAACGAACCCAACCTGCGTCGCTCCGATGCGCCTCTGCGTTGGGAGCAACGTGCGGGTGGCGTGATGTTGCTCGGTATTGCCATTCTGGCCTTCGTGCTGGGTGTGTATCCCCAGCCACTGCTGGAGCTGGTTCAACAGGCTGGATTACCGCTGCTCGGATGATGCCCCTGCTGCACGACAACACCCCGCCCTGGCGGGGTGTTTTGTTTTGCATCGTCTCAAGGGCGTTTTACGTGGGAATACGCGTTAGGCAGTCTCTTCAGACGTAGCAACAGCGCGACGCAATTCGCCCGTCGCTGAAGGCAGGTGCACATCAGGGTTGGGCATGCCGCTCGGCGATAATTCATGGGTCATCTCGAACTCGGCACGCACCGACCAACCGCAGGCCTCCAATGTGCATTGCAAATAGGCGACTCGCAGAAAGACATGCCGGCCTTCGCTGGTCCGGATCCGCATACGGCTTTGGCAATGGGGGCAGACCAGCTTGTAGGTACTCATGCTGACCTCCCGACAAATCCGCCAGAACCCGTCGAACGGTCCGCAATGAACCAGTCACTCGGAAAGTTGAATTGGTCTAAAATCAATAGTCCATATCGCTTTGTACTGTAGGATTTATTCTTCAGTCTTACAGTTTTTTTCATAATGTCGTTCCAATACCCCACGGGCTGAGTAGATTCCAAGTTCATATTCGCTATGAATAGTTTACGCATTATAAATGTGCCAAAACCAGCCATGGATACTTGAAATGAGTAATAACGCACTATCGGCCGTGTTGGAGCGGCTCAAGCAGGTTACCGGCTGCCAGACCGACTCTGCACTATCCAGAGCACTGGGTATCAGCCCCCAGACCCTGAGCAGCTGGAAGGTCCGAGAAAGCGTACCTTATGCATTGTGCGTAAATCTGGCGGCACGCATGGGCATCTCGCTCGATTGGCTCCTGCTGGGCAAGGGAAGCCCGCCATCCGGCCCGACACAGGCCGACGGACCTCCTTCCTCCCTTAACGAGCTGGCTCCGGATCTGCTGGAGCAATTGCGCCTGCTGGAACCGGCTGACTTGCAAGCCATCGCCTCGAGTGTCAATGACAAGCTTCGTCTGCGATACCTGGAGCGGCGGCTCGAGGCGCTGGTCCTGCACAGGCCCGAACATCCAGGACCTCACCCCTTACGCCAGCGTTGAAGGATGTCGCGAAGGTCTGCCGTATCCAGCCACAACATGATCTTGACACTGATGGGGATCACCACCACGGCTGCGACGAACGCTGCCATGCCGCTGGATAGCAAGGGTGCCAACGCTTCCACCAGGGGAGTGAACAGGTAACCCACGCCAGCGGACAGCATCAGGGAGCCGACCTGCTGCCATACCTTGAGCCGCTTGCTCGCACTGATCATCATCCAGGCTTTGACGCGGTGCCTCGAACTGCTGACCAACCAGGCGCCGAGCACGGCCCCGAACAAGGCATTGCCGTCGAAACCTGTTGCATCGACCAGTGTCTGGGCCACCTCAAGCGTCTGGGTGGCCTGTTCCGAATCGCTGTACATGGCATCATCCCTTTCTTCAATGGGCCGAGTTCCCACGTGGCATGGCCTGGCTCGAGCGCAGCAGATTGCGCGTCTCGAGTGTCACGCATCGCACGTAACAATGGGTCAACCGGCGGCCTGCGGCATGACGGTTCAAGTCCTGCAAGCGTTGGATACCGCGTGCACGCAGGCGGTGACGCCATTGAGCGAATGCAGCGGCAGCCTTCAACACGGCGGCATGGGCCGCCACCTCCAGACGCGCCTCGCTGATCTCTGACGACAGCGCCAATCGATTTCGCAGTCCTTCCAGCGATACACTCGGCCAGAACGGATCGTGGCATCCGACCCAGCGTTGCGCAGGGGGTGTCGCGGTGTATGTCTCATCGATATGCATGATGCTCGGCCTCCGTTTCTCAGTCCTTGAGCATTCCGTAGCGCAGGGCTTTGATCACGGCCGCAATGCGAGTGGTGACGGCGAACTTGCGCAGAATGTTGCTGATGTGGAAATTGACCGTGCACTCCTGGCAACCCAGGATTTGCCCGATCTCCCACGAGGTCTTGCCATAGGCGCACCAGAGCAGTACCTGCTCTTCGCGAGGAGTCAGCCTGACCGGACGCTCGTCCGTCTCGGTCTGGGCTGTTAGGGGGCGAGCGTGATTTGACATGGCAGAGTCCTCATCAAGGCAAGTAAGGCCAGTCAGGCCTGGCGCGAATGGGCATGTCCTCACCTTAAGCAATGCAACCCTTCCCTCCCTAGCGAAGCAATTTGTAAAACATCGCCGCACAAGATCGGCCTGCCAGGCGTCGCTGATAAACCCTGGACACGCGCGTGCTCTGGATCCCTCGGCCAGCGTCTGATGCCCATTGCCTTTTCTTTACCGTGGAGTCCGTCATGCGTTCGGTCCTGTTCTTCCCCCCGGCCTTGAGCGTGCTGGGCCTTATGGCATCCAGTGGCATGGCCGCGGCGCAGCCTCCCCTGGAGCTGGATCAAGTGCTGATCAAGGACCAGCGCCAGAGTGAGGTGGACACGGCGTGGGACCGAATGCATGCCGTGCCTGGGGCCGCGCGCGTGGTCGACCTGCACGATGTGTCACAAGGCCGAACGGCAAGCAACCAGGATGTGTTGGCCTATCAACCGGGTGTCTTCGCCCAGTCGGCCGGCAACGATGGCATCAAGCTGTCCATCCGCGGGTCCGGTATCAATCGAGCGCCGGGGGCCCATGGGTCGGGGGTGTACACCTTGTTCGACGGCTTGCCGCTGACCGGTCCAGGAGGGACACCCTACGAACTGTTCGAACCGCTCTGGTTGAGCCGTGCGGACATCCTACCTGGGGCCAACGGGTTCGAGCTCGGTTCGCTGGCGCTGGGGGGCGCGATCAACTATGTCACCCACACTGGCTACGATGCCGCGCCGTTGCAGGCACGCTACGAGGTGGGCAGCCGCGGTTATGCGCATCGCCAGCTCAGTTCCGGACAGGTGCTGGGCAACTTCGATTACTATGTGGCCCTGACCGATGCCGAGTACGACGGTTATCAGCGCCACACGAGCGGACGCTCCAAGGGACTGGCGGCCAATGCCGGCTACCGCTTCAATACCAACCTGGAGACGCGCTTCTACCTGCGCTATCGCGAGACCGAAAACGACCTGGCCGGTCGCCTGACCAAGGACCAGATCAAGCACGATCCACGTGCGGCCAATCCGATCTACCTGCGCCGCGACGCCAGTCGGCCGCAACCAGGCAGCACCTGGCTGGCGAACAAGACCACGCTGTACTTCGATGACGAATCACGCCTGGAAACCGGGCTGGTGTACCACGACTACCCCATGGACCTGCGCGAAGGGGCCAACCGCCTCAAGGTCGCCTACACCGATGTGAGCGGCAGCTTGGCTTACCATCGGCGTGACACGCTGTTCGATCGCGAGAGCAAGACCACCCTGGCCTGGCGCACCACCAAGCACCTGCCCAACAGTGGTGCTTCGGAATTCGTGCGTGTACCCGAAGCCGGCAATGGCTTCAGGGCCGTCGGAACGCGCACCCGCGACTTCAGCTACCAGGGCTCGGACACGGTCCTGCGGTTGAGCAATGAGCTGGAGCTGATGCCGGACCTGTGGCTGACCAGTGGCGTGGCAGCGATCTACACACGCCGCGAAAGCGCCGTCAGCTATCCCCGCGACGGTGGGAAGGTCAGCCAGCACGATTGGGACTATGCGCCGCGCCTGGGGCTGCGTTACGACCTCACGCCTGAACTGCAAGTGTTCGGTAACCTCAGCCGCTCGGTCGAGCCGCCTCACCCGTGGTCGCTGATCTGGAGTTCACCTGCGATCGGCGGGCGTCAGATCCAACCGATTGCCATGCAGAACCAGACCGCCACCACGTTGGAACTGGGCGCACGAGGCGATGCCCCGCTGGGACGCTGGAGCCTGGCCTGGTACTACGCACGCGTGCGCCACGAACTGCTCGCGGTCGAGATCCAGCCTGGAGTGACGCCGTCCGAGTTCAATGCCAGTGGTACCGTGCACCAGGGCGTGGAAGCGAGTCTCGACAGCCGACTGTGGGAAGCCGCTGACCAGGGCCGGCTGAGCCTGCGTCAGGCCTACACCTTCAACGACTTCCACTACCGTCATGATGATCGCTTCGGCGACAACCGATTGCCGGGGCTGCCGATGCACTATTACCAGGCCGAGCTGCGCTACGACTGGCCGAACGGGTTGTATGCCGGCGTCAATACGCAGCTGGTGTCGAAAGTGCAGGTGGACTATGCCAACAGCTACCAGGCCGATGCCTATGCACTGTTCGGCGCACGCCTGGGTTGGGACTCGCCCAAGCAGGATTGGCAAGGGTGGCTGGACCTGCGCAATCTGGGCGACCGCCACTACGCGGCCACGGTCACACCAGGCTATGACGATGCCGGCAACGACCTGGCCCGCTCGACGCCCGGTGAAGGCTTGGGCGTCTATGCAGGCGTGGCCTACAGCTGGCGCTGAGGCTCAGGACGGTAACTGTATCTGCGACTTGTTCGAAGCGAAGATCGCCCAGCTGGAAATGAACAGCGCGGCGATCAACGGGCCGATGACGAAGCCGTTGAGGCCGAAGACCGCCATGCCGCCCAGGGTGGAGATCAGGATGAGCCAATCCGGCATCTTGGTGTCCTTGCCCACCAGCAGCGGCCGCAGCAGGTTGTCCACCAGGCCGATCACCAATACGCCGAACGCGGTCAGCACGATGCCTTGCCAGATCGCGCCAGTCATCAGGAAGTACACGGCCACCGGCGCCCAGACGATACCGGCGCCGACGGCTGGCAGCAGTGAAAGGAACGCCATCAACACGGCCCATACCAGGGCGCTCGGGATGTCCAGGATCCAGAAGATGAACCCGCCCAGTGCGCCCTGGGTGACCGCGACGACCAGGTTGCCCTTGACCGTGGCACGCACCACGCGGCTGAACTTGAGCTGCAGCCGGCGCTTCTGTTGCTCGGGCAGCGGCACGGCCAGACGGACCTTGCGTGCCAGTTCGGCGCCTTCGCGCAGGAAGAAGAACAGCAGGTAGGTCATCACGCCGAAGCCGACCAGAAAGTCGAACGTGCCTTGGCCAAAGCTGAACACTTGGCTGGCGAAATACTGACTGCCCTGCATCGCGCCGTGGGAGATCTTGTCGCGCAGCCCGTCGAGGTTACCCATGCCCATGCGATCGAGGGTGCTTTGCGCGAATGCCGGCAGCATGTCCTTGCCGTGCTCCAGGTAACCGGCCAGGTCCAGTTGCCCACCTTGTATACGTTGGTAGAGGGTCGCGCCTTCTTGCACCAACAGGGCGCTGATGACGATGACCGGGAGCACTGCGATCAGCAGGCAGATACCGAGTGTGGCGCCTGCGGCCAGGTTGCGGCGGCGCCCGAAACGCAACAGCAGCTTGCGTTGCATCGGTGCGAAGATGATGGCCAGGGTCACGGCCCAGAAGACGGCGCCGTAGTACGGCAGCAGAATCCAGACAAAGGCGATCGTGACCAGGGCCAACAAGACGGCCAGCGCCTTGTTTTGAAGTGCAGTTTCGTTCATGGAGGTTCCTCGTGAGCTCAGACATTAGTGCGCGCGCCTTCGGCAAAGTGCCATGCCTGAATTGACGCACGTCAATATTCACGAACCCGCACACCGCTAGCATTGGCGCCTTTTGCGCGGTGCCTCATGACCCTGTTCGCCCCACCTGAGCTGCTGGCGCCTGCCGGCTCCCTGAAGACGCTGCGCTACGCCTTCGCCTATGGCGCCGATGCCGTGTACGCCGGTCAACCTCGCTACAGCCTGCGCGTGCGCAACAATGCCTTCGACCATGCCACCCTGGCGCAAGGGATCGCTGAGGCCCATGCCCTTGGCAAACGCCTGTACGTGGTGGTCAACATCGCGCCGCACAACGCCAAGCTCAAGACCTTCCTGAAGGACATGGAGCCTGTGATCGCCATGGGGCCCGACGCGTTGATCCTGTCCGACCCCGGCCTGATCATGCTGGTGCGTCGGCACTTTCCACAAATGCCGGTACACCTGTCGGTGCAGGCCAATACGGTGAACTGGGCCAGTGTCGAGTTCTGGGCCAGCCAAGGCGTGCAGCGGGTGATCCTGTCACGCGAACTGTCACTCGAGGAGATCGCCGACATCCGGCGACAAGTGCCTGACATGGAGCTGGAAGTCTTCGTGCATGGTGCGCTGTGCATGGCCTATTCGGGGCGCTGCCTGCTGTCGGGCTATCTCAACCGGCGCGACGCCAACCAAGGCGCCTGCACCAATGCCTGCCGCTGGAAATACAACGCGGTCCCGGCCAGCGAGACGTTGGGTGGAGAAATAGTGCACACGGTCGAACCCACCCTGGGTCTTGGCGCGCCCACCGAGCAGGCCTATCTGCTGGAAGAGAGCGGTCGACCCGGCGAATGGATGCCGGCCTTCGAAGACGAACATGGCACCTACATCATGAATGCCAAGGACCTGCGCGCCATTCAGCACGTCGAACGCCTGGCGCACATGGGGGTGCATTCGCTGAAGATCGAGGGAAGGACCAAGTCGCACTTCTACTGCGCGCGTACGGTACAGGCCTACCGCAAGGCAATCGACGATGCCGCCGCCGGACTGCCGTTCGACCGCAGCCTCATGGGTGATCTGGAGTCCCTGGCCAACCGCGGCTACACCGAAGGGTTCCTGCGTCGTCATGTGCACGACGAATACCAGAACTATCAGCGCGGCCAGTCGGTCTCCCTGCGCCAGCAATTCGTGGGCGAGCTGACCGGTGCGCGGATCGAAGGCTGGGCCGAGGTCAAGGTGAAGAACCGATTTGCCGTGGGCGACCCTCTGGAGTTGATGACGCCCCAGGGCAATTACCCTTTCGAACTGCAGCGTCTGCGTGACCCGCAACAGGCGTCCATCGACGTGGCGCCGGGCGATGGGCATGTGGTGCTGATCCCCATCCCCGAGCAAGTGTCATTGGACTATGGGTTGCTGCTGCGCGAACTCGATCCCGAGCAAGCGGCTGAATGACAGAGCGCATCATGAGAAGTAACACCTTCTGATGCCGCACGTCGTTCGCCGCTTGCTAGAGTTACCTCTTCCTACACGATCTGGTTCGAGGTATTCATGCTGCGCGCGACCGTTCTGACCCTGGCCTGCCTGGTCGGTGGCCATGCCCTTGCTGGTCCGCCACCGTCCTATGGCCAGCAACTCGAGGGGTTCGATTATCCGTACCCCTTGCAGCACTTCGAGTTTTCCTCGCAAGGTCAGCCCCTGCAGATGGGCTACATGGACGTGCCCGCCAACGGTACGGCAAACGGGCGTACCGTCGTGTTGCTGCATGGCAAGAACTTCTGTGCCGCGACCTGGGAAAGCACGATCAACGCGCTCAGTCAGGCCGGTTACCGTGTCATTGCGCCAGACCAGATCGGTTTCTGCACCTCGAGCAAACCTCGCCAGTATCAGTTCAGTTTCCAACAACTGGCCCTCAACACCCAAGCACTGCTCGACACATTGGGCGTGAGGCGGGCCATCGTGCTGGGGCATTCCACCGGGGGCATGCTCGCGACACGTTATGCGCTGATGCACCCCGACAAGGTCGAACGCCTGGCCATGGTCAACCCGATCGGGCTGGAGGACTGGAAAGCCTTGGGCGTGCCTTACCGGAGCGTGGATCAGTGGTATGCGCGCGAACTCAAGGTCAGTGCCGAGGGGATCCGCGCGTACGAGCGCAAGACCTATTACGCCGGTCGTTGGAAACCCGAGTACGAGCGCTGGGTGCAAATGCTGGCTGGCCTCAACCGTGGCCCGGGACACGAGGCAGTGGCGTGGAACTCGGCCTTGCTCTACGACATGATCTTCACGCAGCCGGTGGTCTATGAGTTCAAGCACCTGTCGATGCCGACCTTGCTGTTGATCGGCGACAAGGACACCACTGCCATCGGCAGCGACGTGGCCGAGCCGGCGTTGAAGGCGACCCTGGGCAACTATGCGGTGCTCGGCCCCCGCGTGGTCGGGCAAATCCCCAAGGGTGAGCTGGTCACGTTCGAGGGGATGGGGCACGCACCGCAGATCGAGGCTCCCGAACGCTTCCACAAGGCCCTGTTGGCCTGGCTCGACAGGCCGTTACCCTAGAGCAGGTGTCGTGCAGCCTTCACCGTAGTGCTGCCACTGCATCTCGCGCAGGCGGCTCAAGGTGCGACGGAAGGCGAAACTCAGGTAGCCATCGGGGTACAGCGCCTCGAGTGGAACGTCGGCCTCGAGGTACAGCGCCACGCGGCGGTCATAGCATTCATCCACCAGCGCGATGAACCGCCTGACGCTGTCATCCTTGGCTGACAGGGACGGCAACTGACGGTCGCCCGCCTCGACGCGACGGGCGGCGTCCTCGGTCCCTCGCGCAATCCTCGCGGGACGCTGCCGCCCGCCCAGTGCGGGCACACCCTCGACCAGGATGACGTTGAACTGGTTGCACAGCGCCATGAACTCCTGGGTGGCCATGGGTTGCTCGCACAGGTCTGCGAATCGACACCACACCACCTGCTCGTTGCGCCGGATCACCTCCAGGTGACGCGTGCCAAGCGTCAAGGGCCGATTCGTCCCCAGCCGCGCTGGATCGAGAGCGCGAAACACCTGTGACAAGGCGCAGTCGCTCGCCTCAGCACGCACCCAATAACGTTGACACGCCTGCCCCGGACGCAGGCGATGGTCCCGCTCACCGTTGACCGCCAGCACCTGCATGTGCCGCTCGAGGGCAGCGATGGCTGGCAGGAAGCGCTCTCGGTTGAAGCCCTCTTCATACAGGCGCGAAGGAGGTTGATTGGACGTGGCGACCAAGGTCACGCCGTGTTCGAACAGCGCTTGGAACAGACGACCGAGGATGATCGCATCGGCGATGTCGCTGACGAACAGCTCATCAAAGCACATGACCTCGATCGACTCGGCCAGTTCTCGAGCCAGGGCCGTCAGGGGGTCGGCCGTACCATTGAGCTGGAACAGTCGTTGGTGGACCCAGGCCATGAAATGATGAAAGTGCTGGCGTCTGGCACGCAGCGGTACGGCAACCACACTGGCATGGAAGGTATCCATGAGCCAGGTCTTGCCACGCCCCACTGGACCCCACAGGTAGACACCCTGTGCCGCCCGCCCCGTCTCTAGCTTCTGATAGCACGCCTGCAAGGCTTCTACGGCACTGCGTTGCGCAGGGTCATCGGTAAAACCCTCGTCATGGACGGCGTGGTCGTAACGGCTTCGTGGGTCCAAGGCCATGCGGGTCGGCTCGCGTGAACAAACCCGCATGATACGCCATGCGCTCAGTGTGTACTGAGGCCTACCTTCAGCAGGGCACCGTCCTTGGCATCGGTCAGCAGGTAGAGGAAGCCATCCGGACCGACGCGTACGTCGCGGATGCGCGCGTCGAGCTCGCCCAGCAGGCGTTCTTCATGAACGACGCGGTCGCCGTCGAGCTGCAGGCGGATCAGCTCTTTGGTGGCCAGCGCGCCGATGAACAGGTCATGCTCCCAGGCCTTGAACGTCGGATTGTCATAGAAAGCCATGCCGCTGATGCCAGGGGATTTTTCCCAGACATGGTGCGGGTCTTCCATGCCCTCGACATGCTTGCCCTTGGCCTCGGGGATAGGCAGCATCGAATAATTGATGCCGTGGGTCGCGATCGGCCAGCCATAGTTCTTGCCGGCCTCGGGTACGTTGATCTCATCCCCCCCGCGCGGGCCATGCTCGTGCGTCCAGATCTTGCCGGTCCAAGGGTTGAGCGCAGCGCCCTGCTGGTTACGGTGGCCGAATGACCAGATTTCCGGACGGACCTTGTCTTGCCCCACGAAGGGGTTGTCCTTGGGAATCTCACCATCGGGCAGGATGCGCACCAGCTTGCCTTGCAGCTTGTCCAGATTCTGCGCTGTGGCACGCTGGTTGTTCTCGCCGAGCGCGATGAACAGGTAGCCGTCGCGGTCGAAGGCCAGCTTGCCACCAAAGTGGTTGCCCTCCGACAGTTTGGGCTGCTGGCGGAAGATCACGGTAAAGTCATCCAGGTGACGCAGGTCGCTGGACAACTGGCCGCGGCCGACGGCCGTACCTGCCTTGCCATCGTCGCCTTCTTCGGCATAGGACAGGTAGACGGTGCGATCGGATGTGAAATTCGGTGAGAGCACCACGTCGAGCAACCCGCCCTGCCCTTTGGCCCAGACGCTGGGTACACCACTCAAGGGCGGCCCGACCTTGCCCTCAGGGCTGATGACACGCAAGTCGCCCGGCTTCTCGGTGACGAGGATGTGCTTGCCGTCTGGCAGGAAGGCCAAGGCCCAGGGGTTGCGCAGGCCCTCCGCCACGGTGGCCACGGTCAGCTGGCCCTCTTCGCTGGGGTAGTACGTTTCGGGAAGCGCCTGGGCCAGGGCAGGCAGCAGCGTGAATGCCGCCAGTGCTAGCGACCATGAATGACGGGACATGCAAGGACTCCTTCCAAGGGGGTTGTACTGAAGACGGTCGCTTAGCGTGCAGGCGCCGCGTCTCGTGGCAGTGGTGTAGGGGTCGAGCGGGGGAGTTCGGTACGTGGTGCCGGGCGCAGGTTGTCGCCGTTGCCGATGCCTCGGTTGTCCAGCGTGGGCGGGCGCGGCTGTGGCACGGTCGATGGCCCATGCATGGGCGGAGTGGCGGGCACGCTGCCCTGTCGGCTATTGGGGTTGATTCGTTGAATCGGGCTGTTGTAAGGGTTGCGCTCGACGGCAGGCGTGCTGGGTGCGACCGGCGACGCGTGGACGGGCAGGATGGCCAGCGCGCTGAGCAGCGCCATGATGCGGATAGGGTTCATGCTTCGGCTCCTGAGCGAAGACTCTCGGGCATTGGAGGGTATGGGGAAGCGCAGGTTTCCTCGACAACCCCATGCACATGATTCCTGATATGTCCGATAAGCATGCACGTGAGCCTGCTTCGCCTATCCTGGCGTGGACCGTGCAATGCCTTGAGGTCTTTGTCACACTGCCTGCCTGCTCTTGAATCGAGGTGAGGCTTCATGAAGACACGCGTGTGGCGCCGAAGCATCCTGACCGTGCTGCTGGCGCTCAGCCTGGGTGGCTGTACGCTGTTCACCCAGCAGGACCCTGTGCAAGTCACCGTCGTGGGTATCGAACCCTTGCCCGGGCAGGATCTGGAAATGCGGGTGGCTCTCTCGCTGCGCGTGCAGAACCCCAATGAGCAAGCCTTGGACTTCGACGGAATGGCTTTGACCCTGAAGGTCAACGGACAACCGTTGGCCAGCGGCGTCAGTGATCAGTCGGGCCGCATTGGGCGTTATGCTGAGCGGGTGGTGAAGGTGCCGATGAGCATCAGCGCTTTCGGCATGCTGCGGCAGGTCTATGGGCTGGACCGTCTGCAGGGGCTCGACGGCCTGCCCTATCGCGTCGATGGCAAACTGTCGGGGCGTGGCATGAGCACATGGCGCTTTTCCGACAGTGGCACGTTGAAGTGGCCCAACGCAACGCGCGCGCCTTGAAGGTCAGCGTCCGTCAGCGCTTGACGTTGGCCGCAGCCATCATCTTGTTGACCTCCCCGCGCACCAGGTCGGCATATTCGGGGGGACTCATGGCGTCCAGCTCGGCACGTACCCATTCGGCCCATTTGCCTTTGCGTCGTGATTTTTCACCGATCAGCCTGCCCGCATCGGCCTTGGCCTTGCCAAGGTTGTTTTGCCAGAACTCAAAGAGGCGAGCCTTGTGCGCTTCGATCTCTGCGCGCTCGGTGAAGCTGAGGTTGGCGAGGTTGAAACTCATCGTCGATCCTGCGAGTGAAAAAGAAAGGACATTTTACACCGTCTCGTTGATCGATCGGGGCAGCGCTGCAACTTTCCGACTCAGGAAAAATCCATTAGAGATCCCATCACCCTAAAGGAGAGTCACATGCCTCGGAAATCTACCGTGCAAGCGGATGTCGAACAGATCAAGGACCAAGTGTTCAGCGAGCTTCAGTCGCTCATCAGCGAATCGGAAAAACTGCTCAATGACAGCGCCTCGATCGTGGGCGACGATGCCGACTCGCTGCGCTCCCAGATCAGCGAGAAGCTGCGTCAGGCACGTGAAGCGTTGGGCGAGGTGGGCAACAAGGCCAAGCCGGTGGTCGAAGCCACTCAGGCTTACATCGGGGGGCACCCGTGGCAAACCGTGGCGATCTCTGCGGGCTTGGGCGTGGTCGTCGGTCTGTTGCTGGGTCGCCGCGACTGACAGAGCCTCTCGAGTGGCATGCCCTGCAGTGCGAGTCAGGCGAATGCAGGGATGCCGCTGTGAAAGCGCAATTCGGTATCCGGGCTCGTGATCAGCTCGGCCTCAGCTTCTCTGACACGCTCGATCACCCTGGCGATGTCATCGGCCTCACCATAGTGGCGGGCCAGTTTCAAATACCCTTCGTAATGCCTCGCTTCGCTCTTGAGCAAGCCGTGATAAAACGTGCCCAACTCCTCATCCAGATGCGGTACCAAAGCGGCAAATCGCTCGCAGCTGCGCGCTTCGATGAAGGCACCCACGACCAGGGTGTCGACCAGTTTGGCCGGCTCATGCGCACGCACCTGCCGACGCAGTCCTGAGGCGTAGCGGCCTGCCGACACAGGGCGCAAAGGGATCTCACGGCGTTTCATCAGCCGCAGTACCTGCTCATGGTGCACCAATTCTTCACGTGCCAGACGCGACATCATGTTGATTAGGTCCACATGCGTGTTGTATTTGGCGATCAGGCTCAGCGCCGTGCTAGCCGCTTTGAATTCACAGTTCTTATGGTCGATCAGCAAGGTTTCTTGATCGAGCAGCGCCGCTTCGATCCACGCTTCGGGGGTGCGGCAGCCAAGAAACGCATCGATATCAGGGTTCACGTGCATGGGCGCTCCGCTCGTGTCAGGTCTTCTGGAAAGACAAAACCCCTACCTGCGTGT
>JBKYML010000008.1:0-260363 GCA_046940335.1 Enterobacterales bacterium AN_CKDN230030167-1A_HGKHYDSX7
TCTAGGCCCGACACCGTGAGCTCACCCTGTCTCGTTGCCACGAGGCGAAAGAGCAGGGGGGCGAGCCGTCTTTCAATAGGCCAACTCGCGCTTGGCTAATTGAGGTTTCCCGCGTTCGTGTCAGAAGCGTCTGACTGTCAGCCCCCAAGCTCTGGCCGTTTAACTGTGACCTTCTCACCGTGAAGGATCTGCAGATGGACAACGCCCTCCCTTCCTTTCGTCATAGCGTCCATTCACATGGACTGATCTGCCTGGCGATTTCCCTGTTCACCGTTTTGTTCATCGAGGTCGTCAGCGGCCGTGCACAAGCCTGGCTGGGCGTGTGGCCCGACTACCAAGACATGCTGCTGCACATCGACGAACCCCTGGGCCGCCTGCGCTGGTTCCTGGGCGACATGAGCGAGGCCACCTTCTACAAACATGAACTGGCCTCCTTGGGGCTGCTAGGGGGCGGCTGGTTCGCCCATCAGGCGTGTCGACGCGCAGCGGGTTGGCAAGGCTTCGCCATCTGCCATGGCAATGGCAATTGGGGGTGGGTGATCGGCAGTTCGGCCGTCAGCCTGCTGCTGAGCAATGCCCTCTGGGGATGGACGCTGCAATGGGGCAATTGGCAACCCACCTATGTGGCTTTCGTGTCCGTTCCGGCCTTGCTGATCGCGTCCCATGGTGGTGGATGGCGGGTACTGTGCAGTGGTGCCGTGCTGGGCGCCCTGCTGGTCACGCCTATCAGCCTGTTGCTCTTCAATTTCATGTGCCGGCCTCTGAATTGGCCGAGCGTCACGGGCAACATGTTCGGCGTGGCGATCGCGTGCGCCTTGGCCTCGCGCCTGTGCGCACACTATCCCCACTGGCTGGGCAGTCGTCGGCGCTCTGTTGCAACACGGTCGGTGAAGGCCCCTACAGGGTACGGCCCCGTTTGGGTCCTGCGGCGTGTACTGGCCGACTTCAGCGAAGTGATGTTGTTCGGCAACGAGTGGGCCAGCCTGGGTCTGTTGGGCGGTGTGCTGCTGGCCTATCTGCTGTCGCCTGTCAGTCCTGCCTATGGCTCACACCTCGTCCTCGAGCTGATCGCTGGCCAAGCCCTGGCTTCGTTGCTGGGCGTCCTGATGTGGCGGCGGCATTGGATCAGCCTGGGCTGGTACCCCACCTACTTGCCCATCGTCTCGATCGTGCCCGTCGCCTTGATGACGTATGGGGGGCAGCTCAACGTCATTCTCTGGAGCGCCCTGCTCGGGGCCATCATCCTGCCGCCGCTGGCCATTGCCATCATCCTGCGCTTGCCGGACGACCTGCATGTGCACATCGGCTGCGCCCTGGCCATGGCATTGGGCACCCTGGTGCTGAACCCACTCATTGGTCTGCTCATCGGCCCCTCGACGTTTTGAGGCCGTGAGTCGGAGGTGTTTGTTGCTGCGGGGGGCAATAAAGCCTGGACGCCGTCAGCCGTGCACGGCACCCTTGTCACCGATTGCGACAGGAACGTGATCGCACGTGACTTTCGCGTGCTGACGTTGCGTCAAGACCTTGTTCGCGATCCACAGACAGGCTCGCGGACCGATCGATGCAGCGCTGTGCGCTGAAACATGCCCGGATTCACCACCGCACTATCACTTGAGGTAACAAGCAAGATGGCCAAGGCCGCCGATGTCGTTGTGCAATGCCTGGAAAACGAAGGTGTCGAGTTTGTATTCGGCATCCCAGGTGAGGAAAACCTCGACCTGCTCGAGTCCCTGCGCAAATCCAAGATCAAGCTGGTACTGACTCGCCACGAACAGTCCGCAGGCTTCATGGCGGCGACCTATGGCCGTCTGACCGGCAAGACCGGTGTCAGCCTGTCGACCCTCGGCCCAGGCGCTACCAACCTGGTGACCGCCAGTGCCTACGCCTACCTGGGCGGCATGCCGATGATGATGATCACAGGCCAAAAGCCGATCAAGAAGTCCAAGCAGGGTCGCTTCCAGATCATCGACGTCTGCGGCATGATGGACCCGATCACCAAGTACACCCACCAGTTCGCCTCGGCCGACAACATTCCGGCGCGCATGCGCGAAGCTTTCCGTCTGGCCGAAGAAGAAAAGCCAGGTGCCGTGCACCTGGAACTGCCAGAAGACATCGCCGCCGAGCAGACCGATGTGCTGCCGATCCCGCGCAGCCTGCACCGTCGCCCGCTGGCTGAGCACAAGGCCATCGAAGCCGCCGTGCAGAAGCTCCAGAACGCCCGCAGCCCGATCCTGGTGATCGGCGCCGGCGCCAACCGCAAGATGACCGCCAAGGTCCTCAAGCAGCTGATCGACAAGACCGGTATCCCGTTCATCACCACCCAGATGGGCAAGGGCGTGGTCGACGAGCGCCACCCACGCTTCCTCGGTAACGCCGCCCTGTCGTCCGGTGACTTCGTGCACCGCGCCGTCGAGGCTGCCGACCTGATCATCAACATCGGTCACGACGTAATCGAGAAGCCGCCGTTCTTCATGGTGCGTGGCGGTACCGAAGTCATTCACATCAGCTTCCGCAGCGCCGAAGTCGATGCCGTGTACTTCCCGCAGGTCGAAGTGATCGGCGACATCGCCAACACCGTCTGGCAGATCGGCGAAGCCCTGACCGACACCAGCCACTGGGACTTCACCCGGCTGATGGCGATCCGTGAGGCCAATGAAGCGCAGATCGCTGAAGGCGCCGATGACGACCGCTTCCCGGTCTACCCGCAGCGCCTGGTCGCCGACATCCGTCGCGTGCTGCCGTCCGAAGGCATCGTTGCCCTGGACAACGGCATCTACAAGATCTGGTTCGCCCGTAACTACAAGGCGCACAAGCCCAACACCGTGCTGCTGGACAACGCCCTGGCGACCATGGGCGCCGGCCTGCCGTCGGCTATGGCCGCGCACCTGGTCTACCCGGAGCGTCCGGTCATCTCGGTGTGCGGCGATGGCGGCTTCATGATGAACAGCCAGGAGCTGGAAACGGCCGTGCGCTTAGGGATGCACATCACCGTGGTGATCCTGCGTGACGATGGCTACGGCATGATCCGCTGGAAGCAGGCCAACATGGGCTTCACCGATTTCGGCCTGGACTACGGCAACCCGGACTTCGTCAAGTACGCCGAAGCCTATGGCGCCCATGGCCACCGCGTGGAAAGCGCCGACGGCCTGTTGCCGCTGCTTGAGCACTGTGTGAAGACCCCAGGCGTGCACGTGATCGACTGCCCGGTCGATTACAGCGAGAACGACCGCATCCTCAACAGCGAGCTGCGTGAGCGTGCGCTGGCGGTATAACCGTTGAACACGGCCTGCATTGCCAGCGCAAGGCAATGCAGGCCGTATGCCTGTCTCTCGCGACCAGAAAGCACCGAGCCTCCAAGGCGTCATCCCCTCATTCGCGCTCCCCGCGGGTTCTAGCCTTTTGACCAGATCGCTTTGCCCGTGCTGATCCCTCTCGTCCATGACTGCGGCCCTGTTTCGGCGTGCCGGCGTGCTTCCTGTCTTGAGCACGAACATGGAGTCCAGCTTTTCTCGACCGTCTCTGCGCGCATGAGCCGTTATTGGGACTCTTTAAAGGGCACTTGTGTCACGGCGGCACGTCCGGTGCGTGATCAAGGCAAAACGATGAACGCAATCCGCTTAACTTTCTTAACACGTCTCTTGATTTAAACGGCTAGGGCAAATGTGCCAGATTCCCCATGTGGCCTCTATGCCGATGCCGTTGCAGGCAGGCTGAAAGTGCGTTTGTCATAGGCGATGTAAACACCCCGCGCGTCTTTATGTCCTGCACGGTCTTTCTTATCAAGGCGTAGCGGATGGCACTAAAGCCGCATTTGCGAGCGTTGAGCTGAAAGGATAAAGCCCACCCTGCCCAGGGGGCGACCAATGTCGTATTGACGATCAAGGTGCCACTTTCGATAGGTGAATAGGCCATCAAATCAACGGGTTGCTGCTGTAATCATAAATTAACAAGTAAAACTTGGAATATTCGGGGCCGTGTGCTATTTCTATTCCTGTCTTCGATTGACACCGTCGCACGGGCACTTAGCAACCTCTAAAAAAGCCCACTGGACAATGGTCCTGCCTGTCAGGACGCCAGCGCGACAGGTGCGTTCGTTGACGGCAGCCTATGACAGCGCTGCCTGGAAAGATCACAAGGTTGGTTATTCTCGAATCGCTCTAACTCTAGGGAAGGGATCTCTGTGCGTGCGTATCTTGAACAACGCCATGCTCCACGGTGGAGTGCGGCCTCTGAATTTGTGAAGTCGCGTTATAAAAAAGCCTACGACGCGGTCATTGACCCGTGTCCCGACTATTTCCTGGTCATTGTCGACGCGCACGATGCTATCCAATCGTGCGCGGGCATTACATTTGCCAGCGGTCAGGGCTTGTTCTCGGAACACTATCTGGGCGAGCGCTGCGAACAGCTGATTTCGCGCCTCGAAAAACACCCTGTCCACCGCGACGCCATCGCCGAAGTCGGCTGTGTCGCGTCCACCCACACCGCCGCCGGTCGCGGGTTGTTCAACATGCTCTCGGTCGTGGGATGGTGCCTGGGCGCACGTTACCTGCTGTGCACCTCCAACCCGCGTTCGATTCAGGTGATGATGCAGTGCAAGGTGCGCTTCAACCCTGTCTGCGCCGCACGGCTCGAACAGGTACCGCAGCGCCCCGGCATCGACTGGGGACGTTATTACGAGGACGAGCCGCTTACCGGTTACATCAAGCTCAACGACATGACCGCACACTACCGGGACACCCTGCTCACGACCGCCTTCGACCTTCAGGGCGCGCACAGGAGCCTGGCCTCATGAACTTCGTCAGCGCGATTCTGGAGGGGCTTCAAGGTGCGCCTGACGCGCCGCGGCTGATCGACGCTGTCGGCGGGCACAGCCGGACGCTGGATGGCCACACGGTCTATCGACGCGTCATGGCCTTGGGGGCGCACTTGCAGGCCCATGGCGTCAGCCGTGAGGCGACCGTCGGCATCGTCATGGGCAACAGCGCCGACTGGGTCGTGGCCGACCTGGCGTGTCTGGTGTTCGGGTACACCACCTTGCCGTTGCCACTGGGCTTCAGCCGTTACCAGGCCGAATTCCTTGCCGAACAATGCGGTGCATTCCTGGTGGATGCGGCAGGGCAGGCCACCTTGCAGGACAAGTGGGCCTTGGACACGGCTGCGCTGGACATCATCACGGTCGAGGAAGCGACGGGGGCAGACCTGCCCGCCATCGAGCCACCCCGCTCGCATGACCCGGCGTGGGTCTGCAAAGTCATCCACACCTCGGGTACGACCAGTCGTCCCAAGGGCGTCAAGCAGAGCCTGCGCGGGTTGGACGTCATGCTGCGGTCTCTGCTGGAACGCGTGCCGGCGCCGCATCATCAGCATTACCTGTCCCTGGTGCCGATGAGTTTGCTGATCGAACAGGTGACCGCCGTCTACCTGCCCTTGCTCAGCGGCGGCACCGTCCGCTTCCTGCCGCAGGGCACGCCCTTGATCGGTGAGCCAGGGTGCGACCTGTCCAGCCTGCTGGACAGCGTGCGTGCGTGCAACGCCACCGCCATGACCGTACCGCCTGCCATGCTCGAGGTCATCGAGATGCGCATCGCGCGCGATCCCGGTTTGCTGGAGCATTTGCGCAAGCACGTGCATATCACCACCGGGGGAGCGCCGGTCGATGCCCGCCGATTGCAACGCCTGCAAGACCAGGGCCTGAGCGTCCACGAGGGCTACGGCCTGAGCGAGAACGGCTCGGTGATCTGCGTGAGCACGCCTCAGGCACGCCGGATCGGCAGCGTCGGACGACCCCTGGCGCATGTCCAGGTGCGCATCAATGACCAGCAGCACATCGAGATCAGCAGCCCTTCGCTGTTTCTCGGTTATTCCTGGGTGGACCCCAGCGCCTGCACGGTCGGTGACGATGGCTGGCTGGACACGGGCGATATCGGTCGGCTCGATGACGACGGCTACCTGTACGTCAGTGGCCGCGCCAAGAACCTCTTGTGCCTGCCCAACGGGCGCAACGTTTCGCCCGAGCCCGTCGAACTGGCATTTCGTGCCCAGCCGGGGGTGACCGATGCCGTGTTGCTGCTCGACAGCCACCAGGTATTGACCGTCGTGTTGGCCGTCGGCAATGACTTCGATCCGGTCGCCACGCGTCAGTGGGCCAATCAGTGGTTCTCCGACGTCGAGGCGCCACAAGCGATCGTTACCTGGTCCCAAGACGATGCACGCTGGCAGAGCATGCACGGCAAGCCCCCCCTGCAGCGTCGACGCCTGCTGCAAGAAGCCCTGGACATGGATAGTTGATGCGTTCTGCAAAGGGACTCTGCGATGAACACTGCTGTATATGACGCTGCTGTCATTACCGATCGAAACCTGGCCTTGCACGTCGAGACAGGACCGCTCTACGAACACCTGCGTGACCGCGGTGTCGTGGTCTTGCGCCGTTGCCTGGTGACGCTGGACGAGTTTTCCGCTTTCGTCAAACGCCACAGCTCACGCCTGAGCCTCGACCCCGGGCGTACGCTCTCGGGGGGCGTGGCGCAGTTGGTCGATGCCGGCACGGACGCCGTCGGGCTGCATTGCGAGAATGGCAATGCGCCGATCTGGCCCGACCTCACCTGGTTCTATTGCACCCTGGCCCCGCGCAAGGGCTCCCAGACGACGCTGTGCGATGGCGCCGCCGTTCTGGATGACCTGTCGCCGACCACCGTGCAACGCTTTTCCGAACAACGCATTCGCTACCGGCGCACGGTCCCCGGTGACAAGTGGCGACGCATCGTCTGCCATTACCTGCCTGAGGTCGAGTCGTTGGAAGACGCCACCTTCGAGCAGTTGCAGGCGATCGTCGGGGCCGACCGCAATACCCAGATGCACTACACGAAGGCGCAGGACACCGTGGCCTACGCCTACGCGGTATCGGCCATCCAGCAGTCGTCCTTCCACGGCGGCGCTGCGTTCGCCAACAGCATCCTCGGCCCCTCGTTCAACTACGAAAAGCCCGTCATCGACTTCGAGAATGGCGAGCCGTTCGATCCGGCGCTGCTGGACGAAGTCGAGCGCGTGACGGCGCGGCACACGCACATCGTCGGTTGGCAGGACGGCGACATGGTGATGATCGACAACCGCCGGGTCATGCACGGTCGTCAACCGATCGTCGACACCTCGCGCGAAATCTTCAACGCTCTGAGCTACCGGTGAACCTCATGGAAGAACGATGGATAACCCAGGCCAGCCACGACACCTTCACGTGGAACGATGGCCAACGCATGATCGACCTGTCCGGCGGCTTCGGTCACCAGGTGCCGGAGGTGGTGCAACCGGTGGTGCAGCAGTTGCACGCGGTCGGCCTGTCGAGTCGCGTGCTGATCAGCGCGCCCTTGATCGCCTTGTGCGAGCGACTGTCCGAGTGGCTCGGGCAGGGCTACGAGAACAGCTATGTCTGCAACAGCGGCGATGAAGCCTTCGAAGGCGCACTGAAGCTGGCGCGCGCCCTTCACCCCACGCGCAAGACGCTGCTGATGGTCGCTGGAAACGACTATGGCGACATGAGTCACGGCGCGTTGTCCCGTGCCGGGGAAGGGCAGGGCAACCTGCTCACGTATCTGGGTGTGCGCGTGCATCGGGTCGAGCGGGTGGAGCAACTGCTGGGCTTCGAGCACTGGGACGATTGCTTCGCCTTGTGCTACGGGCCTTTCGTGACCGTCGACAGCGTGCGCCAGTGGATACCGTCCGCACTGATCGACGTGCTCGAAGCCGGCGCCAAGCGCCACGGCATTCCCACGCTCTACAGCGACATCGATACCTGCCTGGGCAGCCTGGGCCACCGGCTTTCCTTCCAGCACTGTGGTGCGCAGCCGGACATCGTCGTGATGGGCAACAGCCTGGGAGGTGGGTGCGTGCCGATCGGTACCTATAGCACCTCTCACGCACTGGCCGCCAGCATCTATGGCAAGAGCAGCCCAGCGAAGCACGGCAGTACCACGGCGGGTAATCCTCCTGCCTGCATCGCTGCGCTGTCCGCCCTGCAGACGGCCACTCGCCAGGCGCTCTGGATGCGCATGGACCCGTACGGGCAGCAGCTCGTGGCCGCGTTGGGCCACCCCGAGGCTCGGCAGTTCGGCGGCTGGGTGTCGCTGCGCCTCGACGATGTCGGGCAGGCCCAGGCCTTCGCGGCGCGACTGGCCGAGCAGGGTCTGCACATTCGTACGCCGTACAGCGCAGAAGTGCTGCTGCGCTGCCCCCTGACCGCACGTTCGGACGTGATCGCCGAAGCGGCCCATACACTGAAAAGGATTTTGGTCGATGTTCGCCAGCAAGCCGCGTAGAGAATGGGTCGAAAAGTGCTACCGGCACTGGACGCCCTCAGCCGCCAAACTGTACAGAGTCGCCAACACCGGCATCGAGCGAGACGCCAGTGGCTGCCAGGTGACCGACCACCGCGGGCGCTCGTTCATCGATTGCGCCTGCAGCTACGGCATCTTCCTGGTCGGTCACGCCAACCCACGGGTCAGGCACGCCAGCCTGCAGCAGGTGCAAGACCTGGCCTGCACCCCCAGTGGGCTGCCCAGCCGGGCCAGCGTCGAACTGAGCCGCCGTCTGCGGGAGCGCGTGCCCGGTCAGTGGGGCGAGGTGCGCTATACCATGACTGGCGCCGAAGCGATCGAGCAGGTACTGAGCTATGTGCTGCGTCGCCAGGTGCCCCGGCAGCGCATTGTGGTGATGCAGCATGGCTACCATGGCAAGACCCTGGCGACCATGAACATCCTGGGGCAGCAGCACGGGCGCAACGAGCATGGGCTCAACCGCGACGTCATCGACTTCATTCCCTATGGCGACATGGCCGCCCTGGACCGGGCGATCACCGATCAGACCGCAGCGGTCTTCGTCGAGCCCATTCTCGGTGGCGCCTACCTGCGCGTACCGCCCAAAGGCTACGTGCGACGGATCCGCGAGCGGTGCGATGCCACCGGCGCGATCATGGTCGCCGACGAGATCCAGACGGCGTTCGGCCGCTGCGGCAAGTGGTTCGCGGTCGAGTACGACGACGTGGTGCCAGACATCATGGTGCTGTCCAAGGGGCTGACCGGTGGTTATGCGGCCATCGCCGCCGTGCTGTACGCCAGCCACTTCGACCAGGGCGAACGCGCCCACATCCGGCCAGGCACCTCACGCAACGGCGGCCAGCCGTTCGCCTGCGCCACGGCGCTGGCGGCGCTCGACGCTCTGGTCGAGGATGACCTGATCGAGCGCTCGGCGCCGGCTGCCGAACGCCTGGGCAAAGGGTTGCAACGGTTGGCGGCCAGCTACCCCGAAATCATCGAGGACGCGCCGGCCATCGGCCTGATGACCGGTATTCGCCTGCGCGGCGCCGTGTTCGAAGCCTTGATCAGCACCGAATTGATGCGCAGGGGTGTGCACGCCGGACACTCGATGGACGAGCGTGCCGTCAGCCCGGTCCTGAGGTTCTACCCACCCCTGACCATCACCCTGGCGCAGGTCGATCAGGTGTTGCAGGCCCTGGCCGAAGCCTTGGCCGTGGTCGCTCGCCTGCCGCGCTGGAAGCAGCGCTTGCTGCGCCCGGTCATCGGTAACCTGTACAAGCTGCCTTTCGCCCTCCTGCCTAAAGGAGCCGTCGATGATTGATCGAATGAGCCTGGCCCGCCAGGCCGAATGCGTGCGTACAGGCGTGCTTTCCAGCGTGGACCTGGTCAACCACTACCTGGCGGCCATCCGCCAGTTCAACCCTGCGATCAACGCCATCATCCAGATGCCGGACGAGGCCGAGCTGCTGCGTCAGGCCGCCGAGGCGGACGCCGACGTCGTGCGTGGCAAGCCCCTGGGGCCGTTGCATGGCGTGCCGATCACCCTCAAGGACGTGCTGCACGTGCGCGGCTTTCGTCTCTCCCGTGGCGTCGAGCAATTTCTCGGCGGTGTCAGCGAGCAGGACGCCACCGCCGTGCGCAGGCTGCGCGAGGCCGGCGCCATTTTCCTCGGCCTGACCAACGTGCCTGAGCTGTGCATGTCCTTCGAGACTGACAACCTGATCTACGGCCGCACCAACAACCCACACGATGTGCGGCGCACGCCCGGGGGCAGCAGCGGCGGGGAGGCCGCGGCGATCGCCGCCGGGCTTTCCCCGGCAGGCCTGGCTTCGGACGCTGGCGGCAGCGTGCGCCTGCCGGCGCATTTCTCCGGCATCTGCGGCCTGAAGCTGACGCAGGGGCGGGTACCTCTGACCGGCCAGTTCCCGCGCGAGCGCGCCGGGCTGTTCCACCATACGTCCAGCTTCGGCGTCATGGGCCGTTACGTGAGTGATGTGGAGACGCTGGGTCGTCTCATCGCCGGCCCGGACGGCCATGATCCGGATACCGTCGCCGCCCCCTGGGACGCTGACGGGCAACCCTGCGACCTGCAGCGGCTGCGCGTGGCGTTCACCTACGAAACGACGCGGGTCGCGCCCAGCGCGTCGGTACGGCGCGTCCTCGACGAGGTGCGCGAGCACACGGCGCACCTGGTCGGTGAGACCCGGCTGGCCACGCCTCCCAGGCTGGAGGACGCCAACGAGCTGATGTGGCGCCTGTTCATCACCGGCAACGATGGGGGCGCCGGCTGGCGGCAGTTGCTCGACGGCATCGGCAAGCAACGCTCCACGCCACAACTCGAAGGCCTGGTGCGCATGAGTGAACAGGTGCAGCCCACGGTGCTGGAGGTCAAACAGGACTGGACCGACATGGATCAGTTCCGCTATCAGCTGGCGGCCTTCTTCCGCGAGCATGACCTGCTGATCACGCCCGTGCACCCGGACGTCGCCTTCGCCCATGGCCAGTCGCTGCTCGATCGCCAGACCTACGGCTATGTGTTCCCGTTCAGCCTGTCCGGCTCGCCCGCCCTGGTCATGAACGCCGGGCGCGATCCTGCCACCGGCTTGCCCATCGGCGTGCAGATCGTCGCACCGCACTGGCAGGAGCACCGCCTGCTGAGTTTCGCCCGCGCCCTGGAAGCACGCCTGCCGGCCTGGACGCCTGCGCGCCCGACGGCCCACACACCTGTCCGAACCCCCTGCAATGGAGTTGCCTCATGAATGCGATGTATGACCAGATCGGTGAGCTGTTCGACTTCTCGGTCGATGAAGCCAGCGAGCGGCTGGTGGAGATCAACAGTTTCCGTCAGATGGTCGGAGACGTGAAGGGCAAGCGCGTCATGGACCTGGCCTGCGGGTCGGGCTTCTTTTCGCGCCTGCTGGTGGACCTGGGGGCGTCGAGCGTTCTGGGCGTGGACATCTCGCAGCAGATGATCGACGTCGCGCAGGCGAAGAACGATCGCCAGGATGTGCTCGCGTTCGAAGTGCATGACGTCCTGCAGATGCCGACCCGTGCCGCCTTCGACCTGGTGACCGCGATCTGGCTGCTGTGCTATGCCCGTGACGAAGCCGAGCTGACGGCCATGCTCGGCAAGATCCATGACCAGCTCGAACCCGGCGGGACCTTGGTGGCCTACACCTCCAACCCTGGGTTCGATTTGCAGGTGTCCAACTTCACGCGTTACGGCTTGACGATCCTGGCCGAATACCCGGTGCCCGGTGGGCGACGCTGCGCGGCGGAATTCGTGGCCAGTCCACCGGTGCCCTTCGAGTTCTTTCGGCTGGACCGGGCCGTCTACGAGCGTGCGATTCGCCAGGCCGGCTTCAGTCGTTTCGAGTGGGTCACGCCCGCCATCCCGCCACAGGCCATCGAGCACTATGGCGAGGCGTACTGGCACGACTTCCGTGAGAACTGCGACCAGATCGGGCTGATCTGCCACCGCTGACGGGCACCAGGCCCGTGCTTTAGCGCGGGCTGATCGTATAGCAGCAGCGGCGGGCCTGGGCCAGGATGTGTTCGGTCCTTTCCACACGGGCGTCCAGGATCCGCTCGAAGATGTCCAGTTCGGAGCGGCAGAAGCCTTGGCAGGACGTCGCGGCCGAACAGATCGGGCAGTGGTTCTCGATGAACGTCAGGGTGCCATCCTCCTCGGCGATGTATTCGGCCATGTAGCCTTCCCGACAGCGGATGTCGGTCAGGCGCTTGACCTTCTCCAGCAGCGAGTCCGCGTCGCCCATGGCCGCGCGGTAGTTGTCGAGGTTTTGCCGCTCCCGGATCGAGATCAGCGTGTCGATGGCCGATTCGCCGAACGTCTGGCGCACCGAGTCGAGCAACTGCACCGTCAGGTCCGAATGGGTGTCTGGAAAGCGGCCATGCCCCTTGCCGGTCAGCTGCCAGAATTGCGCCGGCCTGCCGACCCCCCGTGCTTCCGAATACGCCTCCACCAGGCCGTTGGCCGCCAGTTTCGTGAACTGTTGCCGGGCGGCTTCGGCCGTCATGCCCAGTACCTGACCGGCATCGGCTGCCTGTTGCGCGCCACGGGTCTTGAGCAGATGAAGAAGGCGATCAGCGGTGGATTGCGGCTGCCCCTCATTTTCCAAGTATTTGCTTGACAATCGCCCCATCCCTCTCAAAAATAAAAAAAGAAATTGCTTGTTTAATTAAGCGTAGCGCAACTCGCGAATCTAGACAATTCGCTTGAGGATAGCCAGGAGGCTGTATGGATACCATGAACGCAAGCTGGGGAAGTCTGCTGTCAGGCAGCAATGGGGCGCGCTCGCTCGCGCTGTCGGGGGGCGTGGCCCTGCATGCCATCAACATCTATATCGCGACCACCGTGTTGCCGTCCGTCGTCGCCGAGATCGGCGGGTTGAGCCTGTATGCCTGGAACATGACGCTGTTCGTCGTGGCGTCGATCATCGGTTCGGCGCTGACGACACGTCTGCTGGCCCGCCGTGGCTCGCGAGGCGCCTATGCCGTCGCTGCGGTGTTCTTCATGCTCGGCAGCCTGACCTGCGCCAGTGCCCCGAGCATGACCGTGATGCTGATCGGGCGGACACTGCAGGGGCTGGGCGGTGGGTTCCTGTTCGCGCTGAGCTACTCGATGATCCAGAGCGTCTTCAGCGAGCAGTTGTGGCCACGGGCCATGGCGTTGATCTCGGCCATGTGGGGCGTCGCGACCCTGCTGGGCCCCGCGATCGGCGGGATCTTCGCCGAGTACGACGCCTGGCGTCTGGCGTTCGGCATCCTGGTGCCCATCACGCTGCTCTACACCGCCTTCGTCTGGTGGGTACTGCCGGCCAAGGAGCGCGAAAGCGATGGCGGTGCGTTGGCCATGCCCCAGCTCATGGCGCTGACTGCTGCGGTGCTGGCAGTCAGTGCAGGTAGCGTCTCGAGCCTGCCGGCGTTGAACGTGCTCGGTGTGGTCGTCGCTCTGCTGCTGGTGGTCTGGATCGCGCGCATGGAGCGTGTGAGCGACGTTCGCTTGCTGCCACAAGGGGCGCTGCGATTGTCCTCGCCCCTGTGTGCGCTCTACCTGACCATGGGGCTGCTGGTGATCGGCATGACCAGCGAGACCTTCGTGCCGTACTTCCTGCAGAAGCTGCAAGGCCAGACACCGCTGGTGTCCGGCTACATCGCCGCGCTGATGGCCGCCGGCTGGACGGTCTCGGAAGTGATGAGCTCGAGCTGGCAGGCACGCGGTGCGCGACTGGCGATCATCAACGGGCCGATCTGCGTGTTCGCTGGCATGGTCATGCTGGCGGCCGCCAGCCCCATCGCCTCGCTGGGCGATGGCTGGGTCATGGCCGGGATCTGCGCAGGGCTTGGCCTGGTCGGCTTCGGCATCGGCCTGGGCTGGCCGCACCTGCTGACCCAGGTGCTGGTCGTCACGCCTGAGCAGGACCAGGACTGCGCAGGCGCTTCGATCACCACCGTGCAACTGTTCGCCACCGCACTGGGCGCCGCGTTGGCCGGCATGATCGTCAACGTGGCCGGCCTCGGCGACGGCGGCACCGACAGCGCCAGCATCAGCAATGCCGCGTTCTGGCTGTTCGCCTTGCTGGCGCTGGCGCCCCTGCTCGGCATTTTCAGCGCCATCAAGGCGGCTCGCACCTTCACCTCGTGAGAGATGCGTCGTCGCGGCCGTCGCGACGACGTCTTTTCAAGGCCTGCGCTGGCCTGCAAAAGGAATTGTCCATGAAAGCTCTACTTTGTCTGTCCGCCCTGGTCGTTTCGGGTGCGGCGCTGCTGGCATGGCAGCACACCTCGGTCGCGCAGGAGCCTGAACCCGTCACGGTCAGCCGCACCAAGGTGGCGCTGGCCGAGGTGCAGCGGGCGCCGGACCAGTTGTTCTTCACCGGCGTCGGTGAACTCGAGGCCGCTCGGCAAGTGTTGATTCCCGCCGAGATCGGTGGACGCATCGCCCGCATCCGTTTCACCTCCGGGCAGCAGGTCCGCCGCGGCGATGTGCTGGTGTCGTTGAACGATGCGCCCGAACGCGCCGAAAGGATACGCCTGCAGGCGCAGTTGACCAATGCCCGCATCAACCACCGACGCCTGCAGCAGTTGCAGCAGGAAAATGCCGCGACCCAGGAGCAGGTCGACAATGCCCTGGCCGCGCGCGACATGGCGGCCGGCGAGCTGGCGCACAACGAGGCGCTGCTGGAGCAGAAGACCATCCGTGCACCGTTTGATGGGCGCCTGGGCATCCGTCAGGTGCACGAAGGCCAGTACCTGAGCGTGGGCGATACCCTGACCAGCCTGACCGATACCCGCACGCTCTACGTCAACTTCTCGCTCGACGAGCAATCCAGCGCGCACCTGAGCCCTGGGCTGCCCGTGCAGGTACGGGTCGATGCGACCGCGCAGCGCTTCGACGCCAAGATCACCGCCGTGGACCCCCTGATCGGACGGGCGCGCACGGTGCAGGTCCAGGCAGAGCTGGACAACCCCCATGCCGCCCTCAAGGCCGGCATGCATGCCAAGGTCGAGGTGCAGGGGCCTGTGGTCGGCAGCACGCTGAGCGTGCCGGAAACGGCCATCACCTATACCCCCTATGGGGACATGGTGTTCGTGGCCACCCATGACCCCGAGGGCGAGTGGACCGTCAAGCGGGTGCCGGTCACGGTGGGCCAGCGGCGCGACGGACGCGCCGTGCTCGAAACGGGCGTTGCCGAGCACGACCAGGTGGTGGTGTCGGGCCAGTTGAAGCTGGCCGACGGCATGGCCGTGGAAGCGACCGACGACAGCCTGCAGGCCGAGACGCCGCGTGTCTCGATGCGAGAAGTGCCATGACATTCACCGACGTCTTCGTCCGCCGACCCGTGCTGTCGCTGGTGGTCAGCATTCTGATCCTGCTGGCAGGCGCCGTGTCCTTGCTGCAATTGCCGATCCGCCAGTACCCCCTGCTGGAGAGCTCCACGCTCACCATCACCACCCAATACCCGGGCGCGTCCTCGCAGCTGATGCAGGGCTTCATCACCCAACCCATCGCCCAGGCCGTCTCCTCCGTGGAGGGCATCGACTATCTGTCCTCGACATCGGTGTCGGGCCGTAGCGTCATCACCGTGCGCCTGGGGCTGGGGGAAGATTCCACGCGTGCCCTGAGCGAGGTCATGACCAAGGTCAGCCAGGTACGTTATCGACTGCCGGAGCAGGCGTACGACCCGGTGATCGAGCGTTCGTCCGGTGAGTCGGCGGTGGCCTACATCGGTTTCGCCAGCGCCAGCCTGCCGACGCCTTACCTGACCGACTACCTCACCCGTGTGGTGGAACCTTTGCTCTCGACCCTCGACGGCGTCGCCAAGGTCGAAGTCTTCGGTGGCCAGACCCTGTCCATGCGGCTGTGGATCGACCCCGACCTGCTGGCCGCCCGTGGCCTGACCGCGACCGATGTAGCCAACGCCGTACGCCGCAACAACTACCAGTCGGCACCGGGCAAGGTCGAAGGGCAGTACGTGATCTCCAACATCCAGGTCAACACGGACTTGACCAGCGTCGAGGAGTTTCGCGACCTGGTGGTGCGCAACGACGGCAACGGCCTGGTGCGGATCAAGGACATCGGCACCGTCGAGCTGGGCGCAGCATCGTCCGACACCAGCGCGACCATGGACGGCGTCCCGGCCGTGCACGTCGGCCTGGTGCCGACCCCAGGCGGCAACCCGCTGGTGATCATCGAGGGCATCCGTCAGCTGCTGCCACAGATCCGGGAAACCTTGCCGCCGGATGTGCACGCCGAACTCGCCTTCGAAACCGCACGGTTCATCCAGGCCTCCATCGACGAAGTCAGCACGACGCTGGTCGAAGCCCTGCTGATCGTGATCGTCGTCATCTACCTGTGCCTCGGGTCGCTGCGCACGGTGCTGATCCCGGTGGTCACCATTCCGCTGTCGATGCTCGGCGCGGCGGCCCTGATGCTGGCCTTCGGCTTCAGCCTGAACCTGCTGACCCTGCTGGCGATGGTCCTGGCCGTGGGGCTGGTGGTCGATGACGCCATCGTGGTGGTGGAGAACGTGCACCGGCACATCGAGCATGGCCATACCCCAGTGGCGGCCGCGCTCATCGGGGCGCGGGAAGTGGCAGGCCCGGTGATCGCCATGACCGTCACGCTGGCCGCGGTGTACACGCCGATCGCCTTGATGGGCGGATTGACTGGCGGCCTGTTCCGCGAGTTCGCCCTGACCCTGGCCGGTGCGGTCCTGGTGTCCGGCGTGGTGGCGCTGACGCTGTCGCCCATGATGAGCTCGTTCCTGCTGCCGGCCGAACCTGCGCAAGGGCGCATGGCACGTCTGTCGAACCAGGTGTTCGACTGGCTGAACGGGCACTACGGCCGTCTGCTGGCGGTCTCGCTGCGTCATCGCTGGGTCAGCGTGCTGTTCGCCCTGATCGTGCTGGCCGGCCTGCCGCTGCTGTACCAGTGGCCGCAACGCGAGTTGGCGCCCAACGAGGACCAGGCCGGGTTGCTGACCGAGATCAAGGCGCCGCAACATGCCAACCTGGCCTATGTGGAGCGTTTCTCGCGCAAGCTCGACGAGGCCTATACCCAGCTGCCGGAAACCATCGGCACCTGGATCATCAACGGCAGCGACGGGATCGCCACGAGCATCGGCGGCATCAACCTGTCGCTGTGGGACCAGCGCGACCGCACCGCAGCCGAGATCCAGGAGGAGCTGCAGGCCCGGGTCGACGAGATCGAGGGCACCAGCATCTTCGCTTTCCAGTACCCGGCCTTGCCTGGCTCGACGGGCGGGTTACCGGTGCAGATGGTGGTGTATGGCGCCCAGCCTTATTCGGATGTCTACGGGGCGATGGAGCAGGTCAAGCGCAAGGCGCGCGAGAGCGGGCTGTTCGCGGTGGTCGACAGTGATCTGGAGTTCAACAACCCGGTGGTGCAGGTCCGTGTCGACCGCGCCAAGGCCAGCAGCCTGGGGATCGCCATGCAGGACATCGGCGACTCGCTGGCCGTCCTGGTGGGCGAAAACTACCTCAACCGCTTCGAGCGCGAGGGGCGCTCCTACGACGTGATCGCACAGGGCCCGCAGGGTATGCGGATCAATGGCGCGGCCCTGACGCGTCAGTACGTGCGCAGCCAGGACGGCACCTTGATTCCACTGTCCACGGTGGTCAGCGTCCAGGAGCGGGTCGAACCCAACCGTCTGGGGCAGTTCAACCAGCAGAACGCCGCGGTCTTCCAGGGCGTCCCGGCCCCCGGCGTCAGCCTCGGGCAGACCGTCGCCTTTCTCGAACGGACGGCGGCGAGCCTGCCGGCGGAATTCAGCCACGACTGGCAATCGGACGCGCGTCAGTACGTCCAGGAGGGCAATGCGCTGCTGCTGGCCTTCCTGGCGGCGGTGGTGGTGATCTACCTGGTGCTGGCGGCGCAGTACGAAAGCCTGGTCGATCCGCTGATCATCCTGATCACGGTGCCGCTGTCGATCGTCGGTGCACTGCTGCCCCTGGCGCTGGGCCTGGCCACGGTCAACATCTACACGCAGATCGGCCTGGTCACGCTGATCGGGCTGATCAGCAAGCACGGCATCCTCATGGTCGAGTTCGCCAACGTGCTGCAGGCCCAGGAAGGACTCAGCCGGGCGGCGGCCATCGCCAAGGCAGCGCAGATTCGGCTGCGCCCGGTGCTGATGACGACCGCGGCCATGGTCGTGGGCCTGGTGCCCCTGCTGTTCGCCCAGGGCGCCGGTGCCAACAGCCGGTTCGGCCTGGGCGTGGTGATCGTCTGCGGCATGCTGGTCGGCACGCTCTTCACTCTGTTCGTCCTGCCGACGCTCTACAGCGTGCTGGCCAGGAATCATGCCCACGCGGCGCAGTCACGCAGAGCCACTGGACTGGCTCAGGCCATGGAGGCTTCAGTATGAAGGTGGTGTCCTGGACGCTGCTGGCGTCATTCGCGCTCGTCGGTTGCTCGACGGCTCAACGCACCGAGCCTCTTCACCTGGCCACCGGCCCGCTGACCAGCCCGGAGCGCGCGGCATTCTCCGCGACCGCCGGTGCCGATGCGCGCTGGTGGACCTTCTTCGCCGACCCGGCGCTCGATGCGCTGATCGAGCAGGCCCTGGCGCACAACCACGACATCCGTTCGGCCAAGGCCAGCCTGCTCGAGGCCCGGGCGATCTTCGACGATCGCGACCTCGACCGTCTGCCCTGGGTCACTGCCAGCGCAGGCTACCAGCGCGGCAGTCGCCAGGAACAGTACAGCGACGACGCCTCGCCGCGACGCCAGTTGACCGAGTCCTACCAGACGGGGCTGAACGTGCAGTGGGAGGTCGACCTGTTCGGGCGCCTGGCGCACCTGAGCGCTGCCGCCCAGGCACGTGCCGGTTCGGCGGCGGCCGACCTGCAACTGGCGCGCCTGCTCATTGCCGCCGACGTGGCCAGCGCCTACTTCGAGCGTGCGGGGCAGCAGCGCAGCCTGGAGGTGGCCCGCGAGCAGGTGCGGGCCTGGAAGGAGACCCTCACGCTCACCAGCGCGCAGTCCCGGCTGGGCGTCGGGCATCCGGAAGACGAGAAGAACGCCCAGGCCAATGTGTTTTCCAGCGAGGCGACCCTGGCGTCCCTGGAGCTGTCGATTCGCACGGCCGAGCATCGGCTCGATGTGCTCACCGGGCGCAACCCCGGTCACGGGGCGCGTCCGGCCACCCCTGCGTTTCGCCCGCCACAGGCCAGCCAGCTGCCCTTGGGTGACGTCAGCGCGCTGATTGCCCGGCGCCCCGATGTGCGCGCGGCCTACTACCGCCTCGATGCCTCGGACGAAGACGTGCGGGCGGCGACGGCCGAGCTGTACCCGCGCATCGACCTGGGCGGGTTCATCGGGTTCTTCTCCTTGGGATCTGCCGATTTCGACAGTGCCGCCCGTGCCTGGCAGGTGATGCCGAGCATCAGCTGGCCCGCCTTGCGCCTGGGCAACGTGCGCGCACGGATCCGCGCCAGTGAGGCCCGTGCGCAGCGCAGCCTGGTCGACTACGAGCAGGCCACCCTGCTGGCACGCGAAGAAGTGGAGAACGCCGTGTCCCGCCTGGTAATGGAGCAGCGACGCCTGCAATCGCTGATGAATGCGGCGACCTACGGCACCCAGGCCGTCGACATTGCGGCCCGACGCTACCGGGGCGGCACCGGCACCTACCTCAGCGTGCTGGAAAACCAGCGGGCGTTCTTCCAGATCAAGCGCGACGTGGCGGCGGCAGAAACGGCGTCCTACCTCAATGCCATCGCGCTCTACAAGGCGTTGGGGTGGGGAGGGGACAGCATCGGACGCTGAGGCCAGCGCAAGGTCGGGGCCGTCACGTGTCGCAGGGTGGGCGAGGCGGTGCACGGCCTGCTGTGCTAGGGTGCAGGCATTCACCCAAGGACACCCCGTTCATGCTGCCTGCACTCTCTGCAAAAGAACTCAACCGCCTCGAAGACCTGCTGATCACCTACGGCAACGACTTCTCCGTCATCAACCTGGCCGAACTCAACGGTTTCTTCACCGCCCTGGCCAGCTCGCCGACCCGCATCGACGCCGAACGCTGGCTGCCTGCCGTCAGCGGCGGCAAGGTGCCCAAGTTCAAGAGCGCCGCCCATGGCGAGGCCTACACTGCCTTGATGCTGCGCTACTGCGACCAGATCGACCAGGCACTGGCGTCGGACCTGGACGGTTTCGAACCGCTGTTCGAGGAAGGCGAGGGCGAACAGGGACCCATCATCGTTCTGGAGGAGTGGTGCTTCGGCTACATGCGCGGCACCCAGGTCGCCGAATGGGCGGCCTTGCCTGCCGAGCAGGATGCGTTGCTCAAGACGATTTCCCTGCATGGCCTGGAAGACAACGTCGAGCTGCTCGATGCCATGAGCGAGGCGCAGCGGCAAGCCTGCGTGCCCGAGGTGGTCGAGGCGGTGCGTGGACTTTACCGCTACCAACAGCAGTTTGCGGCAAGCACCCGACACTGAGGGACGCGATCGAGGAGCAGGACGTGCCTGCCCCCGAACGCCAGCCAGCCGCCGACGGTGGACGAACGACAAGGCGCCCGCTAGGGCGCCCACGTGCTGGTGATCGTCGCCTATGGCAATTTCGGCCGCATCGTCTGCCGACACCTGGCGCGTCGGTCAGACATTGCACCCGCCCTGGCGGACCATGCCCCAGTGGCACGGCGTGAGCCAGGCCTCCGTCACCGGCATCGCCACGCTCGATGGCCGCGCCTGACAGGCCGCCGGCGACTCGCCCGAACCAGGTGCTCGAGCCTGTGTCGGGGAGGTCACGGTCGACCCGTACCTGGAGGCGATCGATGGCCCGCAGAACGTCGAGCCCAGTGCGCGGTTCGACGAGCCGCCGGTCTGCGCCTAGATCCAGACGTCATTTTCTGCCGTTCGCGCTCCGCCTTCGTGACCGGTGTTCAGCACACCACGCGGTTCGATCATCATGAGGGTCGTCTGCGTCTGCGCTGCAGTCCTGTGCATGACACCTCGTGGCACCACGTACAGCTCGCCCGGTTTCACATGGACACCGCCCTCTGGCAGGTCGATGCGCAAAAGGCCTTCGAGCACCAGAAAGGCCTCGTCGGTTTCGGGATGAGAGTGCCAGATGAACTCACCTTCGATGCGCACGACCTTGAATTGGTAGTCGTTCATTTCCGCAACGACCCTTGGGCTCCACAACGAGTCGATCGACGACGCTTTTTGAGCCAGGTTCACAGGGTGCGAGGTGGACAGTGGATGCAGGACAGACATGAGGGATCCTCTCTGATGGGAGCGATCAGCCTATCCAACGGGAAGCGTACTGTGCTTGTACGATCCTGCAACCTGGCGGTACGCGTGCAGCCGGTCCAGCCACCGCAGCGGCGGTACACCATAGGCGCGGGTGAAATGCCGGGTCATGTGGCTCTGGTCGTGAAAACCGGCGGCGAGGGCGGCATCGACCAGCGTGAAGCCATCCAGGATCAATCGACGGAACGTGTCCAGTCGCCGCAATGTGACGAAGCGGTAGGGGCTGGTGCCGTAGAGCGCTCGGAAATCCCGCGACAGGCTCCACTGCTCGCGGCCGCTGGCCTGCTCCAGCATCTCCAGCGTGATCCCCGTGTGAAGATGCTCCAGGATGAAGGCCCGGGCGCGTTCGGCCGCGCGATAGTCCAGGCGCTTGCGGCCCCGTGGCTTGCCGGCGACGGCGCGCAGAGCCATGGCCAGATCGTACACGGCGTCCTGCTCTTCCAGAGGGTCCAGGGGGTGATCCAGGGCCTGCACGAAGGTCTCGCTGGCACGGTGCAGGCGCGGGTCGCAGGACAGGCCCCCAGCGATGAAGGGCAACGGCTCGCCACCGAGCACATGCTGGATCAGCGACGGGTCGATGTAGGCCATCCGATAACGGAAGCCCATTTCCGTGCCCGCCATGCCGTCATGCACTTCGTCCGGATGCAGCACGAGCGTGTTGCCCGGCATGCCGTGGCACAGCGTGCCTTTGTAGTGAAAGCTTTGAACGCCGGTGAGTGTGCGACCGATCGAATAGGTATCGTGGCGGTGCGGGTCGTAGCCGTGGCCACCGAACCAGGCTTCGATACGCTCCACATGGCCAGGCGTCGTGCTGCGCAGGACCCAATCGGACGTGGAGGATGGCGGTGTCTTTCGTTCCATGAACAGACTCGTTGCGCAGGGGTCTTTTCGCCGTCGGTGTTTCCGGACCGGCCGGCGTGGCGAGGCTTGCGAAACGTCGCCCCATGCAAAAAAGCCACCCTTGCCCTTGCGGCTCGGGTGGCTTTATTCGTATCGGACGCCAGGCAGGCAATCCATCCAGACGTCTGAAAAACTTCCCAGCGTACGAAGCCTGGGAGGCCCTTACCTCAGTCCCAGCTCAACGCCCCACCGGTCTGGTACTCGATCACACGGGTCTCGAAGAAGTTCTTCTCTTTCTTCAAGTCCATGATCTCGCTCATCCACGGGAACGGGTTGGTGGTCCCTGGGTACTCTTCCTTCAGGCCGATCTGGGTCAGGCGGCGGTTGGCGATGAACTTGAGGTAGTCCTCCATCATCGCCGCGTTCATGCCCAGCACGCCGCGTGGCATGGTGTCACGCGCGTACTCGATCTCCAGCTGGGTGCCCTGCAGGATCATCTGGGTCGCTTCTTCCTTCATCTCGGCGTCCCACAGGTGCGGGTTCTCGATCTTGATCTGGTTGATCACGTCGATGCCGAAGTTCAGGTGCATGGACTCGTCACGCAGGATGTACTGGAACTGCTCGGCGACGCCGGTCATCTTGTTGCGGCGACCCATAGACAGGATCTGGGTGAAGCCGCAGTAGAAGAAGATGCCTTCGAGCACGCAGTAGTAGGCGATCAGGTTGCGCAGCAGCTCCTTGTCGGTCTCGACGGTGCCGGTGTCGAATTCCGGGTCGGAGATGGCGCGGGTGTACTTCAGGCCCCAGGCAGCTTTCTTCGCCACCGACGGGATCTCGTGATACATGTTGAAGATCTCGCCTTCGTCCATGCCCAGCGATTCGATGCAGTACTGGTAGGCGTGGGTGTGGATCGCCTCTTCGAAGGCCTGGCGCAGGATGTACTGGCGGCACTCCGGGTTGGTGATCAGGCGGTACACGGCCAGGGCCAGGTTGTTGGCGACCAGCGAGTCGGCGGTGGAGAAGAAGCCGAGGTTGCGCATCACGATGCGGCGCTCGTCTTCGGTCAGGCCGTCCTGGGCGCGCCACAGGGCGATGTCCGCGGTCATGTTGACCTCTTGCGGCATCCAGTGGTTGGCGCAGCCGTCCAGGTACTTCTGCCAGGCCCAGTCGTACTTGAAGGGCACCAGCTGATTGAGGTCGGCGCGGCAGTTGATCATGCGCTTCTCGTCGACCGCGACACGGGCCGAGGAGCCTTCCAGCTCGGCCAGGCCTTCGGCGATGTCGAGCTTGTCCAGCGACGCCTTGGCGCGCTTGACGGCCTCGGAGTCGGTGGCGACGACGGCACGGGCCTGTTGTGCGGCGGCATCGCCGGCGCTGTCGAGCTTGTCCAGGGAAGTGGCGGCTTCGGCCTGGGCGGCGTGGGTGTTGCCTTTGGCGGCGACTTCGCCGTCTTCTTTATCGAATTCGTCCCAGCTCAGCATCGTATTCAGCTCCTGCGTGAGGGTTATCAAGGATAACCGTTGGATTTAGAAAGAGGTGGTGCGATACCGCGTCTGCCTTAGAGGCTGGGTTGGAGTAAGACTCCATCGCATCTGAAACCTGTTTGGTCATTGATCGCTCGCCGTCACAGGCTAACGAACGAAGAGACGCCTTGATCCAGGTCGAAGCTTTCATGACCTTCCGCAAGGCGCCCTCTGAAAGGGGCGCATATTGTAGCGGAGTCACCATCATCAGGGGTATGGGTTGAGGCGTTTCGACTGAAATTTCGACAGGCGTTATCCTACCTCGTTCGACACTCAGTAGACGCTACGACGGATGGAGACTTTAGCGAAAAGCACCAGATATGGTGGTTTTTTCGAATTTCAGTCACTATATGTTGATTTGAGGCAATTTGAAGCTAGCGCCATTATTCCGTTGTGGCAAGGAGGAGGTATGAGGCGGGGATCAGAGCAGAGGTGATTAGAGAATGGAGAAAGCGAGCCGTGCCGAGCGAGAGGCGAACGGGTAGCTATGTGTGGGTCTAGGCCCTGATGGCCAAGACCCACACTGTGCAAATGTTGATCACAGACGCTTTAGACGTCTAGTGTATGAGTCCAGCGGGGGATCCAATTTTTGGATAGGTAATCAACCAGCGGCCTCGAGCCGAAGAACCTTAGCTGACCTCCCGATCTGTAAGCCAGCGCAGACTGATCAATCTTAAGGCCAAGGTTGCGAGCAGCCGCGGTCAGCGTATGTAGAGCGCTCGTGTTATCTCCATCAGTGGCCTTAGCTTCAAACACAGCAAAATTGATCCAGCCGCCATCACGGCCACGCTCACGCAGGTGAGCCATCTTAATTCTCATGGCACACCTCCTTAGCGAGACTTGCTGGATTGAGAAAGCAGAGACGCCGCCAGGGACTTGTTTTTTGCACTGTACCGTTTGCCCTTCAGGACTTGGGAAGCGGTCACCTCCATCTCTGAACCGGTTTGTTTGTCAGTATGAGTCTGTGCAAGCGCAGAGGCGGCTAGGCTTTTTGCGATAGCGGATGCGTACGGATTTCGGAGAGTCTCAGAGGCGAGGTGGGCTACTGTTTTCGACGTTTGTTTGTGGTTCGTCATTGCGGTGTTCCTCTTAGCGTATGGGGTTGCTTCGAGGGACCGCTGAGCAGTGAGCTATTGACGTATTAGGCCGTATGATGCTCAATTGCACACCCTCGAAGGCTACTCGTAACTGTTTGGTCTTGGTGGAGCGGGTGATTGCGTTGTGTCGGCAAACTCAGACGCAATCACTCGCTAGCTTTCCAATTCCGTGCCCGTCCTTAGGCACCAGTAGGTAATCGCTTTCGCGATCAGCCATTTCTTGCGGCACTCTCCTTAGCGTCGTCTTTCCTTCGCCCCCCAGCTTCCATTTTGCTGATAACCCTTTCTGGGCGGTGGTCATGTATTCCTGTATTTGATTTTTAGGTGAACGGAGCTGTAGGGCCCCGTTCTAGCTAGCTGATTTTCGTTACTGGCACGCCTCGCAATCCGGCTCGTCGATCGCGCAGGCCTTCGGCACCGGGGCAGGGCCGGCGGCCTGGACCGGGGCGCTGTCGCCACCGCTGGACACGGCGTTGAGCTTGCCGGTGTTGATGGTCGACTTCTCGGTGCTGGTCGCGGCCAGGGCACGGAGGTAGTAGGTGGTCTTCAGGCCACGGTACCAGGCCATGCGGTAGGTCACGTCGAGCTTCTTGCCCGAGGCGCCGGCGATGTACAGGTTCAGCGACTGCGCCTGGTCGATCCACTTCTGGCGACGGCTGGCGGCATCGACGATCCACTTGGTCTCGACTTCGAAGGCGGTGGCGTACAGGTCTTTCAGTTCTTGCGGGATACGCTCGATCTGCTGCACGGAGCCGTCGTAGTACTTGAGGTCGTTGATCATCACCGAGTCCCACAGGTCGCGCGCCTTGAGGTCGCGGACCAGGTACGGGTTGATCACGGTGAACTCGCCGGACAGGTTCGACTTGACGTACAGGTTCTGGTACGTCGGCTCGATCGACTGCGACACGCCGGTGATGTTGGCGATGGTCGCGGTCGGCGCGATGGCCATGATGTTCGAGTTGCGGATGCCTTTCTGCACACGGGCACGGACCGGTGCCCAGTCCAGCGACTCTTCTAGGTTGACGTCGATGTACTTGGCGCCACGGGCCTCGATCAGGATCTGCTGGGAGTCCAGGGGCAGGATGCCCTGGGACCACAGCGAGCCCTGGAACGTCTCGTAGGCGCCACGCTCGTCGGCCAGGTCGCAGGAGGCCTGGATCGCGTAGTAGCTGACCGCTTCCATCGACTTGTCGGCGAACTCGACCGCGGCGTCGGACCCGTACGGGATGTGCTGCAGGTACAGCGCGTCCTGGAAGCCCATGATGCCCAGGCCGACCGGGCGGTGCTTGAGGTTCGAGTTGCGCGCCTGCGGCACCGAGTAGTAGTTGATGTCGATCACGTTGTCGAGCATGCGCACGGCGGTGTTGACGGTGCGCTGCAGCTTCGCGGTGTCCAGCTTGCCATCAGTGATGTGGTTCGGCAGGTTGATCGAGCCCAGGTTGCAGACGGCGATCTCGTCCTTGTTGGTGTTCAAGGTGATCTCGGTGCACAGGTTGGAGCTGTGCACGACGCCCACGTGCTGCTGCGGCGAGCGCAGGTTGCACGGGTCCTTGAAGGTCAGCCACGGGTGGCCGGTCTCGAACAGCATCGAGAGCATCTTGCGCCACAGGTCCTTGGCCTGGACGGTCTTGAACACCTTGATCTTGTTGTACTCGGTCAGGGCTTCGTAGTACTCGTAGCGCTCTTCGAAGGCCTTGCCGGTCAGGTCGTGCAGGTCCGGCACTTCCGAGGGCGAGAACAGGGTCCACTTGCCGTCGTCGAAGACGCGCTTCATGAACAGGTCCGGGATCCAGTTGGCGGTGTTCATGTCGTGGGTACGACGACGATCGTCACCGGTGTTCTTGCGCAGCTCGATGAACTCTTCGATGTCCAGGTGCCAGGTTTCCAGGTACGCGCACACCGCGCCCTTGCGCTTGCCGCCCTGGTTGACCGCCACGGCGGTGTCGTTGACCACCTTGAGGAACGGCACGACGCCCTGGGACTTGCCGTTGGTGCCCTTGATGTACGAGCCCAGCGCACGGACCGGGGTCCAGTCGTTGCCCAGGCCACCGGCGAATTTCGACAGCATGGCGTTGTCGTGGATCGCGTGGTAGATGCCCGACAGGTCGTCCGGCACGGTGGTCAGGTAGCAGCTCGACAGCTGCGGGCGCAGGGTACCGGCGTTGAACAGGGTCGGGGTCGAGGCCATGTAGTCGAAGGACGACAGCAGGGTGTAGAACTCGATCGCGCGGGCTTCCTTGTCGGTCTCTTCCAGCGCCAGGCCCATGGCCACACGCATGAAGAACACCTGGGGCAGCTCGAAGCGCACGCCATCCTTGTGGATGAAGTAGCGGTCGTAGAGGGTCTGCAGGCCCAGGTAGGTGAACTGCTGGTCACGCTCGTGATCGATGGCCTTGCCCAGGCGCTCCAGGTCGAAGTCGGCCAGGGCCGGGTTGAGCAGTTCGAACTCGATGCCCTTGGCGACGTAGGCCGGCAGGGCCTTGGCGTACAGCTCGGCCATCTCGTGGTGGGTGGCGCTCTCGGCCACGCCGAGGAAGCCCAGGCCTTCGGCGCGCAGGGTGTCCATCAGCAGGCGGGCGGTGACGAACGAGTAGTTCGGCTCGCGCTCGACCAGGGTACGGGCGGTCATCACCAGGGCGGTGTTGACGTCCTTGAGGGACACGCCGTCGTACAGGTTCTTCAAGGTCTCGCGCTGGATCAGCTCACCGTCGACTTCGGCCAGGCCTTCGCAGGCTTCGCTGATGATGGTGTTCAGGCGCGCCATGTCCAGCGGTGCCTTGCTGCCGTCGGCCAGGGTGATGCGGATCGACGGGTGCGGCTCGACCACGGCGCCGGTGTTGGCGCGGGTGGCGCGTTCCTTGGCGCGTTGTTCGCGGTAGATCACGTAGTCGCGCGCGACCTTCTGCTCGCCGGAGCGCATCAGGGCCAGTTCGACCTGGTCCTGGATCTCTTCGATATGGATGGTACCGCCCGAGGGCATGCGACGCTTGAAGGTGGCGGTGACCTGCTCGGTCAGACGGGCGACGGTGTCATGGATGCG
This sequence comes from Enterobacterales bacterium AN_CKDN230030167-1A_HGKHYDSX7, assembly GCA_046940335.1. Lineage (GTDB taxonomy): Bacteria > Pseudomonadota > Gammaproteobacteria > Pseudomonadales > Pseudomonadaceae > Aquipseudomonas. The sequence goes on from JBKYML010000008.1 coordinate 27,599, forward strand.
CGACGAGGCGGCGGCGGTGCCGCCCTCAACCGCGAGGAACGCCTTGGTGATGGCGACGGTGATCTTGTCGTCGGTGTAGGCGACGACGGTACCGTTGCGCTTGATCACACGCAGTTGACCAGGGGCGGTCGCAGCCAGATCCGCAGTGGAATCGGCGGCCGATGGCACCTGGGCCTGCGGGTTCTCGCGAGTTGTGTCGGTTTGCATGGGGGGTGACTCTCCACATTCTCAATGTTTGTACGGACGTCCGGGACGTCCACCGATCCGATCAAGCGCTCGCTGGCCCTGGCGACCGCTGCACGGCATGCATGCAATGGCCCGCCAAGGCCCACCGACGTTGGACAGATCGGAAATAAAAGGGGGCAATCGCCTGCCGCTCCCTGGCCGATGTCAAACGTCCTGGGCGTGTGCCCAACAGTCTGTTGCCGTGGTCCACTGCGCCTGGGGCGCTGGTGTTCCTACCTCGAACACGTCTGATTCAGACAGATCTCGAGGGCCTCCGCAGGAGCGGTCTGGTTGGCGACTTCGCGTCACGTACATGCCGAAAAAAGGCCCTTGAAGGGCTTGAGTTTTCTGCCTGACTTGTGTTTGCGATTTGGCGTAAAACCCAACATGTAGTTGGTCGCCGGTCATGGCGATACAAGATAGTGCGGTCGACGACCTAATGCAAGACGACGCCTCTGTGGATAAGGTGTGGGTATTTTGTGCGTAGGGGGGCGTATCCCTTGTAGCTCGCGTCTTACAAAGGAGTCGCCATTGGTCGGCGAATTTTCTTTGTTTTTCGAGGGAACTCTAAGGCCAGTGCGTCAGACACTGATCAGGCTGAGCAACTGCCCGCGCTCCACGCGGAATTGCCCTTGTATTTCCTGTCCGGCGCGCCAGGTCGGCGACAGGTCCGTCAGCAACCGCAGCCGTGCGTCGCCGTCTGTCGACCAGTCCATCACCTCGGCGTCTTCGAACCAGAACCGCGTGCCGGTCAGCGGGTACAGGGTCTTGAACAGGCTCTCCTTGAGCGAGAAGGTGAGGGTGACCGTCAGGCCGAGCTGGCGGCGGTCCAGGCGTTGCAGCTCGGCAGGGGTCAGGATCTCGCCCGCCAGACGCTCGGCCCGTTCGTCGCTCAGGACGCTTTCCACATCCAGGCCGACGCCTCCACAGTCGCCGTGGGCGACCACCACGGCAGCCGCCCAGCCTTGGCCATGGGTAATGGCGCCATGTATGCCACTGGCCCAGACCGGCGAGCGATCCTCGTGGGTCGCCGGTACGTGGTCACGGCCGTCCAGGCGTTGCAGGGCGGCGCGGGCGCAGACCCGTCCGGCCAGGTATTCGGCCTGGCGCTTGGCGACCGAGCGTTGCAGCGCTGGGGTCTGCACGATCCCCGCGCGCTGGAAGTCGTCCGATGCCAGGCGGGCGGGATCGAAGGTGCAACTGACCAGCACCGCGCCGGGGAGAGGGCGAGGCAGGGGCCAGTGGTACTCGAGGGGGTCGCAGCAGTGCGGAAGTCGGTTCATGCTGGCCATTGTGCCAGCCTGGGACGCAGGAGGGGAGCGCAGGGCGAATCGCTCGCTCCACGGTACCGTGCGGGCGGATTTCCGCCATTGCGCCAGAATCGGTCGGCAGGGGCGGCGGGTTTCCGCCACGGGGGACGCATCGACTGCCCCCAAACTGCGCAGCAATCTCCCGTGAACACGGCGTGTGCCCCGACACTGTGCATTGTGGCACCGGCTTTGCTAAGCAGTTGGCAGAGTCTTGCAATCAGCAGCTCCTACAACAAATCCCTCCCAGTGCAGGAGGGTTCGCGCTAGGTGCTTCGACGCCCTGGGAAGGGCGGCGCCGCACACTGAGGAAATTGAGCCATGACGACACGTCAGCCGCTGTACAAATCCCTGTATGTCCAGGTGTTGGTCGCCATCACCGTGGGTATCCTGCTCGGCCACTTCTATCCTGAAACCGGTGTTGCCCTGAAGCCCCTGGGCGACGGCTTCGTCAAACTCATCAAGATGGTGATCGCCCCGATCATCTTCTGTACCGTGGTCAGCGGTATCGCCGGCATGCAGAGCATGAAGTCGGTCGGCAAGACCGGCGGCTACGCGCTGCTATACTTCGAGATCGTTTCCACCATCGCCCTGATCATCGGTCTGGTCGTGGTCAACGTGGTCCAGCCAGGCGCTGGCATGCACGTCGACGTCAGCACCCTGAACGCCAGCAGCGTGGCTGCCTATGCCGCCGCCGGCGCGCAGCAGACCACCGTGGGCTTCCTGCTCAACGTGATCCCCAACACCGTGGTCGGTGCCTTCGCCAACGGCGACATCCTCCAGGTGCTGATGTTCTCCGTGCTGTTCGGCTTCGCCCTGCACCGCCTGGGCAGCTTCGGCAAGCCGATGCTGGACATGATCGATCGCTTCGCTCACGTCATGTTCAACATCATCAACATGATCATGAAGCTGGCACCGGTCGGTGCGTTCGGCGCCATGGCCTTCACCATCGGCCAGTACGGTGTCGGCTCGCTGGTGCAGCTGGGCTACCTGATGGCCTGCTTCTACATCACCTGCCTGCTGTTCGTGCTGGTGGTGCTCGGTGGTATCTGCCGCGCCCATGGCTTCAGTGTCCTCAAGCTGATCCGCTACATCCGTGAAGAACTGCTGATCGTGCTGGGTACCTCTTCGTCGGAGTCGGCCCTGCCGCGCATGCTGGCCAAGATGGAGCGTCTGGGTGCCAAGAAGTCGGTGGTGGGCCTGGTCATCCCGACCGGTTACTCGTTCAACCTCGACGGTACCTCGATCTACCTGACCATGGCGGCCGTGTTCATCGCCCAGGCGACCGACACCACCATGGACATCACCCACCAGATCACCCTGCTGCTGGTGCTGCTGGTCGCCTCCAAGGGCGCTGCGGGCGTGACCGGTTCGGGCTTCATCGTCCTGGCCGCCACCCTGTCGGCCGTCGGCCACCTGCCGGTGGCAGGCCTGGCGCTGATCCTCGGCATCGACCGCTTCATGTCCGAAGCGCGCGCACTGACCAACCTGGTCGGCAACGCCGTCGCCACCGTGGTCGTGGCCAAGTGGGTCAACGAGATGGACAACGACAAGCTGGCCTCCGAGCTGGCCTCCGGTGGCGCGCCACTGGTCGAAACCCGTCCGACCGACGACCTGGGCGTGGCCGAAGGCCCGGCCCGCTGATCGCTCGACGCGTGTGAAAAAAGGCGACCTTCGGGTCGCCTTTTTCGTGAGGGTGGGTAAGCCCGCTTCTGTGGTGGCAGCGGTCCTTTGCGCGCGATCCATGCGCCATCGCGTTGTGGTGTTTGCGGGCCCGCAGGGGCCATGAAACCAGCCACCCCTAACGCTCAGTCACACGGCACGCGCACCGCCCCGCTTGCAAGCTGCTTCCACCAGCTACCCGCACTCACACCACCCGCGTCTCCCCCCTGTACTGCAACACCTCTTTGCAGCGCCGACACACATACCGCCGCCCACCCCGCACCAGCCGGTGCCGCTGCGCCGTGAACGCGAACTCGCTCTCCGGGCAAGGGCAGTGGTACAGGTAACGCAAGACGCTGCGCCGCTCCACGGCATAGCTGTGGCAACGATCGGCGGGCAGGCCGTACACCCCGATCATGATCGACTGCCACTCGCGACCATGGGGCTGGATGCGCCCGCCGAACACGTGGTGCGCCACCAGGTGCGCAACCTCATGGGCCACGGTCTGGCGCAGGAAGTGGTCGGTGTTCTCACGGTACAACTGCGCATTGAAGCGCAGCAGGTTCTGCTGAAGGTGCGCCACGCCGGCTTTCTGCCCGCGCAGCTTGAGGCTCACCTCGGGTCGAGGGAAGCGCCGGTCGAAGAACGCTTCGGCCTGACGGTAGCAGGCTTCCACGCGTTGGTTGAGCAGTTCGGGCATGACGGACAATCTCCTGGCCGGCCATTATGCCCCACACCCGGCCCCGGCATGGCACCACCAGCCGACTGGTCGCCGCTCGCGGTCTTCATCGGATTGCCCTACGCGAAACGCCGCTTTGTGCGTAAAATGGCCGGCTTTTGTCACACCTTGCGGATCCAAGCGCTATGGGCACCCTTTCGGTCAATCAGAACAAACTGCAGAAACGCCTGCGACGCCTCGCCGGCGAAGCCATCACCGACTACAACATGATCGAGGATGGCGACAAGGTCATGGTCTGCCTGTCCGGGGGCAAGGACAGCTACACCCTGCTCGACGTTCTGCTGCACCTGCAGAAAGTGGCGCCGATCCAGTTCGAGATCGTCGCGGTGAACATGGACCAGAAGCAGCCCGGCTTCCCCGAGCACGTCCTGCCAGCCTACCTCGAGACGCTCGGCGTCGAGTACCACATCGTCGAGAAGGACACCTACTCGGTGGTCAAGGAGCTGATCCCCGAAGGCAAGACCACCTGCTCGCTGTGCTCGCGCCTGCGCCGCGGCACGCTGTACACCTTCGCCGACGAGATCGGCGCGACCAAGATGGCCCTGGGGCACCACCGCGACGACATCGTCGAGACCTTCTTCCTCAACATGTTCTTCAACGGCACGCTCAAGGCCATGCCGCCCAAGCTGCGGGCCGACGATGGCCGCAACGTGGTGATCCGCCCGCTGGCCTACTGCAGCGAGAAGGACATCCAGGCCTATTCGGACATGCGCGAATTCCCGATCATCCCGTGCAACCTCTGCGGCTCCCAGGAGAACCTGCAGCGCCAGGTGGTCAAGGACATGCTCGTGGAATGGGAGCGCAAACACCCAGGGCGTACCGACAACATCTTCCGCGGTCTGCAGCACGTGGTGCCGTCCCAGCTCGCCGACCGCAGCCTGTTCGACTTCGGCAGCCTGAAGATCGACGAAAACGCGACCCCGCGCTTCCTCGACGTGGTGAACCTCTGACCCATGCGTGACTACACCTGGCTGCACGAGTACTGCCTCAACCGCTTCGGCTCGGCCGCCGCGCTCGAAGCGCGCCTGCCACGGCCCAAGACGCCCGAGCAGCTCAGGGCGATCGGGGACGACCGCTACCTGTCGACACTGGCGCTGCGGGTTTTCCGCGCCGGGCTCAAGCACAGCCTGGTCGATGCCAAGTGGCCGGCCTTCGAGCAGGTGTTCTTCGGCTTCGACCCAGAGAAAGTCGTGCTGATGGGCGCCGAGCACCTGGAGCGGCTGATGCAGGACACACGCATCATCCGCCACCTGGCCAAGCTCAAGAGCGTGCCGCGCAATGCGCAGATGATCCTCGACGTGCAGCATGAGCACGGCAGTTTCGCGGCGTTCATCGCCGACTGGCCAGTGGATGACATCGTGGGGCTATGGAAGTACCTGACCCGCCATGGCAACCAGCTGGGCGGGCTGTCGGCACCGCGTTTCCTGCGCATGATCGGCAAGGACACCTTCGTGCCCACCACCGACATGGCGGCCGCGTTGATCGCCCAGGGCGTGATCGACAAGCAGCCGACCAGTCAGCGCGACCTGGCGCTGGTGCAGCAGGCGTTCAACCAGTGGCACCAGCAAAGCGGTCGACCGCTGTGCCAGCTGTCGGTGATGCTGGCGCACACGGTCAATCACTGACGCCTGGGCGCTCGCGTTCTAGCGGGTCGAGTGGGCGAGCGTCTTGGCGGTGCTCGCCACACGCTGGCCCAGAGCACGGCACAGGGCGATCTCTTCAGCATCCAGCGCGCGCTTGCCATCGGCCCCGGCATGGTGGCTGGCGCCATAGGGTGTGCCACCGCCCCGGGTCTCGATCAGCGCCGACTCGCTGTACGGCAGGCCCAGCACCAGCATGCCGTGGTGCAGCAGCGGTAGCAGCATCGACAGCAAGGTGCTCTCCTGACCGCCGTGCAGGCTGGCCGTGGAGGTGAACACCGCAGCCGGCTTGCCGACCAGATCGCCGCTGAGCCACAGGCCGCTGGTGCCGTCCAGGAAGTACTTCAACGGTGCGGCCATGTTGCCGAAGCGGGTCGGGCTGCCCAGCACCAGGCCAGCGCAGTCGCGCAGGTCGTCGAGCGTGGCGTATGGCGCCCCGTGTTCGGGGATGTCCGGCGCGACGGCTTCACAGTCGCTGGACACGGCGGGCACGGTCCGCAGGCGCGCTTCCAGGCCGGTCAGTTCGATGCCACGGGCGATGTGCCGCGCCATGTCGCGGGTCGCGCCATGTCGGCTGTAGTACAGCACCAGAATGTAAGGCGTGCTCATGGCAGGATCTCCAGCACCTTCTCGGGAGGACGACCGACGACGGCCCGGTCGCCCGCGACCAGGATGGGGCGCTCGATCAGGATGGGGTGCGTGGCCATGGCGTCGACCAGTTGGGCCTCGGTGAGGGCAGGGTCGGCCAAGCCCAGGGTCTTGTAGGCGTCTTCGCCACTGCGCAGCAGCTGACGCGCCGACAGGCCCAGGGCCTTCAACAGGGCGCGCAGGGTATCGGCGTCCGGCGGCGTCTCCAGGTAGCGCACCACCGTCGGCGCCAGGCCGCGGGCCTCGAGCAGCGCCAGGGCCTCGCGGGATTTGGAGCAGCGCGGGTTATGATACAGCGTCAGATCGGTCATCACAGGTCGCATCCAGCAGGGTGTGGCGGCTATTCTACCCCTAGCGAATCGATCGTTCGCTTCAAACTTCAAGAAGGATGCACGCATGGCAAGGCGTTTCGCGGCAGCAGTGGCCATTACCGCAGGCCTGCTGCTTGGTGGTTGCGGTGCGGACTACGGAGTTGACCAGCATGGCAAGGCCGTCGAGGCCAGTCAGGTGGACGGCCATTGGGTGATCCTCAACTACTGGGCCGAATGGTGCGGGCCGTGCCGTCTGGAAGTGCCCGAGCTGAACACCGCCGCGCAACGCTGGCAGGCCAGTGGCGTGAAGGTCATCGGGGTCAACTTCGACGGGCTGCAGGGCGACGAGCTCAAGCAGGCCAGCGAAACCCTGGGTATCCGGTTCACCGTGCTGGCCCAGGACCCGGCCGAGCATTACGACCTGCCACGCAGCGAAGCACTGCCGGTCACCTACATCATCGATGACAAGGGCAAGGTGCGCGAACAGCTGGTCGGCGAGCAGACCCTGGAAAGCCTCAAGGCGCGTCTGAAGGCGCTGAAAGGGCCGGAGGTCTGAGCGGGGGACATGAAGCAGGTAAGTGCCCGTGGATTCTCTCCTGGAGCGGGCTTGCCCACGATGCAGGCGGTGACGGACCGGACGCTATCGCGGGCAACCCCGCTCCCACAGGTCCGTGATCGCCTGTCCCCCTGGGGTGTAGCTACGGGTATGAGCGGCCCCCGCCGGTGCGCCGGACCGGCCGCGATCCACCACCCAGGCGTCTACGGCCTCACCCTTCGTCCGGCCACAGCCGCAACGGTTGGCCCACGCCCGTCCACAGGCGCAACTGCCCCTCGGCGGAGGTGTCCCAGCGCTGCACCTTGGGCAGCGCCTCGAGGAAGCGCTGCTCCTGCTCCATGATCGCCGGCGCGCACAGCTTGCGCGTGCTGCCCGGTGGGCCGAACACCAAGCGGTCGCCGTCGAGCGTGTAGGGCGCGAACCAGTGGTTGCAGCCGGCGTTGCCATAAGCGCGGTTGTCCGAGCCCAGGGTCAGGGTCAGGTGGCTGTTGTCCATCAACGGACGCTCGCCGATCCATTCCAGTACGTAGCTGTGCTCCTGTTGCAGGGGCGGTGCCTCGGTCGCACAGCCCGTCAGCCCGAGGACCACGAGCGAGGGGGCAAGCAGGTGTTTCATGCAGACGTCTCCTGGCAGGTGGGGCAGAGGTGGCCCTGGCCATGCGTCACCCAGCCCAGCTCGGCGACACGGGCATTGGCCGCAGGCTTGCGGGCCTTGGCACCCAGCGTGGCGTCCACCGCGAACTCGACGTCCAGCACCGCCTGGCACTGGTCGCAGGTCACCTGCCACTGCAGGATTTCCAGTTCGGTGAACGCCGGCCCGCTGGCCACCGCCACCCACTGGCCCCGGGGATTGATCAGGTGGCGCACGCTTTCGACGCTCAGACGCATGGACAGGCTCTTGCTGCCCTTGAGCGTCACCAGCAGCACGTCGCCGCGCTGAATCGAGCCACCGTTGCCGGTGACCTGATAGCGGCCCGGTACCAGCGCACGGCATTCGATCAAGGTGTGCTGCGGATTGAACAGGGTGTAGCGGAAATCGTGTTCGACCATGGGTCCTCCAGAAATGCCGCCTAGTGTAAGGGCTGCCGCGCTTTTAATCACGACCGTCCGCCCCTGTCCGCGTCAAGCGAGCACGGTGTGGCGGGGCTGGCCTTGCGACCAGGCCAGGATGTTGTCCAGGGTCGTGCGGGCGATGGCATCCAGCGCCTCGCGGGTCAGAAAGGCCTGATGGGCGGTGACGATCACGTTGGGGAAGGTCAGCAGGCGCGCCAGCACATCGTCCTGCAGCGGCAGGTCCGAGCGGTCCTCGAAGAACAGCTGCGCTTCTTCTTCGTAGACGTCCAATCCCAGGTAGCCCAGCTGCCCGCGCTTGAGCGCGTCGATCACGGCCGGGGTGTCGACCAGCGCACCACGCCCGGTGTTGATCAGCATGGCGCCCGGTTGCAATTCGGCCAGGCGGCGGGCATCGATCAGGTGATGGGTCTGTTCGGTCAGCGGGCAGTGCAGGCTGATAATGTGCGACTGGCGCAGAAGCGCCGGCAGGGTGACGTAACGCGCGCCCAGGTCCAGCACGGCGGGGTTGGGGGAGGGGTCGTGAGCCAGCAGCTGGCAACCGAACCCGGCCATGATCCGGGCGAAGGCTTCGCCGATCTGGCCTGTGCCGACGATGCCTACCGTCTTGCCGTGCAGGTCGAACCCGGTCAGCCCGTGCAGGGTGAAGTCACCGTCGCGGGTGCGGTTGCAGGCCCGGTGCAAGTGGCGGTTGAGCGCCAGCACCAGGGCGACGGCATGTTCGGCCACGGCATGCGGGGAATAGGCCGGCACGCGTGTCACCACCAGACCGAGACGCGCGGCGGCTGCCAGGTCGACATGGTTGTAGCCGGCCGACCGCAGGGCAATCAGGCGTGTCCCCCCGGCGGCCAGGCGTTCGAGCACGGGTGCATCCAGCTGGTCGTTGATGAAGGCGCAGACCACCTCGAACCCCTGGGCCAGCATCGCGGTATCGAGCGTCAGGCGGGCAGGCTGATGGTGCAGGGTGAGCGCATGATCGGCGGCAGCACGATCGAAGCTGTGCTGGTCATGGTGCTGGCTGCTGAACAGGAGAACGCGCATGGCCGTCTTCCACTCGAGGAAAGCTCAAGTGTAGCCAGGCCTTCGCCACCTGCATTGACCTGTGTCGCCACCTGGCCCAGAACGTGTCAGGCGTTCGACCTGGCCTGCTGCGCCAAACGGGTGATGGCACGGTCGAGTTCGTCCAGCGCCTGGGACGCTTCGACACGATCCTGCTTGAGCAAGGTCTCGCTGTGCTGGCAGGCGGCACGCAACTGGGGCACGCCGCAGTAGCGCGTGGCGCCGTTGAGCCGGTGCACCTGGGCAATCAACGCGTCGCGGTCTTCGGCTGCGCGCGCTGCGCGGATGGCCTCGCGGTCGCTGTCGAGCGAGGCCAGCAGCATCGCCAGCATGTCCGCTGCCAGGTCCGGCTTGCCGGCGGCCAGGCGCAGGCCTTCCTCGGCGTCCAGCACCTTGAGTTCGTGGCGGTGTGCAAAGCGTTCGGTGCGTGACAGCGAATCGGAGGTGTCCAGGCTCAGCCCGGTCCATTTCAAGACCACCTGGGCCAGCTGGCGTTCGCTGATGGGCTTGGTCAGGTAGTCGTCCATCCCGCCCAGCAGCAACGCACGCTTTTCATTGGCCATGGCATGGGCGGTCAGGGCGACGATCGGCAGGCGTGCGGTCTCGCGACCCGACTCCCACTGGCGGATCCGCTGCGTACAGGTGGGGCCGTCCATGCCAGGCATCTGCACGTCCATCAGCACCAGGTCGAAGGGCCGGTCGCGCACCGCATCGATCGCCGCCTGGCCGTTGTCCACCGCCATGACCTCGGCGCCCATGTCTTCGAGCAAGGTCTGGACCAGCAGCAGGTTGGCCGGGTTGTCGTCCACGCACAGCAGGCGCGGTGCGCGCGTGTCGCTGCCTGCAGGCTCGTGGGTGATGCGGCGGGGCTGCACCAGTTCCAGCAAGGTGCGTCGCAACTTGCGGGTGCAGGTCGGCTTGGCCAGCAATTGGGTCTGCCCATCGCTCAGGTAGGCATGGTACTGGGCCTGCTGCGTCGTGGGGCAGAGCACCACGCACTGGCAGCCCAGGCGTTCGAGCCGGTGCGCAAGCTCGCCCAGCTGAGTGGGCGAAAGCACCCCCAGGTGCACGCCCAGGACCGCGAAGTCGAACGGCCGACCCGCCTGGCTGGAGGCCTGGACGGCCTCGAGCAGGGTGTCGTAGGCGGCGAAAACGGTACTGTCGAGCCCGCAGTCGGCCACTTGGTGCTCCAGGGCCTGACAGGCCAGGGCATGGGGGTCGGCAAGGGCGACGCGACGGCCGACCAGGGCCGAAGGGGGCGCGGTTTCCACGTCGTCGTGGGCCTTGGGCAGGCTCAGGGTGATCCAGAACTGCGAGCCCTCGCCCGGCGTGCTGTCGACGCCGATCTCGCCCCCCATCTGCTCGACCAGGCGTTTGGAGATCACCAACCCCAGGCCGGTACCGCCGGTCTGGCGCGACAGCGAGTTGTCGGCCTGGCTGAATGCCTGGAACAGCGCACGGACATCGTCCGGCGACAGGCCGATGCCGGTGTCCTGCACACTGATGCGCAACTGCGCCTGGTCCTTGTGCTCGTCTTCCAGCATGGCCCGCACGACGATGGTGCCTTCGTGGGTGAACTTGATGGCATTGCTGACCAGGTTGGTGATGATCTGCCGCAGGCGCAGCGGATCGCCGATCAGCGACAGTGGCGTGTCGCGGTAGATCAGGCTGACCAGCTCCAACTGCTTGGCATGGGCCGTGGGGGCCATGATGGTCAAGGTGTCCTGCAGCACGTCACGCAGGTTGAACGGTACGCTGTCGAGCACCAGCTTGCCGGCTTCGATCTTGGAGAAATCCAGGACCTCGTTGATGATGCCCAGCAGGTTGTCGGCCGAGTTCTCGATGGTGTTCAGGTAGTCGAGCTGGCGTGGCGCCAGCTCGCTCTTCTGCAACAGGTGGGTAAAGCCCAGGATGCCATTGAGCGGCGTGCGGATCTCATGGCTCATGTTGGTCAGGAATTCGGACTTGATGCGGCTGGCTTCGAGCGCCTCCTTGCGTGCCATGTCCAGCTCGATGTTCTGGATCTCGATGGTCTCCAGGTTCTGGCGCACATCTTCGGTGGCCTGGTCGATGCTGTGCTGCAGTTCCTCGCGTGCGATGTGCAGTGTCTCGGCCATGCGGTTGATGCCGGAGGCCAGCTCGTCCAGCTCGCGGCTGCCCAGCGCCGGCAAGCGCTCGTCGAGGTGACCGTCCTTGAGCTGGGCCACGGCATGCTTGATCTGACTGATCGGCGTGTTGATCGCGCGACCCATGCGCAAGGCCAGCAGGACGGTGAAGGCCAGGCAGGCCAGAATCAGCAGCACGCTGGCGAACGCGTTGCGGTAACCCCGCAGCAGGGTGTTGCCATGGGACAGCTCGATCTCGACCCAGCCCAGCAGTCGCTGCGATTCGGCGGGCACGGCGCGGGTCGCCAGGTCACGGTGGTGGCCCAGCACGGGCAGCAGGTAGCGCGTGGCATCGTTGCCCGTGCGCTGCAGCAGACGTCTGCCGGTGCCGGCGTCGCTGGGCGAAGGGTTGAGCATGCTGGGTCCGGCATGGGCCAGGCGCTTCCTGTCGGCATCGAGGAAGGTCACGGCGCGCACGTCTTCCTGCTCCAGGGATTCGGCGGCGATGCGTTCGAGCTGGTCCGTGGCGCCCTGGGCCAAGGCGGGGGCGGCCAGGGGCGCCAGGTGCTCGGCCAGCATCTGGCCACGCTGCAGCAGTTGCGTGCGCAATTCGTTCTGCTGCAACCAGGTGAAGTAACTGCCCAGTACCACCGCCATCAGGCCGGCAGGCACCAGCGCCAGCAGCAGCACCCGGCTCCTGATTCCCAGTCGATCGAACACGACGTTCTCCTGTTTCGTGGCTGTCTTGTTGTGATGCAGGCCAATCCAGCCCCGCACGTTACTCCGCCCGTGGCGCCAATGCACTCCTTAGATCGACACCCCGTGTCAGCGCCTTAGAACCCCTGGCTATGACGTCCATCGATTGCGTGATATGGCCTGTGCGGGTTTGTCGGTATGATGGGCGCCCTTGTCGTCCCGATTGCGAACTACGCCATGACCCTGCAGTTTCCAACCATCGCCGACTGCGTCGGCAACACGCCGCTGGTGCGCCTGCAACGCCTTGCCGGGGAAACCAGCAATACCTTGCTGCTCAAGCTCGAAGGCAACAACCCGGCCGGTTCGGTGAAGGATCGCCCGGCGTTGTCGATGATCACCCGCGCCGAGCTGCGTGGCCAGATCACGCCGGGCGATACGCTCATCGAGGCGACCTCCGGCAATACCGGGATCGCCCTGGCCATGGCGGCGGCGATCAAGGGCTACAAGATGATCCTGATCATGCCCGACAACTCCACCGCCGAACGCAAGGCCGCCATGGCCGCCTATGGCGCCGAGCTGATCGTGGTGAGCAAGGATGAGGGCATGGAAGGCGCGCGCGACCTGGCCGAGCGGCTGCAGGCCGAAGGCCGCGGCCTGGTGCTCGACCAGTTCGGCAACGGTGACAACCCCGAGGCGCATTACACCAGCACTGGGCCGGAAATCTGGCAGCAGACCCAAGGCCAGGTCACCCACTTCATCAGTTCGATGGGTACCACCGGCACCATCATGGGCTGCTCGCGCTACCTCAAGGAGCAGAACCCGGCGGTCCAGGTGGTCGGCCTGCAACCGATGGAAGGCGCTGCCATTCCTGGCATCCGGCGCTGGCCGGAGGCCTACCTGCCGAAGATCTTCGACGCCACGCGCATCGACCGGGTGGTCGACATGTCCCAGGAGGAGGCCGAGGTCACCATGCGTCGGCTTGCCCGAGAAGAGGGCATTTTCTGTGGCGTGTCGTCCGGTGGTGCGGTGGCGGCCATGCTGCGCCTGTCCCGCGAAGTCGAAAACGCGGTGATGGTGGCGATCATCTGCGACCGCGGCGATCGCTACCTGTCCACCGGCCTGTTCGACGCGCCCTGATGTCCAGACATAAACGCAATGGCGGGCTGCGCTTCCAGCCGGCCGGTGGCGAGCGCGCCACCCAGGTGCCTGTAGGCAAGAAGCAACGCCTGGTCATCGAGCGCCTGGCCGGTGACGGCCGCGGCATTGCCTTCGAAGACGGCCGCACCTGGTTCGTCAGTGGCGCGCTGGCAGGCGAAACCGTCGAGGCCCGTGTGCTCGCCGCCCGTGGCAAGGTCGTCGAAGCGCGCCTGGAACGGGTCCAGCAAGCCAGCGCCGAGCGGCGTGCCGCGCCTTGCCGGCACTATGACCGGTGCGGCGGTTGCAACCTTCAGCACCTGCCCCACGCCGACCAGCTGGCGCTCAAGCAGCGCACCCTGGCCGAGCAGCTGCAGCGGGTCGCTGGCGTGACGCCGGAGCACTGGGCTGCGCCGTTGAGCGGGCCGGAGTTCGGTTACCGCCGCCGTGCCCGGGTCGCCGTGCGCTGGGACCCCAAGCGTCGTGAACTCGACGTGGGTTTTCGTGCCGAAGCCAGCCAGGACATTGTCGCCATCGAAGACTGTCCGGTGCTGGTACAGCCCTTGCAGACGATCCTGCGGCACCTGCCGACGGTGTTGCGCAGCTTCGAGAAACCCCAGGTCCTGGGCCATGTCGAACTGTTCAGCGCCACGGCCGAGGCCGTGCTGGTGCGGCATGTCGCGCCCTTGGCCGAACAGGACCTGGCCCGCCTGCGTGCGTTCTGTCAGCAGAGCGACGCCCAGTTGTGGTTGCAGGGGGAAGGCGAGCCGGCACCGGACCAACCAGGGCAGGCCCTGGGCTTCGAACTGACGCCGTGGAACCTGACCCTGGCCTGGCGGCCTGGCGACTTCGTCCAGGTCAATGCCGCCGTCAACCTGGCGATGATCGAGCAGGCCCTGGCCTGGCTCGTGCCCCAGGCCGATGAGCGCGTCCTCGACCTGTTCTGCGGCCTGGGCAACTTCGCCCTGCCGCTGGCCCGGTCAGCGGGTGAAGTGGTGGCGGTCGAGGGCGTGCAGGCCATGGTCGAGCGCGCAGCGGCCAATGCGCAGGCCAACGGTCTCGTCAACGCCAGCTTCCATCAGGCTGACTTGTCGCAGCCCTTGGGCGATGCTGCCTGGGCCGCCAACGGATTTTCTGCGGTACTCTTGGACCCCCCTCGGGACGGTGCCCAGGAAGTGGTGAAAAATATTGTGCGCCTGGGCGCCCGTCGACTGGTCTACGTCTCCTGCAACCCAGCTACGCTGGCAAGAGATACCCAGACCTTGGTGGCCCAGGGGTACCGGTTAAAGAGAGCCGGGATTCTCGACATGTTTCCTCAGACGGCGCATGTCGAAGCCATGGCGTTATTCGAAGTGGGCTAGCCAGGCTGGCCCCTTGGTGCGACGTCCACGGACGAGAAGTCGCACGGTGATTGCCAGCGCGTCCCGCGAGACGCGCTGTAGGGAAAGGTAGAACAAAGATGGTACAGGTGAGAGTGCACCAGCCGGTCAACACCGACGGCAGTATCAATCTCGATGCATGGCTCGACCATGTGGTGAGCGTGGATTCGGCGCTCGATCGCGCGGCCCTCAAGGAGGCCTGCGATTTCGCCCAGGACGTCGAGAAGAACGGCAACCCGGCCAAGCATTCCTGGGCCGATGGCACCTCCAGCTTCCAGGCGGGCCTGGAGATCGCCGAGATCCTCGCCGACCTCAAGCTCGACCAGGACTCGCTGGTCGCGGCGGTGGTCTACCGGGCCGTGCGCGAAGGCAAGGCGACCCTGGCCGATGTCGGCCAGCGTTTCGGCCCGGTGGTGTCCAAGCTGATCGACGGCGTGCTGCGCATGGCCGCCATCAGCGCCAGCCTCAACCCTCGCCAGTCGCTGGTGCTCGGCTCCCAGGCGCAGGTCGAGAATTTGCGCAAGATGCTCGTGGCCATGGTCGACGACGTGCGCGTGGCGCTGATCAAGCTGGCTGAACGGACCTGCGCCATCCGCGCGGTCAAGGTCGCCGACGATGACAAGCGCCTGCGCGTGGCACGCGAAGTGTTCGACATCTATGCGCCCCTGGCGCACCGGCTGGGCATCGGCCACATCAAGTGGGAGCTGGAAGACCTGTCCTTCCGCTACCTCGAACCCGAGCAGTACAAGCAGATCGCCAAGCTGTTGCACGAGCGCCGGCTGGACCGCGAGCGTTTCATCAACGACGTGATGAGCCAGCTGCAGAACGAGCTGCTGGCCACCGGTGTCAAGGCCGACATCAGCGGCCGCGCGAAACACATCTATTCGATCTGGCGCAAGATGAAGCGCAAAGGGCTGGAGTTCAGCCAGATCTACGACGTGCGCGCCGTGCGCGTGCTGGTGCCGGAGGTACGCGACTGCTACACCGCGCTGGGCATCGTGCATACCTTGTGGCGGCACATCCCCAAGGAATTCGACGACTACATCGCCAACCCCAAGGAAAACGGCTACCGCTCGCTGCACACGGCGGTGATCGGCCCCGAGGGCAAGGTGCTGGAAGTGCAGATCCGTACCCACGGCATGCACGAGGAAGCCGAACTGGGCGTCTGCGCCCACTGGCGTTACAAGGGCACCGACGTCAAGCCCAGCTCCAACCACTACGAAGAGAAGATCTCCTGGCTGCGGCAAGTGCTCGAATGGCACGAAGAGCTGGGCGACATCGGCGGCCTGGCCGAGCAGCTGCGCGTCGACATCGAGCCTGACCGGGTCTACGTCTTCACCCCCGACGGCCACGCCATCGACCTGCCCAAGGGCGCCACGCCGCTGGACTTCGCCTACCGGGTGCACACCGAGATCGGCCACAACTGCCGGGGCGCCAAGATCAACGGGCGCATCGTGCCGCTGAACTACAGCCTGCAGACCGGCGAGCAGGTGGAGATCATCACCAGCAAGCACGGCAATCCCAGCCGCGACTGGCTGAACTCCAACCTCGGCTACGTCACCACCTCGCGTGCCCGGGCCAAGATCGTGCACTGGTTCAAGCTGCAGGCCCGCGACCAGAACGTCGCCGCCGGCAAGAGCCTGTTCGAGCGTGAGCTGAGCCGGCTGGGCCTGCCGCAGGTGGACTTCGAGAAGCTGGCCGAGAAAGCCAACGTCAAGACCGCCGAGGACATGTTCGCCGCGCTCGGGGCCGGCGACCTGCGCCTGGCGCAGATGGTCAATGCCGCCCAGCAACTGCTCGAGCCCGACCGCAACGAGCAGATCGAGCTGATTGCGCGCAAGCCCACCAGCCCGCGCAATGGCAAGCGTGGCGACATCCAGATCCAGGGCGTAGGCAACCTGCTGACGCAGATCGCCGGTTGCTGCCAGCCATTGCCCGGCGACCCCATCGTCGGCTACATCACCCAGGGCCGCGGTGTGACCATCCACCGCCAGGACTGCGCCTCGGTGCTGCAACTGGGAGGGCGCGAACCGGAGCGCATGATCCAGGTGAACTGGGGCCCGGTGCCGGTCCAGACCTACCCGGTGGACATCATCGTCCGCGCCTACGACCGTCCGGGCCTGCTGCGCGATGTGTCGCAGGTGCTGCTCAACGAGCGGATCAACGTGCTGGCGGTCAACACCCGCTCCAACAAGGAAGACAACAGCGCCCTGATGTCGTTGACCATCGAGATCCCGGGCATCGACGCCCTGGGCCGGTTGCTGGGCAGGATTTCCCAGCTGCCCAACATCATCGAGACCCGACGCAACCGCACGCCTTGACCCTCGCGATCCCCCGACCGCTGCCTGCCCAGGCAGTGCCGTCGGGCGATGAAGGACACACGTATGACCTACTACACGCTAGACGACCTGCTCGCCCTGATGGCGCGCCTGCGCCATCCGCAACACGGTTGCCCCTGGGACCTGAAGCAGGATTACGCCAGTATCGTGAAGCACACCCTCGAGGAAGCCTACGAGGTCGCCGACACCATCGAGCGGGGCGATTTCGCGCACCTGCAGGGTGAGCTGGGCGATTTGCTGTTCCAGGTGGTCTACTACAGCCAGCTGGCCCGCGAGGAAGGGCGCTTCACGTTCGCCGAGGTGGTCGATACCATCACCCGCAAGCTGATCCGCCGTCATCCCCACGTCTTTCCCACGGGCGACCTGCATGCACCGCTGGACACCCCGCGTCTGAGCGAGGATCAGGTCAAGGCGCGCTGGGAGGCGATCAAGGCCGAAGAGCGCGCCGAGCAGCGTGAGCCCGAACAGCTGTCGTTGCTCGACGACGTGCCGCCGGCCTTGCCTGCCCTGTCGCGTGCGACCAAGCTGCAGAAGCGCGCCGCCCAGGTCGGCTTCGACTGGCCCGAGGCGCTGCCGGTGCTCGACAAGGTGCGCGAGGAACTCGATGAAGTCCTGCAGGCCATGGCCGAGGGCGATGCCGATGCGATCGAGGACGAGCTGGGCGATCTGTTGTTCGCCACGGCCAACCTGGCCCGGCACCTCAAGCACGACCCCGAAAACGCCTTGCGCCGCGCCAATCGCAAGTTCGAGCGGCGTTTCCGATTCATCGAACAGGCATTGCGCGACAGCGCCCGTCCGTTCGAAGATTGCACCCTCGACGAGCTGGACGCCCTGTGGGGCGAAGCCAAGCGTCAGGAAAAGAACCTGCCCAGCTGCGGCTGAGCCGATGCATAAGTGAGTGAACACCATGAGTCTTTCCCTTCGCGACCAGTTGCTCAAGGCCGGTCTGGTCAACCAGAAGCAGGTCAAGCAGGTCAACAAAAACGAGAAGAAGCAAAAGCGCCTGGAGCAGAAAGGCCAGGTCGAGGTCGACGACACCCAGCAGCGTCTGGCCAAGGAGGCCATGGCCGAAAAGGTCAAGCGCGACAATGAGCTGAATCGACAGCAGCAGGAAAAGGCCGAACAGAAGGCCCGTGCTGCCCAGGTCAAGCAGTTGATCGAAGCGACCCGTCTGCCGAAGCTGACGACGGAAGATTATTTCAATTTCGTCGACGACAAGAAGGTCAAGCGCATCGCCGTCAACGCCCTGATGCGCAGCAAGCTGAGCAATGGTGCCTTGGCGATCGTGTCCCACGGCGGCGGTTACGAGGTGATTCCGCGTGAAGCGGCGCTGAAGATTCAGGAGCGTGATGCACACCGTATCCTGTTGCTCAACACCCACGTGGAAGAAACCGATGAGGATGACCCGTACGCGGCCTACAAGATCCCGGACGATCTGATGTGGTAGCGACGGGGCGTTGAATCACCCGGCAGGGCCGAGGGCCGTCGAACGGCCCTCAGGCACCGTCACCCGTGCTGCACGCGCCCTTCGTGTTCCAACCCTTCGAGTTCTTGCCGGTAGGCATTGGCGTCTTGCTCGGTGTGGAACATGCCGACCAGCAAGCCCTGCTGGTGCACGTCCCAGATCCGCACACCGGCGGCCAGACCTTCGTGGGACAGTTTCGATTCATCGCGTTCGGTCACTTGAACAGTCATCGTCAAACTCCACTTTCAGTAGGCTGCGACACCATGTCGCATGCCTCTGTTATAGGGTTCGATAGCCGGCTAAGTAAATAAAACGACGGTGAAACATGTTTCATGCAGCGTGCCGAGAGGACCGGCTGTCCGCGGTGTCCGCCGGTCTGGGTGCTATCGGTACACGTCGGATTGGGCGGGGAATGACTGACTTCATGGCCCTTGCAGACCGATCGCGGCACCAGTCTGGGTGGGAGCTGGCTTGCCAGCGATAGCGTCGGCCCCACCAACGCCGATCGGAAAAGCCACCTTGCCATGGAAACAAAAATCCCGGCACATGCCTCAGCACGAACCGGGATCCTTGAGGGTCGATCACCAGGGCTTTTTCACGCCCCGATCACCTCAACTGCCTTTGACCGCCTTGCCGTCCACCGTGCCATCCTGCAGCACGATCACGTACTCCTTGCCATCGGTCTCCACTTGGCGCAACTGCACCAGCAGGTAGTCCCAATCCTTGGCGAACCACAGCTCGGTCACCCGCTTGCTCTGGCTCGGATCGCGCACGCGCTCGACCTTGACCGCCTCGACCTGACCGGTCTTGGTGGTGACCTTCTCGGTCCCCAGCACGCGGAAGTCATAGGTGTCGATCTCGTCGCCGTCGACCACCTGGTAGGTCATGCTCTTCTTGCCGGCCGCCACGTCATGCTGCAACGCCAGCTGGTAGGACGACTTGTCCAGCACGCCCCGGTTCAGCGGCAGACTCACCGCATCGCCACGGTCGCTGCCGGTGATCTTCTTGGCCGACCAGTCGAAGGTCAGGTCGACCTTCTTGGCCTTGCCCAGACCGCCCCGTTCGAAGTGGTACTTCTGCGGCAGCAGAAGGTCTTTGTCCATCCGTACGGTGCTTTGCTCGGTCAGGCTGGCGATCATCATCGACGCCTTGAAGTCGAGCGCCCAGGTGCCATCGGCGCCTTTGGTCAGGCTGCGTTCGGCGGTACCGCTCATGGGCAGTTGCTTCCAGTCGGCCGTATAGCTGGCCGAGAACGGCTTCAGTTCAGCCGCGTGCAAGGGCAGGGCAAGCACGGCAAGAGCCAGGAAAAGGGCACGGCGCATAGGTTCTCCTAGGATCGGATCAAGTGACCGCAGGCAGGCAGCGGTTGGGCATCCAGTAAGGCACCCTCTGCGCCCAGACGCAAGCGTCCTTCGGCAAACCAGCGTACCGCCAGCGGGTAGATCTGGTGTTCATGGTGGTGCACGCGTTGGGCGAGCGACTCGACGGTGTCGTCCGGCTCGACCGGCAGCACAGCCTGTACGACCAAGGGGCCGCCATCGAGTTCCTCGGTCACGAAGTGCACGCTGCAGCCATGCTCGGCATCCCCGGCGTCCAGCGCCCGGCGATGCGTGTGCAGGCCCTTGTACTTCGGAAGCAGGGACGGATGGATGTTCAGCAGGCGGCCCTGGTAGTGCCGGACGAAGCCGGCACTGAGAATGCGCATGAAGCCTGCCAGCACCACCAGGTCCGGCGAGAACCCATCGATCAGCTCGGCCAACGCGGCATCGAAGGCTTCGCGACCTTCGAAGCCGGGGTGCTCCAGCACGGCGGTGGGGATCCCGGCCGCCTGGGCGCGCTGCAGGCCGTAGGCATCGGCGCGGTTGGCGATCACCGCGCAGATCCGGGCGGGGCCCGGCGCTGCGCGCGTACTGTCGATCAGGGCTTGCAGGTTGCTGCCGCTACCGGACAGCAGGACCACGACATTGCAGGTCTCGCTCGGCATCAGTGTGCCTTGAGGTTCTGCAGCTCGACCTGGGCGGCACCGGCCGGTGCCTGGGCGATATGACCGATCACCCACGGCTGTTCGCCGGCTTCGGTGAGCACGCGCAGGGCGCTGTCCACCTGGTCCTGGGCCACGCAGATGACCATGCCGACGCCGCAGTTCAGCACGCGGTGCATCTCGTGCTCGTCGACGTTGCCTTTCTCCTGCAGGAAGTCGAACACCGCCGGACGCTGCCAGCTGGCCACGTCGACCACGGCCTGGGCGCCTTCGGGCAGCACGCGCGGGATGTTGTCCAGCAGACCGCCACCGGTGATGTGCGCCATGGCCTTGACCGCGCCGGTACGCTTGATCAGCTCGAGCAGTGGCTTGACGTAGATGCGCGTCGGTGCCATCAGCAGGTCGGCCAGGGGGGTGCCGTCGAGCTGGGTGCTGTCGATGTCGGTACCGGACACTTCGAGGATCTTGCGGATCAGCGAGTAGCCATTGGAGTGCGGGCCGGAGGAGGGCAGCGCGATCAGCGCGTCGCCGGTAGCGACCTTGGAGCCGTCGATGATCTCGGCCTTTTCCACCACGCCGACGCAGAAGCCGGCCAGGTCGTAGTCCTCGCCTTCGTACATGCCGGGCATCTCGGCGGTCTCACCGCCCACCAGGGAGCAGCCGGCCAGTTCGCAGCCCGCGCCGATGCCGGTGACCACGGTAGCGGCCACGTCGACGTTCAGCTTGCCGGTGGCGTAGTAGTCGAGGAAGAACAGCGGCTCGGCGCCGCAGACCACCAGGTCGTTGACGCACATGGCGACCAGGTCCTGGCCGATGCTGTCGTGCTTGTTCAGGTTCAGCGCCAGACGCAGCTTGGTGCCCACGCCGTCGGTTCCCGAGACCAGCACCGGCTGCTTGTAGCCGGCCGGGATCTCGCAGAGGGCGCCAAAGCCGCCCAGGCCACCCATGACTTCAGGGCGCGCGGTGCGCTTGGCCACGCCCTTGATGCGTTCGACCAGTGCTTCGCCGGCGTCGATGTCTACACCGGCGTCCTTGTAGCTCAGGGAGGGTTGCTTGCTCATTGATCCAGGCCTTTAGAGGGAGGGATTCAGGGGAAACGACCGCGACGGCCACGGCCGGTCCTGAAGGACGGCAGGGCATGAACGCCAATGGTCTGCGAAGGCGCGCGATTTTATCAGGGTTGCCCGGCAGCGGCCATCCTCAAGCCGTCGGCCGACCAGGGCGAGCGACAAAAAGTGCCTGCAAGGCCGCCTGCGCTGGTTGTCGCATCGACGCCTGTAATAAGGTAGGCGCCAGCCGCGGCCTGCCCAGGCCGACCCGAGTCGGTCGGCAGCGTGGCCCCATGTCATCAGGACAGGATTCACACATGCGATTGTTCAACTACCTGCTCGCCGGCTGCCTGGTCACCCTGGGCGGCGTCGCGCAGGCCGCGTCCGTGCCCGGACTCTACCAGGTGCGCGAGGCGGTCGAAGGCCAAGGGGCCGAGGCGCGCGCCGCGGCCACTGGCAAGGCCCTGCAGACCCTGGTGCTGCGCCTGACCGGCGACCCGAAAGCTGCGCAAGGACCGACCCTGGCCGCCCTGCGCAAGGACCCCCAGCGTATCGTCAGCCAGTTCGGCTACGAGGCCGGCCCGCCTGAAACCCTGGTCGTCGAGTTCGACCCTGGCAGCACCGAACGCACCTTGCGCCAGGCCGGGCTGGCGCTGTGGGGCAGCAACCGGCCGTCGATCGTCGGCTGGTGGCTCAACGAGACGGTCGAGGGCAGCCACCTGGTGGGCGATGGCCAGGCCGAGGCCGGCGTCCTGCGTCAGGCCGCGCAGCACCGTGGCTTGCCGCTGCGCCTGCCGCTGGCCGACCTGCAGGAGCAACTGGTCGCCGACGGCGCGCAGCTCGACAGCTCGACGGCCGAGGCGCTGCGCGAGGCGTCGCAGCGCTACGCCACCGATGCCGTGCTGGCCGTGCTGGCCGTGCATGCGCGTCAGGGCGAGGGCGGCTGGCAGGCCGGCTGGCAGCTGTGGCTGGGCGATACCCACGAGCAGGGGCGTGCCGAGGGCGCCGACCCGGCCAGCCTGGCTGACGCCGTGATGCGTGCGGTCAGCCTGCGCCTGGCGCCACGCTTCGTCACCCGTCCGGGCAGTGGCCGCGATGTGCAGGTCCGGGTCGAGGGCATGGACCTGCCGCGTTATGCCGAGCTGGGGCGTGTCCTTGAACCCTATGGTGCGCAGTTGCGGCAGGTGGACGGCGGGATGCTGACCTATGCCGTGACCGGCAACCGCGAACAGTTGCGTGCGCAACTGGGGCTGGCCAGGCTGCGCGAGTTGCCGGTCGACGCGCAACCGGCGCCAGTGGCTCAGGCCGAGGGCCGCGAAGCCGGTGCCCCGGCGCCATCAGCCGAGCCATTCGACGGCCTGCGCTTCGGGTGGTGAGCGTCGATCGCGCGACCGGTAAAGGCGGTGACCCCAAAGTGGTTGCCGCCTTTCTCATAGGTCGCATCCCGGAGCGTCCATCGGCGCCCAGCGTGCGACACCGCCCTTGGCGCTTCACGCAAGCCGTTGATTTCCTTCGCCCTCGGCGCGTCGCCGATTGTGCGCTTGGCATTGCGGGTATAGACTTCGCGCACCGTTCTCCAAAGGCCCCCCGTGGTCCTCGCGACCGTCAGCCAGCATGAAACCGATCCAGTTGCCCCTGGGTGTGCGCTTGCGCGACGACGCCACCTTCATCAACTACTACCCGGGTGCCAATGCCGCGGCGCTGGGCTATGTCGAACGGTTATGCGAAGCCGACGCCGGCTGGACCGAAAGCCTCATCTACCTGTGGGGCAAGCAGGGCGTCGGGCGTACCCATCTGTTGCAAGCCGCCACCCACCGTTTCCAGCAACTGGGCGAGCCGGCTGTCTACCTGCCTTTGGCGCAATTGCTCGACCGTGGCGTGGAGCTGCTCGATCACCTGGAGCAGTACGAGTTGGTCTGCATCGACGACCTGCATGTGATCGCCGGCAAGGCCGATTGGGAAGAAGCCATGTTCCACCTGTTCAATCGCCTGCGCGACAGTGGTCGGCGTCTGCTGCTGGCTGCAGCCAGCTCTCCGCGCGAGCTGCCGATCCGCCTGCCCGACCTCAAGTCGCGGCTGACCTTGGCGCTGATTTTCCAGATGCGGGGGCTGAGCGATGAAGACAAGTTGCGTGCCCTGCAACTGCGGGCGTCGCGCCGTGGCCTGCAGATGACCGACGAGGTGGGCCACTTCATCCTGACCCGCGGCACACGCAGCATGGCCGCCTTGTTCGACCTGCTCGAGCGTCTCGATCAGGCTTCGCTGCAGGCACAGCGTAAATTGACCATTCCTTTTCTCAAGGAAACGCTGGGTTGGTAAGCATCGATCGATCTATGCGAAACCCTTCGAACGCGCCAATACGCAAAAGTCACATTTTTTTCGATAAAATTTGCAAATAGATTTAGCGGAAGGCATAGTGCCAACCTTCCCAACAATCAGTCACGGTCGTGCCCATGCTGCTTCGCTTCGCACCCCTCGTGCCACTTGCACTGGTGACCCTGCTTTTTGGCTGCGCCGCTCAAGGCCCTGTTTCCCAGCCCCAGGATCACGCCCCCGTCACTGCTCAGGTTCAACACAAGGCGCCAGCACCGGTCGCTTCGGTGTTCGACGCAGAGCCTGCAGACGACGAAGACACCCAGCCCTTCGCCCACGGCAGCCAGCCCTATCGCCTGCCCGTGCTGGCCGACAGCATCCTCGAGCGCGGCAAAGAGCTGATCGGGACGCGCTACCGGTTCGGCGGCACCACGGAAAAGTCCGGGTTCGACTGCAGCGGTTTCATCGGCTACCTGTTCCGTGAGGAAGCCGGCATGAACCTGCCACGCTCGACGCGTGAAATGATCAACGTCGACGCGCCGACCGTGTCGCGCAGCAAGCTCAAGCCAGGCGACCTGCTGTTCTTCAGCACCAATGGCCGTGGTCGTGTCAGCCACGCCGGCATCTACCTCGGCGACAACCAGTTCATCCACTCCAGCAGCCGCCGCAGCGGTGGCGTGCGCATCGACAGCCTGGGCGATCGCTACTGGAGCAAGACCTTCATGGAAGCCAAGCGCGCCTTGGCCATGGCACCGACCACGATCGCGCGCAACTGACGCGAAACGGTGTGGTCGAACACGGCGGCTCAGCTGAAAAGCGAGCCGCCGTGCGTATTTATAGAAAGCGTCTAATCTAATTTCTCAACTCTTTTCGGCAATTGCCCGAACGACTCAGACAGGAAGCTCTGGCTCATGGCGATGTTGGCGCGCTTCGCATTCTTCTCTCTGGCAGCCTTGTTGACTGCCTGTTCCAGTCAGGCACCTGCTCCGGCACCGGTCGTGCCCAAGCAACGTCCACTGGTGATCAACTATTCACAACCGTCCTTCTCGCCCGTTGCCGAAGACGTGCTGTTTCGCGCCATCGGCCTGGTCGGCACCCCGTACCGCTGGGGCGGCAACACACCGGACTCCGGCTTCGATTGCAGTGGGTTGATCAAGT
Organism: Enterobacterales bacterium AN_CKDN230030167-1A_HGKHYDSX7; assembly: GCA_046940335.1. Taxonomy (GTDB): domain Bacteria; phylum Pseudomonadota; class Gammaproteobacteria; order Pseudomonadales; family Pseudomonadaceae; genus Aquipseudomonas. The sequence continues at coordinate 52,436 of JBKYML010000008.1, forward strand.
ACGTGTACCAGGATGCGGCAGGTATCCGCCTGCCACGTTCCACCCGCGAGATGATCGTCATGCGCGCGCCCAACGTCGACATCAATGCATTGCAGTCAGGCGATGTGGTGTTCTTCGCCACCGGCGGCGGTTCGCAGGTCAGCCACGCGGGGATCTACGTGGGCGAGGGGCGTTTCGTCCATGCGCCATCCACGGGCGGCACCGTGCGTCTGGACCATCTGTCGAACAGCTACTGGCACAAGGCCTATTTGCAGGCCAAGCGGATCATTCCGGCCGGGCACCTGGCGCAGAACCCGTGACCCCGACCTGAGGCCTTTCGTGGGCCCGCCAGGGCCCACCTGCGCAACCCGCGCGGCACCCAGACCTTGTGCTCACGGCGCCTTGCTGACCCGCCAGATCACATTCCCCACATCATCGGCCACCAGCACGCCACCGCGCGCATCGGTGACCACGCCCACGGGACGCCCCATCGCCTCTTCCTTCTCATTGAGAAAACCACTCAACAGGTCGATCGGCTGGCCCTGCGGCGTGCCCTGTGCGTCGAACGGCACGAAGACCACCTTGTAGCCGCTGTGGGGTTTGCGGTTCCAGGACCCATGCTGACCGATGAGCGCGCCGCGTTCGAACGGCGCTGGCAGGACGCCTGGCTGGAGAAAGGTCAGGCCAAGGGACGCGGTGTGTGGGCCCAGGGCGTAATCCGGGACGATCGCCTGCGCCACCTGGTCAGGCGCCTGAGGCTTCACGCGCGTGTCCACATGCTGGCCATAATAGCTGTAAGGCCAGCCATAGAAGCCGCCGCGCTTGACCGAGGTCATGTAGTCCGGCACCAGGTCGCTGCCGATCTCGTCGCGTTCGTTGACCACCGTCCACAGCGCACCGCTGCTTGGCTCCCAGGCCATGCCGTTGGGGTTGCGCAGGCCCGAGGCAAACAGTCGGTGCTGGCCGGTGGCGCGGTCGACCTCCCAGATTGCCGCACGACCCTGCTCCTGCTCCAGGCCGTTCTCGCCGACGTTGCTGTTGGAGCCGACGGTCACGTAGAGGGTCTTGCCGTCCGGGCTGGCGATGACGTTCTTGGTCCAGTGGTGGTTGAGCGTGCCGGCAGGCAGGTCGGTCACGGTGGTGGCGTCGCCTGTCAGCTGCATGGCGCCGGTCGCGTAGTGATAGCGCAGCAGCTTGTCGGTGTCGGCGACGTAGAGATCGTTGCCCACCAACGCCATGCCGAAGGGCGAGTTCAGCCCCTCCAGAAAGGTCGCGCGCATCTCGGCCACGCCGTCCTTGTTCTGGTCGCGCAGCAGGGTGATGCGGTTGGCGCTGGGCACTCCGGCACCGGCACGCTTCATGACCTTCTCCATTACCCAGCCCCGCAGGCCACGGGTGTCGTCCGGCTTGGGCGGCGCATTGGTTTCGGCCACCAGCACGTCGCCATTGGGCAGCACGTACAGCCAGCGCGGATGGTCCAGGCCGCTGGCGAAGGCGGTGACCTGGGTGCCAGGCGCCGCTGTCGGGGTGGCGCCCCGTGGCCAGCCGACGGCGGGCGCGATGTTCACGGTAGGGATCAGTCGCGTGTCGGGTTCGGGCAATTGGGGGGTCGGCCCGGTGCCGTCGCTGACACTCAGCCGCGCCGCTTCGCCACAGCCTCCCAGACCGACCAGCACCACCAGCATGCCTGCAACCCGTACCTTGCCCATGTCCGTCTCCTCGACCAATGGTTCGCTTGAGGTGAGAAGGCCAGCCACGCCAGGAGGTTCCCCGCACAGGCACCTGTGGTCATGTCGAAGCCGGGCGTCGATTGACGCTCCGCCAGCAACCCTCTACCCTTCGCGCTTCGTTTCAGGTGCCCCGCCAGCCATCGCTGGGCAGGGTGAAACTGGGAAGCCGGTGGGCGCTGTCATGGCGCGAGTCCGGCGCTGCCCCCGCAACGGTAAGCGAGTCGAGATCAGGCAAGGCCACTGGGCATCCACCCGGGAAGGCGCCTGAGGGCCCATCGGGCCGCGCGCGAGCCCGGAGACCGGCCTGTCACTGCCAAACGGCATCACGGAGGGTGATGCGCGGAACCCTGCGAGCCTGTCGCAGCCTCTGCGCGCCCCCGTGAGTCTGTCATTCATCTGTCGCCTGGCGTTCGCCAGACGCCTGTCGCCCGGCGACGGGCTGGCAGCTTGCGGAGAACTTCGATGAACCCATCCCCCGACGACCGTGATCAACGTCACCTGGCGCGCATGCAGCGCAAGAAGGCGATCATCGACGAGCGCATCGCCAACTCGCCCAATCAGTGCGGCCTGCTGCTGGTCCTGAGCGGCAACGGCAAGGGCAAAAGCAGCTCGGCGTTCGGCATGCTCGCCCGGGCCATGGGGCATGGCATGCGCTGCGGCGTGGTGCAGTTCATCAAGGGGCGCCAGAGTACCGGCGAGGAGCTGTTCTTCCGGCGTTTCCCGGAGGAAGTGCGCTACCACGTGATGGGCGAAGGCTTCACGTGGGAGACCCAGGACCGCCAGCGTGACATGGCTGCGGCCGAGGCGGCCTGGGCGGTCTCGCGGCAGATGCTGCAGGACCCGGACGTGCACTTCGTGGTGCTCGACGAGCTGAACATCGCCCTCAAGCACGGCTATCTGGACCTGGACCAGGTGCTGAGCGACCTGCAGGCACGGCCGCCCATGCAGCACGTGATCGTCACCGGACGCGGCGCCAAGCCCGAGATGATCGAACTGGCCGACACCGTCACCGAGATGGGCATGGTCAAGCATGCCTTCCAGGCCGGCATCCGCGCGCAGAAGGGCGTCGAGCTGTGAGAGACGCGCGCCACTGCCCGGCGGTGCTGATCGCCGCGCCGGCTTCGGGCCAGGGCAAGACCACCGTCACCGCCGCGCTGGCCCGGCTACACCGCAGCCTCGGACGGACCGTGCGCGTGTTCAAGTGCGGGCCGGACTTTCTCGACCCGATGATCCACGAGCGGGCCAGCGGCGCGCCGGTCTACCAGCTCGACCTGTGGATGATCGGCGTCGAGGAAAGTCGCAGGCTGCTGTGGGAGGCCGCAGGCGAAGCGGACCTGATCCTCATCGAAGGCGTGATGGGGCTGTTCGACGGCACGCCGTCGAGCGCCGACCTGGCCCGGCACTTCGGCGTGCCTGTGCTGGCCGTCATCGATGGTACTGCCATGGCCCAGACCTTCGGGGCGCTGGCGTTGGGCCTGGCCCGTTATCAGCCTGATCTGCCGTTTGCCGGCGTGCTGGCCAACCGGGTCGGCAGCCTGCGCCATGCGCAACTGCTCGAAGGCAGCCTGACCGAAGGGCTGCGCTGGTACGGCGGCCTGTCCCGCGAGCGTGGCATCGAGTTGCCCAGCCGGCACCTGGGGTTGGTCCAGGCCAGTGAGCTGAACGACCTGGACCAGCGCCTGGACGCCGCTGCCGAGGCCCTGGGCGCCAGCTGCGACGCCGCCTTGCCACCCGCCGTGCGCTTCGCCGCGCCCGACGAGGTGTCCCTCTCGCCGCTGCTGGCCGGGGTACGCATCGGGGTCGCCCGCGATGAAGCGTTCGCCTTCCTCTATGGTGCCAACCTCGACCTGCTGCGGGCCATGGGCGCCGAACTGACCTTCTTCTCGCCGCTGCACGATACGGTGTTGCCGGCGATCGACAGCCTTTACCTGCCGGGCGGCTATCCCGAGCTGCACCATGGGGCCTTGGCGCAGAACACCGCCATGCGCGAGGCGATCCGCGCGCACCATGCCGATGGCAAGCCGCTGCTCGCCGAGTGTGGCGGCATGCTCTACCTGCTCGAGGCATTGACCGACGTGGCTGGCCAGCGCGCCGAACTGCTGGGGTTACTGAAGGGCGAGGCGGTGATGCAGAAGCGTCTGGCGGCCCTGGCCCTGCAGACCGTCGACCTGCCCGAAGGCGCCCTGCGCGGGCATACCTACCACCATTCCTTGACCGAGACGCCGCACACACCGATCGCGCGCGGCCACAGCCCCAACGGCGGGCGTGGCGCCGAGGCGGTGTACCGGCTCGGCCGGCTGACCGCCTCCTACGTGCACTTCTATTTCCCGTCCAACCCGGAGGCAGCCGCCGCGCTGTTGCGACCATGAGCGAACATGCCTTCAGCGAGGCGGACCGGGCCGCGGTCTACCGGGCCATCGGCGAGCGGCGCGACATGCGCCACTTCATCGGGGGCGCAGTCGAGCCGGCCGTGCTCGCCCGGCTGCTGGCGGCGGCGCATCAGGCGCCGAGCGTCGGGCTCATGCAGCCCTGGCGTTTCGTGCGCATCACCGACCCGGCGTTGCGCGTGCGCATCCAGGCCCAGGTCGAAGACGAACGCCAGCGCACTGCCCATGCCTTGGGCGAGCGCGGCGAGGACTTCATGAAGCTCAAGGTCGAGGGCATCAACGACTGCGCCGAGCTGCTGGTGGCCGCCTTGATGGACGGGCGCGAGGCTCACGTGTTCGGGCGCCGGACCTTGCCCGAGATGGACCTGGCCTCGCTCGCCTGCGCCATCCAGAACCTCTGGCTGGCAGCGCGTGCCGAAGGGCTCGGCATGGGCTGGGTGTCGCTGTTCGACCCGCACGCCCTGGGCGAGCTGCTGGGCATGCCGCCGGGCGCCAAGCCGGTCGCGGTTCTGTGCCTGGGGCCGGTCGAGGCCTTCTACCCGGCGCCGATGCTGGCGCTGGAGCAATGGACGCAGGTGCAGCCGCTGGACACCTTGGTGTTCGAGAACCGTTGGGAGCAGCACCCATGAGCATCGCCTTGCTGACCGTGATCGGCGTCGCCCTGGATGCGCTGCTGGGCGAGCCTCGCCGCCGCCATCCGCTGGTGGCCTTCGGACGCCTGGCGGGGCGCCTGGAAAAACGCCTCAATGCCGGGGGGCGTGGCTGGCGCAGCCATGGGGTGACCGCCTGGTGCCTGGCCGTGCTGCCCCTGACGCTGGTGGCGCTGGTGCTGTCCTGGCTGCCGGGCATCGGCTGGCTGGTCGATGCGCTGGCGCTGTACTGCGCGCTGGGCCTGCGCAGCTTGGGCGAACACGTGCTGCCAGTAGCCACGGCCCTGCGCCAGGGTAACCTGGGCGAAGCGCGGCGACGCGTCAGTTACCTGGTCAGCCGCGAGACGGCCGAGCTGGACGAAGCGGCGGTGGCCCGCGCGGCGACCGAATCGGTGCTGGAGAACGGCAGCGATGCGGTGTTCGCCGCGCTGTTCTGGTTCATCGTGGCGGGCGCGCCCGGCGTGGTGCTGTACCGGCTGAGCAATACCCTGGATGCCATGTGGGGCTACCGTAACGCGCGCTTCGAACGCTTCGGCTGGGCGGCGGCGCGCATCGACGACGGCCTCAACTACCTGCCAGCGCGCCTGGTGGCGCTGACCTATGCCGTGCTCGGCAAGACCGGCCTGGCCCTGCGCTGCTGGCGGCGCCAAGCCCCGACCTGGGACAGCCCGAACGCCGGCCCGGTGATGGCGGCCGGTGCCGGCGCGCTCGGCGTCGCGCTGGGCGGGCCGGCGATCTACCATGGCCAGCTGCACGAACGTCCCCCGTTGGGGCAGGGGCCGGCGGCCGATGCCGGGTCCATCGAGCGCGGCTGGGCGCTGGTGAGCCGTGGGGTGTGGTTGTGGGTGCTGGTCATCTGCCTGGCGGGTTATCTGGGGTGAACGAACGCGTGTTTGCTCAAGCGATGGCGGAGCGTCGCCACCGCGATCGCTGGCAAGCCAGCTCCCACACCCGTTGTCACACCGCGGTGAAGCAGGCCATCGTAGTTCAAGGCAGGGGCGACCCCTGCCAGAGCCGGACGCTCTCGTCGAACCCATCAAGCAATGCCCAGACAACCTGTGGAAGCGGGCTTGCCCACGATGACGTCAGTCAAGCCCTGTGGGCCTCGCCGAGACAGGTGCGCGTTCAGGTCCAAGTGATACATGGCACGCACCCCCAGGCACCCTGTGGGGGCAGGCTTGCCCGCGATGGCGCCGGTGAAGCCCTGCCGGCCTCGCCGAAACAGGGCGCGTCCAGGTTCACGTAATGGGTGGCACACACTTCCTTCCATCATCGACAGCGCCCCACGGCGCACCAGAGAGGCATCAGGTTTGATAGAACATGGCGGACGGTTGCTCGGCGCGGTGCGCCGCTATGGAATCGCGCGCGAACAGTGGGTCGACCTGTCCAGCGGCATCGCCCCCTGGCCCTTCGCGATTCCGGCCATCGGACAGGAGGCCTGGGCCCGCCTGCCGGAAACCGAGGACGGCCTCGAGCAGGCTGCGCGGCAGTACTACGGTGCCCAGACACTGCTGGCCACCGCCGGCTCCCAGGCCGCGATCCAAGCCCTGCCCGGGCTGCGCCCCTGCGGCCGCGTGGGCGTGCTGTCGCCCTGTTACGCCGAACACCCCCACGCCTGGACCCAGGCTGGCCACCAGGTCGTGACCCTGGGCGCCGGAGAGGTCGATGGCGCCCTGGACAGCCTGGACGTCCTGTTGCTGGTCAACCCCAACAACCCCACCGGCCTGCGCCTGTCCCGCGAGCGCCTGCTCGGCTGGCATGCGCGCCTGGCCAGGCGTGGTGGCTGGCTGGTGGTGGACGAGGCCTTCATGGACAACACGCCCGCCGACAGCCTCGTCGACCAGGCCGCACAGCCAGGGTTGATCGTGCTGCGCTCGTTCGGCAAGTTCTTTGGCCTGGCCGGCGTGCGCCTGGGCTTTGCGATGGCCGAGCCGGCGCTGCTCGAGCGCCTGGCCGAGGTGCTCGGCCCCTGGACGGTCAGCGGCCCGGCGCGGGTGGTCGGGCGGGCCTGCCTGAGCGATGCTGCCGCCTGCCGCCTGCAGACCGCGCGTTGTGCGGCGGCCAGCCAGCGCCTGGCGACGCTGCTCACGGCGGCGCGACTCGCCCCTTCGGGCGGCTGCGACCTGTTCCAGTACATCGCCACGCCCGAGGCCGCCCGGTTGCACGAGCACCTGGCCCGGCAGGGTATCCTCGTGCGGCTGTTCGAACAGCCGTCAGCCGTGCGCCTGGGCCTGCCGGCCGAGGACGCCCACTGGCAACGTTTGAGCGAGGCCCTGCACGCCTTTCCACCGTCGATCGAAGAGAACCAGACATGACCACGCTGATGGTGCAGGGCACCACCTCCGATGCCGGCAAGAGTACCCTGGTCACCGCCTTGTGCCGCTGGCTGCTGCGCCAGGGCGTCGCGGTGGTGCCGTTCAAGCCGCAGAACATGGCGCTCAACAGCGCCGTCACCGCCGAAGGCGGCGAGATCGGTCGCGCCCAGGCCGTCCAGGCCCAGGCCTGCCGCCTGGCGCCACACACCGACATGAACCCGGTACTGCTCAAGCCCAACAGCGAAACCGGCGCCCAGGTGATCATCCATGGCCGGGCCGTCACCAGCATGAACGCGGTGGCCTACCACGGTTACAAGACGATCGCCATGCAGGCCGTGCTGGCCTCGCACCAGCGGCTGAGCGACGCTTATCCGGTGGTCATGGTCGAAGGCGCCGGGTCACCGGCCGAGATCAACCTGCGGGCCGGCGACATCGCCAACATGGGCTTCGCCGAAGCGGTGGATTGCCCGGTCATCCTGGTCGCCGACATTCACCGCGGCGGCGTCTTCGCTCACCTGGTCGGCACGCTCGAGCTGCTCTCGCCCAGTGAACAAGCCCGCGTGCAGGGCTTCGTCATCAACCGCTTCCGTGGCGACATCGCCCTGCTGCAACCTGGCCTGGACTGGCTCGAACAGCGCACCGGCAAACCGGTGCTCGGCGTGCTGCCGTTCGTCAGCGACCTGCACCTGGAAGCTGAAGACGCCGTCGATGCACGCCAGGCGCCCAAGCAGGGACGCCTGCTCAAGGTGATCGTGCCGGTGCTGCCACGCATCAGCAACCACACCGATTTCGATCCCCTGCGCCTGCACCCGCAGGTCGACCTGCAGTTCATCGGGCCGGGCGAGCCGATTCCTGCCGCCGACCTGATCATCCTGCCGGGCTCCAAGAGCGTGCGCAGCGACCTGGCGCAATTGCGCGAGCGTGGCTGGGCGCAGGCGCTGGCGCGTCACCTGCGCTACGGCGGCAAGGTGATCGGTGTCTGTGGCGGGTTGCAGATGCTCGGCCAGGCCGTGCACGACCCGCTCGGGCTGGAAGGCCCGGCCGGCACCAGCCCAGGGCTGGGGGTACTGGACTACGAGACCGTGCTGGAGGCCGACAAGCAGTTGCGCAACGTCAACGGGGTCCTGCACCTGGGGGCCGTGCCGATCGAGGGCTACGAGATCCATGCGGGCGTGACCACGGGGGCGGCCCTGGCGCGCCCGGCGGTGCGCCTGGCCGATGGCCGTTGCGACGGCGCCGTGAGCGACGACGGTCAGGTCCTGGCCACCTACCTGCATGGCCTGTTCGAGAACGAACGGGCCTGCGCTGCGCTGCTGCGCTGGGCCGGCCTGGAGACGGTCGAGACCTTCGACTACCACGGCCTGCGCGAGCGTGACATCGAACGCCTGGCCGACCTGGTCGACCGGCACCTGGACACCGCGCGCCTGCGCGCCCTGTGTGGAGTGACCTGAATGCGTAACCTGATCCTGGGCGGCGCCCGTTCCGGCAAGAGCCGCCTGGCCGAGCGCCTGGCCGTCGACAGCGGCCTGCCAGTGACCTACATCGCCACCAGCGAACCGCTCGACGGCGAAATGTCCGCGCGCGTGCGCCTGCACCGCGAGCGCCGTCCCGACACCTGGGGCCTGATCGAGGAACCCCTGGCCCTGGCCGCGACCCTGCGCGCCTCGGCGGCCCCCGAACGCTGCCTGCTGGTCGATTGCCTGACGTTGTGGCTGACCAACCTGCTGATGCTCGACGACCCCGAACGTCTGGCGCATGAACGCGATGCGCTGCTCGACTGCCTCGACAGCTTGCCTGGCGTAGTGCTGCTGGTCAGCAACGAAACCGGCCTGGGCGTGGTGCCCATGGGCGAGCTGACCCGGCGCTACGTCGACGAGGCCGGCTGGCTGCACCAGGCGATCGCCGAACGTTGCCAGCGCGTGGTGCTCACGGTCGCTGGTCTTCCTCTCTTGCTCAAAGGACCTGCTGTATGACCCACCCCTGGTGGCGCGATGCCTGCCAACCTGTCGACACCGCCGCCATGACCCAGGCGGCCGAGCGGCAACGCCAATTGACCAAGCCTGCCGGCTCCCTCGGCCAGCTCGAGACCCTGGCGATCCGCCTGGCCGGGCTGCAAGGGCGTGAACGCCCGCACCTGGCACAGGTCGCGATCGCGGTTTTCGCCGGTGACCATGGCGTGGTCGCCGAGGGCGTCTCGGCCTACCCGCAATCGGTGACCGGGCAGATGCTCGGCAACTTCGTCGCCGGCGGCGCCGCGATCAGTGTGCTGGCGCGTCAGCTGCAGGCCCACCTCGACGTGGTCGACCTCGGCACCGTGGACCCGGCGCTGACGCTGCCCGGTGTGCGTCATCTGCGCCTGGGTGCCGGTACGGCCAACTTCACCCGTCGACCGGCGATGACCGAAGCGCAGATGAACGCGGCCCTGCACGCCGGCCACGACAGTGCCGAGCGGGCTGCCCAGGCCGGGACGCAGCTGTTCATCGGCGGCGAGATGGGCATCGGCAACACCACCGCCGCCGCTGCGCTGGCCAGCGCCTTGCTCGGCTGTCGCGCGGCTGCCTTGAGCGGCCCCGGTACGGGTCTGGACGAGGTCGGTGTGCGACACAAGGCCGAGGTCATCGAACGGGCACTGGCCCTGCACGCACTGGATGCCCAGGATCCCTGGCGCGCCGCTGCCTGCGTCGGCGGCTTCGAGCTGGTCGCCCTGGCCGGGGCGTACCTGGCCTGCGCGCAACGGGGCATCGCCGTGCTGGTCGACGGCTTCATCTGCAGCGTGGCGGCGTTGCTCGCCGTGCGCCTGAACCCGACGTGCCGCCCTTGGCTGCTGTTCGCCCACCAGGGCGCCGAGCCGGGCCATCGGCAAGTGCTCGAGGCGCTCGAGGCCGACCCGTTGCTGGCCCTCGGGCTGCGCCTGGGGGAGGGCAGCGGTGCTGCCCTGGCGGTGCCCTTGTTGCGTCTGGCCTGTGCCCTGCACGCCGACATGGCCACCTTCGCCGAGGCCGCCGTGGCGGATCGTCCGGCATGAGGCTCGACCTGTTGCGTCATGGGCAGACCGAACTGGGCGGCGGGTTGCGTGGCAGCCTCGACGATGCTTTGACCGAGCAGGGCTGGGCGCAGATGCAGGCCGCCGTCGCCGAGGCCGGCCCATGGGACGTGGTCGTCAGCTCGCCCTTGCAGCGCTGTGCCCGCTTCGCCGAGCCCCTGGCTCGGCGGCTGAACGTACCCTTCGTCCTGGAGGCAGACCTGCGCGAGCTGCATTTTGGTGACTGGGAGGGTCGCAGCGCCGCCCAGCTGATGGAAACCGATGCCGACGCCCTGGGTGCTTTCTGGGCCGATCCCTATGCTTTTACACCACCCCAGGGCGAGCCGGTCGAAGCCTTCGCCGAGCGGGTCCTGGCCGCACTTGGCCGGTTGCGCGCGCGCCATGCCGGGCACTCGGTGTTGCTGGTCACCCACGGTGGCGTCATCCGTCTGTTGCTGGCCCGCGCGCGTGGCCTGCCACGGGAGCAGCTGCTGCAGGTCGAGGTGCCCCATGCCAGCCTGTCACGGCTGCACGTCGACGCCGAGAGTGCCTTGCACGAGGAGGCCTGAGATGCTGCCGTTCTGGATCGCCTTGCAGTTCCTCAGCAGCCTGCCGGTTACCTTGCCCGGCATGCCGACACCCAGGCAACTGGGCCGCTCGCTACTCTGGTACCCGGTGGTGGGGGCCGTGTTCGGGACCGTGCTGTGGCTGGTCAGCCAGGCGTTGGGTGGCACGCCTGCGTACCTGCACGCTGCCCTGCTGCTCAGCCTCTGGGTCATGCTCAGCGGTGCCTTGCACCTCGATGGCCTGGCCGACAGCGCCGATGCCTGGCTGGGCGGCTTCGGCGACCGCGAGCGCACCCTGCGGATCATGAAGGACCCGCGCAGCGGACCGATCGCGGTGGTGACCCTGGTGCTGGTGCTGCTGCTCAAGTTCTGCGCGCTGCTGGCGCTGATCGAGCAAGGTGATGGCATCGCCCTGTTCGTGGCCCCGGTGATCGGACGGGCCGCGCTGCTGGCGTTGTTCCTGTGCACACCCTACGTGCGGCCGGGCGGGCTGGGTGAGGCCCTGGCGCAGTACTTGCCAGTCAGACAAGGGTGGTGGGTGCTAGGGACGAGTGCACTGGCCTGTCTGCTGTGCCTGGGCGGTGCAGGCCTCATGACACTGTGCCTCGTGCTGGTCGCCTTCCTAGGCCTGCGCGCCGCCATGATGCGTCGCCTGGGCGGTACCACCGGCGACACGGCCGGCGCGTTGCTCGAGTTGCTGGAAACGGTGGTGGTGGTCGGGTTGGTACTGTAAGCCGCCTTGCTTAGAGGACGCTGACGGGGTTCATGGGCCTTGCAGGCCCAAGCTCGGCCGGTCCGGCGCCCTGGCAGAGGCGGCTCCTGCATCCGTAGCCACAGCGCGGTGAGGCAGATCATCGAGGTTCTTGTGTGAGATCTCGGGTGTTTGCCAGGCGCGCAAGTGGGCCCGCAGGGCCCACACAATCAGCCACCGAACTCATCAGACACACCTTGATCGTTCAGCCATACGCTCGCTTACCGCTTACCGCATTCGAAATGCCTAGCAAACTTTTACCCGGTGATCCCCCTCGGCCATCTTCGTAAAATCGCCGCTTCCCCAGGTCAAGGAAGCTTGCTCATGCGTCGAATTCTCCTCGCCTGTCTGCTCGCGCTCGGTATCCCGTCGCTCCAGGCCGCTGACCTGATCGACTTCTGGGATACACCTCGCTACGGTGGCAACAGCTTCAATCGTCTTCCGCCCGACCAGGCCTATTTCGATGCGCTGCGTGACTACGGCGCGACGTGGGTACGGCTCTCCTACGACAAATGGCAACCCGCTCGACGCGACATGCTGTTGGGCGATGCCGACCAGTACCAGGGGCTCGAACCCGCCGACCTGCAGCAGCTTCGCTCCGCCCTGGACCGTGCGCACCGCGCTGGCCTGAAAGTCGTGATCGCCCCGCTGTCCTTGCCCGGCATGCGCTGGTCGCAGAACAACGGTGGCGTGTTCGACGATCGTCTCTGGCAGGACAAGGCCTGGTGGAACCAGGCGGCTGCCTTCTGGCGGGACCTGGCCGCGGCGCTCAAGGACCATCCGGCCGTGGCCGCCTACAACCTGATCAACGAACCCGCGCCCGAGAAGCAGGACGGCCTGCCCGAGCATGCCACGCTCGAACGCATGAAGCGCTGGTATGCGACGCGTCAGGGCAGCAGTCGGGACCTGCCAGCGTTCTACCGCCACCTGCTGGCGGCAGTGCGCGAGGTCGACTCGCTGACGCCGGTGATGGTCGACGCAGGCTGGTACGCGGCCGCCGACGCGTTCGACTACTGGCCGAACGCACTGGAGGATCCGCGAGTCCTCTACAGCGTGCACATGTACGAACCCTATTCGGCCACCAGCGCGCCAAACCTGGCCAGGGCCAAACCCTTCGGTTACCCCGGCAATGTCCCTTTCGCCGGTCAACGAACGCACTGGGATGCGCCACGCGTGGCCGCTTATCTACGTCGGCCGATCGACTGGGCCGACGCCCACCAGGTGCCGCGCTCGCGTCTGGTCGTCGGCGAGTTCGGCTGCATGCGTCGCCTGCCCGGTTGCAGGCAGTACCTCGAAGACGTGTTGACGGTGCTCGACGAGCAGCGTGTGCACTGGGCGTTCTACAGCTTCCGCGAAGACAGCTGGGATGGCATGGATTACGAGCTGGGGCAGGCCAAGGTGCCCTGGCGCTATTGGCAGGCCATCGATGCAGGCCAGCCCGACCCGCTGGCACGCCAGGCCACGTCGGCGTTCGAACCCATTCGACGACGCTTGTCCAAGCCGGTCGAAGGCAGCTGAAAAGAGGGGCCGAGCGCGACAATCACGCGCGCGCCTGCAGAAGCCGCTACGCTGCACGTTCAGGAATGTTCGGCAGGAGAACGCACATGCAGGCACGTTGGTGGATCGTCCCATTATTGGCACTTTCGGCATTCGGTCCCACCTGGGCCAGCCAATGTCCGGAACTGCTTCACGGCAGCTTGCCCGAACTGCGGGGCAAAGGGCAGATCGAACTCTGCGAGCGGTACGCAGGCAAACCGCTGGTGATCATCAACACGGCCAGCTACTGCGGCTTCGCCCCGCAGTTCGAAGGGTTGGAAGCGACGTACCAGCATTACCATGCCCAGGGTCTGGAGATGCTCGGTGTGCCGTCCAACGATTTCAAGCAGGAAGACAGCGACAGCGAGAAGACCGCCAAGGTCTGCTACGCCAACTATGGTGTGACCTTCACCATGACCAAGGCCCAGCCGGTGCGCGGCAGCGATGCGATCCCGCTGTTCGCCGAGCTGGCGCGCCAGAGCAGCGCGCCCAAGTGGAATTTCTACAAGTACGTGGTGGATCGTCGGGGCAAGGTGATCGGCAGTTTCTCCAGTCTGACCAAACCTGACGATGAAGCCTTCAAGGCCGCCATCGAAAAGGCCATTGCATCGCCCGCCCTGTAAGCTGCCCAGACGAACACGGCGCCCTGTCCAGGCCGGACAGGGCGCCGTGTTCACACGCGTGGATCAGAAGCGGTAGGTCAGCGAAGCACCGACGGTGTGTGCGCTGTTTTCATACTTGGCGCGGTAGGCGCCCTTGGTCGAGCTGGCCAGGTTGACCTTGGCGTCCTCTTCCCACAGGTAGGAGTAGGCCACGTCGATGGTCATGTCGTCGTTCGGGCTCCAGCCGGCGCCCAGGCTGACCATCTTGCGATCGCCGGTCGGGATGCGCGGGGAACGGTCGTGGTTGTTGGTCGGCGACTGGTCGACGGTGAAGCCGCTGCGCAACGTCCATTCCTTGTTCACCTTGTAGGCGGCGCCGATGGCGTGCGACCAGGTGTCATGCCAGTTCTGCTCTTCGGTGATGGTGGCGAACGGAGAGCCTGCCAGCGGCGCTGGCACATCGTTGTTCACGATGATGTGCTCCAGACGGCTCCAGCGTGTCCAGGTGCTGCCAGCGTACAAGGTCCACTGGTCGTCGAGTGCATGGGTGACCGACAGGTCGACCGATTCCGGCGTCTTGATGTTCAGGTCGGCATCGAACTTGCTGCCGCTGAACGGGCCGATGGCCGTGGAGCTCACCTTGGTCTTGCCCTCGAGCGTGTAGTCGACCATCGAGTGGTAGGTCAGGCCGACGCGGGTGCGGTCGGTCGCCTGGACCAGCAGGCCCACGTTGTAGCCGACGGCCGTGTCGTCGCCCTTGATCTTGACCTCGCCGTCGTTGCGGCCAGGGCTGCGCGAGTTGAGCAGGTTGGACCCCAGCTCGCCCCGGATGCGGTTGAAGGTCGGGCCGACACCGATCGAGACCTTGTCGTTGAAGGCGTAGCTGATGGTGGGCTGGAAGGTGATGACCTCGACGTGGCTCTTCTTGCCCCAATAGCGTGCCGCGTCGTCGCTGCCGTAGTCGGTGACCAGCCCGAACGGCACGTAGACCCCGAAGCCCACGGTCCAGTGATCGTCCAGGGGCTTGACGTAGTAGCCCATGGGCACGGCGACGACCGGGACCATGTCACCGTCGGTTTCCCCCCCGAAGGTGCTTCTGCCACTGATGTCGGACTTGGCGAAGATGCCCGCTGCACCCACGGTCGCCTGCGCGCGCTTGAGCTGCGACATGCCGGCAGGGTTGCCGTAGATGGTGCTTGCGTCTTCGGCAGAGGAAGAACGACCCGCGAAACCTACCCCCATGCTGCTGATGCTCTGCTCATTGAGCGCAAAGCCATTGGCCAGCAGGTGCCCGGATGCCAGTGCGACAGCCAGACCAAGGGAGGTGTTGAGCATTGCTTTTTTCATTATTAGAACTCCTTGGGATCTCCGAGGCGGAACGCTACCAACATTTTGCGCAAGGCGCTATAGGCGAATTTTAAGGCGTTAGATGAGTTTTGTAGGACAATCTAACTACTTTGTAAGACAAAACCAGAATAGCGTGTAGGAATTCTCACGAGGCCAGGGAAACGCCTGGGTCGACGCAGGCTTGCCACGCCTGGGTGAAGTCGCGCAGGCGTCCCTGTGGCTGGAAGACGCGGCGCCACAGGCGTGCCATGCCCATCAGGTCATGCACCGCTGGCAAGGGCGTTGCCTGGGCCTCGATCAGCATCCAGGCGATCGCCGTGGCGTAGCGCAAGTTGACCGTCAGTTCGAGGTGTGGCCCGCGCAGGAAGGCGTGCTGGCTGGCCAATCCACGTACCAGGCTGGCCAGGTCAGGGTCCGCTGCCAGGTAGGTGTCCCAGAGGGCATGGTGACGCAGCGCGCTGATGCGGTAGAGACCATGGCCACGTCGGTCGCACAGGCCTGCACCTAGCGCCGACTGGCTGGCCGCAACGCCCAGTAACAAAGCTTCTGCGCATACCGTATGACGGCCCAGGTATTCGAGCGTGGGGCGGATCACGTGAACACTCAACTCGGTGGCGGCGAATACCATGATGCCCTCGCGCGTGCGTAAGAGGACCGACGGGTCCGGGCGCCTGGCAGCGAATGGATCACAGCCGGACCCGCCGAAAGCGGTCTGGACCGCTCAAGTTGAAGTGTAGTGTGATGAGGCTGGGGTAAAGGTCTGTTTTTAAATCGATTGCAGCCTGAAGAAGCCGTGCATATGCCTGCCAGCGATTAGCCCGGCCGAGCGACCGGGCATTTCTTCATGTGCAAGGGAGATGAGCGCGAAGGGGATCACGCCGTGATGGACTGGCGCGTACGGTCGATGACCGCCTGCAAGGTACCGGCACGGTTGTACTGCTCGGGGTACAGGCGTTCGCTGTGGCAGGCAATGCCATGCTCGTCGACCAGCGTGAAGCTGAAGCTGCCGTTGCGTGGGGCCACGATCAGGCACTTCATCGGTGCGAAGGCTTGGGACAGAGCGCCGATGGCGGTTTGGAACTGATGATGCGTATTCATATTATTGGATGTCCTGCAATTGACACGGATTCGAACCGTGCACGATGAAAACGTTCCAGTGGCGCCAAGAATTAGGAACAAGGCGCAGAACCTGTCTGGAACAGAGCAGCCAGGCGGGGCGCATGATCTCGAGCGCTGGGCTGACTGGTAGGTACTTGAGGAGGCAGGCAACACACGGGGACGAGGTTCAAGAACGCCCGGTGCAGGTCCTGATCAATCCGAGAGGTGATTCGTGCTGGAGCAGCGCAGGCTGCCGAGTGAACCATCCGAGGAGTCGGTGCCGCCAGGAGGTAGGTTCGAGTGTCGAACGCCTGGTCAGCGACCTTTTGATTTTTCAGCTTGGGTACTAACGGTCGACACACTACACAAGAGACGTGCTCTGTGCAAGCGATTTGTCTAGCCCCTGGGAAGCCGACCATTATGGCCATTCGTCCGGCAGATGGGAAGGGGGCTTGGACCGTTAAAGGCGGTAAAAGTGCTAAGAGATGCCTGGGATATAGCGATCTTGAGCAGGTTGTACACAAGGTGTTTGGCGCGAGCCTACAGCTCGTCAGAACGTGCCCATCGTCAGCGGATGCACTCCGGCGGGCGTTAAGTCAATGAAAAAAAACACTAATTTGAACTGGTGAAAAAAACGCCAGTTTGTCTGGAGCGCCCATTCTATAAGGGTTTGCGGGGTTACCCAAGAGGTTGTCCACCGAGTTATCCACAGCTTCTGTGGATTGTGTGCGTCAAAGGCTCTAGCACGAGGCCGTCTGAGAAAGCGCCATTGTCTGACAATCAAGAAGACAATAATCCGAGCTGCTACCGTTCGTCTGAAATTCAGGCAAAAATAAAATTTTCAGCATGTGTCGGTGTTTCTCGAGGGACGCCACGCGAGCAAAAAAGGCGTAGAGTGGCGCGCCCTCCATTCGCCTCAACGCTCGCGCATATGTTTCAAGGCAAAAAAATCGTCTCGCTCGGTCAAGGGGTTGTCGAACCGGCACCGAGCAAGCGTTTCACCCTCAAGGTCGCGCTCTGGTTGCTCGACAGCCCCCATCTGGGTAGCAAGCCACGGATCAAGCACCTCGCCGGGCGCCTGCTCAAGCAACCTGCCCGCCAAGGCGTGGTCGTGGCGCAACGTCGCCTGGGCCAGATGTTGTGCCAGGAGTGCGGTAGTGCGCGCGATCGGCGCATGGGCCACGAACTGCTGCGTCAGGCGGCCCGCTCCGGTGACCCCAAGGCCCAGTTCGAATACGGTCGCCTGTGCGCCGATTCGCCCGACCTTTCGCCCGAGCGTGCGCGCCATTGGCTCGAGCTGGCTGCAGCACAGGGGTCCCCCGAAGCCGGCCACCTGCTCAGGCGCCTGTTTCCCGACTGAAGCTCTGACCGTCGTGGCCTGATAAGCTCGTGCGCACTTCTACGCACAGCACCGGGAAACATCATGACAGTGGATCTGGCCAGCATCCTGCTTGGCATCGTGGCGGCGTCGATACCCGGCCTGGCCTGGGTGTTCCGGGCGCAGCGTCAGGCAACCGTGCAGCAAGCGGCGCTGTCGCTGGCCGAGGAGCGCCTGCTCAGCGCCCAGCTGGCCCAGGAAGGCTTGCAGGCGCAGCTGGATGCCTGTCGCGACGAGGTCAGCGACCTCAGTGAGGCCAACGCGCTCAAGCAGGCCAGCCTGGCCGCGCAGCAGCGGGAGGTCGAGCTGCTGCAGGTCGAGCGCGACAATGCCCGCGACGCGGCCCATGCCTGGCACCTGGAACGCACCGCCCGCGAAGCCGAATTGCGGCGCCTGGAATCGAGGGTCGCCGGGCTGGAGGCCGAGTTGCGCGAGCAGCAGGAGGGTCATACGCAGCGCCTCGAAGACCTGCAGGACGCCCGTGACACCTTGCGTGCGCAGTTCGCCGACCTGGCGACGCGCATCTTCGACGAGCGCGAGCAGCGCTTCGCCCAGACCAGCCAGCAGCACCTGGGGCAACTGCTCGATCCGCTCAAGGAGCGCATCCAGGCCTTCGAAAAGCGCGTGGAGGACAGCTACCAGCAGGAAGCGCGCGAGCGATTCTCGCTGGCCAAGGAGCTGGAACGCTTGCAGCAGCTCAACCAGCGGCTGTCCGACGAGGCCACCAACCTGACCCAGGCCCTCAAGGGCCAGAAGACCCAAGGCAACTGGGGCGAGCTGATCCTCGAGCGGGTGCTGGAGCACGCCGGCCTGGAAAAGGGCCGCGAGTACCACACCCAGGTCAGCCTCAAGAGCGCCGACGGCGAACGCTACCAGCCCGACGTGCTGATCATGCTGCCTGGCGACAAGCAGGTGGTGGTCGACGCAAAGGTCAGCCTGACCGCCTACCAGCAGTACGTCAGCGACCCGGATGGCGAGCGGGCGCAGGCCGCGCTCAAGCAGCACGTGCAGTCGCTGCGCGCTCACGTCAAGGGGCTGTCGGGCAAGGACTACAACCGCCTCGAGGGCCTGCACAGCCTGGACTTCGTGCTGCTCTTCGTGCCCATCGAAGCGGCCTTTTCCGCCGCCCTGCAGGCCGAGCCGAACCTGTTCCAGGAGGCGTTCGACCGGCAGATCGTGATCGTCAGCCCGACCACCTTGCTGGCGACCCTGCGGGTCATCGACAGCCTCTGGAAGCAGGAGCGCCAGACCCAGAACGCCCGCGAGATCGCCGAGCGGGCCGGCTGGCTGTACGACAAGTTCGTGCTGTTCATCCAGGATTTGGACGAGCTGGGCAACCGCCTGCAGCAGGTGGACAAGGCCTATGCCGCTGCGCGCAACAAGCTGTGCGAAGGCCGTGGCAACCTGGTCAGCCGCAGCGAGCAGCTCAAGCTGCTCGGGGCGCGGGCCAGCAAGAGCCTGCCCACCGAGCTGCTGGAGCGGGCGATGAGCGAGACGGCCGTCACTGAACCAGGTTCAGATACCGATTGAGCAGGGCGCGCAGCGCCGCCGGCTTGACCGGCTTGGGCAAGAAGTCCAGGCCGGCGGCATGCACCTGGGCGACCATCTCGCTGCGGTTGTCGGCGCTGATCACCACGCCTGGCACGGGCTCGCCCAGGCGTGTGCGCAGCCAGGCCATCAGGCCGATGCCGGTTTCGCCGGCATCCAGGTGGTAGTCGACCAACGCCAGGTGGGGCCGATGGCCGTCATCGAGCAGGGCTTGGCAGGCCGCGCGATCCGGCGCAGTCCAGACCTGGCAGCCCCAACGCGTGAGCAGGCTGCTCATGCCGATCAGGATGCTGGCCTCGTTGTCCACGCACAGCACCCGCAGGCCAGCCAGGGGTTGTCCCGCCTGTTCCGGCGTCGCGACCGGGGCGGCGGCGGTGAGACTGATGGGGACCTGCACGCGAAACACGCTGCCCTTGCCTGGCCAGGAGCGCACCTCGAGGCGGTGGCCCAGCACCCGGCACAGGCCGTCGGCGATGGCCAGCCCCAGGCCCAGGCCCTTTTCCGCCCGTGTCTGGTGGCTGTCCAGACGCTTGAACTCCTGGAAGATCACCTGCAGCTTGTCGTCGGCGATGCCCGAACCGCGGTCCCACACCTCGAGCCACAGGTGCTGGCCGCTGCGCCGCACGCCCAGCAGGATCGGGCTCTTGCCATAACGCAGGGCATTGGTCAGGAAATTCTGCAGGACCCGGCGCAGCAGCTTGACGTCGCTGTGCACCCGCAGGCGGCTGCCCCGGAGTCGGAAGTCCAGGCCCTTTTCCGCAGCCAGCGCGGCGAACTCGGCGCCCAGCATGTCGAACAGGTCGTGCAGGGCGAAGGGCTTGGCGTCCGGGGTGATGCGACCGTTTTCCAGGCGCGAGATGTCCAGCAGGTCGCTGATCAGCTCTTCGGCCGAGCGCAACGAGCTGTCCATGTGGCCGACCAGTTGCCGGGCCTCTTCCGAAAGATGTTCGTCCTGCTGGGACAGCGCGGCCGAGAACAGCCGCGCCGCGTTGAGCGGCTGCATCAGGTCATGGCTGACGGCGGCCAGGAAGCGCGTCTTGGACTGGCTGACCGCTTCGGCATGACTCTTGGCCTCGCTCAGCGCCTGGTTGAGCTGCGACAGCTCATGGGTACGCTCGGCGACCCGTTGCTCGAGGCGCTCGTTGGCGTCCTTCAGGGCCTGCTCGGCCTCGCGGAACGGCGTGATGTCGGTGAAGCTCATGACGAACCCGCCGCCAGGCATCGGGTTGCCGATCAGCTCGATGACCCGGCCGTTGGGGAACAGTCGCTCGGAGGTGTGCGCACGGCCCTGGCGCATCCAGTGCAGGCGCCGTGCGACATGCACCTGGGCTTCGCCAGGGCCGCACAGGCCACGCTCGGCGTTGTAGCGAATGATGTCGGCGATCGGCCGACCCACGGCGATCAGGCCGTCCGGGTAGTTGAACAGTTCCAGGTAGCGCCGGTTCCAGGCCACCAGGTGCAGGTTCTGGTCGACCACGCTCAGGCCCTGGTTGATGTTCTCGATGGCGCCTTGCAGCAGCGCCCGGTTGAACTGCAGCACTTCGGACGCCTCGTCGGCGATGCGCACCACGTCCTCGAGCTGCATGTCGCGGCCTTCGATGGCCGCCTTGACCACGGCACGCGTCGACGAGGTGCCGAGCACGCCAGCCAGGAGCCGTTCGGTGTGCTCGATCCACTCGCCGTCGGCGTTCTGGTTGGGGTTGAAGCCCTTGCCCTGACGATAAGCGAACCGGATGAAGCTCTGCCGTGCACGTTCTTCGCCGACGAAGCGCGAGGCCAGGTTGAGCAGGTCGTCGATCTGCACGGCCAGCAGCGTTCGGCTTCCAGGTCGGGCATTGGTCTGCTGCCCGATGAAGCGCCCGGCCTGCCAGTGCTCGGACACCCGCGTGCGCGAGAGCACCGAGACCCAGGCGAACAGGGTGAAGTTGCCGGCCAGCGACAGCACCACGCCCTGGGTCAGCGGCGAGATCGGCAGGTTCAGCGGGTTGCCATGCAACCAGGCCAGGCCAGGGAACAGGGTGAGCGGCCAGCCCAGGCTGTGGGCGGCGATCGGCAGCACCAACGTGTAGAACCACAGGAAGGTGCCGGCGGCCAGGCCGGCGAACACGCCACGGCGGTTGGCCTGCTTCCAGTACAGCGCACCGATCATCGCCGGGGCGAGCTGGGTCACCGCGGCGAAGGCGATCTGGCCGATGGTCGCCAGGCTCGCAGTGGAGCCAAGCAGGCGGTAGCTGACGTAGGCCAGCAACAGGATCACCACGATGGTGACGCGGCGCACCGACAGCATCCAGTGGCGGAAGGCCTCGAACGGGCGCTCGGCATTGTTGCGCCGCAGCAGCCAGGGCAGCAGCATGTCGTTGGAGACCATGGTCGACAGCGCCACCGCCTCGACGATCACCATGCCGGTGGCTGCCGACGCCCCGCCGATGAACGCCAGCAACGCCAGGCTCGGGTGGGCCTGGGCCAGGGGCAGGCTGATGACGAAGGAATCCGGCAACAGGCTGCCGGGCAACAGCATCTGCCCGGCCAGGGCGATGGGCACCACGAACAGCCCGGCCAGGGCCAGGTACAGCGGGAACACCCAGCGTGCCAGGCGCACGTCCTGCGGCTCGATGTTCTCCACCACGGTGACGTGGAACTGCCGCGGCAGGCAGATGATCGCCATCATCGCCACCCCGGTCTGCACGATCATCGACGGCCAGTTGACGGTTTCCTGCCAGTACCCTTGCAGCTGGACGGACTGCCGCGCCTGGCTCAGCAGGTCGTCGAAGCCATCGTAGAGGTTGAACACCACGAACACGCCCACCGCCAGGAACGCCAGCAGCTTGACCAGGGACTCGAAGGCGATCGCCAGCACCATGCCCCGGTGGTGCTCGGTGACGTCCAGGCTGCGGGTGCCGAACACGATGGCGAACACGGCCAGCACCAGCGACACCACCAGGGCGGTGTCCTGGACACGGGTGCCGGTGGCGTCGGCGCTGGCGCCGATCAGCAGGTTCACACCCAGCACGATGCCCTTGAGCTGCAGGGCGATGTAGGGCAGCACCCCGACCAGGCAGATCAGCGCCACCACCACCGCCAGCGCCTGCGACTTGCCGTAGCGGGCGGCGATGAAGTCAGCGATGGAGGTGATGTTCTCCTGCTTGCTGATCAGCACCATCTTCTGCACCACCCAGGGCGCGAGCACCAGCAGCAGGATCGGCCCCAGGTAGATCGGCAGGAACGCCCACAGCTGCTCGGCAGCCTGCCCGACCGCGCCGAAGAAGGTCCAGCTGGTGCAGTACACCGCCAGCGACAGGCTGTACACCCACGCACGCAGGCGCGGCGGCAACGGTGTGCTGCGGCGATCGCCATAGAAGGCGATGGCGAACATGACGGCCATGTAGGCCAGGGCGACCAGGGCGATCAGCCCGCTGGACAACGACATGAAGACTCCGCGACAAGAAGAAGGCCCATTCTCGGTCGGGCAGTCTGGCATGCCGCTTCGCGTTCGTCAGCGCCGACCAAGGTCGCAGCTGTACGGGGGGGCGCCATTCGCCACACGCACGGGCATCCGCGCTACCTCCGGCGTCCAGTCGACCCTGGCTCAGCGCACCGTCCGCTTGCAGCGCATGGCTTGACGCTTGTGGCCCCCTGCCAACCCTTGTAGTTTGCGCGATGACAAAGCCATCAGGTACAAGGACGATGAGTCACCCCTCGCAATTCGCGCTGCTCGGCAAACGGCGGTTCCTGCCGTTTTTCGTCACCCAGTCGCTTGGCGCCTTCAATGACAACCTGTTCAAGCAGTCGCTGATCCTGGCGATCCTCTACAAGCTCAGCCTGGAAGGCGACCGTTCGATCTGGGTCAACCTCTGTGCCTTGCTGTTCATCCTGCCGTTCTTTCTGTTCTCGGCCCTGGCCGGGCAGTTTGGCGAGAAGTTCGCCAAGGACCGCCTGATCCGCGTGATCAAGCTGGCCGAGATCGTGATCATGGCCATCGGTGGCGCCGGCTTCGTCACCGGGCACCTGACCCTGATGCTGGTGGCGCTGTTCGCCATGGGCACCCATTCGGCGCTGTTCGGCCCGGTGAAGTACTCGATCCTGCCCCAGGCCCTGCGCGAGCAGGAGCTGGTGGGTGGCAACGGTCTGGTGGAGATGGGCACGTTCCTGGCGATCCTGGCCGGGACCATTGGGGCCGGGGTGATGATGTCGTCCGCGTCCTATGCCACGGTGGTCGCTGGCGGAGTGGTGGGCACGGCGGTGCTGGGCTACCTGGCCAGTCGCTGGATCCCGACGGCGCCCGCCGCCGAGCCAGGCATGAAGCTCGACTGGAACATCGTCAGCCAGTCCTGGGCCACCCTGCGCCTGGGGCTCGGCCAGACGCCGGCAGTGTCGCGCTCGATCGTCGGCAACTCCTGGTTCTGGTTCGTCGGGGCCATCTACCTGACGCAGATCCCGGCCTACGCCAAGGACTGGCTGCACGGCGACGAGACCGTGGTGACCCTGGTGCTGACGTTGTTCTCCATCGGCATCGCGCTCGGTTCGCTGCTGTGCGAGCGGCTCAGCGGACGCAAGGTCGAGATCGGGCTGGTGCCGTTCGGCTCGTTCGGCCTGACCCTGTTCGGGCTGCTCTGGTGGTGGCACTCGGGCGACGTGCCGCGCGCCGACGCCCCCTACGACTGGCTCGCCCTGCTGTCGCTCGGCCAGGCTTGGTGGATCCTGCTGTCGATCGTCGGCCTGGGCGTGTTCGGCGGCTTCTACATCGTGCCGCTGTATGCCCTGATCCAGTCGCGCACGCCCGAGCGCCAGCGTGCCCGGGTGATCGCTGCCAACAACATCCTCAATGCCTTGTTCATGGTGGTCTCGGCACTCGTCACCATCGTGCTGCTGAGCGTGGCCGAGCTGAGCATTCCGCAGCTGTTCCTGGTGGTCTCGCTGCTCAACATTGGCGTCAACGCGTACATCTTCAGCATCGTCCCCGAGTTCACCATGCGCTTCATGATCTGGATGCTCGGCCATGCCATGTACCGGGTCGAACACCGTGATCTGCAGCGCATTCCTGACGAAGGGGCGGCGTTGCTGGTGTGCAACCACGTGTCCTACGTCGACGCGCTGCTCATGGCCGGGGCCGTTCGCCGGCCGATCCGCTTCGTCATGTACTACAAGATCTACCGCCTGCCGGTGCTGCATTTCATCTTCCGCACCGCGGGGGCCATTCCGATCGCAGGGCGTGGCGAGGACGAAGCCACCTATGAACGCGCCTTCGCCCGCGTCGCCCAGTACCTGGCCGAGGGCGAGCTGGTGTGCATCTTCCCCGAAGGCAAGCTGAGCACCGATGGCGAGATCGATGCGTTCAAGGGGGGCATCAACCGGATCCTGGCCGACACGCCGGTACCGGTGATCCCGCTGGCGTTGCAAGGGTTGTGGGGCAGCTTCTTCAGCCGCGACCCGAACAAAGGCCTGTTCAAGCGCTTCTGGTCGCGGGTGACCCTGGTGGCTGGCGACCCGATGCCGGCAGAGGCGGCAAAGCCCGGGGTGCTGCGGGAAAAGGTCGCCGCGTTGCGGGGCGACCTTCGCTGAGGCGGGGAGGGGAGGTCAGCTCGCGCTGACCTTCAGGCCGATCAGTCCGGCGACGATCAGCGCGACGCTGAGCAGCCGGACCAACGCCATGGATTCACCGAACAGGATGATCCCGGCAATGACCGTACCCACGGCGCCGACGCCGGTCCAGATCGCGTAGGCGGTCCCCAGTGGCAGCTCTTTCACCGCCAGGCCCAGCAACCCCAGGCTCACGGCCATGGCGGCGATCGTCAACGCCGTGGGCAAGGGGCGAGTGAAGCCTTCGGTGTACTTGAGCCCGACGGCCCAGCCCACTTCGAACAGGCCTGCGAAAAACAGAATGATCCAGGACATGGAAAACCTCCATTCAGACATGCGAATGGGGCCGTCCCCGAAGTGTTCACGCCAAGCGTCGTAAGGCCGTCCTTACCGTGCCTGCATGCTGCACAAGCCGGGCGTTTCTGGCAAGTGGGGTGCAGACGCCATCGTTGGCTTTCGTGAGGTGGTGGCGGGGAGGGCAGGTTCGCTTGGCGAAGGGGCGCTGATCTTATGGGCCTTGCAGGCCGATCGCGGCACGGGGCCGCTCACACCCGCCGCGGCGATGCAGGTCATCCCGGTCCATGTGGGCGCGGCCCCCGTGCCCACATGGACCCGCAGGGTCCATCGGGTCAACAACGCCCCTGCCGATACGGCAAACCCCTACGGTCGAGCACGCGGCACCTGGACGGCCGCCGGGGCTTCCTTCATGCGCCTGAACCAGGTCGAGAGCAACGCGCCGGAGATGTTGTGCCACACGCTGAACAGCGCGCTCGGCACCGCCGCCAGGGGCGAGAAGTGCGCACTGGCCAAGGCCGCGCCCAGCCCCGAGTTCTGCATGCCGACCTCCAGCGCCAGGGACTTGCGCTGCGCCAGCGGCAACTTGCAGAACTTGCCCGTCAGGTAGCCCAGCAGGAAACCGAAGCTGTTGTGCAGGATCACCACCGCCATGATCAGCAGGCCCGACTCGGCGATCTTCGCCTGGCTGGCCGCCACCACGGCGCAGACGATCAGCACGATGCTCACCACCGACACCAGCGGCAGGACCTGCACCACCGCATGCACCCGTGTGCCGAGCAGCTTCTGCGCCAGCACCCCCAGCACGATGGGCAGCATCACGAGCTGCAGGATCGACCAGAACATGTCCATGAACGAGACCGGCAGCCAGGCCGACGCCAGCAGCCAGATCAACGTCGGGGTGAGCAGAGGCGCGAGGAGCGTCGTGACCGCAGCGATCGCCACCGCCAGCGCCAGGTCACCCTTGGACAACCAGACCATCACGTTCGAGGCCGTGCCGCTGGGGCAGCAGCCGACCAGGATCACGCCCACGGCGATCTCCGGGGGCAGGTGGAACAGCTGGCACAGCAGCCAGGCCACGCCCGGCATGATCAGAAAGTGCGCGACCACCCCCAGCGCCACCCGCCACGGCTGGCGGGCAAGGGCGGCGAAGTCGTCGAGCTTGAGGGTCAGCCCCATGCCGAACATCACCAGCCCCAGCAAGGGGACGATGGCGACCTTCAGGCCGATGAACCACTGGGGCTGGAAGTAGGCCAGGCACGAAAACACCAGAACCCACAGGGCGAACGTGTTGCCGACGAAGCGGCTCAAGGCGGCCAGGGCGCGCATGGGATCTCCTATCAGTAGCGGCGGGGGGCGGGTGGCGAGCGCTAGGCTGCAAGCCAGAAGCCGTTCGGTGGTGAGACGTGTAGGGCGGTGAGCCTGAAGAACGCAACATTCAGGCTCGCCCTGCGTCTCGGCGTGCAGTCCGAGACCTCGGTCAGACGCCCTGAGGCAGCTCTTCACCACCCAAGGCTTCGAAGAGGACCGGCAGGAACTCGGCGAAGGTCATCATCATCAGCTGGAACGAGGCGTCGAACTGTTGCTGGGCCTCGTCGCCGCCATCCTGTTCGGCCTGCTCTTGCAGCAGCTCCTCGAACTTCAGGCGCTTGATCACCATCTTGTCGTCCAGCACGAACGACAGCTTGTCCTGCCACGCCAGGGACAGCTGGGTGACCAACTTGCCAGTGCTCAGGTGCAGCTGGATTTCCTCGCTGGTCAGGTCCTGGCGCTTGCAGCGCACGATGCCGCCATCTTCGGCAGTGTCGCGCAGTTCGCATTCATCCAGCACATAAAAGCCTTCGGCGGCCTGTTGCGACTTGACCCAGTCGGTCATGGTGGCGCTTGGGGCGATCTTCACGGTGGCCGGACGGACCGGCAGCGAACCCATCACTTCGCGCAGCGTCGACAACAGGTCCTCGGCACGCTTGGCGCTGGCCGAGTTGACCAGAATGAGGCCCTGGCGCGGTGCGATGGCGGCGAAGATCATCGAGCGGCGGATGAAGGCGCGCGGCAGGAAGGCCTGGATGATCTCGTCCTTGATCTGGTCACGCTCCTTTTTATAGACCTTGCGCATCTGCTCGGTCTCGATCTCTTCGACCTTCTCCTTGACCGCGTCATTGACCACGCTGCTGGGCAGGATGCGTTCTTCCTTGCGCGCGGCGATCAGCAGGAACTCGCCACTGACGTGCACCAGCGGAGCGTCCTCGCCTTTGCCGAAGGGCGCGACGAAACCGTAGGTGGTCAGTTCCTGGCTGGCGCAGGGGCGAGCCGGCTTGCTGGCCAGGGCTGCCTCGAGGGTCTCGGGGTCGAACGGTACGTCCTGGGTGAGGCGGTAGGTCAGCAGGTTCTTGAACCACATGGGGTGAAGCTCTCCTTAATACACGAGGCGGGCATTATTCTCCGAGTCAGGGGCCAGGCCAACCCTGCGGCCGGCATTTGCCCGGTTATTGGTCGGTGAGCAGGGGTGCGGGTAGGTCATTGAAAGGCTTGGAAAATTTTTTTGAAAAAGTGCTTGCCAGGGTGGAACGTCCTCCGTAGAATGCGCGCCACACCGAGACGAAGGGTGATTAGCTCAGCCGGGAGAGCATCTGCCTTACAAGCAGAGGGTCGGCGGTTCGATCCCGTCATCACCCACCACTTCTCAGTGTATCGCGCAGCGGTAGTTCAGTCGGTTAGAATACCGGCCTGTCACGCCGGGGGTCGCGGGTTCGAGTCCCGTCCGCTGCGCCATCTTCGAGCTTCCAGGGCCCACTGAACACCCGGAAGCCACAACGAAAGCGACCCTAGGGTCGCTTTTTTTGTTTCTCCGATTGGGTCAAAATGCCCTGTCCGCCGGCCCGCGGCCAGCAGGCTGCCACCGGCTCTTCTCATGCAAGAGGCCGATCATGCAGGATGCCGCTTCTCCCTCCACTCCGCTTTCCTCCGACCCGTCGCGGTCCGCGCCCTTGCTGGGCATCGACCTGGGGACCACCAACAGCCTGATCGCCGTCTGGCAGCACGGGCAGGCGCACCTGATCACCAATGCCCTGGGTGAGGCCTTGACCCCGTCGGTGGTCAGCGTCGACGACGACGGCAGTGTACTGGTCGGTCAGGCCGCCAAGGCACGGCTCACCACCCACCCGCACCTCAGCGTGGCCGCCTTCAAGCGCTTCATGGGCAGCGACAAGCGATTCGAGCTGGGCGAGCAGTCGTTTTCGCCCGAGGAACTGTCCGCCCTGGTGCTGGGTGCGCTCAAGCGCGACGCCGAGGCCTACCTGGGCTGTGCGGTGGACGAGGCGGTGATCTCGGTGCCGGCCTACTTCAGCGACGAGCAGCGCAAGCGCACGGTCTTTGCCGCCGAGCTGGCCGGCCTGAAGGTGCAGCGCCTGATCAACGAGCCGACCGCCGCCGCCATGGCCTACGGGCTGCACGAACAGGCCCTGGAGCGCACGCTGGTCTTCGACCTGGGCGGCGGTACCTTCGACGTGACCGTACTCGAGTACGCCTTGCCGCTGATCGAGGTGCATGCCTCCACCGGCGACAACTACCTGGGCGGCGAGGATTTCACCGAGGCGCTGCTGGCCGGTTGCCTACGTGACTGGCAGCTCACCGCGCAGGCCCTGCTACCCCGCGAACTGGCCAGCCTGCGCGACGCCATCGAGCGCTTCAAGTGCGAGCTGGGCGAGGGTGGCGGCACCCTGCACTGGAACGGCGATGGCCAGGGGCGCCACTGGACCCTCGACGCCGCGGCCTTGCAGGCGTTGTGGGCCCCGCTGCTGGCGCGGGTACGTGCCCCGATCGAGCAAGCGCTGCGCGACGCCCGACTGAGCCCGCGCGAGCTGGACAGCCTGGTGCTGGTCGGTGGCGCCACGCGCATGCCACAGGTCCAGCAACTGGTGGCCAAGCTGTTCGGCCGCCTGCCGTACCGGCACCTGGACCCGGACACCCTGGTCGCGCTGGGGGCCGCCAGCCAGGCCGCCTGCAAGGCCCGCGAGCAGACCATCGAAGAGCTGATCCTGACCGACGTCTGCCCCTACACGCTGGGGGTCGCCGCCGGGCACACCGAGCACACCGGCGCGTCGTTCTCGCCGATCATCGAGCGCAACACCATCATCCCGACGTCCAAGGTCGAGCGTTTCTACAGCTCGCACCCGGACCAGGAAGTGGTGCGCATCGCCGTGTACCAGGGCGAGCGGCCCTGGGTGCGCGACAACATCCTGGTCGACAGCTTCGAGATCCCACTCAAGCCCACGGGCGACATCCAGTCGCTGGACGTGCGCTTCAGTTACGACATCAATGGCTTGCTGGAGGTCGACGTGACCTTCCTGGAAACCGGGCTCAAGCACAGCCACAGCATCGACCGCAGCCCCACCGGCCTGGATCCCGAGGCGCGCCAGGCTAGTCACGACCGGCTGGCCGGGTTGAAGATCCACCCGCGCGACACCTTGCCCAACCGCACCTTGCTGGCGCGTCTGGAGCGCGCCTGGATGCAGAGCCTGGGCGAGGAGCGCGAGTTGATCGGCAGCTGGCTGTCGGCCTTCAATGCCGTACTCAGCACCCAGCACAGCGCCGAGATCAGTCGGCAGCGCCAGCACCTGAGCCAGGCGCTGGACGACCTGCGTTACTGAGCGTCGAGCTGACGCAGGGTTGCCTGCAGGCCGTGCGGCAGGCTGTTGGCCTGGCCCGGTGGGGGGCCGTTGCGGTTGGGCAGCGGGTCGCCCGGCCAGCCGAGCAGCAGCAACGGCAGGATCGGTATCCAGCGCAGCAGCGCCAGCAGGATGATCAAGGCCGGCACGCCCTGGCCCACGTCGCGCAGGCGGCGCAGCAGCCCGCTGATCACCAGCAGGCCGACCACGACCATCGCCACGACCTGGGTCTGCGGCGGTATCAGCAACAAGCCTGACGCCAGATGGCCGGCCAGTCCGGTGCGCGTCAGCCGTGTGTCCAGCCGCCAGACCGCCCAGGCCGGCGCCGAAGGCTGCTGCGCCTGCTGTTCGAGCACGCGCTCCGTCCAGGCCAGCAGGGCCAGGATCGCACAGCGCAGGCCTGCGTCCTGTGCCGTGTCGTCCTTGCCGCGCTGCAAGGCCTTGAGCACCCGCAGGCTCGACACGCGGCGGTGCCCGGCCAGGTTGCCGAAGGCTTCCAGGGCGGTGTTGTACAAGGCCACATCGACCCCGTCGAGCAGGTCGGCGGAGAGGTGCCCGCCCTGGCCCTTGAGCAACTGCTCGAACACCGGCCCGAGCCGAGGGTGCGCGTCCCTGATGAAGTCCATCATCCCGCGTGCCTTGCCGCGTTGCTCGTCGGACAGGCTGTCGTCGCACACGAAGGTGGCGCTGAGCAGCAGACAGCCGAGCGGATGCGCTTCCAGCCAGTCGCTGTCCTGGTCGGCGCATTCGAAGAGCTGGGCCGTGCTGGGCAGGCGCGGGCTGTCGAAGCAATAGGTCCAGGTGATCAACCGCGAGGCCAGCAGGCATTGTGCCGTGTCGTTCAGGTCGAGCCGTTCGAGCAGCACGCCCTCCAGGTCGGTGGTGTCGACAGGCCGCAGGTGGTCGATCGGCAATGAAGCCAGAAAATGCGCGGGCGGGAAGGCCAGGCGCTCGACGCAGCTGCGGGACACCAGCCTCAGCCAGCGACCGGGTTGCTCGATCACGGCCAGCGTGAACAGGTGCTGGCGATACCAGGCCACCAGGTCCCCGGTGTCGTCGGCCGCCGGCAGCCTGAAGCCTTCGAGCATCAGCCGGTACTGCGCCCACAGGCCGAACGGGCGAGGGAACATGCGGCCGGTCTGGAAATGCTCGAGCAGGTTGTCCAGCGCACGGGGCGAGTAGCACCGCACGCGGCGCAGCCATTCGCGGCACGCAGGATGAGCCTCTTCGGTCAGCAGGGGCGGGGGCAGGGTGGCCTTCTCGTCGGCGCAGAAGGCGACCAGCGCCCTCGGAATCGGAGCCTGCTCCAGCCAGCGCAGGGTCTGTCTGGCCTGGTTCCGCAGGCCCTCGACGATCAAGGCGTCGAGCCCCGCCTCGCCGTCCGGCTCGTCCAGCACCTGGCGCAGCAGGCCGGCCTCCCCGCGTTGCAAGGCCCAGGCATGCCAGTAACGACGCTGCAAGGTGGTGTCTGGCAGGTCGTCGAGCAGCCAGGCCAGCAGCGGCAGCTCATCGTCGCCGTTCAGGCACCAGTGGGTGAACGCCGCAGCGATGCCGTCGAGTGGCAGGCGCGAGGCGACCAGCCAGCGGGTCAAGGTTTCGGGGCGTTGCGCCGGGCTGGCCCAGCCCTGGGCCGGATCGGCCAGGTCGCTCGGCCAATGCGCCGGCAGCGTGAAACCCTCCAGGGCCTGGATCAGCAACGGCAGACGGTGTGGCGCCTGCCGGGCACACAGGGCCAGTAGCGCAGCAGGGGCCTCTGGGTGACGGTGGGTGCGCCACAGCGTCGACCAGCATCCCAGCGCCTGTTCATCGTCGAGCAACGCTTCGTGCTGGCGCGCCAGCAAGTACACCAGATCGACATCGTCCGGCATGGCCTGGCACTGGGCCTGCAGGTCATCACGCCAGGCCCTGGATGGCACGCCGGCCTGACAGAATTGGGTCCGCAGCCGCAGCATCAGGGCGTCGTCGTCCGGCAATGGCAGGCAGGTGTGACGCCCGGCGAAGTCGCGGTACTCGTGGAAGGGCCGCTGGTCGTAGCAGTAGGTCAGGGTGCGCAAGTACCAGAACGTCTCCAGCTGCGCCGCACTTGGCCAGTCACGCATCAGCCGCGTGTCGAACGGATCGGGCGTGCTCAGGCGTTGCAGGAAGGCTTCGGTCCTCTCAGGGTCGTCGAGCCGCAACAGCTGCTGCGCCCAGGCAAAGCGCTGGGCCAGCAGCTCGGCACAGCGATGGGAGATCGGCCCGCAGTCTTGCAGCAGCGCCAGAATGTCCCAGCCCAGGTCGTCAAGGGCATCCAGCGGCAGCTCGTCGAGCGTGACGACGTAAGCCTGCCAGGCCTCCACGTCGAAGCGCGTGCGCGGTGTGTCGAGCAAGGTTTCGAAGGCCCGGAAGGCGTCATCGCGTTGGCGGCGAACGTCAACGATCGTCTCGGTCTCGGTCTCGGGCACGCTGGGCACGTTCGCCTGCGCCTCGACCACGGTGGGTTCGGCAGGCGTCTGCGGCTGTTCGCGGGCCAGGCGCAAGGCCTGTTCATAGGCTTCGCGCAGGGCCTGGAAACCCTGGGGGTCGGTTTCCGGGTGAAACGCTGGCAGGCGCGTACGGTAGGCCAGGCGGATGGCCTGGGTGTCGTCGGTGGGGGCGATGTCCAGCAGGGTCCAGCAGCTCATGACCAGCCCTCCCGCGGCAGGCTCGCCGGACGCGTGAGTTCCGGCAGCGGCAGGTGCCACGGCAGCGTGGCCAGCACCTCGCTGGCGCCCTGGCTCAGGTTGAGGGCGATGCAGCGATTCCAGTGGTCGCTGCCTTGCCGGGGCAGGGCGGCGTCGAAGGCGTCGTCGTCGAGGTCGGAGACGTTCCACAGCGCCTTGCCCAGCAGGTACCCGGTCAGGTACCGATTCCAGCTTTCGTAGTAATGGCGTGCACGCAGGGAAAGGCGATAGTGCAGGTACAGGCTCTCGTCTTCGTCGATGTAGCCGCGCAACGTGCCGACCCGCAGCAGATAGCTCATGCGGCCCAGGTCCCAGGCGCGAGTCCCGCCATCGCCACAGTCGGCGAAGGTGCTGGCCGCGTACTCGTGCAGACGGCGTGCCCGGCGCGGCAGGCGGTCGAGCAGCGCCCGCCACTCGCTGGGCAGGCAGCGCTGGTACTGCCAGTACAGATCGTTCAGTTCGCAGGCATGGCCCGCGTCGGCCATCGACAGGGTGTCGAGCAGGCGTTCGCGGCCATCGATCCCCCAGGCACGCTCCAGGTTGGAGGTGTCTTCACCCTCGAAGTACGTCGCCGAGGTGTAGCTGGCGCCGTTGAGCGCAGCCATGGGGCTCGACAAGGCGTATAGCCAGCGACGGGCGTTTTCGTCCACTGAAACAAGCTCCTGTGCAACACGGGAAGGGCAGGCCGAACGCGGCCCGGGCGCCGAGTGTAGAAGAGGCCCGGCGGTGCGGGCAATCCTCAGCGCCCCAGGCGCCCGGCCTCCTCGGCGCGCAGGGTCAGCACCTCGACCCCGTCCTCGGTCACCGCCACGGTGTGCTCCCATTGCGCCGACAGCAGGCGGTCGCGGGTGATCACCGTCCAGCCGTCGCGCAAGGTCCGCACACCACGGGCGCCCTGGTTGATCATCGGCTCGATGGTGAACACCATGCCCGGCTTCAGGCGCAGACCGCTGCCCCGCTGGCCGTAGTGCAGCACCTCGGGCTTTTCGTGCATCTGCTGACCGATGCCGTGGCCGCAGTATTCGCGCACCACGCTGTAGCCCGCCGCCTCGGCATGGGCCTGGATGGCATGGCCGATGTCGCCCAGGGTCGCACCGGGACGCACCTGTTCGATGCCTTTCCACAAGGCTTCGTAGGTGGTGTCGACCAAATGGCGGGCAGCCTCGTCGATGGCGCCGATCGCGTACATCTTCGATGAATCGGCGATGTAACCGCCTTGCTCGAGGGTGATGTCCACGTTGACGATGCTGCCTGCCTCCAGACGCTGCCTGGCATCGGGCATGCCGTGGCAGACCACGTGGTCGACCGACGTGTTCAGCGCGTAGGGGAAGCCGTATTGCCCCTTGCTGGCCGGGCGCGCCTTGAGCGTCTGGACGATGAAGGCTTCGGCGTGGTCGTTGATCTGCATCGTGGTCACGCCGGGCTGGATGAAGCGGTCCAGCTCGGCGAAGACCTCGGCCAGCAACTGCCCGGCGCGGCGCATCAATGCCAGTTGGGACTCGGTCTTGAGGATGACCTGACTCATTGCAGCAGTTCCTGGAGGCTGGCATGTTCCTGGCGCAGCAAGCGGCGCAGCAGGTCCTGGTAGGTGGCCTGTGGGTGCAGCTCGGCGAGCATGCCCAGGCGAATCCAATGCTCGGCCTGGGCGTTGATCGAACGCGACATGACCGTGCTGGCCAGGCGCAGGTCTTCGTGCAGGGTGTCGGAGATCTTGACGATGCCCATGGTAACCTCGCTATATGAAACGTATACATAGCATATCGTCCGTGGAGGTTCGAGGCCATCGCGGCCTGACATGCGGCGCGACATCGATCCCCGGCGGAATGAGCAGCGGAATTCTTTTCAGCCTTTTCCAATACCGCTGCATCGACGCACGGCCTAGAATCCAGGCATCTTTTCGTTCAGGCGTCATTCGAGGGTTCCATGCACATTTCTTCCGGACGCTGGGTACGCGGTCTGTCCTTGGCGCTCGTGACCGCGTTTCTGTGGGGCATCCTGCCGATCAAGCTCAAGCAGGTGCTGCAGGTGATGGACCCGGTGACGGTCACCTGGTACCGCCTGCTGGTATCCGGTGGGCTGTTGCTGGCCTGGCTCGCGGCGCACAAGCGCCTGCCGCGCTGGCAAGGGCTGGGGCGCCGCCGTTACGGCCTGGTCGGGCTGGCGATCGCCGGTCTGCTGGGCAACTACGTGCTGTACCTGGTGGGGCTGAACCTGCTCAGTCCAGGGACGGCGCAGCTGGTGGTGCAGATGGGGCCGGTGCTGTTGCTGGTGGCCAGCGTGTTCGTGTTCAAGGAACGCTTCAGCCTTGGCCAGGGCCTGGGGCTGGTGGTGTTGCTGGTCGGGTTCGGGTTGTTCTTCAATCAGCGCCTGGACGAATTGCTGACCTCGCTGGGCACCTACACCACGGGGGTGTTGACCATTCTTCTGGCCACCAGCATCTGGGTGTTCTACGCCTTGAGCCAGAAACAGCTGCTCACGGTCTGGCACTCGCAGCAGGTGATGATGGTGATCTACCTGGGCTGCGCCGCCTTGCTGACGCCCTGGGTGCATCCGCTGGAAGCGTTCGACCTGACCCCCGTGCAGCAATGGCTGCTGCTGGCCTGCTGCCTCAACACCCTGGTGGCCTATGGCGCCTTCGCCGAAGCCCTGGCCCATTGGGAAGCCTCGAAGGTCAGCGCCACGCTGGCGCTGACGCCTCTGGTGACCTTCGTCGCCGTGGCGCTGGCGGCTGCCCTGTGGCCTGATTACGTGCAGGGCGAAACCATCAATGCCGTGGGTTATGTCGGGGCGGTCACCGTGGTGGCCGGTTCCACGCTGGTGGCGCTGGGGCCTTCGCTGGTCGCTGGCTGGCGCACGCGACGGGCGCGGCTGCGGACGCTGACGGGCAGTCGGTAGGTCTGCGGGAGTCTATTCGCTGCCCCTTCGCCGCACTGCCTCATCGCGATGTGGCTACGGGTGTGAGGCCGGCCCCTGCCTGGGCGCCGGACCGGCCGCGATCGGGTCGGAAGGGACCCTGGAATCAGCCCCCTCCTGTCTCAGTCCGACTTCCCTCATGACAGGCCAGGAGAGCCTGCCCGGCACAACCGCTACCCCATCACCCCTTGGCCCCTGGCGCCAGCATCTGCTCGGGCCGTACCCACGCGTCGAACTGCTCATTGGTCAGGTACCCCAACGCCAGCGCCGCTTCACGCAAGGTCAGCCCCTCGCCATAGGCCTTCTTGGCGATCTCGGCGGACTTGTCGTAGCCGATGTGCGGGTTCAGGGCCGTCACCAGCATCAGGCCACGCTCCAGGTGCTCGGCCATCTTCTCGGCATCCGGTTCGATCCCGGCCACGCAGTGTTCGGTGAAGTTGCGGCAACCGTCGGCCAACAGCTCGATCGACTGCAGCAGGTTGTGGATGATCACCGGCTTGAACACGTTGAGCTGCAGATGACCCTGGCTGGCGGCGAAGCCGATCGTCGCGTCGTTGCCCAGTACCTGGCAGGCCAGCATCGACAACGCCTCGCACTGGGTCGGGTTGACCTTGCCGGGCATGATCGAGCTGCCCGGCTCGTTGGCCGGCAGGCGCACTTCGGCCAGCCCGGCGCGCGGGCCGGAGCCGAGCAGGCGCAGGTCGTTGGCGATCTTCATCAGCGCCACTGCCAGGGTCTTCAGCCCGCCCGCCAGGCTGGTCAGGGGCTCATGCCCGGCCAGGGCGGCGAACTTGTTCGGTGCGGTGACGAACGGCAAGCCCGAGAGCGCCGCCAGTTCGGCTGCCACCGCTTCGGCAAAGCCTTGGGGCGCGTTCAGCCCGGTGCCGACCGCCGTGCCGCCCTGGGCCAATTCGTACACCGCCGGCAGGCTGGCGCGAATGGCACGCTGGGCATAGTCCAGTTGCGCGACGAAAGCCGATACCTCCTGCCCGAAGGTGATCGGCGTGGCGTCCATCATGTGGGTACGCCCGGTCTTGACCAGGTGCTGGTGGCGTGCCCCCAGCTCGGCCAGGCCGGCGGACAGCTCGGCGATCGCTGGCAGCAGTTGGTCGTGCACGGCCTTGGCCGCGGCTATGTGCATGGCGGTGGGGAAGCAGTCGTTGGAACTCTGCGAGCGGTTGACGTGGTCGTTCGGGTGCACGGGCGACTTGCCGCCACGGCCTTGCCCGGCCA
Organism: Enterobacterales bacterium AN_CKDN230030167-1A_HGKHYDSX7; assembly: GCA_046940335.1. Lineage (GTDB taxonomy): Bacteria > Pseudomonadota > Gammaproteobacteria > Pseudomonadales > Pseudomonadaceae > Aquipseudomonas. The sequence goes on from JBKYML010000008.1 coordinate 88,731, forward strand.
GTTCGTTGGCACGCCCGGCGATCACCTCGTTGACATTCATGTTGCTCTGGGTGCCGCTGCCGGTCTGCCAGACCACCAGCGGGAATTGCGTGTCGTGGTCACCGGCCAGGACTTCGTCCGCCGCCTGCTCGATCAACCGGGCCAGGTCGGCCGCCAGGTCGCCGTTGCGATCGTTGACCCGTGCGGCGGCCTTCTTGATCAGCGCCAGGGCGTGCACCACCTCGATCGGCATGCGCTGCTGGCCGATGGCGAAGTTGATCAGCGAGCGTTGCGTCTGCGCCCCCCAGTAGGCCTCTTCAGGAACTTCGACCGGTCCCAGGCTGTCAGTTTCGGTACGGCTCATGCTGCGCTCACTCCTTTGTGGTGTGTGTCCGCAGTGTTAGGCCCTGATCCATTCGAGCGGTTCCATCGCTCGTCGCCCGCTTGAGCCGCGTGCCTGCAAAGGCGCAGAATGCTCAACCCCGAGGTACCACCTCGCCTGTCAGATGAAGGAAGTGCAATGACCCGTCTTCGTGCCCTCTGCGCCGCCGTCGCCCTGGCGTGTGCCAGCGGCCAGGTACTCGCCGACACAGCCAGCCACAACGCCAGCGCCGAGAAGTTCCTCGCCCTGGCCAATGCCGACAAGCTGGGCACCCCGGTGTACATGCAGGTCCAGCAGATGTTCGCCCAGCGCTTCGAGCAGACCAAGGCGCCTGCCTCGAAGAAAGCCGTGCTCGACCGCTACCAGGCCAAGGCCAATGCCGCGCTGGAAAGCGCCATCGGCTGGAAGAAGCTCAAGCCTGACATGGTCAAGCTGTACACCACCAGCTTCACCGAGGACGAGCTCAAGGAGCTGGTCAAGTTCTACGAGTCGCCGGTCGGTCGCAAGGTGATGCGTGAAATGCCCAAGGTCACCCAGCAGTCCGCCCAGCTGACCCAGTCCAAGCTGGAGCCGGCCGTGCCGGTGGTCAACAAGCTGCTCGAGGACATGACCAAGGAACTCGACCCGAACGCCGGCAAGGCTGCCGCGCCGGCGAAGAAGTGAGCCCCGCGCGATGACCATGCAGCAACGCATCGAACACAGTCTGGCCCTGCTGACGCCCGCGCACCTCGAGGTGCTCGACGAAAGCCACATGCACAGCCGTGGCCAACAGACGCACTACAAGGCGATCATCGTCAGCGAGCAGTTCGTCGGCCTGAACAGCGTCAAGCGTCACCAGAAGGTCTACGCCATCCTAGGGGCGCTGATGGGCGAGTTCCATGCCCTGGCGCTGCACACCTACACCCCCGAAGAATGGGCACAGGTCGGCGCCGCGCCGGCCTCGCCCGTCTGCGCAGGCGGCAGCCGGCACTGATTCGTTCGCCGGAATTTGCTAGACTTCGAAACGCGCCGCCTGTCGGCGCGTTTTTCGTTTGTCGTCCGGTCCGCCCCTTGCGCGGGTGACCACCTGGAGAATCCCTGCATGTCCCAACCGATCGTCGTCGCGGCGCTGTACAAGTTCGTCACCCTGAAAGACTACGAGGCCCTGCGCGAGCCTCTGCACCAGGCCATGCTGGCCCATGACGTCAAAGGCACGCTGCTGCTGGCCGAAGAAGGCATCAATGGCACCGTCTCGGGCACCCGCCAAGGCATCGATGCCTTGCTCGCCTGGCTGCGCAACGACCCGCGCCTGGTCGACATCGACCATAAAGAATCCCTCTGCGACGACCAGCCGTTCTACCGCACCAAGGTCAAGCTCAAGAAAGAGATCGTCACCCTGGGCGTGCCGGGCGTCGACCCCAATCAGGCGGTCGGGACCTACGTCGAGCCCAAGGACTGGAACGCGCTGATCAGCGACCCGGAAGTGCTGCTGATCGACACTCGCAACGACTACGAAGTGGCCATCGGCACCTTCAAGGACGCCATCGACCCCAAGACCACCAGCTTCCGCGAGTTCCCTGCATACATCAAGGAGCACTTCGACCCGAGCCGGCACAAGAAGGTCGCCATGTTCTGCACCGGCGGCATCCGCTGCGAGAAGGCCTCCAGCTACATGCTCGGTGAAGGCTTCGAGGCGGTGTATCACCTCAAGGGCGGCATCCTCAAGTACTTCGAAGAGGTGCCCCAGGAAGAGAGCCTGTGGGAAGGCGACTGCTTCGTCTTCGACAACCGCGTCACCGTGCGCCATGACCTCTCCGAGGGCGACTACGACCAGTGCCACGCCTGCCGTCACCCGGTCAGCGTCGAAGACCGTGCGTCCGAGCATTATTCGCCGGGCATCAGCTGCCCGCACTGCTGGGACAGCCTGAGCGAGAAGACCCGTCGCAGCGCCATCGACCGGCAGAAACAGATCGAGCTGGCCAAGGCCCGCAACCTGCCGCACCCGATCGGGCACAACTACCGCAAGGCCGAGGCCTGATCGATGCACGCACGCCTGCTCTATGTGATGGACCCGATGTGCTCTTGGTGCTGGGGCTTCGCGCCGGTGGCGCAGGCCCTGATCGAGCAGGCGGCGCAGGCAGGGGTCGATACCTGCCTGGTGGTCGGTGGGCTGCGCCGGGGCAGCAGCGCGCTGGATGCCTCGACCCGGCGCTATATCCTCGACCATTGGCAGGCCGTCGGTGAGGCGACCGGGCAACCGTTCGGCTTCGACGGCGCCTTGCCGGACGGCTTCGTCTACGACACCGAGCCTGCGTGCCGGGCGTTGGTCACTGCGCGTGAACTGGACGCTTCGCGCCTGTGGCCGCTGCTGGCATTGATGCAGCGGGCGTTCTACCAGGCAGGTACGGACATCACCCGCGCCCCGCAACTGGTGGCGCTGGCCGAGCAGGCCGGATTCGACCGCGAGCGTTTCCGCACGGCATTCGACCAGGCCGACGTCCGCGCCGCCACCGAGGCGGATTTCGCCTGGGCGCAGCGGCTGGGCATCGCCGGTTTCCCGACCTTGCTGGCCGAGCGCAACGGTCAACTGGCGCTGTTGACCAATGGCTTCCAGCCGTTGGAGCGTCTGCAACCCCTGCTGGCCCGCTGGCTGGAGCAGGCCGCCTGTGCTTGACCTGCCCGGCTCGCCCGAGCCGCCACCCGGGGCATCGTCCAAGGCCGCCGATCGCCTGAGCTGGGCGGAGATCCGCCGGCTGGCGCTGCATCACCGCAAGGCCCTCTGGGCCGCCAACCTGATCGCCGTGTTCGGTGCCTTGTGCAGCGTGCCCATTCCCTTGCTGTTGCCCTTGCTGGTCGACGAAGTGCTGCTGGGCAACGGTGATCGGGCCCTGCAGTGGATGAACCGTCTGCTGCCAGCCAACTGGCAGGTGCCGGTCGGCTACATCGGTTTGATGTTGGGCGTGACCTTCTGCCTGCGCCTGGCGGCCCTGGCCTTCAACGTGGCCCAGGCGCGCCTGTTCGCCGGCCTGGCCAAGGACATCGTCTACCGCCTACGTGTCCGCCTGATCGAACGGCTCAAGCGGATCTCGCTCAAGGAATACGAAAACCTGGGCAGCGGCACCGTCGCTACGCACCTGGTGACCGATCTAGACACGCTGGACAAGTTCGTCGGCGAGACCCTGAGCCGGTTCCTGGTGGCCATGCTGACCCTCACCGGCACCGCCGCCATCCTGATCTGGATGCACTGGAAACTGGCGCTGCTGATCCTGCTGTTCAACCCGCTGGTGATCTACTGCACCGTGCAGCTGGGCAAGCGGGTCAAGCACCTGAAGAAGCTGGAGAACGACAGCACCGCGCGGTTCACCCAGGCACTGACCGAAACCCTGGACGCCGTGCAGGAGATCCGTGCCAGCAACCGCCAGGGGTATTTCCTCGGTCGCCTGGGCCTGCGTGCCCGCGAAGTGCGTGACCGCGCCGTCGCCTCGCAGTGGAAAAGCGACGCCAGCGGTCGCGCCAGTGGGTTGTTGTTCCAGTTCGGCATCGACCTGTTCCGCGCCGCGGCCATGCTCACCGTGCTGTTTTCCGACCTGTCCATCGGGCAGATGCTGGCGGTGTTCAGCTACCTGTGGTTCATGATCGGGCCGGTGGAGCAGTTGCTCAATCTGCAATACGCCTACTATGCCGCCGGCGGCGCCCTGGGGCGGCTCAACGAACTGCTGGCGCGCGAGGACGAACCGCGCTTCGTCGCCGCCACCGACCCGTTCGCCGGGCGCGCCACGGTGGGGATCGAGGTGCGCGACCTGCGCTTTGCCTACGCCGACGAGCCGGTACTGGACCAGCTGAACCTGTCGATCGCACCGGGCGAAAAAGTGGCGATCGTCGGTGCCAGCGGGGGCGGCAAGAGCACCCTGGTGCAACTGCTGCTCGGCTTGTACAGCGCCCAGGCCGGGACCATCCGTTTCGGCGGCGCGAGCCTGCAGGAGATCGGCCTGGAGACGCTGCGCGAGCAGGTGGCCGTGGTGCTGCAGCACCCGGCGCTGTTCAACGACAGTGTGCGCGCCAACCTGGCCATGGGCCGCGACTGCACGGACGAGGCCTGCTGGGAGGCCTTGCGTATCGCCCAGCTCGAGCCGGTCATCGCCGCCCTGCCGCATGGCCTGGACAGCATGGTCGGCCGCTCCGGGGTGCGCCTGTCCGGTGGCCAGCGGCAGCGCCTGGCCATCGCCCGCATGATCCTGGCCGAGCCCAAGGTGGTGATCCTCGACGAAGCGACCTCGGCGCTGGACGCTGCCACCGAGTACAACCTGCACCAGGCCCTGGCGCGCTTTCTCAGCGGCCGCACCACCCTGATCATCGCCCACCGGTTGTCGGCGGTGAAGCAGGCCGATCGCGTGCTGGTGTTCGATGGCGGGCAGGTGGCCGAGGATGGCGATCATCAGCAGCTCATTGCTGACGGTGGGCTGTATGCCAAGTTGTATGGGCATTTGCAGCAAAGTTGAGAGAAGAGGGATGCCTGTGACGCGGGCGTCGCGGGTTTACGGGCCTTTCAGGCCCAATCGCGGCGCAGGGGCCGCTCCTACAGAGGGTCGCGATAACCTGTAGGAGCGGCCCCCGTGCAGCGATCGGGTCCAAGGGACCCGCATACCCGCCACCCGCTCTACCCAGCACCCCGCATCAGGCACAGCAGCATCCACGCGCTCACCCATCACGACCCCTATCCTACGACCTCCGTCGGCCGATCCCGACCAGGGCTTTGCGGACCGTGAAAAAACTGCCACATTCATGGCACATCGCCTACGCTGTGCTGGGTTGAGGCGTTATCCAGGCCGTGAACGTCGCATGACAAGGACCCCATGAAGGAACATCGGACGCTCGACACACCAAGACTGCTCGGCATCATCTGGCCGTTCATCGCCGTGGTCGCGTTTCAGGTACTGCTCGGCAGCCTGAGTCTCTACGCGCTGTCAGCCGTGCGTGCCTACGTGGCCGGCGAAAGCCTGTGGTCGAAAGGCCAGAAAGACGCCATCTACTACCTCAGCCTCTACGCCGATACCCACGACGAACGTATCTTCCAGAGCTACCAGCGCGCCATCGCCATCCCGCTCGGCGGTTACCAGCTGCGCAAGGCCATGGACCAGCCCGAGCCCGACCTGGAGGCTGCCCGCGAAGGCATCCTGCTCGGTGGCAACCACCCGGCCGACGTCACCCGGGTGATCTGGTTCTACCGGTACTTCCGCCACGTCAGCTACATGGACCAGGCCATCGACAACTGGGAGGTGGGCGACAGCTACCTCATGGCGCTGAACCAGTTGGCCGGGCAGATGCGTCAGGCCTTCGACCAGGGGCCGGTCGAGGCCACGCGCATCGCGGACTGGAAAGCCCGGATCGCCGCCATCAACGACGATGTCACCCCGGCGGCCATGGCCTTCAGCGATGCACTGGGCGCCGGCTCGCGCACCTTGCTGAAGGTCCTGTTGCTGACCAACCTGGCCACCGCGTTGTTCCTGATCGCCCTGGCCTGGCGGCGCTCGGCCAGGTTGCTGATGCAGCGTCAGGCCTTCGCCAACGCCTTGCAGACAGAAAAGGAGCGGGCACAGATCACCCTGGCCTCGATCGGCGATGCGGTGATCACCACCGATGTCGAAGGCAGCATCACCTACATGAACCCGGCCGCCGAGCAGCTCACTCACTGGAACGCCGAACACGCCCATGGCCTGCCCATGGCCGCGCTGTTCAGCCTGCTCGACGAGCCGGCCGAGCAGGAAAGCCACAACCTGGTCGAGCAGGTGCTCTCCGGCAACCTGCGCGGCGGTACCGAGCACACGCGCTGCATCCAGCGCCTGGATGGCAGCACCGTGTCGGTCAACCTGGTCGGCTCGCCGATCCTGACCGAGGGCGTGACCAGCGGCACCGTGCTGGTGCTGCACGACATGACCCAGGAGCGTCAGTACATCGCCAACCTGTCCTGGCAGGCCACCCACGATGCGCTGACCGGCCTGGCCAACCGCCGCGAGTTCGAGTATCGGCTGGAGCAGGCCCTGAACGAGCTGGCCCGCCAGCCTGCCCGGCATGCCCTGATGTTCCTCGACCTGGACCAGTTCAAGCTGGTCAACGACACCTGTGGCCATGCGGCCGGCGACGAGCTGCTGCGACACATCTGCGCCGTGCTGCAGTCCGGCTTGCGCGAGGGTGACACCCTGGCACGGCTGGGCGGCGACGAATTCGGCGTGCTGTTGAAGAACTGCCCGGCCGACCAGGCCGAGCGCATTGCCGAGCACCTGCGCCAGCTGGTGCAAAGCCTGCATTTCGTCTGGAAGGAGCGGCCCTTCGTCACCACCGTGAGCGTCGGTCTGGTGCACATCGCCCAGGGGCCGACCACCCTGGAAGCCTTGCTGCGCGCCGCCGACATGGCCTGCTACATGGCCAAGGAAAAAGGCCGCAACCGTGTGCAGGTCTACCATGCCGACGACAGCGAGCTGTCCACGCGCTTCGGCGAGATGGCCTGGATCCAGCGGCTGCACGTCGCCCTCGAGGAGAACCGCTTCTGCCTGTACGCCCAAGCCATCGTGCCGCTCGCCGGGGAGGGCGACAGCCACGTCGAAATCCTGCTGCGCCTGCACGACGAGAACGGGCGGACCATCCTGCCGGAGAACTTCATCCCCGCGGCCGAGCGCTACGGGCTGATGAGCGCGCTCGACCGCTGGGTGGTGCGCAGCGTGTTCCAGACCATCCGCCAGTGCCTGGACGACGGGCATGAGGGCCCGCTGGCCATGTGCGCCATCAACCTCTCGGGCACCAGCATCGGCGACGACAAGTTCCTCGAGTATCTCGAACGCCAGTTCAGCGAATTCCGCATCCCGGCGCAGATGATCTGTTTCGAGATCACCGAGACCAGCGCCATCTCCAACCTGGGCAGCGCCATTCGCTTCATCAACCAGCTCAAGAGCCTGGGCTGCAAGTTCTCGCTGGACGATTTCTGCGCCGGCATGTCGTCGTTCGCCTATTTGAAACATTTGCCGGTCGATTACCTGAAGATCGATGGCAGTTTCGTCAAGGACATGCTCGACGATCCGATCAACCGGGCCATGGTCGAGGTCATCAACCACATCGGTCACGTCATGGGCAAGCGCACGATCGCCGAGTTCGTCGAGACACCCGTGATCGAGAGCGCCTTGCGGGACATTGGCGTAGATTACGCTCAAGGGTTTCTGGTCGAGCGCCCCCAGGCGTTCGGCTGTGCCAGTCTGCATCTTCGCCGCCCGGCCGTGGCAGTGGCGCGTCAATCGGCGCCGGGCGCTTTTCGCTGAAAAACACGTTGTACATCACAAGGAATCAAGGAGCTGATCGTGAAAGATGCATTCGTTCGAGTCGGACCTCTCATGGACCCCGCCAGTTACCCTGCCTGGGCCCAGCAACTGCTGCGCGATTGCCATGAGAGCAAGCGCCGCGTGGTCGAACATGAGTTCTACCAGCGCCTGCGTGACGACCGGATCAAGCCGGCGACCATCCAGCAGTACCTGATCGGTGGCTGGCCGGTGGTCGAGCAGTTTTCGCTGTACATGGCGCACAACCTGACCCGTACGCGCTACGCCCGTCATCCCGGGGAAGACATGGCGCGCCGCTGGCTGATGCGCAACATCCGTGTCGAACTCAACCACGCCGACTACTGGCTGCACTGGGCCCAGGCCCATGGCGTCAGCCTGGCGGACCTGCAGGCACAGGACGTGCCGCTGGAGCTCAACGCCTTGAACGACTGGTGCTGGCGCGTCTGCACCACCGAGTCGCTGGTGGTGGCGATCGCTGCGACCAACTATGCCATCGAAGGGGCGACGGGCGAATGGTCGGCGCTGGTGTGCTCGACCGACACCTATGCAAAAGGCTTCCCCGAGGAAGGCCGCAAGCGGGCGATGAAGTGGCTGAAGATGCACGCCCACTACGACGACACCCACCCGTGGGAGGCGCTGGAGATCATCTGCACGCTGGCAGGCGAGCACCCGGACCCGGCGCTGTGCACCGCGCTGCGCAAGGCGATCTGCAAGAGCTACGACTGCATGTTCGTGTTCCTGGAGCGCTGCATGCAGATGGAGCTGGGCCAGGACGAGCACGAGCGGCCCACCCTGGCGGTGGCCGAGGCTATTGGGCGTTGAACGCCTGACCGTTGACCCCGGCGCTGTCCGGGCCCATCAGGTAGAGGTAGACCGGCATGATGTCCTCCGGTGCCGGGTTGTCCTGAGGGTTCTCGGCCGGGTAGGCCAACGCACGCATCGCCGTGCGCGTGGCGCCAGGGTTGATGCTGTTGGCGCGTACCGGGGCGACGCCCTCGAGCTCGTCGGCCAGGGTCTGCATCAGGCCTTCGGTGGCGAACTTCGACACGCCATAGGCGCCCCAGTGCGCCCGGCCCTTGCGCCCGACACTGCTGGAGGTGAAGGCGATCGATGCGTCGCTCGACAGCCTGAGCAGCGGCAGCAGGGTGCTGGTCAGCAGGAAGGTGGCATTGACGTTGATGTGCATGACGCGCATGAAGTGCTCGCCGGACAGCTGGTCCAGCGGTGTGCGCGGGCCGATGATCGAGGCGTTGTTGAGCAGCCCGTCCAGGCGACCGAACTGGGTTTCGATCAAGGCGGCCAGTTCGCCGTAGTGGTGCGGTTCGGCGGATTCCAGGTTGAACGGGATCACCACCGGGGTCGGGTGGCCGGCCGCTTCGATCTGGTCGTACACCTCGGCGAGGTTGGCTTCGGTCTTGCCCAGCAGCAGGACCGTGGCGCCGTGGGCCGCATAGGCCCTGGCCGCCGCGGCGCCGATGCCACGGCCGGCACCGGTCACCAGGATGATGCGGCCTGCGAGCAGGTCGGGGCGGGCGGTGTAGTCGAACATGATAGGGGTCTCCGATCAGGAAGGGTAGAAGGGCCAGGCGCAGCGCCAGCGAAGGTGCCTGAGACACCGCCATCGCCGGCAAGCCGGCTCCCACAGGATCAGCGATGCCTGCGGTTCATCAGAAGACCACTCTACCAGACGGCCTGACCATTTGATGGGGATGTGGGTCCTGCGGACCCAATCGCGGCACGGGGGCCGCTCCTACACCGGCCGTGGTGATGTACGTCATCGCGGTCCCTGTGGGGCGGCCCCCTGTGCCGCGATTGGGCCCGCAGGGCCCACAAAACCAGCCACCACGATCAAGACCGCTCTTTCGCCACTAACCGCTCAACACCCGCACAACGCCCCATCGATGATCCGACGCAGATCCTGCGGCCTGTCCACCACCACATCGGCCCCCCAATGATCGGGGTTGTCCTGCGGATGGATGTACCCATACCGCACCGCCGCCGTCCGCGTCCCTGCATCGCGACCCGACTCGATGTCGCGCAGGTCGTCCCCGACGAACAGCACGCTGCCCGGGTCCAGGTTCAAGGTCTTGCACGCCAGGGTCACAGGCTCCGGGTCAGGCTTGCTGCGGGTCACATGATCCGGGCAGATCAGCACCGCCGAGCGCTCGGCCAGGCCCAGCCGCTGCATGATCGGTTCGGCGAAGCGCACCGGCTTGTTGGTCACCACGCCCCACAGCAGCTTGCCGTGCTCGAGGTCGGCCAGCAGCTGTTCCATGCCATCGAACAATCGGCTGTGCACCGCGCAGTCACGCAGGTAGCGCTCGAGAAACTCCAAGCGCAAGGCCTCGAATGCCGGCGCGTCCGGGTCCATGGCGAAGGTGGCCGCGACCATCGCCCGCGCACCGCCGGAGATCTCATCGCGAATGCGCGCATCCTCGATCGGCGGCAGGCCACGGTCGGCGAGCATGCCCTGGCAGATGGCGATGAAGTCCGGCGCCGTGTCGAGCAGGGTGCCGTCCATGTCGAAAAGTACCGCTCGCAAACGCATGCTCATTCCTCGCGCAGGGTCTGGATCATGTAGTTGACGTCGACATCGTTGCTGAGCTTGTAGTGCTTGGTCAGCGGGTTGTAGGTCAGGCCAATGATGTCCTTGACCGTCAGACCGGCCGTGCGGCTCCACACGCCCAGCTCGGACGGGCGGATGAATTTCTTGAAGTCGTGCGTGCCACGCGGCAGCAGCTTCATGACGTACTCGGCGCCGATGATGGCGAACAGGTAAGCCTTCGGGTTGCGGTTGATGGTCGAGAAGAACACCTGGCCGCCGGGCTTGACCAGGCGGTGGCAGGCGCGGATCACCGAAGACGGGTCCGGTACGTGCTCGAGCATTTCCAGGCAGGTGACCACGTCGAACTGGCCAGGCATCTCCTCGGCCATGGCTTCGGCGGTGATCTGCCGGTAATCGACCTCGACGCCGGACTCCAGCTGGTGCAGGCGGGCCACCGCCAGCGGCGCCTCGCCCATGTCGATGCCGGTGACCGTGGCGCCGCGCAGGGCCATCGCCTCGCTGAGGATGCCGCCGCCACAGCCGACGTCCAGCACCTTCTTGCCGGCCAGGCCGACGCGCTCGTCGACCCAGTTGACCCGCAGTGGGTTGATGTCGTGCAAGGGCTTGAACTCGCTCTCGCGGTCCCACCAGCGGTGGGCCAGGGCCTCGAACTTGGCGATTTCGGCGTGGTCGACGTTGCTCATGGAACGGTCCTCTGAAACTTCGATGTCAAGGTGTCGGGCGGCGGCAGCCAGCGCTGCCGGCCGCTCAATGAAGGTGTTCGCCGATGCGCTCGCCCCAGGCGCGCGCGGTCTGGATCAGGGCGGCTTCGTCCATGCGCAGCAGGCGCCGGTCGTCGAGCAGCGGGCGACCGGCGACCCAGACGTGCCGGACGCAGTCGCGGCCGGTGGCGTAGATCAGTTGCGAGACAGGGTCGTGCACCGGTTGCTGCGCCAGCCCGGACAGGTCGAAGGCCGTCAGGTCCGCGGCCTTGCCGACCTCCAGCGAGCCGATGACCGCCTCCAGGCCCAGGGCCCGGGCGCCGTTGAGGGTCGCCATGCGCAGGGCGCGGTGGGCGTCCAGGGCCGTCGCCGAGCCGGCCACGGCCTTGGCCAGCAATGCAGCGGTACGGGTTTCGCCGAGCAGGTCCAGGTCGTTGTTGCTGGCCGCGCCGTCGGTGCCGATGGCCACGTTGACCCCGGCCTGCCAGAGCCGCTCCACCGGGCAGAAGCCACTGGCCAGCTTGAGGTTGGACTCCGGGCAGTGCACCACGCTGGTGTTGCTTTCCACCAGCAGGGCCAGGTCCTCGTCGCTGACCTGGGTCACGTGCACGGCCTGCAGGCGCGGGCTCAGCAGGCCGAGGCGGGCCAGGCGCGCCAGCGGGCGTTCGCCGTGCTGGGCCAGGGCGCGCTCGACCTCGTCGGCGGTCTCGTGCAGGTGCATCTGGATCGGGGCGTCGAGCTCGTCAGCGATGACCCGGACCTTCTCCAGCGTCTGGTCGCTGACCGTGTAGGGGGCATGCGGGCCCAGGGCGATGCTGATGCGCGGGTGATGACGCAGCTCGCTGTACAGCTCGACCGCCGCGTTCAGGCCCTCGTCGGGCGTCGCCGCGCCGGGGATCGGGAAGTCCAGCAGCGGGGCGGCAATCTGTGCGCGCATGCCACTGCGGTGCACCCGTTCGCAGGCTTCACGCGGGAAGAAGTACATGTCGGCGAAGCAGGTGATGCCGCCCTTGAGCTGCTCGGCGATGGCCAAGTCGGTGCCGTCACGCACGAAGGCTTCGTCGACCCAGCGCGCCTCGGCCGGCCAGATGTGGTCCTGCAACCAGGTCATCAGCGGCAGGTCGTCGGCCAGCCCGCGGAACAGGCTCATCGCCGCGTGCCCGTGGGCGTTGACCAAGCCTGGCGTCAGCACGCAGCCTGGCAGCTCGCGCGTCTCCTGGGCGGCCGGCGCCTGCTCGCGGGGGCCGACCCAGGCGATCAGGCCGTCGCGAATCCCCAGCCCCTGGCCCCGCAGCACCACCCCGGCCGGTTCGACGGGTACCAGCCAGTCGGGCAACAGCAGCAGGTCGAGGGGCAGAGCGGTCGTGGGCATGCGTGGGGCACCGGAGACGATTTGACGTAAGCCGCAGTATACCCGAGCGCCCCTCGCCCAGGGTCGCTATAATCGCCGGCTTTTGATGTTCGAACGACGGGGAGAGGCAATGCGCGAGCGACTGTTGGCGGCGGAAAAGGTGCGGGCGCTCGAATGGCGGGACGGCGCCTTGTACCTGCTCGACCAACGCCTGTTGCCAGCCCGCGAAAGCTGGCTGACCTGTACCGACATCGACAGCGTGGCCGAGGCGATCCGTGGCATGGCCGTGCGCGGTGCGCCGGCCATTGGCATCAGTGCGGCCTATGGGCTGCTGCTGGCGTTGCGTCAGCGCCTGGCTGAAGGTGGTGACTGGGAGGTCGCGCTGGAAGAGGACTTCCAGCAGCTGGCCGAGTCCCGGCCCACGGCCGCCAACCTGTTCTGGGCCTTGAATCGCATGCGCGAACGCCTGCTGCGCCTGCGTGACGGCGATGACGTGCTGGCGGTCATGGAGGCCGAAGCCGTCGCCATCCACCAGAGCGACCGCGAAGCGAACCTGACCATGGCCCAGCATGGCGTCGACCTGATCCGTCGGCATCAGGGCAACGAGCAGGTGGTGCTGACCCACGGCAACGCCGGCGCCCTGGCCACGGGCGGCTTTGGCACCGCGCTGGGGGTGATCCGCGCGGCCTACCTGGAAGGCATGATCGAGCGCGTGTTCGCCAGCGAGACCCGGCCCTGGTTGCAGGGGTCGCGGCTGACCGCCTGGGAGCTGGCGGGCGAGCAGGTGCCGGTGGTGGTCAGCGCCGATTCCGCCGCCGCCCACCTGATGAAGACCAAGGGCCTGACCTGGGTGATCGTCGGCGCGGACTGCATCACCGCCAACGGCGACGTGGCCAGCAAGATCGGCACCTACCAGCTGGCGGTCCTGGCCATGCACCACGGGGTGCGCTTCATGGTGGTGGCGCCCAGCTCCACCATCGACCTGAACCTGGAAAGCGGCGAGGACATCGAGCTCGAGGAGCGCGCCCAGAGCGAGTTGCTGGATCTGGCCGGGACACGGGTGGCGGCGCAGGTCGAGGCCTTCAATCCGGTGTTCGACATCACCCCGGCGGACCTGATCGACGTGATCGTGACCGAGAAAGGCATCGTCGAGCGGCCCGACACGGCCAAGCTGGCCCAGCTGATGTGTCGCAAGCGGTTGCATTGAGGGTGTGCAGGGCTGCGCTTCTGCAGGTTGCCTGAAGGGGCGCAGGCGCTGATTTTGCAGGCCCTGCGGGCCCGATCGCGGCACAGGGGCCGCTCCTACAGGTACCGCGTTTGCCTGCTTTGCCCGGGTGCGGCTATGGGCTTGTCGAGGCGTCCATGTATTGACAAAACGGCGCCGCGGTCCCCTGTGAGCGGCCCCTGCCGGGGCGCCGGACCGGCCGCGATTGGCCTGCAAGACCCATGAAACCCGCCCCGCCGTGCCTTTTACCCTGCGCCCTTTCAGCAGCCCAGCCCCTCCCTCGCTGACCTTCGAAGCCCCACCTCGCAGAACACGTCCAGAACCCCCGTCACGCCCCCCGGCAGCCACCCCGACACCCCCACCAATCCTGCCCCACGACCCTCCCAAGCCTCGTCCTTTTGTGGTACCATCCGACAGTTTCCAAGGCCGCCCCTTGATGCGGCCTTCACTGCGCAGATCCGTGGCTCAATTCATTGATTTGTCGTATGTCGTCGCACCCCATCGTGCGCTGCGACGGCGAGCTTCGTGCGCCCCAGGGGGGCGACGGGGTTTCACCAGAAAAAGGAATCAGGCTTCTCATGGGCGAACTGGCCAAAGAAATCCTCCCGGTCAATATCGAAGACGAACTGAGACAGTCTTACCTCGACTACGCGATGAGCGTCATTGTCGGGCGGGCACTGCCCGATGCGCGTGATGGCTTGAAGCCCGTGCATCGTCGCGTTCTGTTTGCGATGAGCGAGCTGGGCAACGACTGGAACAAGCCGTACAAGAAATCCGCCCGCGTGGTCGGTGACGTGATCGGTAAGTACCACCCTCACGGTGACACCGCGGTCTACGACACCATCGTGCGCATGGCGCAGCCGTTCTCGCTGCGCTACCTGCTGGTCGACGGCCAGGGCAACTTCGGCTCGGTCGACGGCGACAACGCCGCGGCCATGCGATACACCGAAGTGCGCATGGCCAAGCTGGCCCACGAACTGCTGGCCGACCTGCACAAGGAAACCGTCGACTGGGTGCCCAACTACGACGGCACCGAGCAGATCCCGGCGGTCATGCCGACGCGTATTCCCAACCTGCTGGTCAACGGCTCCAGCGGCATCGCCGTGGGCATGGCCACCAACATTCCGCCGCACAACCTGGGCGAAGTGATCGATGGCTGCCTGGCGCTGATCGACAACCCCGAGATCACGGTCGATGAGCTGATGCAGTTCATCCCGGGCCCGGACTTCCCCACCGCCGGCCTGATCAACGGCCGTCAGGGCATCATCGAGGCCTACCGCACCGGGCGCGGGCGCATCTACATGCGCGCCCGCTCCGAGGTCGAGGACATCGACAAGGTCGGCGGCCGTCAGCAGATCGTCATCACCGAGCTGCCGTACCAGCTGAACAAGGCGCGTCTGATCGAGAAGATCGCCGAGCTGGTCAAGGACAAGAAGCTCGAAGGCATCACCGAGCTGCGCGACGAGTCCGACAAGGACGGCATGCGCGTGGTCATCGAACTGCGCCGTGGCGAAGTGCCGGAAGTCGTGCTCAACAACCTGTATGCCCAGACCCAGCTGCAAAGCGTCTTCGGCATCAACGTGGTGGCCCTGATCGACGGCCGTCCACGCCTGCTCAACCTCAAGGACCTGCTTGAGGCCTTCGTCCGTCACCGCCGCGAAGTGGTGACCCGGCGTACCGTCTTCGAGCTGCGCAAGGCCCGCGAGCGCGGCCACATCCTCGAAGGCCAGGCGGTGGCGCTGTCCAACATCGACCCGGTCATCGCGCTGATCAAGGCCTCGCCGACGCCGTCCGAGGCCAAGGAAGCGCTGATCGGCACGCCGTGGGAATCCAACGCCGTGCAGGTCATGGTCGAGCGCGCTGGCGCCGAATCCTGCCGTCCGGAAAACCTCGACGCGCAATACGGCCTGCGTGACGGTCGCTACTACCTGTCGCCCGAGCAGGCCCAGGCCATCCTCGACCTGCGCCTGCACCGCCTGACCGGCCTGGAGCACGAGAAGCTGCTGGCCGAGTACCAGGAGATCCTCGAGCAGATCGGCGAGCTGATCCGCATCCTCAACAGCGCCGAGCGTCTGATGGAAGTGATCCGCGAAGAGCTCGAAGCCATTCGCGCCGAATACGGCGATGCGCGCCGCACCGAAATCCTCGATGCCCGTCACGACCTCAGCCTGGGCGACATGATCCCCGAGGAAGAGCGCGTGGTGACCATCTCCCACGGCGGCTACGCCAAGACCCAGCCGCTGTCGTCCTACCAGGCGCAGCGTCGCGGCGGCAAGGGCAAGTCGGCCACCGGCGTCAAGGACGAGGACTTCATCGAGCACCTGCTGGTCGCCAACAGCCACGCCACGCTGCTGCTGTTCTCCAGCAAGGGCAAGGTGTACTGGAAGAAGACCTACGAGATCCCGGAAGCCTCCCGTGCCGCCCGTGGCCGTCCGCTGGTCAACCTGCTGCCGCTGGAGGAGGGTGAGCGCATCACCGCCATGCTGCAGATCGACCTGGAGGCCCTGCAGCAGAGCGCCGACCTCGACGAAGAACTGGAAGAGGTCGACGACACCGTCCTCGAGGGTGAAGTGGTCGAGCCTGAGGACGTCGACGAAGAAGACACCCCCGAGCTGGTCGCCGAACCGACCGGTGCCTACATCTTCATGGCCACCGCCGGCGGTACGGTCAAGAAGACCCCGCTGGTGCAGTTCGCCCGTCCGCGCTCCAACGGCCTGATCGCCCTGAAGCTCAAGGAAGGCGACACCCTGATCGCCGCGGCCATCACCGACGGCGCCAAGGAAGTCATGATGTTCTCCAGCGCCGGCAAGGTCATCCGCTTCGCCGAAGGCATGGTCCGCGAGATGGGTCGTACCGCACGCGGCGTGCGCGGCATGAAGCTGGGCAAGGGCCAGGAGGTCATCTCCATGCTGATCCCCGAGTCCGGCGCGCAGATCCTCACTGCCTCCGAGCGCGGCTTCGGCAAGCGCACGCCGCTGTCGAAGTTCCCGCGTCGCGGCCGGGGTGGCCAGGGCGTGATCGCCATGGGTACCAAGGGCCGCAACGGCAACCTGGTCGGCGCCATCCAGGTGCACCTGGGCGAAGAGATCATGCTGATCTCCGACCAGGGTACCCTGGTCCGTACGCGGGTTGGCGAAGTGTCCAGCCTGGGCCGTAACACCCAGGGCGTGACGCTGATCAAGCTGGCCAGCGACGAGACCCTGGTGGGCCTGGAGCGTATCCAGGAACCGGCCGAGGAAGAGCTCGACGCGCTGCTCGACGACGAGGCGCTGGACGACGCAGCCGACCTCGTGGCTGGAGACGACGAGGCTGCGGACGCCGAACAGGCCCCGCAGGAGTAACAGGCGACGAACCCGGACGGGGCAACCAAGGTTGCCCCGTTCGATTGATACAGGTGGCATGACCGTTCGAGCGCTGCCTTGCGGGCGCTCAGCGGTCACGGTGTGTTCTCTTTAGGTAGGCAGAGCGAGAGTGGATGTGAGCAAACGAGCCTTTAACTTCTGCGCAGGCCCGGCCGCGCTTCCCGAAGCGGTCCTGCGGCGTGCCCAGAGCGAGTTGCTCGACTGGCGCGGCAAGGGGTTGTCGGTGATGGAGATGAGCCATCGCAGCGACGATTACGTGGCCATCGCCGAGAAGGCCGAGCAGGACCTGCGCGATCTGCTCAGCATCCCGTCCAACTACAAGGTGCTGTTCCTCCAGGGCGGCGCCAGCCAGCAGTTCGCCCAGATTCCGCTGAACCTGCTGCCCGAGGGTGGCACGGCCGACTACATCGACACCGGCATCTGGTCGAAGAAAGCCGTCGACGAGGCCAGCCGCTTCGGCCATGTCAACGTCGCGGCCAGTGCCAAGGCCTACGACTACCTGGCCATCCCCGGTCAGAACGAATGGCAGTTGAGCCAGAATGCCGCCTACGTGCACTACGCCTCCAACGAGACCATCGGCGGCTTGCAGTTCGACTGGGTGCCGCAGACCGGTGACGTACCGCTGGTGGCCGACATGTCTTCGGACATCCTCTCGCGCGGCATCGACGTCTCGCAGTTCGGCCTGATCTATGCCGGCGCGCAGAAGAACATCGGCCCCAGCGGCCTGGTGGTGGTGATCGTGCGCGAGGACCTGCTCGGCCATGCCCGCAGCAGCTGCCCGACCATGCTCGACTACAAGATCTCGGCCGACAACGGCTCGATGTACAACACCCCGGCGAGCTATTCCTGGTACCTCTCGGGCCTGGTGTTCGAGTGGCTCAAGGAGCAGGGCGGCGTCGAGGCCATGGAAGCGCGCAACCGGGCGAAGAAGGACCGTCTCTACGGCTTCATCGACGCCAGCGCCTTCTACAGCAACCCGATCGGCACCAGCGCCCGCTCGTGGATGAACGTGCCGTTCCGCCTGGCCGACGAGCGCCTGGACAAGGCCTTCCTGGCAGGCGCCGACGCCCGTGGGCTGCTCAACCTCAAGGGTCACCGTTCAGTGGGCGGCATGCGCGCGTCGATCTACAACGCCCTGGGGATGGACGCCGTCGAGGCGCTGATCGCCTACATGAGTGAATTCGAGAAGGAGCACGCCTGATGTCCGAACAGGAACTCAAGGCGCTGCGGGTCCGCATCGACAGCCTCGACGAGAAGATCCTCGAGCTGATCAGCGAACGCGCCCGCTGCGCCCAGGAAGTGGCGCGGGTCAAGACCGCGACCCTGGCCGAAGGCGAGAAGCCGGTGTTCTACCGGCCCGAGCGCGAGGCCCAGGTGCTCAAGCGGGTCATGGAGCGCAACCGTGGCCCGCTGGGCAACGAAGAGATGGCGCGACTGTTCCGCGAGATCATGTCGTCGTGCCTGGCCCTGGAAGAGCCGCTCAAGGTCGCCTACCTGGGCCCGGAGGGGACCTTCACCCAGGCTGCGGCCATGAAGCACTTCGGGCATGCCGTGGTCAGCCGACCCATGGCGGCCATCGACGAAGTGTTCCGCGAGGTGGCGGCCGGTGCCGTCAACTTCGGCGTGGTGCCGGTGGAGAACTCCACCGAAGGCGCCGTGAGCCACACCCTGGACAGCTTCCTCGAGCACGACATGGTCATCTGCGGCGAAGTCGAGCTGCGCATCCACCACCACCTGCTGGTGGGCGAGAACACCAAGACCAACAGCATCACCCGCATCTACTCCCACGCCCAGTCCCTGGCCCAGTGCCGCAAGTGGCTGGACGCCCATTACCCGAACGTCGAGCGCGTTGCCGTGTCGAGCAATGCCGAGGCGGCCAAGCGGGTCAAGGGCGAGTGGAACTCGGCGGCGATCGCCGGTGACATGGCGGCCAACCTGTACGGGCTGGAGCGCCTGGCCGAGAAGATCGAGGACCGTCCGGACAACTCCACGCGGTTTTTGATGATCGGCAACCAGGAAGTCCCTCCGACCGGCGACGACAAGACCTCGATCATCGTCTCGATGAGCAACAAGCCCGGGGCCTTGCACGAGCTGCTGGTGCCGTTCCACCAGAACGACATCGACCTGACCCGCATCGAGACCCGGCCTTCGCGCAGTGGCAAGTGGACCTACGTGTTCTTCATCGACTTCGTCGGCCACCACCGTGACCCGCTGATCAAGGCCGTGCTCGAGCAGATCAGCCAGGAGGCCGTGGGGCTGAAGGTGCTGGGGTCGTATCCGAAGGCGGTGCTTTGAGCCGTTGACACTCAGAGGCTGTGGGGGTGCGTTGCGGTCCATCGCGGCCCCAATGCCCAACACCCGCACTACACAGGGCTCTAGCTTGTGGTTGAAGCACTATCCAACACCGCCACCCCGCCCATCGGCCGCCTGGTGGTCATCGGCCTCGGCCTGATCGGCGGCTCTTTCGCCAAGGGCATCCGCCAGAGCGGCCTGTGCCGCGAAGTGGTCGGTGTCGACCTCGATCCACGCTCGCGGCAGCTGGCCGTCGAGCTGGGCGTGGTCGATCGCTGCGAGGAAGACCTGGCCATGGCTTGCGTCGGCGCCGACGTGATCCAGCTCGCCGTGCCGATCCTGACCATGGAAACCCTCCTGGCCAGGCTCGCCACCCTCGACCTGGGTCAGGCCGTGCTCACCGACGCCGGCAGCGCCAAGGGCAACGTGGTGCGTGCCGCACGCGCCGTGCTGGGCGATCACCTGCCACGCTTCGTGCCGGGGCACCCGATCGCCGGGTCCGAACAGAGTGGCGTGGAAGCCTCCAACGCCGAGCTGTATCGCCGTCACAAGGTGATCCTCACACCGCTGCCGGAGACCGACCCCGATGCCCTGGCCGTCGTGGACCGCCTCTGGCGCGCCCTCGATGCCGACGTCGAGCACATGGCCGTGGAGCGCCACGACGAAGTCCTGGCCGCGACCAGCCACCTGCCGCACCTGCTGGCCTTCGGCCTGGTCGATTCCTTGGCCAAGCGCGACGAAAACCTGGAGATCTTCCGCTACGCTGCGGGAGGTTTTCGCGACTTCACCCGGATCGCGGGCAGCGATCCGACCATGTGGCACGATATCTTCCTCGCCAACCGCGAGGCCGTGCTGCGCACGCTGGACATGTATCGCAGTGACCTCGACGCCTTGCGCGACGCGGTCGATTCAGGGGACGGGCACCAGTTGCTGGGGGTATTTACCCGCGCACAGGTGGCCCGCGAGCACTTCAGCACAATCCTGGCCCGCCGGGCCTATGTGGACGCTATGAACGCCAACGACTTGATTTTCCTGGCCCAACCAGGTGGACGCCTGTCCGGACGGATCCGCGTACCGGGCGACAAATCGATTTCTCACCGCTCGATCATGCTGGGCTCGCTGGCCGAAGGCACGACCGAGGTCGAAGGGTTCCTCGAGGGCGAGGATGCCCTGGCCACGTTGCAGGCCTTCCGCGACATGGGCGTGGTCATCGAAGGCCCCAGCCAGGGGCGCGTGACCATTCACGGCGTCGGCCTGCACGGCCTGAAGCCGCCACCAGGGCCGATCTACCTGGGCAACTCGGGCACCTCGATGCGCCTGCTGTCCGGCCTGCTGGCCGCGCAGCCGTTCGACGTGACCATGACCGGCGACGCGTCGCTGTCCAAGCGTCCGATGAACCGTGTCGCCAACCCGCTGCGTGAAATGGGCGCGGTGATCGAGACCGGTCCGGACGGGCGCCCGCCGCTGACCATCCGTGGCGGGCAGCCGCTCAAGGCGCTCGACTACACGCTGCCGATGGCCAGCGCACAGGTCAAATCCTGCCTGCTGCTGGCCGGTCTGTACGCCGAAGGCGTCACCACCGTGACCGAGCCGGCACCGACCCGCGACCACACCGAGCGCATGCTGCGCGGCTTCGGCTACACCGTGGACTCCAATGGCCCGATGGCCTCGCTGCGTGCCGGCGGCACGCTGACCGCCACCCGTATCGAAGTGCCGGCCGACATCTCGTCGGCAGCGTTCTTCCTGGTCGCGGCCTCGATCGCCGAAGGCTCGGAGCTGGTCCTGGAGCACGTCGGCATCAACCCGACCCGTACCGGCGTCATCGACATCCTGCGCCTGATGGGCGGCGACATCACCCTGGAAAACCAGCGTGAAGTCGGCGGCGAGCCGGTGGCTGACCTGCGCGTGCGCGGTGCTCGCCTCAAAGGCATCGACATCCCGGAAGACCTCGTGCCCCTGGCCATCGACGAATTCCCGGTGCTGTTCGTGGCCGCCGCCTGCGCCGAGGGCCGCACCGTGCTGCGCGGCGCTGAGGAGCTGCGGGTCAAGGAATCCGACCGCATCCAGGTCATGGCCGACGGCCTCAAGGTGCTGGGCGTGCAGTGCGAGCCCACGCCCGATGGCATCGTCATCGACGGGGGCCAGATTGGCGGCGGCGAAGTGCACGGTCACGGCGACCACCGCATCGCCATGGCCTTCAGCGTCGCTTCGCTGCGCGCCAGCGCGCCGATCCGTATCCATGACTGCGCCAACGTCGCGACCTCGTTCCCCAACTTCCTGGCCCTGTGCGCGCAGGTCGGCATCCGTGTAGCAGAAGAGGGCAAGTCGTGAGCACCTTGGCACCGGTCATCACCATCGACGGGCCGAGCGGCTCGGGCAAGGGCACCGTCGCGGGCCTGCTGGCACGCGAACTGGGCTGGCGATTGCTGGATTCCGGCGCGCTGTACCGTCTGCTGGCGTTCAATGCCAGCAACCACGGCGTGGACCTGACCAACGAAGAGCTGCTCAAGGCGCTGGCCGCTCATCTGGACGTGCAGTTCATCGCCGCCGAACCCGGTAAACTCCAGCAGATCATTCTCGAAGGCGAAGACGTCAGCAACGTCATCCGCACCGAAACGGTCGGCGCCGGCGCCTCCATGGTCGCCTCGCTGCCAGCGGTACGCGAAGCCTTGCTGCAGCGCCAGCGCGCGTTTCGCGAGGCCCCCGGGCTGATCGCCGACGGTCGCGACATGGGCACCGTGGTGTTCCCCGATGCGCCGCTGAAGGTCTTCCTGACCGCCAGCGCCGAGGAACGCGCACGTCGTCGTTTCCTGCAGTTGAAGGGAAAGGGCGAAGCTGTTAGTCTGTCGAGTCTGCTAGAAGAGATACAGGCACGCGATGAGCGTGATACCCAGCGTGCAGTGGCCCCGCTCAAGCCGGCGGCCGATGCCATTCAGCTGGATTCGACCGAGTTGTCCATCGAGCAGGTGTTGCAACGGATCAGAAGCGAGCTCGCCCAGCGCGACCTGCTCTGATCATCAGGAATGGCAGGCAGGGGCTCCAGTCACTGTCCTGTCGGCCTTCCTTTACATGAACGAAACCCACATTGTCTGGAATGTGGCTGATGGGCGTCTGTCTCGCCCTAATCTACAGGAATTAAAATGAGCGAAAGCTTTGCAGAACTCTTTGAAGAAAGCCTGAAAACCCTCAATCTTCAGCCGGGTGCGATCATCACCGGTATCGTTGTCGACATCGACGGCGACTGGGTTACCGTACACGCTGGCCTGAAGTCCGAGGGCGTCATCCCGCTCGAGCAGTTCTACAACGAAGCTGGCGAGCTGACCATCAAGGTCGGTGACGAAGTTCACGTTGCGCTGGACGCGGTCGAAGACGGCTTTGGCGAAACCAAGCTGTCCCGTGAAAAAGCCAAGCGCGCCGAGTGCTGGATCGTTCTGGAAGCTGCTTTCGCTGCCGAAGAAGTCGTCAAGGGCGTTATCAACGGTAAGGTTAAGGGCGGCTTCACGGTCGACGTTAACGGCATCCGTGCGTTCCTGCCGGGCTCCCTGGTTGATGTCCGCCCAGTGCGCGACACCACCCACCTCGAAGGCAAAGAGCTGGAATTCAAGGTCATCAAGCTGGACCAGAAGCGCAACAACGTTGTCGTTTCCCGTCGCAGCGTCCTGGAAGCCGAGAACAGTGCAGAGCGCGAAGCGCTGCTGGAATCGCTGCAGGAAGGCCAGCAGGTCAAGGGTATCGTCAAGAACCTCACCGACTACGGCGCCTTCGTGGACCTGGGCGGCGTGGACGGCCTGCTGCACATCACCGACATGGCCTGGAAGCGTATCAAGCACCCGTCCGAGATCGTCAACGTTGGCGACGAGATCGACGTCAAGGTCCTGAAGTACGATCGCGAGCGTAACCGTGTTTCCCTGGGCCTGAAGCAACTGGGCGAAGACCCATGGGTTGCTATCAAGGCACGTTACCCAGAAGGCACCCGCGTCACCGCACGCGTCACCAACCTGACCGACTACGGCTGCTTCGCTGAGCTGGAAGAAGGCGTCGAAGGCCTGGTGCACGTGTCCGAAATGGACTGGACCAACAAGAACATCCACCCGTCGAAAGTCGTTCAGGTTGGCGACGAAGTGGAAGTCATGGTTCTGGACATCGACGAAGAGCGTCGTCGTATCTCCCTGGGCATCAAGCAGTGCAAGTCGAACCCATGGGAAGACTTCTCTGGCCAGTTCAACAAGGGCGACAAGATCTCCGGCACCATCAAGTCGATCACCGATTTCGGTATCTTCATTGGTCTGGAAGGCGGCATCGACGGTCTGGTTCACCTGTCCGACATCTCCTGGAACGAAGCCGGCGAAGAAGCCGTGCGTCGCTTCAAGAAGGGCGACGAGCTGGAAACCGTCATCCTGTCGGTTGACCCGGAGCGCGAGCGCATCTCCCTGGGCATCAAGCAGCTGGAAGACGATCCGTTCTCCAACTTCGTGTCCCTGAACGACAAGGGTGCCATTGTCAAGGGCATCGTCAAGGAAGTTGACGCCAAAGGCGCCATCGTCACCTTGGCCGACGACATCGAAGCGACCCTCAAAGCCTCCGAAATCAGCCGCGACCGCGTTGAAGACGCCCGCAACGTGCTGAAAGAAGGCGAAGAGATCGAAGCCAAGATCATCAGCGTCGACCGCAAGAGCCGCGTCATCAGCCTGTCCATCAAGTCGAAGGACGATGCTGACGAGCGCGAAGCGATCCAGAGCCTGAAAACCAACGCTCCGGAAAGCACTGGCGACACCACCATGGCTGCGCTGCTGCGCGAAGCGATGGCCAAGCAGAACTAAGTTCGGCTTGCGAAAGAAAAGGGCGACTTCGGTCGCCCTTTTTTTCGTCCATCGATTGGCCCCCCCCCATGACCGTATCGGGTTCGTCATGACCACACGCCGTCTGACGCCTCGAAGCCTGCAAGGGACGAGATGTGAAAGATTTCAAAGAACTGCGCGCTTACCTCACCGAGGAAATCGCCACCAAGGAAGATGGCAGCGCCAAGCTCAGCACCCTGGTCAACCGAGTAATGGCCAAGGAGCGCTATCACTACGTGTTCTGGTTCAGGATCGCGCAATACCTGTACAACAAGCCGCGTGGGTTAATCAATTACCGCAAGTGGGCCAAACGCATCAATCGGCGCCTGATCCGCGAGCATAACATCGACATCGGGCTGCCTGCGCAGATCGGCCCCGGCATCTGCTTCTCGCACCGCATCGGCATCGTCATCACTCACCGGGCGATCATCGGCCGCAACCTGCGCCTGCGTCAGAACACCACCATCGGCTCCAAGGACATCAATGGCCACATCCGCATCGGCGATGACGTGACCATTGGCGCCAACGCCTGCATCGTCGGTGAGATCACCATCGGCAACAACGTGATGATCGGCGCCCAGGCCTATGTGGACAAGGACGTGCCGGACGACACCGTGGTCTACACCGAGCATCGGGCCATCTACAAGACCCGGCCCAGACGCCAATCTGAAGAGGACGCGGTCTGACGGAAATGGACACGTGGCCCGATCCTGAAATCTGCTCAAACTCGATTTTTCTCCAAAGTCAAGCATCACCCTGTTCAAATCCAGCGCGACGTGCTACAACCAATTGAGCAATGATCTAGCTGCTTGATAACGAAGGGAAAAACATGACGAAGTCGGAGCTGATCGATCGGATTGTCAACCACCAGGGTCTGCTGTCCCCCAAGGACGTGGAACTGGCCATCAAGACCATGCTTGAACAGATGTCACAGTGCTTGGCCACGGGTGATCGTATCGAGATCCGGGGTTTCGGCAGCTTTTCCCTTCATTATCGTGCCCCCCGTGTGGGGCGTAACCCCAAGACTGGCCAGTCGGTCAGCCTGGATGGCAAGTTCGTGCCGCACTTCAAGCCCGGCAAGGAACTGCGCGACCGGGTCAACGAAGACGAGCACGAGGCCCAGGCCTGATGTGCCCCAAGGAATTGTCTGATGCGTAATCTCAAACGTGCCCTGGTGGCGCTGCTGGTGCTGCTGTTGGCCGCCGTGGTCCTGTTCTTCGTGCTGGAAAACCAGCAGGACGTCTCCCTGGTCCTGTTCGGATGGGCGGCACCCGCCATGCCGGTAGCCTTGCCGGTGCTCGCCGCGTTGATCGTGGGCCTGGCCGTCGGCCCTGTGCTGGGCAGTTATGCCGTGTTGCGGTCGCGCCGTCGCATCCGCCTCAAGGCCCGTGAAGCGGCCCTGGCCGAGCGCTAGGAAAAGTCCTACACAAGAAACGCTGAGATCTGATTTTCCCGGCGTTCACACTTTGCCGTAATACCGCGCCCTGTCGCTACAGAGCGCGTACCCATGCCCTATCCCAGCCTGACTCACCACGGTGGCGCGCAGACCGTCACCGGCTCGTGCCACCAGCTGCACCTCGATGCCGACACCAGCCTGCTGATCGACTGCGGCCTGGAGCAGGGCGCCGATGCGGCGCGCGGGCAGCCTGCGTTCAGCGCCGCCCTCGAAGGCCTCGAAGCGCTCATCATCACCCATGTGCACATAGACCATGTCGGTCGCCTACCGGCCCTGTTCGCGGCCGGTTACCGTGGCCCGATCCTGTGCAGCGAACCCTCGGCCAGGCTGCTGCCGCTGGTCCTCGAAGACGCCTACAAGCTGACCATCAGCAGCGAGCCTGCCGAGGTGGCCCGCTACCTGGCCTTCGTCCAGGCCCGCATTCGCCCGTTGCCCTTCGCCCAGTGGCACACGCTGGTCGAGCGCCAGGACCTGACCTGCCGCGTGCGCCTGCAGCGGGCCGGGCACGTGCTCGGCTCGGCCTACGTCGAATGCGATGTCCACCACCC
Organism: Enterobacterales bacterium AN_CKDN230030167-1A_HGKHYDSX7; assembly: GCA_046940335.1. Classification (GTDB taxonomy): domain Bacteria; phylum Pseudomonadota; class Gammaproteobacteria; order Pseudomonadales; family Pseudomonadaceae; genus Aquipseudomonas. The sequence goes on from JBKYML010000008.1 coordinate 114,735, forward strand.
TATGACCGACCGGCGCACGCGGGTCGTGTTCTCGGGCGACCTGGGCGCGTCGGCCCGTGGCCTGTTGCGGGCGGTGGAGCCGCCTGAGCACGCCGACCTGCTGGTCCTCGAAAGCACCTATGGCGATCGCCTGCACACCCCTGGCGATCGGCAGCAGGCGCTCGAAGCCGTGATCGAGCGCGCGCTCGCCGACCACGGCACCGTGCTCATTCCGGCGTTCAGCCTGGGGCGCACCCAGGAAGTGCTGTTCGACCTGGAGGCGATCCTGCACCGCAAGGCCCTGTGCCCGTCGAGCCAGAGCGGTGTGCCTGACGACCCCCTGTCCCGGCTGGACTGGTCGCACCTGCCGGTCATCCTCGACTCGCCGCTGGCCCAGCGCATCACCCAGGTCTACCGCAAGCTGCATGCCCATTGGAACGACGACGCCAGCCAGCGCCTGCGCGAAGGGCGCGCGCCGCTGGGGTTCGGGCAGCTGATCTCCATCGAGCGGCATGCCGACCATGCGCGGGTGGTGAATTACCTCAAGAGCACGGGCAAGCCGGCCATCGTCATCGCAGGTAATGGGATGTGTTCTGGCGGGCGTATCGTGGCGTACCTGAAGGCGATGCTGGGCGATCCGCGCCATGAGGTCGTGTTCGTCGGGCATCAGGTGCCGGGCACGCCAGGTGCCGTGATTCAGGCGAGTGCCGGCGCGGCGGGGTTCGTCAGCATCGACCTGGATGGGCAGTTGTACGACGTGCGCGCCAAGGTGTTCAGCGTGCCGGGGTATTCGGCCCATGCCGATCAGGCGGGGTTGATCGAGTTCGTGACGGGCATGGGGCGGTGGCCTTCGCGCATCCGCTTGGTGCACGGGGAGGCGCCAGCCCGTCGGGCCTTGGCAGAGCGTCTGCGGGAGGCCTACTCAAAAAAAGGCCTGGCCGTGGAGATCGAATGAATCTCATTGTTGTCCAAGGGGGCGGCAACGGATGGCCCAGTACTGCGCCTGTAGGCGAGCCTCGTAGAATGTTCTCTGATATTCTTGGGCGCTCGGATTTAGGGGTAAGCCTGCCTTCACATGTCGTTGAAGCCAAGCAGCTGGATCAGCAAGGAATTTGACCGTTAAAGGTGCGAAGTGGCACATCGTTGCTGAAGTACTTTGCGTTTCGTCTACGTGCCATGCGAGTGGCTAGCAGGATTATAAGATATGGACTTGATACCCGTAATTTTGTCAGGCGGCGTCGGCAGCCGGCTGTGGCCCGTGTCCCGCGAGGCCCATCCCAAGCCGTTCATGACCTTGCCTGACGGCCAGAATCTGATTCAAAAGACTTTCCTGCGCGCCTCGAGCCTGGCCGGTGTCTCGGAAGTGCTCACCGTGACGAACCGGGAGCTGCTGTTCAAGACCGAAGACGAATACCGCGCCGTCCAGCAGGCCGGTCCTGCCCAGGCCTTCATCCTCGAGCCCTTCGGCCGCAACACGGCCGCAGCCGTTGCGCTGGCAGCCCTGCAGCTGCGTGACAGCCATGGTGACGACGCGCACATGCTGGTCCTGGCCGCCGACCACCTGATCCAGGACGAACAGGCCTTTGCCGAGGCCGTGAGCAAGGCCGTCGAGCTGTCCGGCCAGGGCTGGCTGGTGACCTTCGGTATCAAGCCCCAGTACCCGGAAACCGGCTTCGGCTACATCGAGGCCGGTCAGGCCGGCGAACTGCAGCACGGCCTGAAAGTGGCGCGGTTCGTCGAGAAGCCGACCCTGCAAGTGGCCGAGTCCTACGTGGCCGCTGGCAACTACTTCTGGAACTCCGGCATGTTCTGCTTCCGCGTCGGCACGGTGCTGGAAGAGTTCGAAAAACATTCGCCTGACGTGCTGCAGGCTGCTGCCCACGCCAAGCGCCAGTCGCGCCTGGCTGAAGGCAAAGGCTACAGCTGCCTGAGCATCGACCCCGAGAGCTTTGCGCAGGTCCCGGACATTTCCATCGACTACGCCCTGATGGAGCGCTCCGAGCGCGTCGCCACCGTCCCGTGCGACATCGGCTGGAGCGACATCGGCTCGTGGAACGCCGTCAGCGAACTCACCCCGGCGGACGCCGACGGCAACCGCTTCGAAGGCGAAGTGCTGGCGCATGCCTCGCGCAACAACTACGTCAACAGCGAAGACCGTCTTACCGCCCTGGTCGGGGTCGAGGACCTGCTGGTGATCGACACCCCCGACGCGGTGATGATCGCCCACAAGGACCACGCCCAGGACGTCAAGCACATCGTCGGCCAGCTCAAGAGCAAGGGCCACACCGTGCACCAGCTGCACCGCACCGTGCATCGTCCGTGGGGTACCTACACCACCCTGGAAAACGGCGATCGCTTCAAGATCAAGCGCATCGTGGTCAAGCCCAAGGCATCGCTGTCGCTGCAGATGCACCATCACCGCAGCGAGCACTGGATCGTGGTCAGCGGCACCGCCGTGGTGGTCAACGACGACAAGGAAATGATGCTGCACACCAATGAATCCACCTTCATTCGTGCAGGCCACACGCACCGACTGGAGAACCCGGGCGTCATCGACCTGGTCCTGATCGAAGTGCAGAGCGGCGACTACCTCGGCGAAGACGACATCGTCCGCTTCGAGGACAAGTACGGTCGCTGCACCGGCTGATTCCTGATGCTTCCCGCGCGGCCCGTGGTGCTCCTTCCGAGTACCATGGGCCGTTTGCCATCGGCTGCCCATGAGTGGCCTGCGTACACATCGCTCGCCGTCTGCGGACGGCTCGTCAAAGTGAGAACCATGTACCCATCTATCCAGACCCGTTGCTTCAAGGCCTACGACATCCGTGGGCAAGTACCTGCCGACCTCAACGAAGACGTCGCCTACCGAATCGGCCGTGCGCTGGTCGCCGAACTGGGCGGCAAGCGCTATGTGGTCGGCCGTGACATGCGTCTGGAAAGCCCCATGCTGGCCCAGGCCCTGACCCGTGGCCTGACCGAAGCGGGCGCCGACGTACTGGACATCGGCCTGTGCGGCACCGAGGAAGTCTACTTCGCCACCAGCCATCTGCAGGCCGATGGCGGCATCATGATCACCGCCAGCCACAACCCCAAGGGCTACAACGGCATGAAGCTGGTGCGCGAGCACTCCAAGCCGATCAGTGGTGATTCGGGGCTGTTCGCCATTCGCGACCGCGTCGAGGCCGGCCAGCTGGGTGAGCAGGCTGCCACCCCGGGCCAGGTGCAGGAAGCCTTCGACAAGACCGCCTACATCGACCACCTGCTGACCTACGTCGACGTCTCGGCGCTCAAGCCGCTCAAGGTGCTGGCCGACCCCGGCAACGGTGCCGTGGGCCCGGTGATCGAGCTACTCAAGGCGCGCCTGCCGCTGCACATCGACCTCATCAACGGTGAGCCGGATGGCGAATTCCCCAATGGCGTGCCCAACCCGCTGCTGCCGGAAAACCGCGAACTGACCCGCAACGCCGTGCTCGAACGCCAGGCCGACCTGGGCCTGGCCTGGGACGGCGACTTCGACCGCTGCTTCTTCTTCGACGGCCAGGGCCGCTTCATCGAAGGCTACTACCTGGTCGGCCTGCTCGCCGAGATGCTGCTGCGCAAGCACCCCGGCAGCAAGATCATCCACGACCCGCGCCTGACCTGGAACACCATCGAACAGGTGCAGGCCGCCGGCGGCGAGGCCATTCAGAGCAAGACCGGCCATGCCTTCATCAAGGAGCGCATGCGCGCCGAAGATGCGGTCTACGGCGGCGAGATGAGCGCCCACCACTACTTCCGCGACTTCGCCTATTGCGACAGCGGCAACATCCCGTGGCTGCTGGTGGCCGAGCTGATGAGCGTCAGCGGCAAGACCCTGGCGCAACTGGTGGACGAGCGCATTGCGGCGTTCCCGTGCAGTGGCGAGATCAACTACCAGGTCGACGACGTCAAGGCGTCGGTGGAGAAGGTCCTGGCGTTCTACCTGCCCCAGGCCCCCGAGGTCGACCGGACCGATGGCATCAGCGTGGCCTTCGCCGACTGGCGCTTCAGCCTGCGCGGCTCCAACACCGAGCCGTTGCTGCGCCTGAACGTCGAAAGTCGTGGTGACGAGGCCCTGGTGGCCCAGCGTGTCGCTGAAATCGAACGTCTGATTCAAGGCTAAGCCCTTCCTCAAAGACGCACGAGGTCGCGGTTCATCGCGGCCTCAGGTGCGCTCTAGGTCACCCTGCGTCGGCCGTCAGTTGGCCGACGCTTCCAAAGTGCGTATAAAGATCACCGCCTGAGTGTTGACGGTCATGTGTCAAAATATGGCCATGGGCAGGTATCTTTAAGGGTTTCCGATGGAGAAGAAATGTGATTGCTGACAAGAGAAATGGCTTTACTATGGTGAGGCTCATTGCCGCATCGTTGGTAATCATTACTCACACGTACGTCGTGCTCGGCCTGGACCACGGCGACGTCTTTGAACGAAATGGACTGATCGGTTTCAGCAAGATTGGCGTCGATGCCTTCTTCGTGATTTCCGGATACCTGGTGACGCTGTCAATGCTCAGAGGCCAGAGCCTCGTCACCTTCTTCACCAACCGCGTGACGCGCATCTTCCCCGGCCTGATCGTGTCGGTGCTGTTGACGATGTTGGTACTCGGCCTGTTCGCGCCCAGCTACTCGCAGTACCTGGCGCAGGGGGAGACCTGGCAGTACCTACGCAACGCGACCCTGTTCGACCTGCATCCCTTCATACCAGGTGTGTTCACTGAAAACCCAGTGCAGGTGATCAACGGGTGCCTGTGGACGCTGCCCCTGGAAGTGCTGTGCTACCTCGGTATCCTGGTGCTCGCCTGGTCCAAGGCGTTCAACTGGCGGTTCGTGCTGTTGGCCATGCTGGTGATGCTGACGTTGCACCTGCACGACACCTTCATGCGTGACAGCTACGTCTTCACCGTCTCCAAACTGTTCTTGAACGAACTGGGTTACCTGTTCCTGTACGGCGCGCTGCTGGCGCACCTGAAGGACAAGGTCTACATGTCGTGGTTCATCACGGTACCGGCTGTGGCCCTCATCATCTGGGCCTTCTTCAACAACGGCGGTGATTGGCACTTCTCCGCAGGTTTCTACCTGGTGCTGTGGCCTTACTGCCTCATCTCGATCTGCGTGCTCGCGAAGAAGATGAGCTTCCTGAACCGGTTCGACTATTCGTACGGGATCTACGTGTACGGCTTCGTCATCCAGCAGATGCTGGTCAGCCTGTTCCCCGACCTGACCGACGTGTACGCCTTCACGTTCCTGTCGCTGGCGCTTTCCGCGCTGGTCGGTGCCGCGTCGTGGCACTTCGTCGAGAAGCCTGCGCTGGACATGAAAAAGCGCTACTTTTCTGTCGCTAGCGTCAAGGTAACGGCGTAAAGAACCCGGTGTCTCCTTCCTGGGCCAGGAGGGAGACACCGATTTCAGCGCTACTTGGCCGTTGCCTCGATTGCGGCAAACAGCTGCTGTGCACTCTGTTCCCAGGTGATCCATGGCATCGCCGTGGACAAGGGGTGACCGCCAGCCTTGTGCAGGTCCAGCCAGGTGACGAGGGACGCGTACAGCGCCTCTGGCTGTTCGCCTTCGAAATAGAAGGCGTGATCGCCTGCCACCTCACGGAACACGGGGATATCCCTCACGATCAGTGGCAGGTTGGCCTGTGCGGCTTCGATGAGTGGCAGACCGAACCCTTCTCCCAACGAAGCGGCGATCAGCGCATCGGCCTGTGCGTACAGGTTGCACAGATAGTCGTCGTCGATCCCTTCGAACCAGAAGAGCCGTTTGCCCTGCTCAGGGTGACTCTTCAGACGCTGCACGAGCGATTCGACCATCCACCCTTGCTTGCCGACGATCAGCAGGTTCGCGTCCTTCTGGTCGGCCCACAGCAGTTCGAACGCATCCAGTACCTGAGCGTGGCCTTTCCTGGGCTCGAGGGTGCCTACCATCAACAGAGAAGGGCGCGCCTGCAGCTGCGAGAGCACCTGCTTTGGAATGACGTTGACAGGCTTGGTCTGGGCAGGCGCAGCGATGTCGGCGCCCAGGTGGAACCAGGAAATGGAGAATGGACGCTTGCTGGGTGGCCGGTGCTCGGCCACCCATTCCTCCATCTCATCGGCCACGGCCTTGGAGATGCAGACGACGCCATCTGATTGCGAGACGACGTCCAGCCAACGGTCGAGTGCGTCCGCTGCACCTTCGACGAAGCAATGCGAGAGCTTCTTCAGCAGCAGGTCGTACACCACGAACTGCACATTCACACCCCGGCGCCTCATTTCTGCCAGCGCGTGTCGCTGTTTCGGCACGATGGAAGGCTGCAGATCCAGGCCGATGAAACGATCACCCTGGCGCACCACCACAGGCTCATCCTGCAGCAGATGCTGAGGGCAATTCAAAAAGCCTAGCGTGAAGTGCCGCGCGTATCGGTAACCTGCGCTGTCTTCGGTCGCATAGACAGGCTCCACACGGTAGCCGTCAGGAGGCGTCGAGAGCCAGATGCTCAGGATGTTCCGAACGACCCGTTGAATGCCGCTCTTGGCATCCCGGTTGACCAGTTCGGAAATATCGATCAGCAGTTGTGGCTTCGTCATCGGCGGCGTGAGGCTCTCGTCGATGGACTGGGCAAGGGCCACGGAGTGTTCGTACGTGAAGTGGGCCTTGTCCAGCTCTGCGATCGCCTCGATCGTCCCGGCGATGGAATGGGTAGCGTCTTCGTGGAAGGCTTCGATCGCATCGCGGTACAGGGCCGCACAGGCGCGAGGTGCGTGATCGGTATGGATCAGGCGTTGAGCCTGCGCACTCAACCGTTCGCGCGTGGAGACGTCATTGCGTAACAGGTTCAGCGCCTCGGACAGCGCGCCATCCTCGAACGTGTCGGGCAGCATGATGAGGCTGGCTTCGGGAATGTCCGCCATGCTGCCGTTGGCGTTGACGATCGTGGGAATGCCGTAGTTCAGGCAGTCCAGCACGGCGGCCGACGTCTCGCCTCGTGACAAGGTGCGCAGTTGAACGGCGGCGTCCGCGATGTCCAGATAGGCCTTGAACAGCTCGGCATCGGTCCAGCCCGTGATCGTGATACGGTCGCGGCAGTGGCTGCCATTGATGCGCTTGAGCAGGCGTTCGCCGTACAGGCCTTCATTGTTCTGGCCGACGTAGATCAAGTGGCAGCGCTCGTCCTTCGACAACTCGGACGCGAGCCAGGCCTCGAGCAGGCGGTCGTTCAGTTTGGACGGGCCGAGCAAGCCGAAGCTGCAGACGATGAAGTCATGCTCGCCAAACCCGAGCATGTCCCGGGCGGCAACCCGTTTGCGCGCGTTGGGGAACCGCGGCGTGCGCAGCAGCGGGATCTCCTTCCAGTCGCGGCCGATCTGCTCGCCATACCAGGCATGGGTCAGGCGGATCGAATAGTTCGAGTGAACGATGACGCCCTCGGCCTGTTGGAGCACGCGCAGGTTGCACGGGTATTTCCAGACCGCATCGGCGCTATCCAGCCCGTTGATACGTTCCTCGATGGCCTTGTAGCCGTGGCTATGGTACAGGGCGTCTGTCCAGAAGCCTGATTGCCCCTTGTTGACGTCGATGTCTGCCACGACACCTGACAGGAAGAAGTCGTGCAGCACCACCGTGCCCGGAATCTTCTCCAGCAACCGGAACATGTGCTCATGGAAGGAGGAGTTGCCGAAGTGGTAGATGACGCGGTCGAACCGGTGCGCATTCTCCTCGAACCACGCCACCGAACGAACGGCATAGTTGATGCCGGCATCCGAGCTGGAAACCGACTCCTGGGCCACGATGGCATCGATCTCGTAGTACTGCGCAAGCTCGGGCAGCAGCTCTGCGCTGTAGTCGCTGATGCCGCTGCGGGCTGGCGGAAGAGGGGATACGTACGCCAGACGAGGGCGTCTCGTCGACCGCAGGGTATGGGAGCGGCGGGTGAGTTCGTTCAGGAGCGTGTGAACGGCCTCCACGGCGGTGACCGCTGTCTGGTCCCAGCTGAAGAGACGTGCCTGCTCGAGCGCGAGCGATGCCATCTGGGTTCTCAAGGCTTCGTCGCCGAGCACCGCTTCCAGCTTCGCCGTGATGGACGTGACCTGGTAAGGGTCGAAGAGTGCCTCGGCATTGCCGATGACTTCGGGCAGGCTGGAGGTGTTCGAGCCGATCACAGGCTTGCCACAGGCCATCGCCTCCAGTGCAGGCAGGCCGAAGCCTTCGTGCAAGGATGGGAAGACGAACAGCGTGCACAGGTTGTAGAGCGCGAGCAGGTCTTCTTCACTGACGAAACCGGTGAAGCAGACATCGCCCTTTTTCAAACCGTTGGCCAGGGCAAGACCTTCGAGCCGTGAGCGATCCTCAGGGCGAATGTTGCAGACGATGACCAACTGATGTGCGCGGCGCAGTGGTGCATCGAGTGCTGCATAGGCGCTGATCAACCCTTCGATGTTCTTCCGGGGGTCGATACCGCCTGTGTACATCACGAAGGGGCGGTCGATACCCAGACGGGCCTTGAGCGCTGCACCTTGCAGATCATCGAGCGTGGGCTTGAAGTGGTTCGTGTCGATCGCCGTCGAGATGTTGACCACGCGCTCGGGCAGGAAGCCCAAGTGATCGATCACCTCGGAGCGGGACGAATTCGAAATGGCCAGGACCAGATCGGCACGGCGCAGGTGCTTGAGCTTCGCTTCGTACCACTGGCGGACCGGCGCTGAACTCAGGTAGGTCTCAGGGTTGATGTGCGGAATCAGGTCGTACACGATGGCTGCCGTCGGTACCGTCGAGTCCAGCGCCTTGATGCTGGTCACGGCGTCGTCCACCAGGCCTTCGAACAGGCTGGTGACCAGCACCAGATCCGGGTGCAGCTCGCCGATGAAGGCCTCCCGCACCCGCTCCGATGCCTGTGTACTCCAGCGGTGCTCGGGCGGCAAGGCGCTGACTTTGCTGCACGGTGTCCATACCCTGATCCGACATTCAGGCAGCACACCGTGCAGCTCGTCGCGGATCGCATCGATCGACTCGCCGAACAGGCCATTGAGCACGACGAACACTTCGATGTCACCGGCGTTCTGGATGAAGGCCTTGGTGAAGGAAAGCGCGTAACGCCCGATGCCCCGATTTCTGTTCTCGGCCTGGGCGCCCTGCAGGTCAATGACTACGCGCATCACTTCACATCCTTACGTGGTTCGTTTCTGTTCAACCGCAAGTAGATCGCCTTGGCATTCGCGGAGAGATGGGCCGGCGCTGCCGGCGCATGACCCGACTCGGCTGCCGTAGAGGCCTGGGGCGCCGTGGAAGGCACGCCCTGGAAGGGCGCGGCCGGTGCAGCGCGCAAACGCGCCGCCAGCTTTTGCAGACGGGCGTAGGTCGGCGGATGGCGCACCAGGATCTTCTTGATGAGCGTGCGAAGCCTTGGCTGGTCCAGGATCTTTTTCACTGCTGTACGAGCGAGGTGCCTGGACGTCTGTCTCGGTGAGGAAACCAACTTCCTAGTGACGATGACACCCTGCCGCATCGGAGCTGTCACTCGCCACGAGGTGCTCTTTCTGAGCTGCTGGATCTGGTCCGTCAGCGCGCTGACCGTCTGATGCTGATGGGCGTGGGCGTCGCCGAGTGCCGCGATATGCTGCTGATGAGCAACCGCTTCAGTGTACCAATGGTGGGCATTCTTCAGGGACTCGTCCAGCGAGCGCTGGAGCGCTTCGTTGGCCAGCTTGAGTTCATCGAATCGCAGGTCCGACACCGAGACCTTCAGGTCATGCATCTGGGTGAGCAGCGCCGCATGTTCATGCTCGACGAAATCCACACGGTTATGAAGCACCGTGTTCTCGTGTTCGACGAAATCTGCCCGCTTATGGAGGGCTGCATTGTCGTACTCCAGCGCGTCCAGGCGCTGGCTGAGTGTTGCATTGTCGGTATCCCAACGCTGTCGCTGCTCTTCGGTCTTGGTTGCCAGACTCGCTTCATAGCGTTGCGCCAGGTCCGCCAGGCTCACACCATAGCTGCCCTCGAACACGGCATCGAACGCGGAAAGGTCGACGTGATCAGGCGCTTTCTGGGCGACGATCGCATAGTCGGGGCTGGCGCCGCCGAGCACCTCCATCAAGGTCGGCGAGGGCGAGTCGACCAGCCTCGGGCTTTCTTGCAGACGCATCAGCTTGGAGCGCTGGAAGCCACAGAACTTCACCAGGAACTCCAGCAGCATGTGCGGAATCGGTCGCTCGTGCGTAGGGTCCAGGTAGAAATTCTGGGTCCCGACGATCAGGTTTTCAGCATTCGGCGTTTCCAGGATCAACAAGCCGCCGGGTTTCAGTACCCGGTTCGCTTCGCTGACCAATGCCTTCAGGGCCTCGAACGGAATGTGCTCGACGATGTGGAAGCCGCTCAGAACGGTCAGGCTTTCACTGGGCAGGGATTGCAGGTAGGCGACGGCTTCTGCTTTCTGGGCGGGCAGCGAGCGTGCCTGGCAGGCTTCCAGCATGCCTTCGTCCAGGTCCACGCCGGTGGCGTCGAAACCGTTCTCGATCAATGTCTCCAGCCATTCACCACGTCCACAGCCGACGTCGACTGCCCGGCATTCGGGGTAGAGCTTCAGCAGCGGTGTAATGAATGGCAGGTAGACCTGCAGGCGCTGCTTGATGGTGTCGTGGGAACCACGGTGTTCATCTTCGAAAGCGCGATAGAACTGGCTCATTGGGCGCACTCCACGGTGGGCTGGATCCATGCCGAACCCACGAAGGGCACCTTGTCAGCATTGATGACGTTGAACACGAGCGCGAGATCCCGCCACTCGTAATTGGCACTGAGGTGGGTATCGGCGGTATGAAGCGCTACTGCGATAGAATAGGAACCCACACCGATGTTGGCCTCGAACGTGAAGGTGTATTCCATCTCGGCGCCGGCAGTCAGGTGCTCCATCTTCTTGCCCAGATGGTGGGTGTTGGTCCCGTAGATGGGTTGACCCAGGCGATCCTTGATCATGTAGCCCACCACCAGCTCGGGGATCGCCTGGTTCACCTTGACCTTGATCTTCAGGTTCACCAATTGCCCCACGCTGACGAATTCGATGGGCGCATCCAGTTCGTTGTAGAGGGCCAGGCTTTCGATCGTCGCTTCACCCGAGCCGGAGCGGGTCTGCACGGTCCCGTCGGCCAGCGTGTGGACCTGGACGGTGGCGTTTTCCTTTTCGGCGATGATGGCGTTGTAGAAATCCATCACCTCTTCAGGCGCACCGTCCTTGATCACGGTGCCGCCTTCGATCAGCAGCACGCGATCGCACAATGCCTGGATCGAGCTGCGGTCGTGGGACACGATCAGCAGCGTGGTGCCTTGCTCCTGGAATTCGCGTATGCGGTCGAAGCTTTTGTGCTGGAAGTAGCTGTCGCCCACCGAGAGCGCTTCGTCGACGATCAGGATCTCCGGGCGTCGTGCCGTGGCCACGGCGAACGCGACACGCATCTGCATGCCGCTGGAATAGGTCCGCACCGCCTGGTCGAAATACTCACCGACCTCGGCGAACGCCTCGACCTCCGGCATGAATGCCTCGATCTCCTGGGCATTGAAGCCCATCAGACCGGCGGCATGGCGGACGTTCTGGCGCCCGGTCAGCTCCGGGTTGAAGCCCATGCCAAGTTCCAGAATGGCCGCGATCCGGCCATTCACCTTCACCTCACCCGTGGTGGGTTGCAGCGTGCCGGTCAGCATCTTGAGCAAGGTCGATTTGCCGGCACCGTTCTGACCGACGATGCCGATCGCTTCCCCAGCGTTGATCACGAAATTGATGTGCCGGAGCACCCAGTGCTCTTCACGTGGGGCGATCTTGATCCCCAGCCAGCGTGCGATACGCTGCCATTCGCTTCGGTAGGTACGGTAGGCTTTGCCTAGGTCTTTGGCGCTCAACAGGGTCATAGGGCATCCACCATTTCAGGCGCCGCGCGGCGGAAAATGTAAAGACCCAATGCCAGCAGCACGAGGGTCAGCGCAATCGTGCTGGTCAACGCCATGAAGTCGGGGGACAGGCCGTAGACGAACACGTCATGGTAGGCGGTGACCAGGGGCAGCATGGGGTTGTAGCCGATCAACGACTGCAGGTCTTCAGGAATGATGTTGATCGGGTACACGATCGGGGTGAACCAGAACAGGATCTGCAACACGATAGGAACGACCTGGCCAATGTCCCTGACGAAGACGTTGAGCACGCCCAGTACCAGGCCCACCCCCATCGCCAGCGCGGCTACGGTCAGGATCAAGGGCACCGCCCACAGCATCTGCCATGTCGGCAGATGGCCAAGACAGATGAACACGCCCAGCACGGACAGCAGCAGCAGGAAATTGTTGAGCAACGCCGAACCCAGGACGATGAAGGGCAGGGTGATCCTGGGAAACTTCATCTTCTTCATCAGGTTGCCGTTCTCGATGAACAGCGTCAGGCAGCGGTTGACGATCTCGGAAAACAGGCTCCAGGCCAGGGTACCGGCCATCAGGTACAGGGCATACGCATACTTGTTGTCGATGCCCGGCAGCTTCGCCGCCAGCACGTTCGACAGGATCAGGGCGTAGATCAGCACGTTCGCCAAGGGGTTGATGATCATCCACAGCCCGCCAAGGCTACTCCGCGAGAATCGAGAAACGAACTCGTTGCGGATCGAGGTGGCGATAAAGCTGCGATAGCTGAATAGCCCTCTCAATAATCCAAACATGTGATCTCCTTTCTTAAGGTACTGGAGCGCCATGAGACGCTGTTTCAGTGCGTTGGTTCTTCGCTCAGCCCGAGGTTGCCCAGCACCTGCTGAACGGCTGCCGAGTCCAATCCGGCAGCTTGACAGTTTTCTTCACGGGTGGCTGTAGCCGTCGTCCTCACCGATTCAGGGTCGGGAGGGGGCGATGTGCCGACAGACAGGGGATGAGATCGATGACTCACCAGGCGAAGGCCTTGTCGAAGCCTTCGGGTACGACAACGGGCATCACGCGCATGCCACCGGGCCATGCGCATGCATGCCCAGCCCGGTGCAGACCCTTGCCTGCCATCGGGGTGCAGCCTGCCGAAAAAATCGCCTGAGGATACCAGAGAACGCCAGGCGCCACAGGGCTACACCGCGACCCGTCCGCCAGGTTGTCGAACGCCCGCCAGGCGACTGTTGCGCAACCAGCGTTGCGCCGGACGCTCGACCCATCGATGACAGGCCAGGCTCATGGGGAGCAGCACCATGAAGAACGACAGCATCACCCAGGGCTGATAGAAGACCGCGCGATCGAAGCCCAGCCGGTCGAAGGCCAGCGCAAACACGATCTGCAACGGAAAGTGCAGCAGGTAGGAGGAGTAGCTGATATCACCGATCCAGCCAGTACGGCGCCACAGCCCAGGCCAGTGCAGCCCGGCCGCTGCCAACGTGGCCAGCGTGGCCGGAAAACACAAACCCATCACCAGGTAGACATTGAGCGTCTCGCACAACCAGAGTTGCGCAGCCCATGCACCTGACGCGATGCAGCCACACACCAGCAACGCAAGGCCCGACCCACACCCGCGTCGCAGTTGCCAGAGGACGCCATAGGCCAGCCCACCGGCGAAGAAGCACAGCAACCCACTGCCGATCTTGTAACTGCCCGGATACAGCACGAACCCCGCACCACAGGCGATGGCCGCCAGCAACCAACGCCAGCGACCAGTCAGGCAAAGGATGAAGAACAGGGCATACAGCAAGATCTCGACCGAGACCGACCAGATGGGCGCGTTGTACGACCATCCCCGCTCGAGGCCCCAGGCGGGCGCGAGTAGCAGGTTGAGCACGGCATGGTAGGCGTCGTTGAAGGGGTAGACGAAATAAGTGTCATGGCCTGTGGCGTAGAGAGCCTGGAGCACGGCAACCCCACCTAGCGTAAGCAGGTGCAACGGATAAAGGCGGCTGAAGCGGTCCACGACGAAACTGCGCACGCCCAGGCTCCCAGCCGCCACGCGCTGGCCGAACAGCCAGAAGAACACGAATCCTGAAATGGAGAAGAACAGCTGCACTGCCAGCCCACCGTATTGGTAGAGCGGTGTGAGCAGGCTGAAAAAAGGCTGGCGTGCGACCTCGAAGGCGGCCGGGCTGTCACCGACATAGAAGAAGTGCTGCCAGTGCCAGAACACCACACTGAGCGCAGCGAGGCCGCGCAGGGTATCCAGGGTATACAGCCGTTCGAGCGAAGGGGATGCAGCGGGCATGTGCGGGGTCACTGGCGGGACAAAGGGGGAAATGCTGGACCCTGCGCAAGACCCTGTCAATGCGCCTTATCCCGGTCGAAAGGCGTAAAAACGGAACGCCGTCGACGAAGCGGGGCTGCGGCAAATGCCACAGCCCCGCTTTCCGTCACTCGAAGACGTCGGCGTCGTTCAACGCCACGCCCAGCTGGTCCTTGCCGGACAAGCTGGGTGCGTAATCGATGGGCCAATCGATGGCGAGGGTCGGGTCATCCCAGGCGATGCAGCGCTCGCACTCGGGTGAATAGACATCCGTCGTCTTGTAGAGAAACTCGGCAGTGTCGCTCAGGGTGACGAAACCGTGCGCGAACCCTGGCGGGATCCACAGCTGGTTCTTGTTCTCGTCGGACAGCACGGCGCCGACCCACTGACCGAAGGTCGGCGAGGCGCGACGGATGTCCACCGCCACGTCGAAGACCTCGCCCTGGACCACACGCACCAGCTTGCCCTGGGCGTGGGGTGCCAGCTGGTAGTGCAGGCCACGCAGCACGCCCTTGACCGAGCGGGAGTGGTTGTCTTGCACGAAGGCCGGGTTCAGGCCGGTGGCGGCTTCAAAGGCACGGGCGTTGAAGCTTTCGTAGAAGAAGCCGCGGTCGTCGCCGAAGACTTTCGGTGTGAGCAGTACGACATCGGGGATTGCCAAACGGACGGCCTGCATCAGAACACCTTTTCTTTCAGTAGATTTTGCAGGTACTTGCCGTAGCCATTCTTCAGCATGGGCTGCGCCAGACGCTCTACTTGCTCGGCCGTGATCCAGCCGGCGCGGTAGCAGATTTCCTCAGGGCAGGCGACCTTCAGCCCCTGACGGCGCTCCATGGTCGCGATGTACTGACTGGCCTCGAGCAGGCTGTCATGAGTACCGGTGTCCAACCACGCGTAACCACGGCCCATGATCTCGACCTGCAGCTGCTGCTGTTGCAGGTAAAGGTTGTTCAGATCGGTGATTTCCAGCTCGCCACGCACGGAAGGCTTGAGCTCGCGGGCCAGATCGACCACCTGGTTGTCATAGAAGTACAGCCCCGTCACGGCATAGCTCGATTTAGGGTTGGCTGGCTTCTCTTCCAACGACAGCACGCGACCACTGTCGTCGAACTCGGCGACGCCATAGCGCTCAGGGTCGTGCACGTGGTAGGCAAATACCGACGCACCGGACGAACGCTGATCTGCGCTGAGCAGAAGCGACTGGAAGTCATGGCCGTAGAAGATGTTGTCGCCGAGCACGAGCGCGGACGGGTTGTTGCCGATGAAATCAGCACCAATGGTGAACGCCTGGGCCAGACCATCGGGGCTAGGTTGAACGGCGTAGGACAGATTGATGCCCCATTGATGACCATTCCCCAGCAACTGCTCGAAGCGCGGTGTGTCCTGCGGTGTCGAGATGATCAGGATGTCCCGAATGCCGGCGAGCAGTAGCGTGCTCAGCGGGTAGTAGATCATCGGTTTGTCGTAAACCGGCAGCAATTGCTTGGAAACCGACAGGGTGGCGGGGTGAAGACGAGTGCCTGAGCCACCCGCCAGAATGATCCCTTTACGATTGGTTGCGTTCATTTGTTCAGTACTTCCATGAGCATACGGGTGACACCACATTGCCAATCAGGCAGGTGCAGTGCGAACGAGTGACGAAGCTTGGCGGTATCCAAGCGGGAATTCAATGGGCGACTGGCCGGGGTAGGATACTCGGTCGTGGCGATCGGATTCACGGCTTCGACCGCAAGCGCTTCGCCATGTTTCCGAGCAAACTGAATAACGTAGCTGGCGTAGCCGTGCCAGGTCGTCTCGCCCGAAGGCGCCAAGTGGTAAATACCACTCAACTCCGGCTTATGCTGAGCTTGCTGAAGCGCAGCCACCGCCACATCCGCAAGTAGATCGGCCCCTGTCGGTACCCCTATCTGATCGGCGATGACGTTGAGCGTCGAGCGATCTTTGGCCAGGCGCAACATGGTCTTAGCAAAGTTGTTACCCCGCGCGGCATAAACCCAACTGGTACGGAAGATCAGGTGCTTGCAGCCCGACGCCTGAATCAGTCGTTCGCCTTCAAGCTTGGTCGCCCCGTAATGGTTCACCGGCGAAACGTCGTCGGTCTCCTTCCACGGGGTGAAGCCTGTACCATTGAAAACGTAGTCGGTGGAGTAGTGGACCAACCAGGCGTCGAGGTGCTTGGCTTCCTCGGCCATTACCTGGCTGGCCATCGCGTTGACGGTATGGGCCATCTCACGTTCGCTTTCGGCCTTGTCGACGGCTGTATAGGCGGCCGCGTTGACGATGACCTGAGGCGAGACAGCGCGGATGGCGTCCCGAAGACCGTCAAGGTCTGACAGATCACCTGCCAGGTCACCGTAATCCGTGGACGCACGGTGGCGATCAAGTGCCACGACTTCACCGAGCACGCTCAGCGCTCGTTGCAGCTCCCAACCCACCTGGCCGTTTTTACCGAGCAGCAGGATTTTCATGCTTGGTCCGTGCGCTTGGCGTAGTTGCTGTCGATCCACTGCTGGTAGCTGCCGCTTTTGACGTGAGCAACCCACTCGGGATTGTCCAGGTACCACTGCACGGTCTTGCGGATACCGGATTCGAAGGTCTCTTCTGGCACCCAACCCAGCTCACGCTGGATCTTGCTGGCATCGATCGCATAGCGCTGATCGTGGCCAGGGCGGTCCTGTACATAGGTCAGCAGGTCGACATGGGGGCGGAACTGGGAGTCAGGCCGCAGCTCGTCGAGCAGTGCGCAAACCGTCCGTACCACTTCGATGTTCTGTTTTTCGTTGTGGCCGCCGATGTTGTAGGTTTCACCTACTTCACCTGCGGTGACGACCTTGTAAAGCGCGCGAGCGTGGTCTTCGACGTACAGCCAGTCGCGGATCTGGTCGCCTTTGCCGTAGATGGGTAGGGGTTTGCCTTCCAGGGCGTTGAGGATGACCAGCGGAATCAGCTTCTCGGGGAAGTGGAACGGGCCGTAGTTGTTAGAGCAGTTGGTCACCAGCGTAGGCAGCCCATAGGTGCGTGCCCAGGCGCGGACCAAGTGGTCCGAGCTGGCTTTGCTGGCGGAGTAGGGCGAACTTGGCTGGTAAGGGGTGGTCTCAGTGAACAGATCTTCTGGGTCTTCGAGGTCGCCGTACACCTCATCGGTGGAGATGTGATGGAAGCGGAAGGCAGCCTTGCGGCTCTCGTCCAGCGAGCTCCAATAGCCCCGTGCCGTTTCTAGGAGCGTATAGGTGCCGATGATGTTGGTTTGGATGAACTCAGAAGGGCCGCTGATCGAACGGTCGACGTGCGACTCGGCAGCAAGATGCATGACAGCGTCAGGCTGGTGTTCACAGAACACACGGTCTAGCGCGGCACGGTCACAAATGTCGATGCGTTCGAAGGCGTAGCGGTCGCTCTGATCGACCGACTGGAGCGACTCTAGATTGCCTGCGTACGTCAGCTTGTCGACGTTGACGACCGAATCGGTGGTGTTGGAGATGATGTGCCGCACGACTGCCGAGCCGATGAAGCCGGCACCACCTGTTACTAAGATCTTCACGAGAGTTTTCTACCTTGATGTCCTGACAGGGAGTGAGGGAGCCCTGCATAATCCATGCGCTCATGGCTTTAGTTGAGACCGCTGCACAAAGTATACCTGATCGACGCGGTCATTCGGCAACGGTGTGGTTGACCAGTTCCGTTGTCGAGAAGATAAATTTATTGAAAGTTGGGTGTGGATGTGCTGGATTTCAGAAGGTAGCTCAATGAAATTTAAGTTTGAGGTGCGCAGATTTTCTAGAAGCGAAAGATGTATCAAATTAGGTTGTCAGCAGTTCTTTAAAGTTTTCTGATTTAAAAAATACAATTAATATATAAAGATCTAATAGTTTTAAGAATTCCCTCTTCACAACTTTTTGGTGAGGAGTTAACAATGTCTGACTGTGCGCACTTGTTACGGGCCAGGCCATGAATGAATGATTTGCTGTGTTTTGCAATTTTAAATTTCAAATATTATAGCAAGAGGTGCAGGGTAAAATTCGATTTTGAAGTAAATATTTCCTAAGCTTTCATAGTTATATTGCGGAACGAGCTGTGCATAAATACTAAATCGGCTTGTAGAAAATATCGCTCATTGGGACGTCAGGGCGTTGCAAAAAAATAGCGCACAAGGTAGAAGGTATGCTAAGTAGGAGGATTTTAAAAAAATTTATGACTAATTGTCGGGGTTCGGTAGTTAAGACATGACATCTAGAGCAGATATTAGTAAGCTAGTGACGTGCGAAGCTGGTTGCTGGTAGTGTCTGTATGGTTTTCTGCTAAGGCGAAAGTGGTTTAGCAATTCACTTGCAAGCAGGAACAAAAAACAATTTGATAGTTGTGAGCCAAGTTTTGCTGAATTTTTAAATGGTCGTTAGTATGTGGTTGCGCGGCGAGGATTCAAGATGTACCTGATTTAGAAATTAAGCGATTGCTCGCAGATTGTATTTGCCAAAAAGTAAAAGGCACACATTTCGAAAAAACTAGCAAGCGAATCGTTGAGCGATATAATAGAGGTTGCGGTTTCAGGGGAGGGTAGGGCTTGACTGATTTCAAATAAGGTTTTGGAGTTTCGAGTGGGATGTTGGGTTAAGAGGGGAGATTAGGGGTTGACGCGCTAAAACTAAAAGTGCTTGATGAAAGTGGAAATATTTTTATTTGCTGATTTTTGATGGGTGGGTGTGTCGGGTTCGGTGTTTGGTTGTGAATATTTTTATTCCATAAATAAGATTTAGAGCCAGTTTTAGCTGGTATTGGATGGGTGTAGTAAATGAGTAGGAAGGGACAAGTGAGCGATACGTCGGTGGATTCTAAAGATGAGGGTCAGGCCAAATCGGTAGGTGCATCAATCAAAAAAGGAGCGGCCAATAGGATTGCCCTAGATTTAGTTTACTACAGGAAGCAGTACCCTGATCTTGCTCATTTAAATGAAAAAGCGCTTGAGCAACACTGGTATGAGTTTGGCTACCAAGAAGGTCGGCACGCTTCAGCATCGCATGCTGCTGGTGATCCTGAACTAGTAAGCGAAATCATAGCTAAGCATGAGGCTCTCCCCATCGCGAGTGTTAAAAGAGCATTAGGCGTAGATCTTGACTTTTATCTAACATTGTATTCTGACTTAAAATTAAATGGAGTAACAACTCAATCTGTCGCCGACCTTCATTATGAGCGGTACGGTAAGGCAGAAGGGCGAGTGCCTTCCTTGCCTCACTGGTTACAACAGCATGGATTACCGGGTAGCTTGATACCATTCGGCTTTAGCTTGTCTTCTGTCATTAACCGAAGTGCCAAGCGGGGTATTGAAATTGAGCCGCAGCGTGTTTTGGAGACGCTGTTAGGACAAAATGTTGCTCCCATCGAGTTGGCAGAAACTGTAGAAAAAACACAAGCCATTTTTATTAGGCTTGGTAAACATTACCTGTCAACACAAAAAATATCGCAAGGCCGGCACCTGTTAGAGGCAGCCTTGAGTTTTGGGCCTGCAGCAGAAGCGCTTGAACACTTGGGCAATACATATATAAACGAAGGGCATATTAGTATAGCGCTGCGTTATTATGAGTCAGCTGCTTCATTTCCAAACCCTTCAAAATGGATTGCCTTAAATCGCGCATCGTGTTTGGCTAAATTAAATAGAATCGATGAAGCATTAACTGTCTTAGCGCGCGGTATTGGTGCAAATCCTAATTTTCGTCAGCAGCATGATGAACTAGATCGCCTGGCTGATCAGCAGTGGGAGGGTTTTCATGCTGAGCTACTAACGTGGGTCGATAGTCGAGATCGAAAGCGCCTAATTGAAGAGGCCAAGCTATTTGCTGAGCGTCTGTATCAAGCGTATCTTCCTATGTTTGGAGTTGATGGTTTTGATAAGAAAGATTATGCGGAGAGAGAGGCAGTCTGTGATCTTCCAGGTTCTTTCCCTTTAGGCAACATCAATTGTGATCGTATTTTAATCGTAGGCGATTTTCATATTGCGCAATGCGTTCGCTATAGAATTGATCAAAAAGTTGAGCAGTTGTCGGCGCTAGGTAAGCAAGTGAAGGCTATTGATTGGCTAGATTTGACCAAATTTAGTAGTGAACTAGCTCTCCACGATATTGTGATATTTTATAGAGTTCCAGCAGTTCCTTCAGTTATCAAGGCAATCGCTCAAACTAATGCAGTAGGTAAACTCAGCATTTATGAAATCGATGATTTGCTATTTACGCCTGAATATCCGCCGGCTATAGAAAGTTATGGTGGTTATGTTTCGCTTGAAACTTATAGAGGATTGACGCGCGGCATGGCCTTATTTGGAGCCGCTGCACGTCTGTGTCGAATCGGTTTGGCTTCCACTGAGCCCTTGCGGAAAGAATTAGCCAAGCTCGTAATAGAAAAAGAATGTTGGCTACACCGTAACGGCTTGGATAGCTTGAATAAAATTAATGTTATTAATAAAGATGACAAAAAAACTGTAGATATATTTTACGGTAGCGGTACGCAGGCGCACAATAGTGATTTTATTGAGCAAGCTCTTCCAGCAATTGAACGTATACTTAGTGAGTTCAGACAGGCTCGATTGGTTGTTGTTGGTTATCTTCGCCTGCCAAAAGCATTTATCGATAAATATGCAAAACAATATAGCCAGTTGCCTGCGGTGAAAAGCGTGCAAGGGTACTGGTCTCTTCTTGAGCAAGCAGATATAAATATAGCGGTACTGCATGACGATAAAATCAATGCTTCAAAGAGTGAGCTTAAGTGGTTTGAAGCTGCTTGTTTTGCAATACCTTCAATTTTAAGTAGTACTGAGAATTACCGCGATGTAGTTAGGGTTGGGGAAGACGCTTTTTTAGCCACTACAACGGCAGAGTGGTATACAGCACTCAAAGAACTCGTGAGCAATCAGGGCCTACGGCTGAAAATGGGCAAGGCTGCGATGAATAGGGTACAGAAGGATTACAGCGTCAGTGCTTTAGGTGCGTGTCTAGCCCAGCAGCTATTAGATTATAAAGAATTGCACTCAACAGTTAAACCTAAGCTAGCCTTGGTGAACGTTTTTTTTCCCCCTCAATCTATTGGCGGGGCAACTCGTGTTGTAGCAGATAACTTTGACTCATTACGAAAGCATTACGCCCAAGATTTGGATGTCTGTGTATTTACGGCAGACGTTGAGTGTCGTGCTCCTCACGAAATGACGGTATATAATTATCAAGGATGTAGGGTTTATCGAGCTACGACTCTATGGCGTGAGAATATGGACTGGCATCCTCGGGATGCAGAAATGTATAGTCTATTTAAAAAGTTTCTGGAATTAGAAAAACCTGACATTATTCACTTTCACTGCGTGCAACGTCTTACGGCTTCAATCGTTGAAGCCGCTAAAGATGCAGGGATCCCGTATATCATCACTGCACATGATGCTTGGTGGATATCAGATTTTCAATTTTTGGTTGATCATAAATCTAAAGTGTATCCTCTTGGTCATCCTGATCCCTACCAAGCTATAGAATTGCCTGCAAGCATTGATTTGGGTGCGTCAATTGAAAGGCGTAGGGATCTGAAACAACTGCTGCTCGGGGCAAATGAAGTGTTTACTGTCTCAAATGCTTTTGCTGAAATTTATCGAGCAAATGGGATTGCCAACATAAAAGTTATTCCAAATGGCATTTCAGAAGAAATAAATTGGAAGCCTAAAAATACAGCTTCTCATGAAAAAGTTGTTTGTGGCCATATTGGTGGTATGTCTGAGCATAAAGGATATTACCTGCTAAAAGAGGCAGTTCTCCAGCTCCAACCCCAAAATATGGAATTCTTAGTAGTAGATCATTCTAAAGAGGATGGTTTTGAGTCACGCTCGTTCTGGGGTAAGGTTCCTGTAACGTTTATTGGGCGTGTTAAACAAGAAGACATTGTTGATTTGTATGGAAAAATCGATGTGCTATTTGCTCCCTCTACATGGCCTGAAAGTTTTGGGCTAGTCACCAGGGAAGCTACAGCGTGCGGGTGCTGGGTTGTTGCTAGCAAGCTTGGCGGAATTGGAGAAGATGTTATTGAAGATGAAAGTGGACATGTTATAGAACCTACACAAGAAGCTCTCGAAGCCATTATGGATCGTATTGATAAAGCGCATGAGCATTATAAAGGCTGCTCTAATATAAAAGATATAAATACTGCAACCGCCCAACTTCTCGAGTTGGAGGTTACTTATAGATCCTTAATGCTAAACGCTAAACCAGAAACACGTTTCAACAGTACTTGTTAATAAGGAATTCGGCACGGCAGATCTTCTGATCGTGTGATATCTGCATCAACAGGGATACGACTGGCAGGTGAGCAGCAGTCGTATCCAGCCTCCACATGTACTACACGAGGTAGATGTCCTACGCTCTATAGATTGTTTAGAGCCTTTAGATCAGGTAGACTTCTGCTATCAACTGCATTGGATGAGTTAATCTCACCTGCACGGTATGGCTATACTGTTACTGAAATATAGCAAACGAAGGTGGAAGTTTTTATTTAGTGCGTAGAATTTTAAAATTTTAAGTGTGGAATTTGGTGATCAAATAATGAGCTGGTGACTAGTTCTTCAATCAGATTAAACCTAAGGCCGCAAAGAAAATTTATGCTGAAATTTAAAGCTCTCTGAGATCCAAGTATAGATAGGTGAATTACTTTGCTTACTACAAAATTTGAGTACACAACTTTTGATGTAAATTTGCATGTGGCAGGAATTGAACTTGCTAGAGCTAGCTTTGATAATGGTGAGAGCTGGCAACAGCCATCGTCTACGACGCTTACTAGTTGCGTTTTCGAAATACCTAAAACACATTCGCTAGTAGTAGACAATATCCTAATAGCTGATTCTCAAGGGAATGCTGCATCTATTGATGCGCCTTTAGATTTTGATATAGGTCGCTCCCACGATATTCATTATCTTAACGAGAAAGTCTTCAATTTTAGAACGCGGATATCTGATAAAACAATATTTTATCACTATCTTCATTCGCTCATGCTTTCAATGGATAAAACAAGCAAGTTTTTTTGGGGAGTGCTTTCAGTACTCGCATTTCGTGTAGGGGAGGATCCAGAGGCCAGGGCAAGTGTAGGTCGAGAACTGGTTCGTATTAGAAGTGATCTAGCCAACCACAGACTTGCGTCTCCTATGGATCCAGTCTCACTGCGCTGGTGGATTTCATCTGGGACTAACGTAATCCCTCTCGCAGAGTTTTATGGTATGCGTGACAACGGTTTCGCCATAGCTGAACAGATTTACAGCATGCGAGATGAAAGTGCAAAGGCGAATATTGTATATTGGAACACAGCATCTGCTATGTTGCTATATGCTTTCTATTTGTACGGTCAAGGGATGAATGGAGAAGCGTCAGATGTATTCTTAAATACATTTACACTTTGTCGACGCGGCCTATCAGATATTTTTAACTCTCAAAATAAAAGTATACTTAGCCAATATCCAGATTGTAATGCCCTTGTAGAGATCGGTCGGAATGCCTTTGCAGCTTACGCTGCGTTAAATGGCAAGAAGTTTCCAGCAGGGACAACTGCAGAGTATCCGGTAGACTTGGCTGGATATTATATAGATTTCATTGGTGCAGTACGACGGCACGATAAAGGTCTACCACCTAGGCTTGGGTATTTTATTCAGCTTAAAGACCGCATGAATAAGCAAAAAAACGATATGTATTTAAATTGAGATGTATGCGGGTTTTATAGGTTATACAAATTAATAAAGCCCGTAATCATGTTTTAGTTTGATATGGCAATAGAGATAACGCAAACAATAATTTATAAAGCTTGTGATGCTTAAAGATAGCGCGATGCAATAAATTCAGCGGGGTATCGTTTAATTTTTGTTATAATACAGATTAGGTAATAATAACTAACCGTCATGTATTTTATTCGTTGCTAAGCGGTCAGCTTGGAGTGCAAGTTTTTGCTATTTTGTTGGCGCTTTAAATGAAAATTAAATTGGTAAGCTTCGAATTTATAGTTTTATCAGAGTACATAATAAATTATGCACCTCCATTATTTTTGAAGGTTTAATTAGTATGCAAAGTACCATTCCTCTTGATTTTCCTGACTCAGACGAAATAATCTTCCAGTCGAAAAATCTCGTAGCGATCTACTGCCGTGCTTCGAATATTCAATCTACACAACTAATTGTTGCCTTTCATGCGTTACAATTGACTCACTATTTGGCTCTTCCTCGTAAAGGGCAAAGTCGTGAAACGCTTCGAGCTGCTGGACTAGATTCTGTCCAAATAATCCCTCGTGGAAATCAATGGTATCAGTATGAAGATGTAGACGCCATGATAGGCATGGTGCGTTTGATTGCAGATACCTATTGCGAGGTAATTGCCTACGGTCAGTCTATGGGAGCATATGGTGCAATCCATACCTCCGCACTGCTCCGTCCCAACAAAGTTTTAGCTATTTGTCCACAGTTCTCTATTGATCCAAAAAAAATTAGTTTCGACTCTGGCTTTAATATTTTGGCAAATGAAATTGACTTTATCCGTGACGATATTGTTGAGAATGCAAGCCCCGACACGGAATATGTTATCGCATATGATCAGTTTTTGCTAAGCGATAAAAACCACTATCTTGAATATGAAAAGTACCTGAGTAATTTATATAGATTGAGGATGCCGTTCTGTGGGCATGGGGTGAGTGAAGCTTTGAAAAAAGCAGACATGATTCCTGGCGACTTGATTCAGCTTATTCTGCAGGGTAAAAATTCAATTGACAGTATCCGACAGAAATTTAGGAAAAGGAGATCGCATGTTCCTGCCTATCGAGATGCGATGAGGTTATATCTCGCAAATCGCTATCTCAAGAGTAAAAATTTCAACAAGGCTAGTTTTCATGCGTTCAAGCTCTATACATCAACTAGACTTTTTTCGTCGCTCCAATTATTTTGTGAAATGGCCGAAAAGCTGAGTACTCCTCAGCAGGCTGCGGCTCGCTGGTTTTTCGCGGTGTCAAATTTTGATAAGAAGATCCCTTCTCTTGCTTACGTACGAGCCGTTAAGTATTCTAGGATCTGTGGGGATCTTGACGTGGCGCGTACTACTTGCTTGTCGGCACTCCATAAGTTTCCAGGTGACTTCGGCCTCATGCGAGAATATTTGGATATTCTAATAATTGAGTCGAAGCTTAATGAAATTAAAAAGGTTTTGAAAGACTTAAAATTGTTACATAGCCCGAAGGCAAATGACGTGATTCGAAACAGAAAGGCTATGCTTACTAAGCTGGGTGTTTTACAAGAATTTTAGGATAGGCGTATAGGGGTAATTGAAAATTACATGGCTCGTAATATTGAGTTGTAGAGAGTTGGTCTCTGTACATGTCATGTGGCTAAGTTTTTTTGATAAAACTCGTATTTACGAGGCCAGGCTTGCCGTACTCGAGCCATCACTCGTCTAGACTGCTGGCAGATGGATACAAATCTCCAGTAATCTAGACGATAATTATGCAAAGTGTATATTCAATTGCCAATTAGACTTTTTATACTCTCGTATCGGGCGATGGAATTTGATTGACACCATCGATCCCATTCCTTGACCTCGGACCAGCCACTTAAAAATATGAAATCCATATCTGCTGCTGTTGATGCTTGGTAATCGTATTTACTGTCACCTACGAAGAGAGAAGGCTTTAGAATGTTGCCATTGCTTTGTTCGCGGTTAAGAATTTCGTCCTTGGTATCAGGGCTACCGAAAATACCCCCGTCGAACCAGTGCGCCAAGCCTCGAACCTTGAAAACCTCACGCAACTCTGATTGATCACCACCGGAAACAATGAGCCATCTACTATTGGTTTGTGTTCGTAAATGCTCTAAGTCTTCAGCAATATCGCATTCTAGCAGTCCATCTCGCACATACTCTGCATAACGAGAAAGCAAAATTTCTATTTCGTTGCTAGGCAAAGGGGAGGCCAATATTTCAGAACTAAAATAGTTGAATTTTTTATAACGAGAAACTCCTCCGTTGGCAACATGGAAGTCAACCAGCGCTTGTGCCTCGGACTCTCCATAAGGGAGCGCTGCCTGATAGAATGCTTGGGTTTTTACTTTATTAGAATTCAGAATTACCCCGTCGCAATCGAATACAATAGTGGCGTATTTTTTAATTTTTTCACCAATAATATTCATAAATGTACAAGCCCCTTCTCAAGCAAGCATTCAGCAATGGTAAAATCCTCTGGCCAATCTACATCGTGGCTTACCAATTTATCCATAGGATACAAAAAGGGAGATTTACCTATTCTATCGTTTTGCATTTTGTATGTTTCTGAATGCGCCAGAAATGCGCCACTGTTAACTTCATGAATAGGTTTTAAAGTTTGAGTGCGTGGCCATTTTTCAGAGCGGCGGTCGTAATTCATAGCCTCGCCGTCCTGCCATAGAAAACTATGAATAAGCGTGGTTGTCATCAGCGAATCATGCCCGGTCTCAAGGTTTTTAAAGTACTTATGAATTATTTCTTCGTAGTGACTGGAAGTAATGAAGGGTGAGGTAACATGTGTCCAAAGAATATGCGCATTGGGAATAAGTTCTAAAGCATGTGCTACAAGGTCGTCTGTACTTGTGGTGCTTGAAGAAAGCGCATCGCATCGGCGGTGAAGCTTGATTTTTCTTTCATTCAATGAAGCGGCATAGTCGAGAATGATTTCATCATTTGTACTCAGGACGATGCTACCTATAGCTTCAGTTGCAATGAGCTGCTTCAACTTTATTTCGACTAGTCCTTGAGAAACATTCGCAAATGGTCGAACATTTTTGTTAGGAACGCGTTGACTTCCTTTCCGGCACGGCAGGAAGCAGGTCACTTGATGTTCGTTCATTAGAGAGGCCCGTAGATGCTTTGGCAAGGAATGTCATACTTACTAGGCGTAATGCAAAGCAGCGGTACACTATTAGGCGTATCTTGATAAAGCTTAAAAAGCTTATTAGTGTCACCGTTGCGTGGGTCTTCCCCAGGATATCCGTCAAAGCCTGCCATCAAGATGCGCTGTGCCTTGCCAGTAGTTGAAGCTGCCAACGCATAGGCGATAACCAATGAAGTGGGTGTCGTGCAATACGTAGGCTCGAAGGCAAACCGATCAGTCTCAATGTTCAGACCAAAATCGAGTATGTCTTTTCCTTGCAGTGCTGTTTGTACATCAGTTGGTAGCATCGAATAAGGTGTAATCAAAGGCTGAGGTAAGCTCAGATGAGCTTCACAGTCAGCCAGCAATCTCACCGGATGGCAGGCTACTCGGAGATCGATCAATCCAGCATCGACAGAACATTGAGTATTGAGCGCTAATACAACCGGGTCGTGCTGGCGGATATAAAGTTCAAGGGCTTGGCGATGTTTTGCAACACCTGGCCCCGTGCCTAGTAATAAGACTTCACGTCCTGCGAAGATCGACTCCGGATTCCATTGGCCTTTTGGTTTGCCTCGATAAAAATGACGCGCTGCGTCGAGTGTATTAGGGCTGAATTGCTTGCCACCTTCATTACGCAAGTGATCGATTACTGCTAGGATATCTTCTTCTCCGTAGCGTGAATCGCAAAGCATTTCCTGAATATAGGTAGGATGAATTCCGTACTTGCCGGCTTGATAGTAATAGGGGTTAGTACCCCAGCCATACTTGGCTTGCATGGGCTTAAAGTGCTCACGCAGCAATGTCATAAGTGGAATGAGATTGTTTGCTTTGCCCCGGCGCTCTGCAAGTTCAATCGCGAGTTCTTCAGTGCGAGCGTTACCTGGACCACGGCCCATCCCCGTGACAGTCGAGTCGACCCATGTCACACCCTCATCAAGTGCACGTAAAGTGTTTGACAATGCCAATCCAAGGTTATCGTGTGTATGTATGCCAAGTGGGCCTTTCCATTCCGTACGCAACCATTGAATAATTTGTGCTGCTTGGTTCGGAGACATGCTCCCCATGCTGTCAGCAAAATAGAGAACATCGACTGGATGCTCAGTTGCCAACTTGGCAAGCTGCTTGATCTCTTGTTCAGAGCGAGTGGCTACCTGCATAAGATTGAATCCTACCTGATAGCCTCGCTCTTTAAGCCATGCTGCAGCACTCAATGCAGGCGCAAATTCATGCACGTGGCAGGCAATCCTAACCAAATCCACAGAGGATTGTTGTGCGCCAACTGGGAACAAACGTTTTAATACTTCAACGCATGGTATGTGCCCTACCAGCTCACTGGCGTTGACCATGACAGCGATCGTCAGAGAAGTAGGTAAATGCAATGATTCTAAGAATGCATCTGTCGTGTAGGCACAAGCACCATTAAAAGTACTATTTTTTAGGGAGCGTAATCCTAGCTCCACGATGTCGATGCCGGCTGCCTGCATGGCGGTTAGGTACTGCTGAATCAACGCTTCAGAAAAATCCCAAGCGTTATAATAGCCGCCATCGCGGAGCGTACAATCAAGATGCTTCATTTTATCCCGTCCTTGCTAGGTAAGTTTTAAAACTATGGGTATTGTGTCTGGATGTGGCTATCTCTTAACCGTGTGCTTTACGAGAAGACCTTCCGCTTATTGATAGCTTTTCACTTATCAATGGCGGCAATGCTAAACCGCCAAAAGGACCGCTTAAATAATCGTGGCTCAGTGCCGGGTGATAAAAGCTATCCTGCCAACCTTTAACAGTCCAACGCTCAATGAATTTTTTTTGCTCGCGTATCGCCCTGGCGCGCTTTTCGGGGGTCTGGTCTTTACCGCGACTCGCAGATTCTGCATGAATAAGCTTGGCAAACGGCGTCCATATTAAAGCTAGCCCTTGCTCATTGAGTTTCATGCAGAAGTCGACATCATTGAAAGCTACAGGGAACGCTTGCTCGTCAAGTCCACCAACTGCTAGGTAGGTTTCTTTTCTGGTCAACAGACATGCTGCAGTGACAGCACTTTGTCTGCGCGTGAGTTGGTTGAAAGCTAAATAGCCTGCGTCTGTGTCAGTCCAACTGTTTCCAGTATGAGCAGCCAAGCCATTGATACCTACTACGACACCAGCATGTTGCACCATGCCGTTAGGCCATAGCAACTTTGCACCAACAGCTCCCACCCCCGGCCTCAACTGGCTCACCATCTCCTTCAGCCATGTTGAATCGATGATCTCAATGTCGTTATTTACCAATCCAATGAGTTCGCCTTCTGCTTTCATCACTGCAGCATTGTTGATAGTCGAATAATTGAAAGGATAAGGATGTGATAAGACCCGGACTCCATGGCTCGGCAGATTTTTCAAAAAATCTAGTGCTGCTTGGTCGCTGGATTGATTGTCAACCACGATAATTTCGAGGTCTGGGTAATCTGTCTTGTGAAGTAAACCATCAATGCAGGTAGTTAAAAGTCCGACCTGATCTCGCGTGGGTACAATCAAAGTAACCTTTGGTAAGACCTGTGGCAGGGGCCACTGTACCCTTAGCAATGAAGGATGAGCGGGAATTTGAGTTACCAACGCACCAGCCTCAAGGCTATCGCACAACCAACTTATCGCCTCGTGACGATAATCACTCGGTGCTGCAAGTTCAGGGGTTGCAGGTTGATCAACATGACGGTGATAAAGCACGGCTGGGAGATGACGAATATCTTTCTCCGAAGCCTCTGATGCCAACACTACGGCAGCGAAAAAAAGATGCCAATTAAGTCGTGAAGACGCTCTTTCCGGGATGGACTCTAATGCGGCTATCACTATCTGGCGACTCAGGATGCATCCGGGGCTGAAAATATCAGCACCTATATATAGGTCCATGTCCCAGGCAGGCTTGAACCACGGAGAACTTTGTTCGCCATCTAAGCTGTATTTATCACAATCTGCATAACACCATGCCTCGCTGTCGCCCAATAGAGTACCTAACATTGGCAAGGCACCGATGGCCAACCGGTCACCTGCATGCAATGGTACAACTTGCTCACATCCTAATTTTAATAGATTTTTCACTGCTTGCATTAGATTGTCGGGGTGACCAAGAGCTACAGGATGACTCTGGACGTTTTCAGGTATACTTCGCAGGCTCAAGTTTTCTAGTTCAGAATTACCTTCTGTAATTAGCAATATGCCAATCTTTTTTGAAATTTCTAAATGTTTATTGCTTGACTTGTCCTGGAAGGTTTTCAGCCATTTTTCATACAAATGCCAGCCAGCACTCTTAGGAAGTTTGAGGTTCTGCTCCTCTGCTACAGCTTGGATTGTGGCGAGCAGTGCGTTGTTGTTATGAGGGTCTAGTTGCCTTATTAACCCCTCGATTCCTTCTGGAGTACAGCAAAGAGTAATAGGGCTACCGGCTAGAGGCTCGCCCGAATCGCTCTCAACACTCAATATATGCGGTCTACCATCAGCGAAGGCCCATGGCAAATCCACTACGAACCCATGATCGCTGCTGTCGCGGTAAGCCAGGGCCTGACTGTGCTGATCGCATACGGCCTGCGCCACCTGACGGTCGTCCTCTCGGACGCGAATCGTTACGCGTCGCTGCGGTGCCTGTGGATCCCATGCCCAGCCGCTGATGCGCAGGCCGCCGGTGTGCCAGACCTGTGAGGCGATCAGTTCGGGTTCTTTGCCGAAAGGGGCGGGCAGGGTGATGTCGCCTGGGAGAGACACGGGTTCGTTCGCGATCTTGACGGTGATATGGCGGGCCTGGTTCAGCCAGCTCTGACGCAGCTGTACGGCAAAACCGTTGAACTGATCGCCCTCGGGCGCCCTGGCCTCGAACAGATCCGCGCGGGCGACGGCCACGCTTGCACCGTCGATGTAGATCTCGACGATCAGGCGTTGGCTAGGGTTCAGGGTATCCAGGGCCCACCCTTGCAGGACGTCACCGTAAAGCCCGGTGATCAGGCCTGTGAAGCGGGTCATGGGAAGCGAAGCGATGTCCGCTTGGGATTCATCCAGGACGTGTCGTGACATCAGGCCGGCTCGGTAAAAGAAGGAGAATGAAAAAGGAACATGTCTGCGGCATCGCTCTGTGGTGCAAAGGGTGCATGCAAGGGGAGGTTCAGGTCACGGGCGAGCGCCGCTGCGCGCCAACCCGAAACGGGACATGGCTGCAGGCTCATGACGGCACCGCACCCTGACAGGGCGAGGTTTTCGGCCATTGATAGCACTGCCAGGTCTGGCAGGGTATGAACCGCACCTGTGGCAAGCAAACGCTCGCTCCACGGCTGTGTCGCTTCGATCAGGAAAAGGGCTGGCAATCGATCCCGGGTGACCCGCTGGGCAAGCTCCAGCCACTGCATGGCTACATGACTGTTGCCCAAATTGTCGCCGATCAACCACGTGTCGATCTGAACATTCTCATCGAGGCTCACCGGTGCGGACGTCGCATCCAGGACCAGATTGGCACCCGGCAGCGCTGCTTCATGACGCGCCAGGAACGCCTTCGAGGGCAGCTCGACGCGCTGGGCCGAGGTGGCCAATCGAAAACAGCGCTCGCTCGCACTCGCGTCGAGCAAGGCATCATCCTGGCAGCGGATGTGGTAGGGCAGGGATACCTGGGTGGGTAAGTCCCAGATAGGCGAAGGCGCATTGACCATTCGTTCGAACACCAGGCCGCTCAAAGGTAGACCACGAAGATCCTGAACCAGCTGCGGCCATTCGCTTGGCGCATAGTCCAGGCTGATTTCCAGCGGCAACAAGTGCGCATGAAGCGTGATCCAGTTGCGCAGCCCATCGTGGTGCCATGTCAGACTGAACGGTGTTTGAGGACAACTGCCATCGTGCAGGTGCAATGCTGCACGAGGATGCTTGGACAGGTCCCGGTGCTGGGTAAGCCAGTGAGTCAGCCGTGCACGCTGCAGCGCTTGCCGTGCGGGTTTGATCGGATCACGCCGGCAGAAGGCCTCATAGCGCGCTTCTGCATCGGGATAACGTTGGCGAAGAATGGCATTGTTATAGGCAACGCGCAGGTTCTTTTCTTCGCCGAACGAAACGCCGCCCTGGTGCGCCACGAACACGTTCGGAGCTCCCAGGTGTTTCCAGCCAAAGCTGCGGGCGCGAAGGCACCAGTCGGTTTCCTCCCCATACCCACGTGACAGTTCGACTTCGTCGAGATACCCCACCTGGGCGATGGCGTCGCGCTTGATGTACAGGCAGAAGCCGCAGCCCGTCTCGATTTCGACAGGCGGTTCCGGGTTGAGCTTGGCGAGCGTGTCCAGTTCAGCATGCTGATCGGCCGATGGCATCGGCTGGCTGATGCGGCTTTGCGGGAAGCTCATCAGTTCGCCATTGTTAGTGAAGGGCGTGACCGAAGCAGTGCGCGGGTCGCTGTAGGCCACCTGACGCAGCCTATCGATCCAATCCCCATGCACGCGGGTATCGGCGTTCAACCAGATCACATCCCTGTCCAGGCTCATCGCCATGGCGCGGTTCATGCTGCGGATGAACCCGAGGTTGGTCGAGTTCTGCACGAGGGTGATCTTGCTCTTGCCTGCCAGTACCTTCAGCGCCTTGCGCAGCGCAGGCAACGGCGTGGCATCTTCGATCACCACGAGACGATGGGGCGTGCGATTGAGTCGACGAGCCTCGATGGCGCTGTTGATGCAGGCGAGCGTTTCTTCCAGGCCGTTGTAGACCGGAATCAGCACATCCACAGCGGTATGCCTGGCTGGAGAAGCAAGGGGTGTAGGCGGTACCCAGGCTGGCATGGCCTGGACGGGGCTGCCTTGCAGGGGCTGGCCTGTCTTGAAACGAGCACTGACTACCGCAGCGGTCTTCGGCAGCTTGGCACGAATGCCTCCATGAACAGACGTGATGCCCGCAGCGGTCAGAAGCGCGTCAGGACGGCTGGCAGGTACATCCACCAGGCGTCCATCGAGCTCGAACTGGACGACGCACGCTTCGCCCGGGTTCTTCAGATCGATTGCCCAGCCCTGGATTTCCTGGACGTCCGGCTCGTAGCGAGCCACGCCTATAGGGCCTGGATGGTGCGTCTTGGCAGCCAGTAGCCGAAGCACGAGGTTCAGCTCCTGGGGCGAGGTGATGTCTGGCAATTGGGCAAGGATGAGACGCTCAAGGTGTTCAGGTGCGTCCGATTGGCCGCGGGCGTGCCACAGTATCTGCCGTAGGCCGGCATCGTTGGGCTGCTTCTGCCAAGCGGCAGCGAGATAGCGGGTAGCGCATTGGGGTTGCGCCTGATCCAGCAGGCAGCGGCCTAGAAGCGCATGCAGGTCCGTGCGTTTTGGCAGGGCCTTGACGGCGTTACCGAAAAAAATGAACGCGAGCTTTGGATGCTTCGGCAATGCCTCGATACCTTTCCAGACAAGCGCTTCTGGGCGGTACTCGGGGACGTGTAAAGCCTGCTCGAGCGCTGAAGTGGCGCTGGCGTGCTCTTCTGCCTGGCGATGCCGATGAAAAATGTCCATGAGCGTTTCTCGCCCATGGTCGAGTTGTCTGGACATAAGCTGGCGTATTCGGGAGAAAAATAAAAAGAGGGGCAACTCGAAAGTCGCCCCTTTTCGCATACGTCCCGGCCTTTCGGCCGGGCGTATCCTTCACTACGACAGTGCTAGTTACACGTTACCGTGCAGAACTACCACGTTGTCGATGTGTTCAGCAGCTTCAGGCGAACCGATGATGCTGATAGCTACGTCGGCTTTGTTCAGGCCGCCGTCCAGCTGGGCAGTCCAGAACGCCTTACCAGCGGCGTCAGCTTCGCGACCCAGAGCGGAACCGTACAGCGCGTCGATGAACTCGCTGGTGGATTTCTGAGCAGCTTCTTCCGAACCGACGATGTACTTGGCAACGTCTGCACGGCTGGTGCCGTTGAACAGTGCCGAGACATAGGTCTCCAGACCGCTTTCGTCAGCGTCACGACCCAGTGCGCTGGTGTACAGCTCACGGACGAAGTCGCCGTTGGACTGGTCACGGTTCTGCGCTTCCTCGGAAACCGAGATGAAGGCAGCAACGTCTGCCAGCGAACCACCGGTGGCCAGGTAGTTCTGGAACAGCGCAGCGCCGTCCTGGTCAGCATCACGGCCCAGCAGTGCGTTGTACAGGTCGTTGATGTTCTCGCCGTTGGCAACGCCAGCGAACTCGGCAGAGTTCAGGAACTGGTTGGCGATCACGTCCAGGGTGGTGCCTTGGTTGACTTGGTCAACGAAGAACTTGGCGCCGTCCTGGTCAGCGTCGCGACCCAGGATGCCTTCGAACAGGCGCAGGGCGGAAGCTTCAGCTTCGCTGTGAGCCAGTGCGACGGTCTCGACTTCATCACCGTTCACGAAGGACAGGAATTCAGCGTTGCTGATGGCGGCAGTCTGGTTGCCGGTCAGGTTGACGTTGAAGCTGTTGCCAGTGGTCAGGGTGTAGTCGTCGCGCGAGCCGTCCAGCTGAACGACGTCGTAGCCTTCGCCAGCGTTGACGATGTCAGCGTGGTTCGAGCCGCTCAGGATGATGGTGTCGTTGCCCGAGCCGGTGGTGACATTGTTGTTGCCCAGGCCAGCGATCACGGTGTTGTTGCCGTTGCCGGTGACAATGGTGTCGTTGCCGTCGCCAGCGTCGATCAGGGTGTTCTGGTCGCCGCCAACGGTGATCACGTCGTCGCCGTTACCGGTAGCAACTACCAGTTCGATGGCCGAGGTGTCGACTGCAGCTGGAGCCAACTGAGCAGCCAGAACCTGGACGTCAGCAGCGGCAGCGGTGGTTTGACCTTGCAGGTCAACAACCAGGTTGGCGTCGCTTTGCAGCACGTAGGCGTTCACGCCAGCAGCTTCAGCAGCGGCCAGGTCAACGACGACTTGGTCGCCTTGCTCGCCTTCGACTGCGCCGAAGACGATGTCAGCGGTGCCGGAGGTTGGCAGCTGAACGGTGTTACCTTCGATGCCGGCGATGCCGACGTTCTCGATGGTGTCCAGGTTCAGCAGGCTGTTGATGGCTGCCAGGGTGGTTTCGGACAGGTTGGCGCTGGTGGCGCTCAGGTCGGATTGAAGAGCGCTGCTCGAGACGGGGCTATCGTATTGCATGGTGTATTCCTGTTACTTCAAGCCATGTGGCCTGCTGCAATAATGTTCTGCTGTGACGCAGAGTTTTCCCACGGAGACTTAAGGCGGGCAGCGTTCATCTTCGTAACGGGGGTAACGGCGAGGTGCAGCGCCACCAACGGCTCGTTGCCGGTGGGGCCATGCATCATCTGATTGGCAACCAGGCCTTGTGGTTCGGCAGGGCCGAAGACCACAAGGCCCGTCAATTCATAGTGTTTGCGCATCGGACCCACGAGGCTGAAACCTGCGCTGATCAAGGGCAGGCCTTGAGCGCGCGCACCGATGACAGTGCCAGTGGAGACGTTGCGGCAGGGGCCGGACCCGGCCACCGTGCAGGTGTAGACAAGGTCGATACCGATTGGTTTCTCGGCCCAGTCGATTGCGAACGATTCGATGAATTCGTCAGCGCTTGGCTCACCCACGTAGCCATCATGGGACACGACTTCGCCGCTTGCGTTCAGGTGAGCGGTGATCGTGAGGGGCAGGGGGGTGTCGGCCGCAAGGGCTTGGTTCGAGTCGGTGCTGGCGACCACGGCAAAGGTGCGCATGATGGCAGGCGAGGTATCGATGCGGTCGATACGCAGGTCTACCGGCTCGATCACTTCGTCGAACATGTGGTATTCGGTGATCAGTACGGTGGTGACGCCAGCCTTGACACGGGCGATGATGGTGTCGCCCAGCTTGGTCAGCATGTTCTTGCTGACCCCTTCGGCGGGGAAGAAGTCGATGGAGCCTTTGCCCAGGGGGGCTTGCTGGAGGGCGATGCAGACGGGCTTTTCAGCGGGGGGCTGTGAGGCGTATCTGAAGATGTACATGCCCGGCTCGAGCAGCGTGACCCGAGAGCTGATTTTCAGGCCGTCGAGGGTCTGTGAAGGCATAGACATGGCGTTGTTAAGCTCCTTTTAAGCACTAACACTGGTAGCTAACTTGCTCAGACCCGTGCATACACTAAGCGGCCATTGAAGGCTTCCTGCGAGTGGCGAAGATGCCGTCAGAGGGAAAGGATGTCAACCAAGAAATTTAAAAAAAATTCTGAATTCCGTGGGAACTTAGCCGCTAGCGCTGCGATCCGCGAAGGCGGTTCGAGGGTATCCGAGTATCTTGGTAGGAATCTTTTTCAATAGGAAAATTCCTTTTAAATCATAGGAATGAAGGATTAAGAGTTTCTCCCGTAAAGCCGGACTGTTTTTTTGACACACCTTTCCCGTGATCATGTTGGGGGACGCCGCTGGTCGCATCGTCAGGATGCTGATCCAGACGGTGCTAGGTTTCATGATCGGCGACAAATTTCATGAAACACTGGGCGTCCTGTGTGAACAAAATCACGGCAGGCGCAGTCCGATGCGCCGCCTTCTTTGGTCGGTGGTACACTGCCCGCCGCTTTCGCCATTCCTCAGTATGGATGCCATGAGTTATCAATCCGACAATAACCTGCAAGCCGCCCTCAAAGCCTGCAAGAGCAGCTTTCTCTCGGTAGGCTTTTTCAGCTTCTTCGTCAATGCCCTGATGCTGGTCCCTACGTTCTACATGATCCAGGTATCGGGTCGGGTCGTGCCGTCCAGCAGTACCTCGACCCTGCTCATGCTGACGCTCATCATGACAGTACTGGTAGCGACGATGGGCGCTCTGGAATGGGTACGCTCTCGCATCATGGTACGTATCAGCAATCGTCTGGATGTCCTGCTCAGCCGGGACGTCTACCGAGCCAGCTTCAAGCGCGCGCTCTCCAGCGGTGGTACCGATGCGACAGCCCAATCACTCAGTGATTTGACCTCCCTTCGTCAGTTTTTCACGGGCTCAGGGCTGTTCGCGTTCTTTGATGCGCCTTGGTTCCCCGTTTACACGATTGTGATGTTCTTTTTTCATCCTTGGTTTGGTTGGATAACACTGACCTGTGGTGCAGTCCTCGCGATACTGGCAGTCGTCAATCACAAGGTGACAGGTCAGGCGTTGGCCAATGCCAACAAAGAAAATGTTGCGTCCAATGTCGTGACCACTAAGACCTTGCGCAATGCTGAAGTCATCGAGTCGATGGGGATGCTTGAAACGCTGATGAACCGCTGGGCGAAGCGTCAGCGCAAGGTTATGTTGCTGCAGTCGAACGCCAGCGATAAAGGCGGTGTGGTCAGCTCGACTTCCAAGACGTTCCGCACCTGGTCCCAGTCGATCATGCTGGCTACAGGCGCGTATCTGGTGATCACTCACGAAATCAACCCTGGCTTGCTCATGGCGGGGTCGCTGTTATTAGGTCGTGCGCTGGCACCTATTGATCAGATGATCGGTAACTGGAAAGGCTTCGTTGCAGCCAAGGTTCAATATGATCGCCTGAATAAGGTGATGGATGATCTGAAAAAAGAACCTGAGCGCATGCCGCTGCCCGCGCCCGAAGGCCACATCCAGGTCGAAAACCTCATCGTAGCCCCGCCAGGTGCCAAGACGCCGGTCCTGCGCAGCATCAGCTTCGTCGCCCCGGCTGGCTCCATCGTCGGCATCGTAGGTCCCAGTGCCGCCGGCAAGTCCACTTTGGTGCGTGCCCTTATGGGTATCTGGCCGCCTCAGCATGGCGTCGTGCGCCTCGATGGTGCCGACATCGCCACTTGGGACAAGCAGACCCTCGGCCCGTATGTGGGTTACCTGCCCCAGGACATCGAACTGTTCGAAGGCAGCATCAGCGAAAACATCGCCCGGTTCGACAAGGTCGACCCTGAAAAGGTAGTGGAAGCGGCGCAGATGGCCGGTGTGCACGAGATGATCCTCATGCAGCCCGATGGCTACGACACGGTCATCGGCAGTGAGGGGGTCAACCTGTCGGGCGGTCAGCGTCAGCGTATCGGCCTGGCCCGTGCCCTGTACGGCAAGCCGCGGCTGATCGTGCTCGACGAGCCCAACTCCAACCTCGACGATGTGGGTGAGAAGGCCTTGGGCGTCGCGCTCCAGAAGGTCAAGGAAAGCGGGGCGACCGTCTTCATCGTGTCGCACCGTCCGAACATCCTTTCGCGCCTGGATCGTGTCCTGGTCATGGCTGGCGGTACCATCTCCCTCTATGGCGAGCGTGACAAGGTCATCGCCCAGTTGGCGCAACAGCAGGCGGGTAACCAGCCGCGTGTCGCCAAGGCAGCTCCCCCCGCTGGCCCTGCTGCGCCTACCGCGCCAGCTGGCCCTGCCGCACCCGGGGCGCCTGCGGCCCCTACACCACCTGTAGCACCTGCGGGGGGCAACCCCGCCGCGCCATCACCAGCAACCCACAACGGCGTGTGAAAGGACCTCATCGATGACCAGCAAAGCCATAACGCAGTTCGACCACAACTTCGATGACATGCCCACCTCCGATCGCGGCATTCGCCGTATCGGCCTGACCATCGTCCTGGTGACCTTTGGCATTTTCGGCACCTGGGCTGCCTTCGCGCCCTTGAGCAATGCGGTGCACGGCTCCGGTTTCGTGACCGTGCAGAGCTACCGCAAGACCGTCCAGCACCTGGAAGGCGGGATCGTCAAGGAACTGCTGGTGCGGGACGGTGATTCGGTGAAGAAGGGTGATCCCGTCATCGTTCTGGACGAATCCCAGCTCAGCGCCGAGTACGAGTCCACCCGTAACCAACTGATCGTCGCACGTTATAAAGAAGCGCGTCTGCGTGCGGAGCGGGACCAGCTGGATACGATTCCGCCTGTCGAACTCAAGGGCACCGATTCCGATCGTGCCAAGGAAGCACTCGCCGGCGAGCAACAGGTCTTCGTCTCCCGCAAGGCATCGCGACTGGGTGAGATCTCGGTACACCGCGAACAGATCAGCCAGCTCAAG
Source organism: Enterobacterales bacterium AN_CKDN230030167-1A_HGKHYDSX7 (assembly GCA_046940335.1). Taxonomy (GTDB): domain Bacteria; phylum Pseudomonadota; class Gammaproteobacteria; order Pseudomonadales; family Pseudomonadaceae; genus Aquipseudomonas. The sequence continues at coordinate 153,709 of JBKYML010000008.1, forward strand.
GCGCAGATCGGTGGTCTGGAAGAGATGATCCGGACCAAGCAGGGGCTCGAGAAGTCCTACAGCGGTGAAATCAAACAGCTCAAGGACCTGCTGGCCCAGGGCTTCGTCGATAACCAGCGCCTGCTGGAGTCGCAGCGCAAGCTGGACATGTTGCGCACCGAAATGGCCGATCACAAATCGACCATTGCCAAGACTAAGTTGCAGATCAGCGAGACCGAGCTGCAGATCGTCCAGCTGGACAAGAAATTCAGCGCCGATGTGGCCGACGAGCTGGCGCAGGTTCAGGCGCAGGTCTTCGACCTGCAAGAGAAGGAAGCGGCGCTGCAGGATCGCCTGTCGCGCATCGTGATTCGTGCGCCGGAAACCGGCATGGTGCTGGACATGAAGGTGCACACCATTGGCGGTGTCGTGCAAGCGGCGACCCCCTTGATGGACATCGTGCCCATCACCTCCGACCTGGTCGTCGAGGCCAGGGTAGCGCCGAGCGATATCGATCGGCTGGAATTGGGCAAGACCGCCGACATTCGTTTCAGCGCGTTTAACAACGCCACCACCCCGGTCATCGAAGGCAAGCTGACCCGCATCTCTGCCGACCGCTTGACCGATGAGCGTTCGGGCGACCCCTACTATCTGGTCCGGGTCAAGGTCACCGACGACGGCATGAAGAAGCTCGCCAATCGCAAGCTGCAGCCAGGCATGCCAGCCGACGTGCTGATCAATGCCGGCGATCGCACCATGCTCGAGTACCTGCTCAAGCCGGCGCGCAACATGTTTGCCACATCGATGATCGAGGAATGAGTGTGTTGCGTTTCTTACCCGGTGTATTGCTGAGCCTGGCCGTGGCGCAAGCCATGGCCGCTGAACCTGTCGTGCCCAAGGACGTGCCGCCCAAGCAGGTGTCGGCCTCCACCTATGCGTTGGACCTGGGGGGGCTGTACCGCGAGGCGCGCCTGGAGGATCCACGCGTACTGGCCGCCTACCTGCGTGCGCAGTCGGCGGTCGAACAGCAGCGTGCCTCGTTGGGTGGCCTGCTTCCCCAGCTCTCCGCCAACAGCAGCGGCAACCGGATCTTGCGCAAGGACGAAGCCTCGCGCGAGATCTACAACAACAAAAGCAACTCGGTCACGCTGACTCAGTACTTGTACAACAAGACGGCCTGGGAAACCTGGCAGAAGTCCAAGAGCGTGACGCGTCAGCGTGGCGAGCAGGCCGAGGACGCCCATGCCGAAGCCACCGTCGAGCTGGCCAAGCGCTACTTCGTGGCCCTGGCGGCCGATGACGAACTCGAGCTGGTGCAGGCCGAGCGGCGCGCGACGCAGAAGAACCTCGATCGCGTGACGATGATGTTCGCGCAGCAGATGGCCAAGATCACCGACAAGCTCGATCTCCAGGCGCGCGTGGACTTCCTCGCGGCCCAGGAGGTCGAGGCGCGCAACCAGGTGCAGGTCAGCCGTGAGGCATTGTCCGAGCTGGTCGGGCGACCGATCACCGAGCGGTTGAGCCGAGTGCGTAACGATGTGGCCCTGGAAGCGCCGCCGCGTCCCTTGGCCAATTACGTGGCCCAGGCGATCGACGCCAACCCGTTGCTCAAATCCTATGAATATGGCGCCGAAGCCGCCAATGCGGCCGTGCGTGAAGGGAAGGGCGGGCATTACCCGCAAGTGTCCCTGAACCTGAGTGCCCAGCGCAGTGACGTGGGCTACGACAACACGCAGACGCCGCGCAGTGACAGCTATGTGGCGAGCGTCGGGATCTCGCTGCCGTTGTACAGCGGTGGCTCGACCTCGGCGCGGGTGCGCGGCCTGTACAACGACCAGTTGGCGGCCGAGCAGGACCTGGAGGGTGTGCGCCGCCAGGTGGTCAAGGAGACCACGACGTCGTACCTGACCGCTCAGGCGGCCGTCGAGAAGATCCGCGCCAACCGCAACGCGTTGTCCTCGGCGCAGCAGTCGAGCATCGCGGCGCAGAAGGCCTTTGCGTATGGCGTAGTGAACGCGGTGGACGTGCTGACCAGCGTGCAGAACGAGTTCAAGGCCCGTCGGGATCTGCTCAAGTCGCAGTATGACTTCATCACTAACCTGTTCATGCTCAACCGCTGGAGCGGTCAGTTGAACCAGGAGAGCGTCGACAGCGTGAACGTCTGGCTCAGTCCAGAGCCGGACAAGGGGCTGCCGGGTGGGGATTTGGCCCGAGTGGATACCCGGTCCGAGCCCAAGCGCTGAGTCGAGAGGGCGGGGCAGGTATTGCCTGACCCGGCCCTTTAGCGGGCAAAGCAGCTTGTGCGTCTGCGGGTACAGGCTGAGCATGCAGGTTGTTGCGGCTTCCTGGAGGAAATGCCTGTCGTTGCCTTGTTTCATGTGCCGGCGCAATGGCTGTCTTGTGGGCCCTGACGGGCCCAATCGCGGCACAGGGGCCGCTCCTACACCCACCGCTGTGGTATAGCAGACGCGGTCCCCTGTGGGAGCGGCCCCCGCGCCGCCGCGATTGGGCCCGCAGGGCCCACGAAACCATTCAATCCGTTGCCGCAGTAAGCAGCTAACCGCCTAAACAACGATGGCGTGCCTCTATCCTCACATCACGCCAACTGCCTCTTCCCCCGCCACATCCTCAAACCCCCATACTCTTTGCCGCTTGCCCCCAAAATCGGTTTTATCCGACACCCCGCGAACGAAAAATTTGCTTTGATGTCCCTACCACCTGCACGATCATGTCGCCGAAAGCCGTAGGGTGTGATTCTGTTACGTGATGTACGTCGAGCACGATGCGGCGGTAGATGTATACTCACGCACCCACAGTTCACGCCGGCGTGCTTTGCAGCCTTTCGGGGCCTGCCATCGGCACATGAATGCCCTTTATCGTACTAACGGAGTTGGTTAATTCGCATGAAAGCAATCGTCACTGGGATCACTGGTCAGGATGGCGCCTACCTGGCAGAACTGCTGCTGGAGAAGGGCTACACCGTCTATGGCACCTACCGCCGCACCAGCTCCGTCAACTTCTGGCGTATTGAAGAACTGGGCATCCAGAACAACCCCAACCTGCACCTGGTCGAGTACGACCTGACCGACCTGTCCGCCAGCATCCGCCTGCTGCAGACCACCGAAGCCACCGAGGTCTACAACCTCGCTGCCCAGAGCTTCGTCGGCGTGTCCTTCGAGCAGCCGCTGACCACCGCCGAAATCACCGGTCTGGGCGCGGTCAACCTGCTGGAAGCCATCCGCATCGTCAACCCGAAGGTCCGCTTCTACCAGGCGTCGACCTCCGAGATGTTCGGCAAGGTCCAGGCCATCCCGCAGGTCGAGAGCACCCCGTTCTACCCGCGCAGCCCGTATGGCGTCGCCAAGCTGTACGCGCACTGGATGACCATCAACTACCGCGAGTCCTACGGCATCTTCGCCACCAGCGGCATCCTGTTCAACCACGAGTCGCCCCTGCGTGGCCGTGAGTTCGTGACCCGCAAGATCACCGACACCGTCGCCAAGATCAAGCTGGGCCTGCAGGAGACCCTGGAGCTGGGCAACCTCGACGCCAAGCGCGACTGGGGCTTTGCCAAGGAATACGTCGAAGGCATGTGGCGCATGCTGCAAGCCGACGAGCCGGACACCTTCGTCCTGGCCACCAACCGTACCGAAACCGTGCGTGACTTCGTCAGCATGGCCTTCAAGGCCGTCGACATCACCCTGAACTGGAAGGGCGAAGCCGAAGCCGAGCAGGGCATCTGCGCTGCCACCGGCAAGGTGCTGGTCTCGATCAATCCGAAGTTCTACCGCCCGACCGAAGTCGACCTGCTGATCGGCAACCCGGCCAAGGCCAAGGAAGTCCTGGGCTGGGAGCCGAAGACGTCGCTCGAGGAGCTGTGCCGCATGATGGTCGAAGCCGACCTGCGTCGTAACGAGCAAGGGTTCTCGTTCTGATGACCCAGGCCAGCAAACGCGCACTGATCACCGGTTTGCACGGGTTCACCGGCCGCTACATGGCCGCCGAACTCAAGGCCCAGGGCTACGAGGTGTTCGGCACCGGCAGCCAGGCGTCCGACGAGCCGGGTTACCTTCAGGCAGACCTGACCGATGCGGTGGGTCTGCGCGCCGTGCTGGCCGACCTGCAGCCGGATGTCGTCGTGCATCTGGCTGCACTCGCCTTCGTGGGCCATGGTGTGGCCGACGCGTTCTATCAGGTCAACCTGATCGGCACGCGCAACCTGCTCGAGGCCATCGCCGCCTGTGGCAAGACCCCGGACTGTGTGCTGCTCGCCAGCAGCGCCAACGTCTATGGCAATGCCTCCGACGGGATGCTGAGCGAGGCCACGCCACCGGCCCCGGCGAACGATTACGCAGTCAGCAAGCTGGGCATGGAATACATGGCCCGCTTGTGGCAAGACCGTCTACCCCTGGTCATCACACGCCCGTTCAACTATTCGGGCGTGGGGCAGGGCGAGAATTTCCTGTTGTCCAAGATCGTGTCGCACTTCCGCCGTCGCGCGCCTGTGATCGAACTGGGCAACCTCGATGTCTGGCGCGACTTCAGCGACGTGCGCGCGGTCGTGGCCGCCTACCGGGGGCTGCTCGAAGCGGCCCCGGTCGGCCAGACGGTGAACGTCAGCTCCGGCGTTGCCCATTCGTTGCGCGACGTCATCGCCCTGTGCGAACAGATCACCGGCCACCGGATCGAGGTGACCGTGAACCCGGCCTTCGTGCGGGCCAACGAGGTCAAGACCCTGACTGGCGACAACATGCGCCTGCGCGGTCTAGTGCCGGGTTGGACCACGCCCCTCTTGGGGGACACCTTGGCCTGGATGCTGGATGCGCACTAATGAAAGTCGTGCTTTCCGTCGAGCCCGTTCGCTTCCCGCTGACGGGCATCGGCCGTTATACCTACGAACTGGCGCAGCGCCTGGCGCAATGCCCTGACATCACCGAGCTGCGCTACATGGCGGGTCGGCGTTTCCTGCCCGCGCTGCCCAGCCCCCAGGATCAATCCGGTGGCGGGTATGGCCTCAAGCGCCTGGTGCAGAAGATGCCGGTCGCCATCGAGGCCTACCGCGTGCTCATGCCCTGGCTCAAGAGCCGGGCCCTGAACGGGCACGTCGATTGCCTCTACCACAGCCCCAACTACTACCTGCCTCCGTTCAAGGGGCCGCGGGTGGCGACGTTCCATGACCTGTCGCCCTTCACCTGGCCGCAGTGTCATGCACCGCAGATGGCGCGCTTCCTGCGCAAGGAGCTGACGCAGACCATCAAGCGCGCCGATCGCCTGATCACCGACTCGGAGTTTACCCGTCAGGAGCTGGCGGCGTTCTTCGACTGGCCGCTGGACCGCATCGACACCGTCCCCCTGGCCAGTGCACCGGAGTTCCACCCGCGCAACGAAGCAGCGCTTCGCCCCGTGCTCGACCGGCATGGTCTACAGCCTGGGGGCTACAGTCTGTTCGTCGGTACCATCGAGCCGCGCAAGAACATCCTGACCCTGCTCGATGCCTATCAGCGCCTGCCGCTGGCCGTGCGCACCCGCTGGCCGTTGGTGCTGACCGGTTACCAGGGATGGTGCAGCGAGGCCATTCACCAGCGGCTCGAGAGCGCCCGTCGTGAAGGCTGGGCGTACTACCTGGGCTTCGCGCCCAGTCAGGACCTGCCTTCGCTGTTCGCTGGAGCACGGCTGTTCACCTTCCCCTCGCTGTACGAAGGCTTCGGCCTGCCCGTGCTCGAAGCGATGGCCTCGGGTGTGCCGGTGGTCTGCTCCAACACCTCGTCGCTACCGGAAGTAGCCGGCGACGCGGCGCTGATGTGCGAGGCGATGGACGTCGACGCCCTGACGGCACTGATCGCCAAGGGGCTGGAAGACGACGCCTGGCGCGCCTACGCCGTGCCTGCCGGGTTGGCCCATGCTGCCCGGTTCTCCTGGGAGCGCTGCGCGCTCGACACCCTCAACGTCTATCGCCGCACGGTGGCCTCGCGATGATCAAGGTCCTGCATTTCTTCAAGACGTACTACCCCGAAACCATGGGCGGCATCGAGCAGGTGATCTTCCAGCTGGCCGAAGGTGGGCGTGCCCAGGGGATCGAGGCCGAGGTGTTGTCGCTGAGCACCCGCGGTGCCGGGCGTGACGAGGAGGTCGGGCATCACCGGGCGCACCGTTCCAGGCTGGACCTGCAAGTCGCCTCGACCGGGTTCTCGCTGTCGGCGTTCAAGGATTTCGCCGAGCTGGCCCGGCAGGCGGACATCATCCATTACCACTTCCCCTGGCCGTTCATGGACCTGGTGCACTTCGCCAGCCGCCTGAACAAGCCGACCGTGGTCACGTACCACTCCGACATCGTCAAGCAGAAGACCCTGCTCAAGCTGTACCAGCCCGTGATGCACCGGTTCCTCGGCAGCGTCGATCGCATCGTCGCCTCGTCGCCCAACTACGTGGCGCACAGCGAGACGCTGCAGCGCTTCGAGGACAAGGTCGAGGTGATTCCGTTCGGCCTGGACGAGTCGACCTACCCGACGGTGGACGCACAGCGCCTGGATCGTTGGCGCGATCAGGTCGGCCCACGGTTCTTCCTCTTCGTCGGCGCGCTGCGGTACTACAAGGGCCTGAACTACCTGATCGAGGCGGCCAGCAAGACGGGGCTGCCGGTGGTCATCGTCGGTCACGGCCACCTCGAGCAGACACTGCGTGCCCAGGCCGTGAGCCTCGGCGCCGATTCGGTGCGTTTCGTCGGCGGCGTCGACGATCACGACAAAGTGGCGCTGCTCACACTGTGCGAAGGCTTCGTCTTCCCCTCGCACCTGCGTTCGGAAGCGTTCGGTATCTCGCTGCTCGAGGCCGCGATGTATGGCAAGCCGATGATCTCCTGCGAGATCGGCAGCGGCACCACCTACATCAACCTGGACGGTGAAACCGGTCTGGTGGCCGCGCCACGCGATGTCGACAGCCTGGCCCAGGCCATGCTCACGTTGTGGAACGATCCCGAGCGCGCGGCCGAGATGGGGCGAAACGCCCGTCGTCGCTTCGAGACGATGTTCTCGTCCACCACCATGATCGACCATTACGTCCAGCTGTACCGTCAACTGCTCGATCGTCCGGCATGAGCGATGCACTGAACGGCGGCACGGTCCTGGTGACCGGGGCCAATGGCTTCGTCGGGCACGCCCTGGTCGCCCATCTGCTGAATCTGCACGATCGTACCGTGGTGGCAGGCGTGCGTCGCGCCGACGCTTCGGTGCCAGCAAGGGCCGACACACGAACCGTACCAGCCCTGGGGCCTGAAGCGGACTGGACGGCTGCCTTGGCGGGTATCGATCAGGTGGTCCATGCAGCCGCCCGCGTGCATGTCATGAACGACACCGAGGCCGACCCGCTCACCGCATTCCGTCGGGTCAACACCCAAGGCACCCTGGCCCTGGCCGAGCAGGCGGCGCGCGCCGGGGTGCGCCGCTTCGTGTTCATCAGCTCGATCAAGGTCAACGGCGAACAGACCGCGCCGGGCCAGCCCTTCGACGCGGACCAGCCTGTCGCCCCCACCGATCCCTACGGCCTCTCCAAGCATGAGGCCGAGCAGGGCCTGCTTCGTCTGGCCCGCGAGACGGCCATGGAGGTGGTGATCATCCGTCCCGTACTGGTCTATGGTCCCGGTGTCGGCGCCAACTTCGCCAGCCTGATGCGCTGGCTGAAGCGTGGCGTACCACTGCCGCTGGGCGCCGTTCGCAACCGCCGCAGCCTGGTGAGCCTGGACAATCTGGTGGACCTGATCGCCGTGTGTCTGGACCACCCCAGCGCCGCCAATCAGGTCTTCCTGGTCAGCGACGGTGAAGACCTCTCCACCACCGACCTGCTGCGTCGCCTGGGCCAGGCGCTGGGTCGCCGGCCTTTGCTGCTGCCGGTCCCCCCACGCCTGCTGGCGCTGGCCGCGCACCTGGTCGGGCGCGCGTCGATCGCCCAGCGGCTGCTCGGGTCGCTGCAGGTGGACATCGACAAGAACCGCCGGTTGCTGGGTTGGCAGCCGGCCGTCACCGTGGACCACGCCCTGCGTGCCACGGCCGCCTCTTTCCTGGAGTCACGCCCTTGATGTCCTTCGCCTGGCTGCTGGCCGCCGTCGCGCTGGCCGCTTTTCTGTTGACTGCGTTGATCCGGCGCTATGCCTTGGCGCGCAGCCTGATGGATGTGCCCAATGCGCGCAGCTCTCACAGCGTACCGACCCCGCGCGGCGGCGGTGTGGCCATCGTGTGCGCCTTTCTGCTGGCGCTGGCCGGGCTCTGGTCTGTCGGGCAGGTCACCCGCGATGAGTTCATCGCCCTGGGCGGCGCGGGCCTGCTGGTCGCCGTGGTCGGCTTCATCGACGATCACCGGCACATCCCGGCGCGCTGGCGGTTGCTCGGGCATGGGCTGGCGGCTGTCTGGCTGCTCGCCTGGCTGGGTGGCATGCCGCCCGTGGTGATCGCCGGCCTGGCCGTGAGCGCGCCCTGGCTGCTCGCGCCGTTGGCGGTGCTGTACCTGGTCTGGCTGCTCAACCTTTATAATTTCATGGACGGGATCGATGGCATCGCCGGGCTCGAGGCGGTCGTCGTGTGCCTGGCCATGAGCGCGCTGTACCTGGCGGGCGGGCATGCCGGCGCGGTGATCGCGCCGCTGGTGCTGGTCGCGGCAGTGGTCGGTTTTCTGCTCTGGAACTTCCCGCCGGCCAAGATCTTCATGGGCGATGCCGGCAGCGGCTTTCTGGGGCTGACCTTGGGCGGGCTGTCGTTGCAAGGCGCCTGGGTCGCGCCGGCCTACCTGTGGGCCTGGCTGATCCTGCTCGGGGTGTTCATCGTCGATGCCACCGTGACCCTGCTGCGCCGGCTGTTCAATGGCGACAAGGTCTACGAAGCGCACCGCAGCCATGCCTATCAGCATGCCGCTCGCCGTGTGGCCGGTCATCGCCCCGTCACGCTGGCCGTGGCCGCGCTCACGCTGGGCTGGTTGCTGCCCATCGCCTGCCTCGTGGTGCTGGCCGGGCTCGACGGCGTGTTGGGCACCGTGATCGCCTACGTACCGCTGGTGCTGCTGGCCGTGCGTTACCACGCGGGAAGGGCCGATTGACGGCCAGGCATGGCGCGCACGCTCACTGACGGATGCTTCACGGTGTCCCCTGTACAACAACGATGAGGGCAAGCCGACTCGGTCGGCGGATATGGACAAGCTGCGTACCTTCCTGGTGAACCTGTCGCGTCGGCAGAAGCGCCTGATCCAAGTGACCACCGATGTCGTGCTGGTGTGGGTCGCCCTGTGGCTGGCGTTCGTCGTCCGGCTCGGCTACGACGAGATGTACAACCCGATCGAGGTCCACACCTTCCTGTTCATCGCCGCGCCGATCGTGGCCATTCCCCTGTTCATCCGGTTTGGCCTGTACCGGGCGGTCATGCGCTACTTCGGCAACGACGCCCTGGTCGCCATCGTCAAGGCCGTCAGCCTGTCGTCGCTGCTGCTGACCCTGGTCGTCTACTGGTACAGCCCGCCACCGCCTGTGGTCCCGCGCTCGATCATCTTCAACTACTGGTGGTTGAGCATGGTGATCATCGGCGGTCTGCGCCTCGCCATGCGCCAGTATTTCCTGGGCGACTGGTTCACCGCCGCCCAGTACGTACCGTTCGCCAACCGTGACGACGGCCTGCCCAAGGTGGCCATCTACGGCGCCGGCTCGGCGGGCAACCAGTTGGTCGCGGCCCTGCGCATGGGCAAGGTCATGCGCCCGGTGGCCTTCATCGACGACGATCCCGACATCGCTGACCGGATGATCTCCGGGTTGCAGGTGTACAAGCCCGCCGACATCCAGCGCATGATCGATGCCACCGGCGCCGAGGAAATCCTGCTGGCCCTGCCGTCGGCTGCCCGTGAGCGGCGGCGGGAAATTCTCGGTTACCTGGAAGGCTTCGCGCTGCACGTGCGCAGTATCCCAGGGATCATGGACCTGGCCAGTGGTCGGGTGAAGGTCGACGACATTCGCGAGGTGGACATCGGCGACCTGCTGGGCCGTGATCCGGTGCCGGCCCAGAGCGACCTGCTGGAGCGCTGCATCGTCGGCCAGGTGGTGCTGGTCACCGGCGCGGGTGGCTCGATCGGTTCGGAGCTGTGCCGGCAGATTCTGGAGCAGCGGCCCCAGGTGCTGATCCTGTTCGATCACTGCGAGTACAACCTCTACTGCATCCATGCCGAGCTGGAGGCGACCCTCCGGCGCGAGCCCCGGCCCGTGCAGTTGCTGCCCATCCTCGGGTCGGTGCGCAACCAGACGCATCTGCTCGATATCCTCAACGCCTGGCAGGTCGACACCGTCTACCACGCCGCCGCCTACAAGCACGTGCCGATCGTCGAGCACAACGTCGCCGAGGGCGTACTGAACAACGTGATGGGCACGCTCAGCACGGCCCAGGCCGCCTTGCAGGCCGGCGTGTCGAGCTTCGTGCTGATCTCCACCGACAAGGCCGTGCGCCCGACCAACGTCATGGGCAGCACCAAGCGCCTGGCCGAGATGACCCTGCAGGCGCTGAGCGGGGAGACGGCGCCGGTATTGCTGGGGGATCCGCACAACGTGGCGCAGGTCAACAAGACCCGCTTCACCATGGTGCGCTTCGGCAACGTGCTGGGCTCGTCGGGGTCGGTGATCCCGCTGTTCCACAAGCAGATCAAGGCGGGCGGGCCCTTGTCGGTCACCCACCCGAAGATCACCCGCTACTTCATGACCATCCCCGAGGCGGCGCAACTGGTGATCCAGGCCGGGTCCATGGGGCAGGGCGGCGATGTGTTCGTGCTGGACATGGGTAAGCCGGTGAAGATCGTCGAACTGGCCGAAAAGATGATCCACCTGTCCGGTTTCAGCGTGCGCTCCGAGCGCAACCCCACGGGCGACATCGCCATCGAGTTCACCGGGCTGCGGCCGGGGGAGAAGCTGTACGAAGAGTTGCTGATCGGCGACAACGTCGAGCCCACCCGGCACCCGATGATCATGTCGGCGAACGAGGATTGCCTGCCGTGGGGCATGCTCAAGGGCAGGCTGGAAGCGTTGCTGGCGTCGGTCGAGGCGAACGATTACCCGCAGGTGCGCAAGCTGTTGCGCGAGCTGGTGTGCGGGTATGCGCCGGAAGGGGAGATCGTGGACTGGATCTACCAGCAGCGGCGGCAGGATTCCTGAGTCGAGGTGGTGAGGCGCTTCGGGTGCGCCTCGGCATGCAGAGACGGAGGGGCGGCTTTGTAGGCCCTGCCGTCCCTGATCAAGGACTACGCCTGACCCGCTCCATCTCTGCCTCCTCACCCACCCTCAATCAAAAATCTCGACCACCCCCACCACCGCGCCCACTTCATCCGTCACCGCCAACACCCGAATCTTGTGCTCCAGCATGAACGCCTCCGCCTCGGCCAGCTGCGCATCGCTGCGAATGGTCCGTGGCGTGGTGGTCATGAAGTCGGCGACCGTTGCGTTGACCACCCCTTGGTCCTCCAGCAGCGCACGCCGCAGGTCGCCATCGGTGACGATCCCGGCCAGGGTCTCGCCCTCCATCACCACCGCCATGCCCAACCGGCTCTGGGTCATCACCAGCAGGCAGTCATGGAAGGCGGTCTGCGGCGTCACGATCGGCGCAGGCGAGTGCATCACATCGCGTACGCGGGTCAGCAGCTTGCGCCCCAGGCTGCCACCGGGGTGGTAGCGGGCAAAGTCCATGGGCTTGAACTGCAGCGCGTCGATCAGCGCCACGGCCAGCGCATCGCCCATGGCCATGGTCGCCAGGGTCGAGGTGGTCGGCGCCAGGTTGTTCGGGCAGACCTCGCGCTCGACCGACACGTCCAGCCAGACGTCGGCATGCCGCGCCAGGGTGGAACGGCCATTGCCGGTCATGGCGATGATCGGGTTGCCGAACGACTTCAGGCTCGGGATCAGCTTGATCAGCTCGTCGGTCTCGCCGCTGTAGCTGATCAGAATCAGCACGTCGATCGGCTTGAGCATCCCCAGGTCGCCATGGAAGGCTTCGGCCGGGTGCAGGAAGAAGCTCGGTGTGCCGGTGGAGGCGAAGGTGGCGACCATCTTCTTGCCGATCAGGCCGGACTTGCCGATACCGCAGACCACCGTGCGGCCCTGGCAACCCAGTATCAGGTCCACCGCCTGCTGAAAGGCGCCATCGAGGCGGTCTGCCATCTGGGTCAGGGCCTGGGCCTGGGTAGCGAGGGCTTGTTGGGCGATCGGTAGATGTTTCATGTGCAGGATTCGTCTTCGCAAATAACGGGAAACACGTCGGCCAACGGCAGGACCACTGGACACGACGACCGTGCGCGGAGGTGGCACGGGACGGGACATCAGCCTGGCTGGCGCTGCGCGCAATGGGCCGGTCGCCGCCCAGGCATGAGCGGGCGCATTGTAAACCAAGTTGTCCCGGGCAGCGTGCTCAGGCCTGCGCCAGCAAGTGGGTGATCCACTCGGCCTGGCGGGTCATCTCGCGCACCTTCTGCTCGGGCACCGCCTGCCGCGCCTGTGCCAGGTTCTTCAGCGTCTGCTGTTTCTGGCGCAGCATGCGCTGCCACTTGTTCAGGAATGCCGGGCTGCGCACCTGCATCTGCACCGGGCCGAAGTACAGCTCCTGCTCGGTGTAGTGCACCGGGCCTGTGGGTTCGGCGACGATGATTTCGTAGTCGAAGCGGTGCTCGCGCAGGGCCTCCTCGTGCACGATGCGGTAACCCTGCGCCATCAGCCACACCCGCAGAGGTTGCTCACCGCCGTTGGGTTGCAGCACCAGGCGCTCCTGCCCACTCAGGCGCGCCTTGCCCCGGGCCAGGATGTCGCGGATGGTCTCGCCCCCCATGCCGCACAGGCTGACCACGGTGATGCCGTCCTCCGGCCGCAACGCCTCCAGGCCATCGGCCAGACGCACCGTGACCTGCTCGGCCAGGTCGTTCTCGCGCACGGTACGTTCGGCGGCATGGAAGGGCGTCAGCGCCACTTCGCCGGCCACGGCCGCCGCGATGGCACCACGGCGCACCAGGGCCACGGGCAGGTAGCCATGGTCCGAACCGATGTCGGCCAGACGGGCGCCGGCAGGCACGTGCGCCGCGACGCGTTCCAGGCGGTGGGACAGGGTGTGTTCGTTCAACGGTGATCCTCTTTTCGACAGGCATCCCGGCAGCGACGGCCGTAGCGGGAGGCGAGTCTGGCAAGCAATGCGGAGCAATTCAAATGGGGCGTGCCCAATGGCGCTTTCCACTGCCAGTTGTAGGACGTATAGCCAGCAGGTGAAGGATGCTTTTAAAGCCCTGGTTGCGCTGTCTGATTCAGTAACCATTGGCCTGCGCAAGAGGCTGGGCGAAGGCCGAGGCAGCGGCTAGTGTGACGGGGCAGCCACTGGAACCGCTGCACCATGACCCTCATTCACAGGAGTGATCCCCATGCGCAAGACCTTTTGCAAATCCCTGCTGCTGCCCCTGTTCGCCAGCCTGTCGTTCGCCGTCAGCGCGGCGCCGGCCACCCCGCCCGCGACGCCCTCGGCCGCCATGCAAGAGGCGGCCAAGCCGCAGGTGGACGTGAACAAGGCCGATGCCACCACGTTACAAAGCGAGCTGACCGGTATCGGCAAGTCAAAGGCCGAGGCCATCGTGGCCTATCGAGAGGCGCACGGCCCGTTCACGGGCGTGGACGAGCTGCTGGAGGTGAAGGGCATCGGCAGTGCGCTGCTGGAGCGCAACCGGGACAAGCTCACCGTGGAGTGAGCGTACGCCCTGGCTGGCCCATGAAGCGCTCGTGCCGACAGACCCTGCCGCAGGGCCGATAGGCAAGGCAGGTCGGTCAGCCTGCACCTGGCAGGGCTGGCCGACCGTTCACGCCGTTGGGATCACTGGGCCATCTTGCCCATGACCCGCGAATAGCCCGCCGCCGTTTCGAACACCTCGGCCTTGCCCTGGGCGATCAAGATGGCATCGGCCAGCTCGCGGAACGCGCCCGTACCGCCTGCCGCCTCCAACACGCCCGAGGCCGCTGCCTTGACGTACACCGGCGCGTCGGCCACCGCGAACGACAGGCCGCACGTGGCGAAGGCCGGCAGGTCGATGCTGTCGTCGCCCAGGCACGCCGTCTGCTCGGCGCTGACGCCCGCTTCGGCCATCAACTGCTGGCAGGCCGTCTGCTTGTCCTTGACGCCGAACTGGCACAGGGTGATGCCCAGGTCGGCCACGCGCTTGCGCAGCGTCGCCGAGTCGCGCCCCGACAGCACCGCCACGCGCACGCCGTTCTCTTCCAGCAGGCGCATGCCCATGCCGTCGCGCACGTGGAAGCGCTTGATGCATTCGCCGTTGCCGTCGTAGAACAGGCCGCCATCGGTCAGCACGCCGTCGACGTCGGTGATCACCAGGCGCACGTCGGCGAGCGTCGGCATGACCGGCGCTGGCTGGCCGCTCATGAGCGCACGCACCTGCTCCAGCCCTTCGGGCGTATCGACGCCCGGGCCGGTCGGCTCGACCTGGTACGCACGGATGCTGTAACCCGCGGCCAGCAGGCGCAGCTGCTCGAGCTTTTCAGCGTGCTCGAGCATCGGTTGCGGCAGGGCGCTGTACTCGGCCAGGACCTGACGGCGATAACCGTAGACCCCCACGTGCTTGAGGTAGGAGGCCGCCTGTTCGTCACGCGGATAGGGGATCGGCGAGCGGCTGAAATACAGCGCGTTGCCGTTGTGGCCCAGCACCACCTTGACCGCCTCGGGGCGCTTGGCCTCGTGGTGGTCGATGGCATGGCACAGGGTGCCGATGGCGACCGTGGAGTCGGCCAGCATGCCGGCGATCAGCGCCTCGATGTCGCTCGGCCGCACCAGCGGCTCGTCGCCTTGCAGGTTGATGTACACGTCGGCCTGCACCTGGCCCATGACTTCGGCCAGGCGGTCGGTGCCCGAGGGGTGCTCGGGCGAAGTCATCACGCAGACCCCGCCGAAGGCCTCCACGGCCTGCGCCACGCGGGCGTCGTCCGTGGCGACCACCACCTGGTCGGCATTGCCGACCTGCAAGGCGCGCTCGTAGACGTGCTGCACCATCGGCTTGCCGAGAATGTCCGCCAGCGGCTTGCCCGGCAGGCGGGTCGAGCCGTAGCGTGCCGGGATCACGATCGCGACCCGTTGTTCGGTACCTGTCATGTCAGTCCCTCGCCTCGAGCGGTGTGCTTAGCGGATGTTCAGGGCCGGGAAGGACTTGATCAGGTCGTCCAGCGCCTTGATCTGCGCCAGGAACGGCTCGAGCTGGTCCAGCGGCAGGGCGCTGGGGCCGTCGCACTTGGCCTGGTCAGGGTTGGGGTGCGCTTCGAGGAACAGGCCGGCCAGGCCGACGCCCATGCCCGCACGTGCCAGCTCCACCACCTGCTCGCGACGGCCACCGGAGGCGGCGCCCGACGGGTCGCGCTGCTGCAGGGCATGGGTCACGTCGAAGATGATCGGCAGGTCGTCGCAGGTGCGCTTCATCACGCCGAAGCCGAGCATGTCCACCACCAGGTTGTCGTAGCCCAGGCAGGTGCCACGGTCGCAGAGGATCAGCTGATCGTTACCGGCTTCGCGGAATTTCTGCACGATGTTCTGCATCTGCGATGGGCTGAGGAACTGCGGCTTCTTGATGTTGACCGGCTTGTTGGTCTTGGCCAACGCCATCACCAGGTCGGTCTGGCGCGCCAGGAAGGCCGGCAGCTGCAGCACGTCGACGACCTCGGCGACCGGCGCCGCCTGGTGGATCTCGTGCACGTCGGTGATCACCGGCACGCCGAATTCGGCCTTCACCTTCTCGAAGATGCGCAGGCCTTCTTCCAGGCCAGGGCCACGGTAGGAGTGGATCGAGGAACGGTTAGCCTTGTCGAAGCTGGCCTTGAACACGTAGGGGATGCCGAGCTTTTCGGTGACCCGGACGTACTCGGCGCAGGCGGTCAGGGCCAGGTCGAGGGATTCGAGCACGTTGACGCCGCCGAACAGGACGAAGGGTGTGTCGTTGGCGCAGTCGATAGTGGGGGTGATCTTAACCATGGGGAAGTGACGGCCCTCGTCGATGGAAAATGAAAGGGCGCCAGTATACCCCTTCCACCTGGGGGCCGTGTTCCTCCCGTCTTGCATCGTCCAGGCCGTGGCATCCGCCCGGGCGTGACGCAGGCGTCAGCGGTCCCGCGCCTCCTTGGCATCCATCTCGGCATTGCGTTGCTTGATCTTCTGCTTCTGCTCGTCGGTCAACGGCAGCTTGTTCGCCGTATCGCGCAGCATCAGCAACCCGCCCACGACGGACCCAATCGCCACCAGCAGTATCACCCAGGCGTACCACGGCATGATGTTCTCCCACTCTCATGAAGGCCGAGGCCCATTGTAACGTTCGAACCTGGGGCAGGGCGGGGGTTCCCGTGGGCCGCGATGCCCTGGCGTCGATCCGCGCCCCATCGGCGGGGCACTTCGTTTACAATGCGCGCCGTTCACGCCTTGCCTAGAGACCATTGCCATGCCCGCCTGCCAGACGCCCCTGATCGTTGCCCTGGATTTCCCGACCCGCGAAGCCGCCCTGCGCCTGGCCGACCAGCTCGACCCCGCCCTGTGCCGCGTCAAGGTCGGCAAGGAGCTGTTCACCAGCAGCGCGTCGGGCATCGTCGAGGCATTGCGCGACAAGGGCTTCGAAGTGTTCCTCGACCTCAAGTTCCACGACATCCCCAACACCACCGCCATGGCCGTCAAGGCCGCTGCGGAGATGGGCGTGTGGATGGTCAACGTGCACTGCTCCGGCGGCCTGCGCATGATGTCGGCCTGCCGCGACGTGCTCGCCCAGCGCAGCGGCCCGCAGCCCCTGCTGATCGGCGTGACCGTGCTCACCAGCATGGAGCGCGAGGACCTGGCCGGCATCGGCCTGGACATCGAGCCGCAAGAGCAGGTGCTGCGCCTGGCAGGCCTGGCGCAGCAGGCCGGCATGGACGGCCTGGTCTGCTCGGCGCTCGAAGCGCCTGCCCTGAAAGGCACCTACCCAGGCTTGCAACTGGTGACGCCGGGGATTCGTCCGGCCGGTAGCGCCCAGGACGACCAGCGCCGCATCCTGACCCCGCGTCAGGCCCTGGACGCAGGCTCCGACTACCTGGTCATCGGTCGCCCGATCACCCAGGCGGCCGATCCGGCGGCAGCGTTGGCGGCCGCAGTCGCTGAAGTACAGGGCGTGCGCGCCTGATCCGTCTGGACTGGCACAAACGCGGTATTGCCTGGCCGCCATCGCGTCTGCTCGGGAATATGCAAAATCTCGGAACTTCCGCCTGGGCTCACCTCTCCATCTAGTAACGACACAGTCCCGTGTCCTTTGAAGGAGAGTCCCCATGAGCGGCACCACAGACAAAGTTAAAGGGATGGCTAACGAAGCGGTCGGCAACATCAAGCAAGGCGTCGGCAACCTGACCGACAACGACAAGCTCAAAGCCGAAGGCAAGGCCCAGGAGATCAAAGGCGAAGGCCAGCAGGTCAAGGGCGATGTGAAGAACAAAGTCGACGACGTGACCAAGCCATAAGGTCCCGTTTCGCACAGAACGGCCACCCTCGCGTGGCCGTTTTTTATGCGGGGTCGTTTTTATTGGTCCGCAAGGGAGCGGTGGCCGATCGCCGTGGTCTACTAGACTGATTGCAGCCATGTAGGCCCCGAACCGTTGTCGGGCCTGTACCGATGACCGTCGAAGCGGCGAGGGAGACGCTAACAATGTTTAAAGCCATGCAGGGCCTTCCTGTACACAAGGTATTGATCCGCACCGTCAACGAATTCCTCGACGACGAAATGTCCACTTACGCCTCGGCCCTGGCGTACCAGATGCTGTTCTCGCTGTTCCCTTTCCTGCTGTTTCTCATCGCGCTGATCGGTTTCCTGCACCTGCCGGACTTCTTCTCCTGGCTGCGTTTGCAGGCCGAACTGGTCCTGCCCGGCCAGGCGCTGGAGCAGGTCAACCCGGTGATCGACCAGTTGCAGGAGTCCAAGGGTGGGCTGCTGTCGGTAGGTATCGTCATCGCGCTGTGGACCGCCTCGGCCGGCGTGCGCCTGATGATGAGCGCGATGAATGCCGCCTACGACGTGCCGGAAGGGCGTCCGGTGTGGAAGCGCATCCCGCTGTCGATCCTCTACACCGTGGGTTTCGCCGGCATGCTGTTGTCGGTCGCGGCGCTCATGGTGCTGGGGCCACAGGTGATGGAGTGGATCGCTTCGCAGGTCGGCCTGGGCGACTTCATCGTCACCTTGTGGACCGTGCTGCGTTGGCCGGTGATCATCGTCCTGATGATGGTCGCGGTGGCCTTGATGTACTACCTGATGCCCGACGTGAAGCAGCAGTTTCGCTTCATCACGCCAGGGTCGGTACTGGCGGTGGTGGTATGGATACTGGCCTCGTTGGGCTTTGGTTTCTATGTGACCAACTTCGCCGACTACAACGCCATGTACGGCAGCATCGGGACCATCATCGTGCTGCTGTTGTACTTCTACATCTCCTCGGCCGTGCTGCTGCTGGGCGCGGAGATGAATGCGGTGATCGAACACATGTCCGCTGAAGGCAAGGACAAGGGCGAGAAGGACTTCGACGGCACCACGTCGCCGGAGCCCAAGTCGAACCTGGGCAAGGAAGAACCGGCACCGGCTAACGCTCAGCCGGGAAGCGCCAACAGCCACTGAAGCAAAGCGCCCCTCGACCTGAAGAAGGTGGGGCGCTGCTATTCAGCCTGGGGTGTCGACCCTCATGCCTGTCAACGTGGGTGCGGGGTGTATTGCAAGGCGATCAGGGGCTTGTGCTGCTGATAGCGTTGCAGGCGCCCCGCCAACGCTTCAGGCAGATCGACCCCAGGTTCGAACGACAGCCGTTGGTAGAACGGCAGCAGGTCAGGGTGGCAGAACAGCCATACCGTCCCGTCCAGCCCGGTCATGGCTGCCCTCATCAGGCACGACGCGACGCCCCGTTGCCGCCACTGCGGATCGACCAGCAGCCCGGTCAGCCAGTGCCCGCCCGCCACCGGCGTCAGGTTCAACCCCGCCACGATCGATCCCGACCGCGCGACCCACGGGTGACCATCGGCCGGCGTACGCATGCGTGAGCCGTGCTGGCGGTAGAAGTGATCCAGCAGGCGGCGTTCGAGCCCGGTCAGCGGCGTGCAGTGCAGGGTAGGTGACGAATGCATGGAGGGGCCATGGATTGAAGAGCGCACAGCATACCTGCTTGTTTCCCCTGCCCACAGCGCGGCGCCTTCATCGCGGGCAAGCCCGCTCCCACATGGGCCTGCAATTGCCTGCACCATCGCGGTGTGACTACGGGTGTGGGAGCGGGCTTGCCCGCGATGAGGCCACCGCGAAAGGCCCAGGCTGAGCTCACTTCCCAGGCCGCTGCGGAACGGACATGGGGATCCCCGACCCACCCCCCATCTGCCCGAGCCCTTCTCCCCACCGTATACTGCCCCCGCTTCCACACCCCTCCAGCCCTCGCTCGCCCGGACCCCATCGCCCTATGCCTTTCTCGAACGGATTTCTGCTCAGCCTCTCCCTCTGCCTGGACATCGGCATCGCCAACATCGCCATGATCACCCTCGCCATGCAGCGCGGGTTCCTGCAAGGTTTCTGGCTTGGGTTGGGCACCTGCGTGGGGGACCTGATCTACGCCGTGGCGGCGTTGGCCGGGATGACCGTGCTGCTGCAGTTCGAGACCGTGCGCTGGGTGCTGTGGCTTGGCGGTTCGGCCTTGCTGGTGCTGTTCGCGGTCAAGATGCTGCTGGCCGCCTGGCGCGGTGGGCACCTGCAGGCGCAGGAGGCGGCCGTGGTGGAGCCGGCCTGGCGCGAGTTCCTGCGCGGCCTGTTCCTGGCCATGTCCTCGCCCAGTGCCATCCTCTGGTTCGCGGCGGTCGGTGGGGTGCTGATCTCGCGCTCGACCGAAGGCGGGCTGATCGATGCCGGGCTGTTCCTTGGCGGCTTCTTTCTGGCGGGGCTGGTGTGGAGCGCCGGGCTGTGCGGCGTGGCCAGCCATGGCGGGCGGCTGCTGGGTGATCGCCTGCTGACCTGGTCCTACCTGGCCTCGGCCGCCATCTTCTGTTACTTCGCGGTGTACGTGATCGTCTCTGGCTACCGCGAATTCATCCTCGCGCCCACGGGGCTGTAGGCGCGGTGCGCAGGTGGCGCCGATCGGTCACCACCTGCCGCGCGCGCTTCAGCTGGCGATGAAGTTCGGCGGGCTGACCAGCTCGACCGTCTGCTGCTTGCGCGGCGCCAGGATCTCGGCCTCGCCCTGCACCACCACCTCGTCGTGCTGGTTGTAGACGTTGGTGGCGATGCGCACCTTGAACTTGGGCAGCTTCTCCAGGATTTCCAGGCGCACGGTCAAGGTGTCGCCGATCTTGACCGGCTTCTGGAAGCTCATGGTCTGCCCCAGGTAGATGGTGCCCGGGCCTGGCAGCGTGCAGGCGACGGCGGCGCTGATCAGCGCACCGCTGAACATGCCATGGGCGATACGCTCGCGGAACAGGCTCTTGGCCGCGAACTCGGCGTCCAGGTGCACCGGGTTGTGGTCACCGGACATCGCGGCGAACAGCTGGATGTCGCGTTCCTCCACGGACTTGCTGTAGGTCGCGGTCTGGCCGACTTCGAGGGTTTCGTAAGGGGTGTTGGTGACCTGGGTCATCTGGGCTTCCTTGAGCGAGAAACACGATACGTGGCGGCGCGTCCCGTGGGACGGCGGCGAAAGGGTGCGATGATATCGGTTGGTGGGGTTTGTTGCTTGGCTGATTGAGGTGCACAGGGACACGCCATGCCTGAACGGACAGGGCGGCAGGCCGGTGGGAATCGACCCGGATGACAAGGCACTAGGGCTGAAACAAAATGTGACCAATATTAATTAGACGGTCACAAAGGCAACTCCGTGGCCGTCTCTGGCCCTAGGCGCTCCCTGGCAAAGCTGCTAATCTCGCCCCGCTTGCCGATGAAACGGTCCCCGCGACCGTCATCCTATATCAATAATAATCGCACCGATGCGATCAAGATTCTGCTGTGTTCAAGGAGTGGGGTTCCATGATCGAAACCTTTTGGAAGGACAAGTACCCAGCCGGAGTCGCGGCCGAAATCGATGCCGACGAGTTTCCCAACCTCCAGGCCGTACTCAAGCAGTCCTGCCAACGCTTCGCCGACAAGCCGGCCTTCAGCAACCTCGGCAAGACCCTGACCTACGGCGAGCTCTACAGCCTCTCGGGCGCCTTCGCCGCCTGGCTGCAGCAGCACACCGACCTGCAGCCGGGCGACCGCATCGCCGTGCAACTGCCCAACGTCCTGCAATACCCGGTGGTGGTCTTCGGGGCCATGCGCGCCGGCCTGATCGTGGTAAACACCAACCCTCTGTACACGGCTCGCGAACTCGAGCACCAGTTCAAGGACTCCGGCGCCAAGGCGCTGGTCTGCCTGGCCAACATGGCCCACCTGGCAGAAAAGGTCGTGCCCAAGACCGACGTGCGCCACGTCATCATCACCGAAGTCGCCGACCTGCTGCCACCGCTCAAGCGCCTGCTGGTCAACAGCGTGGTCAAGTACGTCAAGAAGATGGTCCCGGCCTATCACCTGCCCAAGGCCGTGCGCTTCAACGACGCCTTGGCCAAGGGCAAGGGCCAGCCGGTGACCGAGGTCAACCCCGGCGCCCACGACGTGGCCGTGCTGCAGTACACCGGCGGTACCACGGGCGTAGCCAAGGGCGCCATGCTCACCCACCGCAACCTGGTGGCGAACATGCTGCAATGCCGCGCGCTGATGGGGGCCAACCTGCGCGAAGGGTGCGAGATCCTCATCACGCCGCTGCCGCTGTACCACATCTATGCGTTCACCTTCCATTGCATGGCGATGATGCTGATCGGCAACCACAACGTGCTGATCACCAACCCGCGCGACCTGCCGGCGATGGTCAAGGAACTGTCGAAGTGGAAATTCAGCGGCTTCGTCGGCCTCAACACCCTGTTCGTCGCGCTCTGCAACAACGACGCCTTCCGCGCCCTGGACTTCTCCTCGCTGAAGATCACCCTGTCCGGCGGCATGGCGCTGCAGCTGAGTGTCGCCGAGCGCTGGAAATCGGTGACCGGCTGCGCCATCTGCGAAGGCTACGGCATGACCGAAACCAGCCCGGTGGCCACGGTCAACCCGGCCGAAGCCAACCGCGTCGGCACCATCGGCATCCCGGTGCCGTCGACCCTCTGCAAGATCGTCGACGACGAGGGCCGCGAGATGCCCCAGGGCGAGCCGGGCGAGCTGTGCGTCAAGGGCCCGCAGGTGATGAAGGGCTACTGGCAGCGCCAGGAAGCCACTGATGAGGTGCTCGACCGCGACGGCTGGCTCAAGACCGGCGACATCGCGCTGATCGAGCCTGACGGCTACCTGCGCATCGTCGATCGCAAGAAGGACATGATCCTGGTCTCCGGCTTCAACGTGTACCCCAACGAGATCGAGGACGTGCTGGCCAGTCTGCCTGGCGTGCTGCAGTGCGCGGCCATCGGCGTGCCGAACGAGAAGTCCGGTGAGCTGATCAAGGTGTTCCTGGTGGTCAAGCCGGGCATGACCCTGACCAAGGAGCAGGTGCTCGAACACACGCGTGCCAATCTCACCGGTTACAAGGTGCCGCGCCAGGTCGAGTTCCGCGATTCGCTGCCGACCACCAACGTCGGCAAGATCCTGCGCCGCGAGCTGCGCGACGAAGAGCTGAAGAAGCAGGGTCTGGCCAAGACCGCCTGACCCGGAGCCGTCGCCACGGGGACTGTGCAGCCCCGTCGGTGACGCCTGGGCCTGTACGCTGCCGGTCGTCCTGACTGGTGGCCGCCTGCCTTCTGCAGGAAAGGTAATGATCTCGGGATCTTGCGGGCCCTGCGGGCCCGATCGCGGCACAGGGGCCGCTCCTACAGGAACCGCGATGGCCTGCAACGCTGGCGGTGGGGCTACGGGTGTAGGAGCGGCCCCAGCCGGGGCGCCGGACCGGCCGCGATGGGCCGCAAAGCGGCCCTGAAACCGATCAGCAATAAAGCCTCGGGCCTGCCGGTCATCGCCCTGTGCTCTGCGCGGCAGCGCGGCTCCGGGGTGGCGGGCAGACGCCCAACGGCAAATCTGCGACAATCACCGCCTTACATCGCTGCTCATCCACTGCGCCTGCGTCACCCACGCGGCCCCGGGGCGCGGGCGGGCGTTGCCGATCCGGCACCCTGCACGCCATGCCCCGAGGGCTGGATGACCTCTCATCAAGCAGGGCTTCCTGCGCCACGCGAGCCTCATGACAGACCACGCCACCGCCAAGCTGCTGAACACCCTCGACCACGCCATGATCGCCGACCGCCATCGTCTGCGTCGGCAACTGCACGAGCTGAACAAGCGCCCCGACGACGCCAAGCTGGCGCAGTGGGCCGAGCGCCTGCAGGCCTCCTGCGCGCAAGTGAGCGCCCGCCAGGCCAGCGTGCCGACCGTGCGCTACGACGACAGCCTGCCGATCGCCGCCAAGCGCGACGACATCAAGAAGGCCCTGTCCGAACACCAGGTGCTGGTGATTGCCGGTGAAACCGGTTCGGGCAAGACCACCCAGCTGCCGAAGATCTGCCTCGAACTGGGCCGCGGCAGCCACGGGCTGATCGCCCACACCCAGCCGCGCCGGATCGCCGCGCGCAGCGTGGCCTCCCGGGTGGCCGAGGAGCTGGGCACACCCTTGGGCGGCCTGGTCGGCTACCAGGTGCGTTTCGAAGACCAGAGCGACGCCAACACCCTGGTCAAGCTGATGACCGACGGCATCCTGCTGGCCGAAACCCAGCATGATCGCTTCCTCGAGCGCTACGACACGATCATCGTCGACGAAGCCCACGAACGCAGCCTGAACATCGACTTCCTGCTGGGCTACCTCAAGACCCTGCTGCCGCGTCGCCCTGACCTCAAGCTGATCATCACGTCGGCAACCATCGACCTGGAGCGTTTCTCCAAGCACTTCGACGACGCGCCGATCATCGAGGTGTCGGGCCGCACCTACCCGGTCGAGACCTGGTACCGTCCGTTGACCAGCGAGCAGGACGAGGAGGGCAACGCGGTCGAGGACGACCTCACCGTCGACCAGGCGATCCTGGCCACCCTCGACGAGATCGCCGACCACGAGCGCCGCGAACGCAAGAGCCCGGGCGACGTGCTGGTGTTCCTGCCGGGCGAGCGCGAGATCCGCGACGCTGCCGAGATGCTGCGCAAGGCCCAGCTGCGCCACACCGAGATCCTGCCGCTGTACGCGCGCCTGTCGCCGGCCGAGCAGCAGCGCATCTTCCAGTCCCATGCCGGGCGCCGCGTGGTACTGGCCACCAACGTGGCGGAAACCTCGCTGACCGTGCCGGGCATCCGCTACGTGATCGACAGCGGCACGGCGCGCATCAGCCGCTACAGCTACCGCGCCAAGGTCCAGCGGCTGCCCATCGAGGCGGTTTCCCAGGCCAGCGCCAACCAGCGCAAGGGCCGTTGTGGCCGGGTCGAGCCGGGCATCTGCATCCGGCTGTACAGCGAGGAGGACTTCAACGCACGGCCAGCCTTCACCGACCCGGAGATCCTGCGCACCAACCTGGCGGCGGTGATCCTGCAGATGCTGCACCTGCGCCTGGGCGCCATCGATGCCTTCCCGTTCATCGAGCCACCGGACGGCAAGGCCATCAGCGACGGCTTCAACCTGTTGCAGGAGTTGTCGGCGGTCAACCGCGAGAACCAGCTGACCCCGCTCGGACGCCAACTGGCACGCCTGCCCATCGACCCGCGCCTGGGCCGCATGCTGCTCGAGGGCGCCCGTCAGGGCAGTCTGCAGGAAGTGTTGATCATCGCCAGTGCGCTGTCGGTGCAGGACCCGCGCGAGCGTCCGCCGGAGCGCCAGCAGGCGGCCGATCAGGCCCATGCCCAGTGGAAGGACGTCGACTCGGACTTCGCCGCCTTGATCAACCTCTGGCGCGGCTTCGAGGAGCAGCGCCAGGCGCTCACCGCCAACCCGCTGCGCAACTGGTGCCGCAAGCAGTTCCTCAACTACCTGCGCCTGCGCGAGTGGCGCGACGCTCATCGCCAGTTGGCGCTGATCTGCCGCGACCTGCAGCTGGTGGTGAACAAGGAACCGGCCGATTACCTGCCGGTGCACAAGGCCATTCTCAGCGGCCTGCTCAGCCAGATCGGCCACAAGGCCGAAGAGGGCGACTACCAGGGCGCGCGTCAGCGGCGGTTCTGGGTCCACCCTTCGTCCGGCCTGGGCCGCAAGCGTCCGCAGTGGCTGATGGCGGCCGAGCTGGTGGAAACCACCAAGCTGTACGCGCGCATGGTGGCGCGGATCGAGCCGGACTGGATCGAGCCGCTGGCCGGGCACCTGATCAAGAAGAACCACTTCGAGCCGCACTGGGAGAAGAAGCGCGGGCAGGTGGTGGCCTTCGAGCAGATCACCCTGTACGGGCTGATCCTGGTCGGGCGGCGTCCCGTGCATTTCGGGCCGATCGATCCGGTGGTCTCGCGCGAGCTGTTCATCCGTGAAGGCCTGGTCGGCGGGCAGATCCAGTCGCGGGCCAAGTGCCTGGCGGCCAACCGGCGCCTGCTCGAACAGCTCGACGAGCTGGAAGCCAAGGCCCGCCGACGCGACATCCTGGCCGATGAAGAAACCCTGTACGCCTTCTACGAGGCGCGCCTGCCGGAGGAGATCCACCAGACCGCCACCTTCGACAGCTGGTACCGCACCCAGAGCCAGAAGGACCCGAACCTGCTGATCATGCGCGAAGAGGACGTGCTGGCCCGCGAAGCCAGCGAAGTGACCGCGGCGCAGTACCCCGACACCTTGCAGTTCGGCGACCTGCGCCTGTCGCTGAGCTACCACTTCGAGCCGAACCACCCCCGCGACGGTGTCACCGTGCGCGTGCCCGCGCCCCTGCTGCCCAGCCTGCCGGCCGAGCGCCTGGAGTGGCTGGTGCCGGGCCTGCTGGAGGCCAAGTGCATCGCCCTGGTGCGCAACCTGCCCAAGGCGCTGCGCAAGAACTTCGTGCCGGTGCCGGACTTCGTCAAGGCGGCCCTGGCCCGCCTGGTCTTCGGCCAGGGCGCCTTGCCCCAGGCCCTGGGCCAGGAGCTGCTGCGCATGACCGGCGCTCGGGTCAGCGACGAGGCCTGGGCGGAGGCGGCCAGCCAGGTCGACAGCCACCTGCGGATGAACATCGAGGTGGTCGACGGGCAGGGCAAGTTCCTCGGCGAAGGCCGCGACCTGGCCGAGCTGACCGCGCGCTTCGCCGCCGCCAGCCAGGCCGCGCTGGCCATGCCACGCCACGAGAAGGCCGACCAGCCGGTGCAAGCCAAGGCCTTTGGTCAGGTGGCCCAGACCGCTCAGCAGAAGATCGCCGGGCTGTCGCTGACGGTCTATCCAGCCTTGGTGGAAGACAACGGTACCGTGCGCGAGGGACGCTTCTCGACCCAGGCCGAAGCCGAGTTCCAGCACCGCCGGGCCTTGCAGCGCCTGCTCCTGCAACAGCTGGCCGAGCCGGCCAAGTTCCTGCGTGGCAAGCTGCCCGGGCTGACCGAGCTGGGGCTGCTCTACCGTGAGCTGGGCCGGGTCGAGGCCCTGGTCGAGGACATCCTGCTGGCCAGCCTGGACAGCTGCATCCTCGAAGGCGAAGACCCGTTGCCCCGTGACGGCGCTGCCCTGGCCTCGCTGGCCGAGCGCAAGCGCGGGGCCTGGGCCGAGCACGCCGAGCGTCTGGCCCGCCAGACCCTGGAAGTGCTCAAGCTGTGGCATGGCCTGCAAAAGCGCTTCAAGGGCAAGATCGACCTGAGTCAGGCGGTGGCGCTCAACGACATCAAGCAGCAACTGGGGCACCTGGTGTACCCCGGCTTCGTGCGCCAGACACCCCATGCCTGGTTCAAGGAGCTGCCGCGCTACCTCAAGGCCATCGAGCTGCGCCTGGAGAAGCTGGGCACGCAGGTGCAGAAGGACCGGGTCTGGAGTGGCGAGCTGAGCACGCTGTGGGCTCAGTACCAGGCCCGCGCCGACAAGCATGCCCAGGAAGGCAAGCGCGACGCGCAGTTGGCGCTGTACCGCTGGTGGCTGGAGGAGTACCGCGTGTCGCTGTTCGCCCAGCAGCTGGGCACCAAGGTGCCGGTATCGGACAAGCGCCTGAGCAAGCAGTGGACGCTGGTGGAAGGGTAGTGGGTGGGTGGGGGCTGCATGGCAGTCCCCGTTCGCCAACCGCGTCACGAATATGACTTATTGGTCACTCGATGATGGCGTAAAAACTTGCCGC
Organism: Enterobacterales bacterium AN_CKDN230030167-1A_HGKHYDSX7; assembly: GCA_046940335.1. Lineage (GTDB taxonomy): Bacteria > Pseudomonadota > Gammaproteobacteria > Pseudomonadales > Pseudomonadaceae > Aquipseudomonas. The sequence goes on from JBKYML010000008.1 coordinate 180,939, forward strand.
CAAGGCCCTGTGGCGGCTTAGAATCCAGGCCACTGCCCCATTGGCACACCGTGCCATCCCCTCCACCCGATCCAGGCCGACGCCACCGCGCGGGGCCACAGAACAAGAGGAACGAGCGTGCACAACGTCGTGATCAGCGGCACCGGGCTCTACACCCCGGCCCAGCGCATCAGCAACGAAGAGCTGGTGGCGTCCTTCAATACCTGGGTGCACCAGTACAACCATGCGCATGCCGAGGCCATTGCCCGCGGCGAGCTGCAGGCCAAGGAAGAATCCAACGCAGCCTTCATCGAAAAGGCCTCGGGTATCAAGAGCCGCTACGTCATGGACAAGGCCGGCATCCTCGACCCCCAGCGCATGAAGCCGCACCTGCGTGCCCGGAGTGACGACGAGCCGTCGATCCTCTGCGAGATGGCCGTGGCCGCCGCTCATCAGGCGCTCGAACGCGCCGGTCGCAGCGCGGCCGACATCGACGGGGTAATCGTCGCCTGCTCCAACCTGCAACGTCCCTATCCGGCCATCGCCATCGAAGTCCAGCAGGCGCTGGGCGTCCAGGGGTTTGCCTTCGACATGAACGTGGCCTGCTCCTCGGCCACCTTCGGCATCCAGACCGCCGCCAACAGCGTGCAGCTGGGCCAGGCGCGGGCGATCCTGGTGGTGAATCCGGAGATCTGTACCGGCCACCTGAACTTCCGTGACCGCGACAGCCATTTCATCTTTGGCGATGCCGCCACCGCGTTGGTGATCGAGCGGGCCGATCAGGCCGTGTCGCATCAGGTCTTCGAGATCCTCGGGACCAAGTTGTTGACCCAGTTCTCCAACAACATCCGCAACAACTTCGGTTTCCTCAACCGCGCCGAAGCGGAGGACGGCCTGGCCCAGGAGAAGCTGTTCGTCCAGGAGGGTCGCAAGGTGTTTCGCGAGGTTTGCCCGATGGTCGCCGAACTGATCGGTCAGCACCTGGCCGAACACCACCTGCAGCCTCAGGACGTACAGCGCTTCTGGTTGCATCAGGCCAACCTGAGCATGAACCAGCTGATCGTCAAGAAGTTGCTGGGGCGCGAGGCGACCGAGGCCGAGGCGCCGGTGATCCTCGACCGTTATGCCAACACCAGTTCGGCCGGCTCGGTGATCGCCTTCCACCTGTACCAGGACGACCTGGCACCGGGGGCGTTGGGGGTGTTGAGTTCGTTCGGGGCGGGGTATTCGATCGGGAGCGTGGTGCTGCGCAAGCGGTAAAGGCCCGCCAAAGGGGGTGGGGCGTTCGCAACCACACCCTGCCCTGGTGCGGACAAGCGCCCGCGCCAACTACGCCCAGAACACTGCCAGTACAGCCCAAAAAGGCGAAGCCTCAGCTGCCTGCGATCACGTCTCTGCTATGGCACAGTTCGTCTATGCAGCCAGCTACGCTGGGGTTGCATCCGTATGGCCGTCATCCTGAGGTCGAGATTTTCAATCTCGACCTGCGTACGCTTCAACCGATTCCGGGCCATAAACTCCATGAAGGCAAAGGGACTCTTGGGATCGTTTTGTATGCTGAATGCCAGCCGATCCATGTCTCGTTGGAGCGACACTTTTACACCCAAGGTGAACGTTGAATCGGCTTCGGCGAATGTATGGCGCGTTTCAAACGTTTTGAGCCATTCGGGCGTATTTCTACCTAAATAGCGGGTGACCTCTCCATAGTGACTGCCCTTTACACTGATGATGTCGTATGCGAACGCTGGCGCTGATTTACCAACAATCATGACGGCATTTGCCCCTGTAGAGGCTGCCGCGAGTTCGTTTGGCGTGAGAGACACTCTCCTCAATGAGCGAGTTCGGTGCAGCGATACCGTGGGCTTTTCAGGGAATCTCATCAGGCTGGGCAGGGAGTTGGACCGACGCAGAAAGACATGCCCGCTTGGATCGCTCCGGTTGACCGGATCGCCACCGCAGTAGCCATAGGCATTGATCCCGCCCAGGCCGAAAGGGCTCAGACTATCGGGCGAATTGAATCGCATCTGGGCTGGGTTGTAGGCACGGTAACCTTCGCCGAGGAGGTAATGGCCGGTCACGGAGTCTTTGTGCTGCCCTGTGTAATGAACCGTGGGCACGCGCCCATCGTGACGGTCGAAACCATACGCGGTGTACCGCAGCGAACAGGTACCAGGGTCTGTGGTGTGCACGATCGAACGTTGCGAATCCGCTGCATAGAGCGCCACACGGTTGCCCTCATATTGGGCCAGGATCTGATCTGCGGCGTTTATCAAGGCCGTAGCCCCTGTGCCTACCTGAAGAATCCGCGAAAGGCCTTTGGGCGAGTGGAAGTAGAGTTGTGTTTGCAATACCGCCATGATGACTGCCTCTGCTCTTTGTGGAGCAAGAGTGATGGCAGCGCCAGGCACTCGCAACTGACAATACTGTCAGGCTTTACAGCGGAACATACCGTGAGCGTCTTGCTGAGTGGACAAGGTCGGTAGAGTTTCAAAAGCAAAAGGCGGGGGTTGTAGACCCCCGCCTTGCCTCAGCCCCTTCAAGTCAACTCAGAACTTCGCCTCCAGGTCCACCTGCACCGTATCCACGTTCGCATCGTTACGCGGCAGGTTCGAGCGGTCCGACTTGGCCGCCATGTACGCCGCCGCCACCGAGAAGTTCTTGTCGATCTCGTAACCGACCTTGATCTTGTGCCCGCGCGAACCGGTGAAGCCGTTGGCGAAGTCCGAGTCGGTGAAGGCGCTGACCACCGCGTTGCGCTGCACGTCGCGGTAGTTGTAGTCGATGCCGAAGGCGCCGAGCTTGGTCTTCACGCCCGCCAGCCATGCGGTGTCCTCGCTGTCGTCGGCCTCGGTGTTGACCACGTACTGGCCATACGCCGAAAGCGGGATGGCCAGGCCGGTGAAGTCCAGTTGGCCGAAGCCTTCCACCAGGTTGAACTGGTTGGTGGTGTTGCCGTTGACCAGCAGCGGTGCCGACGAATCGTCGTTGTCGTACCCATACACGCTGCCGCCCAGGGTCAGCTTGAGGGTATCGGCCGGCGCGAAGCGAGCGCCCAGCTGGCCTGCATACAGCTGCAGGTCATGCTTGAATTGCACGCCGTCGCCGTCGACGTTGTCCTTGAGCATGTAGTGCCCGGCGCTGCCGAACAGCTCGACCCCGCCCAGGTCGGTCTTGTAGGTGGCGGCCACACCTTCGGGGTTGACGTCGCTGTCCCAGATCACGTCGCCCATGCTCACCCACGGCTGGGGCATCTTGCCGCCGATCAGGTGCAGGTTCGGCACACCGGTCGGGTGCCAGTCCAGGTAGGCCAGGTCGACCCACAGCGATTTCTTCTCGAAGTAGTTGTCCAGGCTCTGGTTGGTCGAGCGCGCATCGGCCCCGCTGCCGGTGGCCACGCGGATGCCGGCATCGACCTGTGGGTTGATCTCGCTGTAGACACCCAGGCGGGCACGGACACGCTCACGGTCCTGGTTGTTGCTGCGCGAGGTCGGGTTCTCGACGTTGACGTCTTCGTAGCGCAGGCGCACGTCGCCCTTGATCTGGGTCTTGGCCGCCCAGGCCACTTTCTGCTCGAACGCATTCAGGCGTTCCGACTGGGCCTTCTGGGTGGCCTTCTCCTGGGTTTCCTTGGCCAGGTCGCCTTGCAGTTCGTTGTATTGCGCCTGGTTGATCGAGCCGTTGGCGCGCAGCATCTCGAGCAGCTTGGCGTCGACGGCCGCACTGGCCGGAGTACTCAGCGCCAGCAGTACGCTGGTGCACAGGCTCGCTCCGGTGAGTGTAGAAACAAGACGCATACGGTTCTCCCTGTTGAAAAAGGTGGGGGAGGCTGGCGCCTGCCCCGAATTGGCATGTCACCGGAAAGTGCCTGGCTAGACAGGTTCTGGGCTTCCGGAAAACAGGCGCAAGTATTGCGGGGGCAAATGACAGGTTGATGTCTCTTTGATGGCGCTGTGATGAAGCGGCAGGGACCCAGGTATTTGAGTCCGAGCATCGTCTTCCGCGATACTGTCGGCTCACTCGCCACGAGTCCTGCCCTGTGACCAGCCTCTACAGCCTTGCCCGATCGAGCGACTTGCCACCGGCCGTGTGGGATGCACAGGTCCCCGCCGACCAGCCATTCCTGCGGCATGCCTTCCTGTCATCGCTGGAAGACAGCGGCAGCCTCGGCGAGGGGACCGGATGGGCCACCGAGCACCTGGTGCTGGAACGCGATGGCCAGGTGCGCGCTTTGCTGCCGGCCTACCGCAAATGGCACTCCTACGGCGAGTACGTGTTCGATCACGGCTGGGCGGATGCCTGTGAGCGCGCCGGCATTGCCTACTACCCCAAACTGCTCGGTGCGGTGCCCTTCAGCCCGGTGGGTGGGCCACGGCTGCTGGCCGCCGACCCGGACGATGCCCGGCTGTTGCTGCAGGCCTTGCCGCAGTACCTGACCCAGGCCGGCCTCTCCGGCGCCCATGTCAACTTCACCGACGCCGCCACCGATGCGCCGTTGCGCGAGTTGCCGGGCTGGATGGAACGGCTGGGCTGCCAGTTTCACTGGCGCAACCAGGGTTACCGGGACTTCCAGGACTTTCTCGACGCACTCAGCTCACGCAAGCGCAAGCAGATGCGCAAGGAGCGCGAGCAGGTCGCCGGGCAGGGCATGACCTTCGATTGGTTCCGGGGCGACCAGCTCAGGGAGGTGCAGTGGGATTTCGTCTACACCTGTTACGCCAACACCTACCGGGTGCGCGGGCGCCCGCCGTACCTGACGCGCGCGTTCTTCAGCCTGTTGGCCGAACGCATGCCCGAGGCGATCCGCGTGGTGATCGCACGGCAAGGGCAGCAGGACGTGGCGATGGCCCTGAGCCTGGTGGGCAGCGACAGTTTCTATGGGCGCTACTGGGGGTGCCTGGACGAATTCGACCGGCTGCACTTCGAGACCTGTTTTTACCAGGGCATGGAGTTCGCCATTCGTGAAGGTTTCCAGCGGTTCGATGCCGGGGCTCAAGGCGAGCACAAGCTGATCCGCGGATTCGAGCCGGTGATCACGCGGTCATGGCATTACCTGCTGCATCCCGGCCTGCGCCAGGCGGTGGAGGAGTTCCTGGTCCAGGAGCGTGAGGGTGTACTGGGTTATGCCGAGGCAGCGCGCCAGGCGTTGCCGTATCGGCAAGGTTGAACGCAGGCCCAGGAACGGCTGATGCGTGATGAAGGCGGTGCATGACCTGACGCCATCGCGGGCAAGCCCGCTCCCACAAAGGACCGAGGCAGCCTGACAGTCGTTCGGTGAGATGAGCCAAGCCAGGCACAGGAAACCCTGTGGGAGCTGGCTTGCCAGCGATGAAGGCGGCGCGGTATCCGCCTAGAGACTGCTCCACTTCCCACGAGGACCGATGCAGCCTGACAGTCGTTCGGTGAGATGAGCCAAGCCAGACCAGGCGCAGGTAACCCTGTGGGAGCTGGCTTGCCAGCGATGAAGGCGACGCGGTGTCCGCCAGGACACCCCGTCACCGCCACCCCCATTCACTTCTTCAACAGATCCGCCAACCCCGCAAACGGGTTATGGGTCGCGGTCGCCGTCTTCGGGCTGCTCAGCGAGCCTTCGCCGAAGTACTGCTGGTCGGTATAGCGCGAGTGCTCGTTGTCATGGCAGTACAGGCACAGCAACTCCCAGTTCGAGCCATCCTGCGGGTTGTTGTCATGATTGTGGTCGCGGTGGTGCACGGTCAGTTCCGACAGGCGCTTGCCGGAAAACTCGCGGGTGCAACGACCGCACACATGCGGATACATTTTCAGTGCCTTGTCCCGGTAGCCCATTTCCTTGTCGCGCTTGGCGTCGGCAAGGATACGGTCGAGGCGGGCAGTGGCGGCAGCGGAAGAGGCCGTGCTCATGGTAGGTCCTTTGTTCTCGTTCAGGCGGATGACGGTGATGCCTTGGATTCTAGCGGGCCACCGTCACGACGGACAGGCAAAAACGTGCGGTTGGGCGTAGGCTGGGACCACCTTACCGACAGGAGGTGAACGATGCGTCTTCTGCTTCTCGCCCTGCTGGCGTTCATCAGCGCCGCGACCGCCCAGGCGGCCGCCGAGCCCCCGCGCCTGAGCGTGCCTGTACCAGGCTCACCTGGCACCGCCACGCCGACGCCCTATCCGCAGATCACCCCGGCCACGCCGGTCAGGGCCGGTGATGGCCGGCCTGGGGCGCCTTTGCTGTTGCCCATGCCCGTGCCCGGGCCACCGAAAGACCAGCCTTTGCCCGGCCTGCGGCCCGACCCGGTGCAACCGTCGCCCACGGGGCTGGAAGCACCGCGCTGGACCGATCCGGCGCCCTAGACCACACCCAGCTCGTCGAAGACGAACGCGTATTCCAGCGCCACATCGCGCAGCCCCTGGTAACGCCCGCTCATGCCGCCATGGCCGGCGCCCATCTCGGTCTTGAGCAGGAGGCGGTTGTCGTCGGTCTTGTGCGTGCGCAGGCGCGCCACCCACTTGGCCGCCTCCCAGTACTGCACACGGCTGTCGTTGTAACCGGCGATCACCAGCATGGCCGGGTAGGCCTGGGCCTTGACGTTCTCGTAAGGGGCGTAGGCCTTGATGCGCTCGAACACCTCTGGCTCCTGCGGGTTGCCCCACTCGTCGTACTCGGTGACGGTCAGCGGCAGCTCGGGGTCGAGCATGGTATTGAGGACATCGACGAACGGCACCTCGGCGATGGCGCAGCGGAACAGGTCCGGGCGCAGGTTGAGCACCGCGCCGATCAACAGCCCACCGGCGCTGCCACCGCTGATCGCCAGCCGCTTCGAAGAGGTCACGCCGCACGCCACCAGGTGCTCGGCACAGGCGATGAAATCGTCGAAGGTGTTCTGCTTGTGGGCCTGCTTGCCGGCCCGGTACCAGGCTTCGCCCAGCTCGCCGCCGCCCCGCACGTGGGCGATGGCGAACCCCATGCCCCGGTCCAGCAGGCTCAGGCGCGCATGGGAGAACCACGGGTCGAGGCTGCTGCCGTAGGCGCCATAGCCGTAGAGGTACAGCGGCACTTCACGGCCCACGTCCTCGCGGCGTCGTACCAGGCTGATCGGAACCTGCGTGCCGTCGGGCGCGGTGGCCCACAGGCGCTCGCTGACATAGGCGTCGGCGTCGAAGTCGCCCAGCACCGGCGTCTGCTTGAGCACCTGCTGGGCACCCTCGGCCAGGTTCAGCTGGCGCACCTGGGCCGGTCGGTTCAGGGCCTCGTAGCGCAGGCGTACGCTCGGGCTGTCGAACTCCAGGCTGTCCTGCACGTACAGGCTGTAGGCCGCATCGGGCAGCTGCACGCGGTAGCTCGGCAGGCCCTGGGGGTGGACTTCGATGATCGGCAGGCCGCCTTCGCGCAGGCTCAGGGTCACGGCCTCGGCGTTCAGGCTCACGTCGTCGAGCATGACCGTGTCGCGGTGCGCGACCAGCGGCTGCCACTGCGCGCGGCTCGGCACCGGCTCGGTAGGCGCTTGGTAGAGCGCGTAGTTGATGCCGTCCTGGTTGGTGCGGATGAACCAGCGCCATTGGCCGTCGAGGCACCCATGATCGGGGTAGTACTCGTGGCCTTCACGGCGCGGCGCCAGGCAAGTGAAGTTCGCCTGTGGCGTGTCGGCGTCCAGCACCCAGGCCTCGCTGGTGGTCTTGCTGTTGAGCAGCAGCACCAGTTGACGTTCGGAACTGGTCCGATAGCAGTGCAGGAAGAAGCGTCCATCGGGCTCTTCGAACACCGTCTGCGCGCCGTCTTCGCCCAGGCGATGGCGCATCAGCCTGAACGGCCGATGGGTTTCGTCCAGCTGGGTGAAGAACAGGGTCTGATTGTCGTTGGCCCAGGTCATGCTGCCGTCGCAGTCCTCGAACGGCAGGGCGGTGACCTGACCGCTCGCCAGGTCCTTGACGTGCAGCTGGTAGATCTCGTCGCCCGAGGTGTCCAGGCTGTAGGCCAGCAGGCGGTGATCCGGGCTGATGCTGAAAGCGCCCAGCGACAGGAATCCGCCTTCGGCCAGGGCATTGGGGTCGAGCAGCAGCTGCTCGTGCGCCGGATCGACCGTCAGCGTGTCGTCCGCCGGGCGGGGGCAGCGGTAGTGCCGCGCGTACTCGTCGCCCGCGGTGGTGCGGGTGTAGTACAGCCAGGGGCCCCAAGGGGAGGGCAGCGACAGGTCGGTTTCCAGGATGCGGCCCTTGATCTCGTCGAACAGCTGTTCGCGCAAGGGCGCCTGATCCGCCAGGCAGGCGTCGGTGTAGGCGTTTTCCGCGTTCAGGTAGTCCAGCACCTCGGGGGTGTCACGCGCCTGCAGCCAGGCGTACGGGTCCGCGCCTTCGTCCTGACGGGCGATCGGGGCGCGGGGGGCGGTCTCGGTGACGGGCATGGGGCGATCTCTTGGCATGGGGGCGCCTGCGCGCCGAAAAGGGTTTATCATAGGCCTCTCTTTGCCTGGCATGCACCCATACACCATGACCGAACATGATTATCAGCTGGCCTGGGGCCTTTACGTCGTCGCGGCCCTGGGCTGCCTGCTGGTGGGCTTCGTGTTCACGGGCTGGATGTGGCGCTGGCTGCGCGAGCCCCTGCGGGTCGTGTTGGCCGTCCTGCTACTGACGCCGACCATCGTCGATCCGGCCAAGGACAGCTTCGCGCCGGCCATCGCCATCGTCGTGCTGGACCTGGCCTTCAAGGTCGGCAACAACGTCCTGCGCGCAGCCTCCGACCTGGCCATGTACGGCATGATCGCCTTCGTGCTGTACGGGGTCTTTGCGCTGATCCGCTGGCCGTGGCTCAAGCGTCGTCAGGCGCGCATCGAGGCGCAGGCCAAGCGTGCCGAGCGCATGGCAGCCGAGGAGCCTCATGCGTCCACTGCCGTCGAGCCCTCGCTGGTCGCCGATCGCCAGGATCGTTACCGCGACACGACGCCGGCTCCTGCCAGTGGGCGTGTCGAACCCCGTCTCTGAGCGAGCGCCGGACCATGTGCGAACTGCTGGGCATGAGTGCCAACGTACCGACCGACATCGTCTTCAGCTTCACCGGCCTGATGCAGCGCGGCGGGCGCACCGGCCCGCACCGCGACGGCTGGGGCATCGCCTTCTACGAAGGCCGTGGCCTGCGTCTGTTCCAGGACCCGACCGCCAGCAGCGAGTCGGAAGTCGCCAGCCTGGTGCAGCGCTACCCGATCAAGAGCGAGGTGGTCATCGGCCATATCCGCCAGGCCAACGTCGGCCGGGTCTGCCTGGCCAACACTCACCCTTTCGTGCGTGAGCTGTGGGGTCACAACTGGTGCTTCGCGCACAATGGCCAGCTGGCGGCGTTCCAGGGGTCGGCCAGCTTCTACCGCCCCGTGGGCGATACCGACAGCGAAGCGGCGTTCTGCGACCTGCTCAACCGCGTGCGCACGGCTTTCCCCGACCCTGTGGAGGTGGAACAGCTGTTGCCGGTGCTGGTCGAAGCCTGTGCGGAGTATCGGGGCAAGGGCGTGTTCAACTGCCTGTTCAGCAACGGCGACTGGTTGTTCTGCTTCTGTTCGACCAAGCTGGTCCACATCACGCGCCGCGCGCCGTTCGGCCCGGCTCGGCTCAAGGACGTCGACGTGATCGTCGATTTCCAGTCCGAGACCACGCCCAACGACGTGGTCACCGTGATCGCCACCGAACCGCTGACCGAGAACGAGACCTGGCAGCGCTACGCGCCAGGTCAATGGGCCCTGTGGCGGCATGGCGAGTGCGTCGCCCACGGGCAGAGCTAAAGCCAGGGAAGCCGTTTGATGTTCAGAAGCTACCTTCGATTGCTGTTGTTCACCTTCGGCCTGCTGGTCGGTGTCCAGGTGCCCGGTTTCATCGACAGCTACACGCAACGGGTCGAGGCCCATCTGCTCGAATCGCGCGAGGCGCTCAAGGGGTTCCAGCAGACCGCGCAACGCTTCTTCAATGGCGACCTGCAGGCGCTGGTGCGGCATTACCGTACCAGTGACGATCCGGTGTTCAACAGCGATGCCAACAGCATCGACAGCCTGCTGACGCGCAACCAGGTGCTGGAAGACGAGTGGCGCCAGCTGCAGGGCCCCTGGGCCAGCCGCACGTGGCACGTGCTGGTGACGCCGGACCCGCAGCTGCGCGACGAGACGCTGGAGGGCTACACCTACCAGGTGCTGCTCGTCCCCGAGGCCGTCGGTTGGGGTATCGGCCTGGGCTTCGTGCTGGCGCTGGCGGTGGAGAGCGTGCTGGTGCTGTTGGGCCGGCTGATCCTGGGCTTCAGGCGTGAGCCGGTGAAAGAAAGCTGGCGGTAGCGGGAAGAGGGGGCCGTCGTGAGCGGCTGCCCCTCCTGTCGGGACCTCAAGCCGACGTCATGACCTGCACGACATCCAGCCAGGCGGTCGGCGGGTTCAGGCCTTGGGCGGGTGTACGAGGCGTTCGATCTTGTCCTTGATCAACAGCCGCTCCTTGCGCAGGCGGCTGACCTCGTCGTCGGACCTGCCGTTGTTCTCTGCCGTCATGACGGCTTTGTCACTGGCGTTGTACTCCTTGTGCAGTCGATGCAGGTCGGCATCCTTGTCGATGAGCGCCTGGAAGGCCGCTTCGGTCACGTGCAGGTCAGCGAGCAGATCGTGCGGGACTGGCATCTCTTCACCTCGTTCAGGGATTGGCAGGATCATGACGTTTGAAACCCGTTGCCTGACGAGGTTCCCATCCTGCGCTAGCCTTGGCGAACGCCTTTCTTGCCTGGGATGCCTCTGATGCCGCACCTGAACCTCGAATACAGCGCCAATCTACCCGACATCAAGGTGGACCTGCTCCTGCTGCGCCTGAATCAAGCCCTGGTCGCCAGTGGGCAGTTCGCCGATGAACGGGACATCAAGAGCCGCGCGCAGGCCGTCACCCACTGTCGGGTCGGCACCTCGCCACTGCCGCGCGGGTTCGCCCATGTCCGCCTGGCGATCATGGCCGGGCGTCATCCGTTGGTGAAGAAACAGCTGTCCAGTGCCCTGCTGGAGGTCCTGCACGAGTCCATCGGCCCGGTCGCCGAGGTGGACGTGCAATTCAGCGTCGAGATTCACGAGCTCGATCCGCACACTTACGTCAAGCTGCACCTGCCGCCGCAGTAGCGGCCCACGCGTGGGGGCCAGCGGTCGAGGGGCGCCCGCCTGCCGACATGGCCCGGTTTCCCGCGCATGGCCCACGCCGTATATACTGCGCGCCACTGTTTGTGGGAGAACCTTGTGGCCATCGAAATACACTGGATACGCGACGACCAGAGTCTGGCCGAGCATTGCCGGGCTTGGCGCCGACGCCCGTTCGTGGCACTGGACACTGAATTCATGCGGGTCGATACCTTCTACCCGAAGGCCGGCCTGATCCAGGTCGGTGACGAAGGCCGTGCCTTTCTCATCGACCCGCTGTTGATCGCTGATTGGCAGCCCCTGGCCGAGCTGCTCGAAGACCCGGCGGTGGTCAAGGTGCTGCATGCCTGCAGCGAAGACCTCGAAGTGCTGCTGCGCCTGACGGGCAAGCTGCCACAGCCGCTGTTCGACACGCAGCTGGCCGCCGGTTACCTGAACATCGGGTTCTCGATGGGCTACTCGCGCCTGGTACAGGAGGTCCTGGGCCTCGAGCTGCCCAAGGGCGAAACGCGCTCGGATTGGTTGCAGCGCCCCTTGTCCGACACGCAGGTCAGCTACGCCGCCGAGGATGCCGTGCACCTGGCCGAGCTGTTCAGCGCCTTGCAGCCGCGCCTGTCGGACGACAAGTTCGCCTGGGTACTGGACGATGGGGCCGAACTGGTCGCGCAGTTGCGCCGCGAGGTGGAGCCGGCGTCGCTGTACCGTGACGTCAAGCTGGCCTGGAAACTGTCGCGCCAGCAACTGGCCGTGCTACGTGCGCTGTGCGACTGGCGCGAGCGCGAGGCGCGCAACCGTGACGTCCCGCGCAACCGTATTCTGCGTGAGCACTCACTCTGGCCGCTGGCCAAGCACCAGCCCAGCCACCTGACGGCGCTGGCCAAGATCGAAGACATGCACCCCCGCACCCTCCGCCAGGATGGGGAAACCCTGCTCGAGCTGATTCGCACGGCTGCGGCCACGCCGCCCGAACAATGGCCGGAGCCGCTGCCCGAACCCCTGCCGATCGAAGCGTCGGGCGTGCTCAAGCGGCTGCGTGCCATCGGCCAGGCCGAAGGTGAGCGGCTGGGCATCGCGCCGGAGCTGATGCTGCGCAAGAAGGCCCTGGAAGCCCTGCTCAAGAGCGGTTATCCCAACGGCCCCTATCAATTGCCCGACGCCTTGCGCGGCTGGCGTCGCGAACGCATGGGCCAGGCCCTGCTCGACAGCCTGGCCAGCGCTGGAGAATCCTGATGAAACGTATCTGCTCGATCTACAAGAGCCCACGCAAGCGCGAGATGTACCTGTACGTGCTCAAGGCCGATGGCCTGGAAAAAGTGCCTGAAGGGCTGATGCCGTTCTTCGGCACGCCGGTGCATGCCTTCGACCTGGTATTGTCGCCCGAGCGCAAGCTGGCCCGTGAGGACATCGCCAAGGTGCTGGAGAACCTGGATGGGCAGGGGTATCACCTGCAGATGCCACCGCCGGACGACGAGTACATCGAGCATCTGCCGGATGAGCTGTTGCGGCGTAACGATCCGGTCTGAACATCGGCGCCTGAAGGCGCTTGCGGGCCCGGCGGGCCTGATCGCGGCACGGGGGCGCCCCACAGGTGACCGCGATAGCCTGCAACCCCGCGGTGGGACTACGGGTGTAGGAGCGGCCCCTGTGCCGCGATCGGGCCCGCAGGGCCCGTAGAATCAGCTTCGCCAACCGCTGGCCAATCCCCGCCTTATCCGCCACGATCAACCTCCCAGCCGCGGCACGATCTCCTCCCGCCTCACTCCCTTCTGCCCGGCCCTCGTTTCCTGAACAGGCAGCCCCCTCATGCGCCTCCTCCTCGCCGAACACGATCACACCCGCTACACCCACCTGCTGTCCAGCGCCACCCCCACCTTGCGCATCACCGCCAGCACGGACCCTGCCGAACTCGCCCAGCACGCCGCCCATTGCCCGATCTGGCTCGGCCAGCCCGACCTGTTGGCCGAGCTCCTGCGCCAGGCGCCACCCCCGGCCTGGATACAGTCCACCTGGGCTGGCATCACGCCGCTGCTGGCCGCCGACCTGCCGCGTACCTACCGCCTGAGCCGCGCCGTCGGTATCTTCGGTCAGGTCATGGCCGAGTACATGCTGGGTCACCTGCTGGCCCATGAGCGTCGGCTCCTGGCCTTGCCACGCGCCCAGGCCGAACGACGGTGGGACACGCGTCCCGGTGGCACCCTGCAAGGGCGCATCGTCCTGATCGTCGGCATTGGCGATATCGGCCAGCAGGTCGCTCGACAGCTTCAGCCTTTCGGCGTCATCCTGCATGGCATCGCCAGCCAGGCACGGGAGCAGCCGCCGTTCCAACAGGTCATGCCCTTGAGCGCACTGGCCGACGGCATTCCCCAGGCCGACTACATCCTGAACCTGTTGCCCGACACGCCTGCGACCCACGACCTCTATGACGCCGCGTTACTGCGTCGCTGCAAACCCAGCGCCGTGTTGATCAACGCTGGCCGTGGCGCCTCGGTGGTCGATGCCGACCTGTGCGCGGCCCTCGAGGAGGGGCGACTGGCCGCCGCCGTGCTGGACGTGTGCCGCCAGGAGCCGCCGCCGGGCGATCACCCGTTCTGGCGCACACCGAACCTGCTGCTGACCGGGCATACCGCCGCCCCGACGTCACCGCCAGCCATGGCGCAGCTGTTCCTGCACAACCTGCAGGCCTTCCAGCACGGCCAGCTGCTGCGGGGCGAGGTCGATTTCAGCCGGGGTTACTGAAGGGGAGGCGAGAGCCAGAAGCCTCGAGCGTCAAGCAAAAGCGAGCTGAAGGGCTCACGGATACAGCGCTCGGTGCCTGAACCGCTGGCGACAACCTTCAGCTCTGAGCATCCGCTTGCAGCTCGCCACTGCCCCTTACCTCACAACGAAAAATCCCCCTCGGCCGCCAGCTCGCTCAGTGGTCGGCGTGGGCTCGGGGCTTCGCGTGCCTGCAGGGCTTCGGCCAGGTTGACCTTGTCGCCCAGCTTGCCGATGGCGATCATCGCGTGGACTTCATAGCCCTCCGGGATCTTCAGCTCACGACGGGCCAGGTCCTTGTCGAAGCCGGCCATGCCATGGGTGTACCAGCCGCTCAGGCTGGCCTGCAGCGCCAGGTGCGCCCAGGCTGCGCCTGTGTCGAAGGTGTGCCACAGGGCGGGCTTCTCTTCGGTGGCGCCAGGGGCGGCGAAGGTGGTCTTGGACACGATCACCACCAGGGCCGAGGCATGCTGCGCCCAGTCGCGGTTGAAGGGCACCAGCAGGTCCAGGTAGCGTGTCCAGTTCGGCGTGTCGCGGCGTGCGTAGAGAAAGCGCCACGGTTGCGAGTTGTAGGCCGAAGGCGCCCAGCGGGCCGCTTCGAGGAAGGTGAGCACGGTCTGCTCGCTGATCGGCTCGGCGTTGAAGGCACGCGGTGACCAGCGGGTGATGAACAGCTCGTCGATGGCATGATCGGCGATACGGGTATTGGCGCTCATGAGGGGCTCCTGAAGGGGTAGGCAAACCCGCACGCTACTGGGTTGCCTTACCCCTGACAAGCGGTCTGGCAATGGCTGCGATCAGGCTCTAGACTGGCGCCGCCGCGCCTGGCGGCCTTCGAGCTCACTGCAGGAACCCCGTGTGATGAATGCTGACACCGCGCCCTTCTGGCGGCGCAAGACCCTCGACCAACTCGACGCGCAGGAGTGGGAATCGCTCTGTGACGGCTGTGGGCTGTGCTGCCTGCAAAAGCTCGAGGACGAGGACGACAACAGCATCTGGTACACGCGCGTGGCCTGCAAGCTGCTCGACCTGGGCACTTGCCAGTGCAGCGACTACCCGCGCCGCTTCGATCACGTACCGGACTGCATCCAGCTCACGCCCGGCAAGGCCGATGCCTTCACCTGGCTGCCGGCCACCTGCGGCTACCGCCTGGTCAGCGAAGGCAAGGACCTGCCGGATTGGCATCATCTGGTCTGTGGCGATCGCAGCCAAGTCCACGTGCAACGCATTTCGCAATCGGGCCGCATGCTCAGTGAAAAGAGCGTGGCCGAGGACGATTGGGAAGACTACCTGATCTTCCGCGCCAGCTGAGCGCGTCCGACGTCCGCTTTCCACCTCGACGGGAGCTTCGAATGCATCGTGTAGTGATGGTGTTGCTGTGCCTGTGCGTCAGCGCACCCAGCTGGGCGCGCAAGGTCGACCTGGACTACCACGTCCGGCTGCTGCCCGGCAGCGGCCAGGCCGAAGTGCGGGTGACACTGGCAGACGGCAGCGCCGTGCGCAGCCTGGACTTCAACCTGGGGCAGCGAGGTGCCTACAGCGACTTCGCCAGCGATGGACAGTGGACGCTTGGCCATCAGGGCCAGCGAGGGCGGTGGACACCGACGGCGGGCAAGAGCAGCCTGACCTACCGTGTACGCCTGACCCAGCAGGCAGCCAATGGCGAGTACGAAAGCCGCGTCACACCGCACTGGGCGCTGTTTCGCGGTGAACAGCTCGTACCCCCGGCGCGGCTCGACCAGCAGGATGGCGTGGACCTGGTGGCACGCCTGAGCGTGGCGTTGCCCAAGGGCTGGGCGGGGATCGAGACGGCCTGGCCACGCATCGGCAAGCAGCGCTTTCGCATCGATGACGTGTCCCGGCGCTTCGACCGGCCCACGGGCTGGATGCTGGCAGGTACCCTGGGCAGCCGACGGGCGCGCCTGGGCGAGACCGACGTGACGGTCGCCGCGCCGCGCGGGCAAGGGATGCGGCGTCTCGACGCCCTGACCCTGATGACCTTCGTCTGGCCGCAGTTGCAAGCCGTGTTCCCGCGCCCCCTGCCCAAGCTGCTGGTGATCGGCGCCCATGACCCGATGCGCCGCGCGGCCGTGACGGCGCCTCGCTCGTTGTACCTCAACAGTGGGCGCGCGCTGGTCAACGAGAATGGCAGCAGCCCGTTGCTGCGCGGCCTGGTCGAGGCCTTCGCCCAGATACGCGATCGCGAGCGCAGTGACTGGCTGGGCGAGAGCTTGGTCGATTACTACGCCATGGTCGTGTTGCATCGGGCCGGTGGCTTGAGCGATGACCGCTACCGCGTGCTGCAACGCCGCCTGCATGCCGAGGCCGAGGGCGTCACGACGCTGCGCGGCGACCAGGCGACCCCGGCGCAGGTGGCGCGTGGCGTGCTGTTGTTGCAGGCGTTGGACAAGGAGATTCGGGTGTACAGCCATGACAAGCGCTCTCTGGACGACGTGACCCGCGCGTTGATGCGCCTGCCGAGTGTCAGCACGGAGGAATTCGTGCAATTGAGCGAGCAGGTCCTGGGACGGGGGTCGGCAGTGTTGGAGACACCGGTGCTGCGCTAGGAGGCGCGTGGGATTGCCTGGTGGAGGGAGGGCGGGTTTTGCAGGCCTTTCAGGCCCGCAAGGTCGCCCCATGCAGCATGGATCGAGCAGATGCAGTCGCCCATACGACCTGGGCTCGACCGCCGCCGCACGCTACAGGCGCAATCAAGAAAGCCGGCTGCCACAAGACCAGTGCCTGCACTGCAAGCCTTGGTTGGGTCCTGTGGGAGCCGGCTTGCCGGCGATAATCCTTCAGGCACGATGATCGTTCAAGCGATCACCCCACGTCCTTACAATTTCGGATTCGACAGCGTTTCGTTGCCGGTCACGGTCGCGTCGCTCACCGCATCGGCAGCCTTGTTCTTCAGGCGGGACAGCTTGTCCGCGCCGTCCTCGGCCTTTTCGCTGACCGCGTCGACGGCCTTGTCTTTCAGACGCACCAGTTTGTCCGCGCTGTCCTCGATGTCGGCGCGCAGGCCATGCATTTCGTTGGTCTGACGGTGCAGCCAGCTCTTGGCCGCGCAGTGGCCGCTGAAGCCACGGGCCAGCGCCAGGCCGCCCACCGCCAGTTGCAGCAGGCCCAGGAAGCCGCCTTGGCGCAGACCCTTGCTGACCATCAGCGCACCGCCTGCCAGGGAGCCGGCGCGTTCCAGGCCGTGGACGTTCTTGGAATCGGAATGAAGATCGAGCATGGCAAAGTCTCCTGTTCAAGTGTAAGCAGCAGACCCATCGACCCGCAGACGCGTTCAGTCCGGTTGCTCAGTTGCATGAGAACGAGGAAACCAGGGCACGGGTCGAAAAACCATCGTCATATGGCCTGGTCGACCTTGAGAATGACCCGCCGGTCGTCTCCTGAAGCCTTGATCGAACCGAACAATCGTCACCGGTATCCGGTCCCATGCATGAACCCATGGTGTCACCCTCGGAGGCTTCGTCCATGACTGAATCGACAGAAAAAAAATACGATTGGGACCTGATCGAACACCTGCTCCAGAACATCCAGAAAGGCGCGAACCAGAGCATGGCGCCCAATACCGACCCGCAGGCACTGATCGATGCCATGGCTGCCAAGGGACGTTCTGCCCGCGATGCCGCCCAGCTCGATGCCCAGGCGCGTGAATACACAGTTTTGCTTCTCGAGCGCGGCTATCTGGCGTCCTCGACGGGCGATGTCCAAGGCGACTTGAAGCTCACTGAACTGGGTTCGCGGCTGCTGAGCGCCATCGACAGCAGCATCCCCGGTGACGACCGTCCACGCCGCACCCTCGACAAGCAAGGTGATGCACTGGATGTAGAAGTATTCAGGGAAGTCACCGCCGATCCGCAGCTGTCCAACGGGGCGATCTGAGAGGCTTGGGGCACGTTCGGTCGACGGCAGGCGAACGCGCTGTCCATATTGCAACAAGGTGAAACAGTTGGCCGACCGCCGGGACTCGCACAAGCGGCGTGATACCCGGCACACTTGGCACAACCTGCAATGACAGGTCGGCGTGTGTCGTCAGATATGCCGCTAGAATCTGTAGAAAGCATCGCAGGGCCGTTAGACCGTGAGCCTGACCCGTCAAGGGGGCATTATGAAGAACCGTATGAACAATTGGCTCCATGACCTGGCCGTCGCGCTGGGTCTCGTCCCGCCACCGCTGCAGCCGGTGCCGATTCCGACCGATGACAAGCGTCGTCGCCCTGGGCAGCGCCGTTAGGCAGCGTCGCTGCACGTCGCACACCGCACGTGTAAACAGCCTACGGCACATGCTCGGCTCGCCATCAAACTTGCAGCGCTCTAGAATGTTGCAACCAAGTGGCTGACAGCCCGCTACAGCGACGTGCAGCTTTCGCTTCGTGCCTAGAGACTTCCATGCCAAGACCCCGCTGTGAGCGCTGCCTGCGGCCGCTCGACCATTGCCTGTGCGCGCTGATTCCTCGACTGCCAAGCCGCACCCGCGTGCTGTTGCTGCAACACCCAAGCGAAGCCGGGCATGCCTTGAACACGGCGCGTCTGGCGAGTCTGGGGTTGGTGAATGCTGCGCTGAAGGTGGGCGAGGTGTTCGACGACTTACCCCACTGGCTGGCAACGCCGGATTATCGACCCGTCTTGCTGTTTCCAGGGGAAGGAGCGCAGGTGGTAAGACCCTCGCCCCCGGACGACCGCCCCTTGCTGCTGGTGGTGCCGGACGGGACATGGCGCAAGGCGCGCAAGCTGGTGTACCTGAATCCAGCGCTGGCCGCGTTGCCGCGGGTGACCTTGAAGGATGACGCTGTGCCCTCTCGCTACCGTCTGCGCAAGGCACCCGGGGAGGGCGCCTTGTCGACTATCGAGGCCGTGACACGGGCCCTGAATGTGCTGGACGCGCCGGCGTGTTTCGATGAGCTGCTCAGACCGTTCGACGCCTTGATCGAAGGGCAGATCAAGGCCATGGGGGCGGAGGTGTTTGCGCGTAATCACGGGTGAGGCGGGGCGGGGCCAGGTGAAGCTTGAGTCATCGTCGTGTAGGACTGGCGGCTCCTGCGGAGCCGATCGGGTCTGTAAAACCAGCGCCGCCTTACCCGCCAGTCAGCCCCTCACCCCCAGTACCCTCGCTTCACACCCCAGCAAACCGCCCCTCGAGGTACGCGATGATGTCCTTGGACTCATACATCCACGTCGTCTTGTCGCCCTCGTCGATCCGCAGGCAGGGTACCTTCACCCGGCCGCCGCCTTCGAGCAGTGCCTGGCGATGCACAGCGTCATGCTTGGCATCGCGCAGCGTCACCGGCACGTTCAGGCGGTGCAGGGCACGTCGCGTCTTCACGCAGAACGGGCAGGCATGGAACTGGTACAGCGACAGCTGACGAGCTGCCTGGTCGACCTGGGCCTGAGCGGCCGGGTCACGCTTGCGCTTGGCCGGGCGGCTGACCCAGTCGCCGAACACGATCAGTTGGCCGAGTCCGACCCGCAGGGCTTTGACGATCATCGATGACTCCTGGTGCAAGAACCAGGCCCTGAAGGCCTGGCATCATGGGCCTGTCACTTGATCAGGCTGAGAAACTCGCTGCGGGTGGCCGCGTTGTGACGGAACTCGCCGAGCATGACCGAGGTGATCATCGCCGAATTCTGCTTTTCAACGCCGCGCATCATCATGCACATGTGCTTGGCTTCGATGACCACGGCCACACCGGCGGCGTCGGTCACCTGCGCGATGGCATCGGCGATCTGCCGGCTGAGGTTTTCCTGGATCTGCAGGCGGCGGGCATACATGTCGACGATGCGCGCGACCTTCGACAGGCCCAGCACCTTGCCCTTGGGCAGGTAGGCCACGTGCGCCTTGCCGATGAACGGCAGCATGTGGTGCTCGCACATCGAATACAGCTCAATGTCCCGAACCAGCACCATCTCGCTGTTGTCCGAGGTGAACAACGCGCCGTTGGTGACTTCTTCCAGAGTTTGCTCATAACCGCGGCAAAGGTACTGCATGGCCTTCGCTGCCCGCTTGGGCGTATCGCGCAGGCCCTCGCGGGAGACGTCCTCGCCGATCTGGCTGAGGATCTCGGTGTAGTTCTGTTCCAGGGACATGGATCTACCTGTGGGAATTTTTGCAAAGGCGAAGGGTACGGCGGCGCGCGCACCGCTGCAAGCGTGGCGTCACTCGTCGCGGCCTTCGAGCATGGTGCGCTTGAGCATCACGTAGACCGCCCCCGTGCCCCCGTGCCGCGGGTTGCACGAGACGAACCCCAGGACCTGGGGGTGCTGGCGCAGCCAGGTGTTGACGTGGCTCTTGATCATCGGACGCTTGCCGTCGAGACGCGCGGCCTTGCCATGGGTGACGCGCACGCAGCGCACTTCGAGCGTGGTCGCCTCGGCGATGAAGTCCCACAGCGTCTCGCGTGCCTTCTCGACACTCATGCCGTGCAGGTCCAGGCTGCCCTCGAAAGGGATCTGCCCCAGCTTGAGCTTGCGGATCTGCGCTTCCTGCACGCCATCGCGGCGCCACATGAGTTCGTCTTCAGCGCCTACGTCGATCACGAACTGATCGGACAGCCCATCGATCACCAGCGGCTGGTCGCTGCGAACGGTGGCGGCCTGACGCAGACCGGCCAGTTGCCGGCGATCGGCCTTGGGCTTGCCGACGTCCGCACGGTCATGACGGATCTGTTTCACGCCCTGCATCTGGCCCCGGAAAAGGGAAAAATCATCGTCTTGCATGCCGGTCTCCACGCCTTGAGGCGGCGTATCTTACGCGACTGTCCGGCGCTCAACCGCGCTTTTTCGTCAGGTGGGGCGACAGGCCCAGTTCATGGCGCCGACGCAGGCGCAGGCGGCTGACGCGCCAGCCACGCACGCCCAGCCAGAGCAGCAGCAGGCCGGCGGCCACCAGCACGCTGGCCAGCGGGCGGTTGGCGTTGAGTTCGGCGAAGGCTTCGTAATTGCCCAGCAGGCCGGCGACGCCGGCCATGGCCATGAGGATGCCCAGGGTCGCGACCATGGCCGAGAGGCCAGCCGCCAGGCGCGCGCTGCGACCGTCAGGGCCCGAGGCGCGCGAAGAAGAAGTGTCAAAGCGGTCAGCGCGTTTCATGCCGGTCTCCTCCGGGGGTGTCCGGTCATGAGACTCGCCGAACCGGACGGGCGTTCCGCGCGACCGTCAGGTGGTCGCCACGGCTCAGATCAGGCTGTCGGTCGGTGCAACACAGGCGAAGTTGTCGGCCATCACCGCCATTTCGCAGCGGTGGATCTGCGCTGCCGGGATGACCTCCTCCTTGAACGCCAGGTCACGGGTGGTCGAGGCGTCCTCGACCAGGGTGCAGCGGTAACCGTAGTCCTTGGCGCGGCGCACGGTGGTGCTGACGCTCGAGTGGCTCATGAAACCGCAGACGATGAGGTCCAGGTGACCCAGTGCCTGGAGCGTCTCGTGCAACGGGGTGTTCTTGAACGCGTTGGGCATGCGCTTCTCGATCACGGTCTCGCCATCACGGGGCTCGAGCCCGGGAATGAACTCGCCACGGCTGCCCTGCGGGTCGAACGGACCGCCCACGGTGCCGAGGTGGCGCACGTGGATGATCGGGCGCCCGGCCTTGCGCGCGGCCTCCAGCAGCCGGGCGATGTTGGCGACCGCCGCGTCCATGCCCGACAGCGCCAGCGGCCCGCTCAGGTATTCCTTCTGGGCGTCGATCACGATGAGGCTGGCCTGGTTCAGCCGGGCCGGCGGGTAGTCGCGGCCGCTCAGGCGGAACATGGTGGTTGGAACGGACATCGATGGCTCCTTGGCTAGGGCTTGTGCGACCTATTGTCCTCTGCCACGACGCCGTTGGGAATGCTTGACAGCGCAGGCAGCGCGTTTCCTGGCCTGGAGCCGACTCGCCGACAGTCCGGGGAACCATTTGCACCTGGCTGCTGTTAGACTTTCGGACTGTCTGATAAGGAGTTCTTCGTGATCACATCCCGCCTGCGCACGCTGCGCGACCACATCCGCTGGGCGGTCAGCCGCTTCCACGAACACGACCTGTTCTTCGGCCATGGCGCCGACAACGCCTGGGACGAGGCGCGTCTGCTGGTGCTCGGCGCCGTGCACCTGCCCTGGGAGATCGCCGACAGCTACCTGGACTGCCGGCTCGAGGACGACGAGCGCGTGCGCCTGCTGCACCTGATCAAGCGCCGCATCGACGAGCGCGTGCCGACCGCCTACCTGCTGGGCGAGGCGTGGTTCTGCGGCATGTCGTTCCTGGTCGACGAGCGTGTGCTGGTGCCACGCTCCCCCATCGGCGAGCTGATCGAGAAGCGCTTCGAACCCTGGCTGGCCCAGGCCCCGGCGCGCATTCTCGACCTGTGCACCGGCTCTGGCTGCATCGGCATCGTCGCCGCCGACGTGTTCCCCGAGGCCGAAGTGGTGCTGGCCGACCTGTCGTTCGACGCGCTGGAGGTGGCCAACCACAACATTGAGCGCCATGGCCTGGAAAGCCGTGTCTACACCGTGCAGGGCGATGGTTTCAGTGGTCTGCCCGGCCAGCGCTTCGACTTGATTGTGTCCAACCCGCCCTACGTCGATGCCGAGGACTTCGCCGACATGCCGGCCGAGTACCACCACGAACCGGAGCTGGGCCTGGCCTGCGGGCAGGATGGCCTGGACCTGGTGCGGCGCATGCTGGCCGAGGCCGCCGATCACCTGACCGAGAAAGGCTTGCTGATCGTCGAAGTCGGCAACAGCCAGGTGCACGTGGCCGAGCTGTACCCTGAAGTGGACTTCGCCTGGCTCGATTTCGAGCGCGGCGGGCATGGGGTGTTCATGCTGACCGCCCAGCAGTGCCGTGACCACCAGGCACTGTTCCAGTCACGGACCTGACCCGCGTCCCTCACCTCGAGGCCTGTCGTCGCCAGGCAGTCCTCAGCGTGACGCCATCCAGATCAGCAGCGCCGCCTGGAACACCGCGAAGGCCACCAGGCAGGCGATGGTGAAGCGCAGGCTGCCGTCTTCGCGCTGGTAGCGGGCGACCCGCTCGTCCCGCTCGCGCAGCGACGCCTCCTGGGCCTGCAGGTCGGCGTCGGCCTGTTGCAGCAGGCCGGCGGCTTCCAGCGTATCCACGCGCTGGACCCGCTCGGCGTTGAACCCGCCCTTGAGCTGGGCGACGTCCAGCTCGGCGGTGTGATCGGGCGTCTGGCCGTCGGCGTCGATCAAGGCGATGCCGAGCCGCTCCAGCACGTGGTCCCGTCGCAGCTTGGCGTCAGGGCGCAGGGCGTCCCTGGGCGGCAGTACCCGGCTTTCCACCCGATAGTGCGACCAGCGCCGTTGCAGCCAGGTCACGCCCTGGGCCAGCAGAAAGCGGCCCAGGCCGCGATCGAGCGGTTGCAGGTCGAGGTCGGCGCCCAGGCGGACAGACTTGCTGGTGTGGTCGACCCAGATGTCCAGGCGGTTCTGGGTCTTGTGCACGCGCTGGCCGGGCAGGCGGACTTCCAGGCGCAGCAGGCTGAAGGCCAGGTCATGGCGCTCGACATGCCCGACTTCGACGAAACGCAAGGGCCGGGTGCCCTCGTGGCGGGTGGGCAGCGGCGCCAGGCGCACCAGTTGGAAGTGCTCGGCGTGCACGTCGGCCCAGGGCAGGGCGGCAGGCTCCGGTGAAGGGGGCGTTTCGGTATCGGTCATCCGTTGATCCTCGGGGTCAGGCGGGGCGGCGTCCGGACGTCTTGGCCCGGCCCACCCATCCTCCTGCTATCGGCATTCCGACGCAAAACCTGAACGTCTACTGCCCCGCGACCTGGCGAATGAACGCCACCACGCGCTCCCCCAGTTCCCGCGCCAGCGGCAGTTCCGGGTTGTTGTAGCTCTCGCGCTGCTGGCTCATGTCCCGTGGGCTGATGCGCAGCATATGGTTCATGCCGTCGATCAGCACCAGCTCGGCCTCGGGCCGTGCGGCCTTCAGGCGCTCGGCGTCCTCCACGTCGACCTGCACGTCGTTGCGTCCCTGGATGATCAGCGCCGGCACCGTCAGCCGGGCGAAGGCCTGGGCCGGGTCCTGGCGGAACAGGCTGATCAGGTAGGGCTGCACGCTGGGGCGAAACACCTGGCGCAGGGGCGCGGGCACGTCCAGGCTGGTCTGGCCGGCCTGCAGGCGATCGAGCAAGGCGTTGCCCTTGGCCAGCTGGCGAGGCGACAGCCGCTGGGCCAGTTGTTCGCGCAGCACGTCCGCCACCGGCCGACCACTGCCGGCCAGGGTGATCACCGCGCTGGCCCCGGCGGGTTCGGCCGCCAGGCTGGCGATCAGCGCGCCTTCGCTGTGGCCGATCAGGATCAACGGGCCGAACCGTGGGTCGGCCTTGAGCGTCTGCCCCCAGGCCACCACGTCCTGCACGTAGCGCTCGACGCTCAGGTCACGCTCGTCCGGCGTGGCTGGTTGGCTGGCCGCCACGCCGCGCTTGTCGTAGCGCACGCTGGCAATGTGCGCGTTGGCCAGCAGCAGGGCCAGGCGCTTGAGGTTGTCGACCCGACCGCCGGCCGGGTTGTTGCCGTTGCGGTCGGTCGGGCCGGAACCGGCGATGATCAGCGCCACCGGCGGTGGCGTGTCGCTTTCGGGCAGCAGCAGGCTGCCGTGCAAGACACCTTGCCCGGTGTCCAGGCTGATCGGACGTTGCAGGACGGTGGGGGAGGCGGCCTGGACCAGGCCAGCGAAACACAGCAGAAACACGGCGACCATGCGCGACTTCATCGAGCTACCAACGCGGCCAGGCCGCTTCCAGAGGTGGGATGGCGCTTGGACCGGGCGCCGCGGCACAAGGTTCGTTCGTCAGGGATGAACTCATGCAGAGGGCTGCGTATACTGGCGGCCTTGTTCAAACCAGGCTGATTCGCGGAGCGTCCTGCATGTCCGGCAATACCTTTGGCAAGCTGTTCACTGTCACCACCGCTGGCGAAAGCCATGGCCCGGCGTTGGTCGCCATTGTCGACGGCTGCCCGCCGGGCCTGGAGATCACCCTGGCCGACCTGCAGCATGACCTGGACCGCCGCAAGCCGGGCACCAGCCGCCATACTACCCAGCGCCAGGAGGCTGACGAGGTCGAGATCCTCTCCGGGGTGTTCGAAGGCCGCACCACCGGCTGCTCGATCGGGCTGCTGATCCGCAACACCGACCAGAAGTCCAAGGACTACTCGGCCATCAAGGACCTGTTCCGCCCGGCCCATGCCGACTACACCTACCACCACAAGTACGGTACCCGTGATTACCGTGGTGGTGGCCGCAGCTCGGCGCGCGAGACCGCCATGCGCGTGGCGGCCGGGGCCATCGCCAAGAAGTACCTCGCCACCCAGGGCATCCGGGTACGCGGCTACATGAGCCAGCTCGGGCCGATCGAGATCCCGTTCAAGACCTGGGACAGCGTCGAGCAGAACGCCTTCTTCTGCCCCGATCCGGACAAGGTCACCGAGCTCGAGACCTACATGGACCAGCTGCGCCGTGACCAGGACTCGGTCGGCGCCAAGATCACCGTGGTCGCCGACGGCGTGATGCCGGGCCTGGGCGAGCCGATCTTCGACCGGTTGGACGCCGAGCTGGCCCATGCGCTGATGAGCATCAACGCCGTCAAGGGCGTGGAGATCGGTGCCGGTTTCGCCAGCGTCGCCCAGCGCGGTACCGAGCATCGCGACGAACTGACGCCGGAGGGCTTTCTCAGCAACAACGCGGGGGGCATCCTCGGTGGCATCTCTTCCGGTCAGCCGATCGTCGCGCACCTGGCGCTCAAGCCGACCTCGAGCATCACCGTGCCGGGCCGCTCGATCGACACCCAAGGCAACCCGGTGGACATGATCACCAAGGGCCGCCACGACCCGTGTGTGGGCATCCGCGCCACCCCGATCGCCGAGGCGATGATGGCCATCGTGCTGATGGACCACCTGCTGCGTCACCGTGGGCAGAACGCCGAGGTGCAGGTGTCGACGCCGGTGCTGCGCTGATGCGCGATCGGCGCGCGGTGCACTGAGTCATGGCGCCGCTGCCCTACTGGCGCCTGTCCAGTTTCTACCTGTTCTATTTCGCCCTGCTCGGCGCCACGGCGCCGTTCCTGGCGCTGTACTTCGACCACCTGGGGTTCGCCCCGGCGCGTATCGGCGAACTGGTGGCCATCCCCATGCTGATGCGCTGTGTCGCGCCGAACCTGTGGGGGTGGCTGGGGGACCGCAGTGGCCAACGCCTGCTGATCGTGCGCCTGGGCGCGCTGTCGACCCTGGCCAGTTTCGCACTGATCTTCTTCGGCGCCAGCTATGCCTGGCTGGCGCTGGTGATGGCCCTGCACGCGTTCTTCTGGCACGCGGTATTGCCGCAGTTCGAGGTCATCACCCTGGCGCACCTTCAGGGACAGACCGGCCGCTACAGCCAAGTGCGTCTGTGGGGCTCGATCGGTTTCATCCTCGCGGTGATCGGCCTGGGCGCGCTATTCGAGCGTTTCAGTCTCGACGTCTATCCGCTGGCGGTGGTGCTCATCATGGTCGGTATCGTCGTTGCCAGCCTCTGGGTACCCAACGCACAGCCGCCCGAGCCGACCGAGCGGCAGCCGGTCGGCGGCTTTCTCGCGCAACTGGCCGCGCCGGGGGTCCTGGCGTTCTACGTGTGCGTGGCGCTGATGCAGTTCAGCCATGGGCCGTACTACACCTTCCTTACCCTTCACCTGGAGCACCTGGGCTACACCCGAGGCGCCATCGGTCTGCTGTGGGCGCTGGGCGTGGTTGCCGAGGTGTTGATGTTCCTGCTCATGGCGCGGGTGTTCCAGCGGTTTTCGGTGCAGCAGGTGCTGTGTGCCAGTTTTCTGCTGGCGGCCCTGCGCTGGCTGCTGCTGGGCGAGCTGGCGCAGGTGCCTGCGGTGCTGCTGTGCGCCCAGTTGCTGCATGCGGCCACCTTCGGCTGTTTCCATGCCGCGGCGATCGCGTTCGTCCAGGGCAGCTTCGGCGCGCGTCAGCAAGGGCAGGGCCAAGCGTTGTACGCGGCACTGGCCGGGACCGGGGGCGCCCTGGGCGCGTTGTATTCCGGTTACAGCTGGGCCCGGCTCGGGCCTGGCATGACCTTCGGGCTGGCCAGCGGCGCGGCGCTGCTGGCCGCTTTCATCATGATCGTTCGATTGAAACGAAGCAGGAGCAATGCATGAGCATCCTCAGTGTGTTCCAGGTATCCAGCCCGGCCATGCCGGACAAGGTCCTGACCCATCACGAAGACATCGCGGCGACCCTCGCCGAGCATGGCCTGCGCTTCGAGCACTGGCCGAGCGAGACCGCAGTGCGCCCAGGGACGGAAGAAAGCGAAGTCAGGGCGCGTCACGCAGACGTGTTCGAGCGTCTGGCGCACGAGCGGGGGTGCAGCGTGCTGCGGCTGCTCAACCAGGATGAGGTCGACCAGGGTTCGCTGGGCTGGCGCGAAGAACACGTGCACACGGGCGAGGAGGTGTTCGCGATGCTGAGCGGACGCGCCGAGCTGAGCGTGCGCGTGGACGATCGCGTATTGTCGGTGCTATGCGAGAAAGGGGATGTGCTGAGTGTACCGGCGGGCGTGCGGCGCTGGTTGGCGCTCGGGGAGCGGCCCTTCTGTCTGGCGGTGCGTGGATTCGCTGGCGAGGGCGAAGCCTTGGCGCGGTTCACGGGTGACGAGACGGCCAGGGCATTTCCTGGGATCGAGGCACTCTGAAAGGGGTGACGTGCCGTTCGCAAGGCAGGCCGATGTTCACGGAGGACATCCGATGAACGTTGGCGTGCCTTACGAAGCCCGGGCCGTCATTAACGGTAGGTAGGCAGGGCGAAGCGTTGCTGGCTTTGCAGCATGTTGATGACCGGCAGCTCGCTGGCTTGTTCGGCCAGGTCACGGCGAATGGCACTGATGGCCCAGGACAGCTGCTCGGCGCTGTGCAGTTGGCCATAGGACAGCACGCGGCGGGTGACTTTGCCATCGGCACTGCGCAGGGTCAGCAGGATACCGCCATCGGGACGTGGCTGGGTAGCGACCTGGTAGGCAGCGAATACCGAAGCGAATTTCTCTTGAATGAGGTTCATGTCCAACTCCCGAAATGGATGTGTGCAGATTCTGGGTAGAAGGATTGCAGTGAGCGTGCCAGCTTTTCGTTAGAAAAATTTCCTTTAAAATCAATAGCTTGTCTATTTGACAATTTCAGTATGCCATGCAGAGTGCATGGTCATGCAAATTGCACAGTGCATTTTGCAACGCCCGACAGGCGCCCTGGTGTGGAACCACTCCTGGCAGTGCGTTGCCTAAGTCATTCGACCCGATTGCCCAGGAGCACACAGATGACCGATTCGTCGCAGACCCCAGCCGGTGCTGGCCGCGCCATGACCGAAGAAGAAGCGGTGCAGTTCGCCGAACAGGTCTTCGACCGGGCCCGTGTGGGGGATGCCGAGATGCTCGAGCGGTTGATCACCAGCGGGTTGCCAGTCAACCTGCGCAACGGCAAGGGCGACACCCTGCTGATGCTGGCCAGCTACCACGGGCACCATGACGCGGTTCGCGTTCTGCTCAAGCACGGCGCCGATCCGTTGATGGCCAATGACCGCGGGCAACTGCCCATCGCCGGTGCCGCCTTCAAGGGCGACCTGCAGATGATCCAGTTGCTGCTCGAGGAAGGTGTACCGGTCGATGCCTGTGCTGCCGACGGCCGTACGGCGCTGATGCTGGCGGCCATGTTCGATCGCGTGGAGATGCTCGACTATCTGCTGGAGAAAGGCGCCGACCCCGCGCGTCGCGACGTCGGTGGCGCCAACGCCCTGGCTGCGGCCATGACCATGGGCGCGAGCAAGACCGCTGCGCGGTTGCAGGCCTTGGCCGACTAACCGACCGCGGGCATTTGCGGCTATCCTTGGCGACTTTTTTCGTCGCTCGCAAGGGGCCACCATGAAACACGCACTGCTCGAACTCATCCGCCTGGTCGGCGCCGGCTGCATGCCCGACGACGACATGGCGCGGATCGCCGACGAGGCGGCCCAGGCCTATGCCGACCCGGCCGCCTTCCTCGCAGCCAACCCGGACATCAACTACGACGACAGCTTCCCGATCCCGTTGGGCGAATGGGTCGTGGTCGGCAGCCTGCCGGACACCGTGCTGTTCCAGGCCGATACCTACCAGGACCTGTATGAGCAGATCGCCGCGTCGTTCGACAAGAGCGTGCCGCTGAACCTCAAGGCCAAGCAGCTGGCGCGTACCGAGCCGCTGACGGCGTTGAACCGTATCCAGGTGCAGCTGGGCGCCTTGAACAAGGAAGCCGGCGGCTATGTGCTGGTCGACTTCAGTCAGTCCCTCGACGATGAACTGCAGATGGTCATGGTCGGCCAGCACGACCTGGCGCGCATGCTGGCATTGAGCGAAGAAGTCGGCATCGCCGCCGCCCCGGCGCTCGAGGCCCTGCGCCAGGCCTGAGGCGGGTTTCAGCCCAACGCCGTGTCGAGGAACATCATCACCGCAAAGCCACCCATCAGCCCGAGGGTGGCCGAGGTCTGGTGGCCGTGGCGGTGGGTTTCCGGGATCACTTCGTGCGAGACCACGAACAGCATCGCCCCGGCTGCCAGGCCCATGCTGATCGGATAGGCCAGGGCAAAGCCGGTGGAGATCCCCAGGCCGATCACCGCGCCCAACGGCTCCATCAGGCCGGAGCCGATCGCCACCATCGCCGCCTTGAAGTTCGACAGGCCCGTGGCCCGCAACGCCAGCGCGACCGCCAGGCCTTCCGGAATGTCCTGGATGGCGATGGCGCTGGTCAACGGCAGACCGACCGCCATGTCGCCGTTGGTGAAGCTGACGCCGATGGCCATGCCTTCAGGCAGGTTGTGCAGGGTGATGGCCAGCACGAACAACCAGACACGGTTGATGCGGTCGGCTTCCGGGCCCAGCGGGCCGGTGCTTTCGTGCTCATGCGGCGTGAACCGTTCCAGGCCGAGCATCAGCAGCACGCCCAGGCCCAGGCCGACCACCACCGTGAAGGCCGCACCCGTGCCGCTGCCGGTGATCTCCCGCGCGGCGTCCAACCCGGGCAGGATCAGCGAGAATGAACTGGCGGCCAGCATCATGCCGGCGGCGAAGCCCAGCATGACGTCCTGGCTGCGTGTACTGACATCGCGCAGCACCACGGCCAGCACGGCGCCGAGCGCAGTGGCGGCAAAACCCGAGAGTCCGCCCAGCGCCGCCAGGTGCAGGTTGTGCGCATGGTCGCCGCTGAAGGCATTCCAGATGCTCGCGCCCAGCAGCGCCAACACCACCAGCAGGCTCACGCCCAGCCCTGCGCTCAGCCAGGGGGCGGTCTTGATCTGCTCGCGCCAGGCACTGCGCAAGGTATTGACGACGATGCTGTCGGTGGTGGCTTGGGGCATGCAAACCTCGTGGCAGATGAAATGGACGTATCAGAGTAGGGCGGATTCGAGGCGCCGGGGTTCCTTGTCTGGGACGAATGACGGACCATGGGCGTCGATCAACGACAGGCGCGGGAGCATCGGTATGGGTTCGACGTTCAACGGGCTGGTCGGCCTGATCCTACTCGGGTTCGACCTCTGGGCGCTCGTCAACGTTCTCGGCAGCGGGGTACAGGCGTGGAAGAAAGGCCTCTGGAGCCTGTGGATCGTGGGGGCTCCGGTGATCGGGGTGATCGTCTGGGGCATCGCCGGGCCTCGCTGGCGGCGCAGGCCTGGACCTACGCATTGAGGGCGTTTGTGGGCCTTTCAGGCCCAATCGCGGCACAGCGGGCCCATAAAACCAGCCATTCCGTGGCTCAGGTAAAAACCGTACGAACAGCCCCCTCCCACGACCTACCGTCACTTGCCACTTGCCACTTGCCACTTGCCACTTGCCACTTGCCACTTGCCACGTGCCCCCCATCACGTCCCCGACACAATTTTCACACTGGATTGCCCACACTCCGCGCCGCACAATACGGCCTTGGCCCAATGGCCGTTGCGCAAGACACTGCCCACCCCCCTCGGTGGCAAGCGCTTGCGCCTCTTCGAAAACCGCCTGTCCAGGACCCTCGTTCATGGCTAATCCGGATGCCCTGAAGCAACCCGCGCCGTCGCGCACGTTCTCTCCCACGCTCACGTCCCACCTGGCCTACACGCTGCTCAGCGGCCTGACCATCCTGCTGATGCTCAGCCTGGTGCGCCTGGCGCTGCTGCTCTACAACAGCGACATGATCGGTGAGACCCCCTATTCGACCGTGGCCGAGGGCTTCCTCAACGGCTTGCGCTTCGACCTGCGCGTGGTGGTGTACATCAGCATCCCGCTGCTGCTGGCCATTCTCAGCCCTTGGGCCATGGCGCGCCGCGGCGTGTTCCGCCTGTGGCTGACCCTGGCCTCCAGCGCCGTGCTGTTCCTCGGGCTGGTGGAGATGGACTTCTACCGGGAGTTCCACCAGCGCCTCAACGGCCTGGTCTTCCAGTACATCAAGGAAGACCCCAAGACCGTGATGAGCATGCTCTGGTACGGCTTCCCAGTGGTGCGCTACCTGCTCGCCTGGGCCTTCGGCACCTGGCTGATCAGCCTGCTGTTCAAGGGTATCGACCACCTGACCCGTGGCCCGGCGCGCGAGCCGGGGCAGGTCGCTACCCGTACGGTCGCGCCCTGGTACAACCGCCTGGCGGTCTTCATGGTGATCCTGCTGGTGGCGGTGGTCGCGGCCCGTGGCACCCTGCGCCAGGGCCCGCCCATGCGCTGGGGCGACGCCTTCACCACCGACTCGAACTTCGTCAACCAGCTGGGCCTCAATGGCACCCTGACGCTGATCGACGCGGCCAAGAGCCGCTTCGGCGAAGACCGCGCCAACATCTGGAAGGCCACCCTGGACCCTCAGCAGGCCCAGCAGACCGTACGTGAGCTCTTGCTGACCCCCCATGACACGTTGGTGGACGCCGACAGCGCTGCCGTGCGCCGCGACTTCAACCCGCCGGCCGAGCGCACGCTGCCGATCCGCAACGTGGTGGTGATCCTGATGGAAAGCTTCGCCGGCCACTCGGTGGGCGCGCTGGGCAGTCGCAACGACATCACCCCGAACTTTGACCGCCTGGCCAAGCAGGGGCTGCTGTTCGACCGGTTCTTCTCCAACGGCACCCACACCCATCAGGGCATGTTCGCCACCATGGCCTGCTTCCCCAACCTGCCAGGGTTCGAGTACCTGATGCAGACGCCCGAAGGTGGGCACAAGCTCTCCGGGCTGCCGGCACTGCTCAGCGCCCGTGACTACGACGATGTGTACGTCTACAACGGCGACTTCGCCTGGGACAACCAGTCCGGTTTCTTCGGCAACCAGGGCATGACCACCTTCATCGGCCGCAACGACTTCGTCAACCCGGTGTTCTCCGACCCGACCTGGGGCGTGTCCGACCAGGACATGTTCGACCGGGCCAACGAGGAGCTGGCGCATAATTACGGCAAGAAACCGTTCTATGCCTTGCTGCAGACGCTGTCCAACCACACTCCGTACGCGCTGCCCAAGGACCTGCCGGTCAAGCCGGTCACCGGCCAGGGCCGCCTGGACGAGCACCTGACCGCCATGCGCTACTCCGACTGGGCGCTGGGTCAGTTCTTCGAGAAGGCCAGCAAGCAGCCGTACTACAAGGACACCTTGTTCGTGATCGTCGGCGACCACGGCTTCGGCAATCACCAGCAGGTCACCGAACTGGACCTGGGCCGCTTCAACGTGCCGCTGCTGCTGATCGCACCCGGCATCCAGGACGCCTTCGGTGCGGTCAACCACACCGTGGGCACCCAGGTCGACATCGTGCCGACCATCATGGGCCGACTGGGCGGCGAAACCCGTCACCAGTGCTGGGGCCGTGACCTGCTCAACCTGCCGGCGGGCGACCCGGGCATCGGTATCATCAAGCCGTCGGGCAGCGAGCAGATCGTTGGCCTGGTGCAGGGCGACCGTATCCTGATCGAGTCCAAGGACATGTCGCCGCGCCTGTACCGCTACCAGCTGGGCAGCGCGTTCAAGGCCGAACTGATCGACGGCCAGGATGAGCCGGACCTGGTGAAGAAGCTCGAGTCCTACATCCAGACGGCCACCAAGAGCCTGCTGGACAACACCGCAGGCGTGGTGCACGGCGTGCCTGAGTGAGGCATGCAGCACGAGGATCATCGCCCCGGCGCATGATCCTCGTGCTGCACGAAGGCCGATGTTCGGCTGAACAAAAACCTTAGCCTGGCGGTCAAGTTAAAACGGGCGTCATTCAATGTATTCATGGCGAGGTCTAATTTGATGAAAGAATGGGAAATCACTTTTCTGGACCAGAACGGTGTGCAGTGTTCCCTGGCCTACAGCGCCGAAGAACGTCCCAGCAAGGAAGAGGCCGCACAGTGGATCCGGGCCAAGCTGTTTCCGGTCATGGCCCAGGCTGACCTGAACGACCTGCAAGGTCGCGTGGAGTCGCCCACTGAGCGTGTGCTCAAGGAACAGAACAGCGTCATCATCCTCGGCGTCGACGAAAAGGCCTGACAGATCCTTGGCAAGTGCCCTTCCGGGGCGCTAACGTGTCAACAGGCGACCCTCGTTTCCACGTCGCCTTTCAACACCGCTCCACATCGAAGCAAGCAGCTCGCATTACCCGGCGCCTCGGCGCCCGGCAGGTGCCTACGCACTGAAAGTCTATCCATGCACTCCAGGAGGACGTTTCATGAGCAGCCATAACGAAGATGTCAGCAGCAGTGTCCTGCGGCAGATGAAGGACGGGGGCTTCGATTTCACCCGTATTCATCCCATCGAGTTCTACGCCACCTTCCCCGATGAAGCCTGCGCCCGCGAAGCGGCAGGGCAGTTCCAGGGTGAATCCCTCAATGCGCAAGTCTCCAGGCTCGACGACGGTGCCTGGCACCTGCAGTTGAGCAAGGTCATGTACGCCACCTACAAAGGTATCGGAGCGTTCGAGCAGGTGTTCGAGTCGGCGGTATCGCCCCTGGGGGGCGAGGTCGAAGGCTGGGGCGTCAGGCACGAGCGACTGCTGGCCTGAACGGCGTACCGGGTAGGCCCTGTACCGGCTTGCGTACCTGTGGCGGTGATCGCCGCAGGGCGTTAGTCGTTGCCCGTTCGAGCGCCAGCCGCTAAGGTCGCCGCCTCGATCGTACAGAGGCAACCATGGTCTATCTATTCGTCGTCGCGCTGATTCAGGCGTTTTCCTTCAATCTCATCGGCGAGTACCTGGCCGGTCAGGTGGACAGCTACTTCGCCGTGCTGGCCCGGGTGCTCCTGGCCGGCCTGGTGTTCCTGCCGCTGACCCGTTGGCGTCAGGTCGAGCCGCGCTTCCTGCGCGCCATGCTGCTCATCGGCGCCTTGCAGTATGGCATCACCTACGTGTGCCTGTACTTGAGCTTTCGCGTGCTCAGTGTGCCGGAAGTCCTGCTGTTCACCATCCTCACGCCCCTGCACGTGACCTTGATCGAGGATGCCCTCAACCGGCGCTTCAATGCCTGGGCTCTGGTGGCGGCCGTCGTGGCGGTAGCGGGTGCGGCGGTGATCCGTTTCGACACCTTGAGCGGGGACTTCTTCATCGGCTTCCTGCTGCTGCAGCTGGCCAACTTCACCTACGCGGCCGGCCAGGTGTTCTACCGTCACCTGATCGCCCGTCACCCCAGCGACGAGCCGCATTACCGGCGCTTCGGCTACTTCTACCTCGGCGCCTTGCTGGTAGTGTTGCCGGCGTTTCTCGCCTTCGGCAACGCCCAGCACCTGCCCAGCACCGACAGCCAGTGGCTGGTGCTGCTGTTCCTGGGCCTGTGCCCGACGGCGTTGGGGCTGTACTGGTGGAACAAGGGCGCCTGCCTGGTACCGGGCGCGACCCTGGCGGTGATGAACAACCTGCACGTGCCCATCGGTCTGGTGCTCAACCTGCTGATCTGGAATCAGGCTCAGCCATTGGGCCGGTTGCTGGTGGGCGGGGGCATCATCCTGGCGTCGGTGTGGCTCAGTCGATTGGGCACATCGAACGTGTCGCGAGCGGCGTGACGTGCTGTCAGGGGAGGGCTGCCACGGCAGCCTTTTCCGTAGGGTTCAGCCCTGGGCAGGGCGTCTGAGCTTGCCCTGGGCGAAAGCGCCGAACTCGCTGACCAACATGCCGACCAGAATCAGCACGGCCCCCAGGATGTTCACGTCGGTGAGCCGGTCCCCGGCCAGCCAGTAGCCGAACAGCCCACTGAACACCGGCTCGAACAGCAGGATCAAGGCCACGGCCTGGGGGTGCATGAGCGACTGCGCCTGGGTCTGCACGAAGTAGGCCAGCCCCGTGCCGAGGATGCCGAGCAGCACGAGGATGCGCCAGGTATCGCCGTCGGTCGGCACACTGAACTCACCTGAGGCTGTGCTCCACAGGCCCGAGAGCGCCGCCACGGTCAGCATCTGCAGGCAGGCGAAGGCCAGGGGCGTGCCGGAGAAAGGCAGCTTGGCCAACATGACGATGTGCCCGGCGAAGAACAGCGCGCAGCACAGTATCAGCGCATCGCCCAGGTGCAGGGCAAAATCCGCCAGGCTGAGCAGCCCCAACCCCACCAGCGCCACTGCCGCGCCCAGCCACTGTGGACCGGTCAGCCGGTCGCGGTAGAGAGCGAACAGCAGGATGGGCGTGAACACCACCGACAGCCCGGTGATGAACCCGGCGTTGGACGGCGTCGTCAGGCCGATGCCACTGGTCTGGAAGGCGAAGGCGATGAACAGCATGACGCCGGCAGCGACCCCCGACAGCACGTCCCGGCGTGTCAGCCGTTTCAGCGAGGCATAGGCCATCGGCGCGAGGAACAGCGTGGCGATGGTGAAGATCCAGGTGTTCAGCGCAGACGCCGCCATGCCGTGCAGGCTCTGCTGCTTGGCCACGAAACTCCAGCCCCAGACGGCGGTGATGGCGACCATGGCCAGGGACCAGAAGGGTTTCGAGTTCACGGCAGGCTCCAGGGGGGGCAGGGCGGTTGAGGTGGCTCTTTCTAGCGTCTGGTGCCAGGGTTGTCCAGTCCCGCAAACTCAGCCTCGCCGCTCCAACTCCAGACCACACCCTTACAGCCCCACCAGACACGGCGAATGAAACAACGCCCCCCGGTACGCCCCCATCGCCGTACGCATCGCCACCCACCCCCACATCACCCCCACGACCATGACCAGCCCCTCACCCAACCCCTCCAGCACCCCCATCCCCAGCACACCGCCCAACTTCAAGGTCGCCGCCGCATACACCCCCAACGGAAACACGAAGGCCCACCACCCCAGGTTGAACGACATCTCCCGTCGCACCTGACGCACCGTGACCAACACCGCCAGCAACAGCCACCAGACCCCCAGCCCCCAGAGCAGCACCGCCACGACCGCGCCCGCCCCAGCCGCCACCGCACCTACCTGCGCCAGCCCATGACCCGCGAAGATCGCCGGCGCAGCACCACCGAGCACCAACATCCCCAACGCCCCGGTGCCGATCGGGCCCAGCGACAGCCAGAGTGAGGCGGTCAGCGCCGGCGGCGGCAACCCGTGCACCGCCAGCCGCAACAGCAGCACCCCCAGCAGGCTGAGCGCGACCGGCACCGAATACGCCCACAGCACGTAGCTCAGCACCAGCACGTGCCACTGCGCCGATCCTTGCGCCACATGCGGCAGGAGCGATCCACCGGTGACGGCCGCCACTTCGGCTGCCACCACCGGCAACAACCAGACCGCCGTCATCTGTTCCAGGCTGTGCCGCTGGCGTGTGAACATCAGGAATGGCACGCCCACCCCACAGGCCATCGCCAGCGCCACATCCAGCC
Organism: Enterobacterales bacterium AN_CKDN230030167-1A_HGKHYDSX7; assembly: GCA_046940335.1. GTDB lineage: Bacteria > Pseudomonadota > Gammaproteobacteria > Pseudomonadales > Pseudomonadaceae > Aquipseudomonas. The sequence goes on from JBKYML010000008.1 coordinate 217,528, forward strand.
ACCAGAGTGCCTGTGCCCACGGGACGACAGCGGTCCCCCAGGCGGGCAGGCCATACTGCAACAGGCCATTGATCAGGGTCGCCAGGGCCATCGGGATCGTGCCGAGGAACATCGAGGCGGTCGGGTGCCCGACGATACGCCTGGCTTCGTCGAAGAACAGCACCCAGCGCGCCAGGTACAGCCCGGTGAACACGAGGAATAGCACCGCGCTGAACTGCCAGAGCCCGTTGCCCAGGTGCGGCAGCAAGGCCCCTGCCTCAGGCAGCTGCCCCAACAGCAACGCCAGGATGCCTGTGCCCATGACCACCGAGAACCATTGGGGTGTGAACTGGCGGATGACCTCCCGCCCGCCCGACAAGGCGGACAGTGGACGGGGAAGACAGGCGCGTAGGCGTAAGCTGGACTGTTGCACGGTACCCCCCAAGGGCATGGCGTCGAGACCTTCCCAGCATGGCAAGACCGTATCAACCGGTAAAACGCGTATTCTATGTATCACTTACCCCCTCAATCGGTAGATCGATGCGCCTGACCTTGCGTCAACTCGACATCTTCAGGGCCATCGCCCAGCATGGCTCGACCGTCAATGCCAGTGCGGCGCTGGCGCTGTCCCAGTCCGCCACCAGCTCTGCGCTTCAGGAATTGGAAAGCGCCCTCGAAACGCGCTTGTTCGACCGGGTCGGCAAGCGGCTGGTGCTCAATGCCAACGGCCAGGCCTTGCTGCCTCAGGCTGTACGCCTGCTGGAGGCCGCGACGCAGATCGAAAAGGGATTCGAAGGCCACGACCGGGTCGCGCGGCTCACCGTCGGCTGCAGCACCACCATCGGCAGCTACCTCATGCCGATCCTGATGGAGGCGCATGCCCGGCATCACCCTGGCGTGCGCATCGAGGTGGTCATCGGCAACAGCACCGACATCGCCCGCCAGGCCGCCCAGCTGTCCATCGACCTTGGCCTGATCGAGGGCCCCTGCCACCTGCCCGAGCTGAGTGTGCGCCCCTGGTTCGAAGACGAACTGGTGATCATCGCCGCCGCAGACGACCCCCTGGCACAGGCACATCCAGTGACCCGACAGGCCTTGCGACGCGCACCCTGGCTGATGCGCGAAGCCGGTTCGGGCACCGCCGAGGAAGTCGCCCACCGGCTGACGCCTTACCTGGGCCACCTGGACGACACCCGGCGGATCGGCAGCTCCGAAGCGATCAAGCGCATGGTCGCCGCCGGTCTGGGCATCAGTTGCCTGTCGTACTGGGTGGTCAGCGACCTGATCGCCCAGGGACAACTGGCCATGCTCGACCACGACCTGCCGGCACAGACGCGCCAGCTGCACGTCGTGCATCACCGGGACAAGTTCCTGTCGCGCGCCCTGGACGACTTCCAGCACACGCTGGACGCCTTCGCCCTGGCCCAAGGGCCGCACTGACGCCTGGCGTCAGTCGGCGGAAGTCGTGTCGGACGCCAACAGCAGCCGCTCCAGGGCCGTCAGTCGCGCCTCGCTGACGATGTCGTAGGTGCCGCCACTGCTCTGCCGGTACACCTCGCGCGCCTTGCGCACCCGTTCGAGCAACGGCACCACTACCCCCGAGGCCATCTCGAGAAAGTCGTTGAGGTCGGCCCGTGTCTGCGGAATCTTGTAGCCCTTGGCCGTGCTGGTAATGATCACGTTGGCATCGCGCAGCTTGGCGATGCCGTTGGAGCGGATCTTGTGCTCGGACACATCGCCGAAGCCCCGATCATGGAGGTGGGCCAGGATGTCGGCCGTCGGCAGGTAGTCCTGGGTGACGAATTCGCTCTGGAACCGCAGGTAATCGAGAATGGCCAGCTGCAGCCGCATGTCCTCGTCCGGGTGCTCGCCGGCCTGCTCGATGAAGCGATCGGCCTGGCGCAACGCTTCCTGGTGCACCTGGTAATCGGCGTACTGCGCCTCGTCCATGGGCGGCGGCAGAAGCGAGGTGAAGGCGGGTGGCCACGCCAGCAGGCCCAGGGTTCGGGCTTGCAACAGCGTCTCAAAGGCGTGCCGGGCGGCCGGCTTGGCCTTGCCGCCATGCACCTGGCGCACGGCGTTCGCCAGTCGGCGGGTGACCTCGAGCAGCGCGTCGTCCTCGACGCTCTGCACCTGGAACATCTGCTCGTCACCGAACAGATCGTCGGCGTAACGACCCTGGATCAGCGCATGCAGACGCTCGCGAAGTGCCGTGTCAGTGCGTGCGTCCACATTCAGCTGCACCTCGCGCAGGTCCCTGAACAGGCGCGCATGCAGCAGCTCGCCGATGTGCGCGGTGAACGAGGTGGTCAAGTGCAGGCCACCGTCGCGAGGGATACGCGCCCGGTCCACGACCGTGAGGTGCAGCCTGACCGGCCAGCGGGCAACCTCGGCCAGCAGGTCGGCGTGTTGGCTCGCCTGGGCCGCACGGCGTCTGCCGGGCGTCAGGTCGGCCACGGGGGCAGGGTGTCGGCACAGGTGCTCGGCCTGCTCGCGAATGGCCGTCACGTGGGTGGCGCTGACGAGCAGGGTGCAGAGGACCAGAAGGCCTGAACCCGCTACGGCGCCCGAGGTCAAGTCTGTGTCATCCGACTCGCTCAGGTAGGCATGCGTGGTCGTCAAGTCAGCCTCCAGTGCAGGGTGGGCGGGGTGTGCTATCAGCGTAGCAAGCTTAGGCAGGTCGTGGCCTGGCGTTGCAAACGTGCGCTGCATCACACCCGTGCCTGGACGTGCAGGCCACGCGGTTGTTGGCTTGGCCTGCGGATGACAAAATGAGGCACGGAGCGTCGGCAGTGGGTCTGGACAGTGGAGTCCAGTCTTCAGGCGCTCCTGGCATGGTAGACCATTGCACCGTGCTTCGATCATTCAAGGACTATAGGGAATTTTTACATGAGCGTTGCCGAAGCAAGCAGGGATCTGTCCCAGTACAAGCCCAAGTGGCAAGAGCGTTTTGCGTTTTTCGATGTGCATGGGGCGCCGAACTCGCCGGAGTACAAGGCGGCGCTCAAGCAGCAGCCGTTCAAGAAGAAGCTGCTGATCAACATGAACTTCATTGCCTTGTTCTTTGGCCCGATTTACCTGTTCGTGCTCGGGCTGTGGAAAAAGAACCTGGCGTTGCTGGGCATCATCATCGGTGCCGGTCTGGTGCTCGACATACTCTTCGCCTTGGCGGGCATGGAAACGCCACGTCCCATCAACACCGGGTTCGGCGTGGCAAGCAACCTGCTGTATGGGCTGAGTACGAACTACGCCTATTACCTGAAAGAGCGTAAAGGCGAGCAGGGCTGGAACCCGTTCAAGGGCATGCGCTGGTAAGGCGCTGAAGGGTTGCTCACGCTGCGTCTGTACGCACGTGAGCAGCCTTTGGCATTGAGCGTGATGAAGCTGTCGCAGACAGGATCACACGTGTCAGTGACCTGATTTCTTTTCAGACTGACTCGGCTTCAAGTCGGGATTGTTGCCTGGCGTCTCTTTATTGTCATGACGACGCTTGTCGACTTCACCGGTTGATTTGGCGGTAGGCTTTGGGCCGGGTTTGAGTGCCATGGGGTCGTCCTCGTGTTCTTGCGAAGATCAGGGGGTGTCCAATGAGCGTAGACCGTTGACGGGCGCTTTCAAATGATTCCGATCGCCCCGCACCGGTCTTCATCCCAGACCGCAAGTCAGCGCAGCCCATCAGTCCGGGCGTGGGGTGGCCGAAGGGTTCGAATACCTGCCCTGATCCGGCGCATCCATTTCGGCCTGGCTGCAGCCGATCCGCTTGGCACGTTCCTCCAACGACCAGACTTCCCCACCAGCGTCAGCAGGTCGTCCCTGCATCTCCAAAACCACCTTCAAGCCCGCGGTGGCCTTGCTCGTCCCTGCGCGTTCCCTGACGCGCTGCGCGTCATTGGTGGGCATGGGTGCATCCAGTCTGTGCTTCGCCGCGTGTGACAGGTCGGGAGGGCTGCTGCCCATGAGAACGAACATCGGCGGGATCACCATCAGTTGTCGTCTATCAAACCCCTGGGTTATCGGCGACGAGGCAAGCTGTACATGGCTGCCTGAAACACACTTCGAGCGGTTCGACCGCTGATCTGCCCCAGTCGTTCGGCCCGCCCCAGTACCCCGAACGCAACGTGATGGCCCATTGAAAGGCGAGGTTGCGCCTGGTCGCACCATCCCTTAAGGTTCAGCCCTCATGGCAAGGAGACGCTGGGAATGAACGACGCCGGGTATCGATCCCAGGGACATCTGACGTGCTCACGCACCGGATCATTGGGCCGAGGAGTGGTGGCAGGCCTGGTGGCACTGCTCGTCAACCTCTCCGCTTATGGCAAGGAGCCAACCATGGCTGACAAAGACTACACCTATCACCCCTACACACCGGGCATGACACTGCCTGACGGCGTGTTCCCGCCCATGCAGGGCTATACCCATGGCGACCTGATTGCGGCGGCCCAGGTGCGCGTGGAGGCCTATCTGAAGGCGCATGCCATCGACGCGACCTTGATACGTGAGTCTTTGGTTACGTTGGCGACACACCTGAACGAGACGTTCGAGCGCGAGGGGGTCGAGTATCAGGTGTCCAGCTGGTACCAGAAGCCTTACGATGACCCGGCCGCGCGAACGCGCAGTATCAAGGCGATGGGTGAAGAATACGGTTCTGCAGCGGTTGAAGCGGCGGCTGAGTCGTTAGAGGGCTCGCCTCTGCTGCGTCAGGGTAGGGCCTTCTATAAGGGCTACATCGGCGCCGCGGGCGAGGCCGTGCGCGATCGCATCGTCGCGCTGAACACACCAGAGGCCTGATCGGCCATCGACGCGTTTGCGCGCCGGACGATGCATGGTGAAAGGCTCCCGCTAGCACCTGCCGCACTGGCACAAACAACCGCGGCCCCTGTAGGAGCGGCCCCTGTGCCGCGATTGGGCCCGCAGGGTCCACAAAATCCCGTCAATTATCATCCTTGAAGTCAACAAGATAGTTTATGTTGCATGGAAGGTCGCAGCAGCGATCTGACCTTCACCTCTACACGATGAATCGCCCAGATTGTGTTCCTAGCTGGATTCGCCAGTCGTCCTGCCCACAGACGAAACTCGCGATCTGCGTTTTAATGATGTGCGCTTGCGCCAGGATCTTCAGTGTCCCTTTCCACGTGCACGCTATCTTCTTGCACCGAATAGATCGCCAGCGGACCCTCACCACCCCCCGTCACATCCAAGGCAACGACATTCCCCAGCCGCAGAGCGTGTGGAACCCACGTATGTCCGACGCAGACACGCCAGACGCCCACGACACCATGTGGCTGATGCTTTTTGATCCGCTCGCGCCCCCACTGTGCGACCGCCTGCACCTGGGTGTCCTCGAGGCGCCGAGTGAACGCCTCCCAGGTCAACCCCGAAGGCACATCGGCATGCACCACACCGACCAGGCCTCGAGCCGTCTCCACCTCGATGGCCACGGGCAGGCTCTCGAGCTTGGCGATGATCATGGGCTTCGATCCCTCATCGATCGTCATCCACCACCGCGCACCGTGCGCCGAGTAGGGTAGGTGAGGGTTGGCACGATAGGCGTCGATGAGCATTTGCTCGTGATTGCCCCTTACACAAAAGAACCAAGGTTTACCCAGCAAGGTGAGGCCGTCCAGCATGCCTGGCCCACGGTCGATGAGATCCCCCACGGCGATCAGTCGGTCGACAGACGTGTCGAAAGCGAGCGCTTGCAGGCCCCTGTGAAGCTCCCGGATCTTGAAGTGGATGTCGCCCACGATGAAGTCGCGGCCAGCGTGATTCTGGGGGAGTTTGAGCAGAAGGGGCATGGCGACGAACGCTCCAGACATCAGCGTGGAAGACAGCGCATTTTATCGGATGGCGACACTCGGCGCTCGCCGACCGACGCCGACGTCTCCAGGCCGCTGCCTGGCAGCCCTGTCAGAACTGCCAGTTTCTCGACAGCGTCATTCCCCGTACGTTGAGGCTAAATAGCGCTCGACCACTGGGAGTGAGCCCATGAACGTATCTGTCGGATTGCCAGTTCTCGTTGCCATGATGGCCTATTGGCCAAACACGCAGGCCGCTCCGCTCCAGGCGTCCGTTCAATCCGTGCAGACCCGCACGGCGCCCTGTTTCACCAAACAACCACCCGTGAACTGCGAAGTGTCGGGCGTCGTGCGGGTGGGAGATACGCTCGTACTGGCGAACGACAAGCCGATGCCCAACCCCGGGGACCCTGCCATTTTCACGATGCCATGGCACAACGAACATCTGTCAGGCGAACCTGCCTACCTGGCGAGCCCGACACTCACGCGCGCGGATAAGTACGAGGGGCTGACGACGACCCTGGATGGGACGTACATCGTCGCCATCACGGCCTTCATCAAGGAAGGCACAGCCGAGCAACCGGCGGCCGATGCACTCAACACACTGTTGTACTGGCCTGTGGGCTCGCCGCAGGAGGCCAGGATCGTCGAGCCGTCGACGCGTGGGCAGGTCAGCAGCTCGCGTGGGCTGCGTGACAAGATCGGCAAGGCTATAGGCGCGCCTTACTTCAAGATCGAGGCCATGACGACGGCGCCGGGTGATCGTCTGTTGATAGGCGTGCGCAAATATGGGCAAGACAGCAAGACAGCCGATTATGCGTTCTTGCTGCTGTCGACGTCCTTGAAAGTCGATGCGCACAACGCCGTGCTGGGCGACGAGTTCGAGGTCGTGAAGACACTGAGCCCAGAACAGCTAAGGAGAAAGCTGGAGCTTTCTCAGGGGGCGCGTCCGGAATTGGGGATCTCTGGCATCGAGTTCGACCGCTGCAACAACGATCGCTTCTACGCCACCACGAGCTTCGAGACGGATCAGGAGATAGGCGGGTACCTATGGGTGCTGCCCTTCAAGGACAGCACCCTCGGCGATCCGGAACCGGTGAAGACGAGAGACGCTTCACCCCTTGCCTTCGTGCACAAGCCGGAAGGCGTGGAGGTGCTCGATTGCAACCGTGTGCTGGTGGTGCACGATGATGACCGGTTCAGGATAGAGGACCCCAACCTGGGGCGGGCGCGGCAAGTGCACGAGTTCGTTTACCAGGTCGTGCAGTTCGACGCGCGATGAGCCTGGGTGGCATGCGTCTCGACCCGCGCAGGTCTCTGAACCCTCGCTAGCGCACAGAAGCCCGTACTTTCTCGCGGAAGCTGTTCTCATAGGTGCTCTGGTCGTTCATCCGCTCTGCCAGGCCCGACAGCAGATGACGGGCGATGACAACGATGCCATCGCGGTCGCCGAGGATGGCATCGCCTGGGTGGCACACGACATTGCCGCACGCTACCGGGATACCCACCTGTCCAGGCCCCCATTTAGACGGGCCGGCCGGGTTCACTGCACGGGCATAGACAGGCAGCCCCAGGGTATCGAGCTCTTCGATGTCACGCACGGCACCGTCGACGACGACCGCAGCCACCTGCTTGGCCAGGCAGATCTCCCCAAGCAGATCGCCGAACACAGAGCGATTCACCTCGCCATTGCCGTTGATGACCAGCACATCTCCCGGTTGTGCTTCGTCCAGGGCACGGTGGATCGCGAGGTTGTCACCCTCGCGGGTATTGAGCGGCAGGATGCTGCCGAAGAAGGCAGGCTTGCCTGCGATGTGACGAATGGCCGAGGCCATCATGCCCATGCGCTGGAGGACGTCGCCGATGAGCGCCACAGGGTAGTGTGAAATGACCTCGATCGACGCCAGGTCGGCACGTACCCAATCAGTGTTGACGCTGATCGACTCGGCGGACACGTTGATGAACATGGACTATCTCCCGTTTCGGAAAAAGGCTTAGCTGAACGATTTCGGCACAGGCTGGTTGACGGGGTGGGCCGGCACACGTCCTTCCAGCACCGCGGCGATGGCGTCCAGTGCGCTCATGCCCACGCGCATCAGCGACTCGTCGGTCTGGCCGGCGACGTGGGGTGTGACGATCAGGTTGGGTGTGTTCGCGATGTCTGGCGTGGCGTGTTCGAACGGCCTGATCATGTCGATGTTTTCGGCGGCGAGTACATCGATGCCTGCACCCGCCAGCTTGCCGGTCTTGAGAGCCTCGACCAGCGCCTGTTCGTCCACGACACCTCCACGGCTTGTGTTGATCAGCAGTGCACCCTCTTTCATCGTGGCGAATTCAGCAGCGCCGATGAGGTGCCGGGTGGTCTCCAGCAGAGGGACGTGCAGGCTGATCACATCGGCCGTCGAGAGCAGGGTAGGGAGGTCGACCCAGCGGCTGTCCGAGTGTGGATCAATGGCGGGATCGGTGAACACGACGTTCATGCCGAAGGCCTCGGCCAAGGGCGCGACGCTGGAACCGATATTGCCGAACCCCACCAAGCCCAAGGTGCGTCCTTCCAGCTCGATGCCCGTCAGCGAGAGACGGTCCTCGGCCCAGACGCGGTGGCGGGTTTGCTCGGTCGCCAGCGGCAGCTTGCGGCACAGTGACAGGAGCAGGGCGAAGACATGCTCGATCACGCTGCGCTGGTTCGCACCTGGCGTGTTCGTCACCCACACGCCGTGTTCGGCGGCCGCCTTGTGATCGACGTTGTCATAGCCAGCGCCATGGCGAGCGACGATGCGCAACTTGGGCGAGGCCGCGATCCTGTCGGCGCTGACGTGACCACCACGCAAGAACACAGCCTCCACATGATGCTGGATGTCCTCGTAGGCGACGGCATGAGGGCCGTAGCCGAGCCTTACCTCGCCAATACCTGACAGGCGAGAAAGAATGGTGGCATGAATGGGGCTGGTGACATAGATGAGAGGCATGCGCGTGTACTCAGGCGAATTGGTGATTTTTGTGGTCGTCGCCCGCTTGACGGCGGACAGTCCATAGCACGATCAGACCGAGTACACCGGCACCGGTCAGGATGAAGGCGGGCGCCGTCTGGTTGCCGGTGGCGCCGATCAGCCAGGTCGCCATGAAGGGGCCGATGCCACCGCCGATGACGGCGCCGACGCTGTGGCCGAAGGCGACGCCGGTATGGCGTACGTGGGTTGGGAAAAACTCAGGCATCACCGAGTAGGTGCCCGCCAAGCACAGCGCATAAGGGACCATGCCCAGGGCCAGACCGGCCATGGCCAGGCTGATCTGGCCTTGTTGCATCAGCAGGAACGAGGGGACGGAAAGGATGGCGTAGCCGAGATAGGCCAGGCGCAACACGGCCTTGCTGCCGATGAGCGAACCCAGGTGGCCCGCCAGTGGAATCATCAGGGCTGCGAAGCTGACGGCCACCAGAACGATGGTGGAGGCTTGGCCTTTGGAGTAGCCGAGGATCGAGCTGAAGTACGCGGCGATGAAGACGGTGCCGATGTAGGTGCCGATGTTCTGCACCAGAGCGATCATCATGACTTTGCCCAGCGGGCGCGTATGGTCGCGCACCAGTTCGGCGAAAGGCGCGCTGTGCGTCTCGTGCCCTTCGGTTTTTTTCGATTCGAATTCAGGGCTGTCTTCGATGCCAAGGCGCATCCACAGACCGATGATGCCCAGGGGCAGGGCCAGCAGGAACGGAACGCGCCAGCCCCAGTCGGCCATTTGCGGATCGGTCAGCCAGGCGGCGGCAAGGCCGGCGATGGCAGCAGCGAGCCCTTTGCCGAACTGGGCGATCGAAGGCAGGAACGAGATGTACAGCGAGCGACGATTGGCAGGTGCCCACTCACGGATATAGCTGGCCGCGCCGCCAATTTCGCCGCCAGCGGAAAAGCCTTGCAGCATGCGAAGTGCCACGAGAAGGATGGGCGCCCAGACGCCGATCTGCGCATAGCCAGGCAGTAGACCAATGAGGGTCGCAGCAGCCCCCATCAAGGTGATACTCGCGATCAGGCTGGTCCGACGGCCGATCTTGTCGCCCAGCCATCCAAAGGCAACGGCACCAATCGGGCGCACCAGGAAAGCCGAACCGAACACCAGAAAGGTATTGAGCAGGCCCGTGGTCGGGTCGTCCGACGGAAAGAAGACCACGGCAAGCGTGGCCGCCAGGTAGCCGTAGATGCTGAAGTCGTAGTACTCGACGAATGTACCGAAAACGGCCGCTGCCGTGGCCTTCTTGGCTTTCGTCTTGCGTTCGACCCCGCAGTCGGGGAGGGCGACGGACTCAGTGAACGTATTGTTGTTATTCATAGGTCACTCCACTGGGTGGATCACGCCCATTCAAAAAATGGGACAGTGTCCTGTTTTGTTTTTTTAGAAGAATCCTCGTGCTCGGCCGGGTTGTCAACAGGCAGCGATTGCCCCATACCGTGGAACCGTCACAGAATGGAGCCTTCCCATGCCCTAGCAAGCCGAGACGATGCCCAACGCACCCACCGAAACGACGGCCTTTGCAGCCTCTACCGCCACCTCCAGCCATGGTCGATTGATCGAGGTGCTGGATGCCTTGGTCAGACGAGCGGAGGGCGAAGCGTGGGGCGTCAGGGAGCTGGCCAGCGCACTCGGCGAAAGCCGAAGTACCGTCAACCGCATTCTGGTGACCCTGCTCGATCGGGATTTCGCGGTCGAGGACGGGGTCGGAAAGTACCGCGCAGGGCCGCGCTTGACGGTGCTGATGCATGCCTTGAGCCAGCACAGTGCGTTGCTGACGACAGCCCGACAGCACCTCGACGAGCTGGCGCGCACCACTCGGCAGACAGTCTTGCTGTCGGTGTATGCGCCCTATCTGAACGGCTACTACGTCCTGCATTGTGGCCAGGCGCCTGCCACCTTGTCCTTCAGGCCCCGGCGCGGACATCCCTTCCCCCTGGGGTTCGGAGACATCGGCAGAGCCTTCGAGGAACACCTCCGAGCCCATGCCTCCCTCGGGGGTGCATCACCCTGCCAGGCAACGCTCGAGCCGCCCCGGAATCTTTCGGAGGCAGAGTTTCCACCTGCTGTAGCGATGGTGGTGAAGCAGGTGCTGCCAGGGTTGCTGGTCCTGCTGTCGCTTCACGACCTGGAAGACACTCAGGCCAAGGCGCAGGGTTCGGCCCGGGCGGCGCTCGAGGCGATCGCCGATCGGTTGTCGCAGGCGCCTGATGTGTCGGATCGTATCGAGCGTCACGAGCGCTGCGAGGGGGACAGTGCCCTCGTGGCTCGGCTCGAGGCACTGCTGTTGCTGGTCTGCGCCGGACCCGACGGCTGCACGTGCGGATCGGGCCTGGCCGCCCACCTGCATTGCAATGCCGCGACTGCCAAGAAACTCATCGGCTCTGCCGCATCAGAGCGTCTGATTCACCTCGACGGAAAGACCCTGTACCCAGGGGCGCGTCTTTACCAATGGTCTGCACTGCTCGGCAACGAAGCCTATGCGCCGGCGACGCTCTGCAAGGCCATCATCGACGCCCTCGTGAAGGAGACAGGAGAGACGATCGCCTACCTGTCATTCGATCCGAGCACGTCCAAGGCACAGTTTCTCGAGGTCGTTCGAGGCTGGCGTCCCATCCAGTACACGTTGGACACGGGCGTCGACGTGCCGCTCTATGCCGGGGGCGCTGGCAAGGCTGTATTGGCTTATTTGCCTCCAGCGTTTGCCGAGCGTTTGACGCTGCAGAAGCTCACCGAGACCACGCTCACATCGCACGTCCAGCTCCAGGCCGACCTTCAGGCGATCAGAGCGCGGGGGTGGTCGGTAGGGGACGGTGAAAGGGTGCTGGGCGCTTTCGGCATCGGCGTTCCGTTCTTCATCGATGGGCAGGTCGCAGGCTCGATCTCGGCGACGATACCGCAGTACCGCAAGGAGGACTGCGACGTACCGGTCCTTGTCGAGCACATGAAGCGAGCCGCAGCACGCATAGGTCGCTTGCTGTCTTTGCGCACCGGCCAGGCGATGCCGTGAAGAGCAGATCCGTGAGCGGTCAGGCAGGCCCCTGTAGATGGGCGCGCCTGAGGACGCCTGCGCGCGCTACCCGACAGACCTACGCGGGCTCTGCTACGTGTGCCTCCTCGAGTCGTGCCGCTGGCGAGCGCCCCGTCAACCCCGCCCGCCAATCCGCCCCACTGGGCTGCTGATACACCCCCAACCCGAACTCCGGCAACACCGCCAGCAGGTAATCGAAAATATCCCCCTGAATCCGCTCGTACTCCGCCCACACCCTGGTCGAGGTGAAGCAGTAGATCTCCAGTGGCACGCCCTGGGCGGTCGGCTCCATCTGTCGGACCATGCAGGTCATGTCCTGGCGAATCTCGGGATGATGCCGCAGGTAGGCCAGCGCGAAGGCGCGGAAGGTACCGATATTGGTCAGTTGCCGCCGGTTCGCCGCCACCTCGCCCGCCGATCCGAGGGCCTCGTTCCAGGCCTTGAGCTCGTGCTGCTTGCCGACCAGGTAGTCGCCCAGCAGCCGCACCTGGCCCAGGGTGCGTTCTTCTGCCGGCGTGAGGAAGCGCACGCCGGTCGCGTCGATGAACAGGCTGCGCTTGATCCGCCGCCCACCTGCCTGCTGCATGCCGCGGTAGTTGCGGAAGGATTCGCTCATCAACCGCCAGGTGGGGATGGAGACGATGGTCTTGTCGAATGTCTACACCCGTGAGTAGCTTCTAAAATGGACAAATAAATCTCTTACAAAACAGGCAGTTACTGAGATCGTGAAATGTCCATTTTTTCACCCGAAAATGGACAGGCCGGCTAGCCACCCTGGCGGCACCGGTTACTGCTCCATCCATCTAACCGCTTTCAACTCTCCTGCTTCTGATGCCATAACCGACGCAACGTCGACTCAGGCATTCCGAGCTGTCTCGCAGCCTCACCTTGAGTAAACCCTTTTGCCTTCAGCTCCTGTACCGCCTGCCATTTCTCTCGCGCTGACAAAACGTTAAGCGGAACCTTGCAGTCAGGCTCTGAGGGCTGGTGAGCATCTGCCAATTCGAGGGCTTCGATCTCGGCCAGTGAGGCGAGAAGGACTTCCCGAGGCGTGCGATTACTGTCGCGAGAAACCGTCAGAGCAACCATGGTGGTAAGTTCAAGATCAAGCGCTGCAGCCAATTTTTGGCTTACATCCAAGGTCACCGAGTGCTTCCCACTCTCCACCTTGCTGACGGTCGTTTGATCCAGTTGGGCAGCCATGGAGTGCTGCCTGACGCCCTTACGCTGACGCAGCATTTGGAGCACTGCCGCAAAGGATTGGCGGAGCGACATTACAAATCCCCAAAAGCCAAGAGGTATGCCGCGTTTGCTTGCCGCCAAACAAAGGAATATATTCATCATTCTGGCGGTAAGGCCTTTGGCCTGCAATTTATGGGAAATGAAATGCGAGGTTGTGCTTGATGGAAAGCCCACTCAACGACGGGTTGCTGGGGGAGGGAGGAGTTGAGCTGATCGGTTCCGAGTTGACCCTGGAGGGTGTGATCCTCGCGGCCCGTGAGCGCTATAAGTGGATGCCGATTTGCGTGGTTGAGGAGTGGGTGATCCTGGATGCCATCCTCACGGAAGATGAGCTTGCCAAGGTGGCTGCGGCTGGATGCCAGCCCATGTTCCTGTTTGCCCACAAAGTTGTTCACGATGAGCAGCGGCGCTTCAAGCCGGGCGACTGGGTTAGGTCGACAATAGCTCGAACCTTCAATGATGGGTACCTCTTCGAGACCAGGAACACCGTATACCTGCTCAAGGGGCCAGGGCAGCGCAAGTCGTCTTCGCTGCAAGGCATCTTCTCAATCTTCTAAGTGCCACGGCCTCAAACGTGACGACTCGACTATTACAGAGATCAAAATATGTTCCGTTCACACCAATCTGACATGGCCGGAATGCCCGGTATGTTCGGAGATGGGCTGATGCATTGGCATAGCGTATCCCGAGCTCTGGCTACCCACTGGTACCACGTTAGCGTTCAGCGTTTCCATGATGGTCAATTCAGGAATCATACGGAAATGCCCAACGATGAGGCCCAACTCGTTGAGCTTTTGTTAGCCCAAGATCAGAACCTGGTTGTCCAAGAAGTCCAAGTGATGACGCCGGCCTGGATGAATAAAGGCACGGGGTGGAAGCTGGAAAATCTGACGTCTCTGTCGATGGGATTCAGCCCAGCAGAGGTGCCGATATGTGTCCTTGAGGTCGAGAGTGGCGATGTATACGTCGACACCCATGAGGCTGACCTAGATGTGGCATCTCTGAAGGGATTGAAAGAGCTGTACCGACGCAGCCTCTTAAAAGAAGCTCTAGGCACGATGGCGAGGACGCGATAAGTATGACGGACATCAGCACCATCTCAGTCGATTTCCTCGTTAAACGTTACTCTGACTTTGACCTGCTCAGAATTGCTCGAGCTGTAGGGCAGGGGTATGAGGATGAAGTCACCGCATTTCTGGTGAACGTTGAAATTCAAGCGTGCAGCGCTGTGGGCGTGGTTTTTGGACATGCGCGTAAAGGGCCATATGGGCGGTTTTCGGATGGACATCTGATCAGGACTTCGGACATCCAGAAGGTAGAGAGGGAGGGGCGGTTTTGGGTTATTACTACCGTCAATTTGCGGTACGTGGTGGCTACCTTCAAGCGGGACGGGGGTCGTGGAAGTCTACGTGAGTTTAAGCGTCTTACCGGTGGCGGATATGTACCATCACCTAATCGCCTTCACTAATTTATAAGGATTGAGCGCGCCGCTTCGCAGCCAGGCTGTTGTGCACCGAGCCTAGGCATTTCGCCCAGTTTCGGCCCTGTCGGGCTGACATCCTTCGCGCCTTCGGCCATCCTGACCTGCGCGCTCCGCTTGCTTAAGCGCGTTCCGCCTGGCTATGTGCTGTGTTTAGTGGCAAAGGCCACCCACTCGAAAAATTCAGGGTCTTTGTTAGTATAGGTAATACTGTGTGGGTATTCGTAACGTTGGCTGTCTTTACCATTAATTTTTAGTGTTACGCTACCTTTATCCCAGTGAAAACTAACTTCACGCAACCGCCTGTCACCGGCTTCGTTCATGTGATCTGTTTCGATGTCGCACGGGTGCCTCCCAGACCATCTGTCTGTAGCGCTTAGAAATAGATGCGCTACGTCAATGTAGATCTCAACCATGTCTTGTTCTGGAACGGTAAAGTCATGTTCGGTGTCGTTTCTTGCTTTGTTAAGCTTTTTGAGTACGGAAAGCGAAGGAAGTCCGCATTTCTTTAAGTATTCAGATAGGGCGTGGAAGTTTCTAAGTTTTTGGAGTGAGACTGCTCCAAAGCCTAGGCATACATCCTCCATTCTCATGTGTAGAGCACGCTTCGCATTTGATAATGCGTTTATAAGATGTCTTGGAGTGTTACCGTCTATAAGATCCTGCCTGGCGAAATCTAAATACTCCTCGGCGGATGGGCTTTGGCGGCAGTGGTACACGCTCCATGAGAATGAGATGTAGTCTGGGTCAATATCGTCTGGGTCAAACATGTGTCGAGCTCGTAGTGCCGAAGAGTAGTCTGGTATCCTAGCATGATGGCTTGTTGCTATGCGCAGGCCGCCTTGTGGCTAAAAATTTAATGTACAAGGCGAAGCGCACTGGCCCAGGTTGCGAGAGGCGTTTTAAACCGCCGACACATCCAGCAAGGTGGAGTGAGTCACGTAGCCAGCATGCCGAATTCATGGGTTACGTAGTCCCGTTCCTGTCCACATAAGGCTTGAACGCAGATCGAATTCATCGCGGGTGGTATGAAGGAGCTTTTCCAGAATTTCCTAGGTCAGTAAATGAAAACGCCGCGTTGGTCGCGGCGCTTTTAAGGCTACTGGATGGTCTTCACCATGCTCCTAGATATCCAACCCTGGATCTCAATGTCCTCGTGCTTGTAAATGACCTCCAACCAGGTCTTATCGGTCGAGTCTACAACCTCCAACACGGAATATTGCTTCAAAGGCATAATCACCTCGGCCTTCATGCTTGGCGAGTAGCGAAGATTTACGTTGTCTCTAGCCACGAGCCTCACGCGTGCTTTGGCGCTCTTAGGCATGTGGCACATCAAGGAACGAATCCATCTCTGAGCCTCAGCTGTAGACTCCGACTGAAGCGTTAGGTCATTGAGGTCACACAGACCGTCCTTAAAGTCCTTCCACTGGCTTACAAGGGCCATCGTGCTTGAAAGCAAGCCCAGAATGTAGCAAAGCAGCAGGAACGCGGCAGGGGTAAGCGGCTTGCGATTTTCCTTGCCCTCAAGTGCATCGATAATTTCTGTCTGTAGCGAAGCTTCCTGGACGGGCTTGACGTCATAACGGGCTACCCGCTCCCGAACCAATGCTGTCTGCTCGACAATTTCATATTCTTCAAACAGCCTGGCCAGCTTGCTTGCAGACGTGCGCTCGAGTGCCTCGAACAACGGAGACTCTGCAAGGATTGCTACCTGCTTCATCATCTCGCTGTACTTCGGCGTAACGTGCAGCTTTGCTAACCCTTCTGTGAAGCTGTGCATCTGTGCGAAGCTCGCCAATCTGGCCTGGGTTGCTTCATTTTCTGCCCAGATACTGCGGAAAGATTTCAGTCCATCTAGTGCTTGAATCTGGGCTGAGATCCTTTCCATCGCTTGTGTAGCCGCGCTCTCGAAGGTGGGGAACTGCAATCCTGAAATACCACCAAACGGCTGAAATAAAGGACTGGAGGTTAGTCGGGTGATGGCTTCGATCTGCTTGGTCGGATAGAGGCTTTCCATCGCCCGCATTGCTGCAGCCGCAGGTGCCATGGCCTTGTCCGCGAATTCCCGAATTTGCCTAGGGGAACCTCCATAGGAGTCATCAAGCAGAGAGGTAGTCACTCGGGCCTTGTCTAATAGGGCCTGGGTGCCGGCATAGCTTTCCTGGAATGAGTTGATGGCTTCGATGGATGATCTGTCGATAGGGGGAGGGGGAGAGAGGATCTCGCTCGCCATTCTTTGGAGGACTGCCAGTTCTTGTGGCGTTCTTTCCGCTTCAGCATGGTTTATGGCTTCTATGTAATCAGCTACCTGCTGAAGTCGTTCGTCTTGATTCGACACCGTTCCACCCCAAGTCTTGGCTCAGGCCCAAAGGATACCCGCTACGGTTGGGCATGAGCGATGAGTTTTCGGGGGAATGGGTGAAGACATGGATGCGTTTTTAAAGCAACGTTAGGGGTAGGGCGTGCCGCCTCGCGGCCAGGCTGTCGTAAACCGAGACTTGGCGTTCCGCTGCGTCTCGCCCCTGACGGGCAGACATCCATCACGCCTTCGGCCCTCCTGGCCTGCGCGCTCCGCTTGCTTGAGGCGAAGTCCAGCCTCGCGAAATTTCTGAGTCATTCAAAAGATATGATCAGTTGGCTGCTGCGTGACTAAAAGATTCAAGTCATGCCAGATATAACAGGATATCTAGAGCATACTCTTAACTACACGTGTCCTTATCATTGCTGATCGGCGATCGATAAGGTGGGATGTTGAAGATCGTGCAAAATATATTGACCTGCCAGAGTCGGAGTGATTATACTGGAGCCATCTTGAAGTGGAGCGCTCACGGACACTGCAGAATCGCTGTAAGACCTCCGATCTCCATGAAAAGGCGCTATCAATGGTATGGATTATCGAGAAGCGTATAGAAGCCCCTTAATTGGGGCTTTTTTTCGTCTTCAGTTTGATGTTGTCAGTGGCCTTGCGGTATGGCCAGCCGCTATAGAAAAATTTCAGAAAATACCAAGATTTTCACTCAAGGTTTGCCAAATCCTACCGTTTGGATAGGTAAGGTATTATCTTGAGAGCGTTATGACCAATAGCCGATGCTGCAATTCTACAACCTCCTTCATCAGCACCTCGAATTTCAAATTCCTTGATACAGCTGAAACCTACGGTGCTGCAGTAAGCCTCAAGGGCAACGGCCTCGTAGAGGCACTTTTGCATGATTTCCGCGTTGCCTTTACTCCATATCAAGCCCATCAGGTAGCTGCATGCCTGATACAGGCTATTGGGCACCTTGGAGTGTCATTAACGAACTCCTATGAGAGTAATACGCTCGATCTGCTCGAATCGATTGGCCAATGGACTCAACTCATTCTGCCTAATCTCCCAGCGCCCGGGGCTGGAACTGCTGAGCTACGTCACCAAGGTTTTGGGCCTGCCTTTGTCGCAACCGGGGTATTCCAGGATCCTGTACCACAAGTGGCTTTTGTGGACGAGAGTCAGGCTATTTATGACATTTCAATCATGCCTCACAAGGACGCAATCATGCTCAAGTTTGGGTGGGTCGCCTGGATTATTACCCCGACGGAGAGTGAGTGGTTGGCCGATCAGCTGTGGACTGCGGCGTTTTTGGCAGCAAAGCAAGCTAAGGGCATGAACTGATTTTGATTACTCATGCGATCCGGATGGCCCGGGCCCCTCCGAGGCGCATTAGGTAGATGGCACGAACCCGTAATTACTTAGGTTTTATACGAAAAGTATTGCTGCATGCAACGTAGGCTGCAGGTCAAAGTGACCATGGGTGCAAAGCTTTTTGCCGGCTTGTCAGAGCGAGTGCCGATCCTGCGATTTTCTTTCAGCCAGCCAACATCCGCTCAATGATGTTCCGTTGCCGGTATTTTGGCCGGTCAAACAGCCGAGGCAAGCCCGGTCGGGGTTTGCGCATGGCGCGCAATGGGATTACCAACTGCATTCGTTAAAGGTCGCATCACTGACGCAGGTGTTCGGCATCGTCCCTTGTGAGCTAGCAACCACCGGCTGCGTTTGCGCGGTCGTTTTGGCTTGCCAGCAATGCTTACAGCATCGAGCAGCGGTTGAACGTGCGAAATTATCACTGACTTGTCCTGGCGAAAGCTCGAAATGCACGCCTGAAGAGGCTCGAGTTGCTCGTACTGCGGTGGAGTCGATCATCTAGGTATCCAAATCGATCAGTCCTGCCCGGTTCAGCCGAATGTGCGGACGCTCCATCACTCGCTCGAATGTGCCGTCGTCGCGCCAGTCACGGAAACGCTGATACATCTTTGACCAAGACCCAAAGCGTTCAGGCAGGTCGGGCCAGGGAGCGCCCAAGCACAGGATTCCGTGAAGAACCTGACGACCATCGCTGCGAGGACGGCCCATTCTTTGCTCTGAAGAACCAGATACTTGATCAGTTCCCGTGATGCATCAGAGAGTTTGTAACGCCTTGCCATGCGGGCCTCCAACCAGTCATGGCAGCAATTTTAGCCGCAACGACTTTTTGTACAAAACCTAGTAGTCACTTGGAGAAAGCGCTAGCTTAGCGATCGACCGCCACCTGGCGTCGTCCCGCCACTGCATGGCTCGAGACCCGGAGTGGCTTCAGCATTCAAAAGGAGCTTTGATATGCCATTGACCGCTTTCTGCGTTTCCCGCCAACAGGAATTGGATGTTGACCAACTCCTGCAAATCTTCACTGATCACCACCAGCGACCCAAGCTGAAGCGCTCTGAGCCGATACCGGATTTGTGGAAGCAGGCAATCTATGCTGATATCGAATGCCCAGCGTGCTTTGCCAAGGGAGCCGAGGTGGTACGCGCCACCAGTTCAAAGGTCACCGGAGAGGCAGTCAAACAGGCCTATTTTCGCTTCCCTGGCGGCCACCATCCTTTCTGTGACTTTGCTGCTCTGCCACCGGGGGAGGCGCCGGAAGGCTTGGTGCAATTTAGCGCCACGGCTCGTGATGGGTTGTCACGAGCAGTGCGGGATCTTGTATGCAAAGGTATCCACCTTGGGGTGCTTGATCAGGCCAAAATCAGGAACATGCGCGAGTGGTTCCACTACAAGAAAGTCAGCGCTGTGTTTCAGGTAACTCTTGATCCTAAGATTTTCCAGTGGGTAGCGGCTGTGCAAGCGGCTGCTTGGCCTGTGCGGTATCAGCCGCAATGGCTAACGGTGAACAACGTCCTACTGGACGTTCCTGGCTTCCAGTTGGATACGGCGATGAAGGTGATGTTGGCCCGTCGCCACGAGTCACTGCTGACTTATCTGAGCGAGCGGGCAGTAATGCTGAGACCTTTGGCGGGCCGACTTGAAAAGCTCATGAATGCTAACAGCTGCAAGCTGGTCTTCGACCCTACTACTCTCAAGGTGGAATATGACGCCACTCAGGAACTCGCCCGCTTTATCTCTCACCACTATCACCCAGTCCACCGAGCGCTTGGAAGAAATTACTTCGACGTCAAAGCGAGTAAAGCGCTTATGGCGTTTGCCGCGCTACTGCTTTTCATAAGCAACTGGGATCTGAACAAGGCAGCTTCGCTTTTTGCTCAAATCGCTAGCTTCCGAGTCGGTGTCGACCAAAATCTGGGCAATGTTATGGGATTGAATCCTTTCCACGATTACGATGCTTGGGCGGCATTGAAGGCGCTTCAAGAAATTCCCGTCCAGGAGTTCGATGGCCACGATCTCGGTCTCCGCACTAAAGAGTGGATGAATGAAGCCGCAGCTGCATTGGCAAGTGGCCAGTCCTTCTAAAAAACTATTTTGTAATTGAAGTTTTCTTGAAGCGGGGTTGAAAGTTTAAACTGTGGAAATACTGCTGATAGTTTTTAAGATTTTCGGGATCCTTATGTCGGGGATTCTTGGGGTTTTGAGTAGCGTCCTGAAAATCAGAGACGCCTCTGGGCAGTTGACTACAAAGGGGAAGGTTTTTATCGCGGGTAGTGTAGGCGGCTTGTGTATAGCGCTGATCTCTCAGATCTTGGAAACTTACGTGCAGCGTCAGGCGAAGGCCGCTTCGCAGGCAGAAAGCTTAGAGTCTGCCCGAAATCTTCAGCAGATTATGACAGATTTGAATCGAACTCTTCAGCCGCTCGGGACATTTAGCGTATTCATTTTTCAGGCAAATGTTTCACTAGATGACCCTGCTTTTGATAATTACAAGCGTAGGTTGGATAAGGCGGTAGCCGTTTATTTGCGGAAAAGTCAAAGAGAGCGGATGATGGATCGAGACATATCCGGGCCGCTTGGATTTTGGCGAGGGGATGACTACCAGCCTGCATTAATTGAGGTTGAGCCGGATGGTAAATATTATCTCTCTTCAAAAGATGGTAAAGGAATAAGCGCAATGGTTTTTCCTTTGTGTTACCGATTTGTTTTCTTTAAAGAGCCCATCGACGCGTCTGAATATCACCCGTTACATCATTTTGGAAATAGTCTTGGCGATTTACGTGCAGATAATTTTATGCCAAAACCTTTTCCACTTGCAAAAAACTTAAAGACAGGCGCCTATTCGATTACCGGTCGGCTAGAGTTTTCAGATTGGGAAGATATTAGCGGAAAAATCGTTTCAATTCCGGATCTGCTTGGCTCTCAGCTTTTAATTTCCACATGTGATAAGCCAATGCACAGTTGGACGTGGCAAGGTAACAAAAAGATTTACTATGCGCCTGTGGATGCTAAGTTTGAGCTGGGCTCTATGACGCTTCAGTTTGATAAGCGGGAGGCGAGCATCTCTAAGGAAAATCTTAGGCGGTTTGAAAGAAAAGGTGATGTGTATTGGGAGTATCGATTCCCAACGACTCAAGAAGGCCTGACGAAGCTACTCTCTGGCTCTAGGTGATTGAAATCTTGGCCGCGAGCTAATTTCATCTGAGGTTTCCTATGTCATCAACTCCACCCCAATAACCCAACGTGATCCTGAAAGACTTTGCAATCATTACGGAGCTGTTCTCCATGATGATAGAAGCGCAGGAAGGGCAGGTACTGTCTGCTGATGAGGCTTGGATCAACCCTGCCTAGATTCTGGCGGTGAAGATGTTCAAGCAGGCGTGCTCGGTCAGAGTGCTCATCAACACGACTCAGCTGAGTTTCCAGGACGGTAAAGAGATCGTCTTCGTGGATCATTCCTCCGCTACGATCCTTGCCCGGGCCTGCCTCGAAACCTTCATCGTGTTCCATTGGATTTTTCAGAGCCAGGATCCTGGTCTGAGAAAATTCAGGCACGGTGTCTGGCGGCTGGGTGGTCTCAGAGATCGGCTCAGGTTGCACCCGTCCACTGAGCAGGCCAGGGAAACGATTGATGCCACACGACTGCAGGTTGCACAGCAAGTTGCTGAGATTGAGGCCTTACCGTACCTTGGAGACTACAACACTGAACAAGCAAAGCGGCTGCTCAAGGGAGAGTGGAGGGTAGGGTGGTCGTGGACGGACGAGGCGGTGAGGGCGGGCTTCAATAAGAAGTATTTCCAGAACGCCTACTCCCATTTCTGCGGGTATGCCCATAGCTCCTACATCAGTTCTGTGCAGATGGGGGAGGCGCAGTCGATAGGGGATCAGCGAATGCTGGCTCTAGTGGCGCTGCAAACTGTCGTGCATGTGATGGCGAGAGCGGTGGCGTCCTATGCGGAGCTGTTCCCAAGGGGGCGATCTGTATTAGAAGCGGCGTCAGAGGAGGCTCAGAAGGTTGCCTACTTCTGGGGTTTCACGGGTGAAGATATGAATCATCTTTTTGACGAGCGGTAAGGCGTGCCGCTTCGCGGCCAGGCTGTCGTAAACCGAGCCTGGGCGGTTCGCCCTGTCTCGGCCCTGGCGGGCTTCCATCCTTTCACGCCTTCGGCCTTGCTGGCCTGCGCGCTCCGCTTGCCTAGGTGAATTGCTCACAGGGCTAGGTGGAGTAGTGTGCCCTATGACTGATCGGGTTGGGAGCGGAGCATTTGGGGGGCTGTTACCTGCTAACTCGCAGTCTTCAGTCGTCCAGGCCCAGGGCGATGTGTCGCATCAAGTCCCGGGGATTCTTGCCCTCGGCGATGCCGTACATGATGCCGCGTTTACTGCGAGGGAGCTTCTGGCCACATTCTTGGCTGACTTTCGGATGGCCGCGTCAGTGCCGTGAATCTTTTCGGCGAGAAGAAGCACATTTATTGCGTCTGTAAGTGTCATGATAGTGCCTGGATAAGCGGAGCAACGTGTGGATTATTGCATTTCTTTCTCCTGTTTGCTGACGATTGAGAATCCTAGTGGTCAACCAGGCAGGTCAGCAGATGCTGCAATCGATGCCGCAAGGCGTAGTGAGTCGACCAGGCGCAGCATGCGATTCATAGCGTAACGCTTCTGTTAGTGTTCAGACTTAATTTAGGGAAAGGGCATGATCAAGGATATTGTTAGTAAAATCCACGAGGCTGAATTCTGCTTCGAGTGTCGGCAGCACAGAATCATTTGTTTTATGAGTCGACGGCAAGATCCATTGTCCGAATCAACCTTGGTAGAGTTGGATGGGCTGTTAACTGATGCGGAGTTTGGTAATCAAGTATTTGCTCTGTTTAAAAAAGAAGTGACTCTTAATATCCAGATTTTGTTTTTCCGGATTGAAATCTCTCGCAGGCAGGGGAGGGATTTCAGTATGGAATGCTATGGTCTGAAGAGAGAAATGGAAAAGCTGGATATTGATGGGTTTGAAGAGTTGCTTGAGATGTACAGGCGAGAGTCCAATTCGGGGGTTGAAATTCTGACATGTTTCGTTAAGTGTCATTTTGGCGTGGGCGTCGAAGCCTTCATATCGAAATATTATGTTGTTTATAGGGTTCTGCAGCTGTTTTATGCAGATTATGCACGGTCGAGGCAATTTGTTTCTAGCATTCTGGCTGATCAATCAGAACAACTGGAAGGGCTGTATTCTAGTGTTGGTGTGAACTTGCGGCAGGAGGATAAGCAGTTCGCCAAGTACGGACTCCTTACTTTTGATGGCAATATGGGGTTCGACTATGATCACCTTGCGCAAGGTGTGTTGGATGACCGTATAGGTAAATTTTTTAATGTACCTGTTACCGAAAACTTAGCTGGTGCTATTCATCAGCTCTATCTGGAGAAAAATATAGGGGCTCTTGCTTTCAGGGTGACGAGCATCACTGATGGTAGGCCAGCCATGGAGGAGAAAGCCTACGGTTCAGTTTTGAATTTCGAGCTTTCTGTACTGCCTGGCATTTCTGAGTTTTACTCTGCAGGAAATTTTGGCGACAAGCTGGTGGTTATTCATGATTCAGAGGCCAGAAGCTTGATTTTTGAGGAGCTGAATGACGAGTTTGATTTGGTGGGCGAATCAGTAGTTACACAGTTGGTGCACCTTGAATACGAGTGCTCTGAAGACGGTTGTGTCATAACGCATATTGATCATGAGCATATTTTATATACTTTGGATCAGTACGATCAAAGAATCAAGAATTCTGATACGTCAATTCGTGGTAAAAAGATCAAGAGTTTCAAAATTGACAATGCCAGTATTCCGGTTGATTTTCAGTTCAAGGGTGATTATTTCCTCGCTATCGTGTTAGACGCCTTCTTTATAAATAAAGAGCTGATCACCGAGTATTTTGAAAAGGTTAATGTGTCTGAGCGCCCTCCTGTGGAGTGACGGCTGTCGTGAACCTGGCCCCACGTTCCTGCGGCCAGGCCCTGCGGGCTTCCATCCTCGCGCCTCTGGCCCTCCTGAGCCGGCGCGCTCCGCTTGTGCTATGGGCATGAGCTCAGTACGGAGGAGTGCAGATAGGATCGTTGTTTCCTTGATTGTCATGCGAACGTTCAATCTCCATGATTTCTTGTCTATTTAATCAACTTTAATGTGTCTCGAAAAAATTGCCTCGCTAGCTCGACGATTAGATCCCTATGGCTACAATCCATGAAAAACAAACATGGATGTCAATATGATATCAAGTCGAAAGCTGTTAGTTCTAACCTCGCTCGTCTCACTTTCTGCGTGTTCAACCTTAGAGCCTGCGCGCCTTGCGCCCAAAGAACGTGTCCAGGTCATTTCACGAACGACGTGGGGACAGCCTACACCTAAGTTTGGCCTCGCTCTGGCAGGTGGAGGGACGAAGGCGTCTTCCTTTTCGATGGGGGTGTTGCTAGGGTTCGTCCAGACCGGGCTGATTGAGCGAGTAGACATCCTCTCCACGGTATCTAGGCGGAGCTACGCAGGGCTTTGGTTCGACTACCGGTACGTACTCGATGATCCGAGCTTCCGCTCCCCGGGGAAGACCTCTCTGGCTACGCAGAAGGGGTGGTTTCAAGACTGCTATCCTGCGCGATATTGGACAAGACTTGATCTTACTTACCTTGGCGTAGTCAAAGGCTCGTCTGACGTGCAGAAGGCTGCATTGCAGAAGCTTGGCTTAAACCCGTGCCCCGCTGAGAACTTTTCAAACTATCTTGAGGGTAAAAATTCTACAGAGGTTGCGCGAGCGGATGATGGTGGGGATCCCGATAGGTATCGTTTTCAGAACTATGTGAGGGGCTACCAAGATCTCTTTAATGTAGGAAATGATCTTCTCGGTCGGCCAGCCTTCGATTACGAGGCCACCTCCGAGAGCAACCGCTTGGTGGCATATGGTACGCCGCTTTTATTTCAAACTTTGGGTGCAATGGCTCTGACGATTGTTCCAAATTACCTATTCGATTGGGAAATTAATCTCTCTCCAACACGGCGTGCCTATAGGAATGGTATCGCTAGAACCTATGGCGCAAGTCCTATAGCCTGCTATGACGGGGGGTGCGCAGATGTAAAGAAGAAGAGGGGCATACGCCTGGAAGGCGATCTTGAGAGGGCTAAGAGTATTGGTTTTGACAAAATCAAGCGGGCAGGTGAGTTTAAAGGGGCGCCTCTATGGGTTGTTAATGCAACGGCGGGTGAAGACAGGTCAGTATGGGATTTACGTAAGCCGTCTCCTTTCGATTTGACGGCATTCGAATTCATTGCTCACGGAGCGGGGTCGGGTCTGTACGGTTATGATTTTAAGCCTCGACAAATTCTCCCTAGTCCGCTTGAGGCATCTGTAGCATCTGCTGCTTTCTTGGATACTCAACAGAAATGGGTTGGAAAGCCTCCTGGTCGTAATGGCTTAGCCATGCTCATGAAAGTGTTTGCAGCTGAGTGGGGCGTCTCGGTTAAAAACCCCAATCTTTCAGATACAGCGTATAGGGCGCACTACGCACTGCCATTTCCCTTGTACTACGCCCACTACTTCCAAACCACTGAAGACTCAGCGTACATCCATCTTTCTGACGGTGGCCAGTCTGAGAATTTAGGTGCTTATGCATTGATTCGTCGGCACGTTCGAACGATGGTTTTGTCTGATCACGCAGAGGACGAGAAAGGCACAATGGGTGATGTGTGCCGCTTGAAAAACGGGCTCCCAGATGATCTGACGTTGGTTTTACCTGGCTTGCAAAACCTTGACGAGCAGTGCCAGAATAATGAGAAAGATGTATACGGATACAATGCTTATCAGTGGAAGAGTTCAGTGCTAGTTGGTTGCATCATTCCGAAGTCACAGGCTGCCAGTCAGGCTAATAAAATAGCCGTGTTCAAGCGTGAGGGCAGTAGCGAAGAGGGAGGTGCTGGTGGTGTAGCACCTTCCGTATGTAGCAACTTGGATGATCCCGATACCTATCAAGCTAGAGTGTTTATAATTAAGCCTGCATTGGCTAATAAAGGCCTGCTGAAGTCCCTTGAGAGGTTTAATGCATCTTGCTTCCCGAGCGAGGACAAAAATAATACGAAGCCCGAAGAGAGTGCGGACTCAGCTTGTTCGAAGAGGATAATTGAGGAGTGCACCGCGAGTAGGCTTAAAGGAGATGACAGTCCGATGTGGAAAGGCGCTCCGCCACCAAGCTGTGAAGTCTATAGTTTCCTGAAGCTCAATGGCTCTAAGGGGCCGGGATTGGACAAAAAACGGGTGTCCTATTTTCCCTCAATACAAAACAGTAGCAATGACAGCAAATTCATCGCCATGGATGTACGGCGCTATGCGTGACTTGGCAAGCTATTACGCTGAACGAGCCTCTTGGTTCTTTAATGAACATGGTGATCTAGATACAACGCGGTTCGAGCAAGAGATGGCCTATCAAGCAGGCTCTCCAATTCGGCGTCAGGTGGTTGCAGCAATGCACGCCAATTCCGTAGGGCAGAGAAATCTTGCCAAGTGTCTCGGTGAGGCACCTACCCAAGGCCCGATATAGCTTTTTGCGTCAGGGTGCCCAGCCGGATCTTCCCAGCAGAGGAGCTACCCTTTTCGCTGCTGGGAGAAGGGTGAACAGAGTCCAGACCCGGCCATGCCGGGTCTTGGTCTTGCCGGATATCCACCCTCCCAGATTGTGGAGGGGCGACCACCTAGCTCAGGTTTTGTGGTCAGCAAGATGTACCTCGGAACGATTGTTCTCCTGCCTGTAAGCCGCTACTGTAAGCCGGTGACAACAACCGAGACTCCCTATGGACGATCCTTCATCAACCCCGCAACAGCCCGTCGCCATGACGGATGAGCCGATATCGCTTGATGCGATGACGGCTGAGCTCAAGTTCGAATTGGCTATAGAGATGCTGAGAGCAGAGAAAGCAAAGGCCGAGGCAGTACGCCGTGCTAAGTCAGCTTTGGACGCGCTCAATTTCTTAGACGACCTCAACCCTCGAAGCGCCAAAAGGAAGCTCACGTGCGCCATCGAGCGGGCCAAGCTGATCCTCAATGCATTGGACGCAGCAGGGGCATTTGCGCCGGATTTCCTGGCTCGCCACACACGCTACTGGTCTGGTGTACTCGCCTATTGCTTGAGTGCTCTGGTAAAACTCAATTCCCTTCTTGCTCGTTCTCAACGCGCCTTCCTGCGCGTGCCTCTCTTTGAAGACGGCCCTGAGCTCAGCGGGTTCAAACACCGCCTTCGTTGATTCCCTTCGAAAAATTTCTCCATTTTCGAACGGGATGACCAATATGAGCACCAACCATCGTTGCATTTGCGCTACCTGCTCCAGAGAAATGAAGCCGGGTCAGGATGTCGCGCCTACCGATCCACGCTACAAGCTGGCTATCGAACGTGATCCGTCGCCTGGCAAGCCGCCGAACATCTCTCGCACATGGGGTGATCGGCTGCTCGAATGGGCCAAGGTCTTGGTGAAGTTCGGGTACCTGATGCTCGAGTTTTTGAAGCTGTAGCCACTCTTCAGATCTCCCGCTCGAGGTCGTAACTCTAATGGAGAAAGGAGGTGCTCCCATTAGGGCCATTGTCATCTTTGTGGCAATGGCCCTTTCTTGTCAGCGGAGGGGTACCTGTGAAAGCCGCCAGGAGGTTCCGAGCTACGATGCTCACGCAGCCGTATTGGTGGTGGAAGGTTCCTGGGTGGGCCCCAGAGCTTACTCTTCTTCCGACGCTACAGCTTCGGTAGGGATCTGATCCAGAGAGCTACCGTACCTGACGGCCAGGTATTTCCTTGCATAGTCAATGATGAAGGGGCGCGCTTCCTCGATAGTCAGCGAAGCGGTCTTGATTTTTTTCACCTGCTGCTTGAAGCCATGCCGGGAGTCGAAGCCGCTGATCGAAAAGTTGTTGGCAGTGAGCTCGAGGCTTTTCTTGATCTTTTGGTCAACTGGGACGTTGAGGCCGTACATCGTCGTGTACGATTCCAGTGTTTCAAGGATCTTGTAGTAGCTAGTCCATCCTCCGGGTAGCTCGAACAGCTTGACCAGGTGGAAGGCGTCTTGATGCTCGCAGGCCAGCGAGAGGAGGCGAAACACCAGTGAGCTGTCCTCGTGCTCCCTGCCCCGTTTAGCGGAGGGGGGTAATGCTCCAAGCAGTCCCGGCGCGGTTAGCTTTTCTGCATAATTCAAGTTGCGACCGTTATGCAGCAGCGCTCCGATTCGGAAGGGGTACTGCTGATCCAGAATCAGGGATAAGGCGCCATTGAACAGTGAAAGCAGCTCATGCGCTACCTGCCAGGCGAGGTCTGGATCCTCATCAAAGTCATCGAAATGGGCCGAGCTGAAGCTGAAATTGTTGTCCCGGCAGTCAAGGTGATCGTTGATCCCACCCCATAGCCAGAAATGTCCGCTGCCGACGTTGCGGTTCACAAGCTGATGCAAAACTGCAGGGTTTCCACCTGTCAGGTGGGCTTCCCATTTGATCGTGGCGCTCATTCGAATCGTTACCTCAGATCCATGAATTGGCAGCATGCCTGCCAGTTCCAGTGGCGGCTAATCTAAGGCAGGCTGCAGGCTTCGGCAAGGCCGCGATCAGTGCCGGCGCCGTGATGCCAAAGCACGCATCCAGCCTCTGTGTGCAGAGCCTGGAATCAGCTTGGATGTGGCCTGCCAGCCTTGCTCAAAATGGAGGTTACACTGGTGAGAAGCAAGGATTCTGCCCCCTCCTTGGCCGTTGACATGCTTTACAACGAAGCCCTCCATGGATTGAAGCAAGAGCGTTAATTCGCCGAAGCCCTGATTTTTTTATAATCGCCTTAAATTCTAATTATTCGGATCTATTCGATGACAACTGGTAACGACAGGTTCAATGAATTGATGGATTCTCTTCGTTTGGCTAGGGATCTGCGCAAGGCTAAACCTGAGGATTCGGATAAGGTGGCAATCGCTCTTAGCCTTAAGCTCAATCAGTCGCTGTTTACGGTAGATATCAAAGATAGCGCAAAAAATCTGCTGGATACGGTTCAGGCTAAAATTGATGAGCGAATTGCCGATGTTTGTGGTGCTGACCGTTCAAAGGAGCAGATCGAGAAAAATGTGCGGAAAGCGTAGATTTTAGGTTTTTTGTTGATGTCGCTTTACGCGCCAAGAGAAAGATAAATGACCTAATTGAATATGTGACGGATGATGAGCCAGACGATTTAGCACTTGAGCTTGTTGAGTTTGTCTTGGAGGCATTAGATGAGTACAACTCAGTAATTATGAATGATGATGTCATTCCACTAATCAAACGGGGTGTTTATTCCTCAGATATTACTGAGGCGTTAAAAGTATGGTCGGTTAGCCGAGATGAAATGGGTGGGGATGAGCGCTTCTGGCATGGTGAACTCGAAAGTAGGAAAGGTGTGCTTGAGCGCCTACTTGGTGGCCATGCTGTTCTCCTGCGCAGTGAATTTCATGCCGGCGCCACTGATATCTCTGACGCAGGAAGCATTCGAGCAGATTTTGCTTATTTGAACAAGTCTAGAAATATCAGTCTAATCGAGATCAAGGCACCTGATACTAATTTGTTAGGGAGTAAGTACAGGGGTACTTATCCACTTTCCAAAGACCTATCTGGGGCTGTTTCGCAAGTATTGATTCAGCGTAGCGAGTTGATGCTGAACTACTATATGAAGCGTGCTCAGTCTCCCGAGGTCTTCGAGGTTTTCGCTCCGCGTTGTTTTTTAATAGTGGGCGATTTGTCTAGTATTTCAGGTGACCGAGATAAGCTCCAAGCGTTTGAGGTTCAAAGGCAAGCAGTTGCCTCCCATGTATCGATAGTTACTTTTGATGAGCTTTATGAGCAATTTTCCAGCTTCAACCTGATGGATGGTTTACCGTTGTAGCTGTTGTATACTCCTGCTTTAGCCTTCCTGCAGCCCGGTGTCCAGGGAGGCTTCGCTCGTCATCGCTAGGCTGGTCAATGTGGGGAATTTGCTAGTTGCCACATGTCATGAGGAAATCCAACGAAGCTTGGTTTTTGTCAAAAAATCAAGGTAGGGTTGCCCTTGACAGTATAACGTAGCGGCCTGAAATGAATTCCATCCGTTTAGAGGAAACCTTATGTCACGTTTGGCAGAATTTCGTCAGCTTGAGCAGCAACTAGCAGCACAGCTCGCAGAGCTTGAAGCCCTGAAAGGAAGCTCTGAGCTGCAGAAAGAAATTGAATTTGAGACCAAACTGCGTGACTTGCTGGCTGAGTACGGCTACAGCATACGCGAGATCATCAACATTTTGGATCCTCAAGCCAGCCGCCGTGCCGCTGCCCCAGCAGCAGCTGAGAAGGCCCCGCGTCGTGCGCGCCAGGTTAAGCAGTATAAGAATCCACACAACGGCGAGATCATCGAAACCAAGGGCGGCAATCACAAGCTGCTGAAGGAGTGGAAAGCCCAGTATGGCGGCGACGTAGTGGAAGGCTGGCTCGCCCAGTAAGACGCTCCACCGATGGTATGCTAAAGCCCCCTGATGGGGGCTTTTTTTATGGTGATTCAGCCACCTGTTTCCAGGTTGGTGGATGATCTGAGGTGCCCGAGGGAGCTTGTCATCGCACAGTGGGCTGGCAGCGTTTCCACCTGTTTTCTCAATGAACTAGGCTTTACTGACGCCTTTGAGAACAGTGTTAGGCCCCTATGAGACTTTCCGATTTCATTGAGAGCAGCATGGAAGCGATCCTCCGGGCTTGGAAGAACTACGCTCGCTCGGTTGAAACAGACCTTCCGAAGCAGGATTCTGTGGGTTTGCGAGATCATGCCGAGAAGATGCTGCGGACTGTTGCCACAGACATGAGAACTCCTCAGACCAAGCACCAACAATCCGAAAAGGCCCAGGGAAGAGGGCCCAGAGAGTCCAGCGATACAGCAGCGGAGATACACGCTGTCGCGCGTCTGGTAGCTGGGTTCTCATTGGATCAAATGGTCTCCGAATGCCGGGCGCTTCGTGCAAGCGTCTTGTCGCTATGGCTGACCCAGGAAACTCTCGGCTAGACCGATCACATCCGGGACATGATCCGGTTCAACGAAGCCATTGACCAAGCACTGGCGGAATCAATAGCGGCGTATGGATCGGCAGTTGAATCGACTCGAAAAATGGTACTCGCCGTGCTTGGTCATGATCTGAGATCTCCCTTGAGCGCCATACTCATGACGGGAGATATGATCTAGCGGCAGACGGGGCTAGATGACAAGGGCAAGGTACTAGCTGCCCAGGTCTCTACCAGCGCACGCCGAGCAAACGTCATGATCAACGATCTGCTAGATCTCGCCCGCTGCAACCTGGGTACTGGCATTCCGGTGGACTTGCGGAGGATTGAGTTGAACGCGATCTGCCGTGCTGTGATTGAAGAGCTTCGCACGGCGTTCCCGCAGGTAAAGATCTTCCTGGATGAGCAGGCCCACATTACTGGTCAATTCGACCCTGACCGTATCTCCCAGGTGTTCTCTAACCTGATAGGCAACGCTCTGCGACATGGTGATGCAACGGCTCCCATCAAGGTCACGGTAGCCGAGGCGCATGGTGCTCCACGGGTTAGCGTCCAGAATTCGGGCGAGCCTATTCCTCCCGAGGTGATGCCGTATCTGTTCAAACCGGAGGGGAGGTACTCAAGCTATTCAGCCGGGGAGCGCGGGTCTGCGGCGGGGCTTGGTCTCGGCCTTTTCATCGCTTCGGAAATCGTCGCAAGCCACGGTGGCCGGATAGAGGTGGAGTCGGCTGAAGAGAAGGGGACGACATTCGAGGTGGTTTTGCTCCCTTCAGCTGGGTGATCACTCGTCCTTTGCGGCTGCGCATATGACTTTGTTTTTTAGGGTTTCCCTACCAGTTGTCTGAATGAGGGCAGCCAGTCTCCTGGAGGGTTGAAACGTCATCATCCCGCGCTATGGTTGATGGACTATAAGACTAAAGTCGTAGGAGAGCGGCATGCGTATACGCGGGGAAGTTTTTTGGGCGTGGGCCGATCCTGTACTTCATCACCGGAGCCATGACGAGGAGCTGGTTGACGGCACCTCGATTGATGTCCAGGTGAGGCTTTCCCGAACTGGCCAAACACAGATGTTCATCGGTGTGTATGCGGGCTGTGGCATGGCTCTTCACGAAGAGGCATTCGACTCTCGGCCAGGTGAGTCGATGACTCGGGCGTTGGCCTGGGGAGTGGGGCGTGCAAGACGGCTCGCGACCGATCAACGGCCTGCTGTGCAGCAGGTGGCATAGGCGTCAAAATCAGCACTCTGGTGGTCGCTGTGAACAGGTACCAGCGATCACACATTCTTGGGCCGCCCTGCAATGAGGATAACTGCGGGCAAAAGAAAGCCCGCTGCTAGGCGGGCAAGATCTATCACACGTAGAGATAGCTAACGCTCCCATATAGCATGTGAAAAAGCCGTGAAGATTATTGGAAGCGACGGGCTATCACCCACCGTTTGAGTGAATCCAAGATGTGTAAGCTGAAACCAGGCTCTGCGGAATGCTTGGTAAACTCTGCTCAAGCTCGGCCAATCTTGATGGACTACCTACCCAGTCGGTGACCCAGGTTACCAACCTCAACCGGGATGCAGGGCACGGAGCTACTTGCTGCTCAAGCTCATCCGCGATACGGGCCAAACGCTCGATGCTATCGTCGAGGTGGGTAATCTGATCCATGTTTCCGCTCCTTGGGTGATAGCCCAAACATAGCACGTCGAAATCGGGCGCCATCGAAGCGTGGCAAATCTCGACCCCACATTCCTCCATTGCGGCGTGACGTTGTGTCAACTGGAACAATCTCTCTATTTGGGCGACACGTCCTGGCGAAGGCAGTGAGTACGTACCTGTCGACACTATGACATCCACATCTCCATTGAAGAGGCCAGTACAGCTCGCATGCGCAAGTTCCTAGCGAGTTTGATGAAATTACGTCGAGATTCGGATCGAGCGATTTGATAAGCTCACCTTTGAAAAATAGATTCTAGGGCGAAAAAATGTCAAAGGAATTGAAGCTGTTACTGAACCTCCAGCACTCGGGGCATAGCGATGAAATTGGCGGTTTTCTGGCCGATGCTGAGCATCTAGAGTGCATGGTTGCCTTCGCAAAATTCTCCGCCAAAGACACGTTCTTGACTCCGTTCAAACAAGCGATTGCTCGTGGTATGACAGCCCGCGTGGCGATTGGCCTGAGCTTGTTTGTGACCGATCCGGCGATGTTGAATGGACTGCTTGAATTACAGAAAAAAAATAAGAAAAGGATGCAGTTCTATATCAGCAATACAGATTACACCTTTCATCCCAAAGTGTATGGAGTGCGTGGGCCGAAAGGATGCCGAGTCATCGTAGGCTCGGCGAACCTTACTGCTGGTGGTCTTTGTAATAATTATGAGGCATCGGTGGTAGCTAGCGACCCTCAAGGCAATTTAATGGCATCTATTCAAGAGCATTTGGATAGTTTGATCAACGACGGGACACTTGTTCTGGCAACACAGGCAGGCATTGACCATTACGCAAAGCTCCATGCTATTCACGAGGCTTGGCGTAAAATGGCGAAAAGGCGTGCAGGTCAGATTAGTCGGGGCGAAATACGTAGCTTGGATGTGTTAGCAGTCCGGCTAGCAGATATGAAGGCAGATGGGTCTGTTGATGGCTTTACAGCTCAGCGGACGCAGCGAGCACGTGCTCGGCGCATGGCCAGGCAACGTATTAAAGGCATCGCAGAATTAGGTAAGGTGTCGAGGAGCGACTTCTATGACGCATATGACGGTTTGATTAGGTGCTTTCATTCTGGGGGGTTACATCGCGGCAAGGGTATCGTATCCGGAAACGCAAGGCGTTTTGTCAGTGCACTTGCAGATGTATTGAGGCTGAAGCAAGCAACTCCGGGCGAAGCATTCGAATTGTTACACAATCATTTCGTGGGTATAGATCGTGCCGGAATCAACGTGCTAACAGAGATATTGCACGCTCTGGATAATAAGCGGTACGCGGTTATGAATCAGAACGCGGTAAGTGGGATGATGATTGCTGGTTACAATCAATACCCACTAAATACGTTGAAGTCGAATGTGTCGCCAGCGTTGTATGAAGAGTTTTGTCGCGACATTAAAAGGGTGCAGGCTAATTTGGGGCTAAAAAACTTCTCCGAGATAGACGCTCTATTTAATTACGTGTACTGGTTGGAAGGGTAGTGTTTGTTTTATGAGCTTAGGGGCGAGCGTCTGGCCTTGCTCCTCTAGTCAGCCGGCTAACTTTTCGCGCAGGGTGAAGCGTTGGGGTAAGGGGTAGGTGCATGGATAGCCAATAACCACGTGGCTAAAGCTCGATGAGCCCAACCCGGCGAAGCAGGAAATTTGCTGCAGCAGAATGTTTGGGCAGCGGCTGACAGATCTCACCTCCATCAAGGAAACTGTCTCAACATACGCCTCACGTGCCGCTGAACAACATTAGGCCCCGGAGTCGTTGTGTAGCGCATTCGGATCAACATCCGCACAGGCATGGGCGCGCAAGAACGGCGAGGCAATGATTAGGTCAGGAGCGTTCGCATGGGAATTTGCGACCATCTGGGCCTACTTCAGGCCTTTTACCGTCAAAGGTATGCTTGCGTGATCCCTGGTGGGTTCACCAGCGTTGGCAGCGCTTTCGCCGTGGCGTATCAGCCTGACGTTCTTTATGGACTATCCTTCCCTGGCTCACGTTGCTTGGATTTCGCAATGCTGGCATGACAGCGTGTGGGAGAGCCATGGCGGAGAAGGGAGATCGTGAACAAAGATTTGAGCAAGGTGCTGATACCTGACCACCTCCTGTACACCGAGGCTCTGGAAGCGCTGAAGGTCTACCATCGGGCCGAGGCTGATGGAGTTATGGGGATGGAACTGGAGCGTCTGCGGTTGATGGCCGAGCATCGCTTTCAAGCCGTCACTGATTACCAGCTTTGGGCCTTTGGACAGTCGGCTGAAAAAGGCTATTGAGCCGCTGGCCGACCGCGTCCCAGCTATCAGCGATTCAAGGCTTTCTGCACGTCGTCGACCGCACCGATCCAGTGACGGCCATTGTCGCGTGGGCTGAATCCCAGCCTTTCGGCGAACGCTGATGCGTTGGCGTTGGCAGACTCAATGGCCAGGTAGCGACAGCCGAATTGGGGAGCAAACTCTACCAAGCGCTGCACCAGCGCTCGACCATGCCCAACACGTTCCTTCGTGAAGCCTATCCGAGCCAGGACGAGGCAATCCCTTGGCCAGTAGTCATTTGGCTTCACGAACATGCGGATGTAGATGTCGAACTGCGTGCTCAGGCCGACACGGTAGCGAAGGTTCGCCAGACCCGCTGCTGGACATACCTGGGCTTGTACGTGAACCTTTCCGAGATGAACTCCGCCACATGAGGCTTGAGCTCCCCACAGTGTTTTTCGGCAAAGGCGCGCCATTCTTCGTCACTGGCTTCGAGCGAGGGAAGGGTGGGCATTAGCGTGATCCCGGTCGTCGGCTGGAAAATCGAGTGTAGATGCCTTTTGGAGCTAGCTGATATGAACACGGATTGGCCTACGCCTTTGAAACCAACGTCGTCAAAGAAACCGTCCTTCGAGGCGATTTCTTTGTGCTCGCGGTGCGGCAGTCTAGAAGGGCAGGTCTTCGTCGCTGATCGGCTCAAGGACTACTGGGGGCTTCGGTGTCAAGGCTTTGTGAATGGCTTCGAGCCGATCCAGCATTTCATCGAAAGTGATGACGAGAACATCCTTTAGGCTGTTCCGGTACTGCTCAAAGGCACGCTGCTCAACGACCTTTGTTGGATTACGCCCGATGATGACGATGGCCGCCACAGCATGTGCGTGGACGCGCTCCTCGAGATCTTCGGTCAGCCCCAGGATGTTCTTCTGTAGAACGCTCCTCTGGCTGATCACTTGAGCCACGGATCCACTGAGCTCGTAAGAGGGGACGTAGGTCTTGCGGTAGGGTTTCCCCAGTAGGTCGTGCTGAGGGTGTTTGATCTCGATCAGAGCGAGATTCCCCGTGGCCTTTGCTGCCATAACGAAGTCGGAATACTGGCCTCCTTGTCCATTGATGTCCTTGCCACCGACATAGGGTTGTTCTGCAATAAGCTTCACGGGATACCCGAACGCCATATCTAGGACGAACGAGTTTTCGCTGAGGAAGCGCTGCCACCTGTTTTCGTTGGCGTTGCCATCCAGCATGCTTCGGTACGTCGCGATGAGTTGGCCGAGGGTGACAAGCTCTATTTCCGATTTGAGATTGTAAAGAGTACGTCGGGCAGTTTTTGCGAGCGCCGGCACGCTCTGCTGAGCAAGAGCCGCCGCCTGCTTTTGATCCTTCAGGGAAAGGCGAGTGGGCTCAGATCCCAGTGCTACCAGGTTGGCAAGGAAGTCAGGAGCCAGGCGTCTTGCCCTCGCTGGATAATTCTCAGGAGACGCTTTGTGTAGCAGGCCTGCATAGCAGACCAGCTTTTTGTCCTCTGCTGTCTCCCGTTGATGACGTTGCGTTAGCCGATCAAGCTGCTTCTTCAACAGCTGGAACTGCTCAACTCCCAGAAGGTAGGTGTCGCCTTCAATCAGCGTGTCATTCCGGCCTTCCTGGCCGTGCAGCATGATGGTTTCCACCCCTTTGATGCTGGCCAGTGCCTGGGCGATATAGCGGTACTCGTAGAGAAACCCCAAACCATACCGCCAGTCTCTTGCGAAGCCTTCTGGCAATGCGCTTAGTAAATCGTCGACGTCCTCCTTGCTCGCGGGATGGGCATAGGGCCGGTAGACAGGGCGAGTGATCTTTATTGACCTGATCGAATCGTATTTTGGCTGCGCATATTTTGCGTGCCCTGATCTCGCATAGATGGGGTAAATCGTCAGATCGTCCGGCGTGACTTCCAGTAGCAGATGCCAGTCAGGTGAATCATCTGGCAGTGGCACATCGCTGTAGAACACTAGCGACATGCCGTGAATCTCGGCCTCCTCCTCTAGCTCGAAACCATTACAAGATTGTGGCTCGGAGGGTGCTTCTACATCGAACTGTTCGCTGAGGTCTTCACGTAGAAAAAGGAGGAAAGGGCCATCGTCGGTACGCTGCTGCATGGCGTACTGCGAAGGGCGCATGGAAGGCATAGTGCTGTCATCCCTGATCAAGATAGTGGTCGCCGAAGGCGTTGTACCGAGTCTAACGAGCCGCTTGAGCTCCGAAAAGACGGGCACCAAAATGCTAAATCGCCGGGGCCGTCGACGAGCGCCTGCCAAGATGTTTACTCAACCAGAAAGGCCGTGGCTTAAGGAGAAGGCCATTAGGCCCACTGACGCGATACGAGGAAAGGAAAGGGCGATTCGGCGCCTCATCGAGGGCTATGGCTTCATTGAGCCCAAACTCTTTGGCTCTGCCGCTCGAGGCGATGATCTAGAAGGGAGTGACCTTGATCTGCTCGCCACCATCCCTCCAGCAATGGCTGGCAGGATTTCCTTGTTCGACATCGCCGACCTCGAAGACGAGCTTCAGGCTCTGGTGGGCGTACCAGTTGATTTCCACGTCCACAACAACATACCTGAGCACCTCAGACCATCCATCGAGCTGGAGATGGTTACGCTCTAGCTGTGAACATGCTCGCGATGATCCTGGCATCGAGCAGGGCGTGATGAGGCAGTTCTTCCCCATCGTTCGTCGCAGTCAGGTTCGTGGCATCGGTGGAGAAATTCCTGACATTCTGGGGCCATTTCCCATTGTCATAGGCGAGCTCGCAAAACAGCCCTCAGTCGTAGGCAGGTGCGTCAGTGACGACCTATAGCTGCTCGTCGTAGGTTGCCAAAAACTACAGGGGCGCCGACCTGGCTTCGGTGATCGGCAAGGCGTACTTACCTCCCCAGAGCTGTGGCAATACGATCTCCTTCACGAAATCATTGCAGTCCTCTTCTTGCCATACGTCGATCACTTCCACGTAGAATTCCAAGCCATCCTCGGCGACCAGTGCCAAGGGGATCAGCTTCGCCTGAGCGGTGAGCTGCGTGCGTTCACAAAAGAGCCTCATGCTGCCGGAACCTCTGCAGTGACTAAAGCCCGTCTGAAGCTGTCCCAGGAAGGCTGCCTGTAGGAGATAGCCTTGGCGTATTTCGGCCACGAAAAACTGTTGGAAACGATTATAGAGCTGTGGGGCGGTGCGAGCCCTTACCCTATTCACTTAGTCTGACGCTTGCAGCAACCAGTTCAGCAATACCTTCACGGATTGCATCTGTATTGTCATCCAGGGTCGCAAGGGCGCATTTTACGTTCCCGGCCACATCGACAGCGCCTCGATCCTCAATCCATTTTGAGAGCTCCTCAATGGCAGCCCTCAAGGCATCTTGGTTGTGGTGAAGACGTTCAAGCACGGCTGCTGCTGTTCGAAGCTCTTTCATGGGTCATCCTTGAATCACAGGGCCAGACAGAGCACGATAGCTCAAGCGGCTTATGGCTGCTCCGAGCAGATGCACAGCCATTCGATGTGATCTGGCAGGTCACCCGCGACTATTTGCGCCATTGGTCACATCGGTGTGCTTTGGCCGTGCATCATTCCAGCTCAAGGACGAGTATTTTGAACACCCGCAATCCCTTGAATAGCTTGCTGATTTTTCCTGTCTCGCCAATCGCTGTCATCTGGCTGACCCATTTCTTGTGTCGGGAAATCTGGTATGCAGGTTACTACTTGCCTGGAGAGGATGGCGGGGAGGCGGAGCCAGCGCTGGCCATCATGGTTATTCCATTATTGCTGATCTTCAGCTCATTGCTGTTGGGCGTTCTCACGCTGCTGAACAGGTGGGGGGTGGCACGCTGGCTGACAGCGCTGGGGCGAGTGCCAATTGCTGGCTTTGCGCTGTTTCTCTCTCTAGTATCAACGGTGTTTTTCATGGGGGAGCCGCAAGCCGTCTTGAGCCGCTGGGAGGTGGCATTGGCTTGGTTGGCCTGGCTTGGGAGCACGGGACTTTTTCTTCGTCAGCAATGGGATCGGCTGAGCCGCTGAAGTGGTTAATTCAGCCGATCACTGGAATGCATGGAAGACGCCTTGAAGGGGTACGGTCTGGATCGAGAGCTTACGAGGAGATGGATGACCGTGCGGCAAATTACATGGTCGATAGCAATCTCATCAAGGTCAATGCCGACTTTCGGGTCGTGACAGATATGGTAGAGCGCTGGGAGCACCGGTATGCAAAGGTTCCTGGTGCAGGAGGGCCCGGTGGCGCTATCGAGCAAGTCGTCCGTGAATGGTTCGAGCAGCAGCTGATCGGAACCGTGATGAGCGCTCACGCCCTGAGGCAAAGCGGCAAGTGGAGTACCGAGAAGGTCTGCCGACTCTGGGACGAAAATGCGTTAACTGCAGCCGTGCTGCCTCGCTATCACATCGAGGTAAGCATCAAACGTGCGCTAGGGCAGAAATTAGGCTCGCTCAAGTAGAAGTGCCGTTCTAGAGGCGAGTACCCTACAGCGTACGCCAGGCAGCCATGGCCATCTGGCGTATGCAGCTGATGACGCGTGTTTGCTGACAAATGCGGCTCAGGAGGGCGTGGAGCGGGTGTACCGAGAGGGCTTCAGGTACAGCAAGGCAGAGGTGCTGCTGCTCGACCTTAGTCAATCGAACGAAATCACCGGTGACCTGTTCGCGGCGACACAGCCCGTGGCGAGTGAAAAGTTGATGGGCGTGCTCGATGCCGTGAATGGTAGATGGGGTAGGGGAACGACGCGGTTGGCGAGTGTGCCTGTCGATCCCAGTTGGGACATGCGTCGGGAGATGATGAGCCGAAGCTTCACGATACGGGTTGATGAGCTCTGGACGGTCTATTGCAAGTAGAGCGGTAGCACCTGAGCAAGGCCAAGGTTCCGTTTTCCCTGGCCATAGCAACCTTAGCGGTTGTCTTCAGTCACTGTCTTCGTCTTGTCTGCCTGGCAAGCCTGTTCAATGTCGCTGCGGCACTTGTCAGGCTTTTTTGCCAGCAGTACGACCAACCGTCTCGCTTTGAAGAGCTGCGTCACTCGCCCCTGTCGTTCACCCTGGTGGCTCCGTTACTTTAGCATTAGCAGATCTGTACACTCGAGTTTTGGTAGGAGGTGTCATGCTAGAAGGAGTTGGAAGCACTGTTGTCCAAGAAATTATCAAAGCTCTGATGACCCGACTTCTCTCGCCAAAAAGGTCTGAGGAGAGCGAAGCAAAGCCCACAGGCTATGCAGTGGATGTGGGTGAACGAATGAGGATGCTTCGTGAGGATTTGCTGGGGTTTAGTAAACGCCGAATGTGTGAACTGCTTGGCTTTGAGAGTGTGAGCTCGCTTGAAAGGTACGAGTCTGGCACAGAGGAGTTTCCACTGGCATTGACTCGTAAGGTTGAGCAGCTTTTCTTCCTCAACGAGGATTTT
This sequence comes from Enterobacterales bacterium AN_CKDN230030167-1A_HGKHYDSX7, assembly GCA_046940335.1. GTDB lineage: Bacteria > Pseudomonadota > Gammaproteobacteria > Pseudomonadales > Pseudomonadaceae > Aquipseudomonas. The sequence goes on from JBKYML010000008.1 coordinate 258,114, forward strand.
CTAGATGGCGGCACCGTCTCGGTCTTCAAGAAGTTTGCCCTTTATGGAGAGCGCTGCGCAAAATATCTGGAGGACGGCTTTGAACCTGTCCTCATTTGTAACCCTAACGATCGAGGTCAGCTTTTTTGCCATGTGACCTTTGAAAGAAACACTGTAGGCTTTAGAGAGCTACATGTAGGTAGCCTGTTATGCTCATTTAAGTCGAACGGTGGTGGTCGTATAAATATCCAATACCTAATAGACGCGATGTTGGATGCAGGTTTGCCTCTGACCAAGGCGAAGATTTACAAGGTGTCGGAGAAGGCTTGGGATGCTGCACGCTTCAACTGCTATCAGGCGGAAACAGCAGATTTGTCGACCCGGGCAACTGATTTTGAATGCTGTGATGTATGGGTCAAGTGGTATGCGGAGTCTACAGCAAGCCGTGCTAGGTGGCTTGAACACGCCACAACCCGCATAGATAGCAGTCACGAGAATGAACGTTAGTTTTGTTGGCTGTTCTATAGTACTGTAGGTGTCACGACAAATTTAAGGAGTGCCCATGTCTCGTCTTGCAGAATTCCGTCGCCTCGAGCAAAAGCTCGCCCAGCAGCTCGCCGAGTTGGAGGCTATGAAAAACGATGGCTCAATCCAGGCTGAAATGAAGTTTGAAGACAAACTCCGCGCTTTGCTTGGTGAGTACGGCTACAGCCTGCGCGAAGTGATCAACATCCTCGATCCGCAGGCAGGCACTCGCCGCCAGGCTCCTCAGGTTCAGGAGAAGACCGCTCGCAAACCACGTGAGACGAAGGTGTATAAAAACCCTCATAGCGGTGAGATCGTGCAGACCAAGGGCGGCAACCACGCTGTTCTCAAGGCATGGAAAGCGGAGCACGGTTCGGAGGCCGTAGAATCGTGGCGGCAGTAAGCACAACGCCTTGACGTGAAGACGAGCCGCTGGTTGACCCCATCTGGTACTTGTCTGGCACCAATATCTCCATGAGGAAAAGACCTCTTTAGCAACACCTTAAATCTCGTCGTGGATAGCCGGACACCCAGAGCAAGATCCTGAACAACCGCCAGTACGGCGGTTTTTTCTGCCTGTGCTTAAGCTAGAGCAGCAGTGCTGCTTCAGCGAGGCGTAGAATCCCAAAAACGGAAGGTCATCTTTTCGTCCATCACCCGGATCTGCTGCGCCATCTTTACTAAGGTCGCATGGGAAAGCTTTCCTGCACATGCTTGGTTTTGCAGGTTGGTCAAGAGATCCCTCCGCTGCTTATCGCGGTAGCGGTTTAACTTCAGTCCCGCGATCAGCGCGTGGGCCTGCATTGCTATCATCTCTTTGTATTCCCTAAAAAACGGGAGGAAGGGTTTTACGGTCTCCGTAATGTCCTGGCATGCCTCGCCTTTGTCAGCCAGCCGGTCGAAGTGGCATGGGTTAATCAGAATGCCATGGGGTACTTTGATGCATCGTACCTTACTATCCCTGTAGACCTTGCTGACCAGTTCCGAGCAATAGGAGAACCTGGCACTGGCTCCGTTTGTAAGCCTGATGCTGTATGGCTGCTGTAGGTAGTACGCACACCTGGTAAGCATGCTTTCACGATTTTCTTCAGTAACTGCATTGAATCGGATGACTCGCCAGTTTTCCTCGATACCGGTCAGTACCTCGGCAATGGTGCGGTGCTGAACGCCCACTCCGGGGTTCGCATCAATGTACACAAAATCCGCGTGCACCATCGCGACATGGCTAGATCGGGCCTTTGCATAGAAGGGTATTTGGGCTGCTACCAAAGCCTTCGACCGAAACTTCGTGCCCGTAACCAGGATGACGTCGCCGCTTTGGAGAGTCCCGCTAAACTCACTCATCTTGGTGAAGTATTCATTGGGCTTCACCTCTGATCATGGCACGGTACACGGGAAACTGATGTTCGGGGATGCCGCTTAAGCGGGCCGCCTCATCAAGCTGTTCGTCAGGGCGGGCGGCAAACCGCTCGAATGACTTGGCAGCTTCCTCTTCGTTGGCCATTAGCTTGAGCACCGCAGCGCGGGCATGGTTACGAGCCTCTTCCTCAAGCTCTTGGATGTTCGTCACCTATGCTTCCTCGACATTCATGACCCAAGGCCGGTTAGGCCGTGAGAGTTCCAGTTTGCCGTCCCAATGTCAAAGGCTGCTCAGCCAGCACAACCTGGGGGATCGAAAGTGACAGATACATACCTTCAGAGCACGTGAGGCACGGATCCTGTGGCCCGGTTCTGACAAGTAGCGTT
>JBKYML010000009.1:0-256690 GCA_046940335.1 Enterobacterales bacterium AN_CKDN230030167-1A_HGKHYDSX7
TCTGCGCCGCTGAACACCGATGCGCCTCCATGCACGCCGCCTTTCCCTATGCAACCGAAGGGTGCATGGCTATGATGCCAGCCTCATTTCAAGTCGAGACTGGCATGCTGAAGTTGTTGAATCTCCTCAAGGATGGCCGCTTTCATTCGGGGCAAGACCTAGGCCTCGCGCTGGGCGTCAGTCGCGCCGCTGTCTGGAAGCAGCTGCAGCATTTGGAGAGTGAGTTCGGTGTGACAGTGCACAAGGTCAGGGGACGCGGCTACCAGTTGGCCAGCGCCCTCACCCTGCTCGATCCTGACGTCATCCAACAGCACTCTGAGCCGGGCGCATGGCCCGTGTCGGTGCACGAAGCCCTCGATTCGACCAACGCACAGGCACTGCGTGACCTTGCAGCGGGGGCGCGCGCTCCTTTTCTGGTCCTGGCCGAGCGGCAAAGTGCAGGTCGGGGCCGCAGGGGGCGTCAGTGGGTCAGCCCATTCGCCGAGAACGTGTATTACAGCCTCGTGCTGCGTATCGAGGGGGGGATGCGGCAGTTGGAAGGGCTGAGCCTGGTCGTGGGGTTGGCCGTCATGCATGTCCTGCGTGAGGAGGGCATCGTCAATGCCGGTCTGAAGTGGCCGAACGACGTGCTGGTCGCAGAGCGCAAGATCGCAGGCATCCTGCTCGAGCTGGTGGGCGACCCTGCCGATGTGTGTCATGTCGTGATCGGCATCGGCATCAACGTCAACATGCAGGAGAACGACAGCGTCACTCAGCAATGGACCTCGGTCAGGAATGAGACCGGCCGTCACGTGGACAGGAACGTGTTGGTCGCTCGACTCAATCGACGGCTCCACAGTGAACTGCAACGCCATGCCGCACAGGGTTTCGCTGCCTTCAAGGATGCCTGGGAGCAGGCCAATCTCTGGCAGGGGCGGGCCGTGTCGCTGATCGCCGGCATCCAGACCATCAACGGAACCGTTCTGGGCGTCGATGACCAGGGCGGCTTGCGCCTGAAGGTCGATGGCGTGGAAAAGAGTTTCAGCGGTGGAGAGCTCAGCCTAAGGTTGCAACATGATACTTGAGCTCGATTGTGGGAACAGTTTTATCAAATGGCGGATCATTCGCTTCGACACGGCCGAGGTCGTGTCGGGTGGGTTCGTCGAGACCGACCAGGCGCTGTTGAGCGCCGTGCGGGCATTGAATGTCAGCTTTCAGGCCTGTCGTCTCGTCAGCGTACGCGGCCAGGAAGAGACAGCTGCCTTGTGCGCGTCCTTGACGTCGGCCTTCCAGGTCGTGCCGCACACCGTCAAGCCTGCCCAGCACCTGGCAGGGGTGCACAACGGCTATGTCGACTATCAACGTTTGGGGCTGGATCGATGGTTGGGTGCGTTGGCCGGTTTCCACCTGGCCCAGGGCCCGTGCCTGGTGCTGGACTTCGGTACGGCTGCCAAGGCGGACTTCGTCGATGCACAGGGACAGCACCTTGGTGGCTATATCTGTCCAGGCATGCCACTGATGCGGCGCCAACTGCGCACCCACACGCGCCAGATCCGCTATGACGATGCGTCGGCCGAACGGGCCCTGGAAGACATGAGCCCGGGGCGTTCCACCGTAGAGGCCGTCGAGCGGGGCTGTGTGCTGATGATGCAAGGGTTTGCCAAGGGGCAGATAGAGCAGGCGCGAGCGCGCTGGGGGGAGGGGTGTACGGTCTTCCTTACTGGCGGAGATGCGCCATTGGTGCGAGACGTCGCCCCCCTGGCGCGTCTGGTGCCCGATCTGGTGTTCGTAGGGCTGGCCATGGCCTGCCCCTTAGACTGAGGTGATGATGCGCTGGTTATTCCTGCTCCTGCTCGTCCTGAACGGGGTGTATTACGCCTGGCATCAGCAACAGGCTCCACTGAAGGTCAAGGAAGTATCCTCGACGTCCCTTTACAAGGGGACGCAGCGCGAGATCCAGCTGCTGCGCGAGATGAACAACACGCCTGTGGCCCGACGTCCGGACGAGTGCATGGTCGTCGGCGGGTTTTCCCAGCAGGCGCGGCTCGAGGCATTACGTCAACGGTTGCTCAGCCTGGATGTGGACAGCACATCCGTGGTGGGCCAGCTGCCTGGCGCCGACGGTCTGTGGTTGAAGATCGAGCCTCAGAGCGAGCGTTTACTGGACTCGGCCGTGCTCGCCAGTCTTTCGATGGATTTCAATGACTTAAAACACAAAATTATTTTGTGCAGGGGTATTGCAACTGCTGAATAGCTTGATAGAATGGCGCCCGCTTCACAGGGAACACCACTCAGGTGGTCAACCAGAAGCAGCTGTCGAATGAGCTAACCTCAAGATTTAAATGAGAAAAAGCTTGACAGCAGGACGGCAAAGGTTGAAAATGCCGCCCACGCTCAGGAGGGGTTCCCGAGCGGCCAAAGGGATCAGACTGTAAATCTGACGTCTTCGACTTCGAAGGTTCGAATCCTTCCCCCTCCACCATTTTAGCGAGAGCTGCAAGCTCCGCGGGTATAGTTTAGTGGTAGAACCTCAGCCTTCCAAGCTGATGATGCGGGTTCGATTCCCGCTACCCGCTCCAAGTTTGCTGTTTTTGCAGGTGTTACGCTCTTGTAGCTCAGTTGGTAGAGCACACCCTTGGTAAGGGTGAGGTCAGCGGTTCAAGTCCGCTCAAGAGCTCCATACGACAAGGCAGATATGAAAATATCTGCCTTTGTTTTAATAGCGGTATAAGTTCGTGTGCGTTTCGTGCGGGGTAAGCTCCGTGGCTAGCGTTGCGAACGAGCATGTCGCGCATCCGTGCAGGTGTTGTCGCCCGATCGACGCCACGGTGCGTAGCAGCAAGGCTACTGAATAAGTAGTTGATTTCTCTCAGTCAGGTCAGCATAATGGTCGGCCTGATACAGTGTTAAAGGTCAGTAGCTCAATTGGCAGAGCGACGGTCTCCAAAACCGTAGGTTGGGGGTTCGATTCCCTCCTGACCTGCCATTCACCTTGGTGTGATTGGCTTTCTTCTCACAGGATCCTCCTCGATGACCACCAAGACTGAAGCCCAAGAATCGCGTTTTGACCTTTTCAAGTGGCTGGCTGTTGTTGCATTGGTCGTCATTGGCGTCGTCGGCAATCAGTACTATTCTGCCGCGCCGATCCTGTACCGTGTCCTAGCGCTTCTTGCTCTGGCTGCCGTTGCAGGCTTCATCGCACTGCAGACGACCAAAGGCAAGGCGTTCTTCACGTTGGCGAAGGAAGCCCGTACCGAGATTCGTAAAGTCGTGTGGCCAACCCGCCAAGAAACCACTCAAACCACGCTTATCGTCGTGGTCGTTGTGTTGGTCATGGCGCTGCTGCTGTGGGGGCTCGACTCCCTGCTCGGCTGGTTGGTTTCCTTGATTGTTGGCTAAGGGTGTCCCGTGGCTAAGCGTTGGTACGTTGTGCATGCCCACTCGGGTTACGAGAAGCATGTGATGCGCTCTCTGACTGAGCGTGTGAAGCTGCACGAGATGGAAGACGAGTTTGGCGAAATTCTGGTCCCGACCGAAGAAGTGGTCGAGATGCGTAATGGCCAGAAGCGCAAGAGCGAGCGCAAGTTCTTCCCTGGCTACGTGCTGGTCCAGATGGAAATGAACGAAGGCACTTGGCACTTGGTCAAGGACACGCCGCGCGTCATGGGCTTCATTGGCGGTACTGCAGACAAGCCTGCGCCCATCACCGATCGTGAAGCCGAGGCCATTCTGCGTCGTGTTGCCGATGGCACCGACAAGCCGAAGCCCAAGACGTTGTTCGAAGTGGGTGAGTCGGTGCGCGTCAACGACGGCCCGTTCGCCGATTTCACCGGCAGCGTCGAAGAAGTCAATTACGAAAAGAACCGGCTCACCGTGGCTGTGCTCATTTTCGGTCGCTCCACCCCGGTGGAGCTCGAGTTCGGTCAGGTCGAGAAGGTCTAACCGAACGCAGCATCCCATACCCCGCAGCCCATAGTGCTGCGGGGTTTTGTCGTCACTGGGATAAAACGCAAGTCATCCGGGGAGCCAACAGGCGTTCGTACCCGATATTGGAGTAGCTCATGGCTAAGAAGATTCAGGCTTACATCAAGCTGCAAGTTAAGGCCGGCCAGGCCAACCCAAGCCCACCCGTCGGCCCTGCACTGGGTCAGCACGGCGTGAACATCATGGAATTCTGCAAGGCCTTCAACGCCCGTACTCAGGGTCAAGAAGCCGGCCTGCCGACGCCCGTGATCATCACTGTCTACAGTGACCGCAGCTTCACCTTCGAGACCAAGAGCACCCCTGCCTCGGTTCTGCTGAAGAAAGCAGCTGGCCTGACCAGCGGTTCGGCGCGTCCGAACACTGTCAAGGTCGGTACCGTGACCCGTGCCCAGCTGGAAGAGATCGCCAAGACCAAGCAGGCCGATCTGACTTCCGCTGACCTGGACGCAGCCGTGCGCACCATCGCCGGCTCCGCTCGCAGCATGGGCCTCAACGTGGAGGGTGTGTAAATGGCTAAGCTGACCAAGCGCCAAAAGGCCATCGCTTCGAAAGTCGAAGCGGGCAAGGCTTACAACTTCGAAGAAGCAGCTAGCCTGCTGGCTGAACTGTCCGCCGTGAAGTTCACCGAATCCTTCGACGTTGCCGTCAACCTCGGCGTTGACCCACGTAAATCCGACCAGGTCGTTCGTAGCGCTACCGTGCTGCCACACGGCACTGGCAAGACCGTCCGCGTTGCCGTCTTCACCCAGGGCCCGGCTGCCGAAGCCGCTCTGGCTGCTGGCGCCGACCGCGTTGGTATGGACGACCTGGCTGCCGAAATGAAAGGCGGCGACCTGAACTATGACGTCGTCATCGCTTCTCCGGATGCCATGCGCGTTGTCGGTCAGTTGGGTCAGGTTCTGGGTCCTCGCGGCCTGATGCCTAACCCGAAGGTCGGTACCGTGACGCCTGACGTCGCCACCGCCGTCAAGAACGCCAAGGCCGGTCAGGTTCGCTACCGTACCGACAAGAACGGTATCATCCACACCTCCGTTGGCAAGGTCGGCTTCGAAGCCACCAAGCTGAAGGAAAACGTCGAAGCACTGATCGCTGACCTCAAGCGTATCAAGCCTGCTTCCTCGAAAGGTATCTACGTCAAGCGCGTGACCCTGAGCACCACCATGGGTCCAGGCCTGGTCATCGACCAAGGCTCGCTCGACGTGTAACACCCGGCCGCCGTGACTCGTTCGCGGCGGCAGCAAGAGATTGGGGTCCCTGCCTGGCGGGGGCTATCCAAGACCGTAGGCGGCGCAAGCCTTAAACCACCAGCCCACGCAGATGGTGCTCCCGATTCGTGATCGAATCAGACACCAAAACGACATCTGGCCTCGGCCAGATGAAACGGTAGAATCCAGGAGTAAACCCGTGGCAATTAAACTCGAAGACAAGAAGGCCATCGTCGCTGAAGTCAACGAGGCTGCCAAAGTCGCTCTGTCCGCTGTCGTGGCCGATGCCCGTGGTGTGACTGTAGGCGCAATGACCGGACTCCGTAAAGAGGCTCGTGAAGCTGGCGTTTACGTACGTGTCGTACGTAACACCCTGCTCAAGCGTGCCGTTGCCGACACTGAATTCAGTGTGCTCAACGACACCTTCACCGGCCCTACCCTGATCGCCTTCTCCAACGAGCACCCGGGCGCCGCTGCCCGTCTGTTCAAAGAGTTCGCCAAGGGTCAGAGCAAGTTCGAGATCAAGGCAGCTGCGTTTGACGGCAATTTCATTGCCGCCAACGAAATCGATGTGTTGGCGACCCTGCCAACGCGCGACGAGGCTATCGCGAAGCTGATGAGCGTTATCCAAGGCGCCACCAGCAAGCTGGCGCGTACGCTGGCAGCCATTCGCGATCAGAAAGAAGCTACCGCCGCCTAAGGCACGGAAAGCGCTTTCAAATCATACGTTTAATTTGATGGCTGGATAGGCTGTCACCCCAATACAGGATTTAAGTCATGTCCCTGACTAACGAGCAAATCATCGAAGCCATCGGCCAGAAAACCGTTCTGGAAGTTGTTGAGCTGATCAAAGCGATGGAAGAAACCTTCGGCGTGACCGCCGCTGTTGCCGCTGCTGGCCCAGCTGCCGCTGCTGCCGTTGTCGAAGAGCAAACCGAGTTCAACGTTGTTCTGAAAGCCGCTGGCGACAAGAAAGTCAACGTGATCAAGGCTGTCCGTGAACTGACCGGCCTGGGCCTGAAAGAAGCCAAGGAAAAGGTTGACGGCGCTCCTCAGGTCATCGCTGAAGGCGTTTCGAAAGAAGCCGCTGAAGACGCGAAGAAGAAGCTGGAAGAAGCAGGCGCTGAAGTCGAAGTCAAGTAACTATCGACTTTGCGTCTCCAGCCCGAGCGTCGAGCAGACGGCTGATGGCTGGTGGCTTTTGCCACCGGCCTTTTTCCGTTATTGGTTGGTCGATCCCTATCGACCCCGATAACACGCTGTAACCACCAGAGCGGTGGCGCAAACCAAGGGGTTTGCACGATTTTCTGGCTGCTCCCGCCGGGAGGAGCCAAACAAGCAGGTGACCAAGCTGGGGAACGCTGATGGCTTACTCATACACTGAGAAAAAACGTATCCGCAAGGACTTTAGCAAGTTGCCGGACGTCATGGATGTGCCTTACCTCCTGGCCATCCAGCTGGATTCGTATCGTGAATTCCTGCAGGCAGGCGCATCCAAGGACCAGTTCCGCGACGTCGGTCTGCATGCGGCCTTCAAATCGGTATTCCCGATCATCAGCTACTCCGGCAATGCCGCCTTGGAGTATGTTGGCTATCGTCTGGGTGAGCCGGCCTTCGATGTGAAGGAATGTGTCCTGCGTGGCGTGACGTTCGCCGTCCCGCTGCGGGTGAAAGTCCGGCTGATCATCTTCGACAAGGAATCGTCGAACAAAGCGATCAAGGACATCAAAGAGCAAGAAGTCTACATGGGTGAAATCCCCCTGATGACTGAAAACGGTACCTTCGTTATCAACGGTACCGAGCGTGTGATCGTTTCCCAGCTGCACCGTTCCCCGGGCGTGTTCTTCGACCACGACCGCGGCAAGACTCACAGCTCCGGTAAACTGCTGTACTCCGCGCGCATCATCCCTTACCGCGGTTCCTGGTTGGACTTCGAGTTCGACCCCAAGGACTGCGTCTTCGTGCGTATCGACCGCCGTCGCAAACTGCCGGCCTCGGTCCTGTTGCGCGCGCTGGGCTACAGCACCGAAGAAGTCCTGAACGCCTTCTACACCACCAACGTGTTCCACATCTCCGGCGAGAGCCTGAGCCTGGAGCTGGTGCCACAGCGCCTGCGTGGTGAAGTGGCGGTGATGGACATCGTGGACGAGACCGGCAAGGTCATCGTCGAGCAAGGTCGCCGTATCACTGCACGTCACATCAACCAGATCGAGAAGGCTGGCGTGAAGCAGCTGGACGTGCCGATGGAGTACGTCCTGGGCCGCACTACCGCCAAGGCCATCGTGCATCCGGCCACCGGTGAAATCCTGGCCGAGTGCAACACCGAGCTGACCACCGAACTGCTGATCAAGATCGCCAAGGCACAGGTCGTCCGTATCGAGACCCTGTACACCAACGACATCGACTGCGGTCCGTTCATCTCCGATACCCTGAAGATCGACACCACCAGCAACCAGCTGGAAGCACTGGTCGAAATCTATCGCATGATGCGTCCCGGCGAGCCGCCCACCAAGGATGCAGCCGAGACCCTGTTCAACAACCTGTTCTTCAGCGCCGAGCGTTACGACCTGTCCGCCGTCGGCCGCATGAAGTTCAACCGTCGCATCGGTCGTAACGAGATCGAAGGCTCGGGCGTGCTGAGCAAGGAAGACATCGTCGAGGTGCTCAAGACCCTCGTCGATATCCGTAACGGCAAAGGCATCGTCGACGACATCGACCACCTGGGTAACCGTCGTGTACGTTGCGTCGGCGAGATGGCCGAGAACCAGTTCCGTGTGGGCCTGGTGCGCGTCGAGCGCGCGGTCAAAGAGCGTCTGTCGATGGCCGAAAGCGAAGGCCTGATGCCGCAGGACCTGATCAACGCCAAGCCCGTCGCGGCGGCGGTCAAGGAGTTCTTCGGTTCCAGCCAGCTCTCCCAGTTCATGGACCAGAACAACCCGCTGTCGGAGATCACCCACAAGCGTCGTGTCTCCGCACTCGGCCCAGGCGGTCTGACCCGTGAGCGCGCTGGCTTCGAAGTCCGTGACGTACACCCGACCCACTATGGCCGCGTGTGCCCGATCGAGACGCCGGAAGGTCCGAACATCGGTCTGATCAACTCCCTGGCGGCCTACGCCCGCACCAACCAGTACGGCTTCCTGGAAAGCCCGTACCGTGTGGTGAAAGAGGGTGTGGTCAGCGACGACATCGTCTTCCTGTCTGCCATCGAAGAAGCGGATCACGTCATCGCTCAGGCTTCGGCCGCGATGAACGACCAGAAGCAGCTGATCGACGAGCTGGTGGCCGTGCGTCACCTGAACGAGTTCACCGTCAAGGCGCCGGAAGACGTCACCCTGATGGACGTCTCGCCCAAGCAGGTCGTCTCGGTCGCTGCCTCGCTGATCCCGTTCCTCGAGCACGACGACGCCAACCGTGCGTTGATGGGTTCGAACATGCAGCGTCAGGCCGTTCCGACTCTGCGTGCCGACAAACCACTGGTCGGTACCGGCATGGAGCGCAACGTCGCCCGTGACTCCGGTGTCTGCGTGGTCGCGCGTCGTGGTGGTGTGATCGACTCGGTCGATGCCAGCCGTATCGTCGTGCGCGTGGCGGATGCAGAAGTCGAGACCGGTGAAGCCGGTGTGGACATCTACAACCTGACCAAGTACACCCGCTCCAACCAGAACACCTGCATCAACCAGCGTCCGCTGGTCAGCAAGGGTGACGTGGTCAGCCGTGGCGACATCATGGCCGACGGTCCGTCCACCGACATGGGTGAACTGGCGCTGGGCCAGAACATGCGCATCGCCTTCATGGCGTGGAACGGCTTCAACTTCGAAGACTCCATCTGCCTGTCCGAGCGTGTGGTTCAGGAAGACCGCTTCACCACGATCCACATCCAGGAACTGACCTGTGTGGCCCGTGACACCAAGCTCGGCCCGGAAGAGATCACCGCGGACATCCCGAACGTGGGTGAGGCTGCGCTGAACAAGCTGGACGAAGCCGGTATCGTCTACGTCGGTGCCGAAGTCGGTGCGGGCGACATCCTGGTCGGCAAAGTCACGCCAAAAGGCGAGACCCAGCTGACGCCGGAAGAAAAACTGCTGCGCGCGATCTTCGGTGAGAAGGCCAGCGACGTGAAGGACACTTCCCTGCGTGTGCCGACCGGCACCAAGGGTACCGTCATCGACGTGCAGGTCTTCACCCGTGATGGCGTCGAGCGTGACAGCCGTGCATTGTCGATCGAGAAGATGCAGCTCGACGAGATCCGCAAGGACCTCAACGAGGAGTTCCGTATCGTCGAAGGTGCCACCTTCGAGCGTCTGCGTGCAGCGCTCAACGGTCAGGTCGTCGATGGTGGCGCGGGCCTGAAGAAGGGCACCGTGATCAGCGATGACGTCCTGAACGGTCTGGAGCACGGTCAGTGGTTCAAACTGCGCATGGCCGAAGACGCGCTCAATGAGCAGCTCGAGAAGGCCCAGGCCTACATCGTCGATCGTCGCCGTCTGCTGGACGACAAGTTCGAAGACAAGAAGCGCAAGCTGCAGCAGGGCGATGACCTGGCGCCAGGCGTCCTGAAGATCGTCAAGGTCTACCTGGCCATCCGTCGTCGTATCCAGCCAGGCGACAAGATGGCCGGTCGTCACGGTAACAAGGGTGTGGTCTCGGTGATCATGCCGGTCGAAGACATGCCACACGACGCCAACGGTACGCCGGTCGATGTCGTGCTCAACCCGCTGGGCGTACCGTCGCGTATGAACGTCGGGCAGATCCTCGAAACCCACCTGGGCCTCGCGGCCAAAGGCTTGGGCGAGAAGATCGACCGCATGATCGAAGAGCAGCGCCAGGCCGCCGAACTGCGCGGCTTCCTGACCGAGATCTACAACGAGATCGGTGGCCGCCAGGAAAACCTGGACGAGTTCTCCGATGCCGAGATCCTGGCCCTGGCCAACAACCTGAAGAAAGGTGTGCCAATGGCCACGCCAGTCTTCGACGGTGCCAAGGAAAGCGAGATCAAGGCCATGCTGAAACTGGCAGACCTGCCAGAAAGCGGCCAGATGCAGCTGTTCGATGGGCGTACCGGCAACAAGTTCGAGCGTCCTGTAACCGTGGGTTACATGTACATGCTCAAGCTGAACCACTTGGTGGACGACAAGATGCACGCGCGTTCCACTGGTTCCTACAGCCTGGTCACCCAGCAGCCGCTGGGTGGTAAGGCGCAGTTCGGTGGTCAGCGTTTCGGGGAGATGGAAGTGTGGGCGCTGGAAGCATACGGCGCGGCATACACCCTGCAAGAAATGCTCACAGTGAAGTCGGACGACGTGAACGGCCGTACCAAGATGTACAAGAACATCGTGGATGGCGATCACCGTATGGAGCCGGGCATGCCCGAGTCCTTCAACGTGTTGATCAAAGAGATTCGTTCGCTCGGTATCGATATCGATCTGGAAACCGAATAACACGTGACGCGAATCGGGAGCGGGGCTGAGACAGCTCGCTCCCTGCTCCGCCAGGAGGAAAGGCCTTGAAAGACCTACTGAATTTGCTGAAAAACCAGGGTCAAGTCGAAGAGTTCGACGCCATCCGTATCGGTCTGGCGTCGCCTGAAATGATCCGCTCGTGGTCGTTCGGTGAAGTTAAGAAGCCGGAAACCATCAACTACCGTACGTTCAAGCCCGAGCGTGACGGCTTGTTCTGCGCCAAGATCTTTGGCCCGGTCAAGGACTACGAGTGCCTGTGCGGTAAGTACAAGCGCTTGAAGCACCGTGGCGTGATCTGCGAGAAGTGCGGCGTCGAAGTCGCACTGGCCAAGGTCCGTCGTGAGCGCATGGCGCACATCGAACTGGCTTCGCCAGTGGCCCACATCTGGTTCCTGAAGTCGCTGCCGTCCCGTATCGGCCTGCTGATGGACATGACCCTGCGTGACATCGAACGCGTGCTCTACTTCGAGAGCTACGTCGTCATCGATCCGGGCATGACTACCCTGGAGAAGGGTCAGCTGCTGAACGACGAGCAGTACTTCGAAGCGCTGGAAGAGTTCGGCGACGACTTCGATGCCCGCATGGGTGCCGAGGCGGTCCGCGAGCTGCTGCACGCCATTGACCTGGAGCACGAGATCGGCCGCCTGCGCGAAGAGATTCCGCAGACCAACTCGGAAACCAAGATCAAGAAGCTGTCCAAGCGCCTCAAGCTGATGGAAGCCTTCCAGGGCTCGGGCAACCTGCCTGAGTGGATGATCCTGACCGTTCTGCCGGTACTGCCGCCAGATCTGCGTCCGCTCGTCCCGCTGGACGGTGGCCGCTTCGCGACCTCCGACCTGAACGACCTGTACCGTCGGGTGATCAACCGTAACAACCGTCTCAAGCGCCTGCTCGATCTGTCGGCGCCGGACATCATCGTGCGCAACGAAAAGCGCATGCTGCAGGAAGCGGTCGACGCCCTGCTCGACAACGGCCGTCGCGGTCGCGCCATCACTGGCTCGAACAAGCGTCCGCTGAAGTCGCTGGCCGACATGATCAAAGGTAAGCAAGGTCGCTTCCGTCAGAACCTGCTCGGCAAGCGCGTGGACTACTCCGGTCGTTCCGTGATCACCGTGGGTCCGACCCTGCGTCTGCACCAGTGCGGTCTGCCGAAGAAGATGGCACTCGAGCTGTTCAAGCCGTTCATTTTCGGCAAGCTGGAAATGCGTGGTCTGGCGACCACCATCAAGGCCGCCAAGAAGATGGTCGAGCGCGAGCTGCCAGAGGTCTGGGACGTCCTGGCCGAAGTCATCCGCGAACACCCCGTGCTGCTCAACCGTGCACCGACCCTTCACCGTCTGGGTATCCAGGCGTTCGAGCCGGTGTTGATCGAAGGCAAGGCGATCCAGCTGCACCCACTGGTGTGTGCTGCGTACAACGCCGACTTCGACGGTGACCAGATGGCCGTTCACGTACCGCTGACGCTGGAAGCCCAGCTCGAAGCGCGTGCGCTGATGATGTCGACCAATAACATCCTGTCGCCCGCCAACGGTGAGCCGATCATCGTGCCGTCGCAGGACGTGGTTCTGGGTCTGTACTACATGACCCGTGAAGCCATCAATGCCAAGGGCGAGGGTCGCGTATTCGCCGACCTGCAGGAAGTCGACCGCGTATTCCGCGCCGGCGAAGCTGCCCTGCACGCGAAGATCAAGGTCCGTATCAACGAGACCGTGAACGACCGTGACGGCAACAGCGTGAAGAACACCCGCATCGTCGACACCACCGTTGGCCGTGCCCTGCTGTTCCAGGTGGTACCGGCCGGCCTGTCGTACGACGTGGTCAACCAGCCGATGAAGAAGAAGGCGATCTCCAAGCTGATCAACCAGTGCTACCGCGTGGTGGGTCTGAAGGAAACTGTCATCTTCGCCGACCAGCTGATGTACACCGGTTTCGCCTACTCGACCATTTCCGGCGTTTCGATCGGGGTGAACGACTTCGTCATCCCGGACGAGAAAGCACGCATCATCGGCACTGCGACCGATGAAGTGAAGGAAATCGAGAGCCAGTACGCGTCGGGTCTGGTGACCCAGGGCGAGAAGTACAACAAGGTCATCGACTTGTGGTCCAAGGCGAACGACGAAGTGTCCAAGGCGATGATGGCCAACCTCTCCAAAGAGAAGGTCATCGACCGCAATGGCGACGAAGTCGACCAAGAGTCCTTCAACTCGATGTACATGATGGCCGACTCGGGTGCGCGGGGTTCCGCTGCACAGATCCGTCAGCTGGCCGGTATGCGTGGCCTGATGGCCAAGCCGGACGGCTCGATCATCGAGACGCCGATCACCGCGAACTTCCGTGAAGGCCTGAGCGTACTGCAGTACTTCATCTCGACTCACGGTGCCCGTAAGGGTCTGGCGGATACCGCCTTGAAGACCGCGAACTCCGGTTACCTGACCCGTCGTCTGGTCGACGTGGCGCAGGATCTGGTGGTGACCGAGATCGATTGCGGTACCGACCAGGGTCTGCTGATGACCCCGCACATCGAAGGCGGCGACGTCGTCGAGCCTCTGGGTGAGCGTGTACTGGGTCGTGTCATCGCCCGTGACGTGTTCAAGCCAGGCACCGAAGACGTGATCGTTCCGGCCGGTACGCTGGTGGACGAGAAGTGGGTCGAGTTCATCGAGCTGAACAGCATCGACGAAGTGGTCGTGCGTTCGCCGATCAGCTGCGAAACCCGCTACGGCATCTGCGCCAAGTGCTACGGCCGTGACCTGGCACGTGGTCACCAGGTGAACATTGGTGAAGCGGTCGGCGTCATCGCGGCCCAGTCGATCGGTGAGCCGGGTACCCAGCTGACCATGCGTACCTTCCACATCGGTGGTGCGGCAAGCCGGACTTCGGCAGCCGACAGCGTCCAGGTGAAGAATGGCGGCATGGTGCGTCTGCACAACCTGAAGCAGGTCGAGCGTGCCGATGGCAACCTGGTTGCGGTCTCGCGTTCCGGTGAGCTGGCGATCGCCGACGAGTTCGGTCGTGAGCGTGAGCGTTACAAGCTGCCGTACGGTGCGGTCATTTCGGTCAAGGAAGGTGACAAGGTCGACGCTGGCGCCATCGTCGCCAAGTGGGACCCGCACACCCACCCGATCGTGACCGAGCTGAAAGGTACCGTGACCTTCGTGGGCATGGAAGAAAACATCACCATCAAGCGTCAGACCGACGAATTGACTGGCTTGACCAACATCGAAGTCCTGGATGTCAAGGATCGCCCTGCCTCTGGTAAGGAAATCCGTCCGGCGATCAAGATGGTCGATGCCAATGGCAAGGACCTGATGCTGCCAGGTACCGACGTACCGGCGCAGTACTTCCTGCCAGCCAACGCCCTGGTCGGTGTGGCTGATGGTGCGCAGATCGGTGTGGGTGACGTCATCGCGCGTATTCCGCAAGAAACGTCCAAGACCCGTGACATCACCGGTGGTCTGCCGCGCGTTGCCGACTTGTTCGAAGCGCGTCGTCCGAAGGAAGCGTCGATCCTGGCGGAAGTCAGCGGCACCATCGCGTTCGGCAAGGAGACCAAGGGCAAGCGCCGTCTGGTGATCACGCCGAACGATGGTACCGATCCGTACGAAGAGCTGATCCCGAAGTGGCGTCACCTGAACGTGTTCGAAGGCGAACAGGTCAACCGCGGCGAAGTCATCTCGGACGGTCCGAGCGATCCGCACGACATCCTGCGTCTGCTGGGTGTCAGCGCGCTGGCCAAGTACATCGTCAACGAGATCCAGGACGTATACCGCCTGCAGGGCGTGAAGATCAACGACAAGCACATCGAGACCATCCTGCGTCAGATGCTGCGCAAGGTCGAGATCGCCGAGTCGGGCGATTCCAGCTTCATCAAGGGTGACCAGATGGAGCTCACGCAAGTATTGGTCGAGAACGAGCGCCTCGCGTCCGAGGACAAGTTCATCTCGAAGTTCTCGCGTGTGCTGCTGGGTATCACCAAGGCGTCGCTGTCGACCGAATCGTTCATTTCGGCAGCGTCGTTCCAGGAAACCACGCGCGTGTTGACCGAAGCTGCGGTCACCGGCAAGCGTGACTACCTGCGCGGCCTGAAGGAGAACGTGGTCGTGGGTCGTCTGATCCCGGCAGGTACCGGTCTGGCGTACCACAGCGAGCGCAAGCGTCGCCGTGATGCCGACAAGCCGCTGCGTGTGAGCGCCAGTGAGGTGGAAGCCGCACTGACCGAAGCATTGAACTCGAGCGGTAACTGAGTTCGAGGCCAGGCCCCGGTCCTGTCCCAAGGTCATCGGCAACAGCGATTGTTGCCGATGACCGGCGGGGTAGGGCCGGGGCCTTGTCTTGACTGAATGCAAGATCCTCTTTAGACTTTTGTACCCTTAAATTTGGTGAGGCTCCGTCTCGTCGATTTTTGGCTTTTCTTGCAAGACAATAGCGTCGCAAGACAATCAGTGGAGCTAGTAGATGGCAACTATCAACCAGCTGGTACGTCAGCCGCGTAAGCGTACCGTCGAGAAATCCGACGTACCTGCGCTGCAGAACTGCCCGCAGCGTCGTGGCGTGTGCACCCGCGTGTACACCACCACGCCGAAGAAACCTAACTCGGCATTGCGTAAAGTCTGCCGTGTGCGTCTGACCAACGGTTTCGAGGTTTCCTCGTACATCGGTGGTGAAGGCCACAACCTGCAAGAGCACAGCGTCGTCCTGATCCGTGGCGGCCGTGTAAAAGACTTGCCAGGTGTTCGTTACCACACCGTTCGCGGCTCTCTGGATACCTCCGGCGTCAAGGGCCGTAACCAGGGTCGTTCGAAGTACGGTACCAAGCGTCCGAAGTAATCGGCCGTTTGCAGACATCCATTTTTTTGAGTCGATAAGAGTAAGGTCGGGCAGGGGTCGAAGACCCGCGTCCCGGGCTAACCTGAAGACCGTTTGAGGGCTTATCATGCCAAGACGTCGTGTAGCAGCAAAACGTGAGATCCTGGACGATCCGAAGTACGGATCCCAGATTCTCGCCAAGTTCATGAACCACGTGATGGAAAGCGGCAAGAAGGCCGTCGCAGAGCGCATCGTTTACGGCGCACTGGACACCGTCAAGGCCCGCAAGAACAGCGACCCCCTGGAAATCTTCGAGAAAGCTCTCGACGCCATCGCTCCGCTGGTCGAAGTCAAGTCCCGCCGTGTAGGCGGTGCTACCTACCAGGTTCCTGTCGAAGTTCGTCCATCCCGTCGTAATGCCCTGGCAATGCGCTGGCTCGTAGACTACGCCCGTAAGCGCGGCGAGAAGTCGATGGCCCTGCGTTTGGCTGGCGAACTGCTGGATGCTGCTGAAGGCAAGGGTGCTGCAGTCAAGAAGCGCGAAGACGTGCACCGTATGGCTGAAGCCAACAAAGCGTTCTCGCACTACCGCTTCTAAATCACGCAACAATTTTTTTGCGAGGGCTTTATGGCTCGTACTACAGCAATCAACCGCTACCGTAACATCGGTATTTGCGCGCACGTCGATGCGGGCAAGACCACTACGACCGAGCGGATCCTGTTCTACACAGGTCTGAGCCACAAGATGGGCGAGGTGCATGATGGCGCCGCGACCACCGACTGGATGGTGCAGGAGCAGGAGCGGGGTATCACCATTACCTCCGCTGCCGTGACCACCTTCTGGAAAGGTTCCGTTGGTCAGTATGACAACTACCGCGTCAACGTCATCGACACCCCCGGCCACGTCGACTTCACCATTGAAGTTGAGCGTTCGCTGCGTGTACTCGACGGCGCGGTCGTCGTGTTCTGCGGTACCTCCGGCGTTGAGCCTCAGTCCGAAACCGTATGGCGTCAGGCCAACAAGTACGGTGTTCCACGTGTTGTCTACGTGAACAAGATGGACCGTGCCGGTGCCAACTTCCTGCGCGTCGTCGGTCAGATCAAGAACCGTCTGGGTCACACCCCGGTCCCGGTTCAGCTGGCCATCGGTTCGGAAGATAACTTCCAGGGTCAGGTCGACCTGATCAAGATGAAGGCTATCTACTGGAACGACGACGACAAGGGCACCACCTACCGCGAGGAAGAGATTCCTGCGGACATGGTCGAGCTGGCTAACGAGTGGCGCAACAACATGGTTGAAGCCGCCGCCGAAGCCAGCGAAGAGCTGATGAACAAGTACCTTGAAGAAGGTGAGCTGACCGTCGACGAAATCAAGGCAGGTCTGCGCGCGCGCACCCTGGCCAGCGAGATCGTTCCGGCTGTCTGCGGTTCGTCGTTCAAGAACAAGGGCGTTCCCCTGGTTCTCGACGCCGTCATCGACTACCTGCCTGCTCCGACCGAGATTCCTGCCATCCAGGGTATCAACCCGGACGACAAGGATCTGGACAAGGAAGATCCGGCTGTCCGTAAGGACGAGCGTCACGCTGACGACAACGAGCCGTTCTCGGCCCTGGCGTTCAAGATCGCGACCGACCCGTTCGTGGGTACCTTGACATTCGTCCGCGTTTACTCGGGCGTTCTGAGCTCCGGTGACTCCGTCATCAACTCGGTCAAGGGCAAGAAAGAGCGCGTTGGCCGTATGGTGCAGATGCACGCCAACCAGCGTGAAGAGATCAAAGAAGTACGCGCTGGCGACATCGCTGCTCTGATCGGCATGAAGGACGTCACCACGGGTGAAACCCTGTGCAACGCCGACCATCCAATCATCCTCGAGCGTATGGACTTCCCAGAGCCTGTGATCTCGCTCTCCGTCGAGCCGAAAACCAAGGCTGACCAGGAGAAGATGGGTATTGCACTGGGCAAGCTGGCCCAGGAAGACCCGTCGTTCCGCGTCAAGACCGACGAAGAAACTGGCCAGACCATCATCTCCGGTATGGGTGAGCTGCACCTGGACATCCTCGTTGACCGCATGAAGCGCGAGTTCAACGTCGAAGCCAACATCGGCAAGCCGCAGGTTTCGTACCGCGAGAAGATCACCAAGTCCAACGTCGAGATCGAAGGCAAGTTCGTTCGTCAGTCGGGCGGTCGTGGTCAGTTCGGTCACTGCTGGATCCGTTTCTCGGAGCCAGAAGTCGACGAGAAAGGCAACATCACCGAAGGTCTGGTGTTCTCCAACGAAGTCGTTGGTGGTGTGATTCCGAAGGAATTCATCGCCCCGATCCAGAAGGGTATCGAAGAGCAGATGAAAAACGGCGTCGTTGCCGGTTATCCTCTGATCGGCCTGAAGGCCACGGTATTCGACGGTTCGTACCACGATGTCGACTCCAACGAAATGGCGTTCAAGATCGCCGCTTCGATGGCAACCAAGCAACTGGCCCAGAAGGGCGGTGGCGTGGTTCTCGAGCCGATCATGAAGGTCGAAGTTGTAACCCCGGAAGACTACCTGGGTGACGTGATGGGTGACCTGAACCGTCGTCGTGGTCTGGTCCAGGGTATGGATGAATCGGTCTCTGGCCGTGTCGTCCGTGCTGAGGTTCCGCTCGGAGAGATGTTCGGTTACGCGACTGACGTTCGTTCCATGTCTCAGGGTCGCGCAAGCTACTCCATGGAATTCTCTAAGTACGCTGAAGCTCCGTCGAACATCGTCGAAGCTCTCATTAAAAAACAAGGCTGATTCAGCCCCCTTTAGGCTAGGAGTTCACTGTCGTGGCTAAAGAAAAATTTGATCGTTCCCTTCCGCACGTCAACGTTGGCACCATCGGTCACGTCGACCACGGTAAAACCACGCTGACCGCTGCTCTGACTCGCGTCTGCTCCGAAGTTTTCGGTTCGGCCGTCGTTGAGTTCGACAAGATCGACTCGGCTCCAGAAGAAAAAGCGCGCGGTATCACCATCAACACCGCTCACGTCGAGTACAACTCGAACATTCGTCACTACGCTCACGTCGACTGCCCAGGTCACGCTGACTACGTGAAGAACATGATCACCGGTGCTGCCCAGATGGACGGCGCGATCCTGGTTTGCTCGGCCGCCGATGGTCCGATGCCACAAACCCGTGAGCACATCCTGCTGTCCCGTCAGGTTGGCGTTCCGTACATCGTGGTCTTCCTGAACAAGGCTGACCTGGTAGACGACGCTGAGCTGCTGGAACTGGTCGAGATGGAAGTGCGTGACCTGCTGTCCACCTACGACTTCCCAGGCGACGACACTCCGATCATCATCGGTTCCGCTCGTATGGCGCTGGAAGGCAAAGACGACAACGAGATGGGCACCACTGCCGTCAAGAAGCTGGTTGAAACCCTGGATGCCTACATCCCTGAGCCAGTTCGTGCCGTTGACCAGCCGTTCCTGATGCCGATCGAAGACGTGTTCTCGATCTCGGGTCGTGGTACCGTTGTGACCGGCCGTATCGAGCGTGGTATCGTCCGCGTTCAAGACGCTCTGGAAATCGTTGGTCTGCGTGACACCACCACCACCACCTGCACCGGCGTGGAAATGTTCCGCAAGCTGCTGGACGAAGGTCGTGCTGGCGAGAACTGCGGCGTCCTGCTGCGCGGCACCAAGCGTGACGACGTTGAGCGTGGCCAGGTTCTGGTCAAGCCAGGTTCGGTCAAGCCGCACACCAAGTTCACCGCAGAAGTCTACGTTCTGTCGAAAGAAGAAGGCGGCCGTCACACGCCGTTCTTCAAAGGCTACCGTCCTCAGTTCTACTTCCGTACCACTGACGTGACCGGTAACTGCGAGCTGCCGGAAGGCGTTGAAATGGTCATGCCAGGTGACAACATTCAGATGACTGTTACCCTGATCAAGACCATCGCAATGGAAGACGGCCTGCGTTTCGCCATCCGTGAAGGCGGTCGTACCGTCGGCGCCGGCGTCGTAGCCAAAATCATCGAGTAAGTCTCTCGGTTGATTGAAAAAGCCCCCGCTCAGCGGGGGCTTTTTTTATTGGGTTGACACCCAATAGGGGCGTCTATAGAATCACGCCTCCTTTTAACGGGCGTAGTGCGCCCGATGGGAACAGCCTGGAGTCTGAAATCCAATGCAAAATCAGCAAATCCGTATCAGGTTGAAGGCTTTCGACCATCGCCTGATCGACCAATCCACCCAGGAAATCGTGGAAACCGCGAAACGTACTGGGGCACAAGTGCGTGGTCCTATTCCACTGCCTACCCGCAAAGAGCGGTTCACCGTTCTGGTCTCCCCGCACGTCAACAAGGACGCGCGTGACCAGTACGAGATCCGTACTCACAAGCGCGTTCTGGACATCGTCCAGCCAACGGATAAAACCGTTGATGCGCTGATGAAGCTCGATCTGGCGGCAGGTGTGGAAGTACAGATCAGCCTCGGCTAAGACTTCGGTCTAGTCGTGTAACGCTCTGAAATGGGCGGCCATAGCGGGTGAAAGCCCCGTACACTCATGAGGTTTACAACATGACTATTGGTGTAGTCGGTCGTAAGTGCGGCATGACCCGCATTTTCACCGAAGAAGGTGTCTCCATTCCGGTCACGGTCATCGAGATCGAGCCGAATCGCGTCACCCAGTTCAAAACTGAAGAGACCGATGGCTATCGCGCAGTGCAAGTCACTGTCGGCGAGCGCCGTGCTTCGCGCGTCACTGCCGCTCAGGCAGGTCACTTCGCGAAGGCAAACGTTGCCGCTGGTCGCAGCGTCATGGAGTTCCGTCTTGAAGAAGGCGATTTCCAGGCTGGCGACTTGATCAAAGCTGAACTCTTTGCTGCAGGCCAGCTGGTAGACGTAACCGGTCAGTCGAAAGGTAAAGGCTTTGCCGGTACCATCAAGCGCTGGAATTTCCGTGGTCAGGATAACACCCACGGTAACTCCGTCTCCCACCGCGTTCCGGGCTCCATCGGCCAGTGCCAGACTCCTGGTCGTGTTTTCAAGGGCAAGAAAATGTCCGGTCACATGGGCGCTGAGCGCGTGACCGTGCAGTCCCTGGAAGTTGTTCGCGTAGACGCAGAACGCAATCTGCTGCTGGTCAAGGGCGCCGTTCCTGGTGCAACTGGCGGCGACGTGATTGTCCGTTCGGCTGTCAAGGCTCGCGGTTAAGGGGAAGCTGACATGCAACTTAATGTAAATGACGCGCAAGCGATCGAAGTTTCCGAACTGACTTTCGGTGGCGAATTCAACGAGACGCTGGTACACCAAGCAGTCGTGGCCTACATGGCCGGCGGCCGTCAGGGCACCAAGCAGCAGAAGACTCGTTCCGACGTAGCAGGTGGCGGTAAGCGCCCATGGCGTCAGAAGGGTACTGGCCGCGCGCGTGCTGGTACTACCCGTGGTCCAATCTGGCGTGGCGGTGGCGTAACCTTCGCAGCCCGTCCTCAGGATCACTCGCAGAAGCTCAACAAGAAGATGTACCGCGCAGCCCTGCGCTCCATCCTCTCCGAGCTCGTGCGTAGCGACCGTCTGGTCGTGGTTCAGGACTTCGCTGTCGAAGCACCGAAAACCAAAGACCTGCTGAACAAGCTGAACGGCATGGGTCTGAGCGATGTATTGATCGTTTCCGACGCTGTTGATCAGAACCTGTACCTGGCTGCTCGTAACCTGCCGCACGTCGATGTACGTGACGTCCAGGGTTCCGACCCGGTCAGTCTGATCGCATACGAGAAAGTGTTGATCACTGTCTCGGCCGTGAAGAAATTCGAGGAGCTGCTGGGATGAACCAGGAACGCGTATTCAAAGTCCTCCTTGGCCCGCACGTTTCCGAGAAGGCTACCGTTCTGGCTGAGAAGAAAGGCCAGTTCGTATTCAAGGTTGCAACCGACGCAACCAAGCTTGAAATCAAGAAAGCTGTCGAAGGCCTGTTCGGCGTGAAAGTCGAGAACGTGTCTACCGTCAACGTTCTGGGCAAGACCAAGCGCACCGCACGTGGTCTGGGCAAGCGCAATGACTGGAAGAAGGCGATCGTATCCCTTCAGCCAGGCCAAGATCTCGATTTCAGCAGCAGTGCTGAGTAAGGAAGGGGTGCATCATGGCAATCGTTAAATGCAAACCGACTTCCCCTGGCCGCCGTTTCGTGGTCAAGGTGGTCAACCAGGGGCTCCACAAAGGCGCTCCTCACGCACCGCTGATCGAGAAGAAATCGAAGTCTGGTGGTCGTAACAACAATGGTCGTATCACCACGCGTCACGTCGGTGGCGGCCATAAGCAGAACTACCGTCTGGTCGACTTCCGTCGTAACGACAAAGATGGCATCCCTGCCACTGTCGAGCGTATCGAATACGACCCGAACCGTACTGCTCACATCGCTCTGCTGTGCTACGCCGACGGCGAACGTCGCTACATCATCGCGCCGAAGGGCGTGAGCGCTGGCGACCAGCTGATCGCAGGTGCCCTGGCCCCTATCAAGGCCGGCAACTCCCTGCAGCTGCGTAACATTCCAGTCGGTAGCACCATTCACGGCATCGAACTGAAGCCGGGCAAAGGTGCACAGATCGCTCGTTCCGCTGGTGCCTCGGCTCAGCTGATCGCTCGCGAAGGTGTCTACGTGACCCTGCGTCTGCGCTCTGGTGAAATGCGTAAAGTACTGGCTGAATGCCGTGCGACCCTGGGTGAAGTCTCGAACTCCGAGCACAGCCTGCGTTCGCTGGGTAAAGCAGGTGCCAAGCGCTGGCGTGGCGTTCGCCCAACCGTTCGTGGTGTTGCCATGAACCCGGTTGACCACCCGCATGGTGGTGGTGAAGGTCGTACCTCCGGTGGTCGTCATCCGGTATCGCCATGGGGCTTCCCGACCAAGGGTGCTAAGACTCGTGGTAATAAGCGTACCGACAAAATGATCGTCCGTCGTCGCAAGTAAATAGAGGGATACGACAGTGCCACGTTCTCTGAAAAAAGGTCCTTTTATTGATCTTCACCTACTGAAGAAGATCGAAGTGGCGGTGGAGAAGAACGATCGCAAGCCAGTGAAAACCTGGTCGCGCCGTTCCATGATCCTGCCACAAATGGTCGGTTTGACCATCGCGGTACACAACGGTCGTCAGCACGTCCCCGTTCTCGTGAACGAAGACATGGTCGGCCACAAACTGGGCGAGTTCGCCGGTACCCGCACCTATCGCGGGCACGTGGCTGACAAGAAAGCCAAGCGTTAAGGGGTAAGGAAATGGAAGTAGCCGCTAAGTTGTCGGGCGCTCGAATCTCCGCCCAGAAAGCCCGCTTGGTCGCCGACCAGATCCGCGGGAAGAAGGTGGGCGACGCGCTCAACCTGTTGGCCTTCAGCAGCAAGAAAGCCGCTGAAATCATGAAGAAAGTCCTCGAGTCGGCCGTAGCCAACGCCGAACACAACGAAGGCGCAGACGTTGATGACCTGAAGGTCTCCACCGTCTTCGTCAACGAAGGGCGTTCGCTGAAGCGCATCATGCCGCGTGCCAAAGGCCGCGCAGATCGCATCGTCAAGCGGTCTTGCCATATCACTGTCAAGGTTGCGGACAAGTAACGGAGTCGATCAGATGGGTCAGAAAGTACATCCCACTGGCATTCGCCTGGGAATCGTCAAGGAGCACACGTCCGTCTGGTATGCAGACGGCGCGACTTACGCAGATTACCTGTTGAAGGATCTGAAAACGCGTGAGTACCTCCAGGACAAACTAAAAAGCGCGTCCGTAAGCCGTATCGATATTCATCGTCCGGCGCAAACCGCACGCATCACCATCCACACCGCTCGTCCCGGTATCGTTATCGGCAAGAAGGGTGAGGATGTCGAGAAGCTGCGTCAGGACCTGACCAAGCAGATGGGTGTGCCTGTGCACATCAACATCGAAGAGATCCGCAAGCCGGAACTCGACGCCATGCTGGTTGCGCAAAGCGTAGCTCAGCAGCTGGAGCGCCGCGTTATGTTCCGTCGCGCCATGAAGCGCGCCGTACAGAACGCCATGCGTATTGGTGCCAAGGGCATCAAGATCCAGGTGAGCGGTCGTCTCGGCGGTGCCGAGATCGCACGTACTGAATGGTATCGCGAAGGTCGTGTGCCCCTGCACACCCTGCGTGCCGACATCGACTATGCCACCTACGAAGCTCACACCACCTACGGTGTGATCGGTGTCAAGGTTTGGATCTTCAAAGGCGAAGTGATTGGTGGTCGCCAGGAAGAGCTGAAGCCTCAAGCACCAGCGCCTCGTAAAAAAGCTGCTAAGTAAGGGGTACGCCAAATGTTGCAACCAAAGCGTACAAAATTCCGCAAGCAGATGACCGGCCACAACCGTGGTCTGGCACTGCGCGGTAGCAAGGTCAGCTTCGGCGAATTCGCCCTGAAAGCTGTTGCCCGCGGTCGTCTCACCGCTCGCCAGATCGAGTCGGCACGTCGTGCCTTGACCCGTCACGTGAAGCGTGGCGGCAAGATCTGGATCCGTGTCTTCCCGGACAAGCCGGTCACCAAGAAGCCTCTCGAAGTGCGGATGGGTAAAGGTAAGGGTTCCGTGGAGTACTGGGTTGCCCAGATCCAGCCAGGCAAAGTCCTGTACGAGATCGAGGGTGTTTCTGAAGAGCTGGCGCGCGAAGCTTTCGCTCTGGCCGCTGCAAAGCTGCCTCTCGCCACCTCCTTTGTTAAGCGGACGGTGATGTGATGAAAGCGAATGAACTTCGTGAAAAATCGGCACAGCAGCTGAACGAGCAACTGCTCGGCCTGCTGCGCGACCAGTTCAATCTGCGCATGCAGAAAGCAACTGGCCAGTTGGGGCAGTCGCACCTGCTCTCGCAAGTTAAGCGTGACATCGCTCGCGTGAAAACTGTGCTCAACCAGCAGGCAGGTAAGTGATCATGGCTGAAGCTGAAAAAACCGTCCGTACGCTGACTGGCCGTGTCGTCAGCGACAAAATGGACAAGACCATCACCGTTCTGATCGAGCGTCGCGTCAAGCACCCGATCTACGGTAAATACGTTAAGCGTTCGACTAAGCTGCACGCGCACGACGAAACCAACCAGTGCAAAATCGGCGACAAGGTTTCGATCACCGAAACCCGTCCGCTGGCCAAGACCAAGTCCTGGGCACTGGTTGAAGTCCTCGAACGCGCTGTTGAAGTCTAAGGGCTAGGGGTCGGAGAAATTTTATGATTCAGACTCAATCCATGCTCGATGTGGCCGATAACAGCGGCGCTCGTCGCGTCATGTGCATCAAGGTGCTCGGTGGTTCGCACCGCCGTTACGCCGGCATCGGTGACATCATCAAGGTAACCGTCAAGGAAGCGATTCCTCGTGGCAAGGTCAAGAAAGGCCAGGTCATGACCGCGGTTGTCGTTCGCACCCGTCACGGTGTTCGTCGCGCCGACGGTTCCATCATTCGTTTCGACGGCAACGCTGCTGTTCTGCTGAACACCAAGCAAGAGCCGATCGGCACTCGCATCTTTGGGCCAGTGACCCGTGAACTTCGTACCGAGAAGTTCATGAAGATCGTCTCGCTCGCCCCAGAAGTGCTCTAAGGAGATCCGACATGCAAAAGATTCGTCGTGACGACGAGATCATCGTGATCGCCGGCAAAGACAAGGGTAAGCGCGGTAAGGTGCTGAAGGTTCTGGCTGACGACCGTCTGGTCGTCGGTGGCCTGAACCTGGTCAAGCGTCATACCAAGCCTAACCCGATGGCGGGCGTCCAGGGCGGTATCGTCGAGAAAGAAGCGCCTCTGCACGCTTCCAACGTTGCCATTTTCAACGGCGAGACCAACAAGGCTGACCGCGTTGGCTTCAAGGTTGAAGACGGCAAGAAAATTCGTGTCTTCAAGTCGACCCAGAAAGCGGTTGATGCTTGAACACTGCTAGGTAGAAGACAATGGCACGACTCAAAGAGATTTACCGGAACGAAATCGCTCCCAAGCTTAAGGAAGAGCTTAAGCTGGGGAACGTGATGGAAGTCCCTCGCGTTACCAAGATCACCCTGAACATGGGCCTGGGCGAAGCGATCGGCGACAAGAAAGTCATCGAGCACGCAGTTGCCGACCTGGAAAAGATCACTGGCCAGAAGCCAGTCGTGACGTTCGCTCGCAAGTCGATTGCGGGTTTCAAGGTTCGTGAAGGTTGGCCGATCGGCGTCAAGGTCACTCTGCGCAGTGACCGTATGTACGAATTCCTGGATCGCCTGCTGGCTATCTCCCTGCCTCGGGTCCGCGACTTCCGCGGCCTGAATGCCAAGTCCTTCGATGGCCGCGGCAACTACAGCATGGGCGTTAAAGAGCAGATCATCTTCCCGGAAATCGACTACGACAAGATCGATGCTCTGCGCGGTCTGGACATTACCCTGACCACCACTGCTCGTTCGGATGACGAAGGCCGCGCCCTGCTGCGTGCTTTCAAATTCCCGTTCCGCAACTGATTGGAGTAGGAAAATGGCCAAGAAGAGCATGAAGAACCGCGAGCTGAAGCGTCAGCTCACGGTAGCCAAGTACGCTAAAAAGCGTGCCGAGCTGAAAGCGACCATCGTCGACCTGAACGCCTCTCCAGAAGAGCGTTTCGCCGCCGTCGTCGCGCTGCAGAAGCAGCCACGTGACGCCAGCGCTGCGCGCCTGCGCAACCGCTGCCGCCTGACCGGTCGTCCGCACGGCGTCTACCGCAAGTTCGGCCTCGGCCGTAACATGCTGCGCCAAGCTGCCATGCGCGGCGACGTACCAGGCCTGGTCAAGGCCAGCTGGTAAGTCAGTCGGGTTTGCCGGCGGCGAGAGCGCGATCTCCCGACCGTCGGTGGCCTCACAGCGAAACAAGCCCCTTCTTGGGGCTTGTTTCGTTTCTGGCTTGTGTCTAGAATTGCCGGCTCGCCTGAGCCTGGGTGTCCGCCCGGCGCGATCAGGTGGTTGTGATAGCCGCAAGGCTAATATTTCTTGTATCAGGAGCATCAAGCCCATGAGTATGCAGGACCCGTTAGCGGACATGCTAACTCGCATCCGTAATGCCCAGATGGCTGAAAAGTCCGTCGTGAGCATGCCTTCTTCGACTCTGAAGGTTGCGGTAGCCAAAGTTCTCAAAGATGAAGGTTACATCGCCGACTATCAAGTCACCAGCGAAGTCAAGCCTTCCCTGTCGCTCGAGCTGAAGTACTTCGAAGGCCGTCCGGTCATCGAAGAGCTGAAGCGCGCTAGCCGTCCAGGTCTGCGTCAGTACAAGGCCGTTACCGAACTGCCGAAAGTACGTGGCGGTCTGGGCGTCTCCATCGTCTCCACCAACAAGGGTGTGATGACGGATCGTGCTGCGCGCGCTGCCGGTGTCGGCGGCGAAGTTCTGTGCACAGTGTTCTAAGGGGAGATAGGCATGTCTCGCGTCGCTAAGAACCCCGTTAAGCTGCCCTCCGGTGTCGAAGTCAAATTCGCCGGCCAGCAGCTTTCGGTGAAGGGTGCCAAGGGCACTCTCGAACTGAACGTTCACTCCTCTGTTGAAGTTACCGAAGAAAGCGGCGAAGTACGTTTCGCTGCCCGCAACGGCGACCAGCAAGCTCGTGCCATGGCCGGTACCACCCGTGCTCTGGTCAACAACATGGTCCAAGGCGTCAGCCAAGGCTTCGAGCGCAAGCTCCAGCTGGTCGGTGTTGGTTACAAGGCACAGGCCAAGGGCAACATCCTGAACCTGGCTCTGGGCTTCTCGCATCCAGTGGATTACGAACTGCCAGCAGGTATCACCGCTGAAACCCCAAGCCAGACCGACATCCTGATCAAGGGTATCGACAAGCAGCTGGTGGGTCAGGTGGCCGCTGAAATCCGCGATTTCCGTCCGCCAGAGCCTTACAAAGGCAAGGGTGTGCGTTACGCGGACGAAGTAGTCCGTCGTAAAGAAGCCAAGAAGAAGTAGGGCCTAGCAAATGACCGACAAAAAAGTTACTCGACTGCGTCGCGCTCGCAAAGCACGCCTGAAAATGCACGAACTCGAAGTCGTGCGTCTCTGCGTGTTCCGCTCCTCGCAGCACATCTACGCCCAGGTCATTTCGGCCGACGGCAGCAAGGTTCTGGCAAGCGCCTCGACCTTGGACAAAGACCTGCGTGATGGCGCCACTGGCAACATCGATGCGGCCACTAAGGTTGGCAAGCTGGTAGCCGAGCGCGCGAAAGCCGCTGGCGTTTCTCAAGTTGCTTTCGACCGTTCTGGCTTCAAGTACCACGGCCGCGTCAAGGCGCTGGCTGATGCTGCTCGTGAAGGCGGGCTGGAGTTCTAAGTTATGGCAAATAACGACCAAAAGCGCGACGAAGGCTACATCGAGAAGCTGGTTCAAGTTAACCGCGTTGCAAAAACCGTCAAAGGCGGCCGTATCTTCACCTTCACCGCGCTGACCGTGGTAGGTGATGGCAAAGGTCGCGTCGGCTTCGGCCGTGGCAAATCGCGCGAAGTTCCAGCTGCGATCCAGAAAGCCATGGAAGCTGCTCGTCGCAACATGATCCAGGTCGACCTGAAGGGCACCACCCTGCAGTACGCCACCAAGTCCGCCCACGGCGCGTCGAAGGTGTACATGCAGCCTGCCTCCGAAGGTACCGGTATCATCGCCGGTGGCGCGATGCGTGCTGTCCTGGAAGTTGCTGGCGTCCAGAACGTTCTGGCCAAATGCTACGGTTCGACCAACCCAGTGAACGTGGTCTACGCCACCTTCAAGGGTCTGAAAGCCATGCAATCTCCTGAATCCATTGCTGCCAAGCGCGGCAAGACTGTCGAGGAGATCTTCTGATCATGGCAACCGTCAAAGTAACGCTGATCAAAAGCACCGCAGGTCGCCTGCCCAATCACAAGCTGTGCGTGAAGGGTCTGGGTCTGCGTCGCATCGGTCACACTGTAGAAGTCCAGGATACTCCCGAGAACCGCGGGATGATCAACAAGGCTTACTACATGCTGCGCGTCGAGGGTTAATCGATGAAACTCAATGATCTGAGTCCAGCGCCGGGTTCCCGTCGCGAGAAGCATCGTCCGGGCCGTGGTATCGGTAGCGGTTTGGGCAAGACCGGTGGCCGCGGCCACAAAGGTCAGACCTCCCGTTCCGGTGGCACCATCGCTCCGGGCTTCGAAGGCGGTCAACAGCCGCTGCACCGTCGCCTGCCGAAGTTCGGCTTCGTTTCGCTGAAAGCCATGGACCGCGCCGAAGTGCGTCTGTCCGAACTGGCCAAGGTGGAAGGTGACCTGATCACCGTTCAGTCCCTCAAGGACGCCAACGTGATCAACCAGAACGTTCAGCGTGTGAAAATCATGCTGTCGGGCGAAGTCACTCGTGCAGTCACCCTCAAGGGTATCGCCGTCACCAAAGGTGCGCGTGCGGCTATCGAAGCAGCTGGCGGCAAATTCGAGGAATAAATGGCTAAGCAAGGTGCTCTCTCTTCGCTCGGCAAGGGCGGGATGTCGGAACTCTGGGCTCGTCTGCGCTTCCTGTTCCTGGCGATCATCGTCTACCGGATCGGCGCGCACATCCCAGTGCCCGGGATCAATCCTGACCGCCTGGCGGAACTGTTCCGACAGAATGAGGGGACCATTCTTAGCTTGTTCAACATGTTTTCCGGTGGTGCGCTGGAGCGCATGAGCATCTTTGCACTGGGGATCATGCCGTACATCTCGGCATCGATCATCATGCAGCTCATGACCGCAGTCAGCCCACAGCTGGAGCAGTTGAAGAAGGAAGGTGAAGCTGGCCGTCGCAAGATCAGCCAGTACACCCGCTACCTCACCGTGATCCTGGCATTGGTCCAGGCCACTGGCATGTCCATTGGCCTGGCCAACCAGGGTGTGGCGTTCTCTACGAGCCTCGGCTTCCATTTCGTCGCGGTCGCCACGTTCGTGGCCGGCGCGATGTTCATGATGTGGCTGGGCGAGCAGATCACCGAGCGCGGTGTGGGCAACGGTATCTCGATGTTGATCTTCGCAGGTATCGTCGCCGGTCTTCCGAGAGCAATCGGGCAGTCTTTCGAGTCTGCACGCACGGGCGATATCAACATCTTCGCTCTGGTCGCCATCGGTTTGCTCGCAGTAGCGATCATCGGTTTCGTGGTGTTCATCGAGCGTGGTCAGCGGCGCATTGCCGTTCACTATGCTAAGCGTCAGCAGGGCCGCAAGGTCTTCGCTGCGCAGACGAGCCACTTGCCGCTCAAGGTGAACATGGCTGGGGTCATCCCGGCCATTTTCGCCAGCAGCATTCTGCTGTTCCCGGCTTCGCTGGGTGCCTGGTTCGGTCAGTCCGAAGGTATGGGCTGGTTGCAGGACATCTCGCAGTCGATCGCTCCTGGTCAGCCGTTGAACATTCTGCTGTTTAGTGCAGGGATCATCTTCTTCTGCTACTTCTACACAGCGTTGATGTTCAACCCGAAAGACGTAGCGGAAAACCTGAAGAAGTCCGGTGCCTTTATTCCGGGCATCCGTCCTGGTGAGCAGTCGGCGCGCTACATTGATGGCGTTCTGACCCGTCTGACCATGTTCGGTGCTCTATACATGACGGCCGTGTGCCTGCTGCCCCAGTTCCTGGTGGTGGCTGCAAACGTTCCGTTCTACCTTGGCGGGACCTCGTTGCTGATCGTGGTAGTGGTTGTGATGGACTTCATGTCCCAAGTACAATCGCACCTCGTTTCACACCAGTACGAATCCCTGATGAAGAAAGCCAACCTGAAAGGCTACGGTGGCAGCAGCATGCTGCGCTGATAGGCCCCTAAGGTTCGAGGAGTTGGTGATGAAAGTTCGTGCATCGGTGAAAAAGCTGTGCCGCAACTGCAAGATTATTCGCCGCGAAGGTGTCGTGCGAGTCATCTGCAGCGCGGAGCCGCGTCACAAGCAGCGCCAAGGCTGAGTGTGATCCGCGTTACAAACCCAGCAGCTAGTGTGCTGCTGGGTTGATTAATCGTTTCTACAGCGATATCATCTTGCGCCCTATTTTCTTGGCTTCCGGGGCGTAGGTAGCTGTCAACTGGAGTTCCACTGAATGGCCCGTATTGCAGGCGTCAACATTCCAGATAACAAGCACACTGTTATCTCGCTGACCTACATCTATGGTGTCGGTCGCACAACTGCGCAGAAAATCTGTGCAGACGCTGGTGTCAATCCAGCCGCGAAGATCAAGGATCTGAGCGACGAGCAAATCGAAACCCTGCGTGGCGAAGTCGCGAAGTTCACCACCGAAGGTGACCTGCGTCGTGACATCAACATGAAGATCAAGCGCTTGATGGACCTGGGTTGCTACCGCGGCCTGCGTCATCGTAAAGGTCTGCCGGTTCGCGGTCAGCGCACCAAGACCAACGCACGCACCCGCAAGGGCCCGCGTAAGCCGATCCGCAAGTAACCGCCCGGGAATATAGACATGGCAAAACCTGCTGCTCGTCCTCGTAAAAAAGTCAAAAAGACAGTGGTTGATGGCATCGCCCACATCCACGCGTCTTTCAACAACACCATCGTGACCATCACCGACCGTCAGGGCAACGCATTGTCCTGGGCGACCTCCGGTGGTTCGGGTTTCCGTGGTTCGCGCAAATCCACCCCGTTCGCCGCGCAGATCGCTGCAGAACGTGCTGGTCAAGCTGCGCTGGAATACGGTCTGAAAAACCTCGACGTCAACGTCAAGGGTCCAGGTCCGGGTCGTGAGTCCGCTGTGCGTGCACTCAACGGCTGCGGCTACAAGATCGCCAGCATCACCGACGTGACGCCAATCCCGCATAACGGGTGCCGTCCGCCGAAGAAGCGTCGCGTGTAATCAGGAGACAGATAAATGGCACGTTACATTGGTCCAAAATGCAAACTGTCTCGCCGTGAAGGCACTGACCTGTTCCTGAAGAGCGGCGTTCGCGCTCTGGAATCGAAGTGCAACATCGAAGCAGCCCCAGGTGTACACGGCCAGCGCCGTGGCCGTCAGTCCGACTACGGCACCCAGCTGCGCGAGAAACAAAAAGTTCGTCGTATCTACGGTGTTCTGGAGCGTCAATTCAGCGGTTACTACAAGCTGGCTGCCTCGAAAAAAGGCGCCACCGGTGAGAACCTGCTGCAACTGCTCGAATGCCGTCTGGATAACGTCGTCTACCGTATGGGCTTCGGTTCGACTCGCGCCGAATCCCGTCAGCTGGTTTCGCACAAGGCGATCAGCGTCAACGGCAAGACCGTGAACATTCCATCCTACCAAGTTCGTCCGGGTGACGTGGTCGCCGTTCGCGAGAAATCGTCGAACCAGCTGCGCATTGTTCAAGCCCTTGAACTGTGCGCCCAGCGTGGCCGCGTTGAGTGGGTAGACGTGGATGCTGCCAAGAAGTCGGGCGTTTTCAAGAACGTTCCTGCTCGCAGCGACCTGTCCGCCGACATCAACGAAAACCTGATTGTCGAGCTCTACTCCAAGTAAGGGCTAGAAAATAGGTGCATCCATGCAGATTTCGGTAAATGAGTTCCTGACACCCCGCCACATCGATGTGCAGGTTGTCAGTCCAACCCGCGCCAAGATCACGCTCGAGCCTCTCGAGCGTGGCTTCGGCCATACCCTGGGCAACGCGCTGCGCCGCATCCTGTTGTCCTCCATGCCTGGCTGTGCAGTAGTCGAGGCCGAGATCGAGGGCGTACTCCACGAGTACTCCGCGATCGAAGGTGTACAGGAAGACGTCATTGAAATCCTGTTGAACCTGAAAGGCCTGGCTATCAAGCTGCACGGTCGTGACGAAGTTACGCTGACCTTGTCGAAAAAGGGTTCGGGGGTGGTTACCGCTGCCGATATTCAGCTGGATCACGATGTCGAGATCGTCAATCCCGATCACGTGATCGCGAACCTGGCGTCCAACGGCGCCCTGAACATGAAGCTCACCGTAGCTCGTGGTCGCGGTTACGAGCCGGCCGATTCCCGTCAGACCGACGAGGATGAGAGCCGCAGCATCGGTCGTCTCCAGTTGGACGCGTCGTTCAGCCCTGTGCGTCGTATCGCCTACGTGGTTGAAAACGCCCGTGTTGAACAGCGCACCAACCTGGACAAGCTGGTCATCGATCTTGAGACCAACGGTACCCTGGATCCTGAAGAGGCCATCCGTCGTGCCGCGACCATCCTGCAACAGCAGCTCGCTGCGTTCGTCGACCTCAAGGGTGACAGCGAACCGGTGGTTGTCGAGCAGGAAGACGAGATCGACCCGATCCTGCTGCGTCCAGTCGACGATCTGGAACTGACCGTACGTTCGGCCAACTGCCTGAAGGCGGAGAACATCTACTACATCGGTGACCTGATCCAGCGCACCGAAGTCGAGCTGTTGAAAACTCCGAACCTCGGCAAGAAGTCCCTGACCGAAATCAAGGACGTCCTGGCCTCTCGCGGTCTGTCTCTCGGCATGCGCCTCGACAACTGGCCGCCCGCAAGCCTTAAGAAAGACGACAAGGCGACTGCCTGATCGTCGTAATCACCGAACGCAGTGTTTGGTAAGGAATGAATCATGCGTCATCGTAAAAGTGGACGTCACCTGAGCCGTACCAGCTCCCACCGCAAAGCCATGTTCCAGAACATGGCGGTGTCGCTGTTCGAGCACGAGCTGATCAAGACTACCCTGCCGAAAGCCAAGGAGCTGCGTCGCGTTGCCGAGCCGCTGATCACCCTGGCCAAGGAAGACAGCGTTGCAAACCGCCGTCTGGCCTTCGACCGTACCCGTTCGAAGTCCGCCGTAGGCAAGCTGTTCAACGATCTGGGCAAGCGCTACGCTGCCCGTCAGGGTGGCTACCTGCGCATCCTGAAGTGCGGTTTCCGCGCTGGCGACAACGCCCCTATGGCGTATGTCGAGCTGGTTGATCGTCCAGTCGGCGGTGCTGTAGAAGCCGCTGAATAAGACGTCAGTCTGTTACAAGGAACCGGGCCTCGCGCCCGGTTTTTTGTGTCCACAGCAATTACAAAAAGCTATCGATCTTAGAAGGTCAATGAATTAGTTCTGTAAGGCTGGATTGCCGATACTGACGCCAAGCCATCATTACCGGCACCGTCCGTCAAGCAGGAGCCTTCATGAGTCAGATCCTTACCACCGCCAGTGGTGCCCCCGTCGCAGATAACCAGAATTCCCGCTCTGCCGGACCACGCGGTCCGCTGTTGCTCGATGACTTCCACCTGCTCGAGAAACTGGCCCATTTCAACCGTGAAAACATCCCTGAGCGCCGTGTGCACGCCAAGGGCTCAGGCGCCTATGGCACCTTCACGGTCACCCAGGACATCACTGCGCTGACCAGCGCACGGCTGTTCGCCGAGATCGGCAAGCAGACCGAGATCTTCCTGCGCTTCTCCACCGTAGGCGGTGAGCGCGGCTCTGCCGACACCGAACGTGACCCACGGGGTTTCGCCATCAAGTTCTACACCGAGGAAGGCAACTGGGACATCGTTGGCAACAACACGCCCGTGTTCTTCATTCGCGACCCCCTGAAGTTCCCGGACTTCATTCATACCCAGAAGCGGCATCCACAGACCAACCTGAAAAGCGCGCAGATGATGTGGGACTTCTGGTCCCACTCGCCCGAGGCCCTGCACCAGGTCACCATTCTGTTCTCCGATCGGGGTATTCCCGATGGTTACCGTCACATGCACGGCTTCGGCAGCCACACCTACAGCCTGATCAACGGTGCGGGTGAGCGGACGTGGGTGAAATGGCACTTCAAGACCCAACAAGGCATCAAGAACCTGTCGCCTGCCGACGCCGCGCGTCTGGCGGGTACCGAGCCGGACTATGCGCAACGTGACCTGTTCGACGCGATCGAGCGTGGCGACCATCCACGCTGGACGGCCTACGTGCAGACCATGAGCGAGGAGCAGGCCCGGACGCGCGCAGAGAACCCGTTCGATGTCACCAAGACCTGGTCGCAGAAAGACTACCCGTTGCAGGAAGTGGGCATTCTGGAGCTCAACCGTAACCCGCAGAACTACTTCGCCGAAGTCGAGCAGGCCACCTTCGGTCCCAGCAACATGGTGCCTGGGGTCGGGCTGTCGCCAGATCGCATGCTGCAAGGCCGTGTGTTCGCCTATGCCGATGCGCATCGGTACCGCGTCGGCACCAACCACCAGCAGTTGCCTGTCAACGCGCCTCGTAGCCCCGTTCACAGCTACCAGCGTGATGGTGCCATGGCCTTTGGCAGCAATGGTGGCGCTGCGCCTAACTACGAGCCTAACAGCCATGCCGATGCGCCCAAGCAGTCGCCACGTCATGCCGAACCTGCGCTGGCCCTGTCAGGTAGCGCGGACCGTCACGACCACCGTGAGGACCCTGACTACTTCAGTCATGCTGGTGCGTTGTTCCGCCTGATGACGGCCGATCAGCAAGCGTTGCTGATCAGCAACATTGCCGGCGCCATGGCGGGTGTCAGCCCCGATGTCGTGCAGCGTCAGCTGCAGTACTTCTACCAGGCCGACCCGGCGTACGGGGAAGGTGTCGCGCGTGCATTGGGCGTCACCCTCGCCTGAGTCTAAATGATAAGAATAACCGCCCGCATCCGGGCGGTTTTTCAATGCATATCACTACC
The DNA here is from genome assembly GCA_046940335.1 of Enterobacterales bacterium AN_CKDN230030167-1A_HGKHYDSX7. Taxonomy (GTDB): domain Bacteria; phylum Pseudomonadota; class Gammaproteobacteria; order Pseudomonadales; family Pseudomonadaceae; genus Aquipseudomonas. The sequence continues at coordinate 34,933 of JBKYML010000009.1, forward strand.
GTTTGCAGGATTTAATCCGCGCGATCACGTCTTTTTCAGTGACCTGAGGCCTAACCTGGTTCACACTATGCACATCATTGTCATTGTGGAGCATCAGGGTCATGCAAGGTCACCCGGACGTAATCGACTACCTCAACACGTTGCTGACGGGTGAACTGGCGGCACGCGATCAATACTTCATCCATTCGCGCATGTACGAAGACTGGGGTTTGAGCAAGCTCTACGAACGTATCAACCACGAGATGGAAGAAGAGACGCAACACGCCGACGCCCTGATGCGTCGCATTCTGATGCTCGAAGGCACGCCACGCATGGGGCCGGATGATCTGGACGTCGGCACTACCGTACCGGAGATGCTGGCTTCTGACCTGCGCCTGGAATACAAGGTGCGTGCCGCGTTGTGCAAGGGCATCGAGCTGTGCGAACTGCACCGTGACTACGTCACCCGCGACATCTTACGCGTGCAATTGTCGGACACCGAAGAAGACCACGCCTACTGGCTGGAAAAACAGCTGGGGCTAATCAAGTCGATCGGCCTGCAGAACTACCTGCAATCCCAGCTGTAACCGCTTCATGGTGCGCCCAGAGCAGGGGGCGCCGCACTGCGTGACACGAAAGCCGTCGCTCCTCACAGGGCGACGGCTTTTGCGTTCACTCAGGCGCGATCGCGCTCCAGCAGAGGCTTGAGGTAGTGACCCGTGTAGGACTGCTTCATCTCGGCCAACTGCTCGGGTGTGCCGCTGGCGATGATCTGCCCGCCCTTGGAACCGCCTTCAGGACCCAGGTCGACCAGCCAGTCGGCAGTCTTGATCACGTCCAGGTTGTGTTCGATCACCACCACCGTGTTGCCGTGATCGCGCAGCCGGTGCAGAACGTCCAGCAATTGCTGGATGTCCGCGAAGTGCAGCCCTGTGGTGGGTTCGTCGAGGATGTACAGCGTCTTGCCCGTGTCACGCTTGGACAGCTCGCGGGACAGCTTGACCCGCTGCGCCTCGCCCCCTGACAGGGTCGTGGCCGACTGCCCCAGCTTGATGTACGACAGGCCCACGTCCATGAGGGTCTGCAGCTTGCGCGCCAGCGCAGGTACCGCGTCGAAGAAGCTGCGGGCATCCTCGATGGTCATCTCCAGCACATCGTGGATGTTCTTGCCCTTGTACTTGATCTCGAGCGTTTCGCGGTTGTAGCGCTTGCTCTTGCAGACGTCGCACGGAACGTAGATGTCGGGCAGGAAGTGCATCTCGACCTTGATCAGCCCGTCGCCCTGGCATGCCTCGCAGCGCCCACCCTTGACGTTGAACGAGAACCGCCCTGGACCGTAGCCCCGTGAACGCGACTCCGGCACGCCAGCGAATAGCTCGCGGATCGGCGTGAACAGCCCGGTGTAGGTGGCCGGGTTGGAGCGGGGTGTCCGGCCGATCGGGCTCTGGTCGATGTCCACGACCTTGTCCAGATGCTGCAGGCCATCCATGCTGGCGTGAGGCGCGGCTTCCAGCGTGCTGGCGCCGTTGAGCGCGGTCGCGGCCAGGGGGAAGAGGGTGTTGTTGATCAGCGTCGACTTGCCCGAACCGGACACGCCCGTCACGCAGGTCAGCAGCCCGATCGGCACTTCCAGGTCGACGTTCTGCAGGTTGTTGCCGCGCGCGCCCTTGAGCTTGAGCGACAGCTTCTTGTTGCGTGGCGTGCGCTTGCCAGGCACGGCGATCTTCTTGCGCCCGGACAGGTATTTGCCGGTCAGCGAATCAGGATGGTCCATGACTTGCTGAGGCGTGCCTTCAGCGACGATGCTGCCCCCATGCACGCCAGCCCCTGGGCCGATGTCGACGACATAGTCAGCCAGGCGAATGGCGTCCTCGTCGTGCTCGACCACGATCACGGTGTTGCCCAGGTCGCGCAGATGGTTGAGCGTCGCCAGCAGGCGGTCGTTGTCGCGCTGGTGCAGGCCGATGGAAGGCTCGTCGAGGATGTACATCACCCCCACCAGGCCGGCGCCGATCTGGCTGGCGAGACGGATACGCTGCGCTTCGCCCCCAGACAGGGTATCGGCGCTGCGATCCAAGGTCAGGTAGTCGAGCCCGACGTTGACCAGGAACTGCAAGCGCTCGCAGATCTCCTTGAGGATCTTCGAGGCGATCTCGCCGCGCCGTCCGGTCAGCGTCAGGTCGCCGAAGTAGGCACTGGCGTCGCCGATCGGCAGGCTGGTGACCGCCGGCAGGGTCTTCTCGCCCACCCAGACGTGGCGCGCCTCGCGACGCAGACGCGTCCCCCGACAGTCGGGGCAAGGCTGGGTGCCCAGGTACTTGGCCAGCTCCTCACGCACGGACGTCGACTCGGTCTCGCGGTAGCGACGCTCCAGGTTCGGGATGATGCCCTCGAACGGGTGCGAACGCTTGACGATGTCGCCACGGTCGTTCAGGTACTTGAAATCGACGTTCTGCTTGCCGCTGCCGTGCAGGATGACCTTCTGGTGGTCGGCCGACAGCTGCCCGAAGGGCTTGTCGATGCTGAAGCGGTAATGCCCGGCCAGCGAGCCGAGCATCTGGAAGTAGTAGACGTTGCGCCGGTCCCAGCCTCGGATTGCGCCTTCGGCCAGGGTCAGTTCGTTGTTGATCAGGCGCTTGGTGTCGAAGAACTGCTTGACCCCCAGACCGTCACAGGTCGGGCAGGCGCCTGCCGGGTTGTTGAAGGAGAACAGCTTGGGTTCCAGCTCGCTGATGGCATGACCGCAGATGGGGCAGGCGAAGCGCGCGGAGAAGATGATTTCCTCTCCGGCCTCGTCGTCCATGGGCGCGACCAGCGCGATGCCGTCGGCCAGCTTGAGCGCGGTCTCGAAGGATTCGGCCAGACGCTGCTGCAGGTCCTCGCGCACCTTGAAACGGTCCACGACCACATCGATGCTGTGCTTCTTCTGCTTGTCGAGCTTGGGCAGCTCGTCCATCTCGTACAGCTTGCCATTGACCCGAGCGCGCACGAAGCCCTGCGCGCGCAGTTCGTCGAACACGGCCAGGTGCTCGCCCTTGCGCTCGCGGATCACCGGCGCCAGCAGCATGAGCCGACGACCTTCCGGCTGTTCGAGCACCAGGTCGACCATCTGGCTGACCGTTTGCGCTTCCAGCGGGATATCATGGTCGGGACAGCGCGGCGTCCCTACGCGGGCATAGAGCAGGCGCAGGTAATCATAGATCTCGGTGATGGTGCCGACGGTGGAGCGGGGGTTGTGGGAGGTGGATTTCTGCTCGATGGAAATCGCTGGCGACAGCCCTTCGATGGTGTCCACATCGGGCTTTTCCATCATCGACAGGAACTGCCGGGCGTAGGCCGACAGCGATTCCACGTAGCGTCGCTGACCCTCGGCGTAGAGCGTGTCGAACGCCAGGGAGGACTTGCCGGAACCGGACAGACCGGTGATCACGATCAGCTTGTCGCGCGGCAGGGTCAGGTCGATGTTCTTCAGGTTGTGGGTACGTGCCCCACGAATCAGGATCTTGTCCACTGCGGCCTCGCTTGGCGGGCATAAACGACGAAGTATACGGCGCACGGCCATCACGCGGCAAAGCGTCGCGCAGATGCCGTCAAGCTGTCGGACTGATAGAATTCCTGCCGGTTCATATGAGGTTACTCCATGCACGACGCTCCCCATGATCGCATGAGCGGCAGCGAAACCCGCGCTGCCGGCGGCCTGGCCCTTGTCTTCGCTTTCCGTATGTTGGGCATGTTCATGGTGCTGCCGGTCCTGGCCACCTACGGCATGGACCTGGCGGGCGCGACGCCCGCCTTGATCGGGCTGGCGATCGGCGCCTATGGCCTGACCCAGGCGGTCCTGCAGATCCCCTTCGGGATGATTTCCGACCGCATCGGGCGCCGGCCAGTCATCTATGCCGGCCTGGTACTGTTCATCCTTGGCAGCCTGCTGGCGGCCCAGGCCGACTCCATCTGGGGCATCGTCGCCGGCCGTGTGCTGCAGGGGGCGGGCGCCATCTCGGCGGCGGTCATGGCCCTGCTGTCGGACCTGACCCGCGAGCAGCATCGGACCAAGGCCATGGCCATGATCGGCATGAGCATCGGCCTGTCGTTCGCCGTGGCGATGGTGGTCGGCCCGCTGCTGACGGGTGCGTTCGGGCTGTCAGGCCTGTTTCTGGCCACGGCGGCGCTGGCGGTGGTCGGCATCGGCCTGATCGCCTTCGTCGTCCCGGCGGGCCACAGCGTCTTGCAGCACCGTGAATCCGGCGTGGCTCGCCAAGCCCTGGGTCCGACCTTGCGCAATCCAGACCTGCTGCGGCTGGACCTGAGCATCTTCATCCTCCATGCCATCCTCATGGCCAGCTTCGTCGTCCTGCCCCTGGCGTTCGTCGAGCGCGGCGGGCTGCCCAAGGAGCAGCACTGGTGGGTGTACCTGACGGCCTTGCTGATCTCATTTTTTGCAATGATCCCGTTCATCATCTACGGCGAAAAAAAGCGCAAGATGAAGCGTGTGCTGCTCGGCGCGGTCAGTGTGCTGCTGCTGGTGGAGCTGTTCTTCTGGCAGTGGGCTGACAACTTGCGCGGACTGGTGACGGGCACCGTGGTATTCTTTACGGCCTTCAACCTGCTGGAGGCATCGCTGCCTTCGCTGGTCAGCAAGGTATCGCCTGCGGGTGGCAAGGGCACGGCCATGGGGGTCTATTCCACCAGCCAGTTCCTCGGCGCCGCCCTGGGGGGCATCCTCGGTGGCTGGCTGTTCCAGCACGGTGGCCTGGGGACGGTGTTCCTCGGCTGCGCGGGGCTTTGCCTGATCTGGCTGCTCGCGACGCTGGGCATGAACGAGCCGCCCTACGTGACCAGCCTGCGCCTGCCGTTGTCGCCTGGCGCATTGAGCGAGGCCGGATTGACCACGCGCCTGATGGCCGTGCCGGGAGTGACCGATGCCGTAGTGGTAGAGGAAGAAGCTGCCATCTACATCAAACTGGATACGAAAATTTTGGATCGCGCGACCCTCGAGCGTCTGGTAGACCCGACCTCGACCGCGCGTGAAGCCTAGGAGAACGTTATGGCCCGTGGGGTTAACAAAGTCATTCTGGTCGGTACCTGCGGCCAGGATCCCGAAGTCCGCTATCTGCCCAACGGTAACGCTGTGACCAACCTGAGCCTGGCGACCAGCGAGCAGTGGACCGACAAGCAGTCCGGTCAGAAGGTCGAGCGCACCGAGTGGCACCGCGTTTCCCTGTTCGGCCGTCTGGCCGAGATCGCGGGTGAATACCTGCGCAAGGGTTCGCAGGTGTACATCGAGGGCAAGCTGCAGACCCGCGAGTGGGAAAAGGACGGTATCAAGCGCTACACCACCGAAATCATCGTCGACATGCAGGGCAGCATGCAGTTGCTGGGCGGCCGTCAACAGAATCAGGACGGTGGCGGCAACTACAACCAGGGTGGCGGTAACTACAACCAGAACCCGAAACAGGGCGGCAACGAGTACAACCAGGCCCCGCCACGCCAGCAGGCCCAGCGCCCGCAGCAGGCGCCACAGCGTCCACAACAGCAACCGGCTCCCCAGCAGCAGCCGGCGGCCGATTTCGACAGCTTCGACGACGACATTCCGTTCTGAGTCGAATTGTCAGGCAGTGCGCCAGACCACAAGCCCGGGGCTCTTGCTCCGGGTTTTTTTATGCCCGCGATCAGGAAATGCGAAAGCAGGTTGGCGAAAACATGAAGTTGCTCGAAGAAACTTCTTATCTTGCTATAAGAGATTTCTGAACTTGCGCCTGCGTCACCTATCCGCTGTCGCGATTGCTTAGCATCCAGGTTTTCAAGGGAGTGGATCATGCAATCGAAACGTCAAGCAATCGATCAGCAAGCCGTCAGGTTGACGGCCCAGGCAGGGGACTATCGTGTTCCAGGCTTCAGCGATGCGTATGCCGCCTACCTCGAAAGCTGCGAAAAGGGTGCCGGTTACGCGGGAGGATGCCTACTCCTGGTGGGGATTCCTCTCACTGTGCTGGCCATCGGGACGGCGCTGTTCGGCCCCTCGACGATCTACTACCCCACGTCCAGCGGTCCGTCCTTGTTCCAGTACATCCAGCTCTACCCAGGGCCGATCATGACCGTTGGCGGTGCGCTGTGCACTGCAGGTGCCGCACTGTATTCGAGAAGGGCAGTGGGGCCATTGGCGTTTTTCAGAAACACCTACGAGCTGGTCGCACCCGATGGGCAGGTCGTGACCGACAAGGCCTGTATCCACTACCTGAAGGGCGATGACTTCCGTATCGCTATCCGTGAATGACTCGCTGAGTCCGCGGGAAGCATCGTTGTCTTCCCGTTGTCAGAAGGGGAGGCGCGCTCAAAAGCGACGCGCATCCCTTCAACCGTCGGCAGAGACTCAATCCAGCGCGACACGCTCGCCACACACGTCCAGCCCGAACCAGTGCTCGCAGTCCTTCGCATCCAGCCCTGCACCCAGCAGGGCGAACAGTTTGGCCAGCGCTGCCTCGCGTGTCATGCCGCCCCCACTGATCAACCCGGTATCACGCAGGCGGCTACCGGCTTCGTAGGTGTCGAACTGCACCGCGCCTTCCGGGCATTGGCTGATGGCGGCGATGACCACACCGTCGCGGTGCGCTTCGCTCAAGGCGTCGAGCAGAGCCTGGTCTTCGGACGGCCCGGTGCCGCTGCCGTAGCACTCCAGCAGCAGCCCCTGAACGCCGCTGGCCAGCACGGCGCGTACATGGGCAGCGCGTACGCCAGGGAACATGGGCATGACCGCCAGGTTGACGGGCTGGCGACGCTGCCGATAACTCAGTGCGGCCGGGATCGCTTCGGCCCTCGGGCCATGCCGTTCGCGTGGCAACACGGTGAAGGCGTCGAAGGCCTCGCTGCGCAGCTTGGAGGCGCGGCAGCCATGCAACCGCCTGCCGTGGAAATAGAGCTGCACACCTGCATCCATGCCGCTCTCGAGGGCCTGCAAGGCGCCACGCAGGTTATCCCAGGCATCGCTGTCGGGCGCACCTGCCGGCAGCATCGAGCCGGTCAGCACAACCGGTACCGGCAAGCCGAGCAGCAGGAAGGACAGGGCAGCAGCGCTGTAGGCCAAGGTGTCGGTGCCGTGCAGCACCAGCACGCCGTCATGTCCGTCGCGTTCGACGGCGTCGACGATGGCATCGCGCATGGCCAGCCAGTTGGCCTGCTGCATGTTGGCGCTGTCGATCAGTGGGTCGAGCTCACGCAGGGTCCAGCTCAGTCGAGGGGCATCGCTGCAGGTCGCGAGATGATCGCGCATCCGCGCTTCGAAGCCGCCCGCAGGCGCCAGGCCCGAGGGTGTCTCGAGCATGCCGATGGTGCCCCCGGTATAGAGGACGAAGAGGTTCTTGACTGCACGCATGGCGCATTCCGTAGCGAGAGAAACGAAGGGAAGCAGCCGCCCGCGGACGGGGCGGCTGGCGCAGAGGCTGGATCAGTGGCGGGCGTGTGCCGGCGCGGGGACCGTATCCGCCGGCGCGTCGACGCTCGGATTTTCCGGCCAGGCGGCACGGTCCAGGTCCAGGTCCTGGAACTTCGCCGAGTCGAACACCGGCTGCTTGATGCCGGCACGACGCTGGGCGTCGTAGTCGCGCATCACCCGCAGGCCGACATTGAACAGCAAGGCCAGGGCGATCAGGTTGACGAAGGCCAGGCAGGTCATGGTGATGTCGGCAAAGGCGAACACAGTGGTCAGGTCCTGGGTCGAACCCCAGATCACCAGCACCAGCACCAACGTGCGGAAGCCCATCAGCACAGCGCGGTTGCGGGTCAGGAACTGCAGGCTGTTCTCGCCCAGGTAGTAGTTGTAGAGGATGCAGGTGAAGACGAACAGCGACAGCGCGACGCTGACGAAGATACGGCCCCAGTCACCGACCACGGCGGCCAGCGAGTTCTGCGTCAGGACGATGCCGTCACCTTCGAAACCAGGCGTATAGAAGCCCGACAGCAGGATCAGCAGCGCGGTGCAGGTGCAGATCACGAAGGTGTCGAGGAACACGCTGAACGCCTGCACCACGCCTTGCGCGCCTGGGTGCTTGACGGCGGCCACGGCCGCCACGTTCGGGGCGCTGCCCAGACCGGCTTCGTTGGCGAACACGCCGCGCTTGACGCCCATGACGATGGCGCTGCCCAGCAGGCCGCCGAAAGCAGGGTCCAGGCCGAAGGCGCTCTTGAAGATGGTTTCCAGCATGGCCGGCACGTGTTCGATCTGGGTGCCGATCACGTACAGGGTGACACCGATGTAGGCCATGGTCTTGATCGGCACCAGCAAGTCCGAGACCGAGGCGATACGCTTGATGCCACCGATGAAGGTGAGCGCCAGCAGCACGGCCAGCACGATACCGGTGTGGGTCGGCTCGAAGGCGAAGGCGTTCTGCAGCGAATGGGTCACGGTGTAGGACTGCAGGCCGATGAAGGCGAAGCCGTAGGTAACCAGCAGCAGGAGCGAGAAGACGATCGCCATGCCCTTGAATTTCAGGCCGTGCAGTATGTAGTAGGCCGGGCCGCCGCGGTACAGGCCATCGCCGTCGGCGCGCTTGTAGACCTGGGCCAGGGTGCACTCGAAGAAGCTGCTGGCCATGCCCACCAGGGCCGTGACCCACATCCAGAACACGGCGCCTGGGCCGCCCAGGGTCACGGCGATGCCGACCCCTGCAATGTTACCGGCGCCGACGCGACCGGCCAGGCTGAGCATCAGTGCCTGGAAAGAACTCAGTTGGCCTGCCTGGCCGCGCAGCGATTCCTTGAAGACGCCGAACATGTGGGCAAAGTGGCGGAACTGCACGAACCGCGAGCGGATCGTAAAGTAGCTGCCGAGTCCGACGATCAGCACGATGAGGAGTTTCCCCGAGAGGAAATCGTTGAGCGCATCAAGCATGGAAGAACCTCGATTCTTATTCTCTTGGCATGGAAAAAGCGGCCCGGCGCAGGCGCGCCGATGCCATGGGGCGCATGGTTGAGCATGACAAGTACAGTTACAATTTCGCGGCTTGCTCTGAATTGATGCGACTTGATGCTATGATGGCGTCCATAGCATCACCCGGACGCCCACGATGAGCGAACATTTCGCCGCCAATCTCAAGCTTGCCTGCAGCCATTACCGCTCCATTTCAGAGGTCTGCCGACAGCTGTCGATCAATCGCGCTCAGTTCAACAAGTACCTCAGCGGGCAGAGCCAGCCCACGCCCTACAACCTCAAGCGCATCGGCGACTTCTTCGGGGTCGAGGACTATGAGCTGAGCCTGCCTGGCGAGCAGTTCGCCCAGTTGTTCGGCGCACGCCAGGCCGCGCCGGTGACCACACCTGACGGCGATCCGATCAGCGAGCTGTTCAAGCCGCTGCACGCCCACGCGGGCAACCTGTCGCGCTACTGTGGGTATTACTTCGAGTATTCCAACTGCCTCTCGGTCCCCGGCATGATCCTGCTGTCGCTGGTGCACCTGCGCGAAGAGCGGGGCGCCTTCGTGTTCGAGCGCCAGGAGCGCCAGGAACGGACCAGCAGCACCGACGTACAGGCCGAGGACTGGGTGCGCTGCCGTTACCTGGGGGCGGCCTTCCAGTTGCAGGACCGATTGTTCCTCGTCGACTACGAGTCGCTGACCTTCAACGAGATGAGCCAGACCATCCTGATCCCCAGCTTCAAGAGCCGCATCACCCGGCTCAATGGCCTGAAGGCCGGCGTGTCCAGCGGCGACCGGCGCAACCCGGCCTGTACCCGGGTGGTCTGGGAGTACCTGGGCACCGAGATCAACCGCATCAGTGCCTATCGCCAGGTCAAACTGTATCGCCCCGATGATCCACGCATCGACGATGACGTGCGCGAGCGGCTGAGCAGCAGGCCTTCGAACAACGGGCTGTTCGAAGTGGAATGACAGCCTACCCTGGCAATGCCTCAATCCAGAGACGCACAGGGTGTTCTGCGCTCCAGAGCAGCTTCAGCGCCATCAGGCAGCATACGATGATGACGACAGGCTTGATCAAATGTGTGCCGAAGCGCAAGGCGCACCGCGCCCAATTGCGCGCCCGTTATCGCCGCCACCGACATGATCAGTGCCAGTGGCCAGAGCACGGCGCCGTTGAGCATGAAGACCGACAGGGCGCCGACATTACAGGCGGCGTTGAGAAGCTTGCTTCGGCAGACTGCTGTAAGCAGTGGCTGTGCGAGTAGCAGCATGAAGGCAATCATGAAGAAAGATCCCGTCCCAGGACCGAACACCCCGTCGTAGAAGCCGATGATCGGGACAATGGCCAACATGAAGGCGTAACGTGAGATCCGACTTTTTCGCGGCCTCTCATCGACCTTCGGGCTCAGCGCGAAGTACGCAGCTACGGCGAGCAGCAGGAGGGGTATCGCAGCTTGAAGCACGCCTCGAGGGATCATGCTGATGGACAAGGCGCCTGCTGCCCCCGCCATGCATGAAGCGATGGCAGGCCCTGCGTCGGCTCGCCAGTCGATCATGCCTCTGCGAGCGAAGGCCGCCGTTGCTGAAACGCTGGCGCAGGACGCTTGTAGCTTGTTGGTGGCCATGGCCGATAGCGGGTCGAGGCCGGCTACGAACAGGGCTGGCAAGGTCAGCAAACCACCGCCACCGACGATGGCGTCGAAGAATCCTGCCAATAGCGCGACCATGCCGAGTATCAGTGCAATCGAGAGATCAATGTCCATAAGGGGCTCGAGGCGCTTAACCGCGTACGATGAGTGGATCGGCTCGAATGACGAGGGGATGCACGCGCGACGAATAACCGAACAGGCGTACCAGCAATCGAGCATTGTCGCGCAGGGTAGCTCTGCCATGCAGAGCGCTTGCGTTATCGATCAACAAGGCCGTATCCGGTTGTAATACATAGGCATTTGGGACCGAAAGGCGCACGAGTTCGTGAAGTGCATCGAGGGCTTGCTTGGCGAGCGGGCTGGCGTGAGGCGCCACGTTGTATCGATAGGTACTGAAGCGGGCAGCGAAGCCAGATCGAGCGTCGGCCTGAAGAATGGCGTTAGGCATGATCACCTCACCGGGGGCTGCCTCTAGACACTCGCTGCGCGTGAAGACGAACGAGCGAGTCGTCAGTGCCAATGCATGGAGTCCTGAAAGTTTTTCAAGGACAGGGGCAAGTGAAAAGACATGTGTCGGTTCATTCTCAGGATTCCAGCGAGCTGTCAGGATGAGAGAGCTGGGCGCTGGCGAATGTCCTGCTTCAGGTGAAAGCACGCAGTAGTAAGGGGGTTCAGTATGAGGCCCCAAGGCAACCCCTGCATGGGAGCTGAGTTCAGTGACATGACTGACAGCCTCTCCAGCAAGCTTGCATGCGCCGCCTCCCTTGAAGTTCCCGACCAGCCTCACAAGCCGTCCTTGGTTGTCGATATCGAATGCAAATGCACGGTGTTTTACCAAGTGAAGAAGGATCTGACTGCGTGAGGCCAGATAGTCAGTACGTTTGTCTTGGAGCCTGTGCGGTGGCGGTAATTGAAGTGGGGGAGGGTCGTCGTCGAGCTGATGTTTCATGCCCGTAAAGTACAAGGCACTGCCCAAGCCTGACTGGAACTGGGCTACTGCAGCACGCTGGGGTAGATCTAGCGTTGCGCTGATTTCGGCAGCCCATAGTGTCGAGAGCGAAGCTGCCCCTGGAGCATCAGGTCCACCTAGCTTGGCGACTTCATGACTGGCACGATCAATCAGAAACGCCTGTCGTTCATCAAACAGAATTGGCGCCTGGCTTGCCCTCATGATTTTCCTTCTCCGTTTACACACGTCGAATCCCTCGAACCTGGGAAGTAGGAAAATTTGAACAGGTTATTTTCGAGAGTGATGCCGGAATCTATCGCTTCTGCATGCAAGATCGTTCCTAGGCTTGCGTAGGAGAAATCCGGAGCCCGCTTAGCCCTGCCAGGGTTGCACTCTGCCGAAAAGAACCCGCAAAATGGCTGCTTTCCAACCACCTGTCCGGATCTGCTGACTCTATGCGAATGCGCCTGATGCTGTTGGGGGGTGGAAATGCCCTGGGGCAATCGCTGATTCGCCTCGGTGCCGAGGAGAACATCCCGTTCATGGCGCCCAGGCCGCCCGACCAAGGGTGGGATGCCGCAAGCCTGACGCAGTTGCTCGACGATCATCGTCCCGATGCACTGGTCAACCTGGCCTATTACTTCGACTGGTTCCAGGCGGCATCGGTCAGCGAGCCGCGCCTGGCGTTGCAGGAGCGTGGCGTCGAGCGTCTGGCCGAGCTGTGCCAGCACCACCAGATCACCCTGGTCCAGCCTTCGAGCTACCGGGTCTTCGACGGCTCGCGCGCCACCGCCTACAGCGAGAAGGACGAGCCGGTGCCCCTTGGCCTGCGCGGTCAGGCGCTCTGGCGCATCGAGCAGAGTGTGCGCGCCGCCTGTCCGCAGCACGTGCTGCTGCGCTTCGGCTGGCTGCTCGACGAAAGCCGTGATGGTGTGCTCGGTCGTTTCCTGACACGCGCCGAGCAACCCCATGAGCTGCTGTTGGCCGACGACCGACGCGGCAACCCCACACCGGTGGACGATGCGGCACGGGTGATCCTGTCGGTGCTCAAGCAGCTCGACTGCGAAGCGCCGTTGTGGGGCACCTACCACTATGCCGGCAACGAGGCGACCACGCCCCTGGCGCTCGGCCAGGCGATCCTGAGCGAAGCCGCGCAGTGGCAGAAACTGGCCATCCAGGCGCCCACTGCCCAGGCACACGCCGCCCGTGCCGACGCCAGCGAAGAGCCACAGCACGCCGTGCTGGCCTGCAAGAAAATCCTCCACACCTTCGGCATCAAGCCACGCGCCTGGCGCGCCGGGCTGCCGCCTCTCCTGGATCGGTTCTATCGACATGGCTGACGCGCCCATTTTGATCACCGGCGGTGCCGGTTTCATCGGTTCGCACTTGAGCGACGCGCTGTTGAGGCAGGGCTATGCGGTCCGCATCCTCGACGACCTGTCCACCGGCAAGCGCGACAACCTGCAATTGCACGATCCCCGCCTCGAACTGATCGAAGGCGATGTGGCCGATGCAGCGCTGGTGGCGCGTGCCATGCAGGGCTGCCAGGCGGTGGTGCACCTGGCAGCGGTGGCATCCGTGCAAGCCTCGGTCGACGACCCGGTACGCACCCACCAGAGCAACTTCATCGGCACCCTGAACGTCTGCGAGGCGATGCGCGTCCATGGCGTCCGGCGCGTGGTCTTCGCCTCCAGCGCGGCGGTCTACGGCAATAACGGAGAGGGTCAGTCGATCGTCGAGGACACGCCCAAGGCGCCGCTGACCCCCTATGCGGTGGACAAGCTGGCCAGCGAGCAGTACCTGGACTTCTATCGCCGGCAACATGGGCTGGAGCCGGTCGTGTTCCGCTTCTTCAACATCTTCGGGCCACGCCAGGACCCGTCCTCGCCGTACTCCGGCGTGATCAGCATCTTCGCCGAGCGTGCCAGCAAGGCGGTGCCGATCACCGTGTTCGGCGACGGCGAGCAGACGCGCGACTTCTTCTACGTGGGAGACCTGGTCAAGCTGCTGGTGCAGGGGCTGACCTTGCCGACGGTGGAGGAGGGCGCCATCAACGTCGGCCTGAACAAGGCCACCTCGTTGAACCAGCTATTGGCGGCGCTGGGCGAGGTGCTGGGTGGGTTGCCTGCGATCAGCAACGGCCCGGCGCGCTCGGGTGACATCCGGCATTCGCGGGCAGACAACCGGCGTCTGCTGACGCGTCTGCGCCTCGAGGAGCCCACCCCACTGGTGGAAGGCCTGGCGCTGCTGCTGGGGCGCTGATCGCCCGCTTCGGAAATGGAGGCGGCGTGCCGGGCACGCCGCGTACCGCGCTTAGAACTTGTAGCCGACACCGACCATGTAGACCCACGGGTCCACTTCCACGTTGACCTTGGTCTTGCCCACGCCAAGGGCGCTGGGGCCATCGATCGAGGCCTTGGTGTTGATGTCCACGTACCACACGGCCGCGTTCACCAGCAGGTGGTCGGTCAGCATGTAGTCCATGCCCAACTGCCCGGCCAGGCCGACCGAGTCCTGCATCTTCAGGTTACGGAAGCCCTGGGCCTTGCGCGTGCTGCTGAGGTCTTCGTCGAAGAACATCGTGTAGTTGATGCCGATGCCCGCATAGGGCTGGAAGCGCGACGACGCATCGAGCGGGTAGTACTGCAGCGACAGGGTCGGCGGCAACTGCTTGATGTCCGCCAGCTTGCCGTCCAGGCCGGCGCCCAGCCCCTTGACCCCGACCGTGTGCTGGAACGGCGTGGCGGCCAGCAGCTCGATCCCGACGTGCTCGGTCAGCATATAGCCGAGGGTCAGGCCCAGCTGCGTGTCACTGTCCAGGGTCGCCTTGGTGCCGGAGACCTTGGCGCCGTCGAGCTTCAGCTCGCCGCTGTCTTCGTTCGGCGCCGTGACGATGGCGCCGGCGCGCAGGATGACGTCACCCGGTTGATAGGCATGCGCCACGGGCGCCGCGAGCGCCAGGGCAACGAGCGAGGCGCCGAGCAGGGACTTGTTCATGGGGGCTCCAGAAAGGACGTGAATAATCGAGGGGCCCCATGGTAAGGATGCGACCGCGCCAAACGTTTGATCCAGCTCAAGGAACTGGGTCTAAACCGCGACGTAGACGCTATTTCAGCTCGTAGGCGTAGATTTTTTCGGCCTCCATCTGGTAGCCCGCCTGCGCCAGCTCGCTGGCGACCGGTTTCACCTGCATCCGGCCTTCGATCCAGTAGGGCTGGTAGAGGTCCTCGAGGCGCACGCCCATTTCGCTGACCACGTGCACGATCTGGTTGGCCGGCGGCGGTGGCACATGGATACAAGCGCCGTAATAGGGCACCAGCAGAAACTCCGTGGTCCGGCCTTCCTCGCTCACCTCCAGCGGCACGATATAGCCCGGCAGCTTCACCGCCTGACCGTCGAGCGCTTTCACCACCGGTGCATCGGGTGCCGGTTGCTGGGCGGCCGGCGCCCCTTCGCCGGCCAGCGCGCTGCCCAGTTGCGACAAGTCATGCAATGGAGCCATCTGCGGCACGATGACCGGAGCGCCTTCGGGAATCAGCTGCGGCCAGTCCAGTTCGCGGGGCTCTGCCGCCCAGAGCGGCGCCATGACCAGGATCAGTACCAGCGATAGTGCACCGCGCATGAGGCCCCTCACAAATGGATGGACAGGCCATCGGCCAACGATTGCCGGTAGGCTCGCCAGGCCGGCACGCTGCCCATCAGCAGGGCCGCGCCCAGGATGATACCGAGCAAGCTCCATTCGTGGGCGCTCGGCCAGGCCAGTGGCAGGAATAGCCCATACTGGGCCTGCACGTACCCTTGCGCCAGTGCGATGCCGACGTAGAGCAAGGCCAACCCTGCCAGGATGCCGGCCAGGGCCAGTGCCAGTGCCTCGAGCACCAGCAACCCGGCAATGTGCCAGGGGCGGGCACCGACCGAACGAAGGATGGCCATTTCCCGACGCCGCTCGTTGAGGCTGGTGAGAATGGCCGTGAGCATGCCGATCAATCCGGTCAGCACCACGAACAGCGACACCACGAACAGCGCCTGCTCGGCCGTGCCCATCAGGCTCCACAGCTCCTGCAGGGCCACGCCGGGCAGGATGGCCAGTAATGGCTCGCCGCGGAACTCGTTGATCTCGCGCTGCAGGCTGAACGTGGCGATCTTGCTGTTCAGGCCCAGCATGAAGGCCGTGATGGCGGTCGGCTGCAGGTCCATGGTGCGGGCCTGGTCGGCGCTGATCCGACCCGCGCCCCGTGCAGGCACACCGTTGTGCCAATCGACATGAATGGCTTCCATGCCGGCCAGGCTGATGTGCAGGGTGCGATCGACCGGGGTGCCGGTGCGCTGCAGGATACCGACCACCGTGAAGGGCTTGTCGTCATGCTTGACCAGGCTGATCGCCGCCACCCCGTGGGCCAGCACCAGTGTGTCGCCCAGCGAGTAGTGCAGCGCCTCGGCCACCTCCGCGCCAAGCACCACCTCGAACGGATCGTCGGCGAAGGGGCGGCCCTGGGCGAGGTGCAAGGGCTGCTGGCGCGCATAGCGGTAGTGGTCGAAGTAGGCGCCCGTGGTGCCCATCACGCGATAGCCACGGTGCGAATCGCCCAAGGAGATCGGGATGGCCCATTTCACCCGCGGATCATTGGCGTAATGGGTGTAGCTGTCCCAGCGGATGTTGTTGGTGGCGTTGCCGATGCGAAAGACCGAGTACAGCAGCAGGTTCACCGACCCCGAACGCGCGCCGACGATCAGGTCGGTGCCGCTGATGGTGCTGGCGAAACTGGTACGGGCTTCGGTGCGCACCCGTTCGACCGCCAGCAGCAGGCACACCGACAAGGCGATGGCAAAGGCGGTCAGAAACGCGGTGAAGCGCCGATTGGCCAGGCTGGCCAAGGCAAGACGGAGCAGGTACATCAAACCTCCCGGGACACGGCCGCGCGATTGAGCTCGGCCAGGGACAGATGACGGTCGAACAACGGAGCCAGGCTCTGGTCATGGCTGACGAACAGCAGGCTGGCGCCAGCTGCCCGGCATTCGGCGAACAGCAACTGAAGGAAGGCTTCGCGCGTGTCGGCATCCAGCGCCGAGGTCGGCTCATCGGCGATGACCAGCTCGGGCTGGCCAATCAAGGCGCGCGCAGCCGCCACCCGTTGCTGCTGGCCGATCGACAGGTTGTCGGCGCGTCGCGTCTGCAGCGCTTCATCCCCCAGTCCCAGGTGCGCCAGCAGCGCGGACGCGGCATGCTCCACGCTGCCGTGTCGTTGCGAGGCACGTTCGGCCCGGCTGCGCGAGAAGCGACAGGGCAGCTCGACGTTTTCACGCACCGACAGGAACGGCAGCAGGTTGAACTGCTGGAAGATGTAGCCGGTGTGATCGACCCGGAAACGATCCCGAGCGCCCTGGCCCAGGGTCTCCAGCGGCTGCCCGAGCAGGCGCACGCTGCCGCGGTTTGGCCGATTGACACCGCCGAGCAGGCCCAGCAGCGTGGTCTTCCCGCTGCCACTGGGGCCCTTGAGAAATAGGGTTTCGCCTGCCTGCAGGTCGAACGCGGCGATGTCCAGCAGAGGCGGCTGACCTGGCCAGGCAAAGGTCAGGTCGCGCAATTCGATCAGCGGCGTGTCCATTCAGAAGGCGACCGTGGCCTGGGTCGCGGTCGCTTCCTGCCCCTTCTGGCCATTGGGGCCGATGAGCTGGACGTGCAGCGTGCGCGTGGCCGGGAAGTGCTGGAACAGAGGCGCCAGATCGAGCTGAGTGAGGGCGCCCGGCGTGGTGCAGGTCAGCGCATAACGGGCGTGGATGTCGCTATGCCCGTGCTCATGTGCGTGCGCGTCGGGCTTTTCGTGTTCATGTTCATGAACGGCCGGTGCCTGGCCGAAAAGAGGGCTTTCCAAGGTCTGCTGCGTGAGATCGCAGCCGGCGGCGGCGTCCAGAGTGAACAGGGACGATGGGGCGGCCAGTTGCTCACGCACACGGGCCACCGTGACCTTGTCCGCGTCAGAGGTGGCGGCATGCTCGAAACCCACCAGGTTCATCGCCGGGCTGTCCAGTTCCAGTTCGAGCGTATTGCCATCGAGGGCCACGTCCAAGCGGGCGACCCCGTGCTCGTGGGCGCCGAGCGTACCGTGTTCATGGTCATGCTCGTCATGTGCGACGGCGGCGGTCAGGGGCAGCAACGCAAAAGGCAGGGCAAGCAACAGACGACGCATGGAAGGACTCCGGGCACGGTAATATGTTGTGTAATGTTATAACAAGGTTGGCGCAAGTTGCCAGTCCGTCTGGTGCCTGTCGTTCGCGCGTGGGAGCATGCCATTCATCCGCGAACAGAAGGAGCGACGCATGAGAATTCGAGGCCAGATCGGGCCATGGCCGGTGGACCTGACGATCGACCTGGACCCTGCCGAATGGGCGCAGCTGACGGCGCAAGGTGAGGTGGCGCCTGCCAGCCCGGTCGCCTCGCCAACGCCAACGCCCGTGCAGCGGCCGGACGACGCGCAATGGCAGGCGGCCTGCGCCGTACTGGCCCAGGCCGGGCAGATGGCCGGCCCCGCCTTGCTGGAGCGCCTGGAAGGGCTGGCCGGCAGTACCGCTGCCGGCAAACGCCTGCTGGTACGGCTGCGCCACAACCCCAATGTCCGTGTGGAGAGCGGCGTGGATGCGCCGATCTACCACTGGGTCGAGTGAGCGATCAGTACAGCGCCGCGAACAGCTTGCGTCGGTAGGTGCCGACCAAGGGGTGATCGTTGCCTAGCAGCTCGAACACCTGCAGCAGCGATTTGTGCGGCAAGCCGTCGCCATAGCCGCGATTGCGCTGGAACAGCTTGAGCAGGCCTTCGAGGGCTGCTTCGTACTGCTGGCGCGCCAGTTGCTGGATGCACAGTTGGTAGGCGGCTTCGTCGTCGTCCGGGTGCTGCGCCAGTCGCGCCTTGAGGTCGGCGGCCTCGGGCAGGCTGGCGGCCTGGCGCAGGAAGGTCAGCTGAGCCTTGGCCCCGGCCAGTGCGGCCTTGTGTTCGTCGGTCTTGACCGCGTCCAGCACCGTTTGCGCTTCATCCAGTTCATTGCGCTCGGCCAGGCAGCGGGCGTAATAGATCAGGGCTTCGGCGTTGGTGTTGTCTTCGCCCAGCAGCGCAGCCAGGATCGCCTCGGCCTCGGCGAAGCGGCTGTCGGCGAACAAGGCCTTGGCCTGTTCCAGGGGCGAGGCGGCAGGCGCTTCGGGCCGTTGTACGTGAGGCTCGAGCAAGGCGCGGATCGCCGACTCCGGCTGGGCACCCGAGAACCCGTCGACCGGTTGACCATCCTTGAACAGCACCACCGTCGGCAGGCTGCGAATGCCCAGCTGCGCGACGATCTGCTGCTCGGCGTCGCAGTCCATCTTGGCCAGCAGCAGCTCGCCCTGGTAATCCTCGGCGATCTTCGCCAGCAGCGGCATCAGCGCCTTGCACGGTGCACACCATTCGGCCCAGAAATCCACCAGGACCGGCTTGTGGAACGAATTCTCGATCACCAGCTGTTCGAACGTGGCGTCGGTGGCATCGAAAATGTACGGCGTCTCTTGGCTCATCGCGGCTCTCGCAAATCCTTGAATGGCACCACTATAAAGGCTCGCCGCTGGCGTGGTACAGGCTGACGCGGCGGAATTCGTGCGGCTCGGCCAAGTCCGGCAGGGTCAGGGCCTGCAGCGTGCCGAGCGCCCGATAATGCCGGTGGCAGAAGTCGCGGACCCGCGAGTCCGCTACCAGGGTGTCACGGCCGCGCAGGGGAAACTGATCGAGCAGGGGCAGGTTGGCGCGGTCGTACAGCACATCAGCTGCCAGGATCAGGTCGAAGCCGTCCTGGTGCGCGAAAAAATCCTCGCTGCACTGCAACGCGACACCATTGAGCGCGGCATTGGCCCGACAGGCATGCAGCGCCAGCGGATCAAGGTCGCAGGCCACCACCTCACGGGCACCTGCACGGGCGGCGGCGATTCCGGCGATCCCCGAACCGGCCCCGACATCCAGCACGCGCTTGCCGCGCACCCAGTGCGGGTGCTCGGCCAGAAAGCGCGCCAGGGCCAGCCCGCTGGCCCAGCAGAAGGCCCAGTAAGGCGGCGTCTCGAGGATGCGCTGTGTCTCATCCGGGCTGAAGGCACGGTCCATGTCCTGCGCATCGATCAGCCACAGGGCCAGGTCGCTGCCCGGAAGCGGCGTCACCGTCAGCCGCGCCTGGTCGATCACCTCACCCAAGGCACGTTGCAGGACATCCAGGCCCATCAAGGTGCGCGTTCGAAGCGCAGCGGGCCGGTCGCCTGAGTCTCGGGGCGCAGGATCGGCTGCGAGGGCAGGTGCAGGATCAGTTGGCCCGACTGGCTGGCACGCCCGCGCAGCTCGACCCGTGCGTCGGCCGGGAACGCCTCGGGGTTGAAGCGCAGGGCGTAGGGCAACGGCTGCCCAGTGCCCGTCAGCGTGTCGCTGGCCAGCAGCCGCTGGGGCCGCCCGCGCGT
Organism: Enterobacterales bacterium AN_CKDN230030167-1A_HGKHYDSX7; assembly: GCA_046940335.1. Classification (GTDB taxonomy): domain Bacteria; phylum Pseudomonadota; class Gammaproteobacteria; order Pseudomonadales; family Pseudomonadaceae; genus Aquipseudomonas. The sequence continues at coordinate 54,880 of JBKYML010000009.1, forward strand.
GTCGATCGCCAGCAGGGCCAGCTCGACCTCGGCGCCTGCCGGCACCTCCAGCAGCGTGCCGCTCACCTCGCGCTGGTAGGCTGGCAGCGGCCCCGGTGTCTTGGGCGCGGCGGCGACCTTGGTCGGGGGCGTCTTGGGCGCCGGCTCGGTCTTGGGACGGTCGCTGCCACAGGCGGCGAGCAGGCAGGCAAGGCTGAGCACGACGAGCGCGCGATGGTGCATGGGGAGATCCTTCACGGGCAGATTTGACCGGATGGTACCCCCTTTGGCTTGTCTTGCCAGTGGGATGCGCTACCATGGCCCTCCCTTTTTTTGTTGCCTGCCACCATGCACTGTCCATTTTGCGGTGCCAACGACACCAAGGTCATCGACTCGCGCCTGGTTGCCGAAGGCGAACAGGTCCGTCGCCGACGCGAATGCGTCGCCTGTGGCGAACGGTTCACCACCTTCGAGACCGCCGAGCTGGTACTGCCGCGGCTGATCAAACAGGACGGCACGCGCCAGCCCTTCGACGAGGACAAGCTGCGCGCCGGCATGCAGCGCGCGCTGGAAAAGCGCCCGGTCAGCGTCGAACGCCTGGAGGCCGCCCTGGCGCACATCAAGCACCGGCTGCGGGCCACGGGTGAGCGCGAGGTCAAGTCGCTGGTGGTCGGCGAGCTGGTGATGGCCGAGCTGCGCAAGCTCGACGAAGTGGCCTACATCCGCTTTGCCTCCGTCTACCGCAGCTTCCGCGACCTTGAAGAATTCCGCGAAGAAATCGACCGACTGGCCCGCGAGCCGGCCAAAGAGTGAGCATGTCCAGCCAGACCGCGATCCTCGACGCCCATTACATGGCCCGCGCCCTCGAACTGGCGCGCAAGGGGCTCTACAGCACGCACCCCAACCCCCGGGTGGGCTGCGTGATCGTGCGTGATGGCGAGGTGGTCGGCGAGGGCTGGCACGTGCGCGCGGGCGAACCCCACGCCGAAGTCCACGCGCTGCGTCAGGCAGGCGAACGCGCCCAGGGGGCCTGCGCCTACGTCACCCTCGAACCGTGCAGCCACCAGGGTCGTACGCCGCCTTGCGCCAATGCATTGATCGAGGCCGGCGTGGCCCGCGTGGTGGCGGCCATGCGCGATCCCAATCCCCAGGTTGCCGGGCAGGGCCTGCAGCGCCTGGCCGCGGCCGGCATCGAGGTGCACAGCGGCGTGCTCGAGACCGAGGCGCGGGCACTCAACCCCGGTTTTCTCAAGCGCATGGAGCAGGGCCTGCCGTTCGTGCGCGCCAAGCTGGCCATGAGCCTGGATGGCCGCACCGCCATGGCCAGCGGCGAGAGCCAGTGGATCACCGGGCCTGCCGCGCGCAGCGCCGTGCAACGCCTGCGTGCCCGTTCCAGCGCCGTGCTGACCAGCGCCGCCAGCGTCCTGATGGACAGGGCACGGATGACCGTGCGCGGCGCCGAACTGGGCCTGGACCCTGAATCCACCGCACTGGCCCTGTCGCGGCCGCCGGTGCGGGTGCTGATCGACGGGCGCCTGCGCCTGCCGCTGGACGCGCCGTTCTACCAGGCCGGTCCGGCGCTGGTGGTGACCGCGCAGCCGCTCGACCCGGCCTACGCCGAGGCCGGCCATGAACTGCTGAGCCTGCCCGGCGAGGCGGGCCACGTCGACCTGCCGGCGCTGCTGCGCGTGCTGGCTGCGCGCGGGTTGCACGAGGTGCTGCTCGAAGCCGGTGCCGGCCTGGTCGGCGCCTTCGCCCAGCAAGGTGCGATCGACGAATACCAGCTGTTCGTCGCCGGCACCTTCCTGGGTTCCGCCGCCCGGCCCTTGCTCGACTGGCCCTTGTCGCGCATGGACCAGGCGCCTCGCCTGACCATCACCGACGTGCGCGCCGTCGGCGATGACTGGCGCATCACGGCCATCCCCCAGGCGGCCGTCGGCGTATAATCGCCGGCACGCCGTACACGCCTTGCCCCGAGGAGGACTCATGTTCACAGGCATCATCGAATCGATCGGCAGTATCCGCAGCCTGTCTCCACAGGGTGGCGACTACCGTGTTCACGTCCAGACCGGCAAGCTCGACCTGGGCGACGTCAAGCTGGGCGACAGCATCGCCGTCAACGGCGTCTGCCTGACCGCCGTGGAACTGCCGGGCGACGGCTTCTGCGCCGACGTCAGCCGCGAGACACTGGCCCGCACCGCCTTCACCGAGCTGAAGAACGGCAGCCGCGTCAACCTCGAGAAAGCCCTGACGCCGACCACCCGCCTGGGCGGTCACCTGGTCAGCGGCCACGTCGATGGTGTCGGCGAAATCATCTCGCGCAGCGATAACGCCCGCGCCATCCAGTTCCGCGTGCGTGCACCGAAGGAGCTGGCCAAGTACATCGCCCACAAGGGCTCGATCACCGTCGACGGCACCAGCCTGACGGTCAACGAGGTCGATGGCGCCGAATTCGAGCTGACCATCGTCCCGCACACCCTGTCCGAAACCATCATGGCCGACTACCGCCCAGGGCGTCGGGTGAACCTTGAGGTCGACCTGCTGGCCCGTTACCTGGAGCGCCTGCTGCTGGGCGACAAGGCCGCCGAGTCGAGCATGGGCAGTGGCATCACCGAAAGCTTCCTGGCCGCCAACGGCTACCTGAAATCCTGATTGAGAAGGGGGTGCCGCGTGGCGCTCGACAGTATCGAAGAGCTGGTGGAAGACATCCGCCAAGGCAAGATGGTCATCCTGATGGATGACGAAGACCGCGAGAACGAAGGCGACATCATCATGGCCGCCGAGTGCTGCCAGGCCGAGCACATCAACTTCATGGCCAAGCACGCCCGTGGCCTGATCTGCATGCCGATGACCCGCGAGCGCTGCGAAACGCTCAAGCTGCCGCTGATGGCACCGCGCAACGGCTCGGGCTTCGGCACCAAGTTCACCGTGTCGATCGAGGCCGCCGAAGGCGTCACCACCGGCATCTCGGCCGCCGACCGCGCCCGCACCGTGCAGGCTGCGGCCGCGCGCGACGCCAAGGCCGAGGACATCGTCAGCCCGGGGCACATCTTCCCGCTGATGGCCCAGCCCGGCGGGGTGCTGGCGCGTGCCGGCCACACCGAAGCGGCCTGCGACCTGGCGCGCATGGCGGGGTTCGAGGCCAGCGGCGTGATCTGCGAAGTGATGAACGACGACGGCACCATGTCGCGCCGGCCGGAGCTGGAAGCCTTCGCCGCCCAGCATGGCATCCGCATCGGCACCATCGCCGACCTGATCCACTACCGCATGATCCACGAGCGTACCGTTCAGCGGGTCACCGAGCAGGTGATGGACACCGAGCTGGGGCCGTTCAACCTGGTCACCTACCGCGACTCGGTCGAAGGCGACGTGCACATGGCCCTGACCCTGGGCGATATCCGCGCCGAGGAACCGACCCTGGTACGCGTGCACAACATGGACCCGCTGCGCGACCTGATGCTGGTCAAGAGCCCCGGTCGCTGGAGCCTGCGCGCCGCCATGGCCGCCGTGGCCGAGGCCGGCAGCGGCGTGGTGCTGCTGCTGGGTCACCCGCTGGATGGCGACCTGCTGCTGGCGCACATCCGTGAAGCGGCGGGCGAAGCGCAGCCCAAGACGCCGACCACCTACAGCACCGTCGGCGCCGGTTCGCAGATCCTGCGCGACCTCGGCGTGCGCAAGATGCGCCTGATGAGCTCGCCGATGAAGTTCAATGCGATATCCGGATTCGATCTGGAAGTTGTAGAATACGTGCCCTCCGAGTGAGACGAGCGCTGCGATCGCTCGCCGCTCGTGGCAAAACCCTTTCGCAGGCCGCTCATTGGCGGCCTCGCTCTTTAAGATGAGAACACCCGAATGACCCTGAAGACCATCGAAGGTACCTTCATCGCCCCCAAAGGTCGCTATGCCTTGGTGGTTGGCCGTTTCAACAGCTTCGTCGTCGAAAGCCTGGTCAGCGGCGCCGTCGATGCCCTGGTTCGCCATGGTGTCGCCGAAAGCGAGATCACCCTCATCCGTGCCCCGGGCGCCTTCGAGATCCCGTTGGTCGCCCAGAAGATCGCCCAGAAGGGCGAGTACGATGCGATCATCGCCCTGGGCGCGGTCATTCGTGGCGGCACCCCGCACTTCGAATACGTGGCCGGTGAATGCACCAAGGGCCTGGCCCAGGTGTCCATGGAATTCGGCGTACCGGTCGCCTTCGGCGTGCTGACCGTCGATTCCATCGAGCAGGCCATCGAGCGTTCCGGTACCAAGGCGGGCAACAAAGGCGCCGAAGCCGCCCTGTCGGCCTTGGAAATGGTCAGCCTGCTGGCGCAGTTGGAGGCCAAGTGATTAGCGACGACAGCGATCGTTTCAACCCGCGCGAGCCCAAGCCGGCCGACGCCGGCAAGCCGTCCAAGAGCCTCAAGCGCCGCGAGGCGCGTAAGCTCGCGACCCAGGCTCTGTACCAATGGCACATGGCCAAGCACTCGCTGAACGAGATCGAAGCGCAGTTCCGCGTCGACAACGACTTCACCGACATCGACGGCGCCTACTTCCGCGAGATCCTGCACGGCGTGCCGGCGATCAAGACCGAGATCGACAACGCCCTGACGCCTTGCCTGGATCTGGCGCTGGACGAGCTGGACCCGGTGGAACTGGCCGTGCTGCGCCTGTCCACCTGGGAGCTGATCAAGCGCATCGACGTGCCTTACCGCGTGGTCATCAACGAAGGTGTTGAGCTGGCCAAGGTCTTCGGCGCCACCGACGGCCACAAGTTCGTCAACGGTGTGCTGGACAAGCTGGCCCCGACCTTGCGCGAAGCCGAAGTCAAGGCGGCGCGGCGCTGACCGTGGCGCCGATCGCCCATGGGTGAGTTCGAGCTGATCGCACGCTTCTTCGCCGCCGCGCGTTGTGCGCGAGGTGGGGAGGGCGTGGCCTTGGGCATCGGCGACGATTGCGCCTTGCTCGACGTTCCCGCAGGCGCTTCCTTGGCGGTGTCCACCGACACCCTGGTGGCCGGCGTCCACTTTCCCGACGATTGCGACCCCCATGCCCTCGGCCAGCGCTCGTTGGCCGTGGCGGCGAGCGACCTGGCCGCGATGGGTGCGACGCCGTTGGGCTTCACCCTGGCCTTGACCGTGCCAGAGGTCGAGACCGACTGGCTGGCCCGCTATGCCGCCGGTCTCGATCAGATGGCCGGGCACTGCGGGCTCAGCTTGGTGGGCGGCGATACCACGCGTGGCCCGCTGAGCCTGACATTGACGGTGTTCGGCCACGTGCCACGGGGCCAGGCACTCACGCGGTGCGGCGCCCAGGTCGGTGACCTGCTCTGCGTGGGCGGCGACCTGGGCAACGCGGCCGGTGCCTTGCCACTGGTCCTGGGCGAGCGCCAGGCACAGCCCGCGGTGGCTGCGCCGCTGCTGGCCCATTACTGGGCACCCTCGCCACAGTTCGCCCTGGGTCAGGCCCTGCGCGGCCAGGCCAGCGCTGCTCTGGACATCTCCGACGGCCTGCTGGCCGACGCTGGCCACATCGCCAAGGCGTCCGGGCTGTGCCTGGAAGTCAACCTTGAACGGCTGCCGCTGTCCGATGCGCTGACGACCCTGCTTGGCCAGGAGGCTGCGCGTCAGGCAGCCCTGACCGGCGGCGATGACTACGTCCTGCTCTTCACCCTGCCGCCTGCACGACTATCCTGTCTGCAGCAGACCGGGCTGCCCGTGCAGGTCATCGGCCATGCCGTGGCCGGGCAGGGGGTACGTCTGCTGGATGCGCAGGGCCACGACATCACCCCGACGCAGCGGGGCTATCAACATTTCAGGGGGACCCCGTGACCGACCATCCGAACCAAGTGCCCGCCGAATTCGTACCGCCCTCGGTCTGGCGCAACCCCTGGCACTTCATTGCCTTCGGGTTCGGCTCCGGAACCTTGCCCAAGGCGCCGGGCACCTGGGGCTCGCTGGTGGCACTGCCCTTCGTGCCGCTGTGGCAGATGCTGCCGGATTGGGGCTACTGGCTGCTGCTGGGTATCACCATGCTGTTCGGCTTCTGGCTGTGCGGCAAGGTGGCGACCGATCTGCGCGTGCACGACCACGAGGGCATCGTCTGGGACGAGATGGTCGGCATGTGGATCACCCTCTGGCTGGTGCCCGAAGGCGGGTTGTGGCTGGTGGCGGGCTTCTTGATGTTCCGCTTCTTCGACATCCTCAAGCCCTGGCCGATTCGCTGGATCGACCGGCACGTGCACGGCGGTGTGGGGATCATGCTCGACGATGTGCTGGCGGGGGTGTTCGCCTGGCTGGCCATGCAGGGCCTGGTGTGGTGGCTGGCCTGAGACGCGGAGGTGGCGCGATGGTCATGAGGTACCTGCTGTTGTGTCTGGCGCTCGTGACCGGCAGCCCGCAGGTCATGGCCGCAGCGCTTCCCGAGCGGATCCGTCTGGTCAGCGAAGCCTGGATCGACTACACCAACGCCGATGGGACCGGCCTGGCCTGGGACGTGCTGCGCAAGGTGTACGAACCGGCCGGGGTCGAGGTCGAGGCCCAGAGCGCGCCGTACAGTCGTGCCGTCGGGCTGGTCAGGCGCGGCCAGGCCGACGCCTGGGTCGGCGCCTACCAGGGCGAGAAGGACGCGCTCTATCCGCGCTGGCACTTCGACATGGACCATATCTACGTCCTGGGCCTGGCCAATCGTCCCGAACCTACTCTTCAGGGTATCGGTCAGTACCGCCTGGCCTGGGTGCGTGGCTACGATTTCAAGCAGTACCTGCCCAACGTCGAGCAATTCCGCGAGATCCAGCGGCGCGAGGGCATCCTGCCCATGCTCGAGCATGATCGAGTGGACTTCTACATCGACTCGCTCACCGAGGTCGACTACGTGCTGGAGCAGGCACCGGACAAGCAGCTGTTCCGGCGCAGCCACCTGACCGAGCTGCCCCTGTACCTGGCGTTCGGCGACGGCCCGGACAGCCAGGCCTTGCGCGACCTGTTCGATCAGCGCATGGAAAAGCTGGTACGCAGTGGCGAGCTTCGGCCGATCTTCGAGCGCTGGAAACAGCCTTATCCGTTCACCCCACAGGGCCGTCCGCGGTGTGCCTCCTCGATGCCGGTCCCCAGCGGTGCTGCCAGGGCGTGTCATTGATCGAAGGGTTCGATGCATCCACGCAGGATCCTGCTCGCGCATACCGTGCGCCCTGCTGATACAATCGCCCTCACGTGAAATTCCAAGTTACCAATCAGGAGCACAACGTGCCCGTCGTTTTCGTCGCCGCCTCCAAACTCCCCACGCCTTTCGCGACCTTCACCATGCATGGCTTTCTCGATGAGGCCACGGGCCGCGAACACGTGGTGCTCAGCTTGGGTGATGTGGCCGATGGCAAGCCCGTGCTGGGGCGACTGCATTCCGAATGCCTGACCGGCGATGCCTTGTTCAGTCAGCGCTGCGACTGTGGCTCGCAGCTCGAGGCGGCCCTGCAGGCCATCGCCCGTGAGGGGCGTGGGGTGCTGCTGTACCTGCGTCAGGAAGGGCGAGGCATCGGCCTGCTCAACAAGATCCGGGCCTACGAGCTGCAGGACGGGGGCGCCGACACCGTCGAAGCCAACGAGCGCCTGGGCTTTGCCGCCGATCAGCGTGACTACGCCATGTGCCTGCCCATGCTCGAGCACCTGGGCGTGACCTCGCTGCGCCTGATGACCAACAACCCGCGCAAGGTCAAGGCCCTGGGCGGCATGGGCATCGCGGTGGCCGAACGGGTTCCGTTGCACACTGGGCACAACCCGCACAACAGCCATTACCTGGCGACCAAGGCGGGCAAGCTCGGGCACATGATGGGCAACGAACATCAGGGTGAAGTGCCGCCGGCGTAAGACGTCCGTCACGGGCGGCTGCGCCCGCTGGCAATGACCCCCTCGAAAGACGATCAGGCAGGAGAGACGCCCGCGGTGCAGGCGTCCCCGTCAGCGCTCGGCCCCGAGCGGGGCCGGCTTCAGAGGCCGAGCAAGGCCATCCGCGTGCGCACGGCCGCTTCGATGCCGGGGGCGTCCAGGCCGCATTCGGCCAGCATCTGCGCCGGCTTGGCGTGCTCGACGTAGAGGTCCGGCAGCCCCAGGTGCAGCAAGGGCTTGACCAGTGCCTCGCGGGCCAGGAACTCGCCGACCGCCGCGCCCGCGCCGCCCATGATGGCGTTTTCCTCGACCGTCACCAGCAGCGTGTGGCTGCCGGCCAGTTCGCGGATCAGGGCCTCGTCCAGGGGCTTGACGAAGCGCATGTCGACCACGGTGGCGTCCAGCGTCTCGGCCACTTTCAGCGCCTCGGCCAGTTGCACGCCGAACACCAGCAGCGCGACGTCCTTGCCCTGGCGACGAACGACGCCCTTGCCGATCTCCAGCGGGTCCAGGTCGCCGCCGATCAAGGCATTCGGGCCGTTGCCGCGAGGGTAGCGCACCGCCGCCGGGCCTTCGTAGAGGTAGCCGGTGCTGAGCATCTTGCGCAGCTCGCCTTCGTCGCTCGGTGCCATGATCAGCATGCCGGGAATGCAGCGCAGGAAGGACAGGTCGAAGCTGCCGGCGTGGGTCGGGCCGTCTTCGCCCACCAGGCCGGCACGGTCGATGGCGAACAGCACGTCGAGGTTCTGCACGGCCACGTCATGGATCAGCTGGTCGTAGCCACGCTGCAGGAAGGTGGAGTAGATCGCCACCACCGGCTTGGCGCCCTCGCAGGCCATGCCAGCTGCCAGGGTGACGGCGTGCTGCTCGGCGATCGCCACGTCGAAGTAGCGCTCGGGATAGCGTTCGCTGAACGCCACCAGGTCGGAGCCTTCCTTCATCGCCGGGGTGATGCCGACCAGGCGCGTATCGGCGGCGGCCATGTCGCACAGCCATTGGCCGAACACCGCCGAGTACTTCGGCCCGGTCGCCTTGCGCGGCGCGACGGGCGGCGCGTTGGCCGGTTCCAGCTTGGTGATGGCGTGATAGCCGATCGGATCGACCTCGGCAGGCGCGAAGCCCTTGCCCTTCTTGGTGACCACGTGCAGGAACTGCGGACCCTTGAGGTCGCGCATGTTGCGCAGGGTGGCGATCAGGGTCGGCAGGTCATGGCCGTCGATCGGGCCGATGTAGTTCCAGCCCAGCTCCTCGAACAACGTGCCGGGCACCAGCATGCCCTTGGCGTACTCCTCGGTGCGCCGGGCGATTTCCCAGGCGCCGGGCAGCCGCGAGAGCACTTTCTTGCTGCCCTCGCGCATGCTGGTGTAGGTCCGGCTCGAGAGGATCTTGGCCAGGTAGTTGGACAGACCGCCGACGTTGCGCGAGATCGACATGTCGTTGTCGTTGAGGATCACCAGCATGTCGGCGTCCACTTCCTGGGCGTGGTTGAGCGCCTCGAACGCCATGCCGGCGGTCAGCGCGCCGTCACCGATCACCGCGATCGACTTGCGCGGGTCGTTCTGCAACCGGGCGGCGATGGCCATGCCCAGGGCGGCGCTGATCGAGGTGCTCGAATGGCCGACGCCGAAGGTGTCGTACTCGCTCTCGACCCGGCGCGGGAAGGCGGCGATGCCGTCCTTCTGCCGCAGGGTGTGCATGCGCTGGCGACGCCCGGTGAGGATCTTGTGCGGATAGGCCTGGTGGCCGACGTCCCACACCAGCCGATCGTCGGGCGTGTCGAAGACGTAGTGCAGGGCGATGGTCAGCTCGATCACGCCCAGGCCGGCGCCGAAATGCCCACCGGTTTCACCGACGCAATAGAGCAACTCCTGGCGCAATTCATCGGCCAGGGTCTCCAGGTCGGCTTCGGCCAGCCGGCGCAGGCCGACGGGCGTATCGGCACGGTCCAGCAGGGGCGTGACCGGGCGTTCGCGGGGAATCTCTTGAAACGTCGTGGGCATCAGGCGAATCGTTATAGGTGTGAAGTGGCGGCAGTTTAACCCATTGAGGGACAACTGCCCATTTTGCCAGCGCCTCCGACGACCGGCCGGCGACCGGCGCCGGGGCGAAGGAAGGGTGGGCTCAGTGACGGCGCTCGACGATGTAGCAGGCCAGTGCCCGCAGGGGCTCGGCAGACTCACCGAAGCCTTCCAGTGCGACCAGGGCCTGGTCGCGCAGTTCCGCGGCATAGGCCTTGGCCGCCGGCAGGCCCAGCAGCGCCGGGTAGGTCGGCTTGTCACGGGCCAGGTCGGCGCCCTGGTGCTTGCCCAAGGTCGCCGTGTCGCTCTCGATGTCCAGAATATCGTCCTGCACCTGGAAGGCCAGGCCGATCGCCTGGGCGTAGGTCTGCAGCGACGCCAGCTGGCTTGCGCTGGCCCGACCGCTGGCCAGGGCACCGAGGCGGACGCTGGCTTCGATCAGCGCGCCGGTCTTGTGCCGGTGCATGTATTCCAGGGCCTGCTGGTCGAGCTTCAGGCCCACCGAGCCCAGGTCGATGGCCTGGCCGCCGACCATGCCAGCCGAACCTGCGGCCTCGGCCAGGGCGCGGACCATGGCCAGGCTGGTGGCGGCATCCTGGGTGTTCAGGCGCGGGTCGAGCAGGGCACTGAAGGCCAGGCTCTGCAGGCCGTCACCGGCCAGAATCGCGCAGGCTTCGTCGAAGGCCTTGTGGGTGGTCGGCTGGCCACGACGCAGGTCGTCGTCGTCCATGGCCGGTAAGTCGTCGTGCACCAGCGAGTAGGCGTGGATCAGCTCCACTGCGCACGCTGCGCCGTCGGCGCGCTGGCCCTCGGCACCCAGGGCTTCGCAGGCAGCATAGGCCAACAGCGGGCGGACCCGCTTGCCGCCATTCATGACGCTGTAGCGCATCGCGGCGTAGAGCCGCTCGAGTTCGGGCGAAGGCGCCTGGAACAGCGGCTCCAGGGCGGCGTCGACTTGGGCCTGGCACTTGGCCTGGTAGGCGGCGATCATGCCGTCGGTTCCGCGTCGAACGGCTCGGCCGCCAGCGCGCCATCGCGCTCGAGCAGGATCTGTACCTTCTGCTCGGCCTGCGACAGCGCGCCTTGGCATTCACGGGTCAGGCTGATGCCCTGTTCGAAGGCGACCAGCGAGTCCTCGAGCGACAACTCGCCGTTTTCCAGGCGTTCTACCAGCGCTTGCAGCGCGGCGAGGGATTGCTCGAAATCGATGGACGCTTTTTTACGGGCCATGGCGGCTGTCTCGTGGCTGTGGTGAACGCCGCGACACTAGCAGAGCGGGGCGGGGTGAGCAAACGCCCCGGGCACGCCTTACGCCACCGCTTCGGCCTGTCGCGCATGCAAGGCCAGGCGATAGCGGGCCAGCTCCTCGATGGTCAGCACCGGCAGGTCGTGCTGGCGCGCGTACGCCGCCACCTGCTCGCCACGGGCCATGCTGCCATCCGGGTTCATCAGCTCACAGAGCACCGCAGCCGGACGCAGGCCGGCCAGGCGCGCCAGATCGACCGAGCCCTCGGTGTGGCCGCGGCGGGTCAGCACGCCGCCATCGCGTGCCCGCAGCGGGAACACGTGGCCGGGGCTGACGATGTGCCGCTCGCTGGCACTGGAAGCCAGGGCGGCCTGGATGGTGGTGATGCGGTCCTGGGCCGAGACACCGGTGGTGATGCCGTCGGCCGCCTCGATGGTCACGGTGAAGCCGGTGCCATGACGGGCCTGGTTGTGCTGGACCATCGGTGCCAGCGCCAGCGCATCGACGGTGGCCTCGTCCAGGCACAGGCAGACGATGCCGCTGCAGTCGCGGATCATCATGGCCATGGTCTGCAGCGAGATGTTTTCCGCCGCCGCGATGATGTCGGCCTCGTCCTCGCGATCGTCGTCGTCGAGCAACAGCACGGGCTTGCCGGCACGGAAGGCGGCAAGGGCGGCGGTGACGTTGGGGTAGTGCGGGTGGTGCGAAGTGGACATGAAACGCTCCTCGTTGAGATGAACGTCTCGGGGCGAGCAAAAAACGCGCGCGCAAAGGCCCAGGGGACCTTCGCCTGACGCCTTCTTTCATCCGGACTATGACCGTCGGCTCTGGAATCTCACCAGATCTGCTGACCCTTGGCATGGCCAAGGCGCTCGCGGGCTCGTCTGTCGACTGACCGCCGGTGGGGAATTGCACCCCGCCCTGAAGACCGGGCAAGCATACCCCAGGCAGGTACCTGGATGGCAAGGCGGGGGTGTACGACCTTGGAAGGGCATCGAGGCGCGAGAGGGCTTGTCGCCGAGCCTGCGCCCCGCAGGGGCCGCTGCATCAGCCTGCACGATGCCACCTCCCTGCAGCGACCGATCCACGACGATCGATCACCCACGCCTTCCCCTCAATGCGACAACTGCTCCACCACATACCCCAGCGACGCCGGCAACATCGGCCCATGCCCCAGCCCCTCGAACACCTTCGACTGCACTGCCACCCCCGGCGCCTCGGCCAACGCCGCTTCCAGCCGTCGTGCACCCGCTTCGGCGTCGGCCATCGACACTTGCCCCGGCGGCACACCCTCGCTGCTGCCTTTCATCAGCAACAAACGCGGATGCTGCCCGGCCAGACGCTCCTCGAGCCCGGTCGCCGCCGCCACCACTGCCCCCTGACGCCACCACAGCGACGGGCTGGCCGCCGCGTAGTCGGTAAAGGCGCCAGGCCGCGTGAACAAGGCATGCAGCACGGCCAGCCCGCCATAGGAATGCCCCCACAGCGTCTGGTGCCGTGGATCGAGCCGCACGCGTTGGTCCACTTCAGGACGCATGCGCTGCTCGAGCAGGTCGAAGAAGGCGTCCACACCGCCACTGGGCAGGCCCGTGAGCGGATCACGCTGCTGTGCCAGGCCCTCGACCGGCGGCGTGTAATCCAGCGTCCGGCTTTCGCGGTCGATGCGAGCCTCGGTGCGATAACCGACGGCGACCAGCACCGGCGCCTGCCCGGCGGCCAACCCGTCCAGTTGCTCGGGCGACAGCGCCCCGATTGCGGCATTGCCATCGAGCATCCACAGGGCCGGATAACCCGCCGCCGGTGCCGGGCGTTTCGGGATGCCGATCCACAGCTGGTAGTGCCGCTGGCCGTCGATGGCGTCCACGGTCACGGTGTTGAAGCGGTAGGCCAGGTCGTCGCGCTGCAGCATCGAGGCCTCCATCGGCTGTCCAGGGGTCGGTCGCGCCAGGGCGCTCGGCAGGACGGCGGCCAGGGCCACCGACAGCGCCAGGGAAAACAGGGAAGCTCTCATCGAATACGCTCATGCGGTGAAGAAAAGCGAACGCCAACGCGGCACTCATTGCCGTGCGACGGGCACGCTCGCGTAAAACGCCGTGGATTGCAACTGCAACCCGCCTGGCGCAGCCCCACCCTGGCTGTCGTTACGAAACCTTTACGCCCGCGCCTGCGCTTGGCAATCGATCCTTTACGCCTCCTGACCGAATACTGCAGACCTGTCCCTCGCCCTGTCAGGAGCACCCCATGGGCCCCGTCGAAGTCTTGTCCCTGCTGGCCGCCACGGCCCTGTTCATCTACCTGCTGGTCGCGCTGCTGCGCGCCGACCGGACGTGACCCATGCACCCTCATGAGATCGTCCTGATCGGCCTGTTCCTACTGCTGGTGATCCTTCCGGCGCCGTGGCTGGGCCGTTTCTACTACCGGATCATGGAAGGCCAGCGTACCTGGCTGCACCCGCTGCTGGCGCCGATCGAGCGCGGCTGCTACCGCCTGGCTGGTGTCCAGCCGCAGCAGGAGCAGGGCTGGCGACGCTACGCCATCGCCCTGTTGACGTTCAACCTGGCGGGGTTCGTGACGCTGTTCGGCCTGCTCATGCTGCAGGGCTGGCTGCCGCTCAACCCCCAGGGCCTGCCGGGCCTTGACGCGACGCTGGCGTTCAACACCGCGGTCAGCTTCGTCACCAACACCAACTGGCAGGCCTACAGTGGCGAAGCGTCGCTGAGCTACCTGAGCCAGGCGCTCGGCCTGGGCGTGCAGAACTTCGTCAGCGCTGCCACCGGCTTGTGCGTGCTGGTCGCCCTGTGTCGCGGCCTCGCGCGTCGTTCGGCCAGCACCGTGGGCAACGCCTGGGCGGATCTGACCCGTGCCACCCTGTATGGGCTGCTACCGCTGAGCGTGCTGCTGGCCGTACTGCTGCTATGGCAGGGCGTGCCGCAGAACCTGGCCCCCTATGTCGAAGCCCACACCGTGCAAGGCGCCCTGCAGCACCTGCCGATGGGGCCCGCCGCGAGCCAGGTGGCGATCAAGCAGCTGGGTACCAACGGCGGCGGGTTCTTCGGGGTCAACTCGGCCCACCCCTTCGAGAACCCGACGGCCTGGAGCAACCTGTTCGAGCTGGTGGCGATCCTGCTGATCCCGGCAGCCCTGGTGTTCACCTTCGGCCACTACGTCAAGGACCTGCGCCAGAGTCGGGCGATCTTCGCCACCATGCTGCTGTTGCTGTGCCTGGGCGGCGGGGTGGCGCTGTGGGCAGAGGCGCAGCCATTGGCCGGGCTCGACCCGCACCTGATCCAGTCCGCCGCTCCATTGGAGGGCAAGGAGGCGCGCTTCGGCAGCCTGGCCACCAGCCTGTGGGCGGTGGTCACCACGGCCGCCTCCAATGGTTCGGTCAACGGCATGCATGACAGCCTGAACCCGCTGACCGGTCTGGTAGCGATGGTCAACATGATGCTCGGCGAGGTGGTCTTCGGCGGCGTCGGCGCCGGGCTCTACGGGATGCTGCTGTTCGTGCTGATCACCGTGTTCCTGGCCGGCCTGATGATCGGCCGCACGCCCGAGTACCTGGGCAAGAAGCTCGGCGCCCACGAGGTCAAGCTGCTGGTGGCGACCTTGCTGGTGATGCCGGTCGGCGTGCTGGTGCTCGGCGCCCTCGCCGCCAGCCTGCCCGGCATCGACGCGGCCCTGACCAACCCCGGGCCCCACGGCTTCAGCGAGCTGCTCTACGCCTACACCTCGGCCACGGCCAACAACGGCTCGGCCTTCGCCGGTTTCAACGCCAACAGCATGCCGCACAACCTGCTGCTGGGGCTGGCGATGCTCATCGGCCGCTTCGGCTACATCCTGCCGGTGCTGGCCCTGGCCGGCAGCCTGGCGGCCAAGCAGGCCGCGCCGACCGGCCAGGACACCTTCCCGACCCACGGGCCGCTGTTCGTGGTGTTGCTGACCGTCACCTTGCTGGTGGTCGGCGGTTTGACCTTCCTGCCGACCCTGGCCCTGGGGCCGGTGGCCGATCACTTGAGTGCCGCGCGTTGAGGACTGCCATGAACCTGCCTGTAGAACCTGCCCGCGAGGGCGCTCCTGTCATGCCCGTGGCCCGGACCGACCTGTCGGCGTTGTGGCGCCCGGCGTTGTGGCACGCCATCGTCAAGCTCGACCCCCGCCAGTTGCGGCGCTCGCCGGTGATGCTGGTGGTCGCGGTGACGGCGCTGTTCGCCACGCTGCTGTGCTTGCTGCCCAACGACGCGGTGCCCTTGTCGGTGGGCGTCCAGATCGCCCTGTGGCTGTGGTTCACCGTGCTGTTCGCCAACTTCGCCGAGGCCCTGGCCGAAGGCCGGGGCAAGGCACGCGCCGACAGCCTGCGAGCGGGCAGTGTCGACCTGAAGGCTCGCCGCCGTACTGCCCAGGGGGCCTTCGAGTCGGTGTCGGCGACCACCCTGCGCCAGGGCGATGTGGTACGGGTCGAGGCCGGTGAGCTGATCCCCGGCGATGGCGAAGTGCTCGAAGGCATCGCTGCCGTCGACGAAGCCGCCATCACCGGGGAATCGGCGCCGGTGATCCGCGAGTCCGGGGGCGACCGCTGTGCGGTCACCGGCAACACCCGGCTGGTCTCCGACTGGCTGCTGGTGCGCATCACCGCCAACCCGGGCGAGTCCACCCTCGACCGCATGATCGCCCTGGTCGAAGGCGCCCGCCGGCAGAAAACCCCCAACGAGACTGCCCTGGACATCCTGCTGATCGGGCTGACGCTGATCTTCCTGCTGGTGGTGGCGACCTTGCAACCGTTCGCCGCCTTCGCCGGGGGCACCTTGCCGCTGCTGTTCCTGGTGGCCCTGCTGGTGACCTTGATCCCGACCACCATCGGCGGCCTGCTGTCGGCCATCGGCATCGCCGGCATGGACCGTCTGGTTCGCCTCAACGTGATCGCCAAATCCGGGCGCGCCGTGGAGGCGGCCGGTGACGTGCACGTGCTGCTGCTGGACAAGACCGGCACCATCACCTTCGGCAACCGTCGCTGCACCGGGTTGTACGCCGCGCCGTCGGTCAGCAAGGCCGAGCTGGCCGACGTCGCCCTGCTGGCCTCGCTCGGCGACACCACCGCCGAAGGCAAGTCGGTGGTGACCTACGTGGAGCAGCTGGGCGTGGTGCATCGTGCGCCGCCGCAGAACGCCACACCGGTACCGTTCAGTGCCGAGACGCGCCTGTCCGGGCTGGACCTGGCCGGCCGCCGCTACCGCAAAGGCGCGGTGGACGCGCTGCTGGCGTACCTGGGCAGCACGCGGGCGGCCCTGCCCGACAGCCTGGCGCGCGAAATCGAGCGCATCGCCCAGGCCGGGGGCACGCCCTTGCTGCTGGCCTGCGACGACCGGTTGATCGGCGCCATCGAGTTGACCGACGTGGTCAAGCCGGGCATCCGCGAGCGGTTCGAGGCCTTGCGCCAGTTGGGCATCCGCACGGTGATGGTGACCGGCGACAACCCGCTGACCGCGGCCGCCATCGCGGCCCAGGCCGGGGTGGACGATGTGATCGCCGAAGCGACGCCGCAGAAGAAGCTCGAACGCATCCGCCAGGAACAGGGCCAGGGGCGGCTGGTGGCCATGTGCGGCGACGGGGCCAACGACGCCCCGGCGCTGGCCCAGGCCGACGTCGGCGTGGCGATGAACGAAGGCACCCAGGCCGCGCGCGAGGCGGCCAACATGGTCGACCTGGACAGCGACCCGACCAAGCTGCTGGACGTGGTGCGCACCGGCAAGGAACTGCTGATGACCCGGGGCGCACTGACCACCTTTTCGGTGGCCAACGACGTGGCCAAGTACTTCGCCATCCTGCCGGCCCTGTTCGCCAGCCTCTACCCACAATTGGACGTGCTCAACGTCATGCACCTGCACAGCCCGCAGAGCGCGATCCTGTCGGCCATCGTCTTCAACGCACTGATCATCGTCGCCTTGATCCCCCTGGCGCTGCGCGGCGTGCGGGTCCGGGCCGCCAGCGCCAACAGCCTGCTGCGGCGCAACCTGCTGATCTACGGCGTGGGCGGGCTGCTGGTGCCGTTCGTCGGCATCAAGCTGATCGACCTCGCGTTGACTGCCCTTCACCTGGTTTGAGGAACGCCCCATGAACACTGTGCTTCGTCCCGCCGTCAGCCTCCTGGCCGTGCTGGCCCTGCTGACCGGGGTGGCCTACCCGCTGCTGGTCGGCGCCATCGGGCGCCTTGCCTTCCCTGAGCAGGCCCAGGGCAGCCTGGTGCGCGACGCCCAGGGCCAGGTGCGCGGCTCGAACCTGATCGCCCAGGCGTTCACCGGCGATGCCTGGTTCCAGCCCCGGCCGTCGGCGGGTGCCTTCGCCACGGTCGCCAGCGCCGCCAGCAACCTGGCGACCCATAACCCGGCGCTGGCCCAGCGCCTGCGTGACGATGCCGAGCGCCTGAGCGGGCAGGGCGAGGCGCCGGTGCCGCTGGCCCTGTTGACCACCTCCGGCAGCGGTCTGGACCCGGACCTTCCGCCGGACGCGGCGTTGTGGCAGGTTAAGCGCATCGCCGCTGCCCGCCACCTGGACGCCGCCGTGCTGGAAGCCCTGGTGCGCCAGCAGGTGCGCGCGCCGTGGGTCGGCCCGCCGGTGGTCAACGTGCTGGCCTTGAATCTGGCACTGCAACAGCGCTGGCCCCTGGCGCCCTGATAAGGACCCTGTTCGATGAATGATGCGGCTCGCGCCGACGCGCTGTTGGCGGCCCTGCCCGATGGCCAGGGCCATCTGAAGGTGTACCTGGGCGCCAGCGCCGGTGTCGGCAAGACCTGCGCGCTGCTGCGTACGGCCCACGACCTGCAACGGCAGGGCGTGCGACTGCGGGTCGGCTGGGTCGAGACCCATGGCCGCGCCGAAACCGAAGCCCTGCTGGTGGGCTTGCCGGTGCAACCCCGCGTGCGTCGGCCTTACCGCGACCGCACCCTGGAAGCCCTGGACCTCGACGCGCTACTGGCAGCCCGGCCCCAAGTGGCACTGGTGGACGAGCTGGCGCACAGCAACGCGCCGGGCAGTCGCCATGCCAAGCGCTGGCAGGATGTCCGCGAACTGCTGGCCGCTGGCATCGACGTGCACACCACCCTCAACGTCCAGCACCTGGACAGCCTCAACGACCAGGTTCACGCCATCACCGGCGTGCGCGTCCAGGAGACCGTGCCGGACTGGGTGGTGCTGGAGGCGCACGAACTGGTGCTGATCGACCTGCCGCCTCGCGAGCTGCTGGAGCGGCTGCGCGCCGGCAAGGTGTACATGCCCGAGCAGGCCCGTGCCGCTATCGAGGCGTTCTTCGTGCCGACGCACCTGGCGGCGCTGCGCGAGCTGGCGATGCAGGTCGCTGCGGCCCACGTCGAAGGCGATGTGGCCCAAGGCTATCGGCAGCAGGGGTTGCCGTTGCCGCAGGGGCGGGGGCGTCTGCTGGTGGCGGTCCAGGGCGATGCGCAGGCCGAGCGCCTGGTCCGTCACGCCAGCCGGGTCGCCGAACGTCGCCATCTGCCGTGGACGCTGGTGCACGTCGACAGCGGTCGCGGTCTGGACGATGAGGGTCGGCAACGGCTGATGGCGGCACAACGGCTGGCCGAGCGGCTGGGCGGCGAGGTGGTCCGCTTGCGCGCCACCGATGTGGCCGATGCCTTGCTCCAGCACGCAGCCCAGCGCCGGGCCACGGTGCTGCTGCTGGCCGCCGCACGGCGCCGCGTCTGGGGGCAGGGCCTGCCAGGCCGTCTGCTGGGCCGGGCCAAGGGACTGGAAGTCGCCGTGCTCGACCGTGAGGCCGTGGAGGCGCCCCGGCCACGGCGCTGGCGCCCGACCGTCCGACGCTGGCACCTGGCCCTGGCGGTGCTGGTGTCGGCCCTGGCGGCGGCGCTGTCCTGGAGCCTTTCCACCTGGCTGGCACTGCCCAACATCTCCCTGGTGTTCCTGGCCGGTGTCCTGGTGGTCGCGGTGGTCGGCGGTCTCGGGCCGGCCCTGCTGAGCGCAGGGCTGTCGTTCCTGCTCTACGACTTCCTGTTCATCGCGCCGCTGTATTCGTTTTCGGTGGACCTGCAGGACGACGTCCTGACCCTGCTGTTCTTCCTGTTCATGGCGACCGTGACCGGCAACCTGGCCACTGCCCAGCGCCGGCAGTTGCTGGCCCTGCGCGACACCCAGGCGCACACCGACGAGCTGCTTGAGCTGTCCCGGCACCTGGCTGCCGCCAGCGACCGTGAGGCGGTCCTGGAGGCGGCGCGCCGTCACTTCGAAGGCTGGACCGACGTCCACGTTACCGTCCATGGACAGGATCCGCACGTGGCCCTCGAGCTGCCCTCGAGCCGCGCCGAGGTGGACCGCGCCACCGCGCAATGGGCCTGGAAACACGGTCAGGCGGCCGGGCAGGGCACCAGCACGTTGCCAGCCAGCCAGGCCTGGTGGTGGCCCTTGTGCGTCGAGGGCGGCAGCGTCGGCCTGATCGGCTTGTGGCCGAAGGCCGGGCAGCCCATTCCCGAGGCACGCCGACGCCTGGTGATGGCGCTGGGGCAACCCTTGGGCCAGGCGCTGGCCCGCGCCGCGCTGGCCGAAGAGCTGGAGGCCGCCCGCTTGCTCGGCGAAACCGAAACCCTGCGCAGCGCCTTGCTGGCCTCGGTCTCCCACGACCTGCGTACCCCGCTGACGGCCATGCGCGGCAGCCTGGAAAGCCTGCAACTGTTCGGCGACACCCTGGGTCAGGCCGATCGCGACGCCCTGCTCGACGGCACGCGTCTGGAGTGCGAGCGGCTCGACCGCTACATCCAGAACCTGCTGGACATGACCCGCCTGGGCCATGGCGCGCTCAGCCTGGCCCGTGACTGGGTCGCGCCGGCCGACATCGTGGCCTGCGCGGTGCAGCGCCTGCAGGCAGTCCTGGCGCCGGTACGCCTGCGGCTCGAGCTGCCCGAGGGGTTGCCGTTGCTGTATGCGCACCCGGCGTTGATCGAACAGGCCTTGGTCAACGTCCTGGAAAACGCCGCACGCTTTTCGCCGGCCCAGGGGCAGGTGGTGGTGTCGGCGGCTGTCGAAGGTGACCGGCTCGGGCTCTCGGTCAGCGACCAAGGCCCCGGTATTCCGCCCGAGGAGCGGGCCAAGGTCTTCGACCTGTTCTACACCGCCAGCCGTGGCGATCGTGGCGGGCAGGGCACCGGGCTGGGCCTGGCCATCTGCCAGGGCATGGTGGGCGCCCATGGCGGGCAGGTCAGCGTCGAGGCCGGGCCGGGCGGTTGCGGCACCTGCATCACGCTACACTTGCCGCTCCACCCTCAGCCGGCCGAAGAGAGCCCTGCATGACCCTGGCACCGACCGTTCTGGTGATCGACGACGAACCGCAGATCCGCAAGTTCCTGCGCATCAGCCTGACCAGCCAGGGCTACACGGTGCTGGAAGCCGAGACGGCCGCCCAGGGCCTGGGCCTGGGCGCCACCCGGCAGCCGGACCTGATCGTGCTCGACCTCGGCCTGCCGGACCGTGACGGCCAGGACGTGCTGGTCGAGCTGCGGGAATGGAGCGCCACCCCGGTGCTGGTGCTTTCGGCTCGCGCCAGCGAGGCGCAGAAGGTCCAGGCCCTGGATGCCGGGGCCAACGACTACATGGTCAAGCCGTTCGGCATTCAGGAGTTCCTTGCCCGCGTGCGTGGGCTGCTGCGCCAGGCCGAGGGGCGCCAGCCGGTCCAGGCCGTGGTCACGGTGGGCGACCTGCGCCTGGACTTCAGCGCCCGCGAAGTCACCCTGGCTGGCCGTCGCTTGGCGCTGACACCGCGGGAATATGCCGTGCTCTGCCAATTGGCCCGGCATCCGGGGCGTGTGATCACCCAACGCCAGCTGCTGGCCGAGATCTGGGGGGCGACGCACCAGGACGATACCCATTACCTGCGCGTGGTGGTCGGTCACCTGCGGCAGAAGCTCGGCGATGCGTCGGCGGCGCCGCGCTACCTGCACACTGAAGCGGGGGTGGGGTACCGGTTGAGCGATGGGGATGCGCCGTGCTGAACGGCGGGCACTAAAAAGCCGGCTTGTGGCCGGCTTTCGGCGGTGGTCCTGACCTACTTTTGGTAGGCCACGGCCACCTGCAAAGGGTGATCGGCCATGACGGCCTCAGGACGAGCCGCGAGCTTCGCGGTGGTCAGAGCCCTGTCCGCGCAGAGGCCGACAGCGACAGAACGTGGGCGCCAGGATACCTGGCATCGCCGCGCTTGCCCAGTGGCAATTACCCTTGTTCAGTCCAGTCGCGGGCTGCACAGGTGCGAATACCAGAACACCCGACCGATCACCTCGATCCCGTGGACGCGTCGCTGGGCCAGGCTGTAGTACTCGCTCGGGTACTCATCCTCGTCATGATTGTGCAGGCACAGGACGTTGTCCCGGTCCAGGGTGACCTGATGCACCCGCAGCGTACCCAGGTGGAGCAGGGCATAGAGGGCGCCGTCGACGATCCGGGTCTGGCTGCGGTCGACCGCCAGGGTCGCGCCCACGGCCAGGCGCGGCTGCATGTTGCTGCTGGACACGGTCAGGCAGACCGCCTGCGCCAGATCGACGCCCTGGGCGTCGAGCAATGGCCGAGGCAAGGTCAGAAAGCGGTCGACGGTAGGCTGCAGCCTGCCCTCGCAGACCGTCTGGTGAGGCAGGTGAACGATCTCGGCGTCCGGTGCGGCCAGCTCGGACGACAAGGGGGTCGCTCCCTGAGCGTGGGCGATACATGGCGGGTGCTGGGCCAAGTGCGGGTGCTTGCGCCCTTGTCCCGATTGCAGCCAGCGGCGATTGACCGACAGCAACTGGGCGAATTCGTCGAGGCGCGCCAAGGGAACGCCGCGCTTGAACCAGTTGTGGACGTGCTGGGGCGTGACGTCGCGATGCGCCGCGAAATCGGCAGGGGTCAGGTTGTACTCTTGCAGGAGGGCTTTGAGGCGGTCGCCGGATGTCTTCATGGCGCCGAGTCTAGCGAGCAGGCGAGGGTGAGGGAATAAACGCGGTGTTTACACTCGTCGGCAGGCTGTAGGAAACCTCTGGACGGTCTACGAGGTGGACCGGAAGAACCGGGGCCAGATGGCCCCGATCGTCGCAGGCGTGGCCAGGACGTGCCTGGCCGTCGCATCAGCCCTTGTAGGCCGCTGCCGACTTGGTGATCGCTTCGCGGGCGGCGTCAGCGCCGGCCCAGCCTTCGATCTTGACCCACTTGCCCTTCTCCAGGTCCTTGTAGTTGGCGAAGAAGTGCTCGATCTGCTGGATCAGCAGCGGCGGCAGGTCGGTGTATTCCTTCACGTCGACGTACAGCTGCGACAGCTTGTCGTGTGGCACGGCGATGACCTTGGCGTCGCCGCCGCCGTCGTCGGTCATGTTCAGCACGCCGACCGGACGGGCACGGATCACCGAGCCAGGGGCGACCGGGTACGGGGTGACGACCAGCACGTCCAGCGGATCACCGTCGTCGGCCAGGGTGTTGGGGATGAAACCGTAGTTGGCCGGGTAGAACATCGGGGTGGCCATGAAACGGTCGACGAACAGGGTGTCGCTGTCCTTGTCGATCTCGTATTTGATCGGCGCGTGGTTGGCCGGGATCTCGATGGCAACGTAGATGTCGTTCGGCAGGTCTTTGCCTGCCGGAATCTTGCTGTAGCTCATTGGGCTGTGCCCCCATGTTTGACCAGAAAAATTGGCCGCGATTATAGGCACATTCCCCCGGCCCATGCCACGCCCGCCGGGCTCAGGCCGGGTCCGTACGGTAGTGGGGATGCTCGGCCTGCAGGCGTTGCAGGCGAGCGAGCGGGTCCTGCCGGTAGAACTGCTGCAACTGCTGGTACACCTGCGGATAGGCCTCGTGCAGCAGGTCCGGGGCGCTGAAGAAGTACTCGCAGGTCACGGCGAAGAACTCGGCCGGGTTTTCAGCCGCGTAGGGGTCGATGGCGGTCTGGGCCTCGGGGTCGGCGTCCAGCTGACGGTTCAGGTCGTCGTAGGCGTCCTGCATGGCCTGGGCCCAGGCCTGCACCGACATGTCGCGGTGCAGCGGAGGCAGGCCGTTGGCGTCGCCGTTGAGCATGTCGAGCTTGTGCGCCAGCTCGTGGATGACCAGGTTGTAACCGTCCCAGTCGCCGCTGGCCAGCACCCCCTGCCAGGCCAGGATCACCGGCCCCTGCAGCCAGGCCTCGCCGCTGTGCTCACCGTCCCAGGCATGCTCCACGCCACTGGCGTCGCGGTGGCGCTGGGGGCTGCGAAAGTCGTCGGGGTAGAGGATCAGCTCGTGAAAGCCCTGGTACCAGTCCAGGTCGCCCAGCTGCAGCAGCGGCAACTGGGCCTGGGCCGCCAGGAACAGGCGCTGGTCGGTGTCCAGCTCGAGCCCGGACAGGCTGGTCAGGTGCTTGTCGTGCAGGAACAGCACGCTGGCGTCGCGCAACCGGCGGTCCTCCTCGTCGCTCAACCCGTCGAGCACCGGCAACCGTTCACGCACCGCCTGCCACTGCGAAGCGTCGAGGGGGTAGCGGGCCAGGGTGCGCTGGCGCCGCCAGGCGCGCAAGGACCACATGGGGCTGTCAGTGCGCCTTGGCCGCGCGTGCGCCGCGCCCGCGCACCAGGCCGATGATCATCGGCACCAGCGAGACCAGGATGACCAGCACGACCATCAGCGACAGGTGCTGCTTGATGAACGGCACGTTGCCGAAGAAGTAGCCGAGCGTCACCAGGCTGCCGACCCACAGCACCGACCCGGCGACACTGAAGCCGAGGAAGCGCGGGTAGTTCATGCGCGCGATGCCGGCCACGAAGGGTGCGAAGGTACGCAGGATCGGCAGGAAACGCGCCAGGGTCACGGTCTTGCCGCCATGGCGGGCGTAGAAATTGTGGGTCTGTGCCAGGTGGTCGCGGCGGAAGACCTTCGAATTCGGGTTGCGGAACAACCGCTCGCCCGCGGTGCGACCGATCACGTAGTTGGTGCTGTCACCGAGAATCGCCGCCGCCATCAGCAGACCGCCGAGCAGGACCGGATCCATACCGCCACCCGCTGCCACGGCACCGGCGATGAACAGCAGTGAGTCACCTGGCAGGAACGGCATCACCACCAGGCCGGTTTCACAGAAGATCACCGCGAACAGGATGGCGTAGATCCAGGGGCCGTAGTTGTTGACCAGCAGGTCGAGGTAGGCGTCGAGATGCAGGATGAGATCCAGCGGGTTGAAATCCATGTACAGCACCTGTTCTGGAGCCACGTCGAAGCGGCTCGCGATGACGGAAAGGGCCTTGGTGTAGGCAGGTATACCCAGGGGTAGGTAATTTTTCACACAAGACAAACGGCATTATACGGTCAGATGACGTTTATGCCCGGAGAGATTGTAGCGAGGGATTACCGGGTGGGGCGGCGGGGGCAGTGAGCTGCAGGCGAAAGCGAGGTGCGCTGATTCTACGGGTCCTGCGGGCCCGATCGCGGGCAAGCCCGCTCCCACCCAGATCTCTACAACCTGTTGGTGTAGGCATGGCTGCGCGAGCAGCGTGTGGGAGCGGGCTTGCCCGCGATGGCGTCCGGTCCGTCGCCGCCTGCATCGCAGGTGAGACTGTTCTCACAAACGAGTGCGACGGTCTGCCAGACCAGCCACGCAGTCCAGGCTGTGGGGCCGCTGCTGATGCAATCGGGTCTGCGGGCACCCTGAACGCGCCCGTCCTCACGCCCGTTCACTCCAGCAGGAAGTTCCCGGCCCTCTGGGTCGCGTCCCCCTCGACCTGCTGCAACTGCGCTTCATCCTTCAGCTTCACCCCCGACAACTGACGCACGCAGGCCTCGCGCATCAGGTACAGCAACCGGTGCGCGGCCAGCCCGTAGCTCAGCCCTTCCAGGCGCACGTTGGAAATACAGTTGCGGTAGGCATCGGTCAGCCCCACTCGAGGGCCGTAGGTGAAGTAGATCCCCAGGCTGTCTGGCGAGCTGAGCCCCGGACGTTCACCGATCAGCATCACCGTCATGCGCGCCCGCAGGCGCTCGCCGATCTCGTCGGCCACGGCCACGCGGCCCTGTTCCACCAGCGCCACAGGCGCCATCGACCAGCCCTCGCTCGCCGCCTGCTCCTCGAAGCGGGTCAGCAAGGGCAGGGCGTGGCGATGCACCGCCAGGGCCGACAGGCCGTCAGCGATCACCACTGCCAGGTCCACGGCCTCCGGGTGCGCGCGGGCATGCTCCTCCAGCGTGGCGATCGACGCCTCGTCCAGGCGCCTGCCCAGGTCCGGGCGTTGCAGGTACTGGTCGCGGTCGTGGGCGGCGCTGTGCAGCGCCAGGCTGGGCCGCCCCCGTTGCGCCAGGGTGTCACGCAGCGTCGCGTGGTCGAACGGCAGGTGCACTGCATCGCGCGCCTGGGCGTGGGCGAACTGGAAGTCCAGCTGCGCCTGGGTCGGCAGGCTGATGCCGACCCGGCCCAGGGCGATGCGCGCCGAGGTCAGGTTGCGCAGCGATGACCAGGGGTTCGCAGGGGTGTTGTCCATGTGCAGCTCCTATCCCAGTTGCGCCAGGGCCTGGCGGAAGGCCGGCGGCAGGTGCTCGCCGAAGCGCACCCGGCCATCGGCCTGGGTGAAGATCCCGGTCCGTGCCAGCCACGCCTCGAACTCCGGCCCCGGCCGCAGGCCGAGGGTCTGGCGCGCGTAGAGCGCATCGTGGAACGAGGTGGTCTGGTAGTTGAGCATGATGTCGTCCGACCCCGGGATGCCCATGATGAAGTTGATGCCCGCGACCCCCAGCAGGGTCAGCAAGGTGTCCATGTCGTCCTGGTCGGCCTCGGCATGGTTGGTGTAGCAGATGTCGCAGCCCATCGGCACGCCCAGCAACTTGCCGCAGAAGTGGTCCTCCAGACCGGCACGGATGATCTGCTTGCCGTTGTAGAGGTATTCCGGGCCGATGAAGCCGACCACGGTGTTGACCAGAAACGGCTTGAAGTGCCGGGCCACGGCATAGGCGCGCGCCTCGCAGGTCTGCTGGTCGACGCCATGGTGGGCGTTGGCCGACAGCGCGCTGCCCTGGCCGGTCTCGAAGTACATCAGGTTCTGACCGAGCGTGCCGCGCTTGAGGCTCAGGCCGGCCTCGTAGCCTTCCTGCAGCAGGCTCAGGCTGATGCCGAACCCGGCGTTGGCCGCCTCGGTCCCGGCGATCGACTGGAACACCAAATCCAGCGGCACGCCCCGGTTGATCGCCTCGATCGAGGTGGTGACGTGGGTCAGCACGCAGGACTGGGTCGGGATCTCGTAGCGCTGGATGATCGCGTCGAGCATTTCCAGCAACGCGCAGATCGACGCCGTGCTGTCGGTGGCCGGGTTGATGCCGATCATCGCATCGCCGTTGCCGTACAGCAGGCCGTCGAGGATGCTCGCGGCAATCCCCGCCGGGTCGTCGGTGGGATGGTTGGGCTGCAGCCGGGTCGACAGTCGCCCGCGCAGGCCCAGGGTGCCGCGAAACTGGGTGACCACGCGAATCTTCTGCGCGACCAGCACCAGGTCCTGCACGCGCATGATCTTCGAGACCGCCGCGGCCATCTCCGGGGTCAGCCCCGGCGCCAGGGCACGCAGGCTGTGCTCGTCGGCCTGCTCGCCCAGCAGCCAGTCGCGAAAGCCGCCCACGGTGAGGTGGCTGACCGGCGCGAAGGCCTGGGCGTCGTGGGTGTCGACGATCAGGCGGGTGACTTCGTCCTGCTCGTAGGGGATCAGCGCCTCGTTCAAAAAGTGCTTGAGCGGGATGTCGGCCAACGCCATCTGTGCGGCCACGCGCTCACCGTCGTTGCGGGCGGCGATTTCTGCCAGAAAGTCGCCCGAACGGGCCGGGCTGGCCTTGGCCATGACCTCCTTCAGGCTGTCGAAACGGTAGGACTGGTTACCCACCGTGTGTACGAAAGATGCCATCTACAACCTCCAAAGCGGCGCCACCGAGGCGCCGCGTGGCTTCGAGCGCCCTGCCGGGCAAGGCGCGCGCGTCGATCAATGCAAGGTCTGCTCGGCCTGCTGGATCGCCGCCAGTTCTTCTTCGGGCGTGCCGGCCACCAGGTGATGACGGCTGTAGAGCGCGAAGTAGGCGATCAGCACTGCGTAGATCACCGCCGCGCCGATCACCACCCGTGGATCGACCAGGAAGCCGGCCACCACGGCGATGCACGCCAGCACCAGTGCCACACCAGAGGTCACGATCCCGCCCGGCGTGCGGTAAGGGCGCTCCATTTTGGGGCGCCGAATGCGCAAGGTGATGTGCGCCGCCATCATCAGCACGTAGGACAAGGTCGCACCGAACACCGCCACCAGGATCAGCAGGTCACCCTGGCCGGTGAGCGACAGCGCGAAGCCGATCACGCCTGGAATCACCAACGCCAGCACTGGCGCCTTGCTCTTGTTGGTCTCCGACAGCTTGCGCGGCAGGTAACCGGCCCGCGAGAGGGCGAAGATCTGCCGCGAGTAGGCGTAGATGATCGAGAAGAAGCTGGCGATCAGGCCGGCCAGGCCGACCAGGTTGACGAAGCTGCCCATCCAGGTCGAGCCGCCGTAGGCCTTGGCCAGTGCCTCGACCAAGGGGTTGCCCGAGGCCTTGAGCGCCTCGGCGCCAGCGCCGCCCGGACCGATGACCAGGATCAGGAGGGCGAAGCTGAGCAGTACCAGCATCGCGCCGATCAGGCCGCGGGGCAGGTCGCGCCGTGGGTTCTTGGTCTCTTCGGCCGCCAGGGGCACGCCTTCGACCGCCAGGAAGAACCAGATCGCGTAGGGGATCGCTGCCCACACGCCGACGTAGCCGAACGGCAGGAAGCTGCTGGCGCCGGCCGCCTGGGTGGGGGCGATGTCGAACAGGTTGGCGGCGTCGAAGTGCGGCACCATGGCCAACAGGAACACCGCCAGTGCGATGGCCGCCACCGCCGTGATGGCGAACATCAGCTTCAGGGCCTCGCCGACCCCGAAGATGTGGATGCCGATGAACACCACGTAGAAGGCCAGGTAGATCATCCAGCCGCCGATGCCGAACAGCGACTGGCAGTAGGCGCCGATGAACACGGCGATCGCCGCGGGCGCGATGGCGTATTCGATGAGGATCGCCGTCCCGGTCAGGAATCCGCCCCAGGGCCCGAAGGCGCTGCGGGCGAAGCCGTAGCCACCCCCGGCGGTGGGGATCATCGACGACAGTTCGGCCAGGGAGAAGCACATGCACAGGTACATGGTGGCCATCAGCAGGGTGGCCAGGAACATGCCGCCCCAGCCGCCCTGGGCCAGGCCGAAGTTCCACCCGGCGTAGTCGCCGGAAATCACGTAGGCCACGCCCAGGCCCACCAGCAGGACCCAGCCTGCCGCGCCTTTCTTCAGTTGTCGTTGCTGGAAGTAATCGGAGTCGACGTTCTCGAAGTCGACCGACGCGCCTGCCGGCGCGTTTGCAGCCTGTTCGCTTGGCATAGGTTCACCTTTCTTCTTGTTGGCCGGCAAGGTGCCGGCCCCGTGGTGATAGGGTGTGCAGGAAGCGGGCCAGGCGAGGCGACGAGCGGTGGATGCCAAGCTCGAAGCCAGACACCCGATACCGCCTCACCACCGTCCCGCTGCTAACGCGTTGCGTGACGCTAGTCGTCTGCCTCTTAGAAGAACCCCAACGGATTGATGTCATAACTGACCAGCAGGTTCTTGGTCTGCTGGTAGTGGTCGAGCATCATCTTGTGGGTTTCACGGCCGACGCCGGATTTCTTGTAGCCGCCGAAGGCCGCGTGCGCTGGGTACAGGTGGTAGCAGTTGGTCCAGACCCGGCCGGCCTTGATACCGCGGCCCATGCGATAGGCGCGGTTGATGTCGCGGGTCCAGACGCCGGCGCCCAGGCCGAACTCGGTGTCGTTGGCGATCGCCAGGGCCTCGGCCTCGTCCTTGAAGGTGGTGACGCTGACCACCGGGCCGAAGATCTCTTCCTGGAACACGCGCATCGCGTTGTTGCCCTTGAGCAGGGTCGGCTGGATGTAGTACCCGGTCGACAGGCTGCCTTCGAGCTTCTCGACCTTGCCGCCGGTCAACAGCTCGGCGCCTTCCTGCTGGGCGATCTCGAGGTAGGAGAGGATCTTGTCGAACTGCTGCTGGGACGCCTGGGCGCCGACCATGGTGTCGGTGTCCAGCGGATCGCCACGCTTGATCTTCTTGACCTTCTCCATCACCACCTGCATGAACTGCGGGTAGATCGACTCCTGCACCAGCGCGCGCGATGGACAGGTGCACACCTCGCCCTGGTTGAAGAACGCCAGCACCAGGCCCTCGGCGGCCTTGTCGATGAACGCCGGTTCAGCGTTCATGACGTCTTCGAAATAGATGTTCGGCGACTTGCCGCCCAGTTCCACCGTGGAGGGGATGATGTTCTCGGCGGCGCATTTCATGATGTGCGAGCCTACCGGGGTGGAGCCGGTGAAGGCGATCTTGGCGATGCGCTTGCTGGTGGCCAGGGCTTCCCCGGCTTCGCGGCCGAAGCCCTGGACGATGTTGAGCACGCCCGGCGGCAGCAGGTCGCCGATCAGTTCGGCCAGCACGGTGATGCCCAGCGGGGTCTGCTCGGCGGGCTTGAGTACCACGCAGTTGCCGGCGGCCAGGGCAGGCGCCAGCTTCCACGCCGCCATGAGGATCGGGAAGTTCCACGGGATGATCTGCCCGACCACGCCCAGGGGCTCGTGGAAGTGATAGGCCACGGTGCCTTCGTTGATCTCCGCGGCCGCGCCTTCCTGGGCACGCAGACAGCCGGCGAAGTAGCGGAAATGGTCGACGGCCAGGGGGATATCGGCATTGAGGGTTTCACGGATCGGCTTGCCGTTGTCCCAGGTCTCGGTGATGGCCAGCAGTTCCAGGTTGGCCTCGATGCGGTCGGCGATCTTCAGCAGGGTATTGGAGCGGTCCTGGACCGAGGTGCGACCCCAGGCATCGGCGGCGGCATGGGCGGCGTCCAGGGCTTTGTCGATGTCTTCGGCCGTGGAGCGGGGGAATTCGGCGATCGGCTGGCCATTGACCGGCGAGGTGGTGGTGAAATAGTCGCCGTTCACCGGCGCGACGAACTCGCCGCCGATGTAGTTGCCGTAGCGGGGCTTGAAGTTGACCTTGGCGCCATCGGTACCGGGGTGTGCGTAACGCATGATGTGTCTCCTGGCTCTTGTGTTGTGGTGGAGTCCCAAAGCGTAGAGCAAACCCTGGGCCAACGCCGTGGAAGGCTCTGCAACGCGGGTTTCAGGGGAGGGCGGGCGGCGTCGGGCCGGGGGTTGTGCCTGCCGTGGCGCAACGCCTCGTCACAGTCTGTACCGTTTGTGACACGGTTCACGGGGGCGTGCGCCGCCCTTCGTTGCAAACCTGGCGTGGGTGGAGGATGCTGGCCGCACGAGTCATCTGCGGAGAACAACAACCATGCAGAGCACGTCTTTGAGCCGCCATGCCAGCCAGGTACTGACCGTGGCGCGAGGCGCGAAGGGCGACGCCGTCAGCGACCCCTCCATCGCACGGTCCTGGCTACGCTGCCTGGACGACTATCACCTCGATCCGGCCGTGCTGCAGGATCCGGTGGTGCTGGAGCAGGCCGGGCTGCGGGAAAGCCGCGAGCGCCTGCAGCAGGTGCTGGACATCGCCAGCGGCGAGCTGAACAGCCTGCACCAGCAACTGGCCGGCGCTGGGCATGCGGTGCTGCTGACCGATGCCCGCGGCATCATCCTCGAATGCGTCACCGCACCCGCCGAGCGCCACGTGTTCGAGCGTGCCGGGCTGTGGCTGGGCGCCGACTGGAGCGAGGCGCGCGAGGGCACCAACGGGATCGGCACCTGCCTGGTCGAGCGACAACCGTTGACCATTCACCAGGACGAGCACTTCCGGGGGCGACACACCGGGCTGACCTGCTCGGCGAGCCCGGTGTTCGACCCCCATGGCGACCTGCTCGCCGTGCTCGACGTGTCGTCGGCCAGGGCCCAGGTGTCGCGCCAGAGCCAGTTCCACACCATGAGCCTGGTGAACCTGTCGGCGCGGATGATCGAGAGCTGCTACTTTTTGCGCCAGTACGCGCACCGGTGGTTGCTGCGGTTTCACCCGCGTGCCGAATCGGTCGGCTTGTTCAGTGAAGGGCTGTTGGCCTTCGATGACGAAGGCCGCGTCTGCGCGGCCAACCAGAGTGCCCTGAACCTGCTGGCGACCCGTCGCGACGCCTTGCTGGGGCAGACGCTGACGCAGTGGTTCTGCTGCGACCCACAAGCGCTGATCCAGCGCGCCATGCCCCAGGGCAGCACGGTCTGGCCACTGCACACCCGCGATGGTCGTGCCCTGTTTGCCAGCGTGCGCGGGCGCACGGTCGCCCGGCCGCAGGCGGCGCCGCGCGTGGCCCAGGCCACCGGGGCAGGGCTGTGCCTGCTCGATGCCGGGTTGAGCGAGCAGTTTCGCCGCGCCTTGCGCGTCTTCGAGCGTGACGTGCCCGTGCTGCTGCACGGCGAGACCGGCGTGGGCAAGGAGGCGTTCGCCAAGGCGATCCACCAGGCCAGCACACGGGGGCAGGCGCCGTTCGTGGCCATCAACTGCGCCTCGCTGCCCGAGAGCCTGATCGAGAGCGAGCTGTTCGGCTATCGCGGCGGCAGCTTCACCGGTGCGCGCAAGGACGGCATGCCGGGCAAGCTGCTGCAGGCCAATGGCGGGACCCTGCTGCTGGACGAGATCGGCGACATGCCGCTGGCCTTGCAGACACGCCTGCTGCGGGTGCTGGAAGAGCGTCAGGTGGTGCCGATCGGCGGCCAGGCGCAGGCGCTGGACGTGCGCATCGTCAGCGCCACCCACCGCGACCTGCTCGATCAGGTCGCCCAGGGCAGCTTCCGGGAAGACCTGTACTACCGGCTCGCGGGGCTCGACGTCGAGTTGCCGCCCGTGCGCGAGCGCTCGGACACGGCGCACCTGCTCGACGCGCTGCTCGCCCAGGAGGCCGGCGACCGTCCCGTACGCCTGGATGAGACCGCACGCCAGCGTCTGCTGGCCTTCGCCTGGCCTGGCAACGTCAGGCAGCTGCGCCATGTGCTGCGCACCCTGGTGGCCCTGTGCGACGACGGACTGATCCGGGTCGAGGACCTGCCCGCGGCGATCCGCCGGCCTCCCGTGACCGACGCTTCGCCGCCCGTGGCGGGCAACTGCCTCGAGCAGGCTGAACGCGATGCCCTGCTGCACACGCTCCAGGCCTACCACTGGCACATGACCCGCGTCGCCGAGCAGCTCGGCATCAGCCGCAACACCCTGTACCGCAAGCTGCGCCGACACGGCATCGAGCGCCGTCGCTGAGCGAAACAGCGGGTGCGATTTGCGCCCGCCTGGGCTACCCTGCCTCGACGTTTTGCGAGGTCGATCATGCACATTCACATTCTTGGTATCTGCGGCACTTTCATGGGGTCTCTGGCGGTGCTCGCCAAGGAGCTGGGCCACCGCGTCACCGGTTCCGACGCCAATGTCTACCCGCCGATGAGCACCCAGCTCCAGGCCCAGGGCATCGAACTGACCCAGGGCTACGACGCCGCACAGCTCGATCCGGCGCCCGACCTGGTGGTGATCGGCAATGCGCTGTCGCGCGGCAACCCGGCCGTCGAGCATGTCCTCAATGCCGGGCTGCCCTACGTGTCCGGCCCGCAGTGGCTGGCGGATCACGTGCTGCAGGGGCGTTGGGTGCTGGCGGTGGCCGGCACCCATGGCAAGACCACCACCAGCAGCATGCTGGCCTGGGTGCTGGAGCATGCCGGGATGAGTCCGGGCTTTCTCATCGGCGGCGTGCCGCAGAACTTCGCGGTGTCCGCTCGCCTGGGCGGCACGCCGTTCTTCGTGGTCGAAGCCGACGAGTACGACAGCGCCTTCTTCGACAAGCGCTCGAAGTTCGTGCACTACCGCCCGCGCACGGCGATCCTCAACAACCTCGAGTTCGACCACGCCGACATCTTCCCGGACCTGGCGGCCATCGAGCGGCAGTTCCATCACCTGGTGCGCACCATCCCGAGCGAAGGGCTGATCGTTCACCCGACCACCGAGCCTGCACTGCAACGGGTGATCGACATGGGCTGCTGGACGCCGGTGCAGACCACGGGCGAGGGGGGGCAGTGGCAGGCCCGCCTGCTGAGCGCCGACGGTTCGCGCTTCGAGGTACTGCTCGACGGGCAGGCGCAGGGCGTGGTGGACTGGGCGCTGAGCGGCCAGCACAACGTGGCCAATGCCCTGGCGACCCTGGCGGCGGCGCGTCATGTCGGGGTCACCCCGGCCATGGCGATCGACGGCCTCAGCGCCTTCAAGAGCGTCAAGCGCCGGATGGAAACGGTCGCCGAGGTCGCAGGTGTGACGATCTACGACGACTTCGCCCACCACCCGACCGCCATCGCCACCACCCTCGACGGCTTGCGCAAGCGGGTCGGCGAAGCCCCGGTGATCGCCATCATCGAGCCGCGTTCCAATTCCATGAAGCTGGGCGCGCACCGTGACGGACTGCCCGAGAGCGTGGTCGCCGCCGACCAGGTGATCTGGTACGCGCCGCCCAACCTGGGCTGGGACCTGGCCGGCACGGCGGCGGACTGCCAGGTGCCGGCCGTGGTCGCCGACAGCCTCGAGGCGATCATCGAGCGCGTGAAGGGCCAGGCCCGGCCCGGGACCCATGTGGTGATCATGAGCAATGGCGGCTTCGGCGGCCTGCACGGCAAGCTCGCCGAGGCCCTGCGATGAGCGGGCCGCAGCGCATCACCCTGGCCATGACCGGTGCCTCGGGCGCGCAGTACGGTCTGCGCCTGCTGGACTGCCTGGTGCGTGAAGACCGCGAAGTGCACTTCCTGATTTCCAAGGCCGCGCAGCTGGTGATGTCCACCGAGACCGACGTGATCCTGCCGGCCAAGCCCCAGGCCATGCAGGCCTTCCTCACCGAATACACCGGCGCTGCGGCCGGGCAGATCCGCGTGTACGGCAAGGAGGACTGGATGTCGCCGGTCGCCTCCGGCTCCGGGGCCCCGGCGGCCATGGTGGTGGTGCCGTGCTCCACCGGCACCTTGTCGGCGATCGCCACTGGTGCCTGCAACAACCTGATCGAGCGCGCTGCCGACGTCACGCTCAAGGAGCGCCGGCAGCTGATCCTGGTACCGCGCGAGGCGCCGTTCTCCACCATCCACCTGGAAAACATGCTCAAGCTCTCGCAGATGGGCGCGGTGATCCTGCCGGCGGCGCCGGGCTTCTATCACCAGCCGCAGACCCTCGACGACCTGATCGACTTCGTCGTCGCGCGGATCCTCAACCTGCTGGAGATTCCCCAGGACA
Source organism: Enterobacterales bacterium AN_CKDN230030167-1A_HGKHYDSX7 (assembly GCA_046940335.1). Taxonomy (GTDB): domain Bacteria; phylum Pseudomonadota; class Gammaproteobacteria; order Pseudomonadales; family Pseudomonadaceae; genus Aquipseudomonas. The sequence continues at coordinate 89,240 of JBKYML010000009.1, forward strand.
TGCTGCCGCGCTGGGGCGAGCACCACCTGGGCGCCGCCGAGGAGTGAAACCGAACCGCAGCATCGCCCTGGCCCTGGTGCTGGCCCTGAGCTGCGGCTGCGCCACGGTGCGTACCCTCGATGCGGCCCATCCTGGCGCGCCGGTGGTGTACGCCGGGACGCGGCTGGACCTGTACGCCCTGAACGGCGGGTGCTGCGCGATGCAGCGCTTCGGTGCCGAGGCACCGGCCTGGCCGCGGCTGGACCTGCCGGGGAGTCTGGTGCTCGACACGCTGCTGCTGCCGTTGTCGGTGCTGACGGTGCTGGGGGTTCGGTATCAGGCGCAGGGTGGGTTGTAGGCGGCACGCTTCAGGGTTCGCCCATCGTCTTGGGTTCACGGGCTGCCTTGCAGCCCATCGCGGGCAGGCCCCCCACAGCGGGGTTGCAGGCTATCGCGGTCACCTGTGGGAGCGGGCTTGCCCGCGATGAGGCCAGGACCGGCAATACTGTTCTCAAGCTTGGAGAGTAAGCGACCGGCGCCCTTAGCGCCGCCTGTTGCCAGTCGGCCACGTCAGGCCGTCATCACTTGCCCAGCCGCCGCAATTCATCCGACTCCACCACCCGCACGCCCTCCTGTTCCTCCAGCGCCAGACGCCACAACGCCCGCGCCAGGACACAGGCTTCGATCCCGTGGTACTTGCCCGGCACCAGGCGCGACAGCGGCGCGGCGATGCGCTCGGCCAGGCGTGGCTCCAGGCGCTCGCCGATGAGCAGCGAAGGGCGAGCCAAGGTCAGCTGCGGCCAGTCCTGCGCACGCAGTGCCTGCTCCATCTCGCCCTTGACGCGGTTGTAGAAGATCGACGAGTCCGGGTCGGCGCCGATGGCGCTGATCACCAGCAGATGCCGGGCGCCCAGCGCACGCGCACGGGCGGCGAACGCCACGACCAGATCCAGGTCGATGGCGCGAAAGGCCGCTTCGGAGCCGGCCTGCTTGAGCGTGGTGCCCAGGCAGCAGAACGCGATGTCCACCGGGCCTTCGAGCTGCTCCAGGACCTGTGCAGGCTCGCCGACCGGGTTCTCGAGATGCGCATGGGCGACCAGCGGACGCCGGGTCGGGGCCAGCACCCGACTGACGGTCGGCTCGTTCAGCAGGCGGTCGAGCAGGTGTTCGCCGGTCAGCCCGGTGGCGCCGGCGAGCAGGACGTGCTGAGGGGTCAGGTACATGGCGGTTCTCCCAGAGGGAGCGGCGCGGTCTAGCGGCGGACCGTGCTGCTCGCGTGTGACGGGGCCGGCTTCGAGGCGACGTTGCGCAGGGCATCTTCGGCTTGCTGGTGACGCAAGCGCCGCCAATGCGCGAGCACCGGCTCCGGTGCCCAGATCTGCGGTTCGGACGCTTCGAACCCTTCCTTCTGTTCCCGTTCGGCAACGCTCTGGCGCGCCAGTTCAAACGCCTGTTCGAGGTCGTCGGTCTGGTTCAGCGCCTGGGCGAACAGGGCATCGCCGAAGTAGGTGAAGTCCGCCTCTTCCGAGCAGCCGAACGACACCCGGTCGGCCCGTGCTGCGGTCATGATCAGGGTGTGTTCGTCCTTCAATGGCGCCAGGTAGCCGCCCGAGTAGCAGGCAGAAATCACGATCACCTTGTTGCGCGACTTCAGTGGCGCCAGGGCACTGGCCAACTGATCGGCCGACAGGTCGGCCAGTTGCAGGCGCGGCTGGTCCAGGACCAGCTGATGGTCGCTGCTGCCATGGCTGGTCAGGTAGATGAACAGCAGGTCGTTCGGCCCACTGCGCTCGGCCAGGGTGCGTGCGGCACGGGTCAGGTTCTCGCGGGTGGCCATCGGGCGATCGGCCAGGTGGTCGCGGTGGTTGACCAGGGTCACCTGGCTGCGCGCACCGAAGCGTACCTTGAGCAGGTTGCTGACGTAGTCGGCCTCGCGCAGGAACACGCTCTGCTGGCCATCGCCAGCCACCACCAGGCTGTACAGCTGGATCGCCTTGCCCGACCGGGTGACCGCGCTCAGCGCCTTGTCCAGCAGCGTACCCTGGTTGAGCAGTGCCAGCTCGAGCGGGTCGGGCAGCAGCGCGCCTTTCTCGTCGCGCACGCGCACGCCATTGCGCCATTGCCCGGCCTCGATCCGCCCGTCGGCCAGCAACAGTCGGCCGTGGCCCTCGTACGCGTCGTTGTCGAACCCGCCGACGTACTGGCTGCCGTCGGCCAGCTGCAACCGGCCTTCGCCGCTGAAGCGCCAGTCGCGGAAACCGCCCTTGTAGCGGCTGCCGTCGCTGCCGAGCAGTTCGCCATCGCCGGTCAACGCGCCATCCTTGAACGTGCCGATCCAGACATCACCGTCGGCATTCTCGTAACGACCACGGCCTTCCAGGCGGCTGTCCTTGAACTCGCCGATGTACTGCTCGCCCTCGACACTGTTGTAGGTGCCGCTGCCCTGCAGCAGGCCATCGACGAACTGGCCGCTGAACTGGTTGCCGCTCGGGTCGCTGCGCATGCCGGTACCATTGGGCTTGCCGTCACTGAACAGACCCTGGTAACGGCTGCCATCGGCCAGGTCGAGCTGCCCGGCGCCCGAGTACTGGTCGTCCTTGAACTGGCCACGGTAGGTCGCGCCATGCTCCTTGAGCGTGCCTTCGCCGTCACGGCGCCCGTGCAGGAAGGTGCCCACATAATGGCTGCCTGGCGTGACCAGGTCGCCCCGACCGTGGAACAGCCCCTGGGCGAACTCGCCGCGGTACTCCTCGCCATTGCTGCCGTGCCATTCGCCCTGGCCGTGCCACTGGCCATTGACGAAGTTGCCGGCATACCAGCTGCCATTGGGGTAGTCGATGCGCCCCGCGCCCTGGAGCAGGCCGTCCACCACCTCGCCACGGTAACGACCGCCATCGGGCAGGCGGGCGTCGGGCGGCGCGAGCGACTCGCCCTCGCCACAGGCGGCGAGCAGCAGGATCAAGGACAGAGGCAGCAATGGGCGCATGGCAGTTTCCGGGCACAGGATGGCGCGAGTATGCCGCAGAACGGGCGGGCGCAGACAGTCACCGAACGTCTACCGATGGCTGCGTTCGGACGAAACGCGGCCTTGCCGTAAAGAAGGAAGGGCATGGTTATAATGCCCCGTCATGCGAAGGAGGTCCTCGATGCTGTTGCGCGGTCTGACATGGCTGGTGCTGTTCCAACTGTTGGGCACGGCGCTCAACCACCTGCTGGTACCGGTCTTGCCCGGGCCGATCATCGGCCTGCTGCTGTTGTTGGTGTTCCTGATGCTGCGCGGCGAGGTCGGCACGCCGCTGAGCGAAGCCTCGGCCAGCCTGCTGCGCTACCTGCCGTTGCTGCTGGTGCCGCCTGCGGTGGGCGTGATGGTGTATGCCGCTGCCATCGCCGCCGACTTCTGGGCGATCGTCGGCGCGCTGGTGGTGTCGTGCCTGGTGACCCTGGTGTTCGTCGGCCTGCTGATGCAACGGCTGATGCGCCGTCACGTCCACCCCGAGGACCGCCCATGATGCTCGACTGGCAAGACGCGGCGGGCGCCGTGACCCACCACCCCCTGTTCGGCATCGGCGTCACGCTAGGTGCCTATCAACTGGCCCTGGCGCTGTACGAAAAGACCCGCTGGATCTTCCTGCAGCCGGTGCTGCTGTCGATGCTGCTGGTCATCGGTGTGCTGCTGGCCTGTGGTATCGACTACCGTGAATACCGGCACAGTACCGAGATTCTCAACATCCTGCTCGGGCCGGCGACGGTGGCCCTGGCCGTGCCGCTGTACCTCAACCTGCGGCGCATCCGCCAGCTGTTCTGGCCGATCCTGGTCACACTGGCGATTGGCGGCGTCTTCGCCACCGGAGCCTGCGTGGCGCTGGGGTACGGGTTCGGCGCCGAGCACATGATCCTGATGACCATGGCGCCCAAGTCGGTGACCTCACCCATCGCCATGCTGGTGGCCGAGCAGATCGGCGGCGTGGCGGCCCTGGCGGCGGTGTTCGTGCTGATCACCGGGGTGCTGGGGGCGATCTTCGGGCCGGCGCTGCTGACCCGCTGTGGCGTGCGCAGCCCGGAAGCGCGAGGCATGGCGCTGGGGATGACCGCCCATGCGGTGGGCACCTCGGTGGCCCTGCAGGAAAGTGACGAATGCGGCGCCTTCGCGGCGCTGGCGATGAGCCTGATGGGTGTGGCCACGGCGGTGTTCCTGCCGCTGGCGGTCAGCCTGGCGACCTGAGGAATGACGATGAGCCTACCGCTGTTTCCCCTCGATACCGTGCTGTTCCCCGGCTGCTGGCTGGACCTGCAGATCTTCGAGGCCCGTTACCTGGACATGATCGGCCAGTGCATGAAGCAGGGCGATGGCTTTGGCGTGGTCTGCATCCGCGAAGGCGAGCAGGTGGGCAAGGCCCCCCTGGCCGTGGCGCCGATCGGCTGCGAGGCGGTGATCCGCGACTTCACCCAGCAGGACAACGGCCTGCTGGGCATCCGGGTCGAGGGACGCCGACGCTTCGAGCTGATCGACACCCAGGTCGACAAGCGCCAGCTGATGCAGGCCGAGGTGCGCTGGCTGGACGAGATGGCCGACAGCCCGCTGGTCGAACAGGACGACGACCTGCTGGCGCTGCTGACGGCCTTGGGCGAGCACCCGATGGTCGAAGCGCTGGGCATGCCCACGGCGGTGACCGGACGTCAGGCGTTGGCCAACCAGTTGGCCTACCTGCTGCCCTTGATGGACGAGGACAAGCTCGAGTTGCTGGCCATGGACGCGCCCGGGCAACGCCTGGATCGCATCCAGGCCTTGCTCGAGCGCTTGCAAGGCGAGCTGTTCGCCTGAGCCGCGTGGCTCAGGGCAGCGGCGCGTCGAGCAGCTCGTAGCGGTAGCGCGCCACCGCATCGGGCAATGCGTACAGCGCAAAGAACGACAGCAGTGCCACACAGGCCGGCACGATCAGCCACCAGACCCGTGGTGCCAAGGCCGGCAGTGGCTGGTGACGCTGGACCAGGGCCAGGCTGGTGGCGCAGATGCAACAGGCCAGCAGCGAGCCGGCGAGGATATCGGTCGGCCAGTGCGCGCCCAGGTAGACCCGGGAGGTGGCGATCGCCAGTGCAGGCAGGCAGCCGAGCACGATCCAGGTCAGGCGCAGGCGCACCGGCTGGCTGCGCCCGGCCAGCACCGCGACGGCCAGGAAGAACGCGAACGACGCCGAGCTGTGGCCGCTGGGCATGCTGTAGCTGGTCAGCGGGTCGCTCAGCACTTCCGGCCGCGCGCGGGCGAACAGCCACTTGAGCGTGCCGTTGGCCACCGCGGTGCCCAGCAGTGTGCCGCAGGCGAACAGCGCATGGCGCCACTGCCGGGTGATCAGTAGCAGGGCGGTGAGCAGGGCGGCCAGCACGAACTGGGTGCGGAAATCACCGAGCCGCGTGATGACCACCATGACCTGGTCGAGGGCTTGACGGCGATGCTCCTGGATCAGCGTCATTACCCCCTGGTCGAAGTGCAGCAGGTACGGCCAGCCCAGGAACAGGGCCACCAGCGCCACCAGGCTGACACCGGCGATCAGGCGCGTGCCGTACCGCTGTTGGCGCACGCTGCTGTTGATGCTCAGGCCGATCAGCACGGCCAGTACGCCCGCGATGATCCCGGCTTGCCACCAGAAGCCCTCGGGCAGCGGCAGGCGCATCGCCGCGCCGGTGGCCCAGCCGGGCAGCAGGTAGGCGACCGACCAGCCGGCGGCGGCCACCACGCTGACGCCGATGAAGCGTGCCAGCGGCATGTCGAACATGCCGGCGACCATGGGCAGCATGGGGCGCAGCGGGCCGATGAAGCGGCCGACCAGCAGGCTGGCGATGCCGTAGCGGTGGAAGTAGGTTTCGGCGCCGCCGATCCACTCCGGGTGGTCGCGCAGCAGCGGCAGTTGCCGGATGTTCTGGTGGAAGCGCCGGCCCAGGGTGTAGGACAGGGCATCACCCAGCAGGCCGCCGGCGAACCCCAGCAGCAGGGTTTCGCTCAGCGACATCGCGCCACTGCCGGCCAGCACCGCCACCGCGAACAGCAGCACCGTGCCAGGGACGACCACCCCGGCGATGGCCAGGCATTCGATGCAGGCCACCAGAAAGATTGCGACGCCAAGCCATTGCGGGTTGGCGCTGAGCCAACCCGTCAGGCTGTCGAGCCATTGGCCCATGTTCAGCTTCCTTGTTCGAGTATGAAGAAGTCCCGGCCTTCGACCTGGCCACGCCGAAGCGGGTTGCGCGTGCAGTGGCGGGCGTACTCGGCATCGACGAAGCGGTAGGGCAAGTGCTCGTCGCGGCCATGGGGGATGCCCAGGCGGGTGGTCTGGATGATGCGCCTGACCCCGATGCCGCAGTCCTCGACGTAGAACCGGTCAGGGTCGAAGCGCTGCGCATCCCACTGCGGCACCTTCAGGCCCAGTGCCTTGCAGAGCAAGGTCTGGCCGGCGCACAGGCGCTCCGGCGGTCGCGGCTGGCCGCTGGCATCGGGGTTGTTGAGCTGCATCCGGGCCAGGCTGTTGGCGTCGGACACGGCATCGACCCAGGGGTAGGCGGACTTGATCAGTACCGCGTTGCCTGGGCCGTGGGCGCTGAAGTTCACCGAATCACCACCGCGGGCGTAGTACATGTAGATGTGCCCGCCGTCGAGAAACAGCGCCTTGCGCTTTTCGGTGTAGCCCAGCGAGGCGTGGCTGCCCTTGTCGGACAGGTAGTAGGCCTCGGTCTCGATGATGCGTGCGGCCAGCCACAGGTCGCCCTGGCGATGACGGATGACCTTGCCCAGCAGCGCCTGGGCCAGCGTCTGGGCGTCACGGTCGAAGAACGTGTCGGGCAGAGCATGCGAAGGGCAGGGGATGGCGGCAGGCATGCGGTCGGCTCGGCTGAGAGGTGTGGGGATCATAGCAAGTCGTCGGCGTCCGGTGATGAGGTGGCGTGCGCGGGAGGTGCTCAAGGGCCTAGACCACGGCAGAGGGAAAAACTCACCAGAGGTGATTGTATCGAGGGGCGTCCGACAGGGCGCGCGTCTGAGCGGCCCCTGCACCACCATCGGGCCTGGAGGGCCACAACTCGGATCGGAGCCTGCTCACGGTCCCCCGCGTGACATCTTTCGTACAGATTATTCCTACACAACCTCTGCCATTGACCTGCCACCGCTGGGCGTATACCCATGCGGCAGTTATAATCAGTCGCTTTCCCCATCGCCAAGACACAGAACCCATGACTGAGTCCGTTCTTGACTACATGACCCGTCTCGGTCAGGCCGCCCGTGAAGCCTCCCGTGTGATCGCCCGTGCCAGCACCGCGCAGAAGAACCGTGCGCTCAACGCGGCCGCCGATGCCCTGGATGCCGATCGCGATGCCCTGGCTGCCGCCAACCAGCGCGACCTGGACGCCGGGCGCGCCAGTGGCCTCGACCCTGCGCTGCTCGACCGTCTGGCGCTGACGCCGGCGCGCATCGACGGCATGATCGCCGGGTTGCGCCAGGTCGCCGGGCTGCCGGATCCGGTGGGGGCGATTCGTGACATGAGCTACCGCCCGTCGGGTATCCAGATCGGCAAGATGCGCGTGCCGCTGGGGGTGATCGGGATCATCTACGAGTCGCGGCCGAACGTGACCATCGATGCGGCAAGCCTGTGCCTGAAGTCCGGCAACGCCACCATCCTGCGCGGTGGGTCCGAGGCGATCCATTCCAACCGGGCCATCGCCACCTGCATCCAGCGCGGTCTGGCCGAGGCCGACCTGCCGCCTGCCGTGGTGCAGGTGGTCGAGACCACCGATCGCGAAGCTGTGGGCGCCCTGATCAGCCTGCCGCAGTACGTCGACGTCATCGTGCCGCGCGGTGGCCGAGGCCTGATCGAGCGCATCAGCCGCGATGCGCGCGTGCCGGTGATCAAGCACCTGGACGGCATCTGTCACGTCTACGTCGCCGAACATGCCGACCTGGACAAGGCCTGGCGCATCGCGTTCAACGCCAAGACCTACCGCTACGGGATCTGCGGCGCCATGGAGACCCTGCTGGTCGACCAGCGCGTGGCGTCGGCTTTTCTGCCGGACATGGCCCGCCGCTTCCAGGACAAGGGCGTCGAGCTGCGCGGCTGCGAGCGCACCCGCCAGTTCATCGAGGCGGTCCCGGCCAGCGAGGACGACTGGAGCACCGAGTACCTGGCGCCGATCCTGTCCATCCGCGTGGTCGAGGGGCTGGACGCGGCGATCGAGCACATCAACCACTACGGCTCGCACCACACCGATGCCATCGTCACCGAGCATCAGGGCCAGTCGCGCCGCTTTATCGCCGAGGTCGATTCGGCCTCGGTGATGCTCAACGCGCCGACCTGCTTCGCCGACGGCTTCGAGTACGGCCTGGGCGCGGAGATCGGCATCTCCACCGACAAGCTGCACGCGCGTGGGCCGGTCGGGCTGGAAGGGCTGACCTGCGAGAAGTACGTGGTGATCGGTGACGGTCAGCTGCGCGGCCAGGAGCCTTGCTGAAGTGAGCGGGATGCAGGCGGTGCGACGCGTCGGGATTCTCGGCGGCACGTTCGATCCGGTGCACATCGGCCACCTGCGCGGTGCGCTGGAAGTGGCCGAGTTCATGGGCCTGGACGAGCTGCGCCTGCTGCCCAACGCCCGCCCACCGCACCGCGACACGCCACAGGTGACGGCCAACGACCGTCTGGCGATGGTCCGGCACGCCGTGGCAGGCGCCGAACGTCTGAGCGTCGATGCGCGGGAGCTGTCGCGGGACAAGCCGTCGTATACCATCGACACCCTCGAGTCGATCCGCGCCGAGCTGGCACCGGACGACGCCTTGTTCCTGCTCTTGGGCTGGGACGCCTTCTGCGGCTTGCCAGGCTGGCACCGCTGGGAGGAGCTGCTGCAACACTGTCACATCCTGGTGCTGCAACGCCCGGATGCCGACGTCGAACCCCCGGACGCGCTGCGCAACCTGCTGGCAGCGCGTTCACAGAACGATCCCACCGCGCTGCCAGGGCCGGCGGGGCACATTTCGTTCGTCTGGCAGACACCGCTCGCGGTATCGGCCACACAGATCCGACAGCTGCTGGCCAGCGGCAAATCGGTACGGTTCCTGGTGCCGGACGCAGTACTGGCCTACATCGAGGCGCACGCTTTGTACCGTGCGCCGAACTGAAGGCGCGCCATGCGCCTCATCCAATGAGTTGAACGAGTTTTTATGACCAAGCAGAACATTACCGGCGAACAGCTGGTCGAGCTGGCCAAGTCGGCCCTCGAAGACGTCAAGGCCCAGGACATCCAGGTCATCGACGTGCGCGACAAGCACAGCCTGACCGACTACATGATCATCGCCACGGGTACGTCGACCCGCCAGATCAACGCGATGCTCGAAAAGACCCGCGAAATCGTCAAGCAGAAAGGCGTGCAGCCGCTGGGCGAAGAAGGCAAGGGCGACAGCGACTGGGTCCTGCTGGACCTCAACGACGTCATCGTGCACATGATGACCGCCGCAGCCCGTCAGTTCTACGACCTCGAGCGCCTGTGGCTCGGTGCCGAGCAGAGCCGCGCGGCCGATGGCAAGCACCACAGCCCGGAGAACACCCACAGCTACGCCGACAACCTCAAAGATCGCGGCTGAGGACGGATCGTGCGTCTACGCCTGATCGCGGTCGGTTCGCGCATGCCTCGCTGGGTGGAGGACGGTTGGCACGAGTATGCCAAGCGTCTGCCGCCCGAGCTGGCCCTGGAACTGGTGGAAATCCCGCTCAACACCCGCGGCAAGAATGCCGACGTCACCCGCCTGATCCGTCAGGAGGGGGAGGCCATGCTGGCCAAGGTCCAGCCGGGCGAGCGGATCGTCACCCTCGAGGTGCATGGCAAGCCGTGGAGCACCGAGCAGCTGGCGGTCGAACTGGACCGCTGGCGCCTCGATGCGCGCACCGTCAACCTGATGGTCGGTGGCCCTGAAGGCCTGGCGCCGGAGGTCTGCGCGCGCAGCGAGCAGCGCTGGTCGCTGTCACCGCTCACGCTGCCGCACCCGTTGGTAAGGATACTGATCGGCGAACAGCTCTATCGCGCCTGGACCGTGCTGTCCGGGCATCCTTACCATAAATGAGCCAGTAAGCCTCCCCGATGTCGCAGCCGATTCGTCTCAAGGACCACGAGAAGGACGCCCGCCTGGTGCGCAATCGTGTCGTGGTCGGCGCGAGCGCGGTCATGCTGCTGGTGTGCGTGCTCATCGCGCGGCTGTATTACCTTCAGGTGATCCAGTACGACTATCACTCCACGCTGTCGGAGAACAACCGGGTGCACGTGCAGCCGATTCCGCCGACCCGTGGGCTGATCTTCGACCGCAATGGGGTGATCATCGCCGACAACCGCCCCAGCTTCAGCCTGAGCATGACCCGCGAGCGGGCCGGCGACTGGCAGCAGGTGCTCGACGCCATCGTCGAGGTGCTGGAGCTGACCGAGGACGATCGTGCGCTGTTCGAGAAGCGCATGCGCCAGGGGCGTCGGCCGTTCGAGCCGGTGCCGATCCTGTTCGAGCTGACCGAGGAACAGATTGCCCGCGTGGCCGTCAACCAGTTCCGCCTGCCCGGTGTCGAGGTGGTCGCGCAACTGGTGCGCCACTACCCGCAAGGGGCGCACTTCGCGCACTCGGTCGGCTACGTCGGGCGCATCAACGAGAAGGAACTCAAGACCCTCGACCCGGTGAACTACAGCGGCACCCACCACATCGGCAAGACCGGTATCGAGCGCTTCTACGAGCCGCAGCTGCACGGCCAGGTGGGCTACGAAGAGGTCGAGACCAATGCCCGTGGCCGCGTGCTGCGGGTGCTCAAGCGCACCGACCCGAAACCGGGCCAGGACATCGTCCTGAGCCTGGACATCAAGCTGCAGGAGGCCGCCGAGGCTGCCCTGGCCGGGCGCCGGGGCGCCATCGTCGCCCTGGATCCGCGTACTGGCGAGGTGCTGGCGATGGTCAGCCAGCCGAGCTTCGACCCCAACCTGTTCGTCACCGGCATCAGCTTCAAGGCCTATGCCGAGTTGCGTGATTCGATCGACCGCCCGCTGTTCAACCGCGTGCTGCGCGGGCTGTATCCGCCCGGCTCGACGATCAAGCCGGCCGTGGCCATTGCCGGCCTGGACAGTGGCGTGGTGACGGCGGCCAGCCGAGTGTTCGACCCCGGCTATTACCAGCTGCCCAACTACGATCACAAGTACCGTAACTGGAACCGCAGCGGCGATGGCTGGGTCGACCTGGACACCGCGATCATGCGCTCCAACGACACCTACTTCTACGACCTGGCGCATAAGATGGGCATCGACCGACTGGCCAGCTACCTGAACCGCTTCGGCATCGGCCGGCGCGTCTCGCTGGACATGTTCGAAGAGTCCGCCGGGCTGATGCCGTCGCGTGAATGGAAGCGCGCCACCCGGCGCCAGGCCTGGTTCCCCGGCGAGACGCTGATCCTCGGCATCGGCCAGGGCTATATGCAGGCCACGCCCTTGCAGCTGGCCCAGGCCACTGCGCTGATCGCCAACCAGGGCAAGTGGAACCGTCCGCACCTGGCCAAGACCATCGAAGGGCAACCGCCGGTGGATGACGACCCGATGCCGGACATCGTCCTGCGCGACAAGTCCGACTGGGCCAAGGTCACCCATGGCATGGAGCAGGTGATGCACAACGCCCGGGGTACCGCGCGCAAGGCGTCGGTCGGTGCCCAGTACCGCATCGCCGGCAAGAGCGGCACCGCCCAGGTGGTGGCGATCAAGCAGGGCGAGAAGTACGACCGCAACAAGCTCCAGGAACGCCACCGCGACCACGCCTTGTTCGTCGGCTTCGCCCCGGCCGACGATCCACGGATCGTGGTCTCGGTGATGGTCGAGAACGGCGAGTCCGGCTCCGGCGTCGCCGCCCCGGTCGTGCGCCAGGTGATGGACGCCTGGCTGCTCGACGAGCAGGGCCATCTCAAGGCCGAATACGCGCCAGCCACCGTCGCCCAGGAAACGGCCCCGTGAAGAACAATTTCGATCGCATGCTCTCCAGCGAGGACGTGATGCGTCGACGCGCCAGCTTCTTGCAGCGCATCCACATCGACGGCCCTCTGCTGATCATCCTCCTGACCCTGGCCGCCGGCAGCCTGTTCGTGCTGTATTCGGCCAGCGGCAAGAACTGGGACCTGCTGCTCAAGCAGGCCAGCTCCTTCGGCCTGGGCCTGGCCTCGATGTTCATCATCGCCCAGCTCGAGCCGCGCTTCATGGCGCGCTGGGTGCCCCTGGCCTACCTGGTCGGGGTCCTGCTGCTGGTGGTGGTGGACGTCATGGGCCACAACGCCATGGGCGCCACGCGCTGGATCAACATCCCCGGGGTGATCCGCTTCCAGCCCTCGGAATTCATGAAGATCATCATGCCGGCCACCATCGCCTGGTACCTGGCCAAGCGCACCCTGCCGCCGCACCTCAAGCACGTGATGATCAGCCTGGTGCTGATCGGGGTGCCGTTCATCCTCATCGTGCGTCAGCCCGACCTGGGCACGGCCCTGCTGATTCTCGCCTCGGGTGCCTTCGTGCTGTTCATGGGCGGCCTGCGCTGGCGCTGGATCCTCAGCGTGGTGGCCGCGGCGGTACCGGTGGCGGTGGCCATGTGGTTCTTCGTCATGCATGACTACCAGAAGCAGCGCGTGCTGACCTTCCTCGACCCGGAGAGCGACCCGCTGGGTACCGGCTGGAACATCATCCAGTCGAAGGCCGCGATCGGCTCGGGCGGGGTGTTCGGCAAGGGCTGGCTGCTGGGCACCCAGTCGCACCTGGACTTCCTGCCGGAAAGCCATACCGACTTCATCATCGCTGTCCTCGGCGAAGAATTCGGCCTGGTGGGCATCTGTGCGCTGCTGCTGATCTACCTGCTGCTGATCGGCCGCGGGCTGATGATCACGGCCCAGGCCCAGACCCTGTTCGGCAAGCTGCTGGCCGGCAGTCTGACCATGACGTTCTTCGTGTACGTGTTCGTCAACATCGGGATGGTCAGTGGCCTCCTGCCCGTGGTGGGCGTGCCGCTGCCCTTCATCAGCTATGGCGGAACTTCGTTGGTGACGCTGCTGTCAGCGTTTGGCGTTTTGATGTCGATCCACACGCACCGCAAATGGATCGCACAGGTTTGAATAAGGTGAACACTCATATGCAAGCAGTGCGTGGCTGGGCAGCCCGTTGTATGCCGTGGATCGGCGCGATCGGGTTGGTGGGTGCCGTCCAGCAGGCCATCGCCGGCGACTATGACGGCTCACCGCAGGTCGCCGAGTTCATCGGTGAAATGACCCGCGACCATGGCTTCGCCAGTGAGCAGCTGACGAGTGTGTTCAGCGAGGTCCAGCGCAAGCAGTCGATCCTCGATGCCATCTCGCGGCCGGCCGAGCGGGTCAAGCCGTGGAAGGACTACCGACCGATGTTCCTCACCGAGGCACGCATCGCCCGCGGCGTGGACTTCTGGCGCCAGCACGAGGCCGCCCTGGCGCGCGCCGAGCAGACCTATGGCGTACCGGCCGAGGTCATCGTGGCGATCATCGGCGTGGAGACGTTCTTCGGCCGTAACACCGGCAACTACCGGGTGATCGATGCGCTGACGACCCTGGGCTTCGATTACCCGCCCCGGGCGGCGTTCTTCCGCAAGGAGCTGCGCGAGTACCTGCTGCTGGCGCGTGCCGAGCAGCTCGACCCGCTGGTGCCCAAGGGCTCCTACGCCGGCGCCATGGGCCTGCCGCAGTTCATGCCCAGCAGCTTCCGCGCCTATGCCGTGGACTTCGACGGCGACGGCCACATCAATATCTGGACCGATCCGGACGACGCCATCGGCAGCGTGGCCAACTACTTCAAGGCCCATGGCTGGGTCGCCGGGCAACCGGTGGTCAGTCGCGCCGTGGTGATTGGCGACCGGGTCGACGAAGGCCTGACGCCGGGCATCGAGCCGGTCAACAGCGTGGCGCAGTTGCGGGCGCTGGGCTGGTCGAGTCAAGATGCGCTGCCCGACGACCTGTCGGTGACCGCCTTCCGCCTGGACGGCGAACAGGGCCCGGAATACTGGATGGGCCTGAAGAATTTCTATGCGATCACTCGCTATAACCGCAGCGTGATGTATGCCATGGCGGTGCATCAGCTATCGCAGCAGCTGGTTCAAGCCCGGGGTATCAAGTAATGCGTGCACCGAACATCGTCACCTCCCTCAAGTTGCTCACCTGCCTGGCCTTGGGCCTGGCCGTGGCCAGCTGTTCGTCCAGCCGCCCCACCGCGCCGAAGGCCAAGGGGCCGTCGGTGGTGCGCGCCCAGCCAGGGTTGGACATCAACCGTGCGCACAAGGACGGTGCGCCCTGGTGGGACGTGGACGTGAGCAAGATCCCTGACGCCACGCCGACGCTGCACACCGGCAACTACAAGGCCAACCCCTACACCGTGCTGGGCAAGACCTACTACCCGATGCAGGACTTCCGCGGCTACCGCGCCGAAGGCACGGCCTCCTGGTACGGCACCAAGTTCCACGGGCAGAATACCGCCAACGGCGAGGTCTACGACCTCTACGGCATGAGCGCGGCGCACAAGACCCTGCCGCTGCCGGCCTATGTCAAGGTCACCAACCTGGACAACCAGCGCAGCGTCATCCTGCGGGTCAACGACCGTGGACCATTCTATTCCGACCGGATCATCGACCTGTCCTATGCAGCGGCCAAGAAGCTCGGCTATGCCGAGATCGGCACCGCGCGCGTGCGCGTCGAGGGCATCGACCCGCAGCAGTGGTGGGCCTCCCGGGGTCGTCCGGCACCGTTGGTGCTCAAGGAGCCGCAAGTCGCCCAAACGCAACCGGTCGCCGCGAGCACGGGCACCGTGGAGCAGTGGACGCCGCCGCCCCAGCAGCACGCGGCTGCCGTGGTGCCGGTCCAGGTGTCCAGTGGCGCCGTGCCGAGCACCAACGGCGGCATGTTCCTGCAGGTCGGCGCCTTCGCCAACCCGGACGCTGCCGAGCTGCTGCGCGCCAAGCTCAGCACCATGGTCAGCGCGCCGGTGTTCATCAGCTCCATCGTGCGCAACCAGCAGACGCTGCACCGCGTGCGTCTGGGGCCGATGAACAGCCAGGGCGAAGTCCAGCAGACCCAGGACAGCGTACGCCTGGCCAACCTGGGCCAGGCTAAGCTGGTCACGGACTGAAGCGGCCGCAAGCCATCAGCGATGAGCGGCAAGCGGCAAGCTGAAAGCGGAGCGCATGACGGTCACCGTCGCTGCTTTCACTTGCCGCTTGAGGCTCAAAAGCGTGAAGCTTGAAGCGGCCCTTCCATGTACAATGGCGGCTTTTGCCCACCAGCCGCTGGCCTTTGAACAGGCTGCCTTCGGGCAGCGAGACCATTAGCCATTTCGAGAGACGGATGAACATCACCTCTATTGCCAAACGCCTTTGCCTGCCCGTTCTGCTGCTGATCGCTCCCGTGACCTTCGCGGCCGAGCAGATGATGCCGGCGCCCCCGCAACTGG
The DNA here is from genome assembly GCA_046940335.1 of Enterobacterales bacterium AN_CKDN230030167-1A_HGKHYDSX7. Taxonomy (GTDB): domain Bacteria; phylum Pseudomonadota; class Gammaproteobacteria; order Pseudomonadales; family Pseudomonadaceae; genus Aquipseudomonas. The sequence continues at coordinate 104,711 of JBKYML010000009.1, forward strand.
CCGCCAAATCCTATGTGCTGATGGATGCGTCCAGTGGCAACGTGCTGGTCGAGAACAATGGTGACGAGCGCCTGCCGCCGGCCAGTCTGACCAAGCTGATGACCGCCTACATTGCCACGCTCGACATTCGTCGCGGGCAGATCGGCGAGAACGACCCGGTCACCGTCAGCGAGAACGCCTGGCGCACCGGCGGTTCGCGGATGTTCATCAAGGTCGGTAGCCAGGTGACCGTCAGCGACCTGCTGCACGGCATCATCATCCAGTCGGGCAACGACGCCAGCGTCGCGCTTTCCGAGCACATCGCCGGCAGCGAAGACGCGTTCGCCGACATGATGAACAAGACCGCCGCCGACCTGGGCATGGTCAACAGCCACTTCATGAACCCGACCGGCCTGCCGCACCCGGAGCACTACTCCTCGGCCCACGACATGGCCCTGCTGGCGCGTGCGATCATCAACGAAGATCCGGCGCACTACGCGATCTACTCGCAGAAAGAGTTCTTCTGGAACAACATCAAGCAGCCCAACCGCAACCTGCTGCTGTGGCGCGACAAGACCGTCGACGGTCTGAAGACCGGCCACACCGAGGAAGCCGGCTACTGCATGGTCGCTTCGGCCGTGCGTGACGGTCAGCGCCTGATTGCCGTGGTGTTCGGCACCAACAGCGAGCAGGCCCGTGCCGCCGAGACCCAGAAGCTGCTGACCTATGGCTTCCGCTTCTACGAAACCCAGACCTTCTACCAGAAGGGCACCGAACTGGCCCAGTCGCCGGTCTGGAAAGGCGCCACCGGTCAGGTCAAGGCCGGCCTGGCCAACGACCTCACCCTGACCATGCCCAAGGGTCAGCTCAAGCGTCTGGCGGCGTCCATGACCCTGAATCCACAGCTGACCGCGCCGATCGCCAAAGGCGACGTCATCGGCAAGGTCGAGGTCAAGCTGGACGACAAAGTGGTCCACAGCGCCGACCTGATCGCCCTCGACGCGGTCGAGGAGGGTGGTTTCTTCCGCCGTATGTGGGATAGCATTCGTCTGTTCTTCTACGGGTTGTTCAACTGATCCGTGACCTGCATGCCCCTGCGCGCCGCGCAGGGGCTTTGTTGTCGCCACGCCTTGCGAGGCCGTACCCGCCATGAGCGAAGCAGACGTCAAGTCGCACAAAATCGAATTCCCCTGCGAGGACTACCCGATCAAGGTGATCGGTGATACCGGTGTCGGTTTCAGAGACAGCGTGATCGAGATCCTCAGCAAGTACGCCAAGGTCGACCTGTCCACGCTGGCCGAGCGCCAGAGCAAGGAAGGCAAGTACACCACGGTGCAGCTGCACATCGTCGCCACCAGCGAGGACCAGCTGCAGGACATCAACAGCGCCCTGCGCGCGACCGGCACCGTCAAAATGGTGTTGTGATGTCTGCCTGTGTCGGTGTTCGCGTGCTTGGCCTGCAGCCCTATGAACCGGTGCTGGCGGCCATGCGGCGATTCACCGAGCAGCGCGATGCGTCCACCCTGGACGAAGTCTGGCTGGTCGAGCATCCGCCGGTCTTCACCCAGGGCCAGGCCGGCAAGGCCGAACACCTGCTGGTGCCGGGCGAGATCCCCGTGGTCCAAAGCGATCGCGGCGGACAGGTGACCTACCACGGGCCCGGCCAACTGGTCGCCTATCTGTTGCTGGACGTGCGCCGCCTGGGCTTTGGCGTGCGCGACCTGGTCAGCCGTATCGAACGCAGCCTGATCGAGCTGCTGGCGGGGTATGATGTCCAGGCCGCCGCCAAACCGGACGCGCCAGGCGTCTACGTGAACGGCGCCAAGATCGCCTCCCTGGGGCTGCGCATTCGCAATGGCCGCTCCTTCCACGGGCTGGCGCTGAACGTGGACATGGACCTGGCACCGTTTCGCCGAATCAACCCTTGCGGCTACGCCGGGCTGGCCATGACCCAGCTGCGCGATCTCGCGGGGCCGATCGAATTCAACGAGGTCAGCACAAGGCTGCGCGAACAGCTGGTCAAGCACCTCGACTATGCCGAGCAGACGACCCTCACGGGCGGAATCGACTGATATGACTATTGTGCAAGAAGCCGTGCCTCACCTGATCCCGACCACCGACGCCACGGCGCGCCCTGCGCCGCGCAAGGTCGAGGCGGGGGTCAAGCTGCGTGGCGCCGAGAAGGTGGCGCGCATTCCGGTGAAGATCATTCCTACCGAGGAACTGCCGAAGAAGCCCGACTGGATCCGCGTGCGCATCCCGGTGTCGCCGGAGGTGGATCGCATCAAGCAGCTGCTGCGCAAGCACAAGCTGCACAGCGTCTGCGAAGAGGCCTCCTGCCCGAACCTGGGCGAATGCTTCTCCGGCGGCACCGCGACCTTCATGATCATGGGCGACATCTGCACCCGTCGTTGCCCGTTCTGCGACGTCGGCCACGGTCGACCCAAACCCCTGGACGTGGACGAGCCGAAGAACCTGGCCGTGGCCATCGCTGACCTGCGCCTGAAGTACGTGGTAATCACCTCGGTCGACCGCGATGACCTGCGCGACGGTGGTGCCCAGCACTTCGCCGACTGCATCCGCGAGATCCGCGCGCTGTCGCCGGGCGTACAGCTGGAGACCCTGGTCCCGGATTACCGTGGGCGCATGGACGTGGCGCTGGCCATCACCGCAGCCGAGCCGCCGGATGTGTTCAACCACAACCTCGAGACCGTGCCGCGCCTGTACAAGGCCGCACGTCCCGGCTCGGACTACGATTGGTCGCTGGACCTGCTGCAGAAGTTCAAGCAGTTGGTGCCGCATGTACCGACCAAGTCGGGCCTGATGCTCGGCCTGGGCGAGACCGACGAGGAAGTGATCGAGGTCATGCACCGCATGCGCGAGCACGACATCGACATGCTGACCCTCGGCCAGTACCTGCAGCCGTCGCGCAGCCACTTGCCGGTGCAGCGCTTCGTGCACCCGGACACCTTCGCCTGGTTCGCCGAGGAAGGCTACAAGATGGGCTTCAAGAACGTCGCTTCCGGGCCGCTGGTGCGCTCTTCGTACCACGCCGACCAGCAGGCGCACGAGGCCAAGATCAAGCTCTGATCGCCGGTAGCCTGCGAATGCCGGCGCACGTCGACAGACGGCGCCGGCATTGTGCTGTCTGGCAGACTGCCGTTCGACCTGCCATCAATGGGTGAAGCGACCCTCGCTATCGCCTGACTGAGCATGCAGGCATTCCCGATGCCCTGGCCCCGGCCGCTGCTGTATGGTGAATCCCCTTCAACCCCGCCGCACCGCGGTCATCGCGCAAAAGGACGCCTCGCATGTCTCTCGCTTCCGTCTCCCGGCTGCCCAAAGCACTCAGGGCCAATGCCTGTTTCGCCATCGTCGCACCCGCAGGCCCGGCCCGACTGGACGCCGAGCATGCGCGCCTCTGGTTCGCGCAGCGCGGCTACCGTTGCCGGCTTTTTCCCGGGGTGTTCCAGACCGAAGGCTACCTGGCCGGTTCGGACGAGCAACGCCTGGCCGACCTGCACGCAGCCTTCGCCGATCCTGACATCGATGCGATCCTGTGCATGCGCGGCGGCTACGGCAGCATGCGTCTGCTCGACGGGTTGGACATCGATCTGCTGCGCGCCCACCCCAAACCGTTGATCGGCTACAGCGACATCACCGCGCTGCACACGGCCATCCATCGACATGCCGGGTTTCCCACCTTCCATGGCGCGATGCTCAACGCCGACCTGCTGGGCAACAAGCAACCGCCTACCAGCAGCTCGCTGCTGCAGCAGCTCACCGGTGTGTTGGCCGAAGGGGCGATCATCGAGCATCCGCGCGACATGCCGTTGACCAGCGTCGTGCCTGGGGTGGCGACCGGACGCCTGATGGGTGGCAATTTGTCCATGCTCGGTGCGACCGTGGGCACCTGCGCCGAAGTCGAACTCGACGGTCGCATCCTGTTCATCGAAGACGTGAACGAACCGCTCTACCGGGTCGATCGCCTGCTCACCCAGCTGCGCCTGGCCGGCAAGCTCGAAGGGGTGAGCGGGGTGCTGGTGGGGGATTTCGCCGGCATCACCGTGACAGCCCTGACGCCGTTGCTGCGCGACCTCTTCGGGCCGCTGCGCATTCCGGTGCTGGCGGGCTGGCGCAGCGGGCATTGCGACCCCAATGTGTGCCTGCCGCTGGGCGCTCGGGTGACGCTGGACAGTGATGCCAAGCGTTTGTCGCTGAGCCAGGCACTGTTCGCCGAATGAGGTGACAAGCGGCCTGCCAGACGGTCAGGCCGCTGCAACGCCGACCTACCGCTGGCGCAGGCTGTCGAGCAGAGGGTGGGTGGGATATCCATCAGCCGGCCAGCCCAGGGCCTGCTGGGCGTTGCGGATCGCCTTGCGGGTATTGGCGCCGATGATGCCGTCGGCATTGCCAGCATCGTGACCCCGTGCATTGAGCAGGTTCTGCAGCTCCATTCGTTCGCTGCGGGTCAGCGGCTTGTCGTCCTTCGGCCAGCTGCCAGCGATGAAGCCCCAGCCCGAGAACCGATCGCCCAGCAGGCTGACCGCCAGTGCATACGACGACGAGTTGTTGTAACGCAGGATGGCGCGGAAGTTGTCCAGCACCAGGAACGCCGGGCCACGCGCGCCCGCTGGCAGCAACAGGGCGGCCGACAACTGCTGGCTACCCTCGGGAAGGCGCGTACCGGTGGGCAGCTGGACACCCATCTGCAACCACTCGCTCACCGTCTTGCGCTGTGCACCATCGGCCTGCCAGTAATCGAAACCGCTGGGCACCTGTACCTCGAAGCCCCAGGGTTGGCCACGCTTCCAGCCGGAGCTCTGCAGGTAATGCGCGGTCGAGGCCAGGGCATCGGGCGTGCTGTTCCAGATGTCCCGCCGGCCATCGCCGTCGAAGTCCACGGCGTGGGTGTTGTAGGTGGTGGGGATGAACTGCGTCTGACCCATGGCGCCGGCCCAGGAGCCGCGCATGGCCTCGACCTGGATGTCGCCGTTCTGCACGATCTGCAGGGCGGCGATCAGCTGGTCGTGGGCGAAAGCCGGACGTCGCCCTTCGTAGGCGAGGGTGGCCAACGAGCGGATCACCGACTTGTTGCCCTGGAACTGGCCGAAGTTGCTCTCCATGCCCCAGACCGCCACGAGGATCTGCCGGTCGACGCCATAGCGCTGTTCGAGCTGCTCGAGCAGCGCGGCATGCTTCTCGAGCAGCGCCTTGCCGTTGCGCACGCGAACCGGCGACAACGCACCGTCGAGGTATTCCCAGACCGGGCGGGTGAATTCCGGCTGGCTGCGGTCGGCCTTGATCACGTCCACGTCGGGGGTGACGCCGGCGAAGGCGGCGTCGAAGACACTGGCACGAATACCGGCTTGCAGGGCCTGCTCACGAAACTGTGCTTGCCACTGCTCGAAGCTCTGCTGCGGCTGGATCTCACTGTCGGACGGCGTGGCGACCTGGGGCTGCACCACCGCCGGCGCCGGCGTGCCGGCCGGTTGCGCAGCGGCGGGCAGCGGCACCGCATCGGCGGCCGTGGGCTTCTCGGCGCACGCCACCAGCAGGATGAGGCTGGTAGCGGCCACCAGTTGACGAGGCTGTCGACGCAGAGAAAGACAAGAAAGCATGCACGAATCCAGAAAATGCAGATTAGGTGAAGACCATACCATGCCCGGGCGGTTCGTGCCTCACGCGGCCAAATGGCAAGAAGCCTCCCAATCTCTCGATTGGAAGGCTTCGCGGCGGTAGCTGCCTTTGCCCTTGCCGGCGCGTTCCTGGCGACAGCGGAACAGGGGCTGGGCGACGATCGACTTGGCTTTGTTGGGTCGGGTGGTACCGGACTTCTTGCTCATGGGCTGGGCCTCGTGAGGGGGGTGCGAGGCGCACTGTAGAGGGGCGGGGGTGCGGGGGCCAATTGATTGTATGCATCGCGGGTTTCATGGGAGAGGTTCTGCCAAGTACGCAAGTGGGCCCGCAGAGCCCATGATCCTCGCCACGGCGCTACAGCAACAGCGCTCAAGATAACCGCTCGGGTTACCGCTCGAGCCCGTCACTGCGCCGGCAACGACACCCGCTGACCCGCCATCAACAGCACCAGCCGCGCCAGGCCGACCCAGGGCGAACCCTCCGACTGGCCCTTGATCTGCGCGTCGATCCGTTGGGCGTCCACCAGCAACTGGTTCCAGCGCTGCGCCGACAGCCGTTGCAACGCCTTGCCCACCAATGGCCGGCGCTTGTCCCAGACCGGCGGCTTGGCCTGGCTGAAGGCCTTGTCCAGGGGGATACCCTGGCTGAACTGCTGAGCGATACCGGCCAGCAGGCGCAGTTCGCGGGCCAGGGCCCAGAGGATCACCGGCGCTTCGACCCCCTCACCCCGCAGCCCTTCGAGCATGCGCAGCGCATGGCTCGCCTCGCCCTTGAGCACCGCATCGACCAGCCCGAAGACATCGAAGCGCGCGCTGTCGGCCACCGCCGCCTGCACGGTGTCCACCGTCACCTGGTTGTCCTCGGCCAGCAGCTTGAGCTTTTCGATTTCCTGGGCGGCGGCGAGCAGGTTGCCCTCCACCCGTGCGGCGATCAGATCGACCGCGTCACGCTGCGCCGACAGCCCGGCCCGCGCCAGACGCTGGTTGATCCATTGCGGCAACTGGTGCACGTCCACCGGCCAGATCTGCACGAACTGGCACTGCGCGCTATCGATCAGGGCCTTGCCCCACTTGGACTTCTGCGCGCTGGCATCGAGCCGGGGCAGGCTGACCAGCAGCACGGTGTCTTCGGCCGGCCGGCTGATGTAGTCGATCAAAGCGGCTGCGCCCTTGTCGCCTGGCTTGCCGCTGGGCAGGCGCACTTCCAGCAGGCGCTTCTGGGCGAACAGCGACAGGCTCGCGCCGGCCAGCAGCAGGGTGCCCCAGTCGAAGTTGGCGTCGGCGGAAAACACCTGGCGTTCGTCGTGGCCTTGACGGCGCGCCGCGGCGCGAATGGCGTCGGCGGCTTCCTGGCACAGCAACGGGTCATCGCCGCTGACCACGTAGACGGGGGCCAGGGCGCCTTGCAGGTGCTTGTCGAGTTGGGCGGGGGCGAGTTTCATGGGCGGGAAAGGCAGGGCACCCTGAGGTGCCCTGCACGGCATCACTGTACCGGCAGTTCCATGGGCGACTGCTGTGGCGTCTCATCCTGGAGGCGACGGGCGTCTTCCAGGGCCTGGGCTTGTGCACGGGCACGGGCGTCGGCGTCCTTCTGCAGCTCGTCCAGACGCGCAGGCGTCAGCAGTTGCAGGCGTACGATCATGGCCTGGATCAGGTCACGACGCATTTCCTTGCGCACCTGGGCCGCTTCCTGGTCGCCGCCGGTGACGTTGTTACCGTCACGGGTGTAGACGCGGCGCACGGTGACCTTGTCCGACAGCAATTCAGCGTTGTTCAGGCCGGCGATGGTGTAGTTCAGCACCGTGGTCAGCTCGTAGTCGGCCGAACGGCTACCACCGGCATAGGTGGCGGCGCGCTGGTTCTCTTCCTCGCGGGTCAGGATCAGGCGGTAAGGGGCGCTGCTGCGCACGGCCACACCGTCGTTTTCCAAGGCCTGGCGCAGCTGCTTCACGGTGTCGCCATAGGCGTTACGGGCGCTGACGTCCAGTTCGCGCAGGCTCAGGTCGGATTGGCCGGTGCCACGCAGCTGGAAGCCACAGGCGCTCAGCAGCACGGCCAGGCCCACTACCAGCAGATTGCGTTTGATCATGTTGTTGCTCCCTTCTGGGCCGATTCCGCCTGCCTGCGCCGTTCGCAGACAGGCGTTGCCATCAATTGGCGACGATGTTGACCAGCTTGCCTGGCACCACGATGACCTTGCGGATGGCCAGGCCTTCGGTGAAGCGCAGCACGTTCTCGTTGGCGCGGGCGGCCGCCTCGGTCTCTTCGCGGCTGGCACCGGCTGGCAGCTCGATCTGGCCACGCAGCTTGCCGTTGACCTGCACCACCAGCACGAGGCTGTCCTGCACCAGCGCCTGCTCGTCCACGGCCGGCCAGGCGGCATCGATCACCGGCTGTGCGTGACCGAGTTGCTGCCACAGCACATGGCTGATGTGCGGGGTGATCGGTGCCAGCAGCAGGGTGACGGCTTCCAGGCCTTCGTGCAGCAGGGCACGGTCCTGTTCGGTGGCCTGCGGGGCTTTTTCCAGCACGTTCATCAGCGTCATCACCTGAGCGATGGCGGTGTTGAACTTGTGGAACTGGCCCACGTCGGTCCCGGCCTGCTTGATGGCGGCGTGGATGGCGCGACGCACGACCTTCTGCGCGTCGTCCAGCGCGGCCACCTCCAGCGTGCCCGGCAAGCCGGCGCTCACATGGGTCTGGGCCAGGCGCCAGACACGGCGCAGGAAGCGGCTGGCGCCTTCGACACCGGCATCGGACCACTCCAGGCTGGCGTCGGGCGGCGAGGCGAACATCATGAACAGGCGGCAGGTGTCGGCGCCGTAGACCTCGATCATCGACTGCGGATCGACGCCGTTGTTCTTCGACTTGGACATCTTCTCGGTGCCGCCGATTTCCACCGGCAGGCCGTCGGACTTCAGGCGCGCGCCGATGACCTTGGCCTTGGCGTCACGCTCGATCTCGACATCGGCCGGGTTGAACCAGTCCTTGCCGCCGTTGCTGGTCATACGGTAATAGGTGTCGGCGACCACCATGCCCTGGGTCAGCAGGTTCTTGAACGGCTCGTTCGAGGTGACCAGACCTTCGTCACGCATCAGCTTGTGGAAGAAGCGTGCGTACAACAGGTGCAGGATGGCGTGCTCGATGCCACCGATGTACTGGTCCACCGGCAGCCAGTGGTTGGCCGCTTTGGGGTCGACCATGCCGCCTTCGTAGTGAGGCGAGGCGTAGCGGGCGAAGTACCAGGACGATTCCACGAAGGTGTCCATGGTGTCGGTTTCGCGCCTGGCCGCCGCGCCACAGGTCGGGCAGCTGCAGTCGTAGAATTCGGGCATGCGCGCCAGGGGCGAACCGGCGCCATCGGGCACCACGTTCTCCGGCAGGGTCACCGGCAGCTGGTCTTCCGGCACCGGCACGTCGCCGCAGTTCGGGCAGTGGATGATCGGGATCGGGCAGCCCCAGTAGCGCTGGCGGCTGATACCCCAGTCACGCAGGCGGAACTGGGTGCGCGACTTGCCGAGGTCCTTGGCGATCAGGGCCGCTTCGATGGCGTCGAAGGCACCTTCGAAGTCCAGGCCGTCGAACGTGCCGGAATTGATCAGCTGGCCGTGCTCGCCGTAGGCCGGCAGCCACTGGTCGCCGACCGTGTCGCCCGCGCTGGTACGCACCACGGCCTTGATCGGCAACTGGTACTTCTGCGCGAACTCGAAGTCACGCTCATCGTGGGCCGGGACCGCCATCACGGCGCCATCGCCGTAGTGCATCAGCACGTAGTTGGCGACCCAGACCGGCAGCTTCTCGCCGGTCAGCGGGTGCTCGACGAACAGCGAGGTCGGCATGCCTTTCTTTTCTTGCGTGGCGATGTCGGCTTCGGCGACGCTGCCGCTCTTGCAGGCGTCGATGAACGCCTGCAGCTCAGGATTGCCTTCGGCGGCCTGGGTGGCCAGCGGGTGCTCGGCGGCCACGGCCACGTAGGTGGCGCCCATCAGGGTGTCGGGGCGCGTGGTGAAGACCTTCAACGCGCCGGCGTGGCCGATGCTGGCCAGGTCGTGCGGGAACTGCACTTCCATGCCGCGCGACTTGCCGATCCAGTTGCGCTGCATGGTCTTGACCTGCTCGGGCCAGCCCGGCAGCTCGTCGAGGCTTTCCAGCAACTCGTCGGCGTAATCGGTGATGCGGAAGTAGTACATCGGGATTTCGCGTTTCTCGATCAGCGCGCCCGAGCGCCAGCCGCGTCCGTCGATGACCTGCTCGTTGGCGAGCACGGTCTGGTCGACCGGGTCCCAGTTGACGGTACCGTTCTTGCGGTAGATGACGCCCTTCTCGAACAGACGGGTGAACAGCCACTGCTCCCAGCGGTAGTAGTCCGGCTTGCAGGTGGTCACTTCACGCGACCAGTCGATCGCCAGGCCCAGGCTCTTGAGCTGGGTCTTCATGTACTCGATGTTTTCGTACGTCCACTTGGCCGGTGCGACGTTGTTCTTCATCGCGGCGTTTTCCGCCGGCATGCCGAAGGCGTCCCAGCCCATGGGCTGCAGGACGTTCTTGCCGAGCATGCGCTGGTAGCGGGCGATCACGTCGCCGATGGTGTAGTTGCGCACGTGCCCCATGTGCAGCTTGCCGCTCGGGTACGGGAACATCGACAGGCAGTAGTAGGTGTCCTTGCCTGGCTGTTCGGTCACGGCGAACGACTGGTTCGCTTCCCAGGCCTGCTGGGCGGCGGCTTCGATTTCACGGGGCTGATATTGTTCGTGCATGGCTACTTTGCGCTGAGAGATGAAAGACCCTGTCCAGGCAGCGAAAACCTCGCTGCGACGGCAATCCGGCGTCGGTGGAGTGAACGCCGTAGCATACATGAGCGCCGCCTACCGTGGGAAACCCTGATTGCGTCGGGCCGTGCCGATGGCCGTTGGTCGCGGCGTCCGGCTGCCGGCGCAGGTGACGCTAAGCTCAGGGGTGCATGAGACTGTCATCCCCAACGAGGTGCCCGCATGGGAGAGCCGCACACCCCCCAACCCCCAACCGATGTCTATGAACGTCTGATCGACCGACTTGGCCTAGCCCTGGAGACGGCCCGCACGTCGGTGCGATTGCGTGACGAACAGCCGCTCGAACTGGAACTGCGCGGCCTGAGCCGTGCCGAATACGACGTGCTCAAGGCGTACCTGGACGCGCTGCCCCCGCATCAAGGCCTGGCGGCCGAGGCGCCTCGACAGCGTCCCGCCAGACGCACCGCCGAGGTCGTCTGGCTGCGTGATCGCAAGCGCCGCGACACGTCGACCCGCGCGCAACGCCTGCCGGCGCGCTGACCGGTCTCGGCACCGGACCACGTCTTGTGGCCCGGTGCCGATCCCCCTAGGCTGCGTGCACCGAGACGAGGTGCACCATGCCGATCCGCTTTCTCCTCAAACATCTGTTGCTGCCCCCTGGGTCGTTGTTGCTGCTGGTCCTGGCCGGCCTGTGGCTGCGTCGCCGTCGCCCGCGCCTGGCCCGCGTCTGCCTGGTACTGGGGCTGGGCGGGCTGTGGCTGATGAGCCTGCCGCTGGTGGTGCAGCAGGCGGCGCGGCTGCTCGAACGCGAACCGCCCTTGCCTGCGGCGCACTGGTCGATGCTGGCGTCCCAGGCCCAGGTCATCGTGGTGCTCGGTGCGGGGCGCGAGCGGGGCGATCCGGCCTGGGGCGGCGAGGACCAGCCCACTGGCGTGGCGCTGGAGCGCATGCGCTTCGCCGCGCAACTGGCCAAGGCCTCGGGGCTGCCATTGCTAACCAGCGGCGGCCTGCACTACGGGACACCACCGAGCGAAGCGCGGTTGATGGCCGAGCGTCTGCGACAGGACTTCGGCGTTCAGGTGACCTGGGAGGAGGGTGCCAGCCGAACGACCTGGGAGAACGCCCGCTTCACGGCCGAACGGCTCCGCCCGCTGGGCATCGACCGCGTGGTGCTGGTGACCCAGGCCTGGCACATGCCCCGTGCACGCTGGAGTTTCGAGGCCAATGGCCTGACGGTCGTGCCAGCACCGGTGGGCTTTCTTGGTCACGCACCGGTGGGACCTTTCGCCGGACTGCTCCCGGAAAGCCGAGCCGTCTGGCGCAATGGGCAACTGCTCAACGAGGCGGCGGGCCTGGTGGGCTACCGCCTGTTCCAGGGCCGCTAGACGCGACCGACACGACGCCGGGCCAGTGCGGCCCAGCCCAGCAGCCCGGCGCAGAGCAGTGCCAGGGGCCAGGAGCGCCAGCGCAGGTAGGGCGTCAGGTCCTGCATCGGCACGACGTCACCGTACAGCACGGCTTGCTGGAACTGCGGTACGCGCTCGGTGATCCGGCCGAACGGGTCGATCAGCGCGGTGACGCCGTTGTTGGTGGCGCGGATCATCCAGCGCCCGGCCTCCAGTGCACGCATCTGCGCCATCTGCAGGTGTTGCAGCGGGCCGATCGAAGTGCCGAACCAGGTGTCGTTGCTGATGGTCAGCAGCAGGTCGCTGCGCGCGGCCAGGCCGGCGGCGAACTCCGGGTAGACCACCTCGTAGCAGATGTACGGCGCGATCGCGTGCCCCTTGGCCTGCAACAGCGCCTGCTGGGCCGGGCCCCGGGCGAAGTCCGACATCGGCAGGTTGAAGAACTCGATCAGCCCGCGCAGCAGGTCCTGCAAGGGCACGTACTCGCCGAAGGGCACCAGCTTCTGCTTGAGGTAGGTGCCTTCGCCGCCGCCGGCCACGGTGATGCCGTTGTAGTAGCGGCGCTGGCCATCGACCACCTCGCGCACCGGCACGCCGGTGATCAGCGCGGACCGACGGTCCGTGGCGAACGTCCCCATCATGTTGATGAAGCCCTGGGCCTGGTCCTTGAGCACCGGCACTGCGGTTTCCGGCCAGACCAGCAGGTCGACCGGCCGCGAGGCGAAACTCAGGTCGCGGTACAGCGCCAGTTGCGCATTGACGTGCGCCGGGTCCCATTTCAGGTCCTGCTCGACGTTGCCCTGGATGGCGGCCACCGACAGCGGCTTGCCCGACGGTTGCGTCCAGGCATGACCCTTGAGCGCCCAGCCGATGGCCCAGGGGGCGATCAGCAGCGCCAGGCCGCCTGCCAGCAGCGCGCCCCGAGCACGCAGGCGCGGCAGGTTGCACAACAGCGCCGTACTCAGGGCCAGCACGAACGATACCAGCCAGACGCCGCCCACCGGGGCCAGCCCGGCCAGCGGGCCGTCGAGCTGGCTGTAACCGGCATACAGCCAGGGGAAGCCGGTCAGGAACCAGCCACGAAACGCTTCCTGCAACAGCCACAGGGCAGCGAAGCCCAGGGCATCGGCCAAGGGCGCCTCGCTGCGCCGCAGCCAGCGCGCCCAGAGCCAGGCGGGCAGGGCGAAGAACCAGGCGATGGCCGCGAAGAATGCCAGCAGCAGGAGGGTCGCCAGCAAGGGCGAAGCGCCGCCGTAGGTGTTGATGCTGACGTAGATCCAGCTGGTGCCGGCGCCATACAGCCCGAAGCCGTAGCACCAGCCGCGGCCCAGTGCCTGGCGCGGGCTGAGCGAGCGCAGGCCGAGGTAGAACAGGGCGATCGCCAGGAGGGCGAGTGGCCAGACGTCGAACGGCGCCAGGGCCAGGGACGTGCTGGCGCCGGCCGCCACGGCCAGCAGGTTACCGGGCCAGCCGGGGCGGGTGATCCAACGCATGACTATCCTTGGCGGTTGATGGGGGTCAGACGCAGCAGGTGGATACGGCGGCTGTCGGCGTTCAGGACGCGGAAGCGGTAAGCGCCGATCTCGGTGGTCTCGTTGCGCTTGGGCATGTAGCCGAACGCCTTCATGACCAGCCCGCCGACGGTGTCGAACTCGTCGTCCGAGAAGTCGCCGTCGAAGGACTCGTTGAAGTGCTCGATCGGGGTCAGCGCCTTGACCAGGAAGTCGCCGTTGGGCAACGGCTTGATGTAGCTGTCTTCCTCGACGTCGTGTTCGTCCTCGATGTCGCCGACGATCTGCTCGAGCACGTCCTCGATGGTCACCAGGCCGGCCACGCCGCCGTATTCGTCGATGACGATGGCCATGTGGTTGTGGTTGGCACGGAACTCGCGCAGCAGCACGTTCAGGCGCTTGGACTCGGGCACGAAGGTGGCCGGGCGCAGCAGGCTCTTGATGTCGACGCTGTCGCCGTTTTCCTTGAGGATCAGCGGCAGCAGATCCTTGGCCAGCAGCACGCCGAGCACGTCGTCGTGGCTCTCGCCGATGACCGGGTAGCGCGAGTGCGCCGCGTCGATCACCGCAGGCAGGAATTCGCGCGGCGTCTGGGTGGCGCGGATGCTGATCATCTGCGAGCGTGGCACCATGATGTCGCGCACCTGCAGGTCGGCGACCTGGATGGCGCCCTCGACGATGGCCAGCGCTTCGCTGTCCAGCAGTTTGTTCTGGTGGGCTTCGCGCAGCAGCTCGAGGAGCTCCTGGCGGTTCTTCGGCTCATGGGCAAAAGCCTGGGTCAGTTTGCCCAGCCATGACTTCTGCCCATTGCTCGATCGGTCTTCGCTCATGGCGGTTACTCGTGATCCTTGCAGGTATCGGGGGTTGAAGAGTCGGTGTCGTCGTCGGCGTACGGATCGGGGTGGCCGAGCTCCGCCAGCAGGGTGCGCTCCAGCGCCTCCATCTCCTCGGCCTCATCGTCGTCGATGTGGTCGTAGCCGAGCAGGTGCAGGCAACCGTGGATCACCAGGTGCGCCCAGTGCGCCTCCAGGGCCTTGCCCTGTTCGGCGGCTTCACGCTCGACCACCGGCACGCAGATCACCAGGTCGCCGAGCAGCGGGATGTCCAGCAGCTCGTCGGGCACGTCGGCCGGAAAGGACAGCACGTTGGTGGCGTAGTCCTTGTGCCGGTAGGTGTGGTTGAGGTCGCGGCCCTCGTCGAGGTCGACCAGGCGAATGGTCATTTCGGAGTCGGCGCTGCGCTGGCGCAGGGCCAGCTCGCACCAGCGACGGAAGGCGGCGTCATCGGGCGCAGCGGCCTCGGTGGCCCGCTGCAGATCGAGTTCAAGCATCTTTGCCGGTCGCCTCGGGCTTGGCCTGCTGGGCATCGAAACGCTCGTAGGCCTCGACGATGCGCTGCACCAGCGGGTGACGCACCACGTCCTTGGGCTGGAAGTGCGTGAAGCTGATGCCGGGTACATCGCGCAGCACCTCGATCACGTGGCCCAGCCCGGACTTGGTGCCACGGGGCAGGTCGACCTGGGTGATGTCGCCCGTGATGACCGCCGTGGAGCCGAAGCCGATCCGGGTCAGGAACATCTTCATCTGCTCGAGGGTGGTGTTCTGGCTTTCGTCGAGGATGATGAAGCTGTTGTTCAGCGTGCGGCCGCGCATGTAGGCCAGCGGCGCGATCTCGATCACCTGGCGCTCGATCAGCTTGGCCACGTGCTCGAAGCCGAGCATCTCGTAGAGGGCGTCGTACAGGGGGCGCAGGTACGGGTCGATCTTCTGCGCCAGGTCGCCGGGCAGGAAGCCGAGCTTCTCGCCCGCCTCGACCGCCGGACGCACCAGCAGGATGCGGCGCACCTGTTCACGCTCCAGCGCATCCACCGCCGCGGCCACGGCCAGGTAGGTCTTGCCGGTACCGGCCGGGCCGATGCCGAAGTTGATGTCGTTGGCCAGGATTTCCTTCACGTAACGCTGCTGGTTGGCGCCGCGCGGGCGAATCGGGCCCTTGCGGGTGCGCAGCGACACGCCGACTTCGTTCGTTGCCGGGGTTTCGAGGGCTTCCACGGTCGACTCCTGCAGGTACAGGTGAACCATTTCCGGCGACAGCTCGGTCGCTTTCGCTTCGCGGTAGAGCCTGCGCAGCAGCTGTTCGGCGGAGAAAGTGGTCTTGGGCTCGCCAATGAGCTCGAACTGATTGCCGCGGTTGCGGATCTCGATGTCCAGGCGCTGTTCGATCAGCCGCAGGTGCTCGTCGAACTGTCCGCACAGGTTGGCGAAACGATGGGCCTCGAAGGGTTCGAGGATGAAGCGATGGGGTTCTATGGGTGCGTTCAAGGTGGTCTTGGGCCGCTCGCCGGCTAGGGAATGTGAGATCAAGAATAACCCTTGATCGGCAGTGGCGAAAGGTCCGCGGCGATCAAGGGTTGTCCGGGGTCGTTCATGCCTGTTTGGAGCGCACCGGGACGCGATGGTTTCATGGGCCGGGCCAGCAGGGCCAGGCGCCGTCTGCTATGCTGCGCGCCCTTTTTCCGCACCGTTGATCCTGCCGCCATGACCAAACGCGACGCGCCACTGTTCAAAGTGATCTTTCTCAACCAGGGCCAGGTGTTCGAGATGTACGCCAGGCAGATCTACCAGAGCGACCTGTGGGGATTTCTGGAAGTCGAAGAGTTCGTCTTCGGTGAGCGCACCCAGGTCGTGGTCGACCCCAGCGAGGAAAAGCTCAAGGCCCAGTTCGACGGTGTAGTACGCAGCTTCGTGCCGATGCACGCCATCGTGCGCATCGATGAAGTGGAGCGGGTCGGCGCGGTGAAGATCAGCGAGGCCAGGCCCACCGGCAACGTCATGCCGTTCCCGATGCCGATGCCGGAGAAGTGAGGATCGGATGAGCCGCGTGCCGCTCAGGGCAGGGGCGAGAAGGGCGTCCGGCCGTCGGCGCTTTGCAGCTCCAGCAGGTACTTGCGGAAGATCTGCCCCAGTACCTGGGTCGCCCGCTCGAGTTCTTCGCGCGGCATGCTGGCCGACACCTCGTCGGCCATGTCCAGCGCATCCTCGGCGCCATTGACCGCGGCCATCTTCAACAGGATGTAGGCCTGCACCCTGTTGGCCGCCACCCCTTCGCCCTGGAAGAACATGGCGCCCAGCTTGGACTGCGCCTCGGCATGGCCGAGCAACGAGGCCTGCTCGTAGTAATCCAACGCTTTGTGCAGGTCCTGCGGCACCTGGTCGCCCGCATGATACAGCTCGGCCAGTTCGTACTGGGCCTGGGCATCGCCCGACGCCGCCAACTGCTCGCACGCCTTCAGTGCCCTGTCCACATCCTGCGGCCGGGTCTCGAACGTGCAACGTCCTGTGGTCGGGATCAGCAGCGAGTTGCCGCCTTCCGCCAGGGCCGACAGAGGCTGGAGGAGGAGCAGGCAGCCCAGGCTGAGGGCGCGGCCGGTGCGGTTCATGGGGATCGACTTACCTCTGCAAAGCTGCGGCCAATGTCTCTGGTGGCTCATTATGGGATAAGCCACCCGTACCTTACAAAGTTTTACTCGATTTTCTGGCGATTGCAGGGACAGGCCTCCCGACCGCCGCCCCATGGGGCGGCGGTAAGACGCATCGCCCGTTCATTTCAGTGCGGCGAAGGCCTTTTCCGCAGCATCCAGGGTGATCTTCAGCTCGGCCTCGCCGTGGGCGATGGACGTGAAGCCCGCTTCGAAGGCGCTCGGCGCCAGGTACACGCCCCCCTCGAGCATCAAATGGAAGAAGCGCTTGAAGCGTTCCGCATCGCTGCCCATCACGTCATCGAAGGTGACGATGTCGTCGGCGCCGGTGAAGTACAGGCCGAACATGCCGCCGGCCTGGGTGGTGACGAATGGCACGCCTGCGGCATCGGCACGCTGCTGCAGCCCGTCGAGCATGCGGCCGGTGAAGGCGCTCAGCTCGTCGTGGAAGCCTGGGCGGCTGATCAGGCGCAGGGTGGTCAGGCCAGCAGCCATGGCCAACGGGTTGCCGGACAGGGTGCCGGCCTGATAGACCGGGCCCAGGGGCGCGATGCATTCCATGATCGCGCGCTTGCCGCCGAAGCAGCCGACCGGCATGCCGCCACCGACGATCTTGCCGAAGGTCGACAGGTCGGGGGTGATGCCATAGTGGCCCTGGGCACCGCCGAGGGACACCCGGAAGCCGGTCATCACCTCGTCGAAGATCAGCACCACGCCGTGCTTGTCGCACTGCTCGCGCAGGCCTTCGAGGAAGCCCGGCGCCGGCGGTACGCAGTTCATGTTGCCGGCCACCGGCTCGACGATGATGCAGGCCACGCTCTGGCCGACGTCGGCCAGGGTCTTCTCCACCGCGCCCAGGTCGTTGAACGGCAGGGTCAGGGTGTGCTTGGCGAAGTCCGCCGGCACACCGGCCGAGCTGGGCACGCCGGAGGTCAGCAGGCCGGAGCCGGCCTTGACCAGCAGGCTGTCGGAGTGGCCGTGGTAGCAGCCTTCGAACTTGATGATCGCGTCGCGGCCGGTGTAGCCGCGGGCCAGGCGGATGGCGCTCATGGTCGCCTCGGTACCGGAGCTGACCATACGCACCATTTCCATCGACGGTACCAGCGAGCAGACCAGGTCGGCCATCTCGGTTTCCATCGCGGTCGGTGCGCCGTAGGACAGGCCGTGCGCCAGTTGGCGGCGTACCGATTCCAGGACGTCCGGGTGGCCATGGCCGAGGATCATCGGCCCCCAGGAGCCGACGTAGTCGACGTAGCGCTTGTCGTCTTCATCGATGACATAGGCGCCTTCGGCGTGCTTGAAGAACAGCGGGGTGCCGCCGACGCTGCGAAACGCGCGCACGGGCGAATTCACGCCACCGGGGATGTGCTTCTGGGCTTGGGCGAACAGGGATTCAGAACGGGACATAGAAAGGCTTCTCTCGAATCAGGAGGCGAACAGGGCATTGAAGGCGCGGGCGCGGCGGGTGACGTCTCGCGCGTCGTCGGCACCGAACAGGCCATGGATCACCGCCAGCAGGTCGGCACCGTGGGCGACCAGCGGGGCGGCGTTGTCGAGGGTGATGCCACCGATCACCGCGATCGGCAGTGGCAGGTCGGCGCGTGCCTGGGCCAGCAGGTCGAGGCTGGCCGCCGGGGCACCGGGCTTGGTCATCGAGTGGAAGAAGCGACCGAAGGCGACATAGCTGGCGCCTTGCGCCACCGCCTGCTGGGCCAGGTCCAGGCGCGCATGGCAGGTCGAGCCGATCACCGCCTGCGGCCCCAGCTGCGCGCGCGCCGGGTGCAGCGGGCCGTCGGTCTGCCCCAGGTGGACGCCGACGCCCAGCGCGGCCGCCAGCGCCAGGTCATCGTTGATCACTAGGGGCGTGTCGTAGCGCTGGCACAGCTCGCGCAGGGCCTCGGCCTCTTCCCGGCGACGCAAGGCATCGCCGCTCTTGTCGCGGTATTGCAGCAACGCCAGGCCGCCCTCGAGCGCCGCTTCGACGTGCGACAGCAGCCGCCCGGCCAGCAACTGGCTGTCGGTGATCGCATACAGACCGCGTCGTGTCATGTCGCCCTCGTGTCAGGTCAGGAACAGAAATCCAGCGGCAGCCGACGTGGCACGTACTGGCCCCGGCCCAGCTGTTCGGCATCGCGCAGCGTACGCCAGGTGTAGTCCAGGGCGCTGCGCACCGCGCTGTGCAGGTGCTCGCCCTGCGCCAGGCGGCCGGCCAACGCGCTGGCCAGGGTGCAGCCAGAGCCATGGTAGCTGCCGGGCAGACGCTCGCAGGTCCAGACCTGGCAGTCGCCGTCGCGGCTGTAGAGGCGGTTGTGGATCTGCTGCTCGTCGCCGTGCCCGCCGGTGATCAGCACGTGCCGACAGTACGGCAACAGCTTCTCGGCGCACTGGTCCGCCGTGCCGTCCGGCAATTCGGCGAGAATGCGGGCTTCGGGCAGGTTGGGCGTGGCGATCGCCGCCAGCGGCAGCAAGCGCTCACGCACGGCATAGCCGACTTCGTCCTTGCCCAGTCGCCCGCCACCGCCCGCGCGCAGTACGGGGTCGCAGACCATGGGCAGGTGCGGGTGCGCCTGCAGCAGCTCGGCGACCGTGTCGACCATCTCGAGCGAGCCGAGCATGCCCAGCTTGACCGCTGCCACGCGGGAGTCGGCGAGCACGGCGTTGGCCTGGGCCAGTACCCACTCGCGGTCCAGCACCCGGAAATCGGACACATTGACGGTATCCTGGACGGTCAAGGCGGTGACGGCAGGGGCCGCATGGCAACCTTGGGCGAGCAGGGCTTCGATATCTGCCTGCAGGCCGGCGCCGCCACTGGGGTCATGGCCGGACAGACAGAGGACAACGGGGCGAGAGCTGTAGATAGTCATGGAGGGCGAGCTTACCACCAAACGTTTCCAGGTGCCTCCGTCCCATGGTCCTGGTGCCGACCTTCTGCGCCGGCACGTGGCGCGCTCCAGGCCACCCGCTTGAGCATCCGGCGCGGCGCTGCTTCACTGTCCTGACCTACCCCGGATCGGGAGTCGCCCCATGCCGCCGCGCGCGTTCGCCGAGACCCATACGGTCACCAACCAGCCGCCTCCGCTGGACGGCGCCAACCTGTACCGCCTGGACCTGCCATTGCAGGCGGGCATACGACGCCACGGTGCGGCCTGGGCCGAGGCACGCCTGGACACCTACGGCGCGCTGGCCGGGGGGCCGTTGAGAGAAGCCGGTTTGCTTGCCGAGCGCTACCCGCCGCGCTTCAGCAGCCATGACCGCTACGGCCATCGCATCGACCTGGTGGAGTTCCATCCGGCCTACCACACGCTGATGCGCACCGCCGTCGAGCACGGCCTGCCATCGTTGCCGTGGGCCTCGCCCGGCGCAGGGGCGCAGGTCGCACGCGCCGCACTGGTCTACCTGCACATGCAGGCCGATGCGGGCAGCGGTTGCCCGTTGACCATGACCTTCGCTGCCGTGCCGGCCTTGCGTCGCCAGCCGAGCCTGGCGGCCGACTGGTTGCCCAAGGTGCTGGCACCGACCTATGACCCGCGCAACGTCGGGGCGGCGCACAAGGCCGGGGTCACCCTGGGCATGGCCATGACCGAGAAACAGGGCGGTACCGACGTGCGTGCCAACACCACCCGCGCCTGGCCGATGGGCCAGCCTGGCCCTGGGCAGGCTTATGAGCTGGTGGGGCACAAGTGGTTCTGCTCGGCGCCGATGAGCGATGCCTTCCTGACCCTGGCCCAGACCGACCAGGGCCTGAGCTGCTTTCTGCTGCCCCGGCACCGGCCCGACGACAGCCGCAACCTGCTGTACATCCAGCGCCTGAAGGACAAGCTCGGCAACCGCTCCAATGCCTCCAGCGAAATCGAGCTGCGCGGTGCCCTGGCCTGGATGGTCGGCGAAGAAGGCCGTGGCCTGGCCACCATTCTGGAGATGGTGAGCCTGACCCGCTTCGACTGCGTGCTCGGCTCCAGCGCCCTGATGCGCCAGGCCCTGACCCAGGCTGCCCATCACTGTGCGCACCGGCAGGTCGGCGGGCGCCTGCTGGCCGAGCAGCCCCTGATGCAGAACGTGCTCGCCGACCTGGCGCTGGAGAGCGAAGCGGCCTTGGCCTTGAGCCTGCGCCTGGCCCAGGCCCTGGACCAGCAGGCCGATCCACGCCAGGTGGCTTTCGTGCGGCTGGCGACGGCAGTGGGCAAGTACTGGGTCTGCAAGCGCGCGCCAGGCATGATCAACGAAGCCGCCGAATGCCTGGGCGGCGCTGGCTATGTCGAAGACAGCGTGCTGCCACGGCTGTACCGCGAAGCGCCGGTCAACTCGATCTGGGAAGGCTCGGGCAATGTGCAGTGCCTGGACGTGCTGCGTGCCCTGGCCAAGACGCCGGACTGTGCCGAGGCGCTGTGGCACGAACTGGACGGCGGGCATGGCGATACGCGCCTGGCGCGGCACGTGACTGCCTTGCAGCAAGCGCTGGCCGATCCCGATGCGCTGCCTTACCGCGCTCGTCAGCTCAGCGAGGACATGGCCCTGGCGCTGCAGGCCAGCGTGTTGCTCAAGGCCGGTGACGACACGGTCAGCGAGGCCTTCATCGGCAGCCGCCTGGCGTCGGGCGGGCGTACCTACGGCTGTCTGCCGCGCGGGGTCGACGCGCAGGCGCTGCTGGCGCGGGCGACGCCGACCTGGCCGCTCTGAAAGGGGATGTATTTGCCGGTGAACCTAGGCAAGATGGAGCGCCTGCACGTCCAGACAGGAAACACAGTGTGAGCCAAGCGTTCGTTGTCGTTGATACTCCCGAGCAGGCCGTCGACCGTCTCGCGGCGCTGCATGAACAAGCCACCGGCGCCCTCAGCCAGGCCCTGAAACGTTACCTGAAGGACCGCACCGAACCGGATGCCGACGAGCGTGCCCTCTACCGCTACCCGGCGTTGCGGCTGACCTACTACTGCCAGGGCGATGCGCCAGTCACCACGCGGGCCTACGCCAAGGTCCAGGTCGCCGGCACCTACAGCGTGACCATCACCCAGCCCAAGGCCTTCCGCAACTACCTGCTCGAGCAGCTGCGTCCGCTGATGAGCGACTTCAACGTCACCGTCGAAGTCGGCGCCAGCGCCCAGGACATTCCCTACCCGTACGTGGTCGAGCAGGGCGACGAACTGGCCGGCAGCGGCATCACCGCCGCCCAGCTGGCGCGGGTGTTCCCCAGCACCGACCTGTCGGCGGCCACCGACGACATTGCCGACGGCCTGCACGATTGGGACGGCGCCGAGACCTTGCCGCTGGCGCTGTTCGATGCCGCGCGCGTGGACTTCTCGCTGCGTCGCCTGGTGCATTACACCGGCAGCGACTGGCGCCACGTGCAGCCGTGGATCCTGCTGACCAACTACCACCGCTACGTCGACCAGTTCATCGCCCATGGCCTGGAGCAGCTGCGCCAGGACCCGCGCTTCGTGCGCATGGTGCTGCCGGGCAACGTGGTGATCGAGAAGGACGTGCCGGACGACCAGGTGCAGGCCCTGGTCGCCGGTGTGGTCTGGCA
Source organism: Enterobacterales bacterium AN_CKDN230030167-1A_HGKHYDSX7 (assembly GCA_046940335.1). Classification (GTDB taxonomy): domain Bacteria; phylum Pseudomonadota; class Gammaproteobacteria; order Pseudomonadales; family Pseudomonadaceae; genus Aquipseudomonas. The sequence goes on from JBKYML010000009.1 coordinate 127,014, forward strand.
CCGCTTCCAGATGCCGGCCTATCACCTGATCGCCGCCGACGGCGACGGCATCACCCTGGTCAACATCGGGGTCGGCCCGTCCAACGCCAAGAACATCACCGACCACCTGGCCGTGCTGCGTCCGCACTGCTGGCTGATGATCGGCCACTGCGGCGGCCTGCGTCAGTCGCAGACCATCGGCGACTACGTGCTGGCGCACGCCTACATGCGCCGTGACGGCATCCTCGACCGCGTGGTGCCGCCGAACATCCCGATCCCGGCGCTGGCCGAGGTGCAGCTGGCCTTGCAGGAGGCGGCAGCGCAGATCACCGGGGAGCGGGGCGACCAGCTCAAGAAGCGCCTGCGCACCGGCACCGTGCTGACCTACGACGACCGCAACTGGGAACTGCGCTGGGCCCAGGAACGTCCGCTGATCAACCTGTCGCGTGCCGTGGCCGTGGACATGGAAAGCGGCACCATCGCTGCCCAGGGCTATCGCCTGCGGGTGCCCTACGGCACCTTGCTGTGCGTCTCGGACAAACCGCTGCACAGCGAGATCAAGCTGCCTGGCTCGGCCAACGCCTTCTACAACCGCGCCGTCAGCCAGCACCTGAAGATCGGCATCGCCGCCCTCGACCTGTTGCGCACCGAGCTCGATGCGCTGCATTCGCGTAAACTGCGCAGCTTCGATGAGCCGCCGTTCCGCTGAGGTTGCATGCCACCGCCGTCCCGTCCCACGCCGCGTCGTCCCTCGACGCGGCCCACCGGCCCACGCCGTCCGGCCAAGGCCGCGCCCGCTGAAACACGGCTGATTCTGTTCAACAAGCCGTTCGACGTGCTGACGCAGTTCAGCGACGGCGAAGGGCGCGCCACGCTCAAGGACTACATCGACGTGCCCGGCGTGTACCCGGCCGGTCGCCTGGACCGCGACAGCGAAGGCTTGTTGCTGCTGACCAACGACGGGCGCCTGCAGGCGCGCATCGCCGACCCCCGGCACAAGTTGCCCAAGACCTATTGGGTGCAGGTGGAGGGCGAGCCGAGCGACGAGCAGGTGCAGCGTTTGCGCGAGGGCGTGCAGCTCAACGATGGCCTGACCTTGCCGGCCGAAGCACGACGCCTGGACGAGCCGACCCTCTGGCCACGCCACCCGCCAGTACGCTTTCGCAAGAACGTGCCCACCTACTGGCTGGAGCTGGTCATCCGCGAAGGCCGCAACCGCCAGGTCCGACGCATGACCGCCGCCGTCGGCCTGCCGACCCTGCGCCTGGTGCGCGTGCGTATCGGCGACTGGACCCTCGACGAGCTCGAGCCCGGGGCGTGGCGGGAGGTCAGGGTCTAGCGGTCGCTGCGGCCGCCCTCACCGCAAGTGGGTCAGGGGCATCTCGGTGCTGGCCAGCACCTGGTTGAGCACGAAGCTCGAGCGCACGCTGGTGACGCCTTCGATACGGGTCAGGCTGCCCAGCAGCAGCTTCTGGTAATGGTCCATGTCCGGCACCACGACCTTGAGCTGATAGTCGGCGTCGATGCCGGTCACCAGGCAGCATTCGAGCACCTGCGGCAGGCTGCGGATCGCCGCCTCGAAGGTTTCGAAACGCTCGGGCGTGTGGCGGTCCATGCCGATCAGCACGTAGGCGGTCAGGCTCAGGCCCAGTTTCTTGCGGTCGAGCAGGGCGACCTGGCGCGCGATGTAGCCGTCGTCTTCCAGCTGCTTGACCCGGCGCGAGCACGGCGAGGGCGACAGGCCGATACGTTCGGCCAGTTCCTGGTTGGAGATGCGCGCGTCGCGCTGCAATTCGGCAAGAATGCTCAGGTCGTAGCGGTCGAGTTTGCTCATGAGGTAAGCCTTTTCTATCTTGATTGCGGCGAATTATTGATCTTGAGTCAAAAATTGCGCAAGTCATATTTAATCCAGCAATCTTCGCAATCCTCTGCTGCCTTCGATCCCTTATCGTTATCCACAGAATCACTGCCCGGACATCAGTCCACGGCGACCGACCTTATGCAGGCGGTTGCGGCCAGACGCTCTCACAGGAGCCGCCAGGCCCCCGGGCTACGCCCCGTCCAGAAGACGAGGCGAGGTGAGCCGACGCCACAAGCGTCGAGCACGGACTCCATCTTCCAAAAGGGAGGCCCTCGGGCCTCCCTTTTTTCATGCCTGAAAGGCGTCTGCGCGTGCTGATGGCGTTGTAGACTGCACCTTATCGAATGATCTCCCTGTCGAGGGCAATTCCATGACGTCGCGTGTATGGCAGTGGGCACTGACGCTGTGCTGCATGGCCGCTGGTCAAGCGGCTTGGGCCCAGGACCCGAACGCCGGCCCCGGCCCCGGCCATTCTCCGTTGCAGTCGCGCGACGAGGTGCGCCAGACCCAGCCGCCGCGTCCGGGGTATTACCAGGACATTCCACGGCGTCCGGGCGATGGGCGCGGCTGGCAGGCAGGCGGTCCCGGGCAGCGTCCCGGCGACGGCTGGGGGCCAGGGCCGCGCTACCGCCCAGGCCAGGCCGTCGGGCAGTTTCCCGATCGCTACTGGAGAGTGCCCTATCGTGGGCGGGAATATTTCTTCTCGGGAGGGTACTGGTACCAGCCCCAAGGGCCGGGCTACGTGGTGGTACGCCCGCCGTTCGGCGCGCGGGTCGGCTACCTGCCGCCCTATGCCCGTGAAGTCTGGGCAGGCGGTACGTTGCTCTATGGGGTGGCCGACGCCTACTACCAGTACCAGCCCGAGAGCGGGGAATACGTGGTGGTCGATCCGGCCCGGGTGGGGCAGGTGTCGGCGGGCGTCGAGGGGCAGGGCAATGGCTACGACGTCATCGCCTATCCAGCGCAGGGGCAGCCGCCCCAGCAGCAGGAACAGGATCGCTACCAATGCCATCGCTGGGCGGTGGAGCAATCGGGGTTCGACCCGGCCGGTGCAGGGTATGCACCGCCGAGTGAGGGCGCGCAGGTATACAGGCGAGCGTTGGGGGCGTGTCTGAGCGGGCGCGGTTACAGCGTCAATTGAGGCGTGGCGGCGACGTCGGGTTGCTGGCCGTGCTTTGCTCGACTGCCGCAACGGGGCCGCAAACCCAGCCCCGCCATCCATCCGGCGAACACGTCCCGCCTAGCGCCCTCGCTTCACACCGGATCCGCATGCACCATTACATCCGCCTGCGGATAACGTTCACGGATCCGTGCCGACGCTTCCACACACAACGCATGGGCCTCATGCAACGGCAACGCCCCCGGCAGCTCCAGGTGCACCTGGACGAACCAACGGGGCCCTGACACCCGCGTGCGCAGATCGTGCGCCCCTACCACGCCCGGCAGCCCACACACCAGCGCTCGCATCTCCTCGGACACCTCGCTGGGCAGTTCCTTGTCCATCAGAATGCCGCCACTCTCCCGCGCGATCTGCACCGCACTCCAGAAGATGTACACCGCAATCCCCAGGCCGAACAACGCATCGAGCTGCGGCCAGCCGAAGCGCGCCAGCACCAAGGCGACCAGAATGCTGCCGTTGAGCAGCAGGTCGGAGCGGTAATGCAGCGAGTCGGCGCGGATGGCCGTCGAGCCGGTGACGCGCACGACCTTGCGCTGAAACGCCAGCAACCCCACCGTCAGCACCAGCGACAGCAGCATCACGCCGATACCGGCTGCGGTGTTGCCCAGCGGCGCGGGCGCCTGCAAACGCTCCACCGCCTGCACGGCGATGATCACTGCACTGGCGCCGATGAACAGCGCCTGGGCCATCCCGGCCAAGGCCTCGGCCTTGCCATGCCCGTAGCGATGGTCGTCGTCGGCAGGCCGCAGGGCGTACTGCACCGCCAGCAAGTTGAGCAGAGACGCCACCGCGTCCAGCGCCGAGTCGGTCAGCCCGGCCAGCAGGCTGACCGAGTCGCTGAACCACCAGGCCAGCGCCTTGCTGATCACCAGCACGCAGGCCACGGTGAGTGACGCCCGCGTGGCCAGGCGCAGCAGGCGCTGATGCTCGGCGCTCGGGGTCATGCCCAGGCTCCGCGTCGCGGCGAGGTCACGCCGTCGGCACCGTGTTCAACGCCGCCAGCTGCTCGACACTGCCGCGCTGCTGGATCAGCCGCGGATCGTCCAGCGGCAGGCGCTGGCCCAGCTCGGCCTCCAGGATCGCCTGCAGCTTGAGCCGGTCGACCTGGCCATCGGCATCGATCGCCGGGCGCAAGGTGGCTGGGTCGACCTGCGCGGTGACGCCGCCGGGGTAGTAGATGGCACCCGTGGCGAAATCGACGCCGAAGGCGATCAACCCCGGGATCACGTAGAAGAGCAGGCCGACCGCGTCCAGGGCCACGATCACCGGGTCGACCCGGCCATCGATCTGACCGCGACGATCGGGGTAGAACAGGGTGCCGCAAGCGGTCAGCTGCGTGGCGATCAGGGCGCCACCGATCAGGCGAGTGGGAATGCGCATGGGAGTCTCCGCGAAAAAAGGCGCAACGAGGCGGGCAAACGCCAGCCTCCGTGAATGGGACCGTGACGAGTCAGGCCCGGTTCGCCGTTATACTGGTCCGCTCGCCTGAGGACCACCATGATTTCACTCCCGATCGATACCGTGTTGCCCGCCCTGCGCCAAGCCCTCGAGGCCCGCCACGAGGTCGTGCTCGAAGCGCCGCCGGGCGCCGGCAAGACCACCCGCGTGCCGCTGGCGCTGCTCGATGCCCCCTGGCTGCACGGCCAGACCATCGTCATGCTCGAACCCCGTCGCCTCGCCGCACGGGCCGCCGCCGAGCGCATGGCCAGCGAGCTGGGCGAACGGGTCGGTGAAACGGTCGGCTACCGCATCCGGCTGGACAGCAAGGTCGGGCCGAACACGCGGATCGAGGTGGTCACCGAAGGCATCCTGACCCGTCGCCTGCAGGACGATCCGGCGCTGGAAGGTGTGGGGCTGGTGATCTTCGACGAGTTCCACCTGCGCAACCTGGACGCCGACCTGGCCCTGGCCCTGGCGCTCAACGGCCGCGAGCTGCTGCGCGAGGACCCGCCGCTGAAGGTCCTGCTGATGTCTGCGACCCTCGACGGCGAACGCTTGTCGCGCCTGCTCGACGATGCCCCGATCGTCACCAGCGAAGGGCGCATGCACCCGGTCGACCTCCGCTGGGGGCGGCCGACGCAGCCGGGCGAGTTCATCGAGCCACGGGTGGTGCAGGCCTGCCTGGAGGCGCTCGACGAGCAGACCGGTAGCCTGCTGGTGTTCCTGCCCGGCCAGGCCGAGATCCGCCGCGTGCAACAGGCCCTGGACGAGGCACTGGGCCAGACGCCCCAGGTGCAGGTCTGCCCCTTGCACGGCGAACTTGACCTGAACGCGCAACGGGCGGCGATCGACCCGGCGCCGCCTGGCCAGCGCAAGGTGGTGCTGGCCACCAACCTGGCCGAGACCAGCATCACCATCGAAGGCGTGCGGGTGGTCATCGACGCCGGGCTGGAGCGCACGCCGCGCTTCGACCCGCGCAGCGGCATGACCCGTCTCGACACCCAGCGCATCTCCCGCGCCAGCGCCACTCAGCGCGCCGGCCGGGCCGGACGGGTCGAACCGGGTGTGTGCTACCGGCTGTGGTCACAAGCCCAGCACGAACAGATGGCCGCCTTCAGCGCGGCCGAGATCCTCCAGGCCGACTTGGCCGGGTTGGCCCTGCAACTGGCCCGCTGGGGCGTCGAGCCGGACCAGCTGACCTGGCTCGACGCCCCGCCCGGCGCCGCCTTCGCCCAGGCCCGCGACCTGCTCGAACGCCTCGGCGCGTTGCAGCCTGGGGGCGGTCTGTCCCGACACGGACAGGCCATGGCCGAACTGCCCGCTCACCCGCGCATCGCCCACGTGCTGCTGCGCGGCCATGCCCTGGGCCTGACCCAGCAGGCTTGCGACCTGGCCGCCCTGCTGGGCGAGCGCGACATCCTGCGCGGTGGCGGGGCGGACGTGCACAGCCGACTGGCCCTGCTCGCAGGCGACCAACGCTTGCCCCGAGGTGCGCAGGGCAGCACCCAGCGCGCCAGACAACTGGCCCGGCAGTACCGCACGCACCTGCGCGGCACCCCCGGTGACAGCGTGAAAGACCCAGAGCACCCCCGCTGGGCCGGGTGCCTGCTGGCGCTGGCCTACCCCGACCGCGTCGCCCGCCAGCGCCAGGCCGGCGGCGGCGACTACCGCCTGGCGAACGGTCGCGCCGCGCAGTTCGGCGAACCCGATGCCCTGATGAAGCACGCCTGGCTCGCCATCGCCGACCTGGGCAGCCGCCAGGGTCAGCGCGAAGAACGCATCTACCTGGCCGCCGACCTCGACCCGGCGCTGTTCGAGACCGTCCTGCGCGAACAGGTGCGCCAGGTCGACCTCCTGGAATGGGACGAGCGGGAAGGCGCCCTGCGCGCCGAACGTCAACGCAGGGTCGGCGAACTGGTACTCGACCGCCAGCCCTTGCCCGACCTGGACGCCGACGCACGCGCCCAGGCCCTGGCCGGGCTGGTCCGCCGCAAGGGCCTCGAACTGCTGCCCTGGACACCGGAGCTGCGCCAGTGGCAAGCCCGCGTGGCGCTGCTGCGCACCCTCGACCTTGCCCAGACCGGCACCAGCGACTGGCCCGACCTGAGCGACACGGCCTTACTCGCCTCGCTGGAGCAGTGGTTGGCGCCCTATCTGGGCAAGGTTACCCGGCTGAGCCATTTCGCCCAGCTCGACCTGTCCTCGATCCTGCGCAACCTGCTGCCCTGGCCCCTGCCGCAGCAGCTCGACAGCCAGGCGCCGCAGACCCTGGCGGTGCCCTCGGGGTCGAACATCCGTATCGACTACAGCGAACAGCCCCCCGTGCTGGCCGTGCGCTTGCAGGAACTGTTCGGCCTGGCCGAGACGCCGCGCATCGCGGGGGGCCGTCAGGTGCTCAAGCTGCACCTGCTGTCACCGGGGCGCCGGCCTGTGCAGGTGACCCAGGACCTGGCGAGCTTCTGGCGCACGACCTATGACGAGGTGAAGAAGGACTTGAAGGGGCGGTACCCGAAGCATTACTGGCCGGATGACCCGTTGGTGGCGGAGGCGACGGCGCGGGCGAAGCCGAGGAAGGTGTGACGAGGTAGCGTTTCAGGTGGCGCGTTGAGCGGGTACTGGGTTTGGTGTTGACTGAGAGTCTGGAGCACTGCGATTGGGAGGTGTTTCATAAATGCTGCACGGCGACAGTGGTTTGAACGTCAAGGCGTGCTCATGCCTGATGCCCCTGCCCTTGGGTGTAGGGGAGACGATGGTGGTTGGCGTGGCGGATTATCCATACGCGCCCTCCTGTTGGGCCTTGTCGATGAATAGGCTTTGCAGGTCCCCTTGAATCTCCTCGCCGTCCAACGTCAAAGCGAAATCGCCTTCAAGGTCGTTAGGAAAATGAACGCCATCCAAGGTGCCGAGAAGTGCAGAGGCGCTGTCTGCGATGACCACCTTCATGAAGTTGATGATGTCCATTTTTTGAGACTCGCTCAGCGATGCCATGGCCTTGCGCGCTAGCCCATAAGGGTCGGCATTACCCTCCGCAGGCTGAGTAAGCCACTCCTTGTACTGGGAGAAATGCTCTCCGAACAGTTCGGAAGAGAGTGCAGATATAAAGTATTCGTCTTTGGTCATGGTCAATAGGCTCACCGTAAGAAACTGGAAAGCAAGGAGAGGTCGTAGGATTTATGCTTGATGATTCGCTTGGAGGTCATGGCTTTTCTTATGTGCGCCTTGTAATCGAACGCACTGCCTAGGCTCGCCGCGCAGCTTATGAAGACCGCAGGGTAGGCGTAATTATCAGGAGAGGACAACACGTGTTCAACTGTTTGCTCTGTGGGTGTGATGCATGAAAGTATCTTTGGGATGTAAAGGGCTTCTAGCACTGATTTTATGTGTGCGCACACGCTTGCTGCTTGTTCGGGTGACGGCGTTTCTATGGCGCCCGTCATGCTTCCGCTGAATGGCCTGCCTTGCTCGCCTGAGGTGATGAAAGAAAAGCACGCTGCTTGGAAAAGATTGCTTTTGTAAGGCGGGGTGTAGTCAAGCATGCGCGCGTACAGGTCGCCTCCATAAACGCGTCCTCCGAGTAGGTATGCATCGGAGCGTCGGATGTGGGTGAAATAAAGATCGGCGACACGTTTTTTACCGTGCTTGAATGTCAACTTGTTCTTCGTGGCAACCATTCCGGGAGATGCTGAAGAAAGCAGTTTCAACGCGTTGAGTAATGCTGCCTCAAAATGCGATCTATTTTCAGAGGTCACGTATCACCTATGTGTTAGGTTGGAGTTTCAACAAGGCCGTGCAATGGCGGACGCCTAAAGAGCGCCTGGTCGCGATGTCATCATTTGGCGGCGCAGTCAGCCCTCGAAGCCTTTCTGTTTCACGATTGTACAAATACCCGTTAACCTGACAAGACTCCCGTACCTCTCCCAGCCGCTTATCCAGCGTGTGCACCACCTTCTCGCCCTGGTCACCTCTATGGCGTCGATGAATCAGTCGGCGGGAAGTATCCGTGATGCTGTCCTCCCAAGCGCGCTACTCTCGAGATTCACGCACGTGAATAACGCTCGAACGCACTGATTTGATAGGGATCGATGATGTATCGGACGTAGCAGGTAATCATCAAAACCCTGCCTTGATTCAGTTGGCTTCATTCCGAAAGCAGGGGCAGCACTTCAGCAGCGATGGCAATGGGTCTGACAGTAAAGGTGCACGTCAAGACTGACGCGTGCGGGTGGATGTTCTCGACCAATCAGCCCGCGTCATTTCCCATATCTCGGCTTTCATCGGACCAGAGACGAACGTCCGTTCCTGCACGTCGACCAGGCGCATGCCTTCGTGCTCGGACACCCTGCGAGACGCGTGGTTGGCAATCGCCTTGGGGACCTGCATAACCGGACGCGCCAGTGTCTCGAACCAGTAGTCGTTGACGACCCGGCATGCTTCACGCATGTAGCCCTTGCCCCACCACGGCGGGGCGAGCCAGAAACCTCTGTTGTTTCCAGGCTGGTCGTACAAGCTGATGCTGCCCAGGGTGCAGCCAGCCTCGTCGCGCTTGCGGATCATCCAGTGCCACTCACGCCCGGCTGCCATGGCAGGCAGGGCGATATCCCGGACATAGATCAGCGCCCCATCGTCCGGGTACGGCCAGGGGACACGGCTGTCCAGGTAGCGAACCACGTCCCACTGGGGAAATAGCGCCTGAATGAGCGGGGCATCATCCAATTGAAGAGGCGTGAGCGTCAGCCGATCAGTGGTGAGGGGCGGGGGAGCATCCATGGCCGTTATTCCTGGGCATCGCTGTCAGGTTTTGATTATCTGTACCGAGCCGGTCCGTGTCGACCAGCCATGTGTTACCGGATGGGCAGCCCTGCGGTTCGATGTTCTGGTCTGTCCGGACGATTGAACAACGCCCGAAAGCTGTTCCTGCCAGGATCGAGTCAACGACCATGACCCCTCAAAAGCTGCTGACCTACCTTCCACGTGATCTGGTCGAGCCGATCACCCGTGATGTCGCCCAAGCGACGGCCTGGCAGATGCTGGGTCCTGAAAAGCGCCCACTAAATCCTGATGGCACGGGTGCCCGCGATGCAGCCGGCGCCTGACAGGCGCCTATCGCTGGCAAGCCAGCTCCCACCCAGATCTCTGCAACTTGTCGGTGTAGGCATGCCAGGCCAATACGCAGTCCAGGTCCTGCGACCCCTGCCGGATGCGCTACACCACTTCCTCGATCAGATACTCGTGCAACTCACCTTCGCCCACCGTCAGCGAATAGAACTGCCCAGGCTGGTGATGCGGCGTGTCCGGCTCTGCCTTGACCTGATGCCCCAGGTGGTCGCGCCAGCGGCAGATCAGGCGGCCGTCGATGACCTCGAGCGGCTCGATCTTCCAGTGGTCGGTCACCTCGGCATGCTCGTACAGCCCCAGGTAGCCATTACGGCTGATGCCGAGCCGACCACACGCGCGTGGGCCCGTCCCTGAGATGCGGTAGTGCCAACGGTCCTCGGTGTGAGACACGTAGCTGAACTGCAAGACCGGTGGCCGCTCGTCGCCGCCCGCTTGTAGCCAATCGTAGGCCGGGGCGATCCCCCAACCGAATGTGTCCTGGGTGCGGCTGAAACGCAGCGGGAGGGCGCGGTCGCCTTGCAGCAGGTAGACGCGGGCGCGGAAGGAGGTACCCGGCTGAAGCAGGGCAGGTGACGAGTCATGGGGCATGGGAAGGGCTCCTGTCGGCGATGAGGGTAGGCACCATGGCGGTGCCAGGCGACCCTACAGCGGGGCAGGAGAGGGGCGAAGATTGAAGGGTTTCCGGGGTGGCGCCGGGCCTTGCGTGCCGAGCCGCAGGGGCAGCGCGCAAGACCCTCGGTGAGCGTACGGTACGCTCATTCCTAGCGTGGCTGCTGCTCCTCGACCAGCATGAACAGGCGATACAGCACCACCAGGCTGAACAGCTGCAGGAATGCGCTCACACTGCTCAGCACGATCTGTCCAGCTACCGACAGGTCAGGCACCAGCACGAGCGTCCCTACCTCCAGCAGGACGATCGGCACCATCACCGCCAGCACACAGAACACGATCCTGAAGAAATGGCCACGCGTCATGCGTACGCTCGCGCGCATGGATTCGATGACCGGGTACCCACGCAACACCAGCAGATACTGGGCGAAGACCAGACGGACCATGAGCCAGACGCCCGGCACGATGAACAACATGAAACCGACCAGAATCAGCAGGGCACCCAGTAGCCTTTGACCCACGGCTTTCGGATAGAACTGGCTCATTCGGTTGAACACGGCGCGCAGGGTGGGCGTCTTGCCACGGCTGCGTGCGTCGAGGTATAGCATCAGCGCGGAGCTGTACATCGGGTAGAAGATCATGCCCACAATCATGCCCTGGGAGGCCTGCACGTCGTCCTCGAACTGCAGGAACCACAGTTGCAGCACCACCGACTCGAGCACGATCAGTGGCAGACACAATCGGACAATATTCATCAGGTGTCGGCGGGAGAAGTACAGCGAGTCGCGTAAAACGGTCAAGACATCCATAAGTCCGGGTCGCCAAGCAGAAAGCAAGGCCCCACTTTAGCCCAGAGCCCGGCCCGGGCTGAAGAAAGTTTCACCCGGCGTGATTGAATCCGTTCGCGTCTTGCCCCATCTTCAGCACTGTCCGATGTCCAGGCACTGCATGAGGTAGCCCATGAACACTGAAGAACAAACCTTGATCGATGGCCTGTTCGGCCGCCTCCGCCAAGCCGAGGACGCCGGTCAGGCGCGCGATGCCCAGGCGCTGGCGCGCATCGAGGAGCACGTCCGTCAGCAGCCGGCGGCGCCGTACTACATGGCCCAGGCGATCCTGGTGCAGGAAGCGGCGATCAAGCGCCTGGACGAGCAGAACACCAAGCTCGAGGCCGAGCTCAAGCAGCTGCGGGCACAGGCCTCGGCGTCCCCGTCACAGTCCCAGCAGGGCGGGGGCGGCGGCTTCCTGTCGAACCTGTTCGGCGGCACCTCGCGGCCCGAACCCCAGCGCCCCTCGGCGCCGACGTCCGCACCTGCGCCAAGCTCGGGCGGCGGCTGGCGTGACGGGCCGCGCTCCAACTTCCAGGGGCAGGCGCCGGCCCAGCCACAGGCCTCGGGCTTCGGCGCTGCGCCAGCGGCCGGGCGCGCGGGTGGCGGGTTCATGAGCGGTGCCTTGCAGACCGCGGCCGGGGTGGCCGGTGGCGTGCTGCTGGCCCAGGGCATCAGCAGCCTGTTCCACGACAAGCCCGAAGAGGTGGTCGAGGTGATCCAGGAAGAGCCGGCGCATGCCAGCGACAGCGGCGGCTGGAACGACCAGGGCGAGCATGCGCAGGTGGCCGAAAATGGCTACGGCAACGACCAGGGCGGGTTCGCCGACACCGACTACGGCAGCGACGATGGCGGTGGCGACTTCTTCTCGGACGACGACAGTTTTGTCTGAGGTGCCCGGCCAGGCGGCCCGTACCCCGCGGGTCGCGCTGTTCGCCGACGTGCAGAACCTCTATTACACCGTGCGCCAGGCGCACGGTTGTCATTTCGATTACAGCGCGCTCTGGGCCCAGGTCAGCCGCGAGGGCGAGATCGTCGAGGCCAAGGCGTATGCCATCGAGCGCGGCGACAGCAAGCAGCAGCAGTTCCAGCAGATCCTGCGCAACCTGGGCTTCGAGGTGCGCCTCAAGCCCTTCATCCAGCGCAGCGACGGCTCGGCCAAGGGCGACTGGGACGTGGGCATCACCCTCGATGTGGTCGATGCCGCGCCCACGGTCGACCGGATCGTCCTGGCCTCCGGCGACGGCGACTTCGACCAGTTGCTGCAGCGGGTCGCCGAGCGCCACGGGGTCGAGACGGTGGTCTATGGCGTCCCCGGCCTGACCGCCAGCGCGCTGATCCGTGCCGCCGACCACTACGTGCCGATCGAAGGGCGCCTGCTGCTGCGGCGCTAGGCCTTGCGCCCAGCTTGAACCAGATGCTCCAGCGGCACCCGTTGTTCGATCGGGCTGGACAGGATGATCGACGTCTTGCTGAAGCCGAACTGGGCGATCTGGTCGATCACCGTCTCCAATTCCTCCATCGAGCCGACGGCGGCCAGCAGCACCACGCAGGCATCGCCCGTGACGCGGTGACACTGGGTCAGTTGCGGAATGCGCGCCAGCGCCTCGTAGGCCTGCGGGTTGCCATGGTGGCTCAAGCGCAGTTCGACCAGGCACTGGATCGGCAGGCCGATGCGGTCCAGGTTGACCTTGGCGGTATATCCGGTGATGACCCCGCTGGCCTCGAGCTTGGCCACCCGTTCGGCCACCGCCGGAGCCGACAGGTTGACGTGGCGCGCCAGTTGCGCGAAGGAGGCGCGGCCGTTTTCCAGCAGGGCGGCGAGGATCAGGCGGTCATAGCGGTCCATACGAGTCTCGTGTGTGGGCTGTGGATTCGATGGCCAGAAGGCCAAAGAACCGTTCATTCGAAGGTGGAGTGCCCCGGCAAACCCTGTTCGCAGCTTAAGTTTGCGCGCTGGCCTTTCTAAACTAAGCCACCTTCAAATGGATTTCGAGTACTGCCTCATGCCCGCCTCCTCGCGTCTACCGTGGCTGTTGATCGGCGCCTTCCTGGCGCTCTACCTGGTCTGGGGGTCGACCTACCTGGCGATCCGCATCGGCGTCGAGTCCTGGCCACCGATGATGATGGCCGGCATTCGCTTCATGGTCGCCGGGGGGCTGCTCTATGGTTTTCTGCGCTGGCGCGGCGTACCGGCCCCGACTTGGGTGCAGTGGCGTTCGGCGGCGGCCATCGGGTTTCTGCTGCTCAGTTGCGGCAACGGCGGCGTGACCCTGGCCGAGCACGCCGGGGTGGCCTCCGGCGTCGCGGCCCTGGCGATCGCCACGGTGCCGCTGTTCACCCTGCTGTTCGGCCTGTGGTTCGGGCAGCGCACCACGCGCCTGGAGTGGGCCGGGATCGTGCTGGGGTTGGTCGGTATCGGCCTGCTCAACCTGGGGCCGAACCTGCAGGCCAGCCCCATGGGCGCAGCGCTGGTGGTGTTCGCGGCGGCGGCCTGGGCCTTCGGTTCGGTGTGGAGCAAGCGGTTGCCGCTGCCCCAGGGCGCCATGGCCAGCGCCGCCGAGATGCTCGGCGGTGGCCTAGTCCTGCTGATCGGCAGCGTGCTGAGCGGCGAGCGCCTGACCCAGATGCCGTCAGCGGCGAGCTGGGCCGCCCTGGGCTACCTGATCGTGTTCGGCTCGATCCTGGCCTTCAGCGCCTACCTGTACCTGCTCAGGCACGTACGCCCGGCGGCGGCGACCAGCTATGCCTACATCAACCCGGCCGTCGCCGTCCTGTTGGGCATTCTCTTCGCCGGCGAGCGCATCGGCCTCGAAGAAGGCCTGGCGATGCTGGTGATCATCAGCGCAGTGGTGCTGATCGGCCTGCCGCAGTGGCGCCGCCGGAGCGTGCCGCCGGTGGCGGTGGACGGCGGCGAAATGTGCGAGTCGGGCAAGGCGTTGCGGTAAACTGCCGGCTTTGCTGAACCTCTACACGGTATTGCCATGACCTTCGCCACGCTCGGCCTGATCGAACCCCTGCTGCGCACGCTGCAACAGCGGGATTACACCACCCCAACGCCGATCCAGGCCAAGGCGATCCCCGCCGTGCTGGCAGGCCGCGACGTGATGGCGGCAGCGCAGACCGGCACCGGCAAGACCGCCGGCTTCGCCCTGCCGGTGCTGCAACGCCTGGTCCAGGAGGGCGGCAAGGTCGCCAGCAACTCGATCCGGGCACTGGTGCTGGTGCCGACCCGCGAGCTGGCCGAACAGGTGCACGCCAGCGTGCGCGAGTACGCCGAGCACCTGCCGGTGAGCACCTACGCCGTCTACGGCGGGGTCAGCCTCAACCCGCAGATGATGCGTCTGCGTCGCGGTGTCGATCTGTTGGTGGCCACGCCTGGCCGGTTGCTCGACCTGTTCCGGCAGAACGCGGTGACCTTCGGTCAGGTGCAGATGCTGGTGCTCGACGAGGCCGACCGCATGCTCGACCTGGGCTTTGCCGAGGAGCTGCGTGCGGTATATGCCGCCTTGCCGCGTCAGCGCCAGACGCTGCTGTTCTCCGCCACCTTCTCCGAGCAGATCCGCCTGCTGGCCGGCCTGGCGCTGAACGACCCGCTGAGCCTCGAAGTCAGCCCGCGCAACACCACCGCCAGCACGGTCAAGCAGTGGCTGGTGACGGTGGACAAGAAGCGCAAGGCCGAGCTGTTCCTGCACCTGCTGCGCAAGCACCGCTGGAAGCACGTGCTGGTGTTCGCCAAGACCCGTAACGGTGTCGATCAGCTGGTCGAGCAGCTGCAGGCCGAGGGCATCAGCGCCGACGGCATCCACGGCGACCGGCCGCAGGCCACGCGCCAGCGCGCGCTGGACACCTTCAAGGCCCGCGAGATCCAGGTCCTGGTTGCCACCGACGTGGCGGCCCGTGGCCTGGACATCGACGACCTGCCGCTGGTGGTCAACCTCGACTTGCCGATCGTCGCCGAGGACTACGTGCACCGCATCGGGCGTACCGGGCGGGCCGGTAACAAGGGCGAGGCGATTTCCCTGGTGTGCGCCGACGAAGTGCAGCTGCTGTCGGCCATCGAAGTGCTGATCCGGCAGACCCTGCCGCGTCACGACGAGCCGGACTTCATCCCGGACCACCGCGTGCCGCTGACCGATGCCAGCGGGCAGGTGATCAAGAAGCCGAAGAAACCCAAGAAGCCCAAGGAAAACAGCGCCAAGCGCGGCCTGGGACGCTGGATGGACAGCGACGAGACGCCGGCCAAGGCGCCGGCGGTGAAGGCGGTGCGCAAGGTGCCGAGCTTCAATGGCGGGGCGCGCAAGCGCAAGCCGTAAGCGTTTTAGGCCTTTGTGGGCCCTGCGGGCCCAATCGCGGCACGGGGGCCGCTCCCACACCGACCGTGATTGCCTGCGTCACCGCGACGGGTGTAGGAGCGGCCCCTGCCGGGGCGCCGGACCGGCCGCGAGGGGCCGCAAAGCGGCCCTGAAACCGATCAGCAATGAAGCCTCGGATCCTGCCAGTTACTGCCATGTTCTCTACGCGACAGCACGGCGCCAAGGCGGTGGGCGACTCCCATCCGGCCCGTGGCAGCCAGTCACGCCGCGTCGATGGCCCGTGTCGCCCATGCTGCGGCCGCCTGGCCGGCCTTCAGCCCGCTGGCGAAGCAGGCGGTCAGCAGGTAGCCGCCGGTAGGCGCCTCCCAGTCCAGCATCTCGCCCGCGCAGAACACACCGGGCAAGGCCTTGAGCATCAACCCTTCATCCAGCGCCTCGAAGCGCACACCGCCAGCGCTGCTGATCGCTTCGTCGAGCGGGCGGGTGCGTACCAGTTCGATGGGCAGGGCCTTGATCGCCTGCGCCAGCCTGGCCGGATCGGCGAACACGGTGGAGTCGGTGACCTCACGCAGCAGGGCGGCCTTGACCCCGTCCAGCCCTATCTGACTCTGCAGGTGCTTGGCCATCGAGCGCGAGCCACGGGGCTTGCTCAAGGCGCGTACCAAGGTGTCCAGCGGCCGGTCGGGCAGCAGGTCGAGCAGCACCGTGGCGTGGCCGGCCTGTTCGAGACGCTGGCGAATCGGCGCCGACAGGGCGTACACCAGGCTGCCTTCCAGGCCTTGGGCGGTGAGGATGCACTCGCCCTTGCGCGGCACGCTACCGGGCAAGGCCATGGCCACGTTCTTCAGCGGCGCGCCGGCGAACTTGTCCTTGAGCAGATCGCTCCAAGCCTCGACCTCGAACCCGCAGTTACTCGGTCGCAGCTCGGTGACCTCCACGCCGCGCGCAGCCAGCAGCGGCAGCCAGGCCCCGTCCGAACCCAGGCGCGCCCAGCTGCCACCGCCCAGGGCCAGGACCACCGCCGCTGCCTCGATGACGCGCTCGCCCTGGGGGCCGGCCACGCGCAGGCGGCCATCGGCCTGCCAGCCGAGCCAGCGGTGCCGGGTGTGGAGGACCACACCGTCGTCGCGCAGGCGCTTGAGCCAGGCGCGCAGCAGCGGTGCGGCCTTCATGTCGGTCGGAAACACCCGGCCCGAAGTGCCGACGAAGGTGCTGATGTCCAGGCCATGGATCCATGCGCGCAAGGCCGTGGCGTCGAAGCCCTGCAACAGGCGGTCGACCTCGTCGCGGCGCTCGGCGTAGCGGCCGACGAACGCCGGGTAGGGCTCGGAATGGGTGATGTTCATGCCGCCCACGCCGGCCAGCAGGAACTTGCGGCCTACCGACGGCATGGCATCGAACAGCTCCACGGCCAGCCCGGCCTGGGCCAGCGCTTCGGCAGCCATCAGGCCGGCAGGGCCGCCGCCGATGACGGCGACCAGAGGGCGAGGGGAAGGGGCGGAATCGGTCATGGCAACCTGGGCTGTGGAAAAACCGCCATTCTACCGCACCTGCGCTGCTCGGGGCGCTGTACGAAAAACGATCAGTTCTCTGCAGGGCTCGTGGCACAAGGGCTGGCGAGGGTTTCGCTCAGGTTATCCACAGGCGGTTCCACACTCAGTGTGCACAACCGAGCACCCTGGCCGCCGTGTGGTGCAGGATGCCGTGCCGCCGGGCCAAGGCCTCACGATCCTTGCTGTAGCCGCCGCCGATCACGCCCGCCACCGGGATGTCCCGGCCCAGGCAGTGGCGCAGCACCCGCGCATCGCGCTCGGCCAGGCCTTGATCGGTCAGCTGCAGGTAGCCCAGCGCGTCGTCCCGGTGCACGTCGACCCCGGCGTCGTACAACACCAGGTCGGGCTGGTACAGCGGCAGCAGGTAGTTGAGCGCATCGTCCACCACGTCCAGGTAGGCCGCATCGCCCATGCCGCGTGGCAGTGGGATGTCCCAGTCGCTGTTGGCCTTGCGCGCCGGGAAATTCTGCTGGCAGTGCAGCGACACGGTGATCGCGTCCGGGGTGTCTTCGAGGATGCGCGCGGTGCCGTCGCCCTGGTGCACGTCACAGTCGAAGATCAGCACCCGCTGCACGCGGCCGGCCGCCAGCAGGTAGCGGCTGATCACCGCCAGGTCGTTGAAGATGCAGAACCCTGCTGGATAGTCATGGTGGGCATGGTGGGTGCCGCCGGCCAGATGGCAGGCCAGCCCGTGCTCGAGGGCCAGCTCGGCGGTGAGCAGTGAGCCGCCGACGGCCCGCACGGTCCGGCGTGCCAGGGCCTCGCTCCAGGGCAGGCCGAGGCGGCGCTGGTCCTCGCGGGACAGCTCGCCGCTCAGGTAGCGTTCGATGTAGCCCCGGTCGTGGGCCAGGGCGAGGATGTCGTGGGGACACACCTCGGGGCGGATCAGGGCCGCGTCGGTGGTCAGCCCGGTGTCCACCAGGTGATCGCGCAGCAGGCGGAACTTGTCCATCGGAAAGCGATGCTCCGGTGGAAAGGCGGGGCTGTAGTCATCGTGGTAGATCAGCGGCAGGGCCATGGCAGGGTCGCAAAGGGGCGTGCCTCGATCTTGCCAGCCGCCAGGGCCTGGGGCAACGTCGAGGCGCCCAAGGGGGCATGGTGTTCCCGCGGCGACAGTGGCATGCCTATCATGCGGTTCCCTCGCCTGTGGAGTGTGCCATGACCCCTGTCCTGCGCCTGGAAAGCCCCCGGTTGGCCCTGCGCCAGTGGCGTGATGACGACTTGGCCCCGTTCGCCGAGCTGTGCGCCGACCCCCAGGTGATGCGCTACTTTCCCGCGCCCCTGACGCGGCTCGAGGCCGCGGCGCTGATCGGGCGCATCCGTGGGCATTTCAGCGAGCACGGCTTCGGCCTGTGGGCGCTGGAGCGTCTGGACAGCGGCGCGTTCATCGGCCTGACCGGGCTGCTGCGCGTGAATTTCGCGGCACCCTTCGCCCCGGCAGTCGAGATCGGCTGGCGACTGGCGCGCCGCCACTGGGGGCAGGGCTACGCCAGCGAAGCGGCCTGGACCTGCCTGCGCTGCGCCTTCTCGCCGTTGCAGCTGGACGAGGTGGTGTCGTTCACCAGCGTTTCCAACCTGCCGTCGCAGAAGGTCATGCAGGCCATCGGCATGGTCGAGGATGTCCAGGGCCGCTTCGAGCATCCGCGCCTGCCAGCCGGTCATCCGCTGCGTCCCCACGTCCTCTACCGCATCGACCGCGCACGCTGGCAACGCACCTTGCACGGCTGAGCGCGGCCTGACCGTCAAAACTTGTATCATCTGCCGGCCTCTATAATGCCGTGATGCCTTGCCGGGAGATTTCAATGAGCCATGTGCTGGACGACCTCGTCGACCTGTTGAGCCTAGAACCGATCGAAGAAAACCTGTTCCGCGGGCGCAGCCAGGACCTGGGCTTTCGCCAGCTGTACGGCGGCCAGGTGCTCGGCCAGTCGCTGTCGGCCGCCTGCCAGACGGTCGAGCAGGCGCGCCACGTGCATTCGCTGCACGGCTATTTCCTGCGTCCGGGCGACGCCAGCCTGCCGGTGGTCTACTCGGTCGACCGGGTACGCGATGGCGGCAGCTTCAGTACGCGCCGGGTGACCGCGATCCAGAAGGGTCAGCCGATCTTCACCTGCAGCGCCTCGTTCCAGTACGACGAACAGGGCTTCGAGCATCAGGCGCCGATGCCGGACGTGGTCGGGCCCGAAGGCCTGCCCAGCGAGGTGGAGCTGGCCCGCGCGCACGCCGAGCGCCTGCCGGAACGTCTGCGCGACAAGATCCTCTGTGCCAAGCCGATCGAGATCCGCCCGGTCACCGAGCGTGACCCGTTCAACCCGCGCCCGGGCGATCCGGTCAAGTACACCTGGTTCCGCGCCGACGGCCAGTTGCCGGACGCACCGGCCCTGCACAAGTACCTGCTGGCCTACGCCTCGGACTTCGGCCTACTGACCACCTCGCTGCTGCCCCACGGCAAGTCGGTGTGGCAGCGCGACATGCAGATCGCCAGCCTGGACCATGCGCTGTGGTTCCATGGCAACCTGCGTGCCGACGAGTGGCTGCTGTACGTCAACGACAGCCCCTGGGCGGGCAACGCCCGTGGCTTCAACCGGGGCAGCATCTACAACCGCGCAGGTCAACTGGTCGCCTCGTCGTGCCAGGAAGGCCTGATCCGCCACCGCAAGGACTGGGCATGACACTTTCCGAGATCCGCCACTGGGTGTTCGACATGGACGGCACGCTGACCGTGGCCGTGCACGACTTCGTCGGCATCCGCCGGGCGCTGGAGATCCCGCTCGACGAGGACATCCTCACCCACCTGGCCGGCCTGCCGACCGAGGTGGCCGAGGCCAAGCACGCCTGGCTGCTGGAGCACGAGCGCGACCTGGCGCTGGGCTCACGGCCGGCCGACGGCGCGGTGGAGCTGGTGCGCGAGCTGGCCGGACGGGGATGCCAGTTGGGCATCCTGACGCGCAACGCCCGCGAGCTGGCCCATGTCACCCTGCAGGCCATCGGCCTGGCCGACTGCTTCCCGGTCGCGCAGATTCTCGGGCGTGACGAGGCGGCGCCCAAGCCCAGCCCGGACGGGTTGCTGCAGATCGCCCAGGACTGGAACGTCGCGCCGTCGCAGCTGGTGATGGTCGGCGACTACCGGTTCGACCTGGACTGCGGGCGGGCCGCCGGTGCGCACACGGTGCTGGTCAACGTACCGGACAACCCCTGGCCGGAGCTGGCCGACTGGCATGCCCGCGACTGTCATGCCTTGCGCCGTCTGCTGGGCTGAGCGGTACCGCTCGAGGGCGCGCGACGGCCGTGGCAGAGCTGTCTCGTTGCCATCATCTCGGGTTGCGTCACCGATCATGACGCGGACGGATACGTCATCCGCGACATCTGGCGCATCCAGGTATTGCCTGTCGTGATCGAACAGTTACGAGACGTTTTCGAATAATTTCCGCACGCGGTGCCCGGCTTACAGTGAGGCCGCACTTCACTGACGCGCCGCGGTCCTGCATCGCCCGACAATAACAACGCGCCGGTGAGCCACATTCCCCCTCGTCCCACAGGAGACGCTTTCGCCTACGCCTGCCTTCCTTCCTTGTGTCAGCAAAAAGAGAACAAGATCAATGAACACCGTGGGATCTGATGGGAGCGCCCTTGCACAAGGGTTCAAACCACGTCATGTAACGATGCTGTCGATTGCCGGCATCATCGGTGCAGGGCTGTTCGTCGGTTCGGGGCACGCCATTGCGGCGGCCGGTCCGGCAACCATAATCGCTTACCTGGTGGCCGGTACCTTGGTGGTGCTGGTCATGCGCATGCTCGGCGAAATGGCCGTCGCTCACCCTGACACCGGATCGTTTTCCACCTACGCCGACCAGGCCATCGGGCCATGGGCCGGCTACACCATCGGCTGGTTGTACTGGTGGTTCTGGGTGCTGGTGATCCCCATCGAGGCCCTGGCGGCCGGGCATGTGCTGAACCTGTGGTTCCCGGAGGTGGACAGTTGGCTGTTCGCGCTGGCCTCGATCGTGTTGCTGGCGGCGACCAACCTGTTCAGCGTGGCCAAGTACGGTGAGTTCGAGTTCTGGTTCGCGGTGCTCAAGGTCACGGCGATCATCGGCTTCATCGGCCTGGGCTTCGCCGCGCTGATGGGCTGGCTGCCGGAACGCGAGGTCAGCGGCCTGGGGTCGCTGATGGCGCAGCACGGCGGCTTCGCTCCGAACGGCGTCTCGGCGGTGGTCGGGGCGTTCATCACGGTGATGTTCAGCTTCATCGGCACCGAGGCGGTGACCATCGCCGCGGCCGAGTCCAGCGACCCTTCGCGCAACATCGCCAAGGCCACCCGCTCGGTGATCTGGCGGATCAGCACCTTCTACCTGCTGTCGATCCTGGTGATCATCTCGATCGTGCCGTGGAACGACCCGCAGTTGGCCGTGGTGGGGTCCTACCAGCGCGCGCTGGAGCTGATGAACATCCCCTACGCCTCGTTCATGGTCGACTTCGTGGTGCTGGTGGCGGTTGCCAGCTGCATGAACTCGTCGATCTACATCGCCTCGCGGATGATGTATTCGCTGGCCAAGCGCGGCGACGCGCCGGCCATGCTGAAGAAGACCTCCAGCGTCGGCGTGCCGCGCGCGGCGGTGTTCGGCAGCACGCTGATCGGCGTGGCCATCACGGTGCTCAACTACTTCGCGCCCAAGGGCGTGTTCGAGTTCCTGCTGGCCAGCTCCGGGGCCATCGCCTTGCTGGTGTACCTGGTGATCGCCATTTCCCAGTTGCGCATGCGCGGTCGACTGGAGCGCGAGAACGCCCAGCTGAAGTTCCGCATGTGGCTGTTCCCCTGGCTGACCTGGGCGGTCATCGTGTTCATCGTCTGCGCGTTGGGCGTGATGATGTTCACCGAGGAGCACCGCGCAGAGATCAGCGCGACCCTGGGGCTGGCGATCGTGATCTCGTTCCTGGGGATCATCAGCTCGCGGGGGCATGCGCGGGCGACGCAGGGGCGGGTCATGGAGCAGGTGAGGTCCTGAGGTCGAGGGGCTGGGCATTGGTGTCTTGATGGAAGACGGCGGGGCTGATTTTACGGCCCCCCTGACCTCTCCACGTGCCCCCAATCGATCACCGACAATGCATCCACCGCCATCGCGGGCAAGCCCGCTCCACCGGTCCATGCCGGACAGTCACCCTACATCAGCCCCAATGACTGGCAGCCACCCGACATCAGCCTGATGCAGGGTCCCTGTGGGAGCGGGCTTGCCCGCGATGCAGGCGGCGCCCGGCCCGACCTTGTCACGGGCACGCCATCACCCGTTGCTTGCTGTCCCCTGCGCCGCGCGCTTCACAGCTCTGACAGCGCCTGCCT
This sequence comes from Enterobacterales bacterium AN_CKDN230030167-1A_HGKHYDSX7, assembly GCA_046940335.1. Classification (GTDB taxonomy): domain Bacteria; phylum Pseudomonadota; class Gammaproteobacteria; order Pseudomonadales; family Pseudomonadaceae; genus Aquipseudomonas. The sequence goes on from JBKYML010000009.1 coordinate 149,232, forward strand.
GATCCTCCTCACACCTGAAACCGCGCCACCATGCCATTGAGCTCCACCGCCAGGCGCGACAGTTCCTGGGCCGAGGCGCTGGTCTGGTTGGCGCCGGCCGAGGTCTGCATCGACAGGTCGCGGATGTTGACCAGGTTGCGGTCCACTTCGCGCGCCACCTGGGCCTGCTCTTCCGAGGCGCTGGCGATCACCAGGTTGCGCTGGTTGATCGAGGCGATGGCCTCGGCGATGGTCCGCAACGCCTGACCGGCGCCCTGGGCGATGTCCAGGGTGCCGGTGGCCCGACCCTGGCTGTTGTGCATGGCGCTCACCGCGCGGGTGGTGCCGGACTGGATGGTGGCGATCATCTGTTCGATCTCCTGGGTCGATTGCTGGGTGCGGTGCGCCAGGGCCCGCACTTCGTCCGCCACCACCGCGAACCCTCGACCCGCCTCGCCCGCGCGCGCCGCTTCGATGGCCGCGTTGAGCGCCAGCAGGTTGGTCTGCCCGGCGATAGCGCCGATCACGTCCAGCACGCGGCTGATCTCGTTGGCGCTGGCGGCCAGCTGTTCGACTTCCTGGGACGTACCGGTGACGTCCTCGACCAGGGACTGGATCGAGGCCAGCGCCTGGTCGACCCGCTCGCGCCCCTCGCGGGTGGTCTGGTCGGCGTCCTTGGAGGCATCGGCGGTGCTGACCGCGTTGCTGGCCACTTCCTCCACCGCGGCGGTCATCTGGTTCACGGCGGTGGCCGCCTGGTCGATCTCGGCGCTCTGCTGGTGCAGGCCCCGGCTGGTGTCTTCGGTGACGCTGTGCAGTTCCTCGGACGCCGAGGCCAGCTGGTCGGAGGACGCCGCGATCTGGCGGATGGTGTCGCGCAGGTTGTCCTGCATGCGGGCCAGGGCGCCGAGCAGCAGGGCCGGCTCATCACGCCCTTGCACGGTGATGGGCTGGGTCAGGTTGCCGGAGGCGACGCGCTCGGCCACCGCCACGGCATCGGCCAGCGGCGTGACGATGCTGCGCGTGAGCAGCAACGCGATGGCCACCAGCATCACAAGGATCACGCCCAAGGCCAGGGTGATCAGCAGGAACGCTTCGTCGGCGGCTTGAGCGCTGCGGGCCGAGGCACGCTCCGAACCTTCGCCGTTGTAGGTCATCAGCGCCGTGAGGGCGGTCACCATGGCCTCGGTGCTCTGAGCCAGGGGGCCATTGACCAGTTGGCGTGCGTTATCCAGACGATTGGCGAGCACCGCTTCGCTGACACTGGCCTGTTGCGCCTGGTACTGCGCCTTGGCGGCGGTGAAGGCCTCGAACAGGGCGCGGTCCTGCGGATCTCGAATGGTGCTTTCGTAGAAGGACAGGTTCTTCTTCAGGCCTTGGTTGATCTCGTCCACCCGGCGCAGGGTCGCTTCGCGGGTGCCGGCCTGGTCTTCGAGGATGCTGCGCAGGGTCAGTGCACGGGCGCGTCCCACGTCCCCGTTCACCTCGCTCAGGGCCAGCACGGCGGGCATCCAGATCGTCCGGATCTCGGCCGTGGCGCTGTCCATCTTGCGGGTTTCGTACAGGGCCACGGCGCCCAGCAGCGCCACCAGCACGCCGATCAGCGTGAACAGCAGCGCAGCGCGTTTACCCACCTTGATGTGTCTGAATTGCATGAAGCGTTTCCCTCCAAGTGCCGGACAGCACGAGTCTTTTTTGTCGTCTGGATTCGATGATGGCACATCGGCATCGTTCCGTGATCCAGGCGCACAAGCCGCAGGTTCAGGTGTTTTTTTGCAGACGCCGAGTCGTTTGCATTCAAGCGAGGTCCATACAGGTCGATAGATACTGGCATAGGGCCATGGATGCGGCTGCCTTGGTCCTTTTGAATGAGTGTGTTGAACATGTTCCAATTGTTTCGTAGCCGTGATGAGCGACAGGCCTTGCAGCAGGTCCTGCAGGATGTGCCGGGGTCGGAAGGGGCCTTGCGCCATGGCAAGGGCGGATGGCGCACCGTGCTGGGCGCCTGGCAGGCCCTGAGCGAGCGTGCCGAGGCCAGTGCGGCCCGTGAGGCGCAGGTGCGTGCCGAACTGAGCGCGACCCGTGAGCTGCTCGAGCAGGCGACCGCCTCGGCCGCCGCGTCCGAGACCCGCTTCGACCTGGTCAACCGCGCCTCGAGCGAGGGGTTGTGGGACATGGAGGTGATCGCGGGGGACCCGGTCAACCCGAAGAACCGCTTCTGGTGGTCGCAGCAGCTGCGGCACCTGCTGGGCTTTCGTGACGAGAACGACTTCCCCAACGTGCTGGCCAGCTGGGCCGACCGCCTGCACCCCGAAGACCGCCAGGCGACCCTGGATGCCTTCGCCCGTCACCTGAACGACAAGTCCGGCGCCACGCCCTACCGGGTCAAGAACCGGTTGGCGATGAAGGACGGCCGCTACCGCTGGTTCTACGCCCAGGGCGAAACCCTGCGTGACAGCCGGGGCACCCCCCTGCGGGTGGCCGGCTCGCTGCGCGACATCCACGACGAACTGGAGCGCGACCAGGCCCACGAGGTGATCATCACCCGCTTCGAGCTGGCGCGCGAAATGCTCTCTGATGGTCTGTGGGACATGGAGGTGATCGCGGGCGACCCGGTCAACCCGAAGAACCCCTTCTGGTGGTCGACGCAGTTCCGCCGGCTGCTGGGGTTCGAGACCGTGGAGGAATTCCCCGACGTGCTGGACAGCTGGGCCTCGCGCCTGCACCCGCAGGACAAGGAAGCCAGCCTGGTGGCGTTCGCCGCGCACCTGAACGACCGTACCGGCAAGACGCCGTTCGACATCGAGTACCGGTTGAAGATGAAGAGCGGCGAGTACCGCTGGTTCCGCGCCCGCGGGCAGACCCGGCGCGATGCTCATGGTTTGCCGTTGCGGGTGGTCGGCGCGCTGGTGGATGTGGACCTCGAGCACCAGCAGCAGGCGATGCGCGAAGCCGAAGCGGCGCACCAGCAGACCCTCGAGGCGAACATCGCCCAGCTGACCGAGATCGTCGGCACCATCCAGAGCATCGCCAGCCAGACCAACCTGCTGGCGCTGAACGCGGCGATCGAAGCGGCGCGTGCCGGGGAGGCGGGCAGGGGGTTCGCGGTGGTGGCGGACGAGGTGCGCAAGTTGGCGACGCGCACGACGGAGGCGACGCAGCAGGCGGCGGGGATGATGGGGCGTAAGTAGGGGGAGTCGGGAGCGGGCTGAACTGGGCGTGCGATCTATGCCTGAGAGAGGGAGGGGCAGGTTTTGTGGGCCCTGCGGGCCCAATCGCGGCCGGTCCGGCGCCCCGGCAGGGGCCGCTCCTACACCCGTAGTGACACCGTGATGAGGCAGAACATCGCGGTCCTGTGTGCGGCCCATGCCGGTGCAGCTCGCTTGGGTGTGGGAGCAACTGTTTTTTCTACTCGGTACATGCCCGGCCGCATGCGGCGCCTGGCAGGGTCCTATCGCTGGCAAGCCAGCTCCCACACAGACCTCTGCAGCATCAATATAGGCAACACTGCGCAAGCAGCTTGTGGGAGCGGGCTTGCCCGCGATGGCGTCCGGTCAGCCACCTCCGTGCCCGCCGACCTATACCGGCCTCAAAGCCTCCGCTGCTTGATCCAGCCATCACCCTCGGCCCTCACTCAATACCCCGGATACTTCCGCCAGATCCGCTCGTTCAACGCCAGCTCCGGGCTGTACTCGCCAATCCCCCAGCCGCGAAAGTCATGAAGATCCTGCGCCAGTTCGGTGATCACCTCGCGCAGCTCGAGCGGCGCCAACCAGCGCTCGGGAATCGCCTGCACGCCGTGCATGGCCCCCAGCAGGTTGCCCACGATCGCCCCGGTCGAATCGGAATCGCCATCGTGGTTCACCGCCAGGATCACCGCCTGCTCAAGGTCAGGCGCGACCAGTGCGCAATACAGCGCGATCGCCAGCGCCTCTTCCGCCACCCAGCCCTCGCCCAGGCGCGCGATGGCCTGTGCCGGCGGCAGGCCCGACCGCGCCAGGGCTTCGGCCTGCTCGAGGGCATGCAGGGTTTCTTCATGATGGGGCGCGCGGCGCAAGGGTACCTTGGCCGCGGCCATCGCCGCCGTCAGGTCGGCCCCTGCGACCAGGGCCAGGATCGACGCCGCCAGCACCCCGCCGGTCAGCGACCCGGTCGGGTGGCCGTGGGTCAGTGCCGCCAGGTCAGTGCCCAGGGTGAACGCGTGTTCCACGGTATTGGCCTGCGCCAGGCGCGAGAGAAACAACCCGGCCGGTGCGACCCGCATCACCCCGCCACACCCTTTGCTGTCGTTGCACGCGGCCTGCCCCAGGGCCGGCATGTCGTGCAACGCCTTCAGGCAGGTCATGCCCGGCGCACGTCGGTGGTGCAGGGCGTCATGGCCGAGCAGCCAGCCTGGCGCGTCGTGCCCGGACGTTTCGAGCGGCGACCGTTCGCCCTGGGTTCTCAGCCAGCGCAGGTAGGCGTGGGCCGTCACGCCGGTATAGGTGGTGATGCCCTTGAAGCACCCCCGCACCCAGGCGCGCAGCAAGCCTTCGGCGGTGAACAGGGTCATCTGCGTGTCGTCGGTGATGCGGCCCAGGCCACCGTAGGCCTGAGCGTAATCGGTGATCCCCGAGGGGCCGAAACGGGTCAGGATCTCGGCGCGCGAGAGAAACTCCACGGGCGCCCCCAGCGCATCGCCGACGGCGCCGCCCAGCAGGCAGCCGAGAAAACGCTCTTCATCGGTGGGCAGCGAGGCAGGAGAGGGCGAGTGGGGATCAGGTGGCATGGGACGTCCTCGACGGTCAGCGCATTCAAGGCCGATGCTACCAGCCCAAGCCGTGCGCAGGGCAAGCAGCGCGGCAGGGGCCGTGGTGCATGTCCTCAGCCAGTGACGCGCCCTGGGGGGAGGCAGCAGGGCACTGCGTCAGCACCCAGCCGCCTGGAGCGATTCGCTCAGTGCGCCTGCTCGTTCAACGCATCCAGCTGCCGCTGCGCGCACGCTGCCTGCCAGTAGGCATGCAGGGTCGCGGCGATCTCTTCGTTGCTCAGCTTGCGGCCGTTGCACATCAGGCCGGCCGACAGGATGCGCAGATGCGGCACAGGCTTGTTCAGGGCCATGGCCTGGTTGCCGAACAACTTGCCCGTGGCGCGATGGGTTGGCAGTGTGCAGTCGGGGCGCACGATCAACTTCTGCTGCGTGACCAGCCCTTCGTCCTTGACCTCGATGTCGACGATGTCGGTCAGGTCTACCGGTGCGCTCAGCGTGTCGACGAACAGCTCGCGCCGGGTCAGGCGCATGAACACGTGGCGACCGGAGTCACGGTGCTGCCAGGTCAGCACGGCGAACAACACGGCCATGACGCCGCCGAAGATCGTCAGCTTGTTCCCGTCCTGGAACACCCCGGCCACCGTCATGGCCAGGGCGCCCAGCAGCAGGACGGGGCCGAGTACCTTGTAGCGGCCGGTGTTGGTGAATTCGCTCTGCTCGGGCACGCGCTCGATCACCTCGCGCAGGTCGGCGACGACCTGGCCGCGCTGGGCCTCACGGGCTTGGCCATACTCGTTGCCCAGGGCTTCGGACAGGCGGGACAGTGGATCGGGCTGCGAAGGAGTGCTCATGGGATGGATCCTTGTCTGAGAGGGCTGCACCGGGCAGCCCGAGGGGTCATGGGGAGGCGGTTCATGCGTCGCGTGGGGCAGTGCGCAACACCTGTAACTGGGCATGGGCGCGGGCGACGTGACAGTACCCGTAGAGCAATTGCATCAGCTCTTCAGCGTCGAGCAGCTCGCCATCCAGCTCGAGCCCATAGACCGACAGGCGAACCTGAGGCAGACGACCGCGCTTGATCTTGGCAGCGGGCATCAGTGGCCCGAACCGCTTGCGGATGCCAGGCAGGGGGGCGCTGGGGTCCAAGCACAGGGTGATCTGGGTCATGCGTCCATTGGCGATGCGCACCTCGGTGACGTGCTGCAGCTCGATCTCGGCATCCAGCGCCGGGAACCCCAGGTGCGTGTGGGTCAGGCGCATGCCCACGTCCTTGCCCGCGTGCCGGTGCAGCCAGAACCCGGCGATGAAGCCCAGGGCCATGAGCAGCAGGGGCACGCCCGCCAGCCAGGTGCCGTCCTTCAGGCAGAACACGCTCAGGCCACCCAGGAACACCGTGAAGATCACCAGCGTGCGATAGATCTTGCGGGTGGTTTTCAGCTCAGTGACGGCCGGGTAACGGGCCAGTAGCTGCTCGTGCTCTTCGATCGCGTGCTGCTGGCTGGCACTGGTGTGCTGGTTGAAGTCCTGGGTCAGCGATTGGCCAAGATTGGCCAGTGGATCATTGGAAGGCGTCATGCCGGTGCTCCCGTGTCAGTGGTGTCGGTCGTCGGTCGAACGTGACCGGCCAGGTGCCCGAACCAGCGGCGATCCGTGTCGGTGGGGGTGCGCGTGGCCTGGGCCAGCAAGGCCGTGTCCAGGTCGACGTCCAGTTGCTCGAGGCGCTGCACGGTCGGCGGATGCGTATCGAAAGGGTGGGCGATCGCCTGGGCGATGACGGCCTGGTCGACGCTCAGCGACGTATGCCGCAGCCGTTCGGCCAGGGCCTGCACCAGGTCGCCGCCGGGTTGGGTGTGCAGCAGGTGCATGACCTCGCCCTCCAGAGCGATCACCCGCAGCAGCGCCTGGCAGAACGTTCGCTCGCCTGCGACCTGGGCGCCGACCCGGTCGGCCACCAGTTCCTGGGCGCGGCTCCAGTGATGCACGGCCACCTGGAAGTGATAGAGAAACTGCCCGGCCATCCAGATCGCCGGCCGCTCGATCCACGCCGGGTCGGCGTCTTCGGCGCTGATCAGGGCGAAGTGCGCGCACATCAGGCTGAAGCGTGCAGCGGTCTCGCTGCCGCGTTCGGTGTCACGGCTGCTGAAGTGCCCCAATTCGTGGCCGATGATCGAGGCGGCTTCCTGCTGGCTGAGGACCGTCAGGTACGGCAGTGGCAGGTACAGGGTGCGCCCGGTGAGCACGTGCCCGGCGGGCTGCAGCACCACCTCGACGCTGGTCACGAAGAACGACTGGTCGATCCCCACCACGATGTGATCGGGCACCGGCGCGCCGAGGTCGGTGGCCAGGCGTTCGATCCAGGTCCAGACGCCAGGCGCCTCGGCGCGGCTCAGGGCGCGGCCGAGGAAGGCCGAGCGCTGCGCTTCCAGTTCCAGCCACTGCTTGCGCAGGCGCTGGATCATCAGCACGCCGAGGTAGATCACGGCGGCCACCGGCACGCAGAACAGCAGCATCGCCCAGCCGCCGTCATGCCAGTGGCTCCGGCTCCAGCTCAGCTGGTACAGCAGGATCATGCCCAACGAGGCGCAGAGCAGGCTGGTGTAGGCCACCAGCCAGCGACCGAGTCGTTGCCAGTCATCGGCCAGGTGGTCATGCAGGTAGTCGCGCGAGGCACAGGCGCGGCGCGCCTCCAGGCGCAGCTTGAGCCAGATCGCTGGTCCTGCGATCAGCGCGGCGACGGCCAGCCAGTAGCCGAGCGCGGCCAGCACCTGACGCAGGCGCAGCCCGGCGGTGTCGGCCTCGGCGAGGCCGACGCGGTACTGGAAGTTCTCGCGTCGGCCCTGCTCGGTGATCACTTCCTTGCGTTCCCTGACCGACAAGGCTTCCAGCCAACGGTCGTCAGGCTCGGCCAACCACTGGCGCATGGCCTGCGCCTCCTCCAGCACGCTGTCGGCGCGCCAGCCCTGCAGACTGCTCCAGGCCATCAGGAGCAGCGGCAGCACCAGCATCATCAGCGCCCAGCTGAGCCGTCGCATCGCGCTCATGGGGTCACTGCGCCTGCAGGTAATCGGTGAGGAACGCCTGGGCGTTGCCTTGTTCGGAGAGGAAGCCGTCGTAGGAGACGTTGATGGTCTGCGACTCGCCCGGCAGGGTCAGCTCGCCCCAGCCGTTGCGCACGATCAGCGCAACGAAACGCTTGCCGTCCACGGTGGTGACGTAACGGGTATCCTTATCGGTCTTTTCCACGGCCATCTTCTGGATCTTCATGTCCCAGTCGTGGTCTACGCCTTCGAGTTGCACCAGCGCCTGGTGCTCGCTGCGCGCACCGATGCGCAGGGTCCAGACCTTGATGTTCTGTTCGCCGGCGTAGGCGACCACCTTGTCGGCCACTTCAGGGCGGTCTTCGGCGTGGGCGAACCCGGCCAGGACGGCCAGCGTCAGGCCCAGCAGGGCCATCCATGTGCGATAGATCGGCATCGGTCGAGCTTCCTAGAAATGTCAGGGGGGCAACCATTGAAGTCAACTGTCATGGCCCTGCCAAGCCACGTGGCCGCTACGCACACTCATTAACCGCTCGGTCACAAGGGCGCCTGCCCAGGGTGTGACCGGGTTAACATGGCCTGCCTATGCCAGGCACCGACGGACACCCTTGCCGATGAAACGCTGGAACCCTTATCTGGACACGCAGTTCTGCTTCGACCGGCCCGCAGCGCTGGACCAGGCCGGCGTGTTCGATCAGCGCGCGCGGCAGGTGGTCGGCAGCGCCGTGGGCCACTACCGCGCCCGCAGCGTCCGGCCGCAGTTGCAGTACTTCGACTGCAACCTGCAGTTCCCCGAACCGGTGCGCATCGACAAGGTGCTGGCCGACAGCCTGTGTCTGGTGCAGGTGCTGGAGGGGCAATGGCAGCATCGCGTGGACGGCCATCTCAATCGCTATAAGCAAGGCGCCACCCATGCCCTGGGCCTGAGCGAAAGCATGGAGGCGGTGGACGAACTCGGTGCCGGCAGCCATGCGCGCATGGCCGGGCTGCGCATCGGCCGTGAGCTGTTGCAAGGGCTGGCCGAGGAAGACGACGCCTTTGTGCCCCTGCTCGGGCTGATCGGCGACGGCATGCGGTTTTCCGAGCTGAGTGCGTGCCAGGCCTTGGGCGGGCTGCTCGAACGGCTGTACCACTCGCCCTACACCGGGGCGATGGAACGGCTGAACCAGGAGAGCCTGAGCCTGGCGGTGCTGGTGGAGCTGGCGGCGTTCCTGCAACAGACGCCCAGCCGGCCGGCAACGATGCCACGTGGCCAGCGCGAGATCGCCTTCGAGGCGCGTGCGGTGCTGGACGCGAACCTGGTGGAGCCGCCGTGCAGCGCCGACCTGGCGCGCTCGCTGGGGGTCGGCGAGACCACCTTGCGCCGGGCGTTCCTGGGGGTGTTCGGGCAGTCGATGCTGCAGTACGTGCGCCAGCAGCGCATGGAGCTGGCGCGGGTGCTGCTGCGCCAGAACAAATGGCAGGTCGCGCAGATCGCCTACCGCCTGGGCTACACGCACCCGGCCAACTTCAACCATGCGTACAAGGCCTACTTCGGCCACCCGCCGGGCATGGAGCGCGGCTAGGGCACGCGCGCGTCAGTCGTGGGCTACCGGCAAGGTCAGGTGCAGGCACAGGCCGGGGTGACCGTTGCTGGCCCACAGTCGCCCGCCTTGCAGCTCGATGGCTCGCCGGGCGATGGCCAGGCCCAGGCCGAAGCCGGCGCCAGTGCCAGTGCCAGTGCCGTCCAGGCGTTGATAGGGCAGGAAGATGCGTTCGAGGTCGGCCGTCGGCACGCCGGGGCCCTGGTCGCTCAGGCGCAGGTGCCAGTGATCGCCTTCCCGCCAGCCGTCCAGGCGGATGCGACCCTCGGGCGGTGAATGGCGCAGGGCATTGCGCATCAGGTTTTCCAAGGCCTGGGCCAGGCTGTCCAGGTGCGCCTGCACGCGGCAGTCGAGGCCGAGCGAGCAGGGCAGGCGCGCGCGGTCCCAGCCGCTCTCGAAGCACAGGTCCTCGCACAAGGCCTCCCACACCGACACCACCTGCACCGGCTCGGTGGGCAGGGTCGGCTGCTCGGTATCCATCCAGGCCAGGTCCAGGGTGTCCTCCAGCAGCGTCTGCATGCCGGCGACCTCGCGGTCCAGGCGTTCACGCAGCTGCGCCGCCGGCAGGTCGCTGTCATGGGCGATGCGCAGCCGTGCCAGGGGGGTGCGCAGTTCATGGGACAGGGTGCGCAGCAACAGCCGCTGCTGCTCCAGGCTCTGGCGCAGGCGCCCGGCCATGTGATCGAAGGCCTGGGCCAGTTCGCCCAGCTCGTCGCGCCGGTGCCGCAGCGGCAGGCCCGGGCTGTCCAGGTCGTCGGCGCGCAGGGCATCGGCGTGGTCGCGCAGCTGGTTCAGCGGCACCACCAGGTGGCGATACAGCAGCAGGCCCAGCACCAGCGCCAACAGGCTGGGCGCGATGCCGTGGGTGACCAGGTGGGTCCAGGGCGTCAGCCCGGTGGGCAGCAACCGCTCGGGCAACTGCATGACCAGGCGCCCGGCCTGCGGCTGCTGCGGAAATTCGAGACTGACGTAGGGCAGCTCGCCGCGCAGACGCCGGCTCAGGGGCCAGTCCGGCTTGCGCATGAAGGCCAGGTGGCTGGCTTCCTCGGCGCTCAGCGGGGTCGTGCCCAGGCTTTGCAGGTGCGGCCCGACCAGCGCCACCCACGTGTGCTCGGCCTGCGCCAACTGCACACGAAACGCCTCGGCCCCCGCCGCGCCGCCCTGGCGCCAGGCCTGTTCGGCCGCCTGGGCATGCTGCGCCAGGTAGTCCTGATCGGCCTGGGGCAGGAAATAGGTGCTGCGCTCTACCGACAGCCCCCAGGTCCAGATCAGCCAGGTCAGCAGCAGGCAGAAGCCGATCTGCAAGCCAGCCAGTTTCCACAGCAGGGGATGGCGGCGCATCAGCCCGGCCCCGTCTCGACCCAGAGGTAGCCTTGCCCGCGCACCGCCTGGATCTGCACATGCTGGGCACCGATGTCGGCCAGCTTGCGGCGCAGGTTGCACACGTGCACGTCCAGGCCCCGGTCCAGGCGGGTGTAGGCCCGGTGCAGCACGGTCTGGTAGAGGAACGCCTTGCTCAGCGCCTCGCCAGGGCAGGCCTGCAGCGTGACCAGCAGGCGGAACTCGGAGGCCGTCAGCCCTGCGGCCTTGCCGTCATGGCGCACGTCCTGGGCCGTCTGGTCGAGGGTCAGGGCGCCGGCCTCGGCCCGTGCGGGCCGCCGCCGGTCGAAGGCCACACGCCGCAGCAGGGCATCGACCCGCGCATCCAGCTCCGCCAGGCTGAAAGGCTTGGGCAGGTAGTCGTCGGCGCCGCGGGTGAAGCCGCTGATGCGGTCCTGCTCGGCCCCCAGCGCCGACATCAGCATCACCGGCACCGCCTGCTGGCGGCGCAACTCATCCAGCAGGCTCAGGCCATCGAGGCCCGGCAGCATGATGTCCAGCAGCACCAGGTCGAACGACGCCTGGCGCAGCACGTTCAAGGCCTGGGTACCGGTGGCGCACGCCTGCACCTGGAAGCCGCGCTGCAGGAAGTGGCGGGCCAGGTCCTGACGCAGGTGGGGGTCGTCTTCGGCGAGCAGCAGGGAAGTGGGCACGGTGAGCCTTGAATGAGAACCTGTATCAGTTGCGGATCATCCCATCGCGCGCGGGGGAGGGCAACGCCTGCTGTGTTAAGAAGGTTAATCCTGCTGCACCCCACGCAGCCCTGCGGTATCGTTCGCAAAAAGCAATGTGTTTCGTTTGCGAATTACTGTCATTCATGTGGCCGCTGGCCCATGTCCCAGTCTCCCTGCGTCGTGATCGTCCGGCCAATGCCCGTGACGCCGCACAGGGCTGCCCGCCAGAACGTGGTCCGAACCACGCGTCGCGGGGCAGACGAACCTTGCGCCTCTGTCATCGCATCGCCAACGAAGGAAGGGTCATGAACGGTTCGAAAGGTGTAGGGCGCCCATTCAGGGCACGGGGCTGGCTGGTCGCGGGGTTGCTGGCGCCGTTTTCGCTGTCGGCGCTGGCCGAGACGGTCGCCGAACCGCTCACGCTCGACAGCGGTGCGCTGGACCTGCCAGCCCTGACCATCGACGGCAACCGCCTGTACGACATGCTGCCGTCGGAAACCACCGGCGGCTACAGCGTCGATGCCGCCACCGTCGGCACCAAGACACCCGCCGCGCTCAAGGACATCCCGCAGTCGATCACCGTCTACACCCAGGACTACGTCAAGGACCGCCGCTTCGTGCACCTGGACGACCTGGCCAAGTACACCGCCGGCCTGCGCACCCTGACCAACGACAGCGGACGCTCGTCGATCTACGCCCGGGGCTACGAGTACAGCGAATTCAACATCGACGGCCTGCCCGCGCCGATGGCCAGCATCTTCGGCACCGTGCCGTCGCTGGCGGCCTTCGACCGGGTCGAGATCATGCGCGGCCCGGCCGGGCTGTTCAGCAGCACCAGCGAACTGGGCGGCATCGTCAACATGGTTCGCAAGCGCCCGACCGCCGAATTCCAGGGCCACGTCGAAGGCAGCTACGGCACCTGGGACACCAACCACGAGGAAGTCGACCTGAGCGGCCCGCTGGACGACGCCGGGCGCGTGCGTGGGCGCTTCGTCGCCTCCCGTGACGACACCAACGGCGAAGTCGACTACAACGCCAACACCAGCAACAGCTACTACGGCGCGCTGGACATCGATCTGGACGCGGACACGCTGCTGTCGTTCGGCCTGATCCACGAAGTGAAGAACCTCGTCCCGCACAACGGCTACCCCGCCACCCTGAACGGCGAGGTGCCCGACTTCAGCCACTCGCGCTTCCTCGGCGCCGACTGGAACAGCTTCGACGGCAAGACCACCGACCTGGTCGCCGAACTGACCCACCGCTTCGACAACGGCGGCTACGGCCGCATCGCCGCCCGCGGCTCGCACCGCGACACCGAGTACCTGTACGCCTTCACCGCCACCAACGCCAAGAACGGGGCCAACTCCGAGCGCGCCAGCGCCCGCGACTTCACCCAGGACACCTACTCGCTGGACGCCAGCTACAGCCAGCCGTTCGAGACCTTCGGCCAGATCAGCGAATTCGTGGTCGGCAGCGACTACAAGAACTACGACAGCGAATACCTCAACGGCACCACCAACCTGGGCGCCATCAACGTCAACACCTACTCGCCGACCCGCTTCGGCAAGCCCGCGCCGAACTACAGCACCGAGGTCGGCACCCAGGAAGAAGAATACGGCCTCTATTCCAAGGTCACCTTCCGGCCCATCGAGCGCCTGGCGCTGATCGGCGGGGGGCGCTTCAGCTGGTACCGTGGCGACTTCTACACCACCACCTTCGCGAAAAACACCACCAACGCCGACAGCAAGCGTGTGGACGGCCACTTCACGCCCTACGGCGGGCTGGTCTACGACCTGAACGATACCCACGCGCTGTACGCCAGCTATTCGCAGGTGTTCAAGCCGCAGTCGGCCACCGACAAGCAGGGCCGGGTGCTCAAGCCGCGCGAAGGCCAGCAGTACGAAGTCGGCCTGAAGAGCACCTACTTCGGCGGCGACCTCAACACCCGCCTGTCGGCCTTCCGCCTGACCGACGAGAACCGCGCCACCACCGTGTACGACGCCGACGGCGTGGCCACCACCGCCTCTGCTGCCTCCGGCAAGACCCGCGTCAAGGGCGCCGAAGTGGAAGTCAGCGGCAAGCTCACCCCCAACTGGGAGTTGCTGGCCGGCTACACCTGGATGCAGACCGACACCGTCAAGGGCGACCCCGAGACCACCTTCTTCATCATGCCGCGCCACCAGGCCTCGCTGTGGAGCAAGTACACCCTCAGCCAAGGCCCGCTCGAAGGCCTGGCCATCGGCGGCGGCGTGTCGGCGATGAGCAACTTCCATTCCGAGAACGGCGGGGTGCGCATCGACGCCCCGGGGTATGCCACGGTGGATGCGCTGCTGTCGTACCCAGTGACGCCGAAGCTGACGGCCACCTTGAACGTCAACAACCTGTTCGACCGGGACTACCTGTCGCGGGTGGGGTCGACCTCGACGTTCAACTTCTATGGGCCGTCGCGCAGCATGGTGGTGGGGGCGCGGTACGACTTCTGACGCCAGATCGTCTTCAACTGACAGGGGGGCTTTCGAGCCCCCTTCGTCGTCTCGCAATGCCATGTTCGGCGCGTTCTCTCGGGCCTCACTAGCGCACTGAAGCAGCGATCGCTGCTCTGAAACATTTTGAACCAAATATCCTGCGAGCGTCTCCACCGAGTACGCAGCGAAGCAATGGATCGCCCCGCCGGTAATGGACCTGGCGCGCCGCGTAAATTCTTTCGCTGCCTCTGGAGAGTCCCATGGTTCAGACCCCGCTACTCATCGGCTTCATCGTGATGTCGCTCGCCTCCCTGATCATCTACGCCAAGGGCGCCCACCACGGCCCCTTGCGCGGCCACACCCTGGTCCATGCCGCCGTCCCCTTCATCGCTGCCACCGCCTACCTGTCCATGTACCTGGGCGTCGGCAACCTGATCAAGCTCGACGGCAGCGTGACCTACCTGGCGCGCTACCTGGACTGGACCTTCACCACCCCGTTGCTGCTGGCAGGCGTGGTTTCTGCCGCTTTCCTCGGCGCCCGTGAGCAGGAAGGCAAGGCCGGGTTCGTGGCCTCCATCGTCACCCTCGACGTGGTGATGATCGTGACCGGCCTGATCGCCTCCCTGGCGCCCTATGGCGTGGTCAAGTGGGTGTTCTTCGCCTGGTCCTGCGCAGCCTTCGCCGGTGTGCTGTACCTGCTGTGGAAACCCCTGGCGACCCTGGCCCACCAGCACGCCTCGATCGGCGCCGCCTACCGCCGCAACGTGGGCTTTCTGAGCGTGCTGTGGCTGATCTACCCGGTGGTCTTCGCCGTCGGCCCGGAAGGCATCTGGGCGGTGAGCGATGCCGTGACCGTGTGGGTGTTCCTGATCCTCGATGTGCTGGCCAAGGTGGTCTACGCCTTCACCTCCGAGCGCAACCTGCGCACCGCCCTGGCAGGCCGGAGCGCCTGAGCGTGATCCCCGCCGGGCGCGGCTGGGGCCTGCTGGCGCTGTGCGCCGGGGGCGCCAGCGTGGCCGGTGGTAGCGCGCCGCTGACCTTTGCCCTGGCCGTCGGGTTGGGGCTGGGGTTGCTGCATGGGGCCAGCGACCTGCAACTGGTCGCACGGCCTCGATGGTTGCGCTTTCTTGCCTGGTACCTGGGCGTGGCTGTGGGTTACCTGCTGCTGTGGCAGGTGGCAGGCACGGTCGCACTGGTGACCTTTCTGCTGATGTCGATCTGGCATTTCGTCCATGAAGATGACGTCTTCGCCCACCGCCATGAGCAGGTGGCGGTGGGTGTGTTCATCGTGGGCGGGCCGGCGGTGCTGCATGCCGAGGCGGTCGGGCGGTTGCTGGACCTGGCCATGGGCGCTGGGGCGCCGGTCGGGCTGGGGGCAGGGCTGGCCGAAGCGCTGGCGGTGGGCGGCGGGTTGGCGGCGGCGGTGCTGGCGCTGACGGCCTGGCGGGCGCGGGATGGACGGTTGGCGGTGACGGTGCTGCTGATCGTGGCGCTGCCGCCGTTGGTGGGGTTTGCGCTGGGGTTCTTCCTGCTGCATGCGGCGCCGCAGACGCTGGTCAGGCAACGGCTGCTGGGGGTGGAACGGCTGGGGACCTACGTGCGGCGGGTCTGGCCGGTACTGCTGGGAGCGCTGGGGTTCGCGGTGGTGGGCGGGTGGGTGTTCGTGGTGCAGGAGCTGACGGGGATCCGCGCACTGTTCGCGGTGCTGGCGGCGTTTGCGTTACCGCATATGGTGGTGGTGCCGCGGTTCGTTGCTCACACGCCGCATCACGTCCAGGCCTAGCGCGTTTGTCTGGTTCAGGGCACGCCGTCGACGATGCGACCGAGCGCATCAATCAATGTCCGGGCGATACCTTTACGGCGTGCCATTTCGGCCGTGCAGACGAAAACCGGGGCGCTCGCTCAGGCGCTCGTAATAAGCGCTGACTGCCGGAAAGTCCGGGTGCTCCAGCGGCGTTTCGAACCAGCGGTTCACCGACAGACCGATTGGGATATCCGCCAGGGAAAACGCGCTGCCACCGACGTATGCGCCCGTCGCGTCGAGCTGTCTGTCCAGGATCGCCATGTGCCGGGCCCATTCGCGACATCCGTGTGCCAGCGCGTCCGGGTCCTGGTGGGCAGCGCTGTGCCTGACCAGCGACATGAAGGCGTAGCTCCAGGCTGCGTTGAAGTCGGTTGCCTGCCAGTCCATCCATTGGTCCACCTGGGCTCTGGCTTTTGCCTCGTTTGGGTACAGGTACACGGCATTGGCTCGGTTCGCCAGGTAGCGGATGATCGTGTTGGACTCCCACAGCACGAATCCGTCGTCATCGATCACCGGCACCTTGGCGTTGGGGTTCAGTGCCGTGAAGTCCGGAGTGGTGGTGTCTCTGAAGCCAGTGCCCCAGTCGTGTCGCTCGAAGGGGATCTGCAGTTCGGCGCAGGTCCAGAGGACCTTGCGCACGTTGATCGAGGAGGCTTTGCCGAGGAGGTGGAGCATGTCATTTCCTTATGATGGCGGGACTTCGCCTATTGCCTTGCTAGCAGATACTCATCCATCGTCACGCTGCCATGAAACAGATCACCGCATACGCACAGGCCTAGCGGCGTTTGCCTGTCCCACGGCATGCAGTTGCCGACTGCAGTGTCGAGCGTCTAGGTCAGTGCTTTCACAGTGTGCCATTGCGATCATGCAGATTCCCTCCTCGTACCGCTCAATGATAGGTAAAAAGGCATAGTGAACGAGCATGAAAGGTCAGGTAGCAGCGTGGGGCGTCGTTTGACCTTCAGGAAAATGTAAGGCATTGCATGGTCCGTAGGGTATGTCCATCGACGAAATGTGACCCTGCGAGTCTACGTACGCCTGCTATTTCTAACAGTAGATCTCGCCGACACACTTGCCTTATTTTTGCCTAAAGGCTTATGTTCAGGAACGCCTCATGCATTGTCGAGCCTCTGTTCAACAGGGCTATACGCCCTACGGGTATTGTAGTCATCCAGTCTCCCTGTTGGTATTCAATGGCGAATACCTGACCCCATTAAATGGCCATTATCCATTGGGTGCAGGTCGCCGTTGCTATCGTCCAGCACTGATGCGCTTTACGCGTCCTGATTCGTTATCGCCCTTTGGGGCCGGGGGTATGAACGCCTACGCCTACGTTCTAGGCGATCCTGTTAATGTGCGTGATCCCAGCGGGCATGTACCTGAGCCTGGCTTTTATTATAAAGGGCCAGTCGATGTGGTGAACGGGTTGCGCGTCTTCATGACCAAGAACTCAGCGGGCAAGTCGATCCTCAATATTGGCGCGCATGGAAAGCCTGGCGGTATCGGCAATAGGTTTGTGACTGACAAAGCGGCCAAGGTTGCAAGCATCCTGAAGAAACATCACATTACTCTTGATGGTCAAGAAACACATGTGCTGGCCTGCTACTCGGCAGATCGGCCGCCTGGTGGGTCGACCTCGTTCATCGAAGACCTGGCCAACATCACACAGGCGCCATCCACCGGCTATAAAGGGCCTATGTGGACGGATGATAATAGACCCCACATCGTGAACGGCAGGGTTGAACACTATTGGATCAAGATCGTCACGCACATGGATGAAAACGACCGTGACTTTGCGAGGTTTGCCTATGAGCCTGTCCGTGTGGAACCCTCGGTTGCGTCCGCTGCGGCCAGCCATAATCAAGCCATCAGGCGCAGTCATTGAATCGATTGTTTCCAATGACGTTAACGGAGCTGGCATGCCTCGGACATTGCTCAAGATTGAGAAGGTCATGATCACCTGTTGCGCCCTTTTCGAAGGCACTGCAACGATACTGCAGGCGTGCTCAAATGGTTTGTTTGGTTCTTACGTTGTACACAGTGAATCGTCGGAAGACTTTCAGGATGAGGTCTTGGTTAACCGGCCTTTGAAGTAATCCGCCGTTTCTGGATCCGTACAGTACAGGTAGCACCCCTTCATGCCGCGCGTCATCAGCGTTCGATACGTGTTCTTGATGATCAGGTCGATCTCTTTCTGCGCAAAGGCCGGCTGTGCCTTCATGAGCGTTTTCCATCCACGGATCGACCTGTCGTGCCTGTCGCGCGCCTCGGGCGATGTGATCACCTGGCCATCCCGCACGACCAAGTCAGGCCCGATGATGACGCCGATGTAGTCGACCTCCAGGCCCTGACAGGTGTGAATACAGCCCACCTGCTCGACCGAATGTTCGGCAATGATCCACAGACTGCCGTCCTGGTCGAGGTTCCACTGCCGGGCATAGTCGTCGCCAATGACGATATCGTCTGCGCCAGGGTCTTTCTTGCTGCGCCAAGGCCAGCAATAGCCCGCCACCACACGGGCCTTGTTGCCCTGGTTCTTCTGCTCGATAGCCTCGTGCATCGAGTGCGGCGTGTCGAACACCTTGAATTCATACTCGCGTGTGTCGAGCACCGGGTTGGCAGTCGGCCGGATGGCCAGCGTGTCATCCAGCCAGGCCAGGTAGCCGTCCGAGCCGCTGCAGCGAAACTGCGAGGTCAGGGTCAATTCCTCCACCTCGGCCCCCTTGGCGTGGGCGAACGCTCGAATAGCCTGCTTGCTGCCGATGTCGCTCAAGGTGACGCGCTGGTCTTCATCGATGAAGAAGATGGCGCATTTGGCCGAGTCGATCAGCTCCTTGATCTGGTTCTCGCCCAGGTTGCCATACAGCCCGCTTTTTTTGTTCAGGCGGTGCGCCTCATCGACGATGAGCGCTTCGTAGGTATTGGCCGGCGTCTCGATGAACGCGCCCGAGCCCGAGAACAGGTGAGAAAAGTGGCTGCGTTTCACGGTGCCGACCAGCTTGCTTTCATAGACCTTGCGCGGCGCCGCATTCTTGGAGACGTATCGGCTGTAGCGTTGCATGGCCGTGAGCCGCACCAGCAGATTGACGGCCAGCACGGTCTTCCCGGTGCCGGGCCCGCCCTCGATGATGACGACGCGTGGCGCCGTTTCACTGGCCTGGCTGGCAGCCACCAGCACGGACTCGAACACCGCTTTCTGATCGTCGATCAGGACGAACTCGTCCTTGCCCTTCATCAGGTTGGACAGTGCATCGGCCAGTGCCTTGGAGGGGCGGATCTTGCCATTGGACAGCTCGTAGAGAACGGCTTTGTCGTCACCCTGGGCGATATGCTGTTTCAGGAAACCGCGCAGCTTCTGCAGCTCCGAAGGGCCCTTCAGGAACAGAGGCGCCTTGGCCGTGTGAGGCTGGTAATGGGGCGCATCGAGCACACCGTCCGCCGTGTAGTTGTGGAGGTAGGCACAGGGACGGATCTCGATGCTCTTGTCGTAGACCGCTTCGTTGAAACCTTCCAGCAAGGCAGCGTAGGACCACACCTGGTACGAGGGGTGGATGGTCTCGACCAGACTGCCGCCCAGCGACGTCTTGACGATCGCATCCTTGGTCGTCGGCTTGGCCTGACTCCACTGTTTCAGCTCGATCAGCACGGCCTTCTTGGCCTGGGCCTGATCGAAGCCGGTCAGCAGGAAGTCGATGCGCTTGGACGATTGCGGAATGTGCAGCTCGATCGCAAGTCCTGCATTGCCGGGTAGCCCTTCATCACGCAGCACCTTGGCCATGTACGTCAGCGAGCCTTGCCACGAGCGAATTTCGGACGCGCCGACTTTCTTGCCGGTGGCCTGGGTGTAGTGCCTGAGGATCACATCCTCGATGTCATCGTTGTCGCTGTCTTGAAGGAACTGGGTCTTGGTGGCGGCGTAGACGATCACGGGAGGGCCTTGGTCGAGTGGTCAGAACTGGTCGTACTTCTTGCTGCTGCCTTTGGCCTTTTCGACCGGGTACTTCTGGCCGTTGAGCGCAAGCTTGTGCGTGACGGCCTCATTGAGGTCCACGCCCAGCACATGGCTGAGCCGGACCAGGTACATGAACACGTCGGCCAGCTCGTCGCGCAGCGGCTGGCCAAGCTCGGGGTGCTCGGCCGCACGTGCGGAGTCGGCTTCGCTCATCCACTGGAAGAGCTCGCAGAGTTCGCCCACCTCGCCGGTCAGGGCCATGGCGAGGTTTTTCGGGGAGTGGAACTGCTGCCAGTCCCGGTCGTCTGCGAAGCGTTGGAGCGCGAGGGCAAGCGGTGCGACATCGAGCAAAGGGGCAGGGGGGCTTTCTTTGTCGGTCACGGGGCAGGCCTTCTGGGTCAGCGGTGTACAAGGAGGTAGGTCTGCCTCGATTGTAGGAAATCTCGCTTTTTTTGAAAGGACTTTTGCAGTCCTTCCCAGAAACGCTGTAACCGGCAGCGAATGTCCTTGTAGGAGGAAAGTGCTATTACAACTTGACTTATCTATTGATAAGAATTCTTATTCGCTACCTTTTCCTATCACCACGGACTGTTCAATCCATGTCGTACCGTCCCTCATCACGCGCCTTTACCCCAGCCCACAACCTCCTGGCTGCCGCCGTCTGCCTGGCCACGCTGACGCCCGCCTGGGCTGCCACCCCTGATGAGGGCCAAGCGCAAAGCACTCCAGGCGTCCTGGAATTAGGGGCTACCGAAATCCTCAACACCCAGCTAGGCAGCGTGACCGAAGGCTCGCAGTCCTACACCACAGGCGCCATGTCCACCGCGACCAAGCTGCCCCTGACCATGCGTGAAACACCCCAGGCCACCACGGTGATCACCCGTCAGCGCATGGACGATCAGAACATGACCAGCATCAATGACGTGGTCAAGAACGCGCCCGGCCTGTTCCTCAACTTCTCCAGCGGCCCAGGCCGCCAGACGTATTCGGCGCGCGGCTTCGACATCGACAACCTGATGTACGACGGCATCCCGAGCGGCTACGAAGGCTGGACGGTCGGCTCGCAGCCCAACCTGGCGATGTTCGACCGCGTCGAGATCGTGCGCGGTGCCACCGGTCTTGTGACCGGCGCGGGCAACCCCTCGGCAGCGATCAACCTGGTGCGCAAGCGCCCCCTGGCCGAGCAACGGGTCACCCTGACCGGCGCCGCCGGCAGCTGGGACGACTACCGCGGCGAGATCGATGCCTCCAGCCCGCTCAATGACAGCGGCACCCTGCGCGGTCGCGTGGTGGCCTCTTACCGTGGCAATGACAGCTTCGTGGATGATGTCGACGAGGACCACGGCCTGTTCTACGCCGTGACCGAAGCGGACCTGAGCGACGACACCACGCTGACGCTTGGTTTCTCGCACCAGAAGGACAAGACCAACTACTTCTGGGGCTCCTCGATGGTCGGCCTCGATGGTCGCCACCTGGACCTGCCGCGCTCGTTCAACCCCGGCAGCAAATGGGAAGACAAGGATCAGGAGATCGACACGGTGTTCGCCGAAGTGCGTCATCGGTTGGCCAACGACTGGAGCCTGCAGGTCAACGCCAACTACAGCCAGCAGGACGCGGTGTTCTCCGGTTCCTACTTGTCGCGCTGGGCTAAGGACTTGAGCTTGGGCCGTACGGTGTACCAGTCGGGCCACGATCAGAAGAAGTCCGGTGTAGATGCCTTCGTCAGCGGCCCCTTCGAGGCATTCGGCCGTACGCACGAGTTAGTGGTGGGCGCCAGCAAGCGCGTCTACGACATGACCGAGAAGAATTACTCGCCTTATACGACCGAATGGCCAGTCGATGGCGCTAAGCCAGACTTCACTCGCTCTGGAAAAAGCCACGACGTCACCACACAGGACGGCGTGTACATGACCACACGCCTGAGCCTGGCCGACCCGCTCAAGTTGATCCTCGGCGGGCGCTTGGACTGGTACGAGTTCGACAACAAAGGCAGCTCGGAGTCCGACCAGAAGGTGACCCGCAACGTCACCCGGTACGGCGGGCTGATCTACGACCTGGACGACCACCACTCGGTGTACGTCAGCTACAGCGACATCTTCAACCCGCAGACCTACAAAGACGCCGGCGGTGGCATGGTCAAGCCGGTGGAGGGCAAGAACTACGAGATCGGGCTGAAAGGCGAATACTTCGACGGCGCCTTGAACACCAGCGTCGCGGTATTCCGCGTCGATCAGGAAAACCGGGCCGTGGCCGTGATCGGTGCTGACCGTTTCAACTGTGATGACCCAACCAACTGCTACGAGGCCTCGGGCGAGATCCGCAGCCAGGGCGTGGAGTTCGAAGTGCAGGGTTCGGTGCTACCGAACTGGGAAGTGGGGGCCGGGTACACCTATGCGCGTACGCACTACCTGAAGGACGCCAGCAACCCGCAGAACGAGAACCAGCAGTTCGACACCGACATGCCGGAGCACCTGTTCAAGGTGACCACCAGCTACCGGTTCCAGGGGCCGCTGGAAAAGCTGCGTGTGGGCGGAAACGTGTACTGGCAGAGCCGGATGTACAACGACGTGACCACGGCGGATGGCAGCGTGTACCGGTTGCAGCAGGGCGGGTATGCGGTGACGGACCTGATGGCGGGGTATCGGGTGAACGAGCACCTGGACCTGCAGGTGAATGCGAACAATATCTTTGACCGCAAGTACTACTCGGCGATTTCGAGTTCGATCGAGTACGGCGGGGATGTGTATGGGGCGCCGCGGAATGTGATGGTGACGGGGAAGTATACGTTCTGAGAATGCGGCGCTCTGCGTTGGAGAGCCCAGCGCGGTTGTCTCGGCAGGCGCCATGAAGTGGCTGTAAGACAAGTCTGAATCTCACACCACATGCTTGGGGAGGATCACGTTCGGAAGTATCCTACAGCCGCTTCGGAAGCTTCCACATTGGCGTGGAAATGTCACAGGGGTAACGTCGGCAGGTCGCCCATTTGGGCGATCGGGTGTGAGAAGCCCGGTGTTCACCAAGGGATGCTTCCGGCTCTATGGCAGCCGTTCGCGAGCAGGCTTCGGCCTGGCCGTGGATTCTCTTGGCACGGTCTTCTCACCTCGCGTTCGGCTGCCACCCTTAACTGTGAGAAGTGAGGGTGGCGTGCTTCCATAGACCCAAGAGAGAAGCGAGATGAAAAAGATCGTCCCAGATCCGCCAGCCAACCTCATCACCAACCCCTATTTTTCCATCCACTCCGAAATCATCCCGCCGGATGCCTTGGCGCATGCCAGCGAGCTGCTGCGTGGTGTGGAGGAAACCTTTGCCTACTGTCGACGAAATCAGGACGGTGATCCCTGCACGAACATGCTCGCCAATGCTCAGCATGCGACCGAAATGGCTCGGGTGCTCATTGAGCATGCCCTTAGTAAAATCTGACTTGGGGACGGCGCATGGAGAATTTGACAACCACCTGCAGCACGGCGGGCGAGGAACACTTTCTTGAGCTGTTTTGCGTTCAGCGTGGGGTTCCATACGACCGAGTGTTCGAAGAGCTTTCGGTGCTGCTGGGCTGTATTCGAGATCTGACCTATAGGGCAGAGGTGGAGAAGGATTTGCCCTCGCTCACGTCGATTCGGTATTTGAGTTCGCTTGCAAAGGCGCTCATCAATGACATCGAGCTTGCCCGGCATCGTAGCGGCTGAGTCGTAGGTGAGGCCATAGAGAAAACCACTGCCTGCAGGCACGCGCTGGACAGACGTAGCCGAGAAATCCCGTCTAAACCAGCGCGATCCTGCCGAAAAGACGCGAATGAGTACATGACCGTATGCGATCTGTCAGTATGACCATCACCGGTTAAGGCACACAGATCGCGCTAATGCAGGGTGATACGGCTTGCCGCTTAAGGTCGAACAGGTCTTAGGTGTGATGAGCTGGTCAGCACAAAAATGGCTCGTTTCCTCCAGCGTGCTATCACATAAGGTAAGACCAGCACTCGTTGCTTACGTAAACGTACCGATGCGATGGAAGGTTTTTCATCGACGACGTACTAACCTTGAGCATAGGCAACACCTGAATAGAGATGATCATGAGCCTGATAGAGCAGTTGGATGCACTACGTATCGCCAAAGACCTTCGTACCCCTATCGAGCGGCTGATGCGCGCGCTGGATGAAGCAGTGAACGAAGAGGAGGTGGCGCGGGAAGCACAGATGCAGATTGAATTTGTGCAGGCCATGGAGGCAGCTAGGAAGCTGCGTGGGCCGCAGGTGGAGGCGCTTTACATTCTGTTTGATGATGCGGTACAGGCTCGGCTAGGCATTTTGTAGGTCTATCTAAACAGGCATAACCAAAAGACAAAATAATCGTTTAGTGGCGCCTGTCGCAGGCGAATAGTCTAGGCCCTATATGAAAAATGCCATAAGCACCGCATAGCATAAAACATTGAGCTTACGACAGCAGTAGTCACTGCGCTCTATGAGGCTGAACCAAGACTTAGCTTTCCGCGATTTTTTAACCGGTCCAAGTACCGTAAACTCCAACGTCATCTAGCGCATGTTTGGCCGGTTGAAAAAGGACCTTCGGATCGTCATACGCCTCAACACACTCGTCAAAGCTATACTGCCATGGTTTTACTAGCTTGTACTATACAGTATTTTTCATACAGAACTTGGAGATCACTCAAGCCAGGCCGGTCTCGACTGCGCTTCCTATTGAACAAGATAGCCACTCCGGTCCAGATTTTGTCTAAGAACTCGTAGTGCTTTGTCACCACAAAAAATTCATTGCTGCAGATGGCCGAACGATCTAAAAAGCCTTGGGTCATAAAGCGTTTATTAGGTTATCTGAAGTTTGGTACAGGACCTAAGTACATCATTCGGTGAGGCTTATCTGGAAGGCCTTCAAGTTTGAGACTGTATCGGAAAATCTTTGTTTACGATATTTTTTAGCCATAAAACGAAGAGTACCAATCCAAAGAAAAAGTACGAGGCTGCATTCCAGATATTCATCAGCAGGACAAGAATGTTGCCTCTTGTTGGTGCGGTCTGGAGAATGCCAAATTGATAGATCTCCCAGCAGTTCGCTGTTGTGACAAGCGCCGCCATCAAGATAGGTATTATTTTTGTGGAGTGTTGCCAAATCTGCCTGAGAAGCCTATTCAAGTCCGTTCGCTGTTCAGGCTTCAGTGCTGCCCAAGCGATCAGGACTCCGAAAAGTATTACAATGGTGCCCAGCGCACTCAGTATTGTCGTAAAAATATGCATCATCTTACCTCTCACAAATAATCGTTCGGAAGGATAGTTGCGATCAGCGCTGTACGAGCGCTAATCGCAAGCGACTACGCTTTGAGCAGGCGCCGCCTTAGTCCGAGACTACAAGGCGGTAACCTAGCTGCAAGCGAGGCAGTGAGTTATCCCGACATCCCAAAGTGGGCAGTCACGAGACGGGAGCCCACTGAAAGAACCTCACCCGCCAAGCTGCCAAGGATGCTCTTAGTTCCGCTTTTGGTGGCATCAATGAGTTGGTCGCCTAAGGATGGGCTATCGGTGAGGCTTGTGGGAACAGCTTTTAAGGCCTCTAAGCCCTTGGCGGTCAATACGGCGTTCAGCAGCCCGTTGCCGTTCGACTGCTCTTTGAAAGAAAGGTAACCGGCTTCAGATAACCATTTGATACAGGCTATGAAGAAGCTTCCTCGTTCGTTTGCGACGTCCATCGACATTAGTACATCAAAGGTATATCCGTCCTCGACGAATTGCTCAATCAGCAAATGGCGTGGAACGGGAAAACTCTCGTAAAGGGCACCGAGTACTTGCCCTGTGATCTCATCAAATTTTTGGATATTGGAGATGGTCATTGCACTTGATTCCTGAAGGAAGAGTGCCTACTCCAAAGCATGGGAGCAGGTGGTTTGCATATACCAATATGCACGTATGTAAGGTTACGATCTGACACGTGCACAACAGTACTAGGCGAAAACCTCGGAGGAAACCCCAAAGGCGCTTGTGAAAGTATTGAACATGGCATTGACCACAGGCCGTTACCTAGTGTGGTGTTTCAGAAGTACCGCTAAAAATCATTCGCCCAGCGCTCGCGCCGCGCGAGCGACTAAGGCAAGGATGCCCTCGGCCTTCTTGTGCCACCGAAATGGCTTCGGGTTTTGGTTGTAGGTTTCAAGGTAGTGCTCGATCGACGCCTCCAGATCCTTAACACTGACATGTGCTTGTCGCTTGATCCACTTCTCGCTCAGCGTTGAGAAAAACCGCTCGACCAGATTCAGCCAAGATGCCGAGCTAGGTGTGAAGTAGATGTGGTAGCGCGGCCGCGCTGCAAGCCATGCTCTGACCTTGTCGGTCTTGTGAGTCGCATAGTCGTCCATGATCAGATGAATCGGCATATCGGCAGGCACTGACGCATCGATTTCTCTCAGAAAGGCCAGGAACTCAGTGCTGCGATGTTTGCGTTTGAGTCGGCCGATCACTTCACCGGTAGCCACATCCAAGGCAGCAAATAGCGAGGTCGTTCCGTGTCGTTTGTAGTCGTGTGTGCGGGTTGCAGGGTTACCTGGGGGAAGCGGTAAGCCGGGCTGCGTGCAGTTCAACGCTTGGATCTGGCTCTTCTCATCAACGCACAGCACCAGGGCTCGTTCGGGTGGGTTCAAGTAGAGCCCAACGATGTCGTGCACCTTGTCGACAAACAACGGATCCGTTGAAAGCTTGAAGGTCTTTTCCAAGTGCGGCTTGATCCCGAACGCATGCCAAATACGCATCACGCTTGCAGGAGATAAGCCCGTCTCACGACTCATCCGTCGCGTACTCCAATGACTGGAATCATCGGGCTTCCCTTGCAGTACTTGGTTGACCACCTGCTGAACTTGCTCATCGGAAACGGTACGCGGTCGGCCAGATCGCGGTTCATCGTTCAGTCCCAGCAGCCCCAACTTAGAGAACCGTTGGCGCCACCGCGAAACCACATCCTTACTCGTACCCAAGCGTTGAGCGATGTCATTGCCTGACTCACCTGCGGCACAGGCGAGGATTATCTCCGCGCGCAGGCGAGCATCCTGAGGCCCTTTGCGGAGCTTGATCCGGCGTACCAGTTCAAACTTTTCAGCCTCGAAAAGGGTAATGACAGTTCCTGGTCGGCCCATGTCGATGTCCTGAATAAAAAGCGTCTAGAGAGCATAGACCAAATTTTCAGTGGTACTTCTGAACACCACACTAGACACTAGAAACCACGTACCTGATGCCTGCTCCGTTAGTGTAATAAAAATCTATCCCTCGCTGTGCGGTGGAATATCGACGGTGCAAAGGGCCTCATATTTTTCACCGTCTAGCTTTCTGTAAGTTACCTTGCCACCTGCTAGGTAAATTCTGCACAAAATGTAGTCCCATTCTGATCCCCCGGTCTGAATTAGAGCCTGTAGCTCTGGGGAATGAATTAAAGTCGTAGGCGGTATCTCGAATCCGGTCTTAAGATTTGGGTGAATGCTAGGAAAAGCCTCGAATTCTTTAGTGCTCGAAATGTCAGTTGAGTCTATCTCAAATTTTATCATGCCGCCTTTTGTCTTGAAATTTTCCCATTCTTGTTTCTTTTCTGCGGAGTAGGTTATTCCCATGATTTCCTCGAAGTAAATTTTATTGATGGTGGGGTAGATAAGGTTGTTGTATTTATTTATTGCCTTTTCGGCTGGTCAAGTCTTGGATTTGGTTTTAAACTGCTTTTCGTAATTATTTTAGATCAAGTCCCAGTATCTGACTTCTGCTGAAAGTTTGAGTTTGGTGGAGAATTTTACGTCTCAAATGAATTAGCCTCCGATGTCTGGCAGACTCGTCAATTGGTGAAAGGCCTGAATCTCGATAAGCCTCCCAGCATCGTTATCGCCCGTCCACGTCCACCATCACATCTCAGCGACCGCCCATTGCATCACATCTTTTTCAAAGCTGGTGAGCTGGAGGCGCTCCACCAGAGGGGCAAGCAACCGCAGCTTTGCTAGCAAATCGTTCAGGCGCTCTGATGGCAAGATCAGGTGCTTGATCTTGGTCGAGATCTGGGTAGGAATTCCGTATTCGTCCAATGCGGTGAGCAGGGGGTCAAGGAACATGTTTTCCAGCTGCTCAGCGAAGAAGCTGAAGTCTCCAGGTTCGTACCCCCCTCGCCCCAGCACGTCGACCTGGATTTTGTGAATGGCCATTATGTCCCGAGGTAGCCTGAAGCACACCATGTTCCTGATGAATTTCAGGCGCAGGTTAATCGCTTCGCTGGCTGAAACATCCTCTCTCCGATTTTCTACGGCTTCGCTCAGGTAGGCCGGCAGGTTTTTCTGATTTCGGAGCTCGTTGATGTGCCAGGCTAACTGAGAGCTGGACGAGATCAGGTAGTCCATCAGGTTCTCACCTTCCAGGCTGTAGACGAGCTCACAGAGGTAGTTCAGTTGGTATGGCTCAGGAATGCCTTTCCAGCTCAAAAATTTGTGGCTGTCTGGAAGGTCACCAATGATCGCTTTCGCGACCTTGGCCTGCCGCTCGATAGGAATGTGGCGGTTTTCGATCAAGGTGGCGGGTGACAGCACCTCGTTGGCATACGCTTCCTGGAGCCGACCCCGCGAGATGTCCGTGAGGTATTCGTTTTCCAGTTGCATCAACAGGCCGATAGGCGAGGTCTCATCCTGGTTGCCGATGGGATACTCGACGGTCAATCCCTGCTCAATGGGCGGGGCTTCGAGCATGAACACCTTGCCGATGAAGTATTTGTTCATGCGGCCAGCACGCCCGGAAATGTTCTTGTAGGTGAAGTAGTCGAACGTCGACGTTTTGAGGCGGCGGTCATAAATAATGACGTTCTCAGCCGACGTATTGACGCCCTCGATCATCGTGGATGTGCAGATGATTCGCTTAATAATGCCCTCGTTGAACAGCTTGACGATGTACTGCTGCAGCGCGCGAGGCACCCCGCCATGGTGTATCCCGATACCCAGAGCGATCGCCCTGGCAACGTTCCATTCGGGGTGGTAATGCTTGGAAATCCAGGCAGCGATTTCCTGCGTCTCCGGCACCGGGGTCAATCCGGCATCCTGGATCAGGTATTCAGCGACTCTGTTTGCGCTTGCTGGCGCCTGACAGTAGATCAGGGTAGGGGACTCCAGCGTCCTCACCAGCTCCAGAAGCTTTTGTGTACGCTGCTCTGAGCGCATGCCCAGATTGAAATTTTGGATATCGACCGCGACGGTGCTGTAGTCGGACGGGATGAAATGGTACTCGTAACCGTCCAGCCCAGAGATCTTCTGGATGTGTGGCCCGAGCATGTAGAACTGTGCCCCGGTCTTTGCGAGTTTGTGGAACGCCAAGCTCAGATCGACGGCGCGTGTGCTCCCATCTTTATCACTCGCCAAATCGATTTTGTAAAATTCGTCCAGGATAAAGAACTCCACATCATCCAGGTCAGGGCGCTGGATGACCCGCTCCTGAGTCAGCAGGTAGACGCTGGTGGCGTCGGGTACAGCTTCCTGGCTGGGATGCGTGATTAGGTTGAAGTCTCTGAAGCGTCTGACCAGGCGGCGCCGAGTTTCGTCAATCAGCGCGATAGTGGGAACGATCACCACTACCTTCTTGAACCGGCGCTGGGCAAGTACCGCATCGATGACCAGGCTTTTGCCGACACTGGTGGAGGCGCTTAGGACGACGTTTTGACCCTGCATGATCAAGCTGAAGACGTGGGCCTGAAGGTGATGAAACACCATGCCAGGCTCTAAGCCTTCGACCCTGTGAGCCTCGTAAGCCAAGCGGTCAGACAGGGCCATGTTGCTCAGGTGTGGCGTGATGTAAGGGAAGAGCCCGACAGCTCGCACCATGTTGAGCAGGAGCGATTGTTCAACTACGTCGAAGAGTGCGAATTTATCGAGCGCCCGGATCACCAGGTCGCGCCCTTCCCAATCGGAGTTGCTTCGGTTGACGATGGCGTTAATGGCGAGCAGCACATCGACTGTCGAAGCGTCCTCATCACTGAGGTTGGCCAAGCTGTTCTTGATCGTTTCGTAGTTCATTACCGCATCGTTCCTTGAGATAGCCGAAGCTGGCTTGGCCTGCTCGGAATACCTTCACCCTGTAGTGATTTCAGCTGAGCAAATCGAAGACACGCCCGAGGTCATACCTGCAGCTCTTCCAGTGTTTTGCAGCGAGCATTAAAGGCATTGGTCAGCTTCTCGATGCTTTCCATGGGCACGAGGAAAACCATGACTTTCACTTGCTTGATGTTCTCTGGCAACTGGGTGGTGAAGGTGCTGAAGTGGGCTTCAATCTCTTTTCTGAGGTGATTCACGTAGTCAGCGAGCCAACCTGACGAGAGTGCGTGACTGTCGTAGGTCAACAGAATCGGAAAGCAGAGAACGTTCAGCATGTCATCGACTGGCGAGTTTCGGTGCAGTGCCTGGTTGAAGGCGTCCGCTTTCGGCTGATGGTGTAGAGGCTCGCGCAGGTTGATGATGATTTCGCGCTCCGACGACAGCACCGTCTCCGAGATGGTGGCATCCAAGACGCCGCAGATCTGGGCCAACGTCGCGTCCATGTTGCCTGCTTCGATCAGGCGCGCGAGCCCTAGCCATAGCTGATCGTCCTGGCCAGGTATCTGGACGATGTGGGCGTTGCCAAATTTGGAGAGCTTGCCACCCGACTTGTAGAAGACCTTGCACGCCACGGGCTCACTGTTTTGGCGGCTGCGCAGAATGGCGTGGAGGATCAGCTCGGCGATTAGCCTGTCGCGGGGCAGCTCACTGTCGCTGAAGGCATTGATGGAACGAGCGAGCATGGCTTCGGCATTGTGCGCGAGAATGTTCACGATCTCGCTCGCCTTGAGTGAGAATTCTGGGAGCCATTCGACCAGGTGTTTAGCGAAACCATCGTGCCGCCACGCCTTTAGCGCGTAGCGCACGTCGAAACCGGAAAATGAGTGCATCAGGCCCTCATCGGTGCTCGCGTGAAACTCGACTAGGAAAGGATCTGGCCGCTTTTTGTAAGGTTTGGCTGTAGCCGTTGACTGGTCATCGGCGGCCTCTAGCAGTTGCTTGAGGTGGGCGAGAGCCGGGGCCCGCAGAATGATCTTTGTCGATGCTGCCGTCTTCATGTTGGCCGTGGCCGCTTTGTCAGCCATCTCCAAGAACTCATCGTAAATTGCCTGCATCTGGGTATTGTTGGGACGGTTCCCGAAATCCTCAGCAAGCTTGGAAAGGGCCTTGATGTTGACCGCTTCCAGGGCCTCCACATCCCCGTAGACCTGCCAGACGCAGTTCTCTGACCAGTAGGCAAAATCCCTATTTTGTGGGGAGCTGAATGTCTTGAACTTCTTGAGCAGGGCCTTGCCTCGAGCCGTGGTGGTGTCTGGCAGATTCCGCTTATCCAGCTCCGTTTTGAAGCCGTTGAGAATCTTCGCGACGTCGCGCTGGGTCACAATTCGGAAGCGGGCAGGGCCAGGGCGAACATCGCAATTCAGCGATTTATGGAGCAAGGATGAATCGGCTTTGGTGCCGTCCAGTTTGGTAACTTCTTCCATATTCCATTTGTGGTCACCCTCAGTCGTCTTGACCTGAATGTACTCGTTGACGAGCTGCCCAGCGCACTGAAACACGACCACGATATCGTCGGCGGTCTCGCACTCCACCTGGGTATAGGTGCTATCGCGCAGCATCTTGAAAATAAAGCTGACGGCTACATGGTCCTGATACTTGAAGCCCTGTCTTGCAGCAGGCCCACCTTTGTTGGATGGGCTAGTAATACGCACCATGACGTCCCTGTATCACGAAAAAATTTGTAGAAATAGGCATCCGGTTGGCCAACCTAGGTACCAGCTGCGGAGCCTGCTAATAACGCAACGCTACCACTAATGGCAATTGGCCGACTATCAGTAATATCGATCAAACTGTCGAATTTCGCTTCGACTCGGTTGATCTCCCATACCTCTGTGAAGGTTTGCCAGGATAGGTCGGAGCAGGCGGCAGGGCAGGTGAGTACTGGTGGTGTGCGAACGGATGCAAAGGCCCTACGCTGCTTGTTCATCCTGACCAACCCCTGCATCATCGGGGGCTTGGATCAAGGAGTTCATCAGATGGAAATGAACTCGCTGAGGCTGCTTCACCGCGGCATGCTTACGATCGGCAGTGACATGCAGCAATTTCTGGTCAGGTCGGGAGCGGCCAGTTTTGATTGTTTGTTTTCGACGCGGTATACCCCGTTCGTACTGACGGTCGCCGCCCGAGGAAAAGCGCGGGGTTTCTTCCGATTCGATGTGCTGTCGGGCTACCGGATTCGGGATTGCTTTGGGGAAATGTACGGGATCTTGTGGAGGTTCTTAAAACGGACGTTACCAGTGGCAAGTGGTTGGTGCCGAAGGACTTCCTAGCCGAGCTCAATGGCGCCAGTCCCACCGAGGCGGCGAAGGAGCGTCATCCAAGTCTCTCGGAAATCGTACGCTTGCGGCCTGACATCACTGAGGATCGGGAAAAGCCGTACTTCAATCGCTGGTCGTATTGGAGGCAAGGCCAAAAGCCCAGCGCGGAGAATCAGCACAAAACGCTTCTCTTACTCGGCCCTGAGGCTTTGCGCCAGAGCCAGAAGGAAAGCGCTTCCTCGCGCTGGAGCTCTACTGAAACCGGCGGTTCCTGGACGAAAGACCTGTCGAAGTAATGCCGGACGCATCGACCGGCACGACTGGCAATGTGAAACACTTATGTCGCTGCCGTTTCACACCACCGCTGATAGAGTTTCGCGACATGCTCTGGGTTTTCGAGCTTGGGCTTCGTACTTAGGGTGAAAGCCTTATCAGCCAGTGCCGCCAAGCGCTCAGCAGCCCAGGGCAGCCAGCCGTTTTGATCGCCCAGAGCTTGATGTTCTTCGCCGACTCTTGATGATTGTTCGAGCGCAAAATACGAAGGACGCGCTTGGCATGATCTTCGTCTCCAAGGTGCAGAGCGTTGTGCGCTCGATTGACGATAGAGGTCAGCGACTTCATTGCCTGCTCCACAACGGGGTCGGCGATCAGACTGGCTGCTGGCTTGGCAGCTTTGGCAGTCTTTGCAGACTGCCCCAGCACTTTCGGCGACCATGTTTTCACCCAGTTCTCGATCGAATCAGGCGTCCAAGGAACAGCCACCACGGCTACCAGATTTTGGAGGGCGTCGATTTTGTCCATCATGCTCTGTCCGGCGTAAACGGCAATCAGCACTGAAGGCCGGGATACCCATTGCAGTGTTTTCACCGTTTCGCAGCGCATCTGGGCGCGGCTGGGAAGTTTCACTGGGAGCCCTTTCAATAGCGTTTTGCGCGCGCTCGGGCCCAATGCTTGATGGAGGTCACCGGAGTCGAGTGATGCTTTAGTGGGAATCAGCAAGATGACTTCGAAGGTACCAGATTCCTTGCACAGATAATCTGCGACTTAGATACCCGTTATCACATGATCAGGACTTTGGTTGATGTCAGGTACAACTACCCGTTGTGTGCGAGTCATGCATTCGTCCTTGTGAAATCGATGGCCATGTTGAATGCCGCAGAGCTTGTGCGGCTTCGATTCAGAGATCAAGGGAAGGGTGTGCGGCGTGTTCAAGAACGCATCAGCTCTGGTGAGCACCGTCGAGGTTGGCCAGCGTCATGCCAGATATCTTCGAGGTGAAGACAAGTCATTTGAGGAAGTCTTTTCCACCTCAGGGAGGGCCAGTTTCACTTACTTCCCAGGCCAGCGACACAGCTAGTCCTAACTCCAAAAAACCGCAGCAGTCGATTTAGGTACCCGGAGTTCCTCGGCAGTTTGCCTTTGGGTGAGCCTGCGTGCCTTGCACGCCTGTATAGCCTCAGCTCTCTGCTGTCGAATTTGAGCCTTGGCAGCCACCGCCCCTTCATTGAACTGCTGAGCCAGCAACTCCAAGCTACCTGAAGCGCGGAATGCCTCAAGTTCATCCGTGACCCTTGCCAGCACGCTACCAAGAGGCTGGTCGCTTGACGCGACCGTCGCGAGCACCAGCAGCGTTATGGTGTCGATACCGGCAGCTGCCGAGATCTCGTCGAGCTTAGCGAGGGAGATGTTGGATTTCGATTGCTCAATATTGTGGATGTACCGCCGAGCAGTAGCTGAGGCCAAGTCTATTTGCACCAGGCCTTTAAGCGAGCGAACGGCTCGGAGTGCTGCAGCAAGACCTTGGCGACGCGACATGGGTGTCCTCAGAAATACGAGGATAAAGCCAGTTTGCCTTGCCCTTTACGACGCTATATAGCTCACGTTCCGGGCATGGCGTAGCTGTTTCTCATGCTCGGATTGCGAGCCATGACCTCTGACCGAGGACATCCTTTGAGCGGATCCAACCGGCGTCTACACATGCAGCCCTCAATATATTGATAAATCGAGATGGGTAGATTGTGAAGCTGTATATGGTCTCCGACCTGCATAATGAGTCTTCGCCATTCGAGGTGCCTTCAGCCATCAACGACCTTGTCGCCTTCACTGGCCGGGGACATCGACAAGAAGTCGAGAGGCGTGTCTTGGGCAAATGGCGTCTTCCAAAAGCCGGTTGTGTATGCCGGCGGAAATCACGAGTACTACCAAGGTCACATCGACCGCACGCTAATCAAGATGCGGGAGGCAGCGGCTCAGCACGTGCATGTGCTGGAAAATCAAGCCCTGGTGATTGGTCAGGTGCGCGTGCTTGGAGCGACTGTGTGGACTGATTTCTCACTGACCCACGACACCTCAGCCGCAAGCAAGGTCGCTCGGGAGGAAATGAACGATTACCGGGTGATTCGTGCCGGCAGCAACTTCCGGCGCCTCCGGCCTGATGATGTGGCGACTCGTAATCGAGAGTCGAAGGATTGGCTTGCCTGCGGGCTTGAAAAGCTTTTCGCCGGAAAGACGATCGTCGTGACTCACCATTGTCCCCTTGCTCTTGCCATGGGCCAATGACACCTATTCGAACGGCTGGAACTCAAAAACGCTCAAAGACCGTATAAGCGCTGGAAGCCACGTATTTGCTGGATTGCGGGCACAAAAAAAGACGCCCTGAGGCGTCTTTTTTTCAGGTTTGGTGGAGCCGGGGGATTTGAACCCCCGGCTAATGCTAACACTGCGGGGACCTGGAGGCTCGATCTTGTCATTATGCTGTCATTGTCGCAAATCTAGGGTTCGCTTGGCTCCCTCCAAAGCGCTGGCGCTTGGTTGTTGCTCAAAATCATATATGTGCTTCCTGAGACCAAGAAGCTGTAAACACCTTTCGAGACATACCACCGGTTGACATCATACTTTTTGGATTTAGTTGGCTGGCCGCCTATCTCTAAAAGGCGCTTAAGCATAGCCTTTTTGTTCCCAGCTACTGAGCTAAATAAAATTCCGTTAATTTTTCTTGTTTTTACGTCAAAATCATATTCTATGTCTTGGAAATAACCATTCTTTATTGACAGCTTTACTTTCCAGTCTTCTTCGGCTGGATTTTTCCATTCAATATCGGTGTCTTTGTACAAGCCTTTTAAGCTGTCTACACTGTCTCCGATCTTCGGAGTTCCAAATCCAATTGGATAAAAGCTATCTGAGTAAAAAAGGTTGGCTTGGCTTAGTTCTTTTATTTGTAAATCCTGAGTTAACAGCTTCTCGTTCAGCTCCCCCAGCTCAAGCTGGGTGCTGCTTAAGGTATTTTTAGTAATGTCATGACTGTTTTTTTCCTTTTGGATTGAAGCTTCCAACTCCTCGTTTTTTCGAGATATATCTTTGTACTCAATTGTGGTCTCAACGACCTTCAGAGGTATTCGGTAATTTTCGTAAAACCATACAGTGGTACTTGCTGTAATGCTCACAGATACTAAGACTGTAGAGCCGAGCCTGAGTAAGTATGATTTGTCAGTGCTATCAGTCACGGCGAATTTCTTCCTTTCCATTCGCCTGCAAGACAGATGAGGCGGGAAAGAAGGATGATACTGCTTTGCTGCCAGATTCGTCATTGTCTCCAGGCATCCACCTGCCATATACCCTAGCAATCATTGTCCAGTCACTGTGCCCCATCTGCTTGGCCACCCACATAGGATGTTCACCTGCCGAAAGCATCATCGAAGCGTAAGTGTGCCGCGTTTGGTATGGCCGCCGATACCGAATGCCGGCCTTCTTCATCGCCGGATGCCACATCGTCTTGCGAATCGGCTGAGCGCCTGCCCAGCGCTCAAGAGTCCTTGGGTTCTGGAATACTTCATGGTCAGCCAGGAACGTGTACGCCTTCTGCGCTGTGAGGGCTTCAAGGGCAGGGCGAGCAGCTTCACAGAGCGCCGGCCTGCCCCTGTTTTGGTTGTCTCGGCCGCACCATCTGCAGCTTGGGTCATCGCCCGGCTTACAATCACCTAACCCCGCACCCAGTCCACGTCCCCCCGATCCAGCGCCACCAGTTCGCTGGTGCGCAGGCCTGTCCATAGCGCGAACTGCACCATGTTGCGCGCCTGGCCGGTGAGCGCCGCAAGGATCGCCTGCTGTTCCTCGGGCGAGAATGGATCGACATCATCATCCCGCGGCGGTGCTTCCTTTCTCGCGTACGTCCAGCCGGCCAACGGGTTTACATCCAGCAGCTCTTCGTCGACAGCATCATTCAGCGCTGAGCGCAGACAGCTCTGGATGTTGCTCAGCGTCTTGTTGCTGACCTGCAGATCGTCCAGCCAGTCCCGGACCATTTTGCGCCTGAAGTCCACCACCAGGTGATGCCCCGGCGCAGGAACAAGCTTTAGCTCAATAATCTTTCGGTACCCCTCGAACGTGCTGCTGGAGACGTGAAGAAAACGCTCGAAAGAGTCGCGAGTGGGCTGCGGCCTTTAAGCAGTAAAAGATATCAATGAATTCTGTGCTGCCCGAGGCTCAGAAGAGCCTACGCTGATTGCTTAAGGTCTCCCGTAGAAAACCCTCGTCAGAGGTTTTTTGCCCCGTATTGGATCCTAGGCAAGTAATAGGGAATACCGAAGCTGCTATGAAGCTGGCATAGCTGAGCTAAAACAGCCCTAAAAGGCACAAAAAAGGCACTATAGCGATTAGCTAAGTGCCTGGTTTTTAACGATCATTTGGTGGAGCCGGGGGGATTTGAACCCCCGTCCGCCAGTGCTCCGCTGTCGGTCCTACATGCTTAGCCGTGTCTATTCAGTTAACCCGCAGCCGCCCGACGGGCAGGGTGCTTTGGGCGAGTTGTGTAAGTTTTAGCCACTTCGTCCACAACGTACTACGCGGCGATCCTGTTCTGTATGACAATCAGGTCGGGTTTACAGGCATCCCCTAGTGATTGCTGGAGCCGAAGCTACCAGAAGGGAGGGCTCGGCTGCTTACGCAGCGAGAGCGTATTCCCCGTAGGTTTCGTCATTGGCAACTATAGAAGTTGCAACAGTGGATTTACGAGTTCTGTTACCAACTCGGCATGCACCTAAAGTTTCACTACCGGCGTCGAATCCTAATCGGCCCCAGGGTCAAGCTCAGGTTGCCGTACCTCGCGGTACGTGAAACCGACTATACCGCATCTGGCGGGCGGCGTCGACTCCTGGTCTGGCCGCCTGCCGGGGGCGGCTTAGCGGCCGTTGCTGCTCTTCTCGAGGTTCTCGAGGTCGGTCACGACCTTGCTGGTGATCGCGATGCATTTCTTGGTGTCGCCAGCGGCCTGGGCGTCCTTGGCCTGCTTGACCTGCTCGTCGATGTCGGCAGCTGGGCCACCGGTTTCGGTGGTGCCGACGTTGGCGGCGGTGTTGGTCGCCTGCATGTCGTTGATCTTCTGCAGGTTGATGGCGCACAGGTCGTCGGCGGCGAACGCCGGAGAGGCCAGCAGGGTGGCGGCTGCGAACAGGGCCGAAAGCGCGGTACCTTTCATAGATGTCTCCTCGGACAAATGGCCTCTCACAGGTGGGCCTATTCCATGGACTGTTCGCGCTCGCGCAGGGTTCAATCGGCGCCATGTCGCGATCTCCCGCAAACGGCCCGGTTGACGGGGCTTGGCAACATTTCGAATCGATATCGAACGCGGCCAGGCCCGTCAGGGCGGGTGGCGTCAGGCCATCAGGCGGGTTCCGGCACGGGTGCGGTCCTGTTCAGCGGACGGGTGACGCGGTCCACCAGGTAGACCAGGCCGTGGTAGTCGATGCCGCTGTGGTCGGAGAGGCCGATCTCGCAGGTGCGGCTGGTGGAGATGCCTTCGCCGCAGTACTGCACCGCGTCCTTGAGGCTGCGCAGGGCGTGGGCGTTCAGCTCGGGGGTGGTGAAGCCCTTGTCGCCGGCGAACCCGCAGCAGTGGATGCCTTCGGGGATGACCACCTGCTTGCTGCAGCGTCGGGCCAGGTCGATCAGGGCCTGGCTTTCGCCCAGGTGCTGGGTGCTGCAGGTCACGTGCACGGCGACGGGTTCGTCCTGGGGGGTGAACTCGAGCTTGTCGAGGAGGTAGGTGCGGATGAAGCGCACCGGGTCGTGCAGTTCCAGGCGGGTGTCGGCCAGGTCCTGGACCAGGCGCAGGGTACAGGGGCTGGTGTCGCAGTAGATCGGGTCGATACCGCCGCGGCTGGCCTGGAGCAGGGCGTTGATCAGTTCCTGGCGCTTGAACTCGGCCTGTTCGGCATAGCCCTTGGAAGCGAAGGGCTGACCGCAGCAGAGGCTGTCGGCGTTGTCGGGGAAGACCACCTGGTAGCCGGCCTTTTCCAGCAGGGCGCGGGTCTTGTCCAGCAGGGAGGTCTGCTCGCGGTCGCTGGCGGCCGGGCCCATGACGCGGGAGACGCAGGCGGCGAGGTAGACCACCCGTGGGCGCGGGTCCTGCTGGGCGGGCAGGGCGGGTGGTGTGCGCAGGGGCTGGGGCAGGGCCGGGGTCCACTGGGGCAGGCGGCCGCCGCTGGCCTGGGTGAGCGTGGCGCTGAGGCGGGCCAGGCGCGGGGCACCGAGCAGCTTGCGGGCGCTGTTGGCCGCGGCCAGGGTTAGGCGGGCGCCGCGCAGGGTGGTGTGAAAGTGGTCGGCGAGCCAGTCGGCGGTCTTGGCGTGGGCAGCGGCCTGGGCGCGAAGCTTCTTCACCAGTTCGCCGGTGTTGATGCCGACCGGGCAGCGCTGGGCGCACAGGCCGGTGGCGGCGCAGGTGTCGATGCCTTGGTACTGGTAGGCCTGCATCAGCTCGCGGGTGTCTTCGCCGGCGCGCTGGCGGGCCTGGATGTCGCGCCACATGACGATGCGCTGGCGTGGGCTGAGGGTCAGGCCCTTGGACGGGCACACCGGTTCGCAGAAGCCGCACTCGATGCACTTGTCGACGAGGGCGTCGGCGGCGGGCAGCGGCTTGAGGTGCTTGAGGTGGATCTGCGGGTCGTCGCTGAGCACCACGTCGGGGTTGAGGATGCCGTTGGGGTCGAGCAGGCGCTTGAGCGTCCACATCAGCTGGTAGGCGTCCTGGCCCCACTCGAGCTCGACGAAGGGCGCCATGTTGCGGCCGGTGCCGTGCTCGGCCTTGAGCGAGCCGCCGAATTCGACGGCGACCAGCTGGGCGACGTCGTCCATGAAGGCCTGGTAGCGCGCCACTTCGGCGGGGCTGTTGAAGCCCTGGGTGAAGACGAAGTGCAGGTTGCCCTCCAGGGCGTGGCCGAAGATGATCGCCTCGTCGTAGCGGTGCCGCTCGAACAGCTGGATCAGCCGGTTGACGCCTTCGGCCAGTTGTTCGACGGGGAAGGTGACGTCTTCGATGATCACCGTGGTGCCGGTCTGGCGTACGGCGCCGACGGCGGGGAAGGTGTCCTTGCGGATCTTCCACAGCAGGTTGTACACGCCCGGGTCTTCGCTGAAGTCGACCTTCTGCTCCAGGGGGAAGTGGGCGATGGCGGCGCGCACCTGGTCGAGCTGCTCGTGCAGCAGGCTCTGGGTGGCGGCGCGCGACTCGATCAGCAGGGCGCAGGCGCTGTTCGAGAGGGCCTTGACCCAGGCCGGCATGCCGACCATGTCCTGCACCGAGCGCAGGCTGCGGCGGTCGAGCAGTTCGACGGCGGACACCGGCTGGCGCTTGAGCAGGGTCACGGCCTTGCAGCAGCTCTCGACGTCGGTGAAGACGAGCAGCGCGGTGGCCTTGTGCGGGTGGTCGGGGACGGTGTCGTAGGTGACGGCGCTGATGAAGCCGAGCGTGCCTTCGGAGCCGACCATCAGGTGGTAGAGGATGTCCAGCGGCTGGTCGTAGTCCACCAGGGCGTTGAGTGACAGGCCGGTGGTGTTCTTCAGGCGGTACTTGTGGCGGATGCGCTCGGCCAGGGCGGTGTTGGCGCGGGTCTCGCGGCCCAGGCGCGCCAGTTCGGCGAGCAGCGGGGCGTGGCTGCGCTCGAAGGCGGCGACGCTGGCCGGGTCTTCGCTGTCCAGGCAGGTGCCGTCGGCCAGCACCAGGCGCAGGCCGGCCAGGGTGTGGTAGGTGTTCTGCGCGGTGCCGCAGCACATGCCGCTGGCGTTGTTGGCGACGATGCCGCCAATCTTGCAGGCGTTGATCGAGGCCGGATCGGGGCCGATCTTGCGCCCGTAGGGGGCCAGCCAGGCGTTGGCCTGGGCGCCGATGACGCCGGGTTGCAGGCGGATCTGCGCGCCCTCGTTGCGGATCTGCCGGCCGTTCCACTGGTCGCCCAGCACGATCAGCACCGAGTCGCTGAGGGCCTGGCCGGACAGGCTGGTGCCGGCGGCGCGGAAGGTCACCGAGACGCGGTCGCGCTGGGCCAGGTGGAGCAGGCCGACCACCTCGTCCTCGGACTCGACGCGCACTACCAGTTTTGGAATCAGCCGGTAGAAGCTGGCATCGGTGCCGAAGGCCAGGGTCGAGGTCGGGTCGTCGAAGCGGCGCGCGGCCGGGATCAGGCGTTCGGCGTCGCGCAGGAAGGTGGCGGGCAGGCTCATGCAATCTCCTCGCGGGGCCGTGCCGTCTGGCGCGACA
This sequence comes from Enterobacterales bacterium AN_CKDN230030167-1A_HGKHYDSX7, assembly GCA_046940335.1. GTDB lineage: Bacteria > Pseudomonadota > Gammaproteobacteria > Pseudomonadales > Pseudomonadaceae > Aquipseudomonas. The sequence goes on from JBKYML010000009.1 coordinate 189,743, forward strand.
GGTGCCCCGGTCAATCAGGCGGTGTGAAGGGCGCGCTCAGGCGCCCAGTTCGCGCACCAGCGAGTCACGGCTGATCTCGCTGATGGACTTGGCACCGGTCAGCACCATGGCCACGCGCATTTCTTTTTCGAACAGGTCGAGCAGGTTTCTCACGCCGGCCTCGCCGTGGGTCGCCAGGGCGTAGAGGAAGGCGCGGCCGATCAGCACGCTGTCGGCGCCGAGGGCGATCATGCGCACCACGTCCAGGCCGCTGCGGATGCCCGAGTCGGCGAGGATGGTCAGGTCGCCCTTGACCGCATCGGCGATGGCCGGCAGTGCGCGGGCGGTGGACAGTACGCCGTCGAGCTGGCGGCCGCCGTGGTTGGAAACCACGATGCCGTCGGCACCGAAGCGCACCGCGTCACGGGCATCGTCGGCGTCGAGGATGCCCTTGATCAGCATCGGGCCGTCCCAGGTGTCGCGGATCCACTCCAGGTCCTTCCAGGAGATCGACGGGTCGAAGTTGGCGCCCAGCCAGCCGATGTAGTCGGCCAGGCCCGTGGGGTTGCCGCGGTACGCCGAGATGTTGCCCAGGTCGTGGGGGCGGCCGTTGACACCGACGTCCCAGGCCCACTGGGGGTGGGTCATGGCCTGCAGCACCCGGCGCAGCGGGCCGTTGGCGCCGCTCATGCCGGAGTGGGCGTCGCGGTAGCGGGCGCCGGGCACCGGCATGTCGACGGTGAACACCAGGGTCTTGACCCCGGCGGCCTTGGCCCGCTCCAGGGCGTTGCGCATGAAGCCGCGGTCCTTGAGCACGTAGAGCTGGAACCACATGGGCCGGTCGATGGCCGTGGCGACTTCTTCGATCGGGCACACCGAGACGGTGGACAGGGTGAAGGGGAGGCCCTTGCTGGCGGCGGCGCGTGCGGCCTGCACTTCACCGCGACGGGCGTACATCCCGGCCAGGCCGATCGGCGCCAGGGCCACCGGCATGCTCAGGGTCTCGTTGAACAGGCGGGTTTCCAGGCTCAGCTCGGACATGTTCTTCAGCACCCGCTGGCGCAGGGCGATGTCGGCCAGGTCCTGGACGTTGCGGCGCAGCGTGTGCTCGGCGTAGGCGCCACCGTCGGCGTAGTGGAACAGGAACGGTGGCAGCTTGCGTTGGGCGGCTGCGCGGTAGTCGGTCGAGGCGGAAATGATCATGGGATCTCGCAGCGTGAAGTGTGGGAAAAGGCCGGGCGCAGATGTGCACGCCCGGCGTTCGTCACGTCAGTGCACCAGCATACCCGTCAGCCAGTAGGCCTGGACCAGGGTGATCAGGCCGACGATGGTGGCGAAGAACAGGCTGTGCTTGAGGGTGAAGCGGAACAGGTCCGACTCCTTGCCGACCAGCCCGGTGGCGGCGCAGGCCACGGCGATGGACTGGGGCGAAATCATCTTGCCGGTCACGCCACCGCTGGTGTTGGCGGCCACCAGCAGGGTGTCGCTGACGCCGATCTGGTGGGCGGTGGTGGCCTGCAGCGAGCTGAACAGGGCGTTGGACGAGGTGTCCGAGCCGGTCAGGAACACGCCCAGCCAGCCGAGGAACGGCGAGAAGAACGGGAAGGCAGCGCCCGTTCCGGCCAGGACCAGGGCCATGGTCGACGACATGCCCGAGTAGTTGGTGACGAAGGCGAAGGCCAGCACCATGCCGATCGACAGGATCGGCCAGCGCAGCTCGTACAGCGTCTCTTTGAAAGTGGTCAGACCAGTTTTGACATCGATCTTCAGCACCAGCATCGACAGCAGGGCGGAGAGGAAGATCGCGGTGCCGGTGGCAGAGATCGGGTCGAGCTTGAACACCGCCGGCATGGGTGTGGCGTTGACTACGATCGGCGCGGTCTTGATCACCAGTTGGTCGAGGTGCGGGATGGCGAAGTTGAACACCCAGTCGTACATCGCGCCGCCCGAGGCGAACGCGGCCTTGAACGGCTTGAGGGTCCAGATCGTCACCAGCACGGTGAGGATCAGGAACGGCGACCAGGCCTTGAAGATCTCGCCCAGGCTGTAGGGGCTCGGCTGGATGCCGCCTGCGCCGGCGACCGCGGCGCCGCCACCGGCCATGCCGGTCATGGCGCGCTTGGGCTGCCAGACCTTCAGGAACAGGGTCAGGGCGATCAAGCTGGCCAGGGCCGAGGTGATGTCCGGCAGCTCCGGGCCGATGAAGTTGGAGGTGAAGTACTGGGTGACGGCGAAGCTCAGGCCGGCCACCAGCGCGGCGGGCCAGGTTTCCTTCACGCCGCGCAGGCCGTCCATCATGAACACCAGCCAGAACGGCACGAACAGCGACAGCAGCGGCAGCTGGCGGCCGGTCATGGCGCCGATGTGGAAGGCGTCGATGCCGGTCACCTGGCCGGCGACGATGATCGGGATGCCCAGGGCGCCGAAGGCCACCGGCGCGGTGTTGGCGATCAGGCACAGGCCGGCGGCGTACAGCGGGTTGAAGCCCAGGCCGACCAGCAGCGCGGCGGTGATGGCCACGGGCGCGCCGAAACCGGCGGCGCCTTCCAGGAAGGCCCCGAAGCAGAAGCCGATCAGCAGCACCTGCAGACGCTGGTCGTCGGTGATCGACAGTACCGAGCTGCGGATGACCTCGAACTGGCCGCTCTTGACCGTGAGTTTGTAGAGGAACACGGCGGCGACGATGATCCAGGCGATGGGCCACAGGCCGTAGGCGAAGCCGTAGCCCGCGGCGGCGAGGGCCATGTCGGCCGGCATCTGGAAGGCGAAGATCGCCACCAGGATCGACAGCGCCAAGGTGATGCTGCCGGCCACGTGGCCTTTGAGGCGGAACACGGCCAGAGCCAGGAAGAAGAACACGATCGGGATGACGGCGGCGAGCGCGGACAGGCCCAGGCTGCCAAGCGGCGCGTAGAGTTGTTGCCAGGTTTGCATAATGGGGTGGCCCCTAATTGTTGTTGGTCATGCGCTGGCATTGTAAATTGGTCATACCAATTTACAATGTGGAGTGAGTAGGGTAAAAGCCTCGCCAGGGGTGTGTCAATTTGTCTCGGTGTCGACGTAGGTCGCAAGGCGATCGGCGGTGGCGCGGGTGGATGTCGCGCGATCATGGATGAGCGACAATGCGCGCCGGTGAGCGCGTGGTGAAGGAGTGCGTCAGATGGTGTTTGATCAGGTTCGCCAGCGGCGGTTGTCCGACGATATCGTCGAGCGCCTGGAAGCGATGATTCTCGAGGGCACCTTGACCTCCGGGCAGCGCCTGCCGGCCGAGCGCGCGCTGGCCGAACAGTTCGGGGTATCGCGGCCTTCGCTGCGCGAGGCGATCCAGAAGCTGGTGGCCAAGGGGCTGTTGGTCAGTCGTCAGGGGGGTGGCAATTATGTGGCCGAGTCCCTGGGTTCGACGTTCAGCGATCCGCTGCTGAACCTGCTCGAGCACAGTGGGGATGCCCAGCGGGATCTGCTGGAGTTTCGCCATACGCTGGAGGCGTCATGTGCCTATTACGCGGCCCAGCGGGCGACCGAGCCGGACCGGGCGCGGCTCAAGGCGGCGTTCGATGCGCTGCAGGATTGTTATTCGCGGGCTGACCGGGTGAGCCGGGCAGAGGAGGGCGCGGCGGATGCGCGTTTCCACCTGGCGATCGCCGAGGCGAGCCACAATGCGGTGCTGTTGCACACCATTCGTGGGTTGTTCGACCTGCTCAAGCGCAACGTGGTGACCAACATCGGCGGCATGTATCAGCAGCGGGCGGAGACGCGGGACATGCTGATCGCGCAGCATCGGGCGCTGTACCTGGCGATCGTCGAGGGGCGGGCGGATGAGGCGCGGGAGGTGTCCAGCCAGCACATTCTGTATGTGCAGGAGGTGTTGCAGGAGGCGCAGCAGGAGGCCCAGCGGGTAGCCAGGGCGGAGCGGCGGAGTGGGCGGTGAGGGGGTGGGTGTGGGGTGATCGATGCGGGATTGGGTGGGCTGGTTCTACGGCCCTTGCAGGGCCGATCGCGGCCGGTCCGGCGCCCCGGCAGGGGCCGCTCCCACACGGGATCGCGCTCGCCTGAGTCACCGCGACCGGTGTAGGAGCGGCCCCTGTGCCGCGATTGGGCCCGGAGGGCCCACACAGCCAGCAACGCCGATCAAAAGCAGCAGTGCGGTGCTCAGCACCCGAGGTACAACGGTGTGCCAGGTGACTACAAGCCACCTAAGCCACCTCAGTCGTCCTTGCCCTTGCTCCGCACGGCCCGCTGCATCTCGCGGTTGGAATCGCGCTCGCGCTCGGTATCGCGCTTGTCGTATTCCTTCTTGCCCTTGCCCAGCGCGATCTCGCACTTGATCAGGTGCTTGCTCCAGTACAGCGCCAGGGCCACGCAGGTGTAGCCCTTCTGCGCGACCGCCGCCTCGACGCGTTCGAGCTCGCGCTTGTTCAGCAAGAGCTTGCGCGTGCGCTGCGGGTCGGCGATGACGTGGGTGCTGGCCGCCGTCAGAGGCGTGATGTGGCTGCCGAACAGCCAGGCCTCGCCATCCTTGAGCAGCACGTAGCTGTCCGTCAGGTGGGCCTTGCCCGCTCGCAGGCTTTTTACTTCCCAACCGGACAGGACCAGCCCGGCCTCGAACTTGTGTTCGATGAAGTAATCGTGTCGCGCTTTCTTGTTCTGCGCGATGGTCCCGGTCGGATGTTTCTTTTGCTTAGCCATAGGGTTGGCATTATAAGCAGCGGTTTGCGTTGTCGGCTACGGGATTTCTGCATGCTTGAGCCTGCCGGACGAAACCCGGACAATACCGGCACTGTCTTTTCTACAGGACAGGTCCAGAGGCGCCACACGGCGCTGCCGCCCCCGCTTTGGAAGTGATGCTTTGACTACCCATATCCAACGTTCCGCCCTGCTGCCTTATCCCGCCCAGGCGCTCTACGATCTGGTCAATGATGTGGCCAGCTATCCACAGTTCCTGCCCTGGTGCTCGGCCGCGACGGTGCTCGAGTCCAGCGACACGCACATGCGCGCCAAGCTGGAAGTGGCCAAGGGCGGGATGAGCCAGCAGTTCGTCACCCGCAACACCCTGGTGCCGGGCCAGTCCATCGAGATGAACCTCGAGGAAGGGCCGTTCACGCAGTTGCACGGTGTCTGGGTGTTCAAGCCCCTGGGCGACAAGGCCTGCAAGATCAGCCTGGACCTGGCGTTCGACTACGCCGGACCCCTGGTGCGGGCGACCCTGGGGCCGCTGTTCAACCAGGCGGCCAATACCCTGGTCGACGCGTTCTGCCAGCGCGCCAAGCAACTGCACGGCTGAATGCAAAACGGCCCGCCCAGTGACTGGGCGGGCCGTCAGGCGAGCGCGGTGGCGGGGCGACCCGCGAAGCCGCCGGTGTTACTGTGGAGATGTCTCGAGCGGCGCCGGCGTTGGCACGGGCGTGGTCTCGATGGTGTCGATCTCGCGCTGGATCGACTCTTCCAGCGAGCCAGGCTTGGCAGGCTGCTCAGCCGGTTGCGGCTGGCCGTTTTCATCCACGGGTGTGAGGGTGGTATCGCCACTGCCCTCGAGGATCGCCTGGTCCTTGCTCACGCCGGGCATGAAGTCGCCAGAGAGGTTGACCAGTTGGTCGCTGTCATTGAAGAAGACGCTCATGCGCTCCTGCTGACGCTGGCCGCCGCCGGGCTGCAGGGTATAGAGATAATCCCAGCGATTGGTGTTGAACGTGTCCTGAAGCAGCGGGTTGCCCATGATAAACCTTACCTGGCGCCGGGTCATTCCGGGGCGCAATTGGTCTATCATGTCCTGCGTGACGACATTGCCCTGCTGGATGTCGATTTTGTAAACCCCGGGAAACGAGCAACCGGCGAGTGCGAGCAGTCCCACGAAGGTGAGGCTGGTTAGCAAGAGCTTGGTGTTTTGCATCGGTGGGCGACTTCCACTATCTTGGCTGGACAACGTAAACCCCGATCATACCCGTATTAAGAGAAGCTGCGAAGCAGCATCGGCGAGAAAGCTGACCATGGTTGAAAATAGCGAATTACGCAAAGCCGGTCTCAAGGTGACACTGCCTCGAGTCAAGATCCTGCAGATGCTCGACCTGAACGAGCAGCGCCACATGAGCGCCGAGGATGTGTACAAGGCATTGATGGAGGCCGGCGAGGACGTGGGTCTGGCGACCGTTTACCGTGTCCTGACCCAGTTCGAAGCGGCTGGCCTGGTCGTGCGTCATAACTTCGATGGCGGCCATGCCGTCTTCGAACTGGCGGATGGCGGCCACCACGACCATATGGTCAACGTGGAGTCTGGCGAGGTCATCGAGTTCTTCGACGCGGAGATCGAGCGGCGCCAGAAAGAGATCGTGCAGGAGCACGGTTACGAGTTGGTGGACCATAACCTGGTCCTGTACATCCGCGCCAAAAAGGCGTGACCTGAGGGCGATACGGGGCGGCGAAGGCGGTGTGACAGCCGGTGCCGCCCACACTGGATGACCGGAGGCCGGTCAGCGTCTCAACGGATCGGGGCGGCGTGCTTCCATCCAGGCTCACCGTATCGGCAGCCCTTCATGGCAGGTGACGCGCTGTGGCGCACCTGCCAGCCTTTCCTTCCTTATTTACCGCTGACGACCATCTTGCGCGCGTGGGCCAGGGATTCCTTGGTCAGGTCGATGCCGCCCAGCATGCGTGCCACTTCTTCTACCCGTTCCCGTTTGCCCAGGCTGGCGACTGCCGTGTGGGTGGTATCGCTGTGCCGAACCTTGTGCACGAACAGGTGATGATGCCCTTGCGCCGCCACCTGAGGCAGGTGGGTGACCGTCAGCACCTGGCCGCGATCGCCCAGGCGTCGCAGCAGTTGGCCGACGATCTCGGCCGTCGGGCCGCCAATGCCGACGTCGACTTCGTCGAACACCAGGGTCGGGATGCGCGAGGTCTGCGCGGTGATCACCTGGATCGCCAGGCTGATCCGTGACAGTTCGCCCCCGGACGCGACTTTCGCCAGGCCCTTGAGCGGTTGCCCTGGGTTGGCGCTGACCAGCAGTTCGACCGACTCCAGGCCGTGGGGGGACAGGTCGTCGCTGCTCAAGGGGGTCAGTGCGATCTGGAAGCGCCCACCCGGCATGCCCAGTCGCTGGATCTCCTGCTCGACGGCATTGGCCAGTTGACCGGCTGCCTGGTGGCGCAATCCGCTGAGTTCGGCGGCCTTGAGCTGGTAGTGCTTGGCATACGCGGCCAGTTCGTCGGCCAGACGCTCGAGGGACTCGTCACTGGCATTGAGGCCTTCGAGTTCGTCGATCAGGCGTTGCTGCAGCTCGGGCAGTTCGCTGGGCTGGACGCGGTGTTTGCGTGCCAGGGTATACAGCGCATCGAGACGCTCTTCGAGGGCCTGCAGGCGCATCGGGTCGGCATCGAAGTGATCCAGGAAGCGGTTGAGCTCGCCGACCGCTTCTTCGATCTGGATCTGTGCGCTGGCGATCAGGTTGGCCGCCTCGCCCAGGGCCTTGGGGCCGTCGCCGGTGTTGCCCAGCCGGCTGAGGCAGGCGCTCAGCACGCTGAGCACGTTGCCCGAATCGCTTTCGCTGCACTGGTCGATGACCTGGCGGCACACCCCGAACAGCGCTTCGGCGTTGGTCAGGTTCTTGTGCTCCTGCTCGAGCAGCTCCAGCTCGTTCTCGCCCAGGTTGAGGTTCTCGAGTTCCTCGAGCTGATAGCTGAGCAACTGGTGACGCGCGCGCTGCTCGTCGCTGGAGTTGGACAGGCGCTCCAGCTCCTGACGCGTCTGCCGCCAGCGTTGGGCGGCCAGCTGCACCTGGCGGGCCAGGTCGCTGGCACCGGCATACTCGTCGAGCAGACGGCGGTGGGTGTCGGTCTTGAGCAGGGACTGGTGCTCGTGCTGGCTGTGGATGTCGATCAGCAGCTCGCCGAGTGCCTTCAGGTCGCCGAGCGGGCAGGGCGTGCCGTTGATGTAGCCACGGCTGCGGCCTTCGGCGGTGATCACGCGGCGCAGGATGCAGGGACCGTCCTGCTCCAGGTCGCGCTCGACCAGCCAGGCATGGGCCTCGGGAATGTCGACCAGGTCGAAGGTGGCGAGAATGTCGGCCTTGTCGGCGCCCGGCCGAACCACCCCGCAATCGGCGCGATCGCCCAGGGCCAGGCCCAGCGCGTCGAGCATGATCGACTTGCCGGCACCGGTCTCGCCGGTGATGACGCTCATGCCGCGTGCGAGCTCGAGGTCAAGGTGTTCGACGATGGCGTAGTTGTGGATCGACAGATGCACCAGCATGGGCGGCTCCCGAGGGGTCAGATCTGGTTATACATTCAGGTCTGGTTATTTATACAGTCCGCGCGAAAGCGTGGCAATGCCCGTTGGCCGAGCGGTGTTTGGCAGGGTGTTGCACGCGCCGGACGAGGACGCGCGCCAGGCCGAGATTTTGTGAGCGTCACGCCGGTTCGCGAGGTCGAAGCCAGCACGCCGATCACGACGGGCGGTCAGCCCTTGAAGCTGGCATTTCAGCCCCCATATACCCGGCAGACCAGCGAGCACGCCTCGCCCAGACCCATTTGCGCAGGAGAGAGACCATGGCTGACGAACAGCTGGACGAGAACATCCTTAACGGCAATGTCGAAGAAACCGGCGCGGACGAGCTCAGTGCCCGTGTCCAGGTGCTCGAGGAGCAGCTGGCCGCCGCCCAGGATCAATCCCTGCGCGCGGTCGCCGATCTGCAGAACGTGCGTCGTCGCGCCGAGCAGGATGTCGAGAAGGCGCACAAGTTCGCGCTGGAGAAGTTCGCTGGCGACCTGCTGCCGGTGATCGACAGCCTCGAGCGCGGCCTGGAGCTGTCCAGCGCCGAGGACGAGACCATCAAGCCGATGCGCGAAGGCATCGAGCTGACCCTGAAGATGTTCAGCGACACCCTGGCCCGCTACAACCTGCAGCCGATCGACCCACACGGCGAGCCGTTCAACGCCGAGCACCACCAGGCCATGGCCATGCAGGAAAGCGCCGACGTCGAGCCCAACAGCGTGCTGAAGGTGTTCCAGAAGGGCTACCTGCTCAACGGCCGTCTGCTGCGCCCCGCCATGGTGGTGGTCAGCAAGGCGCCGACGGCAGCGCAACCTTCTATCGATGAAAAGGCTTGAAATCCTTCCGGGCATCCCCATCTAGGTGTCAAGCACGCAAGTATTGCCGCAGTTGGCCTAAGCCGCCGCTGTAACCTAATTCAAGTTTCGGGAGAGTTTACATGGGCAAGATCATCGGTATCGACCTGGGGACCACCAACTCGTGCGTCTCCATCCTCGAAAACGGTAACGTCAAGGTCATCGAGAACGCCGAAGGCGCGCGCACCACGCCGTCCATCGTCGCCTACGCCAACGACGGCGAGATCCTGGTCGGCCAGTCCGCTAAGCGTCAGGCCGTGACCAACCCGCACAACACCCTGTTCGCGGTGAAGCGCCTGATCGGCCGTCGCTTCGAAGAAGACGTCGTGCAGAAAGACATCAAGCTGGTGCCGTACAAGATCGTCAAGGCGAACAACGGTGACGCCTGGGTCGAAGCCTCCGGCAAGGAAATGGCGCCGCCACAGATCAGCGCCGAAGTCCTGAAGAAGATGAAGAAGACCGCCGAAGACTACCTCGGCGAAGCGGTGACCGAAGCGGTCATCACCGTACCGGCCTACTTCAACGACAGCCAGCGTCAGGCCACCAAGGACGCCGGTCGCATCGCCGGTCTGGACGTCAAGCGCATCATCAACGAACCGACTGCCGCGGCCCTGGCCTATGGCATGGACAAGGCCAAGGGCGACCACACCGTGATCGTCTATGACCTCGGTGGTGGTACCTTCGACGTGTCGGTCATCGAGATCGCCGAAGTCGATGGTGAGCACCAGTTCGAAGTACTGGCCACCAACGGCGACACCTTCCTGGGTGGCGAAGACTTCGACATGCGCCTGATCGACTACCTCGTCGACGAGTTCAAGAAAGAGTCCGGCATGGACCTGAAGAACGATCCTCTGGCCTTGCAGCGTCTGAAAGAAGCCGCCGAAAAAGCCAAGATCGAGCTGTCCTCGGCCCAGTCGACCGACGTCAACCTGCCGTACATCACGGCCGATGCGACCGGTCCGAAGCACCTGAACGTGAAGATCTCCCGCGCCAAGCTGGAATCGCTGGTCGAAGACCTGGTCAAGCGCACCATCGAGCCATGCCGCACCGCGCTGAAAGACGCCGGTATCGACGCCAGCAAGATCGACGACGTGATCCTGGTCGGCGGTCAGACCCGTATGCCGATGGTGCAGAAGGCCGTGGCCGACTTCTTCGGCAAGGAAGCACGCAAGGACGTCAACCCGGACGAAGCCGTTGCCATGGGTGCGGCCATCCAGGGCGCCGTTCTGGCCGGTGACGTGAAGGACGTGCTGCTGCTGGACGTCAGCCCGCTGACCCTGGGTATCGAAACCATGGGTGGCGTGATGACCGCGCTGATCGAGAAGAACACCACCATCCCGACCAAGAAGTCGCAGGTGTTCTCGACCGCCGACGACAACCAGAACGCCGTGACCATTCACGTGCTGCAAGGTGAGCGCAAGCAGGCCTCGCAGAACAAGTCCCTGGGCAAGTTCGACCTGGCCGACATCCCGCCAGCACCTCGCGGCGTGCCGCAGATCGAAGTGACCTTCGACATCGACGCCAACGGCATCCTGCACGTCGGTGCCAAGGACAAGGCCACCGGCAAGCAGCAGTCGATCGTCATCAAGGCCAACTCTGGTCTGTCGGACGACGAGATCGAGCGCATGGTGCGTGACGCCGAGGCTAATGCCGAGGAAGACCGCAAGTTCGAAGAGCTGGTCGCTGCCCGCAACCAGGGTGACGCGCTGGTCCACTCGACCCGCAAGATGGTCACCGACGCCGGCGACAAGGTGACGGCCGACGAGAAGTCCGCCATCGAAGCCGCCGTGGTTGCCCTGGAAACTGCCCTCAAGGGCGACGACAAGGCTGCCATCGACGCCAAGGTCGAGGAGCTGTCGAAGGTCTCCGCGCCTGTCGCGCAGAAGATGTACGCCGAGCAGGGCGAGCAGGCGCAAGCCGGTGCCCAGCAGCAGGCCGAGCCTGAAGCGCGCAAGGACGACGTGGTCGACGCTGAGTTCGAAGAAGTGAAAGACAACAACAAGCAGTAATCCCTGCAAGTTGTCGGCCGGTTGATCGCCACAAGGCGATCAGCTGGTAGGATGTCGCCGCGCGGGGGCTTGCTCCCGCGTTGGCGTGTCTGGAACACGAGAATTTTTACGGCATCTGTCTGGGCGCTTCCGAGTGTGGCGGCAGGTGCTGTCGGCACGGCGCATGATGCGCAGAGGTTTGCCGAACGCCCTCAAGAGTGCAAATGACCTATGGCAAAGCGTGATTATTATGAGGTGCTGGGTGTCGAGCGCGGCGCCAGTGAAGCTGACCTCAAGAAGGCCTATCGCCGTCTGGCGATGAAGCACCACCCGGACCGTAACCCGGGTGACAAAGCGTCCGAGGACCTGTTCAAAGAGGCCAACGAGGCCTACGAAGTGCTGTCCGATGCCAGCAAGCGTGCCGCCTACGATCAGTATGGCCACGCCGGTGTCGATCCGAGCATGGGTGGCGGCGGTGCCGGCTTCGGTGGCGCCAACTTCTCCGACATCTTCGGTGATGTCTTCAGCGACTTCTTCGGCGGTGGCCGGGGCGGTGGTCGCGGTGGCGCCCAGCGCGGCAGCGACCTGCGCTACACCCTCGAACTGAACCTGGAAGAAGCGGTACGCGGCACCACCGTCAGCATTCGTGTGCCGACCCTGGTCAACTGCGCGCCGTGCGATGGCACCGGTGCCAAGAAGGGCTCCTCGCCGATCTCCTGCCCGACCTGTGGCGGCATCGGCCAGGTGCGCATGCAGCAAGGGTTCTTCTCGGTGCAGCAGACCTGCCCGCGCTGCCATGGCCAGGGCAAGATCATCAGCGACCCGTGCACGTCCTGCCAGGGCGAAGGGCGCGTCGAAGAGTACAAGACGCTGTCGGTCAAGGTGCCGCCAGGGGTCGACACGGGCGACCGCATCCGCCTGTCCGGGGAAGGCGAGGCCGGTACCCAGGGCGGCCCGACGGGCGATCTGTACGTGGTCATCAGCGTGCGCGAGCACTCGATCTTCCAGCGCGACGGCAAGCACCTGTACTGCGAAGTGCCGATCAGCTTCATCGAAGCGGCCCTGGGTGGCGAGCTCGAAGTACCGACGCTCGATGGCCGGGTCAAGCTGAAGATTCCGGAAGGCACCCAGACCGGCAAGCAGTTCCGCCTGCGCGGCAAGGGCGTGGCGCCCGTGCGCGGTGGTGCGCCGGGCGACCTGCTGTGCCGAGTGGCCGTGGAAACCCCGGTCAACCTCAGCCGTCGCCAGCGCGAACTGCTCGAAGAGCTGCGGGATTCGCTGCAGGTCGACAGCTCTCACTCGCCCAAGGCCAGTGGCTGGTTCGACGGCGTGAAGCGCTTCTTCGGCGATCTCTGACAAGGAACACGACATGCGACGTATTGCGGTGATGGGCGCGGCAGGGCGGATGGGCAAGACGCTCATCGAGGCCGTGCAGCAACAGGCGCCAAGCGCGGGCCTGACGGCGGCGGTCGACAAGCCCGACAGTTCGCTGGTCGGTGCCGATGCCGGCGAGCTGGCGGCACTGGGCCGGATCGGTGTGCCGCTGTGCGGCGACCTGGCCAAGGTGGCGGACGAATTCGATGTGCTGATCGACTTCACGCACCCGTCGGTGACCCTGAAGAACCTGGCATTCTGCCGCAAGGCGGGCAAGGCCATGGTGATCGGCACCACCGGCTTCACGACCGAAGAGAAAGCCCTGCTGGCCGAGGCTGGCAAGGAGATTCCGATCGTCTTCGCCGCCAACTTCAGCATCGGCGTCAACCTCTGCCTCAAGCTGCTCGACACGGCCGCTCGCGTGCTGGGCGACGAGGTCGACATCGAGATCCTCGAGGCGCACCACCGGCACAAGGTCGATGCACCGTCCGGGACTGCGTTGCGCATGGGGGAGGTCGTGGCTCAGGCGTTGGGTCGCGATCTGGATGAAGTGGCCGTGTACGGTCGTGAAGGCCAGACCGGCGCGCGGGATCGCAAGACCATCGGTTTCGCCACCGTGCGTGCGGGCGATGTGGTTGGCGATCACACCGTGCTGTTCGCGGCCGAAGGCGAGCGCGTGGAGATCACCCACAAGGCCTCGAGCCGCATGACCTTCGCCAAGGGCGCGGTTCGTGCTGCGCTGTGGCTGGATGGGCGCGCGCCTGGGTTGTACGACATGCAGGATGTGCTGGACCTGCGTTGAGAGGGGGGGTGCCTGGGCTGGTAAGGTCAGGTGCCTGCTGTGAGCTTTCAGCGGGGCGATGCGGGTGGGTCATGCTGGCTGGCAGTGGTGTGGCGGATTGGTGGGCCCGTAAGCGCTTGCTGATCCCTCTCCTGGCCTGGCGCGTAAATAGGCCCCTGCCCTATTCATGTCGCCATCCCGTGTTTTTCAGGCACATATCCGGTAGACCCAAAACGCTCATTCCTGTAAGCTACAGCTTTAGTGTGTCCACTAAAAGCGCGCAGATAATCAGCATATTAAAGCGGAGTGACGTGTCCATACGTCATTCCGCTTTTTTGCAACCTGCGATCGCCCTTTCAGGCTTGATTTACGGGAGGTCTTCTTGACTAAGCCAGCCATACTCGCCCTTGCCGATGGCAGCATTTTTCGCGGTGAAGCCATCGGAGCCGACGGGCAGACCGTTGGTGAGGTGGTGTTCAACACCGCAATGACCGGCTACCAGGAAATTCTCACGGACCCTTCCTACGCCCAGCAGATCGTCACCCTGACCTACCCGCACATCGGCAACACCGGCACCACCGCCGAAGACGCCGAGTCCAATCGTGTCTGGTCCGCCGGCCTGGTCATCCGCGACCTGCCGCTGCTGGCCAGCAACTGGCGCAACACCCAGTCGCTGCCCGATTACCTCAAGGCCAACAACGTCGTCGCCATCGCCGGCATTGACACCCGTCGCCTGACCCGCATCCTGCGCGAGAAGGGCGCCCAGAACGGTTGCATCCTGGCCGGTGACAACATCACCGAGGAAGCGGCGATCGCCGCAGCCCGCGGCTTCCCGGGCCTGAAAGGCATGGACCTGGCCAAGGTCGTCAGCACCAAGGAGCGCTACGAGTGGCGCTCCGGGGTCTGGGACCTCAAGACCGACAGCCACCCGACCGTCGAGGCCGCCGACCTGCCGCATCACGTCGTCGCCTTCGACTACGGCGTCAAGGTCAACATCCTGCGCATGATGGTCGACCGCGGCTGCCGCCTGACCGTCGTGCCGGCGCAGACCCCAGCGAGCGAAGTGCTGGCGCTGAACCCGGACGGCGTGTTCCTCTCCAACGGCCCGGGTGACCCCGAGCCGTGCGACTACGCGATCCAGGCGATCAAGGATATCCTCGAAACCGACATCCCGGTCTTCGGCATCTGCCTGGGTCACCAGCTGCTGGCCCTGGCCTCCGGTGCCAAGACCGTGAAGATGGGCCATGGTCACCACGGCGCCAACCACCCGGTGCAGGACATCGACTCCGGCGTGGTCATGATCACCAGCCAGAACCACGGCTTCGCCGTCGACGAAGCGACCCTGCCGAGCAACGTGCGCGCCATCCACAAGTCGCTGTTCGACGGCACCCTGCAGGGCATCGAGCGCACCGACAAGAGCGCGTTCAGCTTCCAGGGCCACCCCGAGGCGAGCCCAGGGCCGACCGACGTCGCGCCGCTGTTCGACCGCTTCATCGATGCCATGGCCAAGCGCCGCTAAGCATCCTGCTCCAGGGCTCCCGGACCGGCACGCGCCGCGTCCGGACGCGCCCGACCAAGATCGTTCAAGACGGCTTGCCGACTGACCCGCGGATTTGAGTGACAACCATGCCAAAACGTACAGACATCAAAAGCATCCTGATTCTCGGCGCTGGCCCGATCGTGATCGGCCAGGCCTGCGAATTCGACTACTCCGGCGCCCAGGCCTGCAAGGCCCTGCGCGAGGAAGGTTTCCGCGTCATCCTGGTGAACTCCAACCCGGCCACCATCATGACCGACCCGTCGATGGCCGACGCCACCTACATCGAGCCGATCAAGTGGCAATCGGTGGCCAAGATCATCGAGAAGGAGCGCCCTGACGCGGTGCTGCCGACCATGGGTGGCCAGACTGCACTGAACTGCGCCCTGGACCTGGAGCGCCATGGCGTGCTCGAGCAGTTCGGCGTGGAAATGATCGGCGCCAACGCCGACACCATCGACAAGGCCGAAGACCGTTCGCGCTTCGACAAGGCCATGAAGGCCATCGGCCTGGAGTGCCCACGCTCCGGCATCGCCCACAGCATGGACGAGGCCAATGCGGTCCTCGAACGCCTGGGCTTCCCCTGCATCATCCGTCCGTCCTTCACCATGGGCGGCACCGGTGGCGGCATCGCCTACAACCGTGAAGAATTCGAAGAGATCTGCGCCCGTGGTCTGGACCTGTCGCCGACCAAGGAACTGCTGATCGACGAATCGCTGATCGGCTGGAAGGAATACGAGATGGAGGTGGTCCGCGACAAGAAGGACAACTGCATCATCGTCTGCTCGATCGAGAACTTCGACCCGATGGGCGTGCACACCGGCGACTCGATCACCGTCGCCCCGGCCCAGACCTTGACCGACAAGGAATACCAGATCATGCGCAACGCCTCGCTGGCGGTGCTGCGTGAGATCGGTGTCGAGACCGGCGGCTCCAACGTGCAGTTCGGCATCTGCCCGAACACCGGTCGCATGGTCGTCATCGAGATGAACCCGCGGGTGTCGCGTTCCTCGGCCCTGGCCTCCAAGGCCACCGGCTTCCCGATCGCCAAGATCGCCGCCAAGCTGGCCGTCGGCTACACCCTCGACGAGCTGCAGAACGACATCACCGGCGGCCGCACCCCGGCGTCCTTCGAGCCATCGATCGACTACGTCGTCACCAAGCTGCCGCGCTTCGCCTTCGAGAAATTCCCCAAGGCCGACGCCCGCCTGACCACCCAGATGAAGTCGGTCGGTGAAGTCATGGCCATCGGCCGGACCTTCCAGGAATCCCTGCAGAAAGCCCTGCGTGGCCTGGAAGTCGGCGCCTGCGGCCTCGACCCGAAAGTCGACCTGGCCAGCCCGGAGGCGGCCAGCATCCTCAAGCGTGAGCTGACCGTGCCGGGCGCCGAGCGTATCTGGTACGTGGCCGACGCCTTCCGTGCCGGCATGACGCGTGACGAAATCTTCGCCCTGACCAGCATCGATCACTGGTTCCTGGTGCAGATCGAAGACATCATCAAGGACGAGGAAAAGGTCAAGACTCTGGGGCTGGCCGACATCGACGCCCAGCTGATGCGTCGCCTCAAGCGCAAGGGCTTCTCTGACCAGCGCCTGGCCAAACTGCTCGGGATCACCGACAAGAACCTGCGCCGTCACCGTCACAAGCTCGACGTGCTGCCGGTCTACAAGCGCGTCGACACCTGCGCGGCCGAGTTCGCCACCGACACCGCCTACCTGTACTCCACCTACGAGGAAGAGTGCGAGGCCAACCCGTCGACGCGCGACAAGATCATGATCCTCGGCGGCGGCCCCAACCGTATCGGCCAGGGCATCGAGTTCGACTACTGCTGCGTTCACGCGGCCCTGGCGCTGCGTGAAGATGGTTACGAAACCATCATGGTCAACTGCAACCCCGAGACCGTGTCGACCGACTACGACACCTCCGACCGCCTGTACTTCGAGCCGCTGACCCTGGAAGACGTGCTGGAAGTCTGCCGCGTCGAGAAGCCCAAGGGCGTCATCGTCCACTACGGTGGCCAGACCCCGCTGAAACTGGCGCGCGCCCTGGAAGAAGCCGGCGTACCGATCATCGGCACCAGCCCGGACGCCATCGACCGCGCCGAAGACCGCGAGCGCTTCCAGCAGATGGTGCAGCGCCTGAACCTGCTGCAGCCGCCGAACGCCACCGTGCGCAGCGAAGACGAAGCCATCCGTGCCGCCGGCGACATCGGCTACCCGCTGGTGGTGCGTCCTTCGTACGTGCTGGGCGGTCGCGCCATGGAGATCGTCTACGAACTGGACGAGCTCAAGCGTTACCTGCGTGAAGCGGTCCAGGTCTCCAACGACAGCCCGGTACTGCTCGACCACTTCCTCAACTGCGCCATCGAAATGGACGTGGATGCGGTCTGCGACGGCACCGACGTGGTGATCGGCGCGATCATGCAGCACATCGAACAGGCCGGCGTTCACTCCGGTGACTCGGCCTGCTCGCTGCCGCCGTACTCGCTGAGCCAGGACGTCCAGGACGAAGTCCGCGAGCAGGTGCGCAAGATGGCCCTGGAGCTGGGCGTGGTCGGCCTGATGAACGTGCAGCTGGCCCTGCAGGGCGACAAGATCTACGTGATCGAGGTCAACCCGCGCGCCTCGCGTACCGTGCCGTTCGTGTCCAAGTGCATCGGCACCTCGCTGGCGATGATCGCCGCGCGCGTGATGGCCGGCAAGACGCTCAAGGAACTGGGCTTCACCAAAGAGATCATCCCGAACTTCTACAGCGTCAAGGAAGCCGTCTTCCCGTTCGCCAAGTTCCCGGGCGTGGACCCGATCCTCGGCCCAGAGATGAAGTCCACCGGCGAAGTGATGGGCGTGGGCGACAGCTTCGGCGAAGCCTTCGCCAAGGCCCAGATGGGCGCCAGCGAAGTGCTGCCGACCGGTGGCACCGCCTTCATCAGTGTGCGTGACGACGACAAGCCGCAGGTCGCTGGCGTGGCCCGTGACCTGATCGCCCTGGGCTTCGAGATCGTGGCCACCGCCGGCACCGCCAAGGTGATCGAGCAGGCCGGTCTGAAGGTGCGCCGTGTGAACAAGGTGACCGAAGGGCGTCCTCATGTGGTCGACATGATCAAGAACGACGAAGTATCGTTGATCATCAACACCACCGAAGGCCGTCAGTCGATCGCTGACTCCTACTCGATCCGCCGCAACGCGCTGCAGCACAAGATCTACTGCACCACGACCATTGCCGCGGGTGAAGCCATCTGCGAAGCGTTGAAGTTCGGTCCGGAAAAGACCGTGCGCCGCTTGCAGGATCTGCACGCAGGACTCAAACCATGAGCATGACCAAGTACCCCATGACCGTCCAGGGCGCGCGCGCCCTGGAAGAGGAGCTGACCTTCCTGAGCAAGACCGAGCGCCCGCGCCTGAGCCAGGCCATTGGCGAAGCGCGCGAGCTGGGCGACCTGAAGGAAAACGCCGAATACCATGCCGCACGCGAAGAGCAGGGCATGGTCGAGGCGCGTATCCGTGACATCGAAGGCCGTCTGCAGAACGCCGTGGTGATCGACGTCACCACCATCGCCCACACCGGCAAGGTCATCTTCGGCACCACCGTGGTGCTCGAGAACACCGAAACCGGCGATCAGGTGACCTACCAGATCGTCGGCGAGGACGAGGCCGACGTGAAGAAGGGCAAGCTGTCCAACAGCGCGCCGATCGCCCGTGCCATCATCGGCAAGGAAGAAGGTGACACGGTGGTCGTCAAGACGCCCAACGGCACGGTCGAGTACGAGATTGTCGAAGTCAAGCACATCTGACCGACGCCTGCGGGCGCCGTCCCTCGAAGGCATCCTCTGGCAGCTGGCCCAGGTTTTCTGGGTCGGCGGCCTGTGGGTGTTCCACGTGGGGCTGGTGCCGGCGCTCAAGGTCAGCGGCCTGGCGCCCTTGCTGGTGCAGGACGTCGCCGCGCAGATCGACCGTTGGCTGGTCGGCGTGGCATGGCTCGGGCTGATGATCCAGCTGGCAGTGCTGGCGCGGGTCGAGGGCCTGCCGGCCTGGTGGCGTCAGTTCCGTGGGCAGATGCTGTTGCTGGGATTCACGGCCTGCGTGGCGTACTACACGCTGCGCTATGGCATCGCCGTCGGGGAGCGGTGGCAGATGCTCTGCTTCCTGACACTGGGCTTTGCCGGCATCGTGCTGGTGGCCCAGCCGGTCCCCGTCAGGGCGCGCGCGCCGCGCCGCTGAGGGGCTTCACCGCTTACTTGTAGCGGTGGACGTTCGACAGCTGCTTGTTCGGCTGCGGGTTCTTGCGGTAGATCAGGGCTTTCTTGCCGATGGTCTGCACCAGCTCGGCGCGGCCGACCTTGCACAGCTCGGCGATGGCCGCGGCACGCTCTTCGCGATCTTCCGAGCGGATCTCTACCTTGATCAGCTCGTGATCGACCAGGGCGCGCTCCAGTTCGGCCACCACACCTTCGTTCACCCCATTGCCGGCGACGATCAGGACAGGCTTGAGGTCATGACCAATGGACTTGTACTGCTTCTTCTGCTCGTTATTGAGCGGCATAATCTGACCCTTTTCGTCTGATTCTGTAAAATTGACGGGCATTTTACCCGAGGGCCCGTGGCTCCGCCCAGTCAATCACGACGCATATCATCGAGGTGCCCCGTGGCGCAACGTTCCAAAAGCAGCCATAACTGGCTGAGAGAGCATTTCAACGACCCCTTCGTCAAACAGGCGCAGAAGGATGGCTACCGCTCGCGCGCCAGCTACAAGCTGCTGGAGATCCAGGAGAAGGACCGGCTGATCCGTCCCGGCATGAGCGTGATCGACCTGGGCGCGGCGCCCGGTGGCTGGTCGCAGGTGACCAGTCGTCTGATCGGTGGGCAGGGGCGCCTGATCGCCTCCGACATCCTGGAGATGGACAGCATCCCCGACGTGACCTTCATCCAGGGCGACTTCACACAGGACGAGGTGCTCGAGCGCATCCTGCAGGCGGTCGGCGATTCCCACGTGGACCTTGTGATTTCCGACATGGCCCCCAATATGAGTGGTACGCCCGAGGTCGACATGCCGCGGGCGATGTTCCTGTGCGAGCTGGCCCTGGATCTGGCCAGCCGCGTATTGAAACCTGGCGGCGATTTTCTGATCAAGATATTCCAGGGTGAAGGCTTCGATCAGTACCTCAAGGACGTGCGTGGCAAGTTCGACAAGGTGCAGATGCGCAAGCCGTCCTCGTCGCGGGACCGCTCCCGCGAGCAGTACCTGCTCGCCAGGGGTTGGAAGGGGTAGGGCGTGCCGCAGGTACGTGTTGCCACGTCGAGCGATAGGTAATTCCAATCGGCGGTTTCTGACGGGCGTGTCGGATCTTCGTGTAGGCTAAGTTTCACAAAGGGTTACAGACGGCGCCTGCGGATGCGTAGGTAATGTAGTAAGTTACGCCGGTGAATATCATGCGAGGCACGGCCGCGTCGTGCGCCGGACCTCAGAGGGTAGCTAATTGAACGACATGGCAAAGAACCTGATCCTGTGGTTGATCATCGCGGCGGTCCTCGTGACGGTGATGAACAACTTCTCCAGCCCGAACGAGCCGCAGACCCTCAACTACTCCGACTTCATCCAGCAAGTGAAGGAAGGCAAGGTCGAGCGCGTGACCGTCGACGGTGCCGTCATCACGGGCAAGCGTACCGATGGCGACAACTTCAAGACCATCCGTCCGGCCATCGCCGACAACGGCCTGATCGGCGATCTGGTCGACAACCGTGTCGTGGTCGAAGGCAAGCAGCCCGAGCAGCAGAGCATCTGGACCCAGTTGCTGGTGGCCAGCTTCCCGATCCTGGTGATCATCGCGGTGTTCATGTTCTTCATGCGCCAGATGCAGGGCGGTGCCGGGGGCAAGGGTGGCCCGATGAGCTTCGGCAAGAGCAAGGCGCGCCTGCTCTCCGAGGACCAGGTCAAGACCACGCTAGCTGACGTCGCCGGTTGCGACGAGGCCAAGGAAGAAGTCGGCGAGCTGGTGGAATTCCTGCGTGATCCGGGCAAGTTCCAGCGCCTGGGCGGTCGCATTCCCCGCGGCGTGCTGATGGTCGGCCCGCCCGGTACCGGCAAGACCTTGCTGGCCAAGGCCATCGCCGGCGAGGCGAAGGTGCCGTTCTTCACCATTTCCGGTTCTGACTTTGTCGAGATGTTCGTCGGTGTCGGTGCCAGCCGCGTGCGCGACATGTTCGAGCAGGCCAAGAAGCATGCGCCGTGCATCATCTTCATCGACGAGATCGACGCCGTCGGCCGCCACCGTGGCGCCGGCATGGGTGGCGGTCACGACGAGCGTGAGCAGACCCTCAACCAGCTGCTGGTGGAGATGGACGGCTTCGAGATGAACGATGGCATCATCGTCATCGCCGCGACCAACCGTCCCGACGTGCTGGACCCGGCGCTGCTGCGTCCTGGCCGCTTCGACCGTCAGGTCGTGGTGGGGCTGCCGGACATCCGGGGCCGCGAGCAGATCCTCAAGGTGCACATGCGCAAGGCGCCGATCAGCGAGAACGTCAACGCCGCAGTCATTGCTCGTGGCACACCTGGCTTCTCCGGTGCCGACCTGGCCAACCTGGTCAACGAGGCCGCGCTGTTCGCCGCCCGTTCAGGCAAGCGCACGATCGAGATGAAGGAGTTCGAGCTGGCCAAGGACAAGATCATGATGGGCGCCGAGCGCAAGACCATGGTCATGTCCGAGAAGGAAAAGCAGAACACCGCCTACCACGAAGCCGGTCACGCCATCGTGGGCCGTGTGGTGCCCGAGCATGACCCGGTCTACAAGGTGTCGATCATCCCGCGTGGCCGCGCCCTGGGCGTGACCATGTTCCTGCCCGAGGAAGACCGCTACAGCCTGTCCAAGCGTGCGCTGATCAGCCAGATCTGCTCGCTGTACGGCGGCCGGATCGCCGAGGAGATGACCCTGGGCTTCGATGGCGTCACCACGGGCGCTTCCAACGACATCATGCGTGCCAGCCAGATCGCCCGGAACATGGTCACCAAGTGGGGCCTGTCGGAGAAGCTGGGGCCATTGATGTACGCCGAGGAAGAAGGCGAGGTGTTCCTGGGCCGTGGCTCGTCGGGCCAGAACACCAGCGTCTCGGGTGAAACCGCCAAGCTGATCGACTCGGAAGTACGCAGCATCATCGACCACTGCTACGACACCGCTCGCCAGATCCTCACGGAGAACCGCGACAAGCTCGACGCCATGGCCGAAGCGCTGATGAAGTACGAAACCATCGACGCCGACCAGATCGACGACATCATGGCCGGCCGCACCCCGCGCGAGCCGCGTGACTGGGACAACAACGACGCCGGACCGTCCGGCACGCCGGCCGCGCCACAGGGCGACCGTCCTGAGTCCCCGATCGGTGGCCCTGCCGCTCAACACTAAGGGCGCCTATGAGCTCTCAGCAGTACCCCACCCGGTTGCCCTGCGGCAACCGGGTTCTTGATCTGTCCCAGACCCATGTCATGGGCATCCTCAACGTCACCCCCGACTCCTTTTCCGACGGCGGCCAGTTCGCGCGCCGTGACGCGGCACTGCGTCACGCAGAGGCCATGGTGGCCGCCGGTGCGACGCTGATCGACGTCGGCGGCGAGTCCACCCGGCCAGGCGCACGTGCCGTGTCGGTCACCGAGGAGCTCGAGCGTGTGGCGCCGATGGTCGAAGCCATCGCCGCCCACCTGGACGTGATCGTTTCGGTCGATACCTCCACGCCCGCGGTGATGCGCGAAGCCGCGCGTCTGGGCGCCGGCCTGATCAACGACGTGCGTGCACTCGAGCGCGACGGCGCGCTGGATGCCGCTGCCGCCACGGGGCTGCCCGTGTGCCTGATGCACATGCGCGGCGAGCCCGGCACCATGCAGGACGACCCGCACTACGACGATGTGACCCAGGAAGTGGCGCGCTATCTGGAATCGCGCATGGCGGCCTGCGCGGCTGTCGGCATCGACGCCGGTCGCATCGTGCTCGATCCGGGGTTCGGCTTCGCCAAGACCCTGGCCCACAACCTCAGCCTGTTCAAGCACCTCGAGGTGCTGCATCGCCTGGGTCGTCCACTGCTGGTGGGCGTGTCGCGAAAGAGCATGATCGGCCTGACCCTGGAACGATCGGTCGATGAGCGACTCTATGGCAGCCTGGCGTTGGCTGCCTTGGCGATGACTCAGGGCGCGCGTATCCTTCGCGTCCATGATGTGCACGAGACCGTCGATGTGGTGCGCATGATCGCTGCGGTGCAGAACGCCGAATAAAAGAATCCTGGAGCCTCGTCATGAGCAGAAAATACTTTGGTACCGACGGCATCCGTGGCCGTGTCGGTGAGTACCCGATCACGCCCGACTTCATGCTCAAGCTCGGCTGGGCGGCGGGCATGGCCTTCCGCAAGCAGGGCAACTGCCGCGTGCTGGTCGGCAAGGACACGCGCATCTCCGGCTACATGTTCGAGTCGGCCCTCGAGGCCGGGCTGTCCGCCGCCGGTGCCGACGTGATGCTGCTGGGGCCGATGCCCACGCCGGCCATCGCCTACCTGACGCGCACCTTCCATGCCGAAGCCGGCATCGTCATCAGTGCCTCGCACAACCCCCACGACGACAACGGCATCAAGTTCTTCTCGGGCCAGGGCGTCAAGCTGCCCGACGACATCGAGCTGATGATCGAGGAGCTGCTCGATCAGCCGATGACCGTGGTCGAGTCGAGCAAGCTGGGCAAGGTTTCGCGGATCAATGACGCGGCGGGTCGCTACATCGAGTTCTGCAAGAGCAGCGTGCCGAGCAGCACCGACTTCGCCGGCCTCAAGCTGGTGGTCGATTGCGCCCACGGCGCGACGTACAAGGTGGCCCCGAGCGTGTTCCGCGAGCTGGGCGCCGACGTGACCGTGCTGCACGCTCAGCCCGATGGGCTGAACATCAATGAAAGCTGCGGCTCGACGCACATCGAGTCGTTGCAGGCGGCCGTACTGGTCGGGCATGCCGACCTGGGCATCGCTTTCGACGGCGACGGCGACCGCGTGCTGATGGTCGACCACACTGGTGCGATCGTCGATGGCGACGAGCTGTTGTTCATCATCGCCCGCGATCTTCAGGAGCGCGGCAAGCTGCAAGGCGGCGTGGTCGGGACCCTGATGAGCAACCTGGGCCTGGAGCTGGCCCTGGGCGAGCTGGGCATTCCGTTCGCGCGTGCCAAGGTGGGCGACCGTTACGTGATGGCCGAACTGCAGGAGCGTGACTGGCAGCTCGGTGGCGAGAACTCCGGGCACGTGGTGTGCTGCAACCACACCACCACGGGCGATGCGATCATCGCTGCCCTGCAGGTGCTGATGGCGCTCAAGCGTCGCGGCGAGACCCTGGCGCAGGCTCGCCAGGCGCTGCGCAAGTGTCCGCAGGTGCTGATCAACGTGCGCTTCTCCGGCAGCGACGTCGACCCGCTGGAGCATCCCGAGGTCAAGCAGGCCAGCGCCGAGGCGACCGAGGCCATGGCCGGGCGTGGTCGCGTGCTGCTGCGCAAGTCGGGGACCGAGCCGCTGGTGCGGGTGATGGTCGAGGGCGATGACGAAGGTCAGGTGCGCAAGCATGCCGAATCGCTGGCCAGATTGGTCACCGAGGTTTGTGCGTGAAAGAGGCTTGCCAGCGCGAATCCGTTTGGATAAGATCTGCGCCCACTTTGATCGACGAGGTAAAGCATGCGTCGCCCCATGGTAGCTGGTAACTGGAAAATGCACGGTACCCGCGCCAGCGTCGCTGAGCTTGTCTCCGGCCTAAGCAGGCTGGCCCTTCCGGGCAGTATCGAAGTCGCGGTATTCCCTCCCGAGTTGTTCATTCATCGCGTTGTCGAGGGTGTACATGGCACGGGAATACTCGTCGGGTCACAGAATTCTGCGGTACAGCCTGGGCAAGGCGCGTTGACCGGTGAAATATCACCGGCTCAACTGGTCGATGCAGGGTGCACACTGGTCCTGATCGGGCACTCCGAACGACGCCAATTGATAGGCGAAGATGACGACGTGCTCAATCGCAAGTTTGCAGCTGCCCAGGAAAGTGGTTTGAAGCCCGTGCTGTGTATTGGGGAAACCCTTGAAGAGCGCGAGGCGGGCAAGACGCTGGATGTTGTCGGTCGTCAGTTGAATAGTATCATCGATGCATTGGGTGTCACGGCCTTTGCCAATGCGGTCATTGCCTACGAGCCTGTTTGGGCCATCGGTACAGGGCTGACGGCGACGCCTCAGCAGGCCCAGGATGTGCACGCCGCGATCCGAAGCCAGCTGGCGGCAAAGGATGCCGAAATCGCCGCCAACGTACAGATCCTGTACGGTGGTAGCGTCAAGGCAGCCAATGCGGTTGAGTTGTTCGGCATGCCGGATATCGATGGGGGGCTCATTGGTGGAGCGTCCCTGAACGCAGACGAATTCGGTGCAATTTGTCGCGCCGCAGGAAACTGAACAAATGCTGGAAACAGTCGTAGTCGTTTTTCATCTGTTGGGCGCCATCGGGGTTATCGTGCTGGTGTTGCTGCAACAGGGTAAAGGTGCGGAAGCCGGTGCCTCGTTTGGTGCAGGTGCTTCGAATACCGTATTCGGTAGTCAGGGCTCCGCAACGTTCCTTAGTAAAATCACTGCTATACTTGCTGCCTCTTTCTTTTTGACAGCACTTGGGTTAGGATACTTCGCAAAGCAGAAAGCACATGAGCTTTCTCAAGCCGGTCTCCCAGATCCAGCGGTCATGGAAGTCCAGCAGCAACAAAAACCGG
Source organism: Enterobacterales bacterium AN_CKDN230030167-1A_HGKHYDSX7 (assembly GCA_046940335.1). Taxonomy (GTDB): domain Bacteria; phylum Pseudomonadota; class Gammaproteobacteria; order Pseudomonadales; family Pseudomonadaceae; genus Aquipseudomonas. The sequence goes on from JBKYML010000009.1 coordinate 215,266, forward strand.
TATTGAATGATGATGTACCGGTGCTCCAAGAACAGAAGAGCGCAACGACCCCTAATACGGGTGATGTACCTCCTCCGGCTGAAGAGCAGCAGTAACAGGTTTCATGTAGTATTGCCGAGGTGGTGGAATTGGTAGACACGCAACCTTGAGGTGGTTGTGCCCATAGGGTGTAGGGGTTCGAGTCCCCTTCTCGGTACCAATTGAAGCATGAGAGCCCGCTGTTGCGGGCTTTCTTGCAGGTGGAGGTCAGATTGACCCCTTCGCGGGTTCGGTCTTATACTTTCGCTCCAGTGTTGACGCGGGGTGGAGCAGTCTGGTAGCTCGTCGGGCTCATAACCCGAAGGTCGTTGGTTCAAATCCAGCCCCCGCAACCAATGTCAGCGGAGCCCCTTCACAGGGGCTTTTTGTTAGCTGAACAGTCTTAGCGCCGTTGTCCGACGGCGTATCAGGGATGGGCGCTTCGCCCATTTTTTATTTGCACAGCATGCACGAGGGGGTTCAGGTGTCGAGCAAGCTAGAACAGTTGCAGGCCTTGCTGGCCCCGGTTGTCGAGGGTCTGGGCTACCAATGCTGGGGGATCGAATTCATCTCCCAGGGCAAGCATTCGGTCCTGCGTATCTACATCGACAAAGAGGGCGGCATCTTGGTGGACGACTGCGAAGCCGTCAGCCGCCAGGCCAGTGGCGTACTGGATGTAGAAGATCCAATCAGCTCCGAATATACCCTCGAAGTGTCTTCTCCCGGCATGGATCGGCCGCTGTTCACCCTTGAACAGTTCGCCCTGCATGCTGGTGAACAAGTGAAGATCAAACTGCGTACGCCGTTCGAAGGGCGGCGTAATTTCCAAGGCCTTCTCCGCGGTGTGGAGGAGCAGGACGTGGTGGTCCAGGTAGACACCCACGAGTTCCTGTTGCCGATCGACTCGATCGACAAGGCCAATATCATTCCCAGTTTTGACTGAGACGTGCCTGGCCCGGCGGAGATTCCGGGTCTGAAGGCTTGCGCAAGGCGAGGCGTACGATGAGCAAAGAAGTACTGCTGGTTGTTGAATCGGTATCCAACGAAAAGGGCGTTCCGCCCGGCGTCATTTTCGAGGCGCTGGAAGTGGCCCTGGCCACCGCGACCAAGAAGCGTTTTGAAGACGAAGTCGACCTGCGTGTGGAAATCAACCGCCACACCGGTAGCTACGAAACCTTCCGTCGCTGGACCGTGGTCGAGGAAGATGACCTGGACGATCCGGCCATTGAAGTCTGGCCGAGCAAGATCAAGGACAGTCATCCCGAAGCCAAGGTCGGTGACGTGATCGAGGAAAAGATCGAGTCCATCGAGTTCGGTCGCATCGCCGCCCAGACCGCCAAGCAGGTCATCGTACAGAAGGTCCGTGAGGCCGAGCGTGCGCAGATCGTCGACGCCTACCGCGAACGCGTCGGTGAAATCATCTCGGGTACGGTCAAGAAAGTCACCCGCGACAACGTCATCGTCGACCTGGGCAACAATGCCGAGGCGCTGCTGGCGCGCGAAGACATCATCGCTCGCGAAACCTTCCGGGTCGGCGTGCGCCTGCGCGCGCTGCTCAAGGAAATCCGTACCGAAAACCGTGGTCCGCAGCTGATCCTGTCGCGTACCGCTCCACAGATGCTGATCGAGCTGTTCCGGATCGAAGTCCCGGAAATCGCCGAGGGTCTGATCGAAGTGATGGCTGCGTCCCGTGATCCGGGTTCGCGCGCCAAGATCGCCGTGCGCTCGAAGGACAAGCGCATCGACCCGCAGGGTGCCTGCATCGGCATGCGTGGCTCGCGCGTCCAGGCCGTTTCCGGCGAACTGGGTGGCGAGCGCGTGGATATCGTCCTCTGGGACGAGAACCCGGCACAATTCGTCATCAACGCCATGTCGCCTGCCGAAGTCGCCGCCATCATCGTCGACGAGGATGCCCATGCCATGGACATCGCCGTGGCCGAGGACAACCTCGCCCAGGCGATCGGTCGTGGCGGTCAGAACGTTCGCCTGGCCAGCCAGCTGAGCGGCTGGACCCTGAACGTGATGACCGAGAAGGACATCCAGGCCAAGCAGCAGGCCGAGACGGGCGACATCCTGCGCAACTTCATCGAAGAGCTGGAAGTCGATGAAGAACTGGCTCAGGTGCTGGTCGACGAAGGCTTCACCAGCCTGGAAGAAATTGCCTACGTACCGTTGGAAGAAATGCTCAACATCGACGGCTTCGACGAAGACATCGTCAACGAGCTTCGCGCTCGTGCCAAGGATCGTTTGTTGACCAAGGCCATCGCTACCGAGGAAAAACTGGCAGACGCGCATCCGGCCGAAGACTTGCTCTCCCTCGAGGGCATGGACGACGACCTGGCAGCGGAACTGGCGGTGCGCGGCGTGGTTAACCGCGAAGACCTGGCCGAGCAGTCGATTGACGACCTGCTCGACATCGACGGCATCGACCAAGAGCGTGCCGGCAAGTTGATCATGGCCGCCCGAGCCCACTGGTTCGAGTAATTAGGCGCGGCCTGAGGAGAGAAGTGCATGACGCAAGTCACGGTGAAAGAACTGGCCCGAGAGGTCGAAGCACCGGTAGAGCGCCTGCTGCAGCAGATGCGTGAGGCAGGTCTGCCGCACACCGACGCCGGTCAGGTAGTGACCGACAATGAAAAGCAGGTTTTGCTGAACCACCTGAAAAGTGGCCACAAGGCCAAGGCGGAAGAGCCGCGCAAGATCACCTTGCAGCGCAAGACCACCAGCACCCTGCGTGTCGCCGGTAGCAAGAGCATCAGCGTAGAAGTACGCAAGAAGAAAGTATTCGTCCAGCGCAGCCAGGAAGAGATCCAGGCGGAGCAGAAGCGCGAGCTCGAAGAGCGTCGTGCCGCCGAAGAAGCCGCGCGCATCAAGGCCAACGCCGATTCCCGTCAGCGCATCGAGGAGCAATCCCGTCGCGAGCCGGCTGCAGCGGCCAAGCCTGCACCGGCTGCCGCTCCGGCATCGACCCCGGCTCCGGCTGCTGCCCCTGCGGCCAACGCACCGGCGTCCGAAGACGCCGCGGCGCGTGCTGCCGAGCGCAAGAAGGACGACGCCCGTCGTGGCGAGCGTGCCCGTGAGGACGATCGTCGTGGTGAGCGCCGCAACGAAGCGCCACGCGTGTCGGTGAAGGTCAAGGTCAAAGAGAAAGAGAAGGCCCCGACGCCGCGCGCTGCGCCGCGTACCACCGAAGAAGAGAGCGATGGTTTCCGTCGCGGTCGCGGTGGCAAGGGCAAGCTGAAGAAGCGCAACCAGCACGGCTTCCAGAGCCCGACCGGTCCGATCGTCCGCGACGTCACCCTCGGCGAGACCATCACCGTCTCCGAGCTGGCGCAGCAGATGGCGGTCAAGGGCGCCGAAGTCGTCAAGTTCATGTTCAAGCTGGGCACGCCCGTCACCATCAACCAGGTGCTGGACCGTGAAACCGCGCAACTGGTCGCCGAAGAGCTGGGCCACAAGGTCAAGCTGGTCAGCGACACCGCGCTGGAAGACTCCCTGGCCGAATCGCTGAAGTTCGAAGGTGAAACCGAGTCGCGTGCACCGGTGGTGACCGTGATGGGCCACGTCGACCATGGCAAGACCTCGCTGCTCGACTACATCCGTCGTGCCAAGGTTGCCGCAGGCGAGGCCGGTGGTATCACCCAGCACATCGGTGCCTACCACGTGGAAACCGACCGCGGCATGGTCACCTTCCTCGATACCCCAGGCCACGCCGCGTTCACCGCGATGCGTGCCCGTGGTGCCAAGGCCACCGACATCGTCATCCTGGTGGTGGCGGCGGACGACGGCGTGATGCCACAGACCCGCGAAGCCGTTCAGCATGCCAAGGCAGCGGGCGTTCCGCTGGTCGTGGCGGTGAACAAGATCGACAAGCCAGGTGCGGACCTCGATCGTATCCGCAACGAGCTGTCCGTCGAAGGCGTGACCTCCGAGGACTGGGGTGGTGACACGCCGTTCGTGAAGGTTTCGGCGAAGATGGGTACCGGTGTCGACGAACTGCTCGAAGCCGTCCTGCTGCAGGCCGAGATCCTCGAGCTGAGCGCCACGCCGACCGCGCCAGGCCGTGGCGTCGTGGTCGAATCGCGCCTCGACAAGGGCCGCGGTCCGGTGGCGACCATCCTGGTTCAGGACGGTACGCTGCGTCAGGGCGACATGGTGCTGTGCGGTTCCAACTATGGCCGCGTCCGCGCCATGCTCGACGAGAACGGCAAGCCTGTGAAGGAAGCCGGCCCGTCGATCCCGGTCGAGATCCTCGGCCTGGACGGCACGCCGGAAGCCGGTGACGAGCTGTCCGTGGTCGCCGACGAGAAGAAAGCCCGTGAAGTGGCGATGTTCCGTCAAGGCAAGTACCGCGAGGTCAAGCTGGCCCGTGCCCACGCCGGCAAGCTGGAAAACATCTTCGAGACCATGGGTCAGGAAGAGAAAAAGACCCTCAACATCGTCCTCAAGACCGATGTGCGCGGTTCCCTGGAAGCGCTGCAAGGCTCGCTCGGCGGGCTGGGCAACGACGAAGTCCAGGTGCGTGTGGTCGGTGGCGGCGTCGGTGGTATCACCGAGAGCGATGCCAACCTGGCGCTGGCGTCCAACGCGGTGCTGTTCGGCTTCAACGTGCGTGCCGATGCCGGTGCGCGCAAGATCGTCGAGCAGGAAGGTCTGGATATGCGTTACTACAACGTGATCTACGACATCATCGAAGACGTCAAGAAAGCCCTGACCGGCATGCTCGGCAGCGATGTTCGCGAGAACATCCTGGGCGTCGCCGAAGTGCGTGACGTGTTCCGTTCGCCGAAGTTCGGCGCCATCGCTGGCTGCATGGTCATCGAAGGCACCGTCTACCGCAACCGTCCGATCCGCGTACTGCGCGAGGACGTGGTGATCTTCGAAGGCGAGCTGGAATCGCTGCGTCGCTTCAAGGACGACGCTGCCGAAGTCCGTTCGGGCATGGAGTGCGGCATCGGCGTCAAGAGCTACAACGACGTCAAGGTCGGCGACAAGATCGAAGTCTTCGAGAAGGTCCAGGTGGCACGTACGCTCTAAGCGATGTGCCAGGGAGAGCGTCGGGTCGTCTCCTGCGAGGCCCGATCGTTCTCTACAAACAGCGCCCGGTCAGGCTTTCGCCTGGTCGGGCGTTTGCCGCTTCAGTGACAGGTAACAACGATGGCAAAAGAATACAGCCGTACCCAACGTATCGGCGATCAGATGCAGCGCGAACTGGCTGAGCTGATTCGTCGCGAGGTCAAGGATCCCCGTGTCGGCCTGGTGACCATCACCGCCGTGGACGTCAGCCGTGACCTGGGCCATGCCAAGGTGTTCATCACCGTCATGGGTGCCGACGGTTCCGACACCGTGGCGCAGACCCTCAAGGCGCTCAACAGCGCCGCCAGCTTCCTGCGCCTGCACCTGGGCCGCGCGATGAACCTGCGCAGCGTTCCGCAGCTGCATTTCCACTTCGACGAGAGCATCAGCCGGGGTGCCCACCTGTCGGCGCTGATCGAGCGCGCGGTGGCCGAAGATCGTCAGCACCAGGATGCCGACAAGCCGGACGCCGAGGAGTAAGCGGTGGCTCAGGTCAAACGTATCCGCCGTAACGTCAGCGGCATCATCCTGCTCGACAAGCCCTTGGGCTTCACGTCCAATGCGGCCTTGCAGAAGGTGCGCTGGCTGCTCAATGCCGAGAAGGCCGGTCACACCGGCAGTCTCGATCCGCTGGCCACCGGTGTGCTGCCGCTGTGCTTCGGTGAGGCAACCAAGTTCTCCCAGTACCTGCTCGACTCCGACAAGGGCTACGAGACGGTCATGCAGCTGGGCCAGACCACCAACACCGCCGACGCCGAAGGCGAGGTGCTGCGCACCCGCGAGGTGACCGTCGGTCGCCCCGACATCGAGGCGGCACTGCCACGGTTTCGAGGGCCGATCAGCCAGGTGCCGCCGATGTACTCGGCGCTCAAGCGCGATGGCCAGCCGTTGTATAAACTGGCACGTGCAGGAGAGGTAGTGGAGCGCGAGGCGCGTTCTGTTACTATTAACCACCTGGAGCTGCTCGACGTCGAGGGCACACGTGCCAGACTGTCGGTCGGTTGCAGCAAAGGCACCTACATCCGTACGCTGGTCGAGGATATCGGCGAAGTGCTCGGGTGCGGCGCCTACGTCGCCGAGTTGCGGCGTACGCAGGCCGGTCCCTTCGACCTGGCCCGTACGGTGACGCTCGAGGCGCTCGAACAGGCCCATGCCGAAGGCGGCAACGAAGCGCTCGATCGCTTCCTGCTCCCCGCCGACAGCGGCCTGCTCGACTGGCCGCTGGTGCAGTTGTCGGAACACAGTGCGTTCTACTGGCTGCACGGTCAGGCAGTGAGGGCACCAGAGGCACCGGCCTTCGGCATGGTGCGCGTACAGGATCACGACGGTCGTTTCATCGGGATCGGTGAAGTGAGCGAAGACGGGCGCATCGCGCCACGTCGCTTGATTCGGTCGGAATGACCGAAACCACAGGCGAAGGCTTCGGCCAACGCCCGTGGACGAGGATGGCTGTCAATAGGCACGGTCACGCCTCTTACATTCATACAGGGCTCCGTCCCTGGCCTATTGGACCCCGCTCGCGGGATCCGTTTATCAGGAGAAGCCACATGGCCCTCAGCGTCGAAGAAAAAGCTCAGATCGTTGCAGACTATCAGCAAGCCGCCGGCGACACCGGTAGCCCGGAAGTTCAGGTTGCCCTGCTGACCTTCAACATCAACAAGCTTCAAGGCCACTTCAAGGCCAACGAGAAAGACCACCACTCGCGTCGTGGCCTGATCCGCATGGTTAACCAGCGTCGCAAGCTGCTGGACTACCTCAAGGGCAAGGACACCACCCGTTACAGCGCCCTGATCGGTCGCCTGGGCCTGCGTCGCTAATAGCGACTCGGCCACGTGGTGTACATGGCATGTCGCGGTCTTGAGCATCGCTGCCTGGCAGCGGTGTTCAAGGACAGGTCATGTTCGTCGAAGAGGTTGGCGGCCTGGTCCGATCAAGCGATACGTCGCTTGGTCGGCCAGGCTTCCAACCTTTTGTTTTATCTGGACGGTCGTCAGGGCCGATTCCCTGCACTGCCCAAGCATTCGCAAGACACCCGTTTCCCCCAGAGCCATTGAAGAAGGTAGAAACCGTGAACCCGGTCATCAAGACATTCCAGTTCGGTCAGTCGACCGTTACGCTCGAAACGGGCCGCATTGCCCGCCAGGCCTCCGGCGCCGTGCTGGTCACCGTCGACAACGACGTGACCGTGCTGGTCACCGTGGTCGGGGCCAAGCAGGCCGACCCGAGCAAGAGCTTCTTCCCGCTGTCCGTGCACTACCAGGAAAAGACCTACGCCGCCGGCAAGATCCCAGGTGGTTTCTTCAAGCGTGAAGGCCGTCCTTCCGAGAAAGAGACCCTGACCTCGCGCCTGATCGACCGTCCGATCCGTCCGCTGTTCCCCGAAGGGTTCATGAACGAAGTGCAGGTCGTCTGCACCGTCGTTTCCACCAGCAAGAAGACCGATCCGGACATCGCCGCGATGATCGGCACCTCGGCTGCCCTGGCCATCTCCGGCATTCCGTTCGAAGGCCCGATCGGCGCTGCCCGTGTCGCTTTCCATGAAAGCACCGGCTACCTGCTGAACCCGACCTACGAGCAACTGGCTGCCTCGAGCCTCGACATGGTCGTGGCCGGTACCGACTCCGCCGTGCTGATGGTCGAATCCGAAGCCAAGGAACTGACCGAAGACCAGATGCTGGGCGCCGTGCTGTTCGCCCATGACGAGTTCCAGGCCGTCATCAAGGCCGTCAAGGAACTGGCTGCCGAAGCTGCCAAGCCGACCTGGGAATGGCAGCCTGCCGCCGCCAATACCGCGCTGCTCGACGCCGTGCGTGGCGAGTTTGGCGCAGCCATCTCCGAAGCCTACACCATCACCCTGAAAGCCGATCGCTATGCCCGTCTGGGCGAGCTGCGCGACCAGGTCGTGGCACGCTTCAGCAATGAAGAAACCGGTCCGAGCGCTGGCGCGGTCAAGGAGATCTTCGGCGAGCTGGAATACCGTACCGTTCGCGAGAACATCGTCAACGGCAAGCCGCGTATCGACGGCCGTGACACCCGCACCGTGCGTCCGCTGAACATCGAAGTCGGTGTCCTGCCCAAGACCCACGGTTCGGCCCTGTTCACCCGTGGCGAAACCCAGGCCCTGGTCGTCGCGACCCTGGGTACTGCCCGTGACGCCCAGCTGCTGGACACCCTGGAAGGCGAGAAGCGCGATGCCTTCATGCTGCACTACAACTTCCCGCCGTTCTCGGTTGGTGAGTGTGGTCGCATGGGCGGTGCCGGTCGTCGTGAAATCGGTCACGGCCGTCTGGCCCGTCGTGGCGTTCAGGCCATGCTGCCGAGCGACAGCGAATTCCCGTACACCATTCGCGTGGTCTCGGAAATCACCGAATCCAACGGCTCCAGCTCCATGGCGTCGGTGTGCGGTGCTTCGCTGGCCCTGATGGACGCCGGTGTCCCGATGAAGGCACCGGTGGCCGGTATCGCCATGGGCCTGGTCAAGGAAGGCGACAAGTTCGCAGTCCTGACCGACATCCTGGGTGACGAAGACCACCTGGGCGACATGGACTTCAAGGTGGCCGGTACCGCCAAAGGCGTCACCGCGCTGCAGATGGACATCAAGATCAACGGCATCACCGAAGAGATCATGGAGATCGCCCTGGGCCAGGCCCTGGAAGCGCGCTTGAACATCCTCGGCCAGATGAACCAGATCATCGCCCAGTCGCGCACCGAGCTGTCGGCCAACGCGCCGACCATGATCGCGATGAAGATCGACACCGACAAGATCCGTGACGTCATCGGCAAGGGCGGCGCGACCATCCGTGCCATCTGTGAAGAAACCAAGGCGTCGATCGACATCGAAGACGACGGCTCGATCAAGATCTTCGGCGAAAGCAAGGAAGCGGCCGAGGCCGCCCGTCAGCGCGTGCTGAGCATCACCGCCGAAGCCGAGATCGGCAAGATCTACGTCGGCAAGGTCGAGCGCATCGTCGACTTCGGTGCCTTCGTCAACATCCTGCCGGGCAAGGACGGTCTGGTGCACATCTCCATGCTCAGCAACGAGCGCGTGGAGAAGGTCACCGACATCCTCAAGGAAGGTCAGGAAGTCGAAGTGCTGGTACTGGACGTGGACAACCGCGGCCGTATCAAACTGTCGATCAAGGACGTCGCCGCGGCCAAGGCCTCGGGCGTCTAAGCACGACACTGCGTCAGAAAAGGGCCCCTTGTGGGCCCTTTTTCATGCCCGCTGTTCGACTACGTAAGGCAAGCTTGCATCTTGCCTGCAAAAAAACACGACAGCCTGCATTTTGCACGACACATACAACCTGTCTGTTTTTTAAGTTATTGATGTTTAATGGTTTTTTAGAGAATTGAACCTGGCACCACTTGTGCACTCTGATAAGTACTGACGCCGCAAAGACTGGCTCAGCCCTATCGAAGACCAGGAGTGTTCCGTATGAAGAAGTTCGCCATTGCTGCCGCTACTGCTACCGCTCTGACGCTGACCATGGCTAACGCCGCTTTCGCTCAGCAGTCTGCACAGGCACCTATGACGCTGGCGGCCAACACGACGACCCAAGAAGTCAAGCAAGACACCTCTGACACCTGGATCACCACCAAGGTCAAAGCTGACCTGCTGACCGAGAAAGGCATCCCAGGCAGCGACATCAAGGTCGAAACCAACAAAGGCGTGGTTTCCCTGTCCTCCGACGTGAAAGTCACCGAGTCGCAGAAAGACGTCGCCGTCTCGATCGCCAAGAAGATCAAAGGCGTGCAGGCCGTCTCGGCTGACGGCCTGAAAGCCGAGTAAGCACACAGCGAGTGGCCAGACGGATCTGGCCAACGTTGACCAAAGACCCCCGGCAGCGATGCCGGGGGTTTTTCATGTGCGCCTGTCGTGCGATGGAGAGGCGCTGCTCATTCAGCGTCCAGGTGCAGTGGTGTGACGATACGGCCATCGGCTCGCGCGGTGCCAAGGGCCGTGTCGATGAAGTAGACGCGTTCGTCCGCCAGCTTGCCGTGGCTGACCAGGTAGTCCTTGATACTGCTGGCACGCTGCTGCCCGAGCAGCCTCAACAGGGTAGGGCTTTGCGCCCACGTGTCGAGCAGAGCGCTGCGCAGCCGTGCTGTACGTTGCTCGGCATCGAGGCGTTCCCACTCGGCGGGCGGCTGCTGCTTGAGCCGTGCGCGGTAGATGCCTTCGAGCAGCGCAGGCTTGTCTTCGTCCTTGACCTGTAGCAGCGAAGCGTCAGCAGGCACCTTCTCGCCGCGACGCTGAAGAACCTTGTACCACGTGGTCTGGTACTCCCGTTCCAGGCGCTGTCGAGCGATCAGCGGGCCGTCGCTGGCCTGCGCACTGGTGCCTTCGATCTCCAGGCGTAGTCTAGGCCGCTTGGCCAGGGCTGCGGCCAGGGTGTCCAGGGAGGCGCGGGCCAAGGCGTCCAGCTCGCTCGAGCCCGGCGCGAAGCTCACCGTGCTCAAGTCCTCTGAATCGCCCCCGGCCACCAGGCCGCCGATGAAGCGAAAGGGCGACTGCACCGCTCGCAGGGCCAGGTTGCGCAGGGTCTGCCAGACGATCGGCATGACCTGGAACTGCGGGTTGCGCAGATCGCCCGAGACCGGCAAGGACAGCGAGATGGTGCCCTTGCTGTCCTTGAGCAGCGCCACCGCCAGGCGGATCGGCAGGTCGAGCGCATCGGGGCTGTCGACCCGCTCGCCCAGCTGCAGCTGCTCGACCACCACCTCATTCTCGGCCACCAGCCGACCTTGGCTGATCACGTAGTGCAGGTCCAGGTTGAGCCGGCCCTTGCGGATGCGGTAACCGGCGAACTTGCCGGCATACGGCGTCAGGGTGGTCAGCTCGACGCGCCTGAAGCCGGCGGCGATGTCCAGGCTGGCCATGGGGTCGAAGGGGTTGAGCTTGCCGTTGATCGCCACCGGCGCATAGCGGTCGACCTTGCCTTCGATGTCGATCCGGGCGGGTTCGGCGCGGCGGTTGTCGATCGTGCCGATGGTGCCGTGAAGCTGCTGCACGGCCGTGGCGAAGAACGGGGTGAGGGTGAAGTCGGCGAAGTTCGCCGCACCGTCCTTGATCAGCGTTCGGCCGATGTGAATGCCCAAGGCCGGTGCAGACGGAGCGCTGGCGCGGGCCTGCTGACGTTGAGCCTTTTCGGACGGCGTCTCGATGAGCAGGTCGTCGATGTTGGTGCTGCGGTCTTCGTTGATCATGAACCGTGCATAGGGCTGGTCCAGTGTGGCGGTGTCGACCATCAACGCCTCGCCATGCACGTACGACAACCCCTCGAGCGTCAGGCGCTGCCATTTCAGCAGGTCGCGATCCTTGAGCGTGTCGAGGGTGTGCAACTGGTCCACCTGGGCCTTGCCGGTCACCGTGAGCGCCAGGGGCTCCAGCCGTGCAAGGTTCACCTTCACGTCGCTGTCGAGTCTGCCACTGCGCAGTTCGAGGCGGATGTGCGGTGTGATGTAGGGCTGGGCGATGCGCAGGTCGAGGTCGCGGGTGACGACGTCGAGCTGGGCACCGACCGGCGCGAGATTGACCTGGCCCTTTGCCTGAAGCCGGCCTTCCTTGCCCACGCCCGTGTCGAGCGTGAGGGTGAAGGGGGCCTTGTTCCGGCTGTCGAAGCGCTTCACGTCCAGGTCCAGCGGGCCGACGTCCAACAGGACAGGCGCTGCCGGGCGACGGTCCGCGAGGTGCAACTGGTACCCGCGCAGGCGTGCGTCATTGACCCGTATCTGCCAAGGAGTGCTGCTGGTCTGTGGCGACCGCGGTGTCGCCTCGTCGCTGGCGGGGCGAGCAACGCGAGCGGAGGTGCCCGCAGGCGATGCCAACAGCGCCTGCCAGTCGAGCCGACCATCTGCCTCGAGCGCGATCCAGGTCTCCAGGTTGTCGCTGCGCAACGTGCCGATGTCGACCGTCTGGCGGACCAGGTCGACCGAGGCGTCCTGGGCACGCAGGTTGGCGACACGCAGCAGTTTCGAGCCGTCGCGGGTCTTGAGGGCGAAAGGCGCGATGGTCAGCGAGGCCTTGTCCAGTACCAGCTCGATGTTTTCAGTCAGGTCCAGGCGGTATCGGGTCTCGAGGCTGAAGCGTCCGTCCTCCAGCACCAGGGGCACGGTATCGCGGACGTACGGCCACCAGAGCTTCATCTGGCCGTCGGTGATCTTCAGCGTGCCCTGGGAGCGAAACGGCAGCAGGCCGAACGTGCCGGTCCAGTCGATCTGCCCGCCGTCAGGCCCTTTTGCCAGCAGGGTCATTTCAGCGTCGTCGCCCTCTAGCGTGCTGAGGTGCTTCAACTCGAGGTTCAGCGAATCGTACAGCAGCACGATCGGCTCGCTCGGGCGAGCGTCGCGGACACGCAGGTAGCCCTCAGTGATCCGCACGCGGTCCATGCGCACGGGCAGCGGTCTGGTCTCGGGTTCGTCCATCGCTGTCGAGGAGGTGGGTAACGTGAACAACTGGGCAAGATTGAGCGTGCCGTCCTTGGCGAACGCCACCTGGGTGCGGGGTTTGTCCAGCTCGACCTCGCTCAGGTGCAGGACGCCGCGCCAGGCGCTGTCCAGCCGCAGATGCCCGTACAGCCGATCGAACCCCAGGGTTGGCTCATCCGGCGCGCCGATCTTCAAGCCCCAGAGGGTGAGCTCGAGGCTGAAAGGGTTGAATTCCAGGCGTTGCAGCTCGGCCGGGACGGTCGCGTACTGCCGCAACTGCTGGTTGGCGATGCGCAGGGCGACGCCCGGCAGGATGAAGAAACCGATCAGGCCGTACAGGGCCACGAGGGCCAACAGGACCGCGGCGAGGCGGCTCACTCCTTTGATCATGTCAGCAGTCGTCTGTCGCGAGCGGGGGAGGGTTGGAGTCTGGCAGGGTGCGTGGGTTCCAAGGGCCATCACCCAGCCTGTGTCAGGTGATGCCCATGCGTCGCCGCGCTCGGTACAGCGAGCTGTCACGCACGGCCCAGCGCAGGATCGGAGCGATGCCGTGCACGCCTGCACGCGTCAGGCGGCGCTCGATCGGCCCCAGTTGCAGGCCGAGCAACTGCTGACCCCATGCGGGGACCAGGTCGATACCGGCGTTGAGCATCAGCTTGCCGACCGGCACCGCCAGACGACTCGGTGCCGGTGCGTCGAGCAGCACCTGCACCACCTCGAGGCTGTGCGCGTCGCAACGGAGTTCCGGACGCGCCGCCTCCAGGTAGGCGGCGATCTCGGCACGGTCGCGCGGTACCCCGCGTGCACCCAGGCGCTCGGCGGTCAGGGCGACCTCGTCGTAATAACGGTCCTGGTCGGCAGGCGTCATGTGTGGATCGTGATAGCGCAGGTGCGCGGCCAGGAAGCTACTGACCTCGGCCACATGCACCCAGGTCAGCAGGTCCGGGTCGCTGGCGGCGTATGGCCTGCCATCGGGGGCGACGCCCACCACATGCAGGTGGACCTTGCGGACTTTCTCGATCAGCCACTCGGTGTCCCGGGTCGAGCCGAACGTGGTGCCGGCCACGAACTGCCCGGTCCGTCGCAGCCGACCGATCAGGTCCTGGCGGAAATTGGAATGGTCCCAGACCCCGGCCAGGGCCAGGGGGTGCAGCAACTGCAGCAGCAACGCGCTGATGCCGCCGATCAGCATGCTGGTGAAGTCGCCGTGCACGCGCCAACACACGCTCTGTGGGCCGAACAGGCCTGGGTCGCCCTTGGGGTTTTCCAGGTCGAGCTGGCCAAGGGCCAGGCCGGTCATGCTGAGCACTTGGGTTTCGATACGTTGGCGAATGGCTTCCATGGCGACCTGCGATGAGGCCTTTCGAAGCGATCGGCCGTGAGTGGGGGAACGGCGGGTTCGGGCGGCTCACGGGCCGGCCATGCCTTGAGGCAGGCCCGCCCGTGAGCGACGACGGGGCAGGACGATCAGCCGCGGTGGCGTCCGCGGAAGTAGTTGATCAGGCCTTGGGTCGAGCCGTCATCGGCGGCCTGCGCCTCGCTGCCGACCAGGCGCTGGTAGACACCCTTGCCCAACTCCTTGCCCAGCTCCACGCCCCACTGGTCGAAGGCATTGATGCCCCAGATGACGCTCTGCACGAACACCTTGTGCTCGTACATGGCCACCAAGGCGCCCAGCCGCCGTGGGCTGATGCGTTCGACCACCAAGGTGTTGCTCGGCCGGTTGCCGGGGATGACCTTGTGCGGCGCGACACGCTGCACTTCGGCTTCAGGCAGGCCTTTTTCGCGCAGTTCGGCCTCGGCCTCTGCACGGGTCTTGCCGAGCATCAGGGCCTGGCTCTGGGACAGGCAGTTGGCATACAGCCACTGGTGGTGGTCGGCGACCGGGTTGAAGCTCACCACCGGGACGATGAAGTCGGCCGGGATCAGCTGGGTGCCCTGATGCAGCAGCTGGTGGTAGGCATGCTGACCGTTGCAGCCTACGCCGCCCCAGATCACCGGCCCGGTATCGATTTTCACCGGGCTGCCGTCCTGCAGCACGCTCTTGCCGTTGGACTCCATGTCCAGCTGCTGCAGGTGCTTGGTGATGTTGCGCAGGTAGTGGTCGTACGGCAGGATCGCGTGGCTCTGCGCACCCCAGAAATTGCCGTACCAGACACCCAGCAGCCCCAGCAGGACCGGCATGTTCTGTTCGAACGGCGCGTTCTGGAAGTGCTGGTCCATGGTGTAGGCGCCCGACAGCAGCTCCTTGAAGTTGGCGGTGCCGATGGCCAGGGCGATCGGCAGGCCGATGGCCGACCACAACGAGTAGCGGCCGCCTACCCAGTCCCACATGGGGAAGATGTTCTCTTCACGGATGCCGAATGCCACGGCTGCGGTCTTGTTGCTCGACACCGCGATGAAGTGACGGTACAGCTCGGCTTCCGAACCGCCCTGCGCCAGGTACCAGGCACGGGCGGCCGTGGCGTTCTTCAGGGTTTCGAGGGTGTTGAAGGACTTCGACGAGACGATGAACAGGGTGGTCTCGGCGCGCAGGCGGGCCGAGAGTTCATGGAACTCGCTGCCATCGATGTTGGCCAGGTAATGGCAACGTACGCCGCGCTGGGCGTAGGGGGTCAGCGCCTCGGACACCAGTTCGGGGCCCAGGAAGGAGCCGCCGATGCCGATGTTCACCACGTCGGTGATCGGCTTTTCGCTGTAGCCGCGCCACAGGCCGTCATGAATGCGCCCGACCAGCTCGGTGATCTGGTTGAGCACCTTGTGCACGTCCGGCATCACGTCGGTGCCGTTGACTTCCAGCTTGTCACCGATCGGACGACGCAGCGCGGTGTGAAGCACCGGACGGCCTTCGGAGGCGTTGATGATCTCGCCGGAGAACATCGAACCGATCGCATCCTTGAGCCCGACGTCCTGGGCCAGCTTCACCAGCAGGTCACGGGTCTCTTCGTTGATCAGGTTCTTCGAGTAGTCGAGAAACAAACCACAGCTGCTGAGGGAAAAATGCTCGAAACGCTGGGCGTCCTGGGCGAATGCCTCGCGCATGCTGAATCCTTGCATGGCGTCGCGGTGCCGCTGGAGCGCATGCCAGGCAGGCAGCGCCGTCACATCATGTGGAGTACGGTAATACGCCATTGCGATTGGTTCCCTAGGTGCGTTGACTTGCCTTGGACACTGGCCGACGCGGCCAGTTGCAGGCATGGGCGCATTATAGGCACACGTCAGGAACGGATGGACAGACGGATACGGCGCCGAAGGGGCGAAAGGGCAGGGGCGGACGATCGAGGGCAGCATCGTGAAGCCGGGTCGGCTTCACGACAGCCTGCTGGCGACGGTCGTCGCGAAAGGACGGTCGGTATGCTCAGGCGGCGGGCGACGAGGGCCGGCGCGTGACGTGCACGTTATCGATCAGTCGCGTGGTGCCCAGGTAGGCTGCGGCAATGATGACCACATCGTCATCCTCGGCCTTGGCCGGCTGCAAGGTGATCGCGTGGCGGATCTCCAGGTAGTCCGGGCGTAGACCGGCGGCCAGCAGTCTGGCCTGGCCAGCGGCGACCTGCTCGGCGAAGTCGCCTGTGCCGTGGCGCAGTGCCCCGGCGATGTCGCTCAGGACCTGGTACAGCACCGGCGCGACGGCGCGCTGGGTCTCGTCGAGGTAACCGTTGCGCGACGACAGGGCCAGGCCATCGGCCGCGCGTACGGTCGGTTCGCCGAGGATCTGCACCGGCAGGTTCAGGTCGCGCACCATGGCGCGGATCACCGCCAGTTGCTGGAAGTCCTTTTCGCCGAACACGGCCAGGTCCGGCTGCACCATGTTGAACAGCTTGCTGACCACCGTCGCCACGCCTTCGAAATGCCCGGGACGGCTGGCGCCGCACAGGCCTTCGGACAGATACGGCACGCTGACCCGGGTCTGCACGGCCATGCCATCGGGGTACATGTCCTCCACCCCGGGAGCGAACAGCAGGTTGCAGCCGGCGTCGAACAGTTTCTCCTGGTCGGCGGCCAGGGTGCGCGGGTAGTTGCCCAGGTCCTCGTTGGCACCGAACTGCAACGGGTTGACGAAGATGCTGGCCACCACGAAGTCGGCGCGCTGTGCGGCCTTGGTCACCAGGGCCACATGGCCGCTGTGCAGGTTGCCCATGGTCGGCACGAAGCCGATCCGCTTGCCTTCGCCACGCGCGCGCGCCACGGCGGCACGCAGTTCTCGGACGGTCTTGACGGTATTCATGCGCTGAACCCATGTTCGCTGGCAGGGAAGGTCACGTGCTTGACGGCCTCGACGTAGGCGGCCAGGGCACTCGGGATGTCCGGCTGGCCGACCATGAAGTTCTTCACGAACCGTGGTGTGCGGCCGCTCAGCGACAGGCCGAGCATATCGTGCAGGACCAGCACCTGGCCGTCGGTGGCACTGCCGGCACCGATGCCGATCACCGGCACAGCGGCCGCCTGGCTGATCTGGGCGGCCAGCTCGGCGGGTACGCATTCGAGCAGCAACATGGCCGCACCGGCGCGTTCCAGGGCCAGGGCGTCTTCGCGCAACTGCTGCGCCTGGCTTTCCTGGCGGCCTTGCACTTTATAGCCACCCATCACGTTCACCGTCTGCGGGGTCAGGCCCAGGTGCGCGCACACCGGCACGCCACGCTCGCTCAGGCGGGTGATGGTGTCGGCCAGCCAGGCCGCACCTTCGATCTTGATCATGTGCGCGCCTGCTTGCATCAGCGTGGCGCTGTTGGCGAAGGCCTGCTCCGGCGTGGCGTGGGCCATGAAGGGCAGGTCGGCCAGGATCAGCGAGCGGGGCGCGGCGCGTTTGACGCAGGCGGTATGGTAGGCCATGTCGGTGACACTGACCGGCAAGGTGCTGTCATGCCCTTGCAGCACCATGCCCAGCGAATCACCGATCAGCAGAACCTCCACACCTGCATCGCTGGCGGCCTTGGCGAAGGTCGCGTCGTAGCAGGTGAGCATGGTGATCTTTTCCCCCTTGGCCTTCAGGCCGTGCAGGGTGGTCAGGGTGACGTCAGGCATGTGGCATTCCTCGTTGGCGTCGCAGGCAGGCCGGTTCGCTCCGGCTGCCGTGGCGTCGGCACATCATCGTACGTGATGTTCATGGTCTACGACCGTGACGGCAGAGGCCACGGGCCGCCTATAGTCGTGAGCGAGGCAGGGGAAGTCAATGTTCCTGTTACCGCGGCGTTACCCTGTGCCGTATGGTGTTACCGAGGCGCAGGTAACGCGCGATTACAAGCGTTCCAGCCCAATGAGCGGGCAGGCCTGCAGCAGGTCCGCCAGGTGCCGGCCATCGGGCAGCTGGAAGCCGTCCGGGACCAGCTCTGCCAGTGGGTAGAGCACGAACGCCCGCGCGTGCAGGTGGTAGTGCGGCACGGTCAGGCGAGGTTCGTCGATGAGCGCGTCGCCGAATAGGATGATGTCCAGGTCCAGGGTTCGCGGACCCCAGCGCTCGTGACGCTCACGTCCCTGCGCCTGCTCGATGGCCTGCAGCGCATCGAGCAGGGCCAGCGGCGCCAGTGCGGTGTCCAGCGCCGCGACGGCGTTGGTGTAGCGCGGCTGGCCAGGCAGCAGTGAGTCGCTGGTATAGAACGACGACACGCCTGCCAGGCGCGACGCTGGCAGCGCCTCCAACGCCTGCACGGCGCTGTGCAACTGGTCCGTCGGTGCCGACAGGTTGCTGCCCAGGCCGATGTAGGCGCGTACGCTCATGTCAGTCCCAGCTGTCATCGCCGCCCTGCTTGCGCTTGCTGTTGCTGCGCTTGCGTTTGCGCGGCGCGGTGCCTTCGTCGCGGCTGCCCAGGTCGCGGATCATGGCGCGTCGCCCGCCTTCATTGGCGTCCTGGTAGTCGGTCCACCACTGGCCGAGCTCGTCGGTCTGCTCGCCGGCACTTTCACGCAGCAGCAGGAAGTCGTAGCCAGCGCGGAAGCGCGGGTTGTCCAGCAACAGGTCGGCCCGTTTGCCGCTGCGCCGTGGCAGGCGTTCCTGCATGTCCCAGATCTCGCGGATCGGCAGGGTGAACCGCTTGGGGATGGCGATGCGCTGGCACTGGTCGGCGATCAGGTCGTTGGCCGCGGCATTCATGGCCGGAATCGGCGGAACACCCTGGCTCTGCAGGTACAGCACACGCCCCGGCAAGGCCGGCCACAGCAGCGCGGCGAACAGGAACGCTGGGGTGACCGGCTTGCCCTGGCTGACGCGCAGGTCGGTGTTGGTCAACGCCTGGCTGATCAAGGTGTGGGTGTAGGTCGGACGTTCGTCCAGTGCATGGGCGCTGTCCGGGAACAACGCCTGGAACAGCTCCAGGTCGACCAGCATCTCGAACGCCAGGGCGCCGTGGCCGGAGAGGAACAGCTTGAGCACTTCCTCGAAGAGTCGGGCAGGCGGGATTTCCCGCAGCAGCGATGACAGCTCGCGAATGGGCTGGAAGGTGTGCTTCTCGATCCCGAAGTCGAGCTTGGCGGCGAAACGCACGGCCCGCAGCATGCGCACCGGGTCTTCCTGGTAGCGCTGGGTCGGATCACCGATCAGGCGGATCAGGCGGTTGCGAATGTCATGCACGCCGTTGGCGTAGTCGAGAATGCGCTCGGTGACCGGGTCGTAGTACAGCGCATTGATGGTGAAGTCGCGCCGCTGCGCATCGTCTTCGAGCGTGCCGTAGACGTTGTCGCGCAGGATGCGACCACTGGCGTTGTGCGACGAACGGTGCGTGTCGGACTGGTCGTCGTCCGAATGATGCGCACGGAAGGTGGCGACTTCGATGATGTCGCGGCCGAACTGCACGTGCACGAGCTTGAAGCGGCGACCGATGATCCGCGCATTGCGGAATTCGGCCCGTACCTGCTCGGGCGTGGCGCTGGTGGCGACGTCGAAGTCCTTGGGCTGGATGCCCAGGAGCAGATCCCGCACGCAGCCGCCAACCAGGTAGGCCTGGTAGCCTGCAGCTTGCAGGCGCTCGACGATGCCGACGGCATGGCGGCTGAACTGGCCGCGCTGCAGCGAATGTTGGCTACTGTTGATCACCTCGGGCGTGGTGCGCCGATGGTGCTGGCCCCCGAGGGGAGGGCGGAATGACTGGAACAGCTTCTTCAGCATGGGAGGCACTGTTTGAAGGAATGTTCGGCCAAGAATGAGTGAATGGCCGCATGATGGGCGGGGATTCTAGCATTTACTCGGGGAATGGTGTAGGCGGGACGAGCAGGGTGCCGGAGGCCGGAAACGACATGGGGAGCCGAAGCTCCCCAGGAAAGTCGTTGCGTGCTCTTGTTGTTTTTCTGCTGGGCTTCTTGTTTTTGTTGAGTGCCCTACCCACGGGGGCTTCCCATGGGCCACTCCCAAACCAGGAGTGAAGAGCAAACGGATTGCTTTGGACGCCGAGTCATGCTGATCAACCGATCCGATCTGTTCAGGCGCTGCTTTTCAGTGCAGTTTTTGTTGTTCTCTGCCAGATCGTGGGGCAAGCCCCAAACATCATTCCTCTCCAAAAGAATCAGTTAGCTGCGCCTCCGCCGTCTTGTTCTTATTGTGCGTGAGCCGATTCGTCTTGTTCTTATTCTGTTTTGCCATGCTTGTTATTGTTTTTGTACTAAGCATATAGCAGGTGCCGTGCCAACTTTGCGAAACCCCCTGAAACCGGGGGTCTGAGGGCAGCAGGGGCTGCGACGGGCTGTCGCAGGTGAAGGATTTCGTTACCGTACGCCTCGGACTGTTACGCCCAAGGCTGACGGGGTAACAGTTTTGTCGGGCGTGTGGGGGTGTCGGCAAGGTCGGCCGGCGCATCGCACATCGTGGTGCGCCATGCGGTGCTGGCCAGGGGAGGGAAGGCGCTATCCTGCAAAGGCGCGAAGGCGGTCGGTGCCGCCTTCATGGGGTCAGCCCTCGCTGGCCACGTTGCTCTTGCGTCGGGGGATGCCCAGGCGCTGGCGGCGCTCCCACAGGCACTTGCGGCTCACACCCAGCTTGCGGGCCAGTTCGGTCTCGGTCATGTGATCCTGGTGCTCGAGCACGAAATGGTGGAAGTAGTCTTCCAGCGACAGGTCTTCGGTGGGCTCATGGTTGCTCGGGCCGGTGCCGTTGACGTTCGCGTCTTCGAACAGGGCATCGTCCTCGAGATCGCCCAGCTCGATGTCGATGCCCAGCAGGTCGGCGGAGATCTCGGCGCTCTCGCTCAGGATGACGGCGCGCTCCACGGCGTTTTCCAGCTCGCGCACGTTGCCTGGCCAGCTGTAGTGACGAATGGCCTGCTCGGCCTCGTGGGAAAAGCGAAGGTCATCGCGCCCCAGCCGTGTGGCATGTCGGGCCAGGAACGCCTTGGCAATCTCGTTCACATCGCTGCCGCGCTCACGCAGGGCCGGCAGTTTCAGGGCGATCACGTGCAGGCGGTAGTACAGGTCTTCACGGAACTGGCCCGTCTTGGCCAGGTTCTTCAGGTCCCGGTGGGTCGCCGCGATCAGGCGGACATCGACCTTTTGCGACTGCACTGAACCGACCCGGCGGATCTCGCCTTCCTGCAAGACCCGCAGCAGGCGAGCCTGCGCCTCCAGCGGCAGCTCGCCGATCTCGTCGAGGAACAGGGTCCCGCCGTCCGCGGCTTCCACCAGCCCCGCGCGACCGGCACTGGCACCGGTGAACGCCCCTTTCTCGTGACCGAACAGCTCCGATTCGATGAGGGTTTCCGGGATGGCCGCACAGTTGACCGAGATCATCGGCGCCTTGGCCCGTCGCGACAGGTTGTGCAGCGCGCGCGCCACCAGCTCCTTGCCCGTCCCCGATTCGCCTTGCACCAGGACATTGGAGTCGGTGGGCGCTACCTTGCGAATCTTGACGAACAGGTCCTGCATCGGGGCACAGGCGCCGATGATGCCGATGTCACCATTGCCGTTGCCGGCCGGCGCAACCTTGTCGCTGCCGAACGGCTTGCTCGCAGGCCGCGCTTCGCCGGTGCCAGGGGGCGCTGGGGCACGCTGATGATCACGCAGGATACGGGACACTGCCTGAAGCATCTCGTCATGGTCGAACGGCTTGGCGATGTAGTCCACCGCGCCCATCTTCATCGAGTCCACCGCCGAGCGCAGGCTGGCGTAGCTGGTCATGATCAGCACCGGCGTGCCTTCGCCCAGTTTGATCAGCTCGGTCCCCGGCGCGCCGGGCAGGCGCAGGTCGCTGACGATCATGTCGAAGCTGGAAATGCTGAAGCGCTCCTGGGCCTCCTGCACCGAACCGGCCTCGCTGACCTGGTACTGGTTGCGTTCGAGCAGGCGGCGCAGGGCCGAACGGATGATGGTTTCGTCTTCGACGATCAGAATGTGCGGCATTGATTCAATTCTCTCGACGGTCTCGATTCTCGGGGGACGTCGCCGTGACATGCCGGGGCAGGGTCACGCGAATCCGGGTACCTCGTTGCCGTTCGATATCGGCCGGGCTGTCGATCGTGATGTGTCCATAATGCTCTTCCACGATGGAATAGACCAGTGCGAGCCCGAGGCCGGTTCCCTCGCCAGGGTCCTTGGTGGTGAAGAACGGTTCGAACAGGCGGTCCATGATCGCCTTGGGGATACCGGTGCCTTCGTCCTCGACGATCAGGTCGACGGTGTGCTCGCAGGCCGCGCTGCGTACGCGCACGGCGCTGCCGGGTGGCGAGGCGTCGCGAGCATTGGACAGCAGGTTGATCAGCACCTGGGCCAGGCGTTGCGGGTCGCCCTCGGCCCAGTGCTCCGGGTCGCACAGGTTGAAGAACTGCACCTCGAAGTTGCGTCGGTTGAGCGCCAGCAGACCGATCGCATCCTGCGCCACTTCGGCCAGCGAGACCGGCTCTTCGGTGTTCTGGTGACTGCCGCCGGCATGAGCGAAGCTCATCAGTGACTGCACGATGCGCGACACGCGCTTGGTCTGCTCGAGGATCTGCCCCGACAGCTCGATGATCTCGCCATCGTCCTCGCGCTCCTCGCGCAGGTTCTGCGCCAGGCAGGCGATGCCGGTGATCGGGTTGCCGATCTCGTGTGCCACGCCGGCGGCCAGGCGCCCGATGCTGGCCAGGCGCTCGGAGTGCACCAGCTTGTCTTCCAGGGCCTGGGTGACGGTCAAGTCCTCGACCAGCAGCACCAGGCCGCTGTTGCCAGGAGCCAGGGGCTCGGCGATGGCCGCCTTGTGCAGGTTGAGCCAGCGGCTCTGGCCGTCCGGTGCCAGGCGCTGCTTGTGCAAGTGCTCGTCGGGCACGTTGATGAAGCCCAACAGCAGCGCTCGCCACGGCTCGTCGATGGTGGTCAGGCGCGAGCCGACCACGTGCTTGGCGGCGATGCCGGTGAGTTCTTCCATGGCCTTGTTCCACATCAGGATCTCCTGATCCTTGGCCAGCGAGCAGACCCCCATGGGCAACTCCTGCAGGGTCTGGCGGTGGTAGCGGCGCAGCGCATCGAGTTCGGCGGCCAGGCCGGTCAGGCGCGAATGGTAGTCCTCGAGTCGGCTTTCGATGAAGTGGATGTCCTCGGTGACGTAGTTCTCGCTGCCGGACTTGTACGGCAGGAAGGTCTCGACCATGTCCTGGGCGACGCTCGGCCC
Source organism: Enterobacterales bacterium AN_CKDN230030167-1A_HGKHYDSX7 (assembly GCA_046940335.1). Classification (GTDB taxonomy): domain Bacteria; phylum Pseudomonadota; class Gammaproteobacteria; order Pseudomonadales; family Pseudomonadaceae; genus Aquipseudomonas. The sequence goes on from JBKYML010000009.1 coordinate 238,352, forward strand.
CATCAGGCCGGAGAGGTTCGCCTCGATGCGGTCGCGCAACCGACGCAGGGCATAGGGACGTCGCTCGTCGAAGGGCAGGTAGAGGTCGCGCAGGGCCTGTTCGACTTCCTTCTGCGCCGCCTTGGCGCCCAGCGGCTTGGCCAGCTGGGTGGCGAACTCCTGGGGCGAGGCGGCATGCAGCTCGCGCCGCTGCGGCCGGCGCACGTTGTCCACCGCGCAGGCCTCGGCGGCGCTGACCTCTTCGGCACTGGCGTGGGTGAACAGCGAGATCAGGGTGAAGAGCAGGACGTTGGCGGCCAGCGAGGCGATCGCCGCCATGTGCCAGCTGGTGTCGTCCAGCACGTAGATCATGTCCAGCGACGGGATGTAGAAACCTTGCAGGTTGCCGAGCATCGGCAGCAGCATGGTGATCATCCATACCAGGAAACCGGCCAGCAGCCCGGCGATGAAACCGCGCCGATTGGCCGTCGGCCAATACAGCACCGAGAGCACGCCGGGGAGGAACTGCAGGGTGGCAACGAAGGCGACGATGCCAAGGTTGGCCAGGCTCTGGTGATTGCTCTGGGTCAGGTAGACGACGAAGCCGGCGGCGATGATCGCCACGATCAGCGCACGGCGCGTCCACTTCAGCCAGCGATAGATGTTGCCTTCGGCCGGCGGCTGGTAAAGCGGCAGGACCAGGTGGTTCAGGGCCATGCCCGAGAGCGCCAGGGTGGTGACGATGATCAGCCCGCTGGAGGCCGACAGGCCGCCGACGTAGGCCAGCAGCGCCAGCGCCGGGCTGTCGGCGGCGATGCCCAGGCCCAGGGTGAAGTATTCCGGGTTGGTACTGGCGCCCAGGCGCAGACCGGCCCACAGGATCAACGGCACCGCCAGGCTCATCAGCAGCAGGAACAGCGGCAGCCCCCAGCTGGCGCTCACCAGCGAGCGAGGGTTGAGGTTCTCGGTGAACGCCATGTGGTACATCTGCGGCATGACGATGGCCGACGCGAAGAACACCAGCAGCAGGGTGCGCCAGGGGCCTTCCTGCAACGGGGTGTGCAACGCGGCCAGCGCGGTCTGGTTCTGCAGCAGCCAGACTTCCAGCTGGTGCGGTCCGCCGAACACGCCGTACAGCGCATACAGGCCGATCCCGCCCAGGGCCAGCAGCTTGATCACCGACTCGAAGGCGATGGCGAAGACCAGGCCTTCGTGCTTTTCGCGTGTGGCGATGTGGCGCGAGCCGAAGAAGATCGTGAACAGGGTGATCATCGCGCAGAAGGCCAGGGCCACCCGCGCCTTGATCGGCTCGCCGGTGAGGATGTTGATCGAGTCGGCCACGGCCTGGATCTGCAGCGCCAGCAGGGGCAGGACGCCGATCAGCATGAACAGGGTGGTCAGCGCGCCGACCCAGGTGCTGCGAAAGCGAAACGCCAGCAGGTCGGCCAGCGACGAGAGCTGGTAGGTGCGGGTGATCTTCAGGATCGGGTAGAGCAGCACCGGCGCCAGCAGGAAGGCGCCGGACACGCCCAGGTACACGGCCAGAAAGCCATAGCCGTATTGATAGGCTAGCCCGACCGAGCCGTAGAACGCCCAGGCGCTGGCGTAGACGCCGAGCGACAGGGTGTAGGTCAGGGGATGGCGGATCACCGCACGCGGGATCAGGCCGCGTTCACTGACCCAGGCCACGCCGAACAGGACCAGCAGGTAGGCAGCGCTGATCAGGATCAGTTGGGTCAGGCTAAAGCTCATCGGCATCTCGCTGGCTCTGCAGAATGAAGGTGACGACGATGAGGATCAGCCAGAGCAGGTAAGGGCGATACCAGGCACCGGTCGGTTCGATCCACCAATCCATGATGGCGGGCGAGAACAGGTAGATCCCCACCACCAGAAGCAGGACCAAACGATAGATGTACATGCTGGCCTCGAGGGTTGGCGCTGAGGGCGTGAGTGCCTTGTCGGCGCAAGTGATCGCAGGGATGCTATCGGGAATCGTCGGGATTCGCCAAGGGGTTGATTTGGCGGGGGTTGCTTTTGAGCGGGACACGGTTGTCCGGCTCTGCTTGCGGGCAGGTGACCGTCGCGGTTGGAAGGGCCATGGCGGTTACGGGGGCGATGCTAGGGTTTCTGCCAGGTGCGCAGGTGGGCCCTGCAGGCCCATCAAGTCAGCCACGCCTCATGTCATGCCCACCTGCGCCGACGTTCAGCGCAAGGCGGCTTCAGGTATCGTCGTCGTCCGTGCAATCGCCTCCGGCCGCCACCGCGTGCGGGCCACGGCCAGGACGTCGGCCGGGGTTGCCTGCAGCTGCTGCGGCTCGGTGGCCTGCCCCAGTGCGCGCAGAGCCCGTAGCAACAGAGGCGTCGCCTGGTCGCCCTGCAGCGGCGGCGAACGGTATGACTTGCCCAGCTTGTGCCCGTCCGGCTGCACGAGCAGGGGAATGTGCAGGTAGCGCGGCTGCGACAACCCCAGCAGCTCCTGCAAGTACAGCTGACGCGGGGTGTTGTCGAGCAGGTCGGCGCCGCGCACGATGTCGGTCACGCCCTGCCAGGCATCGTCCAGCACCACCGCCAGCTGGTACGCATACAACCCGTCGCGGCGCTGGATGACGAAGTCGCCCACCTCACGGCCCAGGTGCTGCGCGTACGCGCCCTGTACCCGATCGGTGAAGCGGTAGAGCAGTTCCGGCACCCGCAGGCGGATGGCCGCGCCTTCGCGGGCATGCCCGGCGTTGCGGCAGAAGCCTGGATAGAGACCGTGGTAACCCTCCAGCTGCTTGCGCGAGCAGGTGCAGGCGTAGGCCAGGCCCAGGCTGAACAGGCGGTCGACCACGGCGGCATAGGCGTCATGGCGCTGACTCTGGCAGACCACCTCACCGTCCCAGTGCAGGCCGTAGGATTCCAAGGTCCGCAGGATCGCGTCGCGGGCACCTGGCATCTCGCGTGGCGGATCGGTGTCCTCGATGCGCAGTAGCCAGCGGCCGTCGACGGCACGCGCATCCAGCCAGGACGCCAGGGCGGCGACCAGGGAGCCGAAATGCAGGAAGCCGCTGGGGGTGGGGGCGAAGCGTCCGATGTAACGGGAGTCGGTCATGGGCAGGTTGGGTCGGCAAACGAAACGGGGCGCATGGTGCGCCCCGTTCAGGTGGAAGGACGATCAGCCTTTGCCGACCGTCTTTTCCTTCTTCTCGGCAATTTCCTTGCAGTCGAAGCACAGGTCGGCGGTCGGACGGGCTTCCAGACGGCGCAGGCCGATCTCGATGCCACAGGATTCGCACCAGCCGTAGTCTTCGTCCTGGATCTTCTGCAGGGTCTTGTCGATCTTCTTGATCAGCTTGCGCTCGCGGTCGCGGTTGCGCAGTTCCAGGGCGAACTCCTCTTCCTGGCTGGCGCGGTCGGCCGGGTCCGGGAAGTTGGCGGCTTCGTCTTTCATGTGGTCGACCGTGCGATCCACGCTCTGCATCAGATCTTGTTTCCAGGCATTGAGCAGGCTGGTGAAGTGAGCCCTCATGGGCTCACCCATGTACTCCTCACCTTCGGCGACCTGGTACGGTCCTATTTGATCGTAATGCTGACTGCTTTTATGCTTTTCTTGGGTGGACATGAATAGACCGCCTCTCACTCTCTGATCCAATGCACAGGCTTGCTCCATCTCCGGCACCTGCCGGCCCTGCGACTGTGAGCCGCCGAACTTACCAGATAGAGGGTGCGGTATGCTACCCCGCCTGCATCGTGCTAATGGACAGCGGCGTGCAGTACACGTTCGCCGCTTCCTGGCAGAATTGTCAGTTCCGTTCGGATTGGAAGAAAACCATGCCTCGACCCTATAGCCAGCGTAGCCGTGCCATCGAACCGTTTCACGTCATGGCGCTGCTGGCGCGGGCCAACGAGCTGCAGGCGGCCGGGCACGATGTGATCCACCTGGAAATCGGCGAACCTGATTTCACCACCGCCGCGCCCATCGTGCAGGCCGGCCAGGCAGCGCTGGCTGCCGGCCATACCCGCTACACGGCTGCACGCGGGTTGCCCGCCTTGCGCCAGGCCATCGCGCGCTTCTATGGCGAGCGCTACGGGGTGGACGTCGACCCGCAGCGGATCCTGATCACCCCGGGCGGCTCCGGCGCGCTGCTGCTGGCCAGCAGCCTGCTGGTCGATCCCGACAGGCACTGGTTGCTGGCCGACCCCGGTTATCCCTGCAACCGGCACTTCCTGCGCCTGGTCGAAGGTGGCGCGCAACTGGTGCCGGTCGGGCCGGATGACAACTATCAACTGACGCCCGAGCACGTGCGTCAGTGTTGGAACGAACAGACCGTCGGCGCCTTGGTGGCCTCGCCCGCCAACCCGACCGGCACGGTGCTCGACCGCGAGGCGTTGGCCAACCTGTCGCAGGCCGTGCGTGCCCAGGACGGTCACCTGGTGGTGGACGAGATCTATCACGGGCTGACCTACGGCATGGACGCGCCCAGTGTGCTGGAGGTGGACCAGGACGCCTTCGTGCTCAACAGCTTCTCCAAGTACTTCGGCATGACCGGCTGGCGGCTGGGGTGGCTGGTCGCGCCACCGGCGGCAGTGGCCGACCTGGAGAAGCTGGCGCAGAACCTCTATATCAGTGCGCCGAGCATGGCCCAATACGCCGCGCTGGCCTGCTTCGAACCCGACACCCTGGCGATCTTCGAGGCGCGCCGCGCCGAGTTCGCCCGGCGGCGTGACTTCCTTCTGCCGGCGCTGCGCGAACTGGGCTTTCGCATCGACGTGGAACCGCAAGGCGCGTTCTACCTGTACGCCGACATCAGCGCCTTCGGCGGCGATGCGTTCGCCTTCTGCCAGCACTTCCTGGAAACCCAGCACGTGGCCTTCACGCCTGGGCTGGATTTCGGCCGACATCTGGCCGGGCACCATGTGCGCTTCGCCTATACCCAGAGCCTGGCTCGTCTCGAAGAAGCGGTGCAGCGCATCGCCCGTGGTTTGCAGGGGTGGCAGGGCTGATGCTGTTTTCCCCTGCACTCGAGCGAGGGCGACTGCTGCGCCGGTACAAGCGTTTTCTGGCCGATATCGAGCTGGCCGATGGCGAGCAGATGACCATCCACTGCCCCAACACGGGCTCGATGCTCAACTGCATGCGCGAAGGCGGCGACGTCTGGTTCACCCGCTCCAGCGACCCCAAGCGCAAGCTGCCCGGGACCTGGGAATTGAGCGAAACGCCTCAAGGCCGGTTGGCCTGCATCAATACCGGGCGCGCCAATGCGCTGGTCGAAGAGGCGCTGCGGGCCGGGGTTATCACCGAGCTGGCCGGATTCGACGGCTTGCGCCGTGAAGTCGCCTATGGCGAGGAACGCAGTCGGGTGGACTTCTATCTGGAGTACGCCGATGGCCCAGCCTACGTCGAGGTCAAGAGCGTGACCCTGGGATACCCGGACAGCGCCGTGGCGGCGTTCCCGGATGCGGTGACCCAGCGTGGTGCCAAGCACCTGCGCGAGCTGGCCAGCCTGGCCCGGCAGGGGGTGCGTGCAGTACAGCTGTACTGCGTGAACCTCAGCGGGATCGAGGCGGTACGCCCGGCCCAGGAGATCGACGACGCCTACGCCCAGGCCTTGCGTACGGCGGTGCGCGACGGTGTCGAGGTGCTGGCCTACGGCACGCGCGTAGAGACCACGGGGATCGTCATCGATCGTCCGCTGCCGGTAGAGCTGTAGTCGCTCCCCAGAGACTGCCTGCTGTTTCCAGGCACTCGACCGGCTGCAGGCGCTGAGCTTCACACGGGCCGGTCACGCACTCGCCATCCTCGATCAGAAACAGCGCGCCATGCCGGGCGCAGCGGATCAGGCTGCCGCTGTCGTCAAGAAAGCCGCCGTCCTGCCAGTGCAAGGGCACATGGCGATGCGGGCAGCGGTTGACGTACACGTAGGCGCGGCCTCGGTAGCGTACCGCGAACAGGGTCGTGTCCTGGCACTCGAACAGGCGGCTGGCGCCCTCGGGGAGTGCCTCGGAGCGGCACAGTAGCGTCATGCCAGGCGAGGGCGGACGCTCGTCGGTAGCGGACACAGGGGAAGCAGTGGACGGCATTGGCTCGGTTTCCTGGCGATCATGGCACCAGTGTGCGAAGTCTCGTGATGTGCGGCAAGCACGCGGGCGTGAAAGAGGCCTGGTCGAGGACGTGCAATGCCTGGGCAAGGCTGGAAGGCGCCGCCTGTTGATCGGTCTCAGGCCACGGTGTGCTGATCGAGCACGCAAAAAAAGACCCGGCAAAGTGCCGGGTCAATAACCGTGATTAGCCTGATGAGGAGATAATCTGAACGTCCGAACCAAGGTCTTCCAGATTACCCAACCAGTCTCGCGACCAGTTGTGATAATCATAACGATTCTCATTTCACAGTCAATGCCTTTGTGCACATTATTTTTCTGCTGTCCCTGACGCCGGTTCGACCAGCAGGCGCTGCGCCAGCGCACGTTTGTGGTCGGCAGGCAGTTCGTTCCAGTGAATGTCGAGCAGCGCACCTTCAAGGGCGTACAGCAACGCCTTGGAGGCCCGGAAGCCGCGCGTCTTGACGGCCTGGTAGGCGACCACCGCGCCCAGGCGGCGCAAATCCGATTCGTTATGGATGCCGACGGCATGCAGCCACTGCGCGGATGTCTTCCCCAGATTCTTCAGGCCTTGCAACTCGTCGTTCATCCAGGCTCCTTGCTATGGCAGGCGGCGGGTCAGGAAAGGCGGACGCATCACAGCAGTGTAGCGGGGCGGGGGCCGCCGTGTGGACGCATGCCCCCGTGGCCGACGGGTTGCCTGTACAGGCGCCGTCGGCCCGGCTCGGCCTTACAGGCCTGGCAGGGAGTGGCGGATCTGGTCGATCAGGCTGTCCATGTGGGTGCAGGCCTGGGTGTCGACGCGCTTGCTGCAGGCCTGCTCTTCGGCATCCAGCGGTTCGCGCTCGGCTTGTTGTGCCTTGATCACCTCCAGCGTGGCATCGGAGGGATCACGCTGCTCGGCCTGGCGTTGCTGCAGCCAGCTGGCGATCACCGCGTCCGGCGCGTGGCAGTCGAGAATCATGAAAGGCACGCCGGTCTCGCTGGCGATGGCCGCCGCAGCCTGGCGCTGGTCGCGCTTGAGGTAGGTGGCATCGAGCACCACCGGGAACCCGGCGCGCAGGATGACGGCGGCCAGGTGGTGCAGGCGCTGGTAGGTCTTCTGGCTGGCCTGGGGGTCGTACAGGCCGGCATGCAGCGACTGCTCGTCCTGGATCTGCTCGGGGAACAGGCGCTTGCGTTCGACGTCCGAACGCACGCGAATCGTGCCCAGGGCTTCGACCAGGCGCATCGACACGTGGCTCTTGCCCACTGCCGAGACGCCGTGGGTAATGGCCAGCAGGCGCGACGGAATGGCACTGTAGCTTTCTGCCAGGTTGGCGTAGTTGCGGTAGGTGCGCAGCGTCGTGGCGCGCTGTACGCCGGTGCTGTCCGGCGCCAGGCTGAACAGGGCGACCTTGGCCCGTACCAGGGCACGGTAGGCCTTGTAGAAGTTCAGCAGCTCCAGCCCCTCGTAGTCGCCGGTCAGCTCCAGGTACTGGCTGACGAAGCGCCGCGACAGGCTCTTCAGGCCACGGTCTTCCAGGTCCATGGCCAGGAAGGCGATGTCGGCGTACACATCGGTCAGGCGGAACGGCTCGTTGAACTCGATGCAGTCGAAGATCACCACCTGCCCGTCGATCAGCGTGGCGTTCCCCAGGTGGATGTCGCCATGGCATTCACGGATGAAGCCATTGGCCTTGCGTGCCTCCAGCAGCGGGCGCAGACGCTCGAAGCTGCTCTGGGCCCAGGCCTGCAGGCCGTCGAGCTGCTGCAGGTCGGCCGCGTCGGTGAGGAATGGGCGGATCTGCTCGAAGTTCTGCTCGACCGGCAGCATGACGCTCTCCGGCGTGCCGAGCGGGTGCTCCACCGGGACGGTGGGTGCGTGCACGTGGAAATCGGCGATCTGCGCGGCCATCTGGTCGATGTGCGCGGCGGTCAGCTCGCCATTGGCCTGCAGGGTGTTGAGCATGTGCGCCTGGGGGAACTGGCGCATCTTCAGGGCGTATTCGATCACCTCGCCCTGGCCGCCCAGCTGCGGCGCGTCCGCCGAGCCGGTGATCGGCAGCACGTCGAGGTAGACATCCTGGGTCAGGCGCTGGTTGAGGCGCAGCTCTTCGTTGCAGAAGTGCTCACGCTGGCCCAGTTCGGTGAAGTCGAGAAAGCCGAAGTTCATCGGCTTCTTGATCTTGTAGGCGTAGTCGCCGGTCAGCAGGACCCAGGAGATGTGCGTCTCGATCAGCTGGAAGCCATCGACGGGATGAGGGTAGAGCGCGGGGTTCTGCAGCGCGTTGATCAGAGCTTGGCTCACGGGCGATCCTTCTGGGTCAGGGAATTCGAATCCGTCATTATGGTCAATGGTGCCGCCCCTGCAAACCGCCAGAGGGCGCCTGCCCAGCCTCAGCAAAGTGCGTATAATCCGCCGCCATGACTCGTACCAAGACCTCCCGTACCCCTAAAAAACGCCCGACCGGACGCGCTCGCGCCTGGCTGGGCTGGGCGCTCAAGCTCAGCCTGGTCGGCCTGGTGATACTCGCCGGCTTCGCGGTCTATCTCGACGCCGTCGTCCAGGACAAGTTCGCCGGCAAACGCTGGTCGATCCCGGCCAAGGTCTACGCCCGGCCCCTGGAGCTGTTCAGCGGCCAGAAGCTCAGCCGTGACGACTTCCTGACCGAACTCGATGCCCTCGGCTACCGACGCGAAAGCTCGGCCAACGGCCCGGGTGCCGCGTCGGTCAATGGCAACACGGTCGACATCAACACCCGTGGCTTCCAGTTCTACGAAGGGCTGGAGCCTGCGCAATTCGTGCGCGTGCGCTTCTCCGGCGACTACGTGGCCGGGCTCAGCGGCGCCAATGGCGCCAAGCTCGACGTGGTGCGTCTGGAGCCGCTGATGATCGGCGGCATCTACCCGAAGAACCTCGAGGACCGCATCCTGATCAAGATCGACCAGGTACCGCCGTACCTGCTCGAGACCTTGGTGGCGGTCGAGGACCGTGACTTCTACAGCCACATGGGCGTTTCGCCCAAGTCCATCGCCCGGGCGATCTGGGTCAACACCTCGTCCGGTGCCATGCGTCAGGGCGGCAGTACCCTGACCCAGCAGCTGGTGAAGAACTTCTACCTCACCAACGAACGCAGCCTGAGCCGCAAGCTGACCGAGGCCATGATGGCCGTGCTGCTGGAGTTGCACTACGACAAGCGTGAGATCCTCGAGGCTTACCTCAACGAGGTGTTCGTCGGTCAGGATGGCCAACGCGCGGTGCATGGCTTCGGCCTGGCCAGTCAGTTCTTCTTCAGCCAACCGCTGTCGGAGCTCAAGCTGCACCAGGTGGCCTTGCTGGTGGGCATGGTCAAGGGGCCGTCCTACTACAACCCGCGTCGCTACCCCGAGCGCGCCCTGAACCGTCGCAACCTGGTGCTCGACCTGCTCGCCGAGCAGGGCGTGGCGACCCAGGAAGCGGTCGATGCGGCGAAGAAGATGCCCCTGGGCGTGACGAAGCGCGGCAGCCTGGCCGACAGCTCCTTCCCGGCCTTCCTCGACCTGGTCAAGCGTCAACTGCGCCAGGACTACCGTGACGAAGACTTGACCGAAGAAGGCCTGCGGATCTTCACCAGCTTCGACCCGATCCTGCAGATGAAGGCCGAGTCGGCCATGACCGAGACCTTCAAGCGCCTGGCCGGGCGCAAGGGCGCCGACGAGGTCGAGTCGGCGATGGTGGTGACCAACCCGGAAACCGGTGAGGTGCAGGCGCTGATCGGCAGCCGCCAGCCCGGTTTCGCCGGTTTCAACCGAGCCATCGATGCGGTCCGGCCGATCGGCTCGCTGGTCAAGCCGGCGGTGTACCTGACCGCGCTGGAAAAACCCAGCCAGTACACCCTGACCAGCTGGGTGCAGGACGAGCCATTCTCGGTCAAGGGCGCCGACGGCCAGGTCTGGCGGCCGCAGAACTATGAGCGCAAGCCCCACGGGACCATCTACCTCTATCAGGGGCTGGCGCACTCCTACAACCTGTCCACCGCCAAGATCGGCCTGGAAGTCGGTGTGCCCAACGTGATCAAGACCATCGGGCGGCTCGGCGTCAACGTCGACTGGCCACCGTACCCAGCGATGTTGCTGGGCGCCGGTGGCATGTCGCCGGTGCAGGTGGCGACCATGTACCAGACCTTGGCCAACGGCGGCTTCAACACGCCCATGCGCGGTATCCGCAGTGTGCTGACGGCCGAAGGCGAGCCGCTCAAGCGCTACCCGTTCCAGATCCAGCAGACCTTCGATCCGGGTGCCATCTTCCTGGTGCAGAACGCCATGCAACGGGTCATGCGCGAAGGCACCGGCCGCTCGGTCTACAACACGCTACCCAGTTCGCTGACCCTGGCGGGCAAGACCGGCACCAGCAACGACTCGCGCGACAGCTGGTTCTCCGGGTTCAGCCAGGACCTGCTGGCCGTGGTCTGGCTGGGCCGCGATGACAACGGCAAGACGCCCTTCACCGGCGCGACGGGCGCCTTGCAGGTGTGGACCAGCTTCATGCGCAAGGCCGACCCATTGCCGCTGGACATGCCGCAGCCGGACAACATCGTCCAGGCCTGGATCGACCCGTACTCGGGCAAAGGTTCCGACGCCAGCTGTCCGGGAGCCGTGCAGATGCCGTATATTCGCGGCAGCGAACCGCCTGCCGGCGCCGCCTGCAACGCCCAGCCCGAGGCCGAAGAGTCGGTCATGGACTGGGTCAAGGGTTGGATGAACTGAATGCGTGGCCTGCCATCAGCGCGGGCCACCTGATGCATGAGAGGGTGTGACGTGAACAAGTGGTGGTTTCCTGCCTTGACGGCGCTGGCCATGCTGCATGGCTGCTCCAGCGTTCCACGTGGCTCGATCCCGGTGGTGGATTCGAGTACGCGCGTGTCCAATAGCGAGCGTGTGCAGGCCAGTCGCACGCCAGCTGCCTCGGTCAATCGAGGCACCGCACAGGCCCAGTCGATGCCGACCGATAGCGGTGTCACGGTCATGGTGCCGCAAGGCGCCGGTGCCGCACCGATCCAGACATTCCCGGCCCCGACCGCGGCGGCACCGATCAGCACGGCGCCGATCACGCCAGGGCCTGCTGCGGACGATGAGCCGTTCGACATTGCCGCCATGGACGCCGCGGCGGCCAGCAAGTCTGCGGCGGCCAGCACGCCTACCGGCATTCCGCGCAGCAATGCGGCGGCCAGTGGTGGTCTGTCGGCCGACGAGCAGCTCGATGGCCCGGTCCTGGCCCTGTTGACCACGGCCCAGCAGCAGCAGGGCGGTGGTGACTTCAACGGTGCCTCGTCGAGCCTCGAGCGTGCCCAGCGCATCGCGCCGCGCGAGCCTCAGGTGCTGTTCCGCCTGGCCCAGGTGCGTCTGGCCCAGGGCGATGCTGCCCAGGCCGAGCAACTGGCGCGCCGTGCGTTGACCTATGCCAACGGGCGACCGAACCTGCAGGCCGAACTGTGGAACGTGATCGCCCAGGCTCGCGAGAAGCAGGGCGACAGCGCAGGGGCCGCGCTGGCCCGCCAAAAAGCCCAGGTAGCCTCGTGATGGAACCGCGCATTCTGGACATCGCCGACCAATTGCTGCTCATCGAGCGTGAGTTGCGCGTGCAGGGCTGGTGGGACCACACCCCGCCCAGCGAGCAGGCGCTGGCCAGCACCGTGCCTTTCGCACTCGACAGCCTGCGCTTCGAGCAATGGCTGCAATGGATCTTCCTGCCACGCATGACCCAGATCCTCGAACAAGGCCTGCCCTTGCCCCAGGCCTCGGGCATCCTGGTGATGGCCGAAACGGTCTATGGCGACCGCCCTGAGCAAAGTCGCGAGCTGCGCCGTCTGCTGGCCGCATTCGACCAATTGATCACACCATCCGCCTGATTTTTTCGGTTTTACCTCTCAGGGCCGCAGATTGTGGCCCTTTTTTATGGAAATCTTTATTTTCCTGCTGCAAGCGTTCTCGTTTGTGGTGGCTGTAATTGAAGTCTTGGAAATATTGGCAATAATTTTTCTTGACTTGTTGTCGCTGAATCACAAGAATCCAGTTTCCGCTGTAGGGGGACTGCCAGAAGCAGACCCGCCAAGCCGAACATGAGGCGCACACCCGCGCCGACCTGTTTTACCCCGCAACGCGTTACCTCGCGCTGGGTGGGAAGGTCCCGAAACACTCAGGGACGCTCCCAATACTTGCTCAGTCAGTGCTGAACGTTCGCTCATGCTCTGCTTGGCAGTAAACCTATCAAGACCCCGCCCCTCGGGCGGTACTCTGGCGTTTTAGAGGTGAACAACGTGGAGCTTTTATCTGGCGGCGAGATGCTTGTCCGCTTCTTGCGTGACGAGGGCATCAAGCACATCTACGGGTACCCTGGCGGTGCTCTCCTTCATGTCTACGATGCCTTGTTCAAGGAACCAGAGATCGAGCACATCCTGGTCCGCCACGAACAGGCCGCGACCCACATGGCCGACGGCTATGCACGCGCCACCGGCAAGGCCGGCGTCGTGCTGGTGACCTCCGGCCCAGGCGCCACCAACGCCATCACCGGTATCGCCACGGCGTACATGGACTCCATTCCGATGGTCATCCTGTCGGGTCAGGTGCCCAGCACCATGGTCGGCACCGATGCCTTCCAGGAAACCGACATGATCGGTATTTCCCGGCCCATCGTGAAGCACAGCTTCATGATCAAGCACGCCTCGGAAATCCCGGAAGTCCTGAAAAAGGCCTTCTACCTGGCCGAATCCGGGCGTCCCGGTCCGGTGGTGGTCGACATTCCGAAGGACATGACCAACCCGGCCGAGAAGTTCGAGTACGTCTATCCGAAGAAGGTCAAGCTGCGCTCCTACAGCCCAGCGGTGCGTGGCCATTCCGGCCAGATCCGCAAGGCGGCCGAGATGCTGCTGGCGGCCAAGCGTCCGATCCTCTATTCCGGCGGCGGCGTCATCCTCGGTGGTGGCTCCGAAACCCTGACCGAGATCGCTCGTGCGCTGAACCTGCCGGTCACCAACACTTTGATGGGCCTGGGTGGCTACCCTGGCACCGATCGGCAGTTCCTCGGCATGCTCGGCATGCACGGCAGCTACCCGGCCAACATGGCGATGCACCATGCCGATGTGATCTTCGCCGTCGGCGCGCGCTTCGATGACCGTGTGATCAACGGCCCGGCCAAGTTCTGCCCGAACGCCAAGATCATCCACATCGACATCGACCCGGCGTCGATCTCCAAGATGATCAAGGCCGACGTGCCGATCGTGGGTCCGGTCGACAGCGTGCTCACCGACATGCAGGCCATCCTCAAGGAAATCGGTGGCAAGCCCGACCAGGCGGCCATGGACACCTGGTGGAAGCAGATCGACGAGTGGCGCGGCAACCGCGGGCTGTTCCCGTACGACCAGGGCGATGGCGAAGTGATCAAGCCGCAGAAGGTCATCGAGACCTTGTGCGAAGTCACCCAGGGCGATGCCTTCGTCACCTCCGACGTCGGCCAGCACCAGATGTTCGCGGCGCAGTACTACCGCTTCAACAAGCCCAATCGCTGGATCAACTCCGGTGGCCTGGGCACCATGGGCTTCGGTTTCCCGGCGGCCATGGGCGTGAAGCTGAACTTCCCGGATGACGATGTGGCCTGCGTCACTGGCGAAGGCAGCATCCAGATGAACATCCAGGAGCTGTCGACCTGCCTGCAGTACGGCTTGCCGGTGAAGATCGTCAACCTGAACAACGGCGTATTGGGCATGGTGCGCCAGTGGCAGGACATGTCCTACAACAGCCGCCACTCGCACTCCTACATGGAATCGCTGCCCGATTTCATCAAGCTGGTCGAAGCCTATGGCCATGTCGGCATCCGCATCACCAGCCTGAAGGACCTCAAGCCCAAGCTCGAGGAAGCCTTCGCCCTGAAGAATCGCCTGGTCTTCATCGACATTCAGGTCGACAGGAGCGAGCACGTCTACCCGATGCAGATCAAGGACGGCTCGATGCGTGACATGTGGCTGAGCAAGACGGAGCGTACCTGATATGCGGCACATCATTTCCCTGCTGCTGGAAAACGAACCCGGTGCCTTGTCTCGCGTGGTCGGGCTGTTTTCCCAGCGCAACTACAACATCGAGAGCCTGACCGTGGCCCCGACCGAGGACTCGAGCGTTTCGCGTCTGACGTTGACCACCATCGGCCACGATGAGGTGATCGAGCAGATCACCAAGAACCTGAACAAGCTCGTCGAGGTGGTGAAGCTGGTCGACCTGTCGGAAAGCGCGCACATCGAGCGCGAAATGATGCTGGTCAAGGTCAAGGCCACTGGCGCCCAGCGCGCCGAGATCAAGCGCACCACCGACATCTTCCGCGGGCAGATCGTCGACGTCACCGCCAGCGTGTACACCGTGCAGCTGAGCGGGACTAGCGACAAGCTCGACAGCTTCATCCAGGCGATCGGCACCACGTCGATCCTTGAAACCGTTCGCAGTGGCGTCACCGGCATCGCCCGGGGCGACAAAGTGCTCAGCATCTAACTTCAACAATTAGCGTTGGCTCTCGCGAGCCAGGATATAACAGGGGTAGTTCATGAAAGTTTTCTACGATAAAGATTGCGACCTTTCCATCATCCAGAGCAAGAAAGTCGCCATCATCGGTTACGGCTCCCAGGGTCACGCCCAGGCGTGCAACCTGAAGGACTCGGGCGTCGACGTCACCGTCGGTCTGCGCAAGGGCTCGGCCACCGTCGCCAAGGCAGAAGCCCATGGCCTGAAAGTCGCTGACGTGGCGTCCGCCGTCGCCGCCGCCGACCTGGTCATGATCCTGACCCCGGACGAATTCCAGGGCACGCTGTACAAGAACGAGATCGAGCCGAACATCAAGCAGGGCGCGACCCTGGCGTTTTCCCACGGCTTCTCGATCCACTACAACCAGGTCGTGCCGCGCGCCGACCTGGACGTGATCATGATCGCGCCGAAGGCCCCGGGCCACACCGTGCGTTCCGAGTTCGTCAAGGGCGGTGGCATCCCTGACCTGATCGCCATCTACCAGGATGCGTCGGGCAACGCCAAGAACGTCGCACTGTCCTACGCCGCAGGCGTTGGCGGTGGCCGTACCGGCATCATCGAGACCACCTTCAAGGATGAGACCGAAACCGACCTGTTCGGTGAGCAGGCCGTGCTGTGCGGCGGTACCGTCGAGCTGGTCAAGGCCGGTTTCGAAACCCTGGTCGAAGCCGGTTACGCGCCGGAAATGGCCTACTTCGAGTGCCTGCACGAGCTGAAGCTGATCGTCGACCTCATGTACGAAGGCGGCATCGCCAACATGAACTACTCGATCTCCAACAACGCCGAATACGGCGAGTACGTGACCGGCCCTGAAGTCATCAACGAAGAATCCCGTAAGGCCATGCGCAACGCACTCAAGCGCATCCAGGACGGCGAATACGCGAAGATGTTCATCAGCGAAGGCGCCACCAACTACCCGTCGATGACCGCCAAGCGTCGCAACAATGCCGCCCACGGCATCGAAATCATCGGCGAGCAGCTGCGCTCGATGATGCCGTGGATCTCGGCCAACAAGATCGTCGACAAGAGCAAGAACTGATCCTGTCCTGACGTGACGAAGAACGCGGCCTCGGCCGCGTTTTTTCGTTCAGGCGCCCGCATCTGGTATAAAGCGACCAGGGGCAGGCGTCGAACCTCCGTCGCCTGCCCGCGTCGAATACTTTCCATCCTGTTGCAAGGTAATCTCCATGAGCGAACGTCCCGAAGAGCCGCACACGCCCTCCGACGCCGAAAGCCTGCTACCTGTCGATGAGCACATTGAAGAGGGGCATGACGCCGAAGGGCGCAAGGTTCGGCACCGCGGCATCTACCTGCTGCCCAACCTGTTCACCACCGCCAACCTGTTTGCCGGGTTCTACGCGATCATCAGCGCCATCAGCGCGCATGGCTATCTCAGCGCCGGTGACCCCCATGAAGGCAGCAAGTACCTGGCGTTCGCCGCCATCGCGATCTTCGTGGCCATGGTGCTCGACAGCCTGGACGGTCGTGTGGCGCGCATGACCAATACCCAGAGCGCCTTCGGCGCCGAGTACGACTCGTTGTCGGACATGGTCGCCTTCGGTGTGGCGCCGGCATTGCTGGCCTTCGTCTGGGCATTGGGAGACATGGGCAAGGTCGGCTGGATGGTGGCCTTCATCTATGTCGCCGGCGCAGCACTGCGCCTGGCGCGCTTCAACACCCAGGTCGGCACCGCCGACAAGCGTTACTTCATCGGCCTGGCCAGCCCGGCGGCTGCCGGCGTGGTAGCCGGTACCGTGTGGGCGTTCAGCGACTACGGTATCCAGGGCTCCAAGCTGTCGTTTCTGGTGGCCTTGCTGGTCGCGGCGGCCGGCATGCTGATGGTCAGCAACGTCAAGTACAACAGCTTCAAGGAGCTGGACCTCAAAGGCCGCGTGCCCTTCGTCGCCATCCTGGCGGTGGTGTTGGTCTTTGCAGTGGTCTTCAGCGATCCACCACGCATCCTGCTGTTGATCTTCCTCGCCTACGCGGCGTCTGGCCCCGTGCAGTACCTGCTGCGCAAACGCCGCCGTAAAGTGTGAAATCGATTTAATGGCGGAATAACCCCGCGGCCCTACAGTCTATTGGTACATCCTTG
The DNA here is from genome assembly GCA_046940335.1 of Enterobacterales bacterium AN_CKDN230030167-1A_HGKHYDSX7. Lineage (GTDB taxonomy): Bacteria > Pseudomonadota > Gammaproteobacteria > Pseudomonadales > Pseudomonadaceae > Aquipseudomonas. The sequence continues at coordinate 255,030 of JBKYML010000009.1, forward strand.
TCCAATGCTGTGGGGTCCACATGCTCATCCAGCTTCCCAGAGCGTCCGATTGCAAGCTGTCGGACGTCACGCCCGAGTCCCTTTATCTCTCCCGCCGTCGTGTGCTCGGTGGTGCGGTGGCCGGGTTGGCACTCGGTGCCTTGCCCGCTGTCGGCCATGCCGCTGACGGTGCACGTTACCCGGATGTCGAGCCTGGCAAGTCGGCCGGCTGGTTCACCGACAAGCTCGCCGCCACACGCTGGCAGGCGGTGACCGTGAAAGACGAAGCCGTCACCCCGTTTCGCGACGCGACCCACTACAACAACTTCTATGAGTTCGGACCTGGCAAGGGCGATCCGGCCGACAATGCCGGCAGTCTGCCCACCGAACCCTGGCGCCTGGTGATCGATGGCGAGGTCGACAAGCCGGGTCAATACGCGCTGGAAGACTTCGTCAAACCCTATCAACTGGAGGAGCGCATCTATCGGCTGCGTTGCGTCGAAGCCTGGTCGATGGTGATCCCATGGCTGGGCTTTCCGCTGGCGGACATCCTCAAGCGCGTCCAGCCGACCTCCAAGGCCCGCTATGTACGCTTCGAAACCCTTCGTGATCCTGAGCACATGCCAGGTCAGCGCTCGGGGTTCGCCTTGATCGACTGGCCCTATGTGGAGGGCTTGCGCCTGGACGAGGCGATGAACCCGCTGACCCTGATGGCCGTCGGCATGTATGGGCGCGAGCTGCCGAATCAGAACGGGGCGCCACTGCGGCTGGTCGTGCCGTGGAAGTATGGGTTCAAGAGCATCAAGTCGATCGTGCGCATGAGCCTGGTCACCGAGCAGCCCAGGACCACCTGGCAAGGCCTGGCGCCCGAGGAATACGGTTTCTATGCCAACGTCAATCCTCAGGTCGATCATCCGCGCTGGACGCAGGCGCGTGAGCGACGGCTGCCGAGTGGGCTGTTCAGTCCGAATGTGCGTGACACGCTGATGTTCAACGGCTATGCCGAGCAGGTCAGTGACCTGTACGCGGGGCTGGACCTGCGGAAGAACTACTGATGCGTTACCCTGGGCTACGTCTGGCGTTGTTCCTGTTCGGCTGTCTGTTGCCGGCCTGGTGGCTGTATGAAGCGATGGGCAACCAGTTGGGCCCTGACCCAGGCAAGGTCCTGGTCACGCGTCTGGGGCTGGGTGGCTTGATCTATCTGTTGGTCAGTCTGTGCATGAGCCCACTCCAGCGCATGACCGGATGGGGCGGCTGGATCGTGGTGCGCAGGCAGATCGGCTTGTGGAGCTTCGCCTGCATCCTGCTGCACCTGCTTGGCTATCTGGTGTTCATGCTTGGTCTGGACATCGGCCAGCTGGGGATCGAGTTGCGCCGACGGCCCTATATCATCGTCGGGACATTGGGGTTCCTTGGCCTGCTCGCGTTGGCGGCGACCTCGAACAGGGCCAGTCAACGACGACTGGGCGCGCGCTGGCGATCCTTGCATCGGCTCGTCTATGCGGTGTTGGGGTTGGGGCTGCTGCATTTCCTGTGGATCGTGCGTTCCGATCTGGGGGAGTGGACCGTGTACGCGAGCGTGGGGCTCATGCTGATGCTGCTGCGCATACCGGCTGTGTGGCGACGGTTGCCACGGTTCAACCGGAGAAAGCGAAATGAATTGAAATAAAGGGTTGACGAGG